>NZ_JAETWA010000023.1 GCF_016774335.1 Luteimonas saliphila | reverse complement strand
CGCCACCCAGCTGGGGGACTGGGCACTGGGTCTGCCCAGGATCGAAGGCACGTTCGACGCCTCTGTCGGATGGATCACCTCTGACACCAGCCAGCCCAACAAGAACTGCTCTGTCACGCAATCGTGGCTCATGGAGCCCCCGCCGGGGCAGCAGTATCCCGACACCTTCCGCGCGCACATGTTCTGGAACCCACCTACCGTCCACTACCCGGATGGAAGCTCCGGACTGCTCGTCTACAACTCCGCCGGCATGCCTTCTCCCTCAGCGGGCGGGCCCTACCGATGGGTGACCACGAGCCACGACGCGGCGTCGTGCCTCACCACGTTGAAGAACCGCAACGCTTCGGCAACACCCGGTTCGACAGAGCAGATCTTCGGACGGGGCGAGGGCTACCTCGTCGTCCGGCCCGATGGCACGAAGTACTGGTTCGACTGGATGGCATTGGAAAGCAGCCTGCCCTCCAAGTCTTCTGCCTACAACCCGGGCACGGGCGGCATCATGGAGGTGAGTCTTCAACAGGCTACGTTGGCCCTGTACCCAACCCGCATCGAGGATCGATTCGGCAACTGGGTAACGTATACGTACTCGAACAAGACGAATCAGATCGTCAAGCTCGACAGGATCGAGTCGAACGATGGCAGGATCATCACCATCGGCTACGCCAACGGAAACCTAGCGTCCGTGGCGGCCAATGGGCGGACGTGGTCTTACTTTTATGGCGGCGGCACAAGTAGCCTCCCCCTCGCGCAACTCATCGAAGTACGCAACCCCGACGGCTCGAGCTGGCGATACAGCGGAGTTTCGCATCCGCCGCCAGCCCATCCCATCCAACGCCCCTGCGACGATCTGTCGTGGACGCAGACCGTCAATCCAGATGCAACGACTGTCGCGGATACCGATTTTACTGGCTTTACCGTCGACTCCCCGTCTGGTGCACGCGCAGTCTTCCGGGTCGATCAGGTCATTCTCGGCCGTTCGGCAGTGACAGATGGTTGCTATTCGGCGGGCGCAAGTCCTCCAGGCTCGAACCCGTATCTGGTGCCACGGCGCTTTCTCGGAGGATACCGGCGAGTCTTGACCGGCAAGAAGGTGACAGGCCCAGGGCTGACACCGATGATCTGGAAGTACAGCTACCAGTCCAACATCGGGTTTGCCCCGATGGCGAACGGCACGACCAGAACCAAGGTACTGGGACCAGATGGCGCGCTGGACACCTACACATTCGGCAACACCTATACCGTGGACGAGGGCCTGCTGCTCGCACATACGCGCGCTGCCAGCCCCCAAGCCCAACCCCTGGAGAGCGAGACCCATACCTACGCAACCGGTACGGCGGTCTCGGGATTTCCCAAGCTCATCGGGTTCCACCCGGACGCGCGTGACCGGGTGGCCGCTACGTTCCTGCGGCCCAAGCTGAGCACCACCAAGGTGCTGCAGGCGACGCAGTTCAGATGGGCTGTCGACACCACCTGCTCCGGCAGGTGTCTCGACGCGCTGGGTCGGCCGACCAGGGTCACCCGCAGCAGCGCACCCAACCCGTAGCGCGGCCCGAGGACTTGCCGATGACGACTTCGACCAAGGCTCGCCGGACCGCACCGCGCCGCCGGCACGGCGCAGGAGCGGCAATGCCGCACCGGCAATCCGGACGTGGAGCGGCGCGCGCCCGGCTCGCATGCTCCGCTCGTGCGCCCACGACAGAACAAGGAAGAGACATGGACTATCTCGTTCGCTGCAGGTACGCGTTGGTTGCGTGCCTGTCTGTCATGTCGGTGATTCCTGTGGCGAACGCCCAGACCTATAGCCGCACCGAGGTCATCGAGTACCACGACGACCTCGCGACCTACGTCCTGGGCCAGGTCAAGAAGACCACCTGTGCCGTTTCTGCTCCAGCCCATGACGCATGCGACGGCCAAGCGGACTCTGTGATTTCACAGGTCGACTATGGGTGGAAGGCCATGCCTTCGAAGACATACAGCTTCGGCAAGCCGCAGGAGACGTTCTCTTACGAGACTGCCGTTGCTGGCCAACTGGGGACGCTCAAGACGATCGCGGACGGCAACAATAACGTTACCACCCTGTCGAGTTGGAAACGTGGCATCCCGCAGTCGATCAAGTATCCGGCAACGCCCGAAGCCCCCTCGGGCGCAACGCAAACAGCAGTTGTCGACGACAACGGCTGGATCAGGTCGATCAATGACGAAATGAACTCGAAGACCTGCTATGACCACGATTTGATGGGACGAGTCAAGAAGATTACCTACCCATCCGAGACCCAGGCGAACGTTTGCAACACATCAAAGTGGGCCGAGACGACAATAGACTTTTCGGGCGGACACGCAGGCACCTACGGTCTGCCGACCGGGCACTGGCGCAGAACCATGCTTACCGGGAATGGCAGGAAGATCGTGTTCTACGATGCCTTGTGGCGTCCAGTCGTTGAGCAGACGCTTGATCTTGGCGATCCAAATAACACTGTGTCAGCCGCCTTCATCCGGTACGACGCCGCTGGACGTCCATCATTTCGTTCTTATTCCACACGTGTGCATGGAACAACGTCTTATCTTGATCAGACACTAAAGGGTACGCACACCGTATACGACGCGCTCGATCGCGTCACCCAGGTCCGGCAGGACTGGGAGGGTACGGGCCAGCTGACCACGACCACCGAGTACCTGGCAGGATTCCAGACCCGGGTGACCAATCCACGCAACCACCAGACCCTGACCACGCTCTACCAGACTTTCGACGAACCCTCCTACGACCTTCCTCGCGGCATCAACCATCCCGAGGGCGCCTTCACCGAGATCCACCGCGACATCTTCGGAAAGGTCACGGCGCTCAAGCGCCGCAACGCGAATGGCTCGGTCGCGCTCACCCGCAGCTACGCCTACAACGTGAACCAGGAACTGTGTCGCTCGGTGGAGCCTGAAACCGGTGCCACGGTCATGGGGTACGACGGAGCCGGCAACCTGACGTGGTCAGCGGCGGGCCTGCCAGCGAGTACTGCCTGCCACACCACCGGTAACACGACGACGATCAATGCCCGCAAGGC
>NZ_JAETWA010000022.1 GCF_016774335.1 Luteimonas saliphila | reverse complement strand
CCGGTGATCACCATCGGCGCCGAGCACATCCGCGAGGAGGGCTTCACCGACCTGGGCGAGGTGATCCGCAGCGTGCCGCAGAACTTCGGTGGCGGGCAGAACCCGGGCGTGATGGGCACGTCCGGTGGCGCCGGTCACCAGGACGTGTCCGGCGGATCTGCGCTCAACCTGCGCGGCCTGGGCGCGGATGCGTCGCTGACCCTGTTGAACGGCCGGCGCCTGGCGTACGACGGGTTTGCCCAGGCCGTGGACATCAGTGCGATCCCGGTGGAGGCCGTCGAGCGGCTGGACATCGTGCCGGACGGGGCGTCCGCCCTCTACGGCTCGGACGCGGTGGGTGGCGTCGCCAACGTGATCCTGGTGCGCGACTTCGACGGGCTGGCGGTACGCGCACGCCATGGTGCCGCCACCGGCGGCGGCCTGGCCACCCGCGAGTACACCGCGACCGCGGGCAGCACGTGGTCAACGGGCGGGGCCATCGTCGCCCTGAAGGATGCGTCCGCCGATCCCATCCGTGCCGACCAGCGCCGCTTTACCCGCCACCTGGAAGAGCCGTACACCATCTACAACACCTGGGACACGCGCAGCGGTCTGGTCAGCCTGCATCAGGGCCTTGGCGAGCGGGCCGAGTTCCGCCTGGACGCATTGCGGACCGAGCGGGAGACCACCAAGTACTACCCGCAGGCGGGTGGCCATGTCCGCAACACGCCGGACGCGTCGGTCTCGCTGGTGGCGCCGAGCCTCGAGGTCTCGTTGGCACGAGACTGGTCGATGACGCTGGGCGCGGCGCACGGACGCAACGAGGCCATCGACGAGCGGCACGTGGTGACCGGGTCCGAATCGCGCCTGGGGTCCCGGACGGGACTCTACAACCGGCACCGGTCTTACGAGCTTGGTGTGGAGGGTCCGCTGTTCTCCATGGGCGGCGATACCGCGCGGCTGGCAGCGGGGGTGGGCATGCGGGAGGATGATTTCATCAACCGCTCAGAGCTGACCGGCGAGGGATATGGCGGCGAAGAGCGCGCGCGCCATGTCTATGCGGAGCTGCGCCTGCCGCTGGTGTCGCCATCCGCCGGGGTGTCGGGCATCCGCCGGCTGGAGCTCAACGCTGCGGCGCGCACGGAGGACTACGAGAGTTTTGGCCGCGTCACCACGCCCAAGCTGGGCCTGGTCTACAGCCCGGGCCGGGACGTGACGCTGAAGGCATCGTGGGGCCGCGCGTTCAAGGCACCCACCGCCTCGCAGCGCTACCAGGACAAGATGGCGTACCTGTGGTCGGCGGCCGATACGGGAGGCGAAGGATATCCGGCCGATGCCACGGTGTTGATGTCGTGGGGCGGCAACCTGGATCTGGCCCCCGAGCGGGCGCGCACGTGGACGGCTTCGATCGCCCTGCATCCCGAGGCCGTGTTGGGCCTGGAGGTGGAGCTGACGGCCTTCGGCGTGGATTACACCGACCGCGTGGTGGTACCGGTCAACTATCAGGTGGCCTTGAGCGACCCCGCCTACGCGGAGTTCGTGCAGCTGTCGCCGACGCCGGCGCAGCAGGCCGACCTGCTGGCGGTGTACGACAGTGCGTTCTACAACCTGTCGGGCACTGCCTACGATCCGGCCAATGTGGTGGCGATCGTCTCCAGCCAGTTCCTCAATGCGGCCAGCCAGGAAATCAAAGGCGTCGACCTGTCGGGGACCTACCGTTTCGATGTGGGGCCCGGCCGCCTGACGTTGCGTGGTTCGGCCAGCTGGCTCGACAGCGTGCAGAAGACCAGTGCCCGACAGCCGGAGTTCGACCTGTCCGGCACGGTGTTCAACCCGGCAGAGGTCAACGCCCGCCTGGGAGCGGTCTGGTCGTCCGGCGGGTTCACCGCGGCGGGCTTCGCGAACTACACCGCTGGAGTGATCAACCGCCTGGCGACGCGAATGGAGAAGACCGCCTCGTTCACCACATGGGATGCAACGCTCAATCATGAGCCGCGTACCTGGCCGGGCATCACGCTGGGTCTGTCCGTGCAGAATCTGCTGGACCGGGACCCGCCGCTGTATACGGTGAGGAATGCCAGCTTCGTGCCGTACGACGCCACGAACTATTCGCCGATCGGACGCTTCGTCAGCGTGTCGATCGCGAAGCGCTGGTAGGGCGGGCGATGGATGCGCGTGCTCGCCTGCCTGCTGCGCCAACCCCCCCTGCGATCGTTCGCAGGGCTGCGCGAAGAGTCGGCAACCGGGGAATCGCTGTCGCGGGCCTGTTCTTGCTGGGCGCGGCGTTTCCCGCCTGGGCCGAAGTGGTCTCGCCACGACGCCTGCTGGAATTGGCGGACATCGGCAATCCAGCGATCTCCCCGGATGGTCGGCGGGTGGCGTTCCGGGTGGAACAGGCGTCGATCGAACGCAACACCTACGACACGACCTGGTACGTGCAGCACCTCGACGGCGCATCGCCACCGCGACGCGTGGCGGACGGCGGCGTTCCCTTACGCCAGCACGTCAACGGCCAGGTCCTCCCGTCGCCGGCCCGCTGGTCGCCGGATGGCCGCTGGATCTACTACCGGGCCCGCCTGGACGGGCGGGTCTCGGTCTGGCGTGCGGCCGCCGACGGGTCCCATGCCGAACCGGTGACCTTCGACCCGGCGGACGTGCGCGACTTCCGGTTGGACGAAGGCGGTGGCGTGCTGCGGTACAGCGTGGGCGCAACGCGAGAGGATGTGATGGCGGCCGAAGGGCGGGAGTACGACCGCGGCGTACGGATCGACACCTCCGTGTTCATCGGCGCGGGCCTGGTGCGGTCCGCCCACGTGGAGGGCCAGCCGGCCACGCAACGGTTCACGAACGACTGGTTTGCGACCGGACCCTTGTTGGCGGCAGCGCCGGACAGGTGGAAGGCGGTGGACCTTGCCACCAGGACGGCACGGGACGCGGCCGCGCCGCCCCTGCAGGCGTCGCCTGCGACGATCACGCCGCTCAACCGTGATGCGGCAGAACCGTTGAGGATTGCGCTCCACCCGGAGGACGGGCGCGTCGCTGTCCTGACGCCCGTGCCCGCTCCCGGCACAGGGACGACGGAGAGATCGGGGTCCGTGTTGTCGATGCTGTCCGATCCGGGGGACAGCCGCCATGTGGCATGCGCAGCCGACGCGTGCCGCGATCGGGCCATCAGCGACATCGTCTGGCGCCCGGGAACCGACGAAGTGATCTTCACCGAGACGGACTATCGTCGTCGCATGGGCCGTGTCCAGTCCATTCGGGCGTGGAACGTCCGCACCGGAAGCGTCCGCCCGATCGTTGTGGCCGACGGCCTGTTGCGTGGGAGCCAACGCTATTGGGACATCCCGTGCGGTTTGTCACGGGAACTGATGGTCTGCGTGGCCGCCGAGGCTGACCGCCCGCCGCGGCTGGAGACGATCGACCTGGCAACGGGCGAGCGGCGGATCCTGTACGCGCCGAATGCGGGACTGGACGCCGACATCGCCGCTACGGTTCCTGCGCGCGTGATCCGTTGGAAGGATGAACAGGGGCGCGAATTCACCGGTCACCTGTTCGAGACACCGAAGCGCGGGCCGAGTGGGTCGCCGCCATTGTTCGCGACCTACTACGACTGCCATGGTTTCCTGCGTGGCGGGGTGGGGGACGAGTGGCCACTTGCCACGCTGGCCGAGGTCGGAATCAGCTCGCTCTGCATCAATGCGCTGCCGGGGGCGAGTCCGGACTTCATCGCTCGGCACGACCAGGGGCGTGCGGCGCTGGAGAGTGTGGTGGCCCAGCTGTCTGCGGAAGGGCGCGTGGATCTCACGCGGATCGGCATGGGCGGTCTCAGCTACGGCAGCGAGGTGACCATGTGGACGGTTGCCCACTCGGACATCGTGACAGCCGCGTCGATCAGCGGCGTCTCCGCGACGCCCACCTACTACCTGTTCAACAGTCTGCGGGATGGGTTCCGCAGCGGCATGAAGCAATCCTGGCAACTTGGCGCGCTCGAGGAAACGCCGGAGCGCTGGCGGGAGATTTCGCCGGCATTCCATGTCGATCGAATCCGCACGCCGCTCCTCTTTCAGATGCCCGAGCAGGAGTACAGGATGATGCTGGACTACGCGCTTCCGCTGGTACGCAGGGAGCTGGGCGATCTGTATGTGTTTCCAGACGAGGCGCACATCAAGTTCCAGCCGAGACACAAGATCGCCGTGTACGAACGCAACGTCGATTGGTTCCGGTTCTGGCTTCAGGACTACAAGGATCCCGATCCTCGGAAGGCGGATCAGTATCTGATTTGGCAACGGATGAAGGCCGCGAGGGACCGGAGACGTACGGCAGGGGACTGGACCAGTCGCTAGGCCTGATTGCGCACCCAGTTCTCGGCAGTGCACAGGTCGAAGGCACGTACGAACGCCATTGAGCGCGGTGCGAACTCGGACGCAAGGAACTCGGACATCGCATGCGGGTCGAGCAGGCCGGCGGCTCGCAGTTCGCCGCCCATGAGGAACTCGCGGATCTCGGCCTTGTTCCGCGCGTATGCAGTCGCCAGGTAACCCGCGTAGGAACCCTTGCTCCTACGCGCCAGGATGGCGCTGGGTACAGTCCCCTTGAAGGCATCGCGGGCGACGGCGCGATCGCGGCCACCGGCGATCCACATCCACGTAGGCACCTTCAGGCACGCTTCCATGACGGGCTGGGAGAGGAGTGGGCGCCTGACGCGTCGGCGCGGCGACGCCGTGGCATGCATGTAGAGTTGAGTACCGATCAGGTCGTGGATCTTCTCGCAGTCGCCCGGGAGCGACCGCGGCGGTGGGTCGAGCCAGGGGTGAGCTAGCTCCGGTCCTTCGAGCGCCTGCGTGCTCAGAAGAGTTCGATCCTCCTTCCAGCCACGTCGCACACCGCGCCGGACCATCCCGAGCTTCTTTCTGGTCAACCGTCCTGCTTTCCAGACGGTGCACCCGTGAAGCGTTGAAAGATCCCTGACTGCGATCGCGGTGGTCACCATCCCACGTTCCAGATAGGCATCGACGGCAGGGGCAGCAGTCTGGAGATAGCAGAAGATGCTGTCGCCTCCACCTCCGGTATAGAACGTGCCCGTGTTGTTTGCAGCACCGACGCTATCCCATGCGGTGGAGGTGGCGTGCTGGAGCATGCCCGTCGCCGGTACCGCCGAAGAGGGTGGAACGGGAAAGTCGATGCGCACGTCCTCGAAGCCAACGGGCACGGACAGGAGGTCCCGATCCATCGACTCCGTCACCAGCCTGGCATAGGGCCGTTCATCTGTGCCCGCGACCGGCATGACCAGGGAGCCGAACAATAGCTGCGCACTCGTCCCGCGGAGACAAGAGGCAACGATGGAGGAGTCCAGGCCGCCGGACAGTTGCACCACGAATCGATCGTCGGCCGCAGCGTACGCGTTTACCACGATCGAGACCGCGTCACGGATGTGATCGCCTGCAGACTCTGGGTCGGGATGCCTCGCATCGTCCTGCACGAAGCTCCATGGCGACCATTCGGTATGGACGGATGTGCGCGAGGAGCCGATCTCCAGGGCACAGCCCGGCAGCAGCTCGTGGACATCGAGCAGGCCCGTGCGTTCGGTCCGGCGATATGGGAAGCGGAGTCCGTGCACGATGGAATGCCAGTCCACCTGCCTGCGATACAGCCCGAGGTCGACCGCGAGAGAGATGTCGGAGGTGACGAATCCTTGCCCGTTGGAGACCGCGTACATACACGGGACACCGCCGGAAGGATCACGAAGCAATGTCATCGGACCCCGATCTCCGGACCCGATCGATACCGCAACGTACTCGCCCCAGTAGTCTCGGAGTAGGTGCCGGTTGAGCCCGTCCGCCGTGTTCCGCAGCGAGCCGGGATCTGTGACGGGTCGCCCCGACGCATCGAAGAGCAGCCCCACTACGATGCCGTGGCCGGAGATCTCGACCGTGGGTGTCTCCGGCGTCGACCACAAGGATACCGAGCTGTGGGAGAACGTGCGCCGGAGCCCGGCGTCCAGTATGTCCTCCTCTCTGAGTGCAAGCGGGATGTTGCCTCCGACGAGCAGCAAGAATCGCACGTTCACCCGATTACCCTGATCGGTGTGTATGTATTCGCGTCCGACAGGGTTTCGTTGAGGAGCAGGTCCCCTGCCTGCACCCAGCAATGTGCGGCGAAGGGATGCAGGGTGACACCGAAGACAAGGGCCGCTCTGAGCTGTCGCCGCGCGAGAAAGCGGACCAAGGACAGCGAATCGAGCAGGCAAGTTCTCTCTATGGGTACATAGCGGCGTGCCAACATGAACTGGGCCGAGGCGGTTGCTAGCCGGTCCTGGGCGGAAACGTCGGCGTCGGCAATCAGGGGTGGCACTGCTCTGCTGTCCCGTCCCGACGCTCTCGCGAGAATCTTCTGGAGGCGCTCTGTGCGAAGCCGCAGACGCATCAGGCAGACGCAAACGAGCACTTCAGTGACGGCTGCAAGGCTGGGTCGCGCGTCGGCACTGGCTTCGGCCTGTTCGAGAACACTCCGGGTCGGAAGTGGAAGGGACTCGCTCGCGTGTGTCGCCCTGCTGGCTTCTACGAGCAGTCCTGAGGCGACGAGCGAAAGGCGGTACCGCTCGGGTGGTCGACCTCCGGATTGCAGTGCCCGGAAGGCCGCCTCGAGTGCAGGCGGGAGCAGAAAATAGCGATCGCGTGCCACGTCCAGGAAAACCGTTCGGTCATCGACGTCGCAGCAGGACACGTGGTCGGCAAGTTCGTATGGCATGGTCGACTCCATGAAGAAGGGCGCGCCCAGAGGCGCGCCCTCATGACCCTCACTCGTCAGAAATGCCGGGGATCACCGGACGGCCCTCGCCCGTGCCTTCCTGGGGGCCGAGAGGACCCTTGGTCTCGACGCTGGCCACACCGAGATCGATCATGCCTTCCAGCGAATCACGCGCATTGTTGTCGTTCGTCTTGTTCATCTCCGTCTCCTGCAGTTGCGCCATGGCCATCCCATGGCCGACGCAGCGTAGAGACCGAAGACAGTGATTCTCAAATGATTATCGTTGTGTACTCTGAGAATGACGCGCAACTGTGACGAAGTTCATCCACCCTTGATGAACAGCGCGTCGCACGGGGCTTCTAGGCGGGCGCTCGTGATAGGCGCGGCAGCGCCGGCCGGAACGCTCAATGCAGATCGCGCGCCTTCCGGTTCAGCAGGACGACGATGCACGGCACGAGCTGCATGCGGCGGTCGTGATAGCGCTTCAACGCCAACCGCAATGCGTCGATGTCACGCCGCCGCCAGTGCAGGATCAGTTCCGACAACTCTTCGAACGCGTCCGGAAGCAGTGTCTGCTTGTGACGGCGAATGGGCGCGAGGCAATCGTTGGTGCGCCGGACGGTCCTATGCAAGGGAACGTGGCCCGTCGCGGAGGCAATCGCGTCGAACAGGTGCCAAGTACGCTTGACCAGGTCGTCGTCGGGCGAGAGGTCCACCTCACGAACGTCTTCGTGCGTCCATTGCGGAAAGCCGATCTCGAAGGCTGCCAGCAGCAGCCGATGCATCCAGTCGTACAACTGGTGCAGCGAGAACTCGGTGGGCAGTGGCACATGCAGGCCGTCACGCCCATGGTCGGCGATCAGGTCTTCCCCGACCAGCCGATACAGCGCGTAGCGTGCAGGGGTGAGGCTGGTCCGGAACTCGGCTGCGATCGTGGCCGGGTCGATTCGCTGCCCCGGCACATAGTGTCCCGCCTGCAGCGCCCGTCGTATCTCCCGGTAGAGGAATGCACTCTTCGAAGCGTGTGCCGCGCTCATGGCGGACTCCGTGTCTGCTTGGCATCGTCCTTGGTGGGATATTACATGCTCCGAGGCCGCTGGCAACTTGGACCGTCGGCGCAGGGAACAGGGCGTGGACGCCCGATTGGTCGTCTTGGCCGCCCCGGAGCATCTCCTCGGTACGCGGGTATGGAAGATCTCCTGCAAATCACAAGAAAATTCTCTTCGAATTTATAGGAGTCGTCGCGACTTCTCAGCGCTTGGTCGACGCGAAAGCAGCGGGATAGGGTAAGACGTGATGATTTCCGCGCAGTACAAACGGCAGCTCAAGGACCTGCAGGAAGCCT
The DNA here is from genome assembly GCF_016774335.1 of Luteimonas saliphila. Classification (GTDB taxonomy): domain Bacteria; phylum Pseudomonadota; class Gammaproteobacteria; order Xanthomonadales; family Xanthomonadaceae; genus Luteimonas; species Luteimonas saliphila. The sequence goes on along the minus strand of NZ_JAETWA010000022.1, from coordinate 4,571 downwards.
ACGGCGAGGCCATGCTGGAGCTGCGCACCCGAATAAAAATGGCGTCCCTTTTGGGCAAGGACGAGACCTGATGGTCTCGATCCAGCGGGGACTGCGGGAGGATGGATTCGAAGTCTCTATGGTGAAGCTGTGCCGCTGGTTCGGCTAGCCAGGCGGACGATGTACTACCAGCCGAGCAAGGCGCCGCAGAGGGTCCGAGCGGAGCTGGCGGAGCCGATCGAGGCGCTGATCGAGGCCGAGTCGTCGTTCGGCTACCGGACTGTGGCCGAGCTTCTGGATATGAACAAGAACACGGTGCAGCGGATGCAGAAGCCGCTGGGTCATTACAGCGCCTCACCGACCAGACGCAGGGACGCAGGGTATTCGACCAGTCAAGCGGCACGTCATCGTCAGTACGGCAGCGGACCTAGCCGACCGACATTGCGGCACCTGTTGATGACTCGTCGTTCGAAGTTCGCGGACACGTTCACCGTACGGAGGCGGACCTACCGTTCGTCGTCTCGCATTCGGCCCGATTGTCAGATGCTTGTACGCGGATAGGAGTTGGCGCATGATCCGCTGGCACGCATGGCGCCATCCCCTCGGGGGAGCCAGGGATGGCGGAGGGACAGAACGGATATCTGGGGGACGCATGCCTTGTCATGGAGGCTCGGGTCGTTGGCCCGACAAACCGGCCCGTCGTGGACGGTGGCCGCGCGCGAAGCGATCCGGCTCGAGATTAAATACTGTTGTGCTGGCCCTGGTTTGCACCGAAGGCACTCCACGTCCTCGCTTGACCATCGAGCCTCGACACAAATCCGAATGCCGGCATCGCGCCACGTCCGCGTCAGCGTTGACTTCGCTCGCGCACGAGCGGAAGGGCCAGAGCGCGAGCGATGGCGGCGCAAGCCCAAGTCACTGCGACCGAGGTCGATCTGTCCGGACGGCCGGCGAAGCACATGCCTGCCTCTGCGGAAACGTCAGCGCCAGGGAAGCTCTGGACAGAGGTCATTTCTAGTATGGCAAGAGATTTATGCCGCTGTTCTTTTTCACCAGATTCGTCGGGGCGATTCGAGTGCAGTTGTTGGCCTGTTTAGTCAGCCCCAGACTTAACTCCGCCTCTTCCGGATTCGGCTGGGCTGTCAAACGCGTGGACAAGACCATGAAAACAACCGCAACCAAGTACAGAAAGAACGGGTCAACCAACGGGTCACGCATCCAGTACTGGATCGTCCTCGGCGTGTTGACTGTCTCCCCGCCTTGCTTCGCCCAGTCGGCCGTGCAAGGCGTCGACCTTCGCTACGACACATTGCTCAAACGCCAGGACCGGAACAAGACCATCCCGGGAAATGAATTCGGAGACCAGCACGGCATCGAGAGCGGCTCACTCACATTCAACGTGGTCGATGTGGACATTCCTGGCAACAACAAGCTCGCGGTTGAGTTCAGGCGTACTCTGGTCGCAACGGACACGTTGAAGCGCATCAACGACCAAGCCTTCGCCTATCCTGCAACTCGCTTGGGCGACTGGGCAATCAGTCTGCCCAAGATCGAAGGCACGTTTGACGCCGCCGTGGGGTGGATCACCTCCGATTCCAGCCGGCCCAGCATGAACTGCTCGGTCACGCAACGCGGATTCGTGGAGCCGCCACCCGGTCAGCAGTATCCAGATGCGTTCCGTGCGCATATGTTCTGGAATCCTCCAACCGTCCACTATCCGGAAGGGGGCGGGGGCCTTCTTGTCTACTACTCCACGTTTGAAAATATGCCGGTTCCGTCGTCGGGCGGCCCTTACCGGTGGGTAACGACCAGTCACGACGCTGCGTCGTGCATCGCGACACTGAAGAACCGCAACATCTCCGCCCCCAATGGTTCGTCCGAGCAAATCTTCGGCCGGGGAGAGGGTTATCTGGTCGTCCGTCCCGATGGGACCAAGTACTGGTTCGACTGGATGGCCTTGGAAAGCAGCCTCCCGTCGAAATCTACCGCGTACAACACGGCCAGTGGCCAGATAGTGGAAGTGCCGCTGCAGCAAGCAACGCTGGCGCTATACCCGACCCGTGTCGAAGATCGATTCGGCAATTGGGTGACTTATACGTACTCGAACAAGAGCAATGAAGCCGTCAAGCTCGACAAGATCCAGTCGAGCGACGGCAGAGTCATCGACATTGCATATGTCAACGGCTACTTGACTTCCGTGACCGCAAACGGGCGTACATGGTTGTACGTCTATGGGACAGATCCGGCGATCAGCCCCTTCCACCCCCTTGTACCCCTTTTTACAATGCCACTCATCGAAGTGCGTAACCCTGATTCTTCGAGTTGGCGATATTCCGGGGCGTCACGTTCGCCCCCGGCGCCTACAATCATGCAGCCGTGCCATGACCTGTCGTGGACACAGCGCGTCAATCCCGACGCTACTACGGTAGGCGACACGGACTTTACCGGGTACACCGTCGACTCCCCTTCTGGCGCGCGCGCGGTCTTTCGGATCGGCCCTGTGCTGCTGGGCCGCTCGGCAGTGATCCATGGCTGTTACTCCCCCGGCGCTTCCGCGCCGGGCCAGACATCTAATCAAGTTCCGCGCCATTTCCTGGGGGGGTACAGGTACGCCCTTACCGGGAAAAAGGTAACGGGCCTTGGCCTGACGCCATTGATCTGGAAATACAGCTACCAGTCCGACATCGGATTCGCGCCAATGGCAAATGGAACGACCAGGACCAAGGTGCTTGGGCCCGACGGTGCACTGGACACGTATACCTTCGGCAACACCTACGCCGTCGACGAAGGCCTGCTGCTCTCCCATACCCGTGCCGCCACCCCGCAGGCGCAGCCCCTGCAGAGCGAGACCCATACCTATGCCACGGGGGCCGTGGTTGGTGGCTTTCCCAAGCTCATCGGCTTCTTTCCAGACGCCTATGATCGGGTTCCGGCCACGTTCCTGCGGCCCAAGCTGAGCACCACCAAGGTGCTGCAGGCGACGCAGTTCAGATGGGCTGTCGACACCACCTGCTCCGGCAGGTGTCTCGACGCGCTGGGTCGGCCGACCAGGGTCACCCGCAGCAGCGCACCCAACCCGTAGCGCGGCCCGAGGACTTGCCGATGACGACTTCGACCAAGGCTCGCCGGACCGCACCGCGCCGCCGGCACGGCGCAGGAGCGGCAATGCCGCACCGGCAATCCGGACGTGGAGCGGCGCGCGCCCGGCTCGCATGCTCCGCTCGTGCGCCCACGACAGAACAAGGAAGAGACATGGACTATCTCGTTCGCTGCAGGTACGCGTTGGTTGCGTGCCTGTCTGTCATGTCGGTGATTCCTGTGGCGAACGCCCAGACCTATAGCCGCACCGAGGTCATCGAGTACCACGACGACCTCGCGACCTACGTCCTGGGCCAGGTCAAGAAGACCACCTGTGCCGTTTCTGCTCCAGCCCATGACGCATGCGACGGCCAAGCGGACTCTGTGATTTCACAGGTCGACTATGGGTGGAAGGCCATGCCTTCGAAGACATACAGCTTCGGCAAGCCGCAGGAGACGTTCTCTTACGAGACTGCCGTTGCTGGCCAACTGGGGACGCTCAAGACGATCGCGGACGGCAACAATAACGTTACCACCCTGTCGAGTTGGAAACGTGGCATCCCGCAGTCGATCAAGTATCCGGCAACGCCCGAAGCCCCCTCGGGCGCAACGCAAACAGCAGTTGTCGACGACAACGGCTGGATCAGGTCGATCAATGACGAAATGAACTCGAAGACCTGCTATGACCACGATTTGATGGGACGAGTCAAGAAGATTACCTACCCATCCGAGACCCAGGCGAACGTTTGCAACACATCAAAGTGGGCCGAGACGACAATAGACTTTTCGGGCGGACACGCAGGCACCTACGGTCTGCCGACCGGGCACTGGCGCAGAACCATGCTTACCGGGAATGGCAGGAAGATCGTGTTCTACGATGCCTTGTGGCGTCCAGTCGTTGAGCAGACGCTTGATCTTGGCGATCCAAATAACACTGTGTCAGCCGCCTTCATCCGGTACGACGCCGCTGGACGTCCATCATTTCGTTCTTATTCCACACGTGTGCATGGAACAACGTCTTATCTTGATCAGACACTAAAGGGTACGCACACCGTATACGACGCGCTCGATCGCGTCACCCAGGTCCGGCAGGACTGGGAGGGTACGGGCCAGCTGACCACGACCACCGAGTACCTGGCAGGATTCCAGACCCGGGTGACCAATCCACGCAACCACCAGACCCTGACCACGCTCTACCAGACTTTCGACGAACCCTCCTACGACCTTCCTCGCGGCATCAACCATCCCGAGGGCGCCTTCACCGAGATCCACCGCGACATCTTCGGAAAGGTCACGGCGCTCAAGCGCCGCAACGCGAATGGCTCGGTCGCGCTCACCCGCAGCTACGCCTACAACGTGAACCAGGAACTGTGTCGCTCGGTGGAGCCTGAAACCGGTGCCACGGTCATGGGGTACGACGGAGCCGGCAACCTGACGTGGTCAGCGGCGGGCCTGCCAGCGAGTACTGCCTGCCACACCACCGGTAACACGACGACGATCAATGCCCGCAAGGC
>NZ_JAETWA010000021.1 GCF_016774335.1 Luteimonas saliphila | reverse complement strand
CACATCGACCACGTTGAAGGTCAGGGAGCCGCTCTCGATGCCATGCTGGTCCCCGAACTCGTTTCCAGGGGTGGTCTTGTTGCGTTCCTGGCGCTCGAGCAGGGTGTCGTAACGCAGGTCCACGCCCTGCGCACCCGACTGAGCCAGGCAGGGTACGGAAGCGGCGAACGCAATCAGTCCGATCCAACATGCGATGCCTGTTGAATGGAGCCGCCGGGGCTGTCTTTGCTGACATGGAATCGTCTTCATGGTGGTGTCAGTCATCCTCTTGGTGTCGATCATGCCAACCGGCTTCAAAGAAGACCGTGGCGGAAGGTCGGATGGATCGGGCTGTCCCCCATGCGATCCGTAGAAATAGGTGCGAAGCTGCTCAGGAGTGTCATAGGCGCGGCACCGGAACCAGCGAGAGATGGACACTCTGCCGGCGTGACGCGCGCGCAGAGCGGGCCGGTGATGGACGAGAACTTGTGTGCATCACGCTCGTGCCGACGGGCATCGCCGAGCCAAAGGGGTCAGCTGAGCCCTGCGCAATGTTCACGGAACGGCCGCCGTTAGGAGCCAACTGGCGCGGACGGGAATCCCAAAGCCCCACTCTCGGGCGATGAAGGAAGACAGTCGGCGTCGCGTCTCGTCCTGCGCGAGGCGCGATCGCCCGCGACAGCCCGCGTTCGGCCGACTCGCCGGGCCATTGGCCCGAACTTCCATGACAAGGCATGCGTCCCCCAGATATCCGTTCTGTCCCGTCGCCATCCCTGGCTCCCCCGAGGGGATGGCGCCATGCGTGCCAGCGGATCTTGCGCCTTCCGTACTAGTTGTCAAGAGCCTAATGCAGGCGTGCGTTCCCCTCCCAACTTTATGGACATCCGCGCCAGCAAGACCGTGCGAGCGAACGGGCGGGTTGCAAAAGAAAGCGTTAGATGCCGCGGGAGCTGGCGGATCGTGAGAGTTCGAACGAAAGCACTGCCGTTCAAGTAGCGGCAACTGTTCTGCTCTGTCAGCCTACGCTGTAGCGCTATGCATCGGCGGTTCGCGCAATTCGTATTTCCTTACTGCTTTCGCGCCACCTCAAGAGATTTGCTTGGCTAGCGCGTACCTGTGCCGAAGCTGGAGCGGCAGACTGAACGTGTCCAGCAGTCGCCCAAGGCAGGAGAACGCATCGTCAGCGAAGTGCTCGATTTGTTGCGCGCGCCACCCGTGCATTCTGGTTAGGAAACTAACGTGAGGTAATCACCAAATCAACGCCCAGCTTGGACAATCTCGCGAGAAAATCAGATGGAAGCTCCATGCTGAATCCGTTCTCAGTACCCTCTGAATCAAACGGCACAAAAATATCCAACTCCGCCTTCTCAATTCCAGCGTGGCCAACGAGTCTGTCGCACTTAACAAGATCCATAAGACCGATTAAGGAAGACGAGACCTTGTCGACGTTGACTTTTACTCTGTACTCCCAGAATCCAATCTTCTGCACCACTTCAGATCCGGAGGAAGTTACTCGAAGATCACCTCGGTTGCGCGATCGAGTGGGCGCTAACCCAAGCATCGTCGAGACGGACTCCAGCGAGATTGAATTGCCATACAAATAGATCGAGATAGAGCAAAAGTTGCTATTCATAAGATGCGGCTCGCTACTCATCATTAAGATTTCCAACGGGTTCACCGTTCTGGTCAACAACTTCACCCGTTTGCGGGTTCACGCCAAAATCATGATCGCCTCTTGCCCCAGGAGTGTGTTCTTTCACCCCCCTATGGAATCTGTCCTTCCCTTCTTTCGCGCCAACCCCGTTTCTCCTTCCCCACTCTGCCGCACCGGAATCACCGGGCCAGAAGCCCGGCGGGAACGAGCCAGACATCATCATTCCACAAGGTGGTCCGCCTGGCATTTCACACGGAGAAGCCCCCATTGGCGACGGCCAGAACAATGCTAGGGGGCCAACAAGACGCTTGCCGACACCTCCCGCAACAGTTGACCATGGAGTCGGAGTCGAAACCGGCGTCGGCGCTGGACGAACGCCGACAACGACGACTGTGCCCAAACTGGTCGGCTCAGTCTCTTCCTCTTGTGGTTTCGGTTCGGGCGGCGGCTCTTCTTTCTTCTCGCTTGCAATCCGTCCGTTCGGGTCGGTGAACCTGTAGGGATTGTTGTTGGCATACCTATACCGATGGAATTGCTTAACGGGGCCGCTGTGAGCGGTGACAGGATCGGCGCTGAGAAACACTCCCAACTGGGGATCGTAGTAGCGCTGGCGCATATAGGTCAGCTTCGTCGCCGCATCCTCCACATGCCCCGTATACCCCGGCCCATCCCGCCAAGCCCGGTTCGCCGGCCAACCGTACGGCTCGTACTCGCTCCTCTCGACGATCCCCCGGCTTGCATTGGTCACGATCACCGGACTACCCAGCGCGTCCGTGTGTTGGTAACGCACGGAGACCGTGCCACCCGCAGCCGGCTGGTCCCGGATCGCCACCAGGCTGCCGCCCAGGTAGATGTTGTCGAACTGCTTGGCCGCACGATTGTCGCGGTGCCAGTACAGCTTGCCGTTGAGTCCGTACTGCTGGTAGTCGCAGGCCGTGGGCGTACAGCTCAGTACGCGGCGCCCGTGCCCGTCGTAGGCATACCATTCCTTGCTCACGCTGCGGCGCAGCCGGTTGCCCAGGTCGAACTCGTAACCATCGGCGTTCTTTGCGAGCACGTTGCCTTGCGGATCGTAGGTCAGCGCGATTGCTGCCGGACTGGCCGTCCCCGTGCAGACCGACCCGGTCCGCGCGAAGGCCAAGCGCCCCTGAGCGTCGTAGCAGTAGTAGTGGTTTCGTGGCTGGTTGCCCCCCGTCACCTGCACTCGGGTGAGGTTGTCAAGCACGTCGTAAGCATAGGTGGCGTTGCCGAAGAACGAGGATGTCGGGACAGGCACCGTGACACTGGTCAACCGGTCCAGCCCGTCGTAAGCCATGGTGCGATGGCCGCGGTTCCCTGTCCGGCCGTCGCTGATCGCGGCCACGTTGCCATTGGGATCGTAGTCGTAGCCATCGTTCACGAATGCGCTGGCGGTACAGGTACCGTAGAAGTCACAGCTGGTATCCGGCAGGCCCCGCACGTTCTGGGTCAGCGTGTGCTGGATACCGTTGCCATAGGTGAACGACTTGAGTGCGCCGTTGGGGTGGTAGGTCGCTGCACTGGCGAACGTCCCTGCCTTGGTCGGCTGGCCCAAAGCGTTGGGGGCGAAGTCTACTGAAAGCCCGCTGCCATAGACCATCGTCGCCATGTGACCATTCGCGTTGTAGGTGTACTGGTGCTGGAACAGGGAACCCGTAATCTTGGTTGTCTCCGAGGCCAGCAAGCGGCGACGGTTGTAGACGTAGATGTTCTCCACCGGCACGACTTTCGGTTGAGAGGTGACGATCTTTTCGGGCACGCCGTCGGCGGCATACGTCCAGGCCTGGTTGCCCTGGCCGTCGGCGAAGGTCAGGGCCGTGAGCCTGTTGCGTCCGTCGTAGGTCCGGGCCGCCTTGCGGGCATTGATCGTCGTCGTGTTACCGGTGGTGTGGCAGGCAGTACTCGCTGGCAGGCCCGCCGCTGACCACGTCAGGTTGCCGGCTCCGTCGTACCCCATGACCGTGGCACCGGTTTCAGGCTCCACCGAGCGACACAGTTCCTGGTTCACGTTGTAGGCGTAGCTGCGGGTGAGCGCGACCGAGCCATTCGCGTTGCGGCGCTTGAGCGCCGTGACCTTTCCGAAGATGTCGCGGTGGATCTCGGTGAAGGCGCCCTCGGGATGGTTGATGCCGCGAGGAAGGTCGTAGGAGGGTTCGTCGAAAGTCTGGTAGAGCGTGGTCAGGGTCTGGTGGTTGCGTGGATTGGTCACCCGGGTCTGGAATCCTGCCAGGTACTCGGTGGTCGTGGTCAGCTGGCCCGTACCCTCCCAGTCCTGCCGGACCTGGGTGACGCGATCGAGCGCGTCGTATACGGTGTGCGTACCCTTTAGTGTCTGATCAAGATAAGACGTTGTTCCATGCACACGTGTGGAATAAGAACGAAATGATGGACGTCCAGCGGCGTCGTACCGGATGAAGGCGGCTGACACAGTGTTATTTGGATCGCCAAGATCAAGCGTCTGCTCAACGACTGGACGCCACAAGGCATCGTAGAACACGATCTTCCTGCCATTCCCGGTAAGCATGGTTCTGCGCCAGTGCCCGGTCGGCAGACCGTAGGTGCCTGCGTGTCCGCCCGAAAAGTCTATTGTCGTCTCGGCCCACTTTGATGTGTTGCAAACGTTCGCCTGGGTCTCGGATGGGTAGGTAATCTTCTTGACTCGTCCCATCAAATCGTGGTCATAGCAGGTCTTCGAGTTCATTTCGTCATTGATCGACCTGATCCAGCCGTTGTCGTCGACAACTGCTGTTTGCGTTGCGCCCGAGGGGGCTTCGGGCGTTGCCGGATACTTGATCGACTGCGGGATGCCACGTTTCCAACTCGACAGGGTGGTAACGTTATTGTTGCCGTCCGCGATCGTCTTGAGCGTCCCCAGTTGGCCAGCAACGGCAGTCTCGTAAGAGAACGTCTCCTGCGGCTTGCCGAAGCTGTATGTCTTCGAAGGCATGGCCTTCCACCCATAGTCGACCTGTGAAATCACAGAGTCCGCTTGGCCGTCGCATGCGTCATGGGCTGGAGCAGAAACGGCACAGGTGGTCTTCTTGACCTGGCCCAGGACGTAGGTCGCGAGGTCGTCGTGGTACTCGATGACCTCGGTGCGGCTATAGGTCTGGGCGTTCGCCACAGGAATCACCGACATGACAGACAGGCACGCAACCAACGCGTACCTGCAGCGAACGAGATAGTCCATGTCTCTTCCTTGTTCTGTCGTGGGCGCACGAGCGGAGCATGCGAGCCGGGCGCGCGCCGCTCCACGTCCGGATTGCCGGTGCGGCATTGCCGCTCCTGCGCCGTGCCGGCGGCGCGGTGCGGTCCGGCGAGCCTTGGTCGAAGTCGTCATCGGCAAGTCCTCGGGCCGCGCTACGGGTTGGGTGCGCTGCTGCGGGTGACCCTGGTCGGCCGACCCAGCGCGTCGAGACACCTGCCGGAGCAGGTGGTGTCGACAGCCCATCTGAACTGCGTCGCCTGCAGCACCTTGGTGGTGCTCAGCTTGGGCCGCAGGAACGT
>NZ_JAETWA010000020.1 GCF_016774335.1 Luteimonas saliphila | reverse complement strand
CTGGGGCGGGTACAAGTGCCCTTCCTGCTGCGTTCCGACAATGGCTTGGTGTTCACCAGCCGCGACTACACCCGGCTGGTGCGCAGCTACGGTCTGCAGCGGGAGTTCATCACCCCGCACTGCCCACAGCAGAACGGGATGGTCGAGCGGGTGATCCGCACCTTGAAGGAGCAGTGTGCGCACCGACACCGGTTCGAGAGCCAGCAGCACGCCAGCCGCGTGATCGGTGACTGGATCCAGTTCTACAACCACCGGCGTCCGCACCAGGCGCTGGGCATGAAGACCCCCGCTGAGGCATATGCTTTAGCGGCCTGACCTGTGCAGAAACCGCTAGGTCATTACAGGACCGGCAAATGGTGATCCGGGCCGTGCAGATGGCGGTCTGGCAGCGCCAGGGCAGCCACCCGGTGATCCTGCACTCCGACCGTGGCAGCCAGTTCCGCAGCGGCGACTACCAGCGTTACCTGGCGGCCGACGGTCTGGTGTGCTCGATGAGCGCGGTGGGGCACTGTGGTGACAACGCGGCATGCGAAGGCTTCTTCGGAGTGCTCAAGCGCGAGCGGGTCCACCGCATGACGTATCCGACACTCGATGTAGCAAGGGCCGACGTGTTCGAATACATCGAGCGGTTCCACAACCCGAGGATGCGACGAAGGGTCGCCAGGCAAGACCAGACGTTCTCAGCCCTTGTACAACCGTCCGTGATTTCGGGGCAGCCCCCCGGGTCACTCCACCCGTTATCAGGGTGTCCGAACTACATGGGCCGTTCCAGTGGGATAGTACATCTTCAGAGTTACTGATTCTTATGTGCCAGAGATTCTTTAAAGAATCGGATGAACGACGGGATGTAGGCCAGAGTGAACGCAAGCGCGACAATAACAGACCAAGCGAGGAGCGAGAGATTCACGCCACCGTACACTACAAACAAAAGCAAATAAGTAGCGACAGCAAACGCAATCGTCTTCAGGTAGAAAACAGCGGTCTGCTTAACAAACTTCTTGGTGATGACGTTCATCACGGGACGTGCTGCTCAATTATGGGCTTGATATCCGGACTCGCACTTACAGCTGCACCGATAGCATTTGCCGCTGTCTGCGTGGGATTCGAATGAGTGAATCCAGGTGTAGTGTGCCTTATACCGTCGAGCAGATTTGCCACAGCCGTTCTTTCTGTCTGAGACATACCAGTGCTCGTGCTGCGCGCAACTGCTCCGGGAGCGGCTTCGATCGCTGTTCCTAGCCCTGCTGCCGCTCCACTTATAACTGCACCTTGGGCTACTTCGCCGACGGAAGCAGTTCTACCATCAACTTGGGCGCTTGCTTGCGTTGCCAAGGCGCCAACCCCGGCATTGCCAATGACATTGGCGACAACTGTACCGCTCGTCGTAGTCGCTGTGCTCGCAATTGCACTGACACCACCACTAAGGCCGCCAGCTATGCCTGCCACTGCAACTTGGCCCCAGCTGACATTTGACCAACGCTCACTGAATGAGCCCTTCCCCGTAACAAGTTGGACGCCTAGATTGACGCCGGCCCCTATCGGCGCACCCCACAAACACTGAGGACAACGGCCGTCCGGATCAGTGAACTTCTGAGGATTGTTGTAAGCGTACGCGTAAAGATTGAAGTGCCGCATGTCGTCAGAACTATATGCCGTGACGGGGTCAACGCTTAGCATCCTTCCCAGCATAGGGTCGTAGTAGCGCTGCTGCATGTATGACAGCTGAGTTGCCGCATCTTCCACATGCCCCGTATACCCGGGCCCGTCGCGCCAGGCCCGGTTCGTCGGCGACCCATACGGTTCGTAGTCTGTCCGCTCCAGTACCGACCGGCTTTGGTTAGTGATCGCCACGGGGCTGCCCAATGCGTCGGTGTGCTGGTACTTGGTGGTGTATACGTTCGTCGCCACGTCGCGTTCGCGGATCCCCACCAAACTGCCCTGCAGGTAGACGTACTCGGCGACCTTTCCCAAGCGCTCGTCTGCGGTCATCGACAGGCGCCCATCCTGCAGGTAGTGGGTGTATTTCTTGCCGGTTCCCACTTGGTCCAGCACCCGCCGTCCGTGCCCGTCATAGGCATAGTTCGATGCCGGGCTACCGCTGTTGCTCCGCAGCCGGTTGCCGAAATCGAAGGCGTAGGTCCGGCCGCTCTGGTTGGCCAGGTTGCCCTGCACGTCGTAACCAAGCCCCATGACGGTTGTCCCGCTGCAGCTGCCTGTCTTGACGTTAGTAAGGCGCCAAGTGGCGTCGTAGCAGTAGTAGTGGTTCCGCGGTTGATTGCCTCCGGTCACATTTGTTCCGGTCAGGTTGTCGAGCACATCGTATGTATACGTCGCTGTGCCGAACATCGGGTTGGAGCTTCCGTTGCCGGATACCACCTTCGTCAGGCGATCCAGCCCGTCGTAGGTCATCGTGCGGTTGCCGTGGTTACCCGTCCTCCCGTCGCTGATGGCCTTGACGTTGCCGTTCTGGTCATAGTCGTAGCCGTCGTAGAGAAAGGCTGAGGCCCCGCAACTGCCGTAGAAGTCGCAGCTGGTATCGGGCAGGCCGCGGGCGTTCTGGGTCAGGGTATGCGTAATGCCATTGCCGTAGGTGAACTGCTTGATGCCGCCGTTGGGGTGGTAGCTCACGCCGGTCGCGAAGGTTCCGGCCTGCGTCGGCTGCCCCAGCGCATTGGGTGCGTAGTTCACGGGCAGGCCGTGCCAAGTCAACGACGACAGATGGCCGTTGCCGTTGTAGGCGTAGTCCACCGGCCACGTGAAGACAGTGCCGAATTGCAGATTCTCCCGGGTGAGCAGCCGCCGGCGGTTATAGGTGTAGCTGTTGACCGCCTGCTGCGCGCCAGTGATGTCGTTCCGGGTGGTCACCACGCTGGGCAGTCCGTCGGCGTGGTAGGTCCACGTCTGGTTACCCAGCCCATCTCCGGGGAACGTCAGAGCCGTGAGCCTGTTGCGCCCGTCGTAGGTCCGGGCTGCCTTGCGGGCATTGATCGTCGTCGTGTTACCGGTGGTGTGGCAGGCAGTACTCGCTGGCAGGCCCGCCGCTGACCACGTCAGGTTGCCGGCTCCGTCGTACCCCATGACCGTGGCACCGGTTTCAGGCTCCACCGAGCGACACAGTTCCTGGTTCACGTTGTAGGCGTAGCTGCGGGTGAGCGCGACCGAGCCATTCGCGTTGCGGCGCTTGAGCGCCGTGACCTTTCCGAAGATGTCGCGGTGGATCTCGGTGAAGGCGCCCTCGGGATGGTTGATGCCGCGAGGAAGGTCGTAGGAGGGTTCGTCGAAAGTCTGGTAGAGCGTGGTCAGGGTCTGGTGGTTGCGTGGATTGGTCACCCGGGTCTGGAATCCTGCCAGGTACTCGGTGGTCGTGGTCAGCTGGCCCGTACCCTCCCAGTCCTGCCGGACCTGGGTGACGCGATCGAGCGCGTCGTATACGGTGTGCGTACCCTTTAGTGTCTGATCAAGATAAGACGTTGTTCCATGCACACGTGTGGAATAAGAACGAAATGATGGACGTCCAGCGGCGTCGTACCGGATGAAGGCGGCTGACACAGTGTTATTTGGATCGCCAAGATCAAGCGTCTGCTCAACGACTGGACGCCACAAGGCATCGTAGAACACGATCTTCCTGCCATTCCCGGTAAGCATGGTTCTGCGCCAGTGCCCGGTCGGCAGACCGTAGGTGCCTGCGTGTCCGCCCGAAAAGTCTATTGTCGTCTCGGCCCACTTTGATGTGTTGCAAACGTTCGCCTGGGTCTCGGATGGGTAGGTAATCTTCTTGACTCGTCCCATCAAATCGTGGTCATAGCAGGTCTTCGAGTTCATTTCGTCATTGATCGACCTGATCCAGCCGTTGTCGTCGACAACTGCTGTTTGCGTTGCGCCCGAGGGGGCTTCGGGCGTTGCCGGATACTTGATCGACTGCGGGATGCCACGTTTCCAACTCGACAGGGTGGTAACGTTATTGTTGCCGTCCGCGATCGTCTTGAGCGTCCCCAGTTGGCCAGCAACGGCAGTCTCGTAAGAGAACGTCTCCTGCGGCTTGCCGAAGCTGTATGTCTTCGAAGGCATGGCCTTCCACCCATAGTCGACCTGTGAAATCACAGAGTCCGCTTGGCCGTCGCATGCGTCATGGGCTGGAGCAGAAACGGCACAGGTGGTCTTCTTGACCTGGCCCAGGACGTAGGTCGCGAGGTCGTCGTGGTACTCGATGACCTCGGTGCGGCTATAGGTCTGGGCGTTCGCCACAGGAATCACCGACATGACAGACAGGCACGCAACCAACGCGTACCTGCAGCGAACGAGATAGTCCATGTCTCTTCCTTGTTCTGTCGTGGGCGCACGAGCGGAGCATGCGAGCCGGGCGCGCGCCGCTCCACGTCCGGATTGCCGGTGCGGCATTGCCGCTCCTGCGCCGTGCCGGCGGCGCGGTGCGGTCCGGCGAGCCTTGGTCGAAGTCGTCATCGGCAAGTCCTCGGGCCGCGCTACGGGTTGGGTGCGCTGCTGCGGGTGACCCTGGTCGGCCGACCCAGCGCGTCGAGACACCTGCCGGAGCAGGTGGTGTCGACAGCCCATCTGAACTGCGTCGCCTGCAGCACCTTGGTGGTGCTCAGCTTGGGCCGCAGGAACGT
>NZ_JAETWA010000019.1 GCF_016774335.1 Luteimonas saliphila | reverse complement strand
CGTTAGGCCGCTATGGCAACAGTGTCGCTACTGAAATGGTTATTTCGCTGGGCTGTTGCTGGCCTCGCCGCGGCTGTGGTTCTTCTAGCAATCTTTTCCGTCGCGCCTAGTTCGTGGCATCAGTACCTTGAGGCTTGGTTCGTGTTCCTGTTCCCTCCCTCAATCATTCTTATGGCCGCGGAGGCCTGCCAGAGCTGGTTCACTTGGTGCTCGGCTCAGTACATGCTGCTGGCAAGCCTTCTCAACGTTCTGCTCTACGCTGTGGTCGGAGCCATTCTCTGGTTGCCGGCGCGGATGCTATCGCCGGTTCTTGGTCGCGGGCGCGCGGCCTAACAATTCATTCAAGCCGACGCCGCTTCGCGGCGCGGCTTAATTCAGGCGTTAGGCGGCACGCTGCAGCCTCGTTTCATTGAGTGTCGTCACAATTGGATTGGCCAGAATGCTGCCGGCATCTTTGGCTTCGGCCAGGTAGTTGCAAGCGCGCCGGGATAGTGCGTCGCGGCAGCCTTCGGACAGCCAGTGGCAGGCGCCACAACCGGACGGTTCATCGCGGGCTTCGGCCAAGTACCGGGACGGGCTCGTAGCCGGCGCGCCCAGGTACCCTGGCTCCGGCCACATCCCAAGCCAAGAGCTTGCCGCATCCCGGTTTTCGTCGTAGCGTTCCGCCTAACAGTTCGTTCAAGCCGACGCCGCTTCGTTACACAAAGCACATGGCAGGTAGAGCTTGCCATGCGCTTTGCTCCACTACGCGGCGCGGCTTAACTCAGGCGTTAGGCCGCAAAGAGCAAAGGCAAGCAGTAGCGCTTGCACCTGCTCGGCCAGCGCATCGCATCGCGGAGCATCCTTATGCTCCAGTCGGTCTGTCACCGCGCGGGACAGATGCGCCGTCCGGTTGCTGGTCTTCGGGTGCTTGGCCGCCGGCCAGGCAGTGGGCAGCCCGCATCGCGGGGCACGCCCTGGCTTTGGTAGATCCCCTGCGGCTAGTTCCTCGCCGCGCGCTCACGGTCCTAGCCTAGGGCGCATCCAGAGCAAAGGCCTTGCACGCCCCCTGTCTGTCGTCGCATGCTGCGGCCTAACAAATCATTCAAGCCGTACCCGCTTCGCGGGTCGGCTTAATTCTGGCGTTAGGGCTCACCAATGCGTACAGCAGCTCAAGCAGTGCTCCTTGCAATTTTGGCGTGTGATGCTGCTGCAAGCGAACGGCAAGCATGGGAATTCGTGTACGTAAGCCGAAGTACCAACTTGGAGGCGGTGAAGGGTTATGGTTCACTGCACCGCCAAGGAATGCATCTTTCAGGCTCGCTCACCGACACAACAACCGGGGAGTACGAGATCGCCGTTACGCTTAACGGCTCAGAAGCGGTTGCCGTCTTTGGCGCCACAGAGTCCGACGATGGTGGGACTCGCATGCGAGGGACTTTTCGCCAGAGCGAGATTCCGGCATTCGGCGGCACTCACTGTTGGCAAACTATCCAGCTGTCGGATGGGTTCAATACAATCACGCTGGCCCGCAACGCTCCCGTCTGCGAGCCCTAACAATTCATTCAAGCCGACACCGCTTTGCGGGTCGGCTTAATTCAGGCGTTAGGCGGCACGCTGCAATGTCGTGTCATTGAGTGTCGTCGCAATCGGATCGGCCAACGTGCTGCCAGCATCTTTGACTTCAGCCAGGTAGTCACAAGCGCGCCGGGATAGTTCGTCGCGGCAGCCTTCGGATGGCTGGATGCAGGCGTTGCAATCGGACCGTCCATCGCCGGCTTCGGCCAAGTCCGGGGACAGGTCCAGGGCCGGCGCACCCGGGCGCCATTGGCTCCGGCCGCATCCCAAGCCAAGAGCTTGCCCCACCCCGGTTTTCGTCGTAGCGTTCCGCCTAACAGTTCGTTCAAGCCGACGCCGCTTCGTTACACAAAGCACATGGCAGGTACAGCTTGCCATGTGCTTTGCTCCACTACGCGGCGCGGCTTAACTCAGGCGTTAGAACTTGACTGGGGAGATCAAGGCGATGGAAAGCACACAAAGCCAAGCGCACTTCGATATCTACATCGACTACGTGAAAGGTGATGGAGATCCGTCGCGAGTGTTCCACGCTATGGGTGAGCTGATTGATACGTTCGCTCAGCTAGACCAAGCGCTGGCCGGTGTGATTCTTGATGCGCCACAAACAGAACTAGTGCTGGAAGACGTAACGGCCGCATCGCTCAAATCTCGCCTTCGCAATGTTATCGGCGGCATTCCAGATGATGCGCTCAAAGACGGAGAATGGAAGAAGATACTTGGACACTTCCTTGTTCAAGCGAAATACATTGTCTGTGACTGGCTCAAGGAGAATCCTCAAATCACCGACCTGGATCAGGTTCAAACCCTGCAGGAGCGGATTCAGCTTGCGGCGGAGCAAATACAAGCACGCCACCTGCCAATTTACCGCCCCATTGATAACAAGAACCTGTTGGGCGTTATCGCAGAGATTGACAGATCAATCAGTCTTCTTGATCAGCGTGACACCGTTCGCTATGAAAGCCCTTACGGCAACATTGAGTTACCGCACATCCAGCATGTCCACGAAGATCTGATCCGTCAGTTGCTCACCAAAGAAATCATCATTTCCGACGATGAGCGAATTGTGAAAGTGAAGAAGCCTGACTTTCTCGGGCGGTCGCAGTGGGTGTTGAAGTACGCTGGTCATAGCATCTACGCGAGCATCGATCACGCGGAGTGGCTTAGCGCCTATCAATCCGGCGAGATTGAGGTCAAGCCGGGCGACTCTTTGCGCGTGCTCATGCACGAGGAAGTTTTCTATGGACACAACATGGAGGTTGTGCATGTAACACACTCCGTTAGAAGGGTGCTTGAAGTGATAGGACCGTCGTTGACCTACCAGCCTCGCATCAAGTTCTAACAATTCATTCAAGCCGAACCCGCTTCGCGGGTCGGCTTAATTCAGGCGCCAGGCCTCACATGAGCAACGTAGCTGCCGTCGCACTTTCAATCATCATTGCGCTTGCCACCTACTTCGTTAGCCGGCACTTCTTGCGGGACCGCAAGCTGACAAAACGAGGGGCAGCGGCAACATCCATCGCTACTCTTGCTTGCACATTCTTCGTTGTGATTGGCAAGGGGCAATCATGGAGCTTTTATTGGATACTCTTGGCGGCGGTGGTCACTGGCTCTATTGTTGGCCTATTGGGGCTGGCTCTGCTTGGCAGGCGGAGTGAGGCCTAACAATTCATTCAAGCCGACGCCGCTTCGCGGCGCGGCTTGATTCAGGCGGTAGCCCGCAAAGAGCGGTTTGGTTTTGGCCACGGTCTTCGGTGATAGCGGGTCGCCGCGTGGGGCCGCGTGAATTGCGGTTGCTCCGCCTGGCAGATTGTTTCGGTGAGGGCTGCGCTCACTGTCCCGCCACGTCGCCAGAGGTTCCGGGGCCTTTCTCTTACCGGGGCAAGCTCCCCTGCTTTCTCCCTGCCAGCAATCGGGTAGAGTGCGCGGTAACAATTCATTTAAGCCGAACCCGCTTCGCGGGTCGGCTTAATTCTGGCGTTAGGTGCCATGCTCAAGACAGCGTTGATGCTTACACTTCTGATTCTGGCGGCCTCCAGCTCTGGCGCTATGGCGTGTTCCCTCTTCATAGATCCACCCAGTACACGGTTCGCTGACGCTCATTCCGTAGTTCTAGCTGTTCCGCTCGGCAATTCCATTAAGCCAGAGAGGGTAGACGGCAGATCGCAAACGCGTAACGTCAGACAGACAATACAGTGGTGGGTGTTAGTCGCTTGGAAAGGTCAGTTCAAGATTGGTGACAAGCTAACAACCCGGCAGTCTCTACAGATCGCGCCGGGAAAATGCCAGTTTTTGGTTGAGTTTCAAGGGCAGGAGCCCAATCTGCTGTACCTGTTTGATAGAGAGCCCTTCGCTCAGTTCATGGCTCTTCCGCCAGCCCTGGCCATAGACGACCTCAGATACCTTGAAGAACAAGCTGCTACCCGCGTCGATGGCACCTAACAATTCATTCAAGCCGAACCCGCTTCGCGGGTCGGCTTAACTCAGGCGTTAAGCGGCTTTGATGCATATCAGCAGACGAACCTTTGTTGCTACAGCGGCGGCTGGGACGGTGGTACTTACTATGCCTGGTAAAGCTGCACTGACTGGAGAGACCGGAATGTATGGACTGATCGGCAAGGTCAGGGCAGTGACAGGACAGCGCGACGCTCTGATTGCCATCCTTCTTGACGGTGTGTCGGACATGCCTGGCTGCCTGAGCTATGTGGTCGCGCAGGATCCGGCAGACGCCGACGCAATCTGGGTAACAGAGGTCTGGGACAGCCAAGCCAGTCACAAGGCGTCCTTGTCACTACCTTCGATCAAGGACGCAATCTCGCGCGGCAGACCGCTGATTGCGGGCTTCGACCAGTACATAGAGACTGTGCCGGTGGGTGGCCATGGTATCCAGACAGCCGCCTAACAATTCATGTATGGACTCCTCCTGCAACAGCAGAGTGATCGGTCACTGATCATCGGAAGCGGAACGTTGCATTCGTGTATTCGGCCTTGGGGTGAGCGCGGCGCGCTCGGGCCATCATGAGATCCGCGGGCTGGGGCCTATCGTTCAAGCGGCGTCGTGCGCCGGAATTGTTATCGGCCTTGCCCAACTCGGGGACCGAACCCTTGCAGGTCCGGGGACCTGACCTCGTCATGCTCGCGATCGGTGCTCGTACCCATGCCATCGGTCATCTTGATCGGGCACGTCATCGGTCGTTCAATGGCGCCCGGTGATGCGTGTTCTCGAGGCCAGAGGAATGACGACCGGGCCCATCTACTTCAAGGACGCGGTGGAACTGCGGCAATGGTTCGCCAGGCACGCGCCCACCTCGTCGGAGCTGGTCGTGGGCTTCATGAAGACCGGTAGCGGCGCCGCGGCCCTGTCCTGGTCCGAGGCCGTGGACGAGGCGCTGTGCGTCGGCTGGATCGATGGCGTGCGCCACCGGGTCGACGACCAGAGGTACAGGATCCGCTTCACGCCGAGGAAGCCCGGCTCGAACTGGAGCGCCGTCAATATCCGCAAGGCCGAGGCGCTCCACAAGCTGGGCCGCATGACGCCTGCAGGCCTGCAGGCCTATGCGGCACGCACGGAAGCGAAGTCGCGGACGGCGTCCTACGAGCAGCAGGAGGTCGCGTTCTCCGCGGCCGAGCTGAAGCAGCTCGAGGGCCACGCGGTCGCGCGGCAGTACTTCGAGGCGTTGCCACCCGGCTACCGGAAGAAGATCACGTGGTGGGTGGTCAGCGCGAAGCAGGCCGACACACGTAGCCGCCGACTGGCCTCCCTCATCGAGGCCTGCGCCCAAGGCCGACGTCTGTAGGAAGCGGCCCGCAATCATTCGAGCGGCAAAGCGCCCGCGGCACCGCTCGACCATCGTCTTACAGCCCAAGGGAGCGGCACATGACATCGGTAGAGCGCGATGAGCCACCGCAGGATTTCAATTTCGCCGTCGGCGACTGGCGCGTGAAGCACCGCCGGCTGCGGGATCGGCTTGCAGGATGCACGGACTGGGTGGAGTTCGACGGCGAAATGTCGACGCGCAAAGTGCTCGGTGGCTACGGCAACGTCGAGGACAACGTGCTCCACCTTCCGGAAGGAACCTACAGGGCGCTCGCGCTGCGTTCGTTCGATCCCCGGGAACGGCGGTGGTCGATCTGGTGGCTGGACGGCCGGGCGCCCGGGCGGATCGACGTGCCCGTGGTCGGCACGTTCGAGAACGGCGTGGGCACCTTCTTCGCGGACGACACCTTCAACGGCGTGCCGATTCGAGTCCGCTTCCACTGGTTCGCGGCCGACCCGTCGCGGCCGCGGTGGGAGCAGGCGTTCTCCAGCGACGGCGGAGCGACCTGGGAGACCAACTGGACGATGGATTTCGTGCGCGCCGGTCGCGGCTAGTTTCGGGGCGCCTGCGCGACGGGGATCGATGCGACATCCGGCTCCCGTGGGACATGGGACCCGGCGACGCGGGTCGGCGCATCGTTCCCTGCAGGGCTCGTCGGCGTGGCGAGCCGAGCCGGGCGCACACAGTGACGCGACGATCACGCCACACAGGACGAGCGAGACGATGACGAACGACACCTGCATCAGGCGCTGCGTCATGGGCGACGAGGCCGCGCTAGCCCTGGTGGGGGGCGCGACCTTCCTCGAGACCTTCGCGGGCATCCTCGATGGCGAGGCGATCGTCGCGCATTGCCGGCGCGCGCAGTCGGTGGAGCAGTACGCGGCGTGGCTGGCGAGCGCGGACCATGCGGCCTGGCTCCTGGAGTGCCAACCGGGTGGGGCACCCGTGGGCTACATGGTGGTGGCGCCGGCGCAGCTGCCGTTGCCCGATACGACCGGCGATCTCGAACTCAAGCGCGTCTACCTGCTGGACAGGTTCCGTGGCGGCGGCCACGGCAGTCGGCTGGTGTCGGCCGCCATCGCGCATGCGGCGGGCGCGGGTGCGCGCCGATTGCTGCTAGGCGTCTACGCGCACAACGCACCGGCGATCCGCTTCTACGAGCGCATCGGCTTCGTCCGCCTGGGCGAGCGCAGGTTCAAAGTGGGGAACGAGGATTACGACGACCACATCATGGGCCTGGTGCTGGGTGGCTGACCGTTCGCCGATGCGCGGTCGCGTCGCGATGCTGGCCCGGGGTCACGCACCATGACGTCGATCGGGATCGTGCTGCGGCAGGCGGACCAGCCGGACCTGGTCGCGATCGCGAGAAGCCTGTTGCTCGAATACGCGCGGCCATCGGCACGGACCTGGAGTACCAGGGGTTCAGCGTCGAGCTCGCGGCGCTGCCGCAACCATACGTGCCGCCACGCGGCGCATTGCTGATCGCCCGCGTGGCCGGGGACGTGGCGGGGTGCGCGGCGCTGCGGCCGTTCGACGCGCGTGCGGCGGAAATGAAGCGACTCTACGTGCGGCCGGCCTTCCGCAACTGGGGCCTGGGCCGGCGCCTGGTCGAATCGATGGTCGAAGCCGCGCGCGATGCCGGCCCCGGGGAATTGCGCCTGGACACCCTGCTCACCATGGCGCGGCCCGGGCCCTCTACCGGCGCCTGCGCGTCGTGGAGAAACGTGCGCACCTGCCCGGGACGCGCTTCCATCGGCTTGGGCTGCAGGCGTAGTGCCGCTGCCGTGGCGAGACGTCTTGCGTCGTTCCCGCGGTGCGCGCAACGATCTGCAGGCGACCATCGACGCGAACGGGAGGAGCGTATCCATGGACATCCGCATCGTCGTCACCGCAGCCTGCGTCCTGCTGGCCGGACTGGGCGTGCCGCTGATCCTGCGCCGGGTGCCACCCAATCCGCTGTACGGACTGCGCACACGGCGCAGCCTGTCGCATCCGTCGATCTGGTATCCCGCCAATGCGTGGTCGGGGCGGGCGCTGCTGATCGCCGCGGCCGCCACCACGGCGGCCACCTGGCTGGTGCCGGACACGTGGCCCGAATGGGTGCCTGTCGCCTGCCTGGTGCTGGCGATGGTGGTCGTACTGGTCGCGAGCCTCATCCACCTGCGCAGGTACCCCGTGGACTGAGGCTGCAAGGGAAACGCAGGCCGCCTCGTGTCCGCCTGGACGCGACATGCGAGTTGCGCGGCCGCGACCGCCGCTACTCGCGCGCCAGCGGCCGCACGGTCTCGAGCAGGCTGATCAGGGTCTTGCCCGGCTCTTCCCACGGGATCATGTGCGCGGAACGTTCGAACCACACCCCGCGCTTGTAGGGCGCGTCGACGCGCGACAGCCACTCCGCCGTGGGCTGCGACGGCGTGGTGTAGTCATGGCGACCCATGAACATCACCACCGGGATCGGGAACTCGCGTACCGGCTTGAAATCCACCTGCACGAACTCGTCGAGCAGCCGTTCGAGGGTGAACAGGCTGCCGGCGTTGATCGCGGCGCGATCCTGCGCGTCGTAGTCGGGCGACAGGCGCGCGGCGCCGTAGAACCACAGGTTGGTGGCATCGCGATGCGCGGCCATGCCGCCGTAGTGCTGCGGCCACTTGCGCGCGGCGACGATGCGTTCGCGGGTGAGCGGCCGGTCGCCCGGGTAGGGCAGCAACGCCTCGATCTCGCGCACGGCATCGGCATCGCCGCGGCGCTTCGCCTCGACCAGCCCGTATTCGATGCTGATGCGCTCGTTGTCGCGTACGTTGATCACCTGGCCGACGCCGACGTAGGCGTGGAACAGGTCGGGCCGCGCCAGCGCGGCATGCATCGCCGGGATCGTGCCCCAGCTGTGCGCCATCAGTACCAGCCTGTCCTTGCCGAGCCGGGTGCGCACGTGCTCGGCGATGGCGACCAGGTCGTCGACATAGGCCTGGATGCGGATGGTCCGCGCGACCGCCTCCGAGTGGTTCTCGCGGTACGTCTTGCCGGCGCCACGCTGGTCGTAATGGACCATCGTGAAGTATTCCTCCAGCGGGCGCTGGAACTGCCACAGGCTGGACATGGTCGGCGACGCCGGGCCGCCGTGCACGAACAGGATCACGGGGTTGGCGCGGTCCTGGCCGCGGATGCTGATCCACTGCTCGACGCCGTGGATCCGCGTCCTGTACGTCTCCTGCACGCCATCGGGATCGGGGATGCGCATCAGGTCCTCGACCACGGCACGGGCGCGGGCGGCATCGTCGGCCACCGCTTGCGGGGCCTGGGCGCGCGCGGGCACGGACACCAGGGCGAACATGGCGGTGCAGGCGAGCAGACACGTGGCGATGACGAAGCGGATGTACACGGTGCGGGCGGTCAAGGTCGTGTCCTCCAGTCCTTTCCCACAGCAGATACGTCCACCAGCGCCCCGGTTGCAGCGTGACGAGGCAGGCACGCACGCGCGGCGTCGCAGCGCAGCGCCCGCGGCGCATCCTGAGACGCCGCCCGGCTACACTGGCGGCATGGACCAGGAGACGTTGCTGTGGTTGTTGTGCGGGATGGGACTTGCGGCGCTGGCGCTGCTGGTCGTGCTGCTGCTGCGCCGCCCGGAAGCGCGCCTGGAGCAGGCGCTGCGTGAGGAACAGCGCGACGGCCGCGCGGAACTGCGCCAGCAGCTCGACAGCCTGTCGGCCTCGCAGGAACAGCGAATCGATGCGTTCGGGCGCCGGCTCGACGACCTCGCCACCCGCACCGACCAGCGCCTGGACGTGCTGCGCGAGGCGCTGACCGACGACGCGCGCAAGGCGCGCTCCGAAACCGCGGAACTGCACCAGCGTTTCGAGGTCGCGCTCGGGCAGCGGCTGGCCGAGCTGACCCAGCGTAACGAACAGCGCATCGGCGAGATGCGCGCCACGCTCGAACAGCAGCTGCAGCGGCTGCAGGCCGACAACGCCGAGAAGCTCGAGCAGATGCGTGCGACCGTGGACGAGAAGCTGCAGTCGACGCTGGAAACCCGGCTCGGGCAATCGTTCCGGCTGGTGTCGGAGCGGCTGGAACAGGTGCAGCGCGGCCTGGGCGAGATGCAGCAGCTGGCGACCGGCGTGGGCGACCTCAAGCGCGTGCTGACCAACGTCAAGACCCGCGGCATCTTCGGCGAGGTGCAGCTGGGCGCATTGCTCGAACAGGTGCTGACGATCGAGCAGTACGCCTGCAACGTCGCCACCGTGCCGGGCAGCAGCGAGCGGGTGGAATTCGCGGTGCGCCTGCCGGGCAGCCACGACACGCCGATCCTGCTGCCGATCGATGCCAAGTTCCCGCGCGAGGATTACGAGCGCCTGCTCGATGCCCAGGACCGCGTCGACGTCGACGCGGTCAATGCCGCCTCCGTCGGACTGGAGCGGCAGGTGAAGCTGGAGGCGCGACGGATCCGCGACAAGTACCTCGCGCCGCCGCACACCACCGATTTCGCGCTGCTGTTCCTGCCGACCGAGGGGCTGTACGCGGAAGTGCTGCGCCGGCCCGGACTGTTCGAAGTGCTGCAGCGCGAGTTCCGCGTGACCCTGGTCGGGCCGACCACGCTGCTGGCGCTGCTCAACAGCCTGCAGATGGGGTTCCGCACGCTGGCGATCGAGAAGCGCTCCAGCGAGGTGTGGCAGCTGCTGGGCACGGTGAAGTCGGAGTTCGGCAAGTTCGCCACGGTGCTGGAGAAGGCCAACTCGCAGCTCGACACCGTGCAGAACAGCATCAAGCAGGCCGGCGTGCGCACCCGCGCGATCGAGCGCCAGCTCAAGGGCGTTGAGTCGTTGCCCGGCACCGAAGACGCGCCACCGCTGCTGGATGCCGACGACTGAGGCAAGGGCGGGACCTCGGGTGCCCGACTTCCGGCACGTGAATCCGCCGGCCCTTCGCACGACACTCCAAGGCTGGCCATCGCGGGAGAACCCGGCATGCGTGGACGCCGCAGCGGCATCCGGTTCGCAGGAGTCTTGCTCGCATGGCTGGCGCTAATCGGCCACGCAGCCGCGGAGCGCGAGTCGTTCGAACTGCGGGTGCCGCTGGCACCGGCGCCGGCCGCGTCGGAAGGGCGCGTGCGCCTGTTCTACGAACTGCATCTGACCAACTTCTCCCGCGAACCGCTGCGGCCGGTGGCGATCGACGTGCGTGGCGAAGACGATCTGGTCCTGGCGACGTTCACCGGGACGGCACTTGCCGCCAGGCTGGCGCCCGCGGTACCGACCGCCGGAACCACGGACTCCACCGTGATCGCTCCCGGCGCGCGCAAGGTGCTGTACCTCGAACTCGACTTGGCGCCGGACGCGGTCCCCTCGCGCCTCCACCATCGCGTGGCCTACCGGGTGGAGGGCGCCGAAGCGCTCTCCCACATAGAAGGCGCAAAGGTCGCGCCCGATCCGCGTCCCGCGCCTGTGCTCGGCCCGCCCCTGCGCGGTGGACCCTGGGCGGCGGTGTTCGATCCCGCCTGGCCGCGCGGACATCGCCGCGTGTTCTACGCGGTGGAAGGACGCGCGACCCTGCCCGGGCGCTTCGCGATCGACCTGGTCAAGCTCGACGCTCACGGACGCCTCGCCGCCGGCGATGCCGACCTCGTGCGCAACGCACATGCCCATGGCGAACCAGTGCTCGCGGTGGCCGATGCGACCGTGGTTGCGATGCGCGGGGACTATCCGGAGGCGGCACGCATCTCGCAGAACGGCCGGCACCCGCTGACGGCGGGCAGCGGGAACTACGTGGTGCTGGCGCTGGGCGAGGGACGCCACGCGATCTACGAACATCTGCGCCCGGGCAGCGTGCGGGTCGCGGCCGGACAGCGGGTGCGGCGCGGCGAGGTGATCGGCGAGGTCGGCTACAGCGGCAGCGGCAACTGGCCGCACCTGCATTTCCACGTGGCCGACGATGCCTCGCTGCTCGGCGGCGATGGCCTGCCGTTCGCGTTCGAAGGCTTCAGCGTGCTCGGCCGCTACACCGACATCGAAGCGCTGGGCGCGCGACCGTGGACGCCGCACGCCGATCCCGACACCGTGGTGCGCCGGCACGAGCGCCCGGCCGACAACAGCGTGCTGCGCTTTCCCGACTGATCGCCCCCGGCCCGCCCGTCAGGGCGTCGGCGACAGCGGCACCACCGGCATCACGTCGACCGGGACGGTGGGCGTGGTGTCGTCCTCGCGCAGGTAGTCCGGCAGCTCGTCGTCTTCCGGGCGACGGCGGTCGGCCTGGATCTGGTAGTTGCGGCGCTGCAGCCAGGCATCGCGCACCAGCGCGTACTCGTCGGTGGCGCCCTCGCGCATGCCGTCGAGCGCGAACAGCTGGGTGCGCAAGTCGACCAGTTGCAGGCCCTGCAGGAAAATGCGGGTGCCGTCGTCTTCGACCTGGCGGATCGGCGAAAGCGGTGCGTCGCCGACCAGGCCGAAGGTGTCGCGCAGCGTGCGCGGACCGAACAGCGGCAGCTCGAGGTAGCGCGAGCTCTTCCAGCCCCACACCCCGAGCGTCTGGCCGAAATCCTCGCTGCGGTAGGGGATGTTCGCGGCCGAGGCCGGGTCGAACAGGCCGCCGATGCCGACCGTGCTGTTGAGCAGGAAGCGGCCGAGCGACTGCCCCGCCTGTCCCGGCCGGCCCTGCAGCAGCGCGTTGAGCGCGCTCACCGGCTGGCCGAGGTTGTTGAAGAAATTGCCCACGCCCAGCCGCACGGGACGCGGCACGACCGTGACGTAGGCGCGCGCCAGCGGCGTGGCGATGGTGCGGTCGACGGCGTTGTTGAAGCGGTGGACCTTGCGGTTCCAGTTTTCCCACGGGTCGTAGCTGGCGGGCAGCTGCGCCGGCGCAGGCAGGGTGGGATCGGCGACCGGGTCGTAGGGCGTCGGGCCGTAGATCGCCGCGTAGTCGTACTCGGCCTGGGTAGGAGGCTCGCCGGCAGGCGCGACGGCGTTCGCGGCATCGGCGGCAGGCATCGCTTCGCCGGGGGGCGGCGCCGGCGTGGCGGCCATCCCGTCCGCAGCAGGCGGCGCGGATACCGTCGCGCTCGCTGAGGCGGGTCCGCCGGTCGCGCCTGCGTCGGTGAACGCGCTTTCGGGTGCGATCGTCACCGGATCGGTCGCGGTATCGCGCGTGCCGCCGCTGCCGGCGCAGGCGGCGAACAGCAACGGCAGCAGCAGGACAGACAGGCGCAGGCGGGGGGTCGGCGTCATCGTGGCGATCCGTCGGACGTATCGGCGCGCAGGCGTCATGCCTGCGCGAAGGACAGGGCGGGAGAGAGGCGGTAGGCGCGCCGCAGGCCGTCGAGTCCCGGTGGGTCGCCGGCAACGGACACGCCGCCGCTACGTTGCGCGAGTTCCACCAGCAGCGCAAGACCGGCACTGTCGACAGACGACACTGCCGACAGATCGAAGCGTTGCGCCTGCGGCAACAGCGCCAGCGCCTGCGGCCACAGCACGGCTGCCGCCTCGCGGGTCAGCGCGCCGGCGAATGCCAGCGCGTCGCCCTCGCGGCGCACGGTGGCCGGCGTCGCCATCAGTCGGTACTCGCGTCCACCGCGAGCTGGCCGCTGCGCAGCTCCTGCGTCACCTGCGCGATCGACTTGCGCTGCAGCTCGGGGTCGAACTGCTGGCGGAAGGTCTGCACGAACGACACGCCCTCGACCATCACGTCGAATACGCGCCAGCCGCTGCCGGCGCGGCGCATCAGGTAGTCGACCGGGATCGGCTCGCCGCCCTGGCGCACCAGCTCGCTCGATACCTTCACCCCGAGCCCGCGCGGCAGCGCCGTCTCGGACTTGATGCGGACCTGCAGGCGGGTGTTGAAGTCGATCAGCGAGGAGCCGTAGCGGCGCATCAGGTTGTCGGCGAGCGCGTCGCCGAACGCCTTGACGTCGGCGTCGGAGGCGCCGCGCCCATGGCGACCGAGCACCTGGCGCGCGGCGTAGTCGCGGTCGAACATGGTGGTGAATTCGCCGCTGACGAAGCGCTGCAGCGCGGCGCGGTCGCGGGCGAATTCGGTGCGGCGCGCCTCGATCGTCTCCAGCACGCGCCGGGTATTCTCGAGCACCAGTTCGCTCGGCGAGCCCTGCATGTTGGCGGGTGCCGGCGCAGCCGCGGGCGCGGTCTGCGCGAACGACACGACCGGCGCGGCGACGGACAGGCTCGCGGCGAGCGAGAGCACGAGGAACTTGCGGGTGGGGGTGTTCATGGGGTCGTTCCTTCTTCGGGAGCGGGTGTCGCGGGGGGCGCGGCGGCGGGCTGCGCAGCATCGCCGGGCGGGGGGGGCGGAGGCGGCGCGTCGTCGCCGCCGCCGCTGAACATGTACTTGCCGACCATCTGCATCAGGTCGACGGCGGGCGTGGTGAATGCGATCTCCTCGCCGGGTTGCAACGACTCCATGTCGCCGCCGGGCTGCAGGCCGACGTAGCTCTCGCCGAGCAGGCCGCCGGTGAGGATGCCGGCCGAGGTGTCGAGCGGGATCTCGGCGAAGCGGCTGTCGATGGCCAGGGTGACGATGGAATCGAACTTCAGCGGATCGAGGTCGATCCGCGCCACCCGGCCGACGGTCACGCCGCCGATCTTGACCGGCGCGTTCGGTCGCAGCTGGCCGACCTGGGTGAAACGCGCGACCAGCTCGTAACTGTCGCGGGCGAAACCGAACTTGCCGTTGGTGGAGGCGATCGCCAGTACCAGCAGCGAGCCCAGCGCCAGCACCAGGAAGGCGCCGACGGCGAATTCGAGACGGGGTCCGCGGGTGCTCATGAGTGGATCTCCGGATCCTTGCGGTCGTCCCGCACGGACCTGTCATCCCGGGCGCAGCGAGGGATCTGCCCATGCTGTTGCGGAAAACCAGATCCCTCGCTGCGCTCGGGATGACAGCGGCAGGTGGCGAGGTGGCGGCGAATTGGCATTGTCTGGGGGCTCGTCTGAATGAACCGCGATGGGTGTGAACGAATCAAGATGGGCATGAATGAACCGGGATGGGCCGCTCTCCGGCTATCGGAACAGGAACGCCGACAGCACGAAGTTGAACATCAGCACCAGCAGCGAGGCGTTGACCACTGCGCGCGTGGTGGCGACCGAAGTGCCTTCGATCGTCGGCTCGGCGTGATAGCCCACGTACGAGGCCACCAGCGCCGCGGTGCCGCCGAACACGGCCGCCTTGACGAACGCGGGCACGAAGTCGTCGCGGAAGTCGACCGAGTCCTTCATCGTCTGCCAGAACATGCCGTTGTCGATGCCCAGCACCTGCACCGCCTGGAACCAGCTGGCGGCGATCGCGAAGCTGGCGAAGAAGCCGACCAGCAGCGGCACGGTCAGCACCGCCGCCCAGAAGCGCGGCGCGACCGCCTTGGCCACCGGGTCGATGCCCATCAGCCCGAGCGCGGTGATCTGGTCGGTGGCGCGCATCAGGCCCAGCTCGGCGGCGATCGACGAGCCGGCGCGGCCGACGAACAGCAGCGCGGTCAGCACCGGCGCCAGTTCGCGGTACAGGCCCAGCCCGATCAGCACGCTGACCTGGTTGCTGGCCCCGTAGGTCTCGAGGGCGCGGAACCCGAGCAGTGTCAGCGACAGGCCGACGAAGGCGCCGCCGACCGCGATGATCGGCAGCGAGCGCGCGCCCACCTTGTAGATCTCGCGGACGAGCTCGGCGAAGAAGTCGGCCGTGGGCTTCGACGCGCGCAGCACCGACAGCGAGAACAGTCCGCCGCGCCCGACCGAGCGGATGGATTCGGCGAGCGCCATCACGCCGCCTCCCGGTGCGGGCTGCTGTCGAACGCGATCGGACCATCCGGCTTGCCCTGCAGGAACTGCTGCACCAGCGGATCGTCGCTGGCCCGGAGTTCGTCGGGCGTGCCGGAGTAGACCACGCCGCCGTTGGCCATCACCACCGCGCGGTCGGCGATCGGCAGGGTCTCGTGCACGTGGTGGGTGACGATGATGCTGGTCAGGCCGAGGCGGTCGTTGAGTTCGGATATCAGGTTGATGATCACGCCCGTGGCGATCGGGTCGAGGCCGGTCAGCGGTTCGTCGTAGATCATCAGCGGCGGGTCGAGCGCGATCGCGCGCGCCAGCGCGACCCGGCGCGCCATGCCGCCGGACAGCTCGCGCGGATAGGCGTCGCCGGCGGCGCGCAGGCCCACCGCATGCAGCTTCATCTCCACCAGCCGGTCGATCACCGCGCGCGGCAGCCGGGTGTGGGTGCGCAGCGGCAGGGCGATGTTCTCGGCGGCGGTGAGGTCGGTGAGCAGGCCGTTGCCCTGCAGCAGCACGCCGATGGACTTGCGCAGTTCCAGCAGCTCGCGCTGGCGCCTGGGCACCGGCCGTCCCAGCACCTCGACGGTCCCCGCGGCCGGCACCAGTTCGCCGGTCAGCGCGGCGAGCAGGGTCGACTTGCCGCAGCCCGAGGGCCCGAGCACCGCGGTCACGCTGCCGCGCGGCACCTCGAGGTCGAGGCCGGACAGGATGGTGCGCGTACCGCGGTCCAGGCGGACCCCGGCAAGGCGCACGGCGGGAGCGTCGTTGGCGTCGATGGACATGGGGGACAACGAGGAGGCCGGTCGGGACCGGCAAGCGCGACAGGATCGCCAATGGCGGCTGAACCGGGCCGGAGTCACTGAACCGGAAGGTACAGGAATGCCGGCGCGGGTAAGTGTGCCGATGGTGGGGGTGTGCGGGGCCCGGGTGATACGCGGCAACCGGCCCAGGTGGGGTCCGCCGATGGCCCAGGACGGCGCCGAGCTCGGGCGGGGGCTGGTTGCAGAGCGACGAGGCGACCAGGCTGGAAGTCTCGGCCCGCCGGCCTCCCGGTCAGCCCGGCGGCGGGTCGTCCGCCGGCTCCGGCACCACCCCGACATACTGCGCGCGAGGCCGGATCAGGCGGCCGCGGTCCTGCTGCTCCTGGGCGTGGGCGAGCCAACCCGCCAGGCGGCCGGCGGCGAACAGGACCAGGGCCGGCGCCGGGCCGAGTCCGTGCACATGGCAGAGCGCGGCGAGCATGCCGTCGATGTTGGGCAGCCGGCCACTGGTGTCGGCCGCGGCGGCGACCAGGGCCTCGACCTCGGCCATGCGCGGGTTGCCCGCGCAGCGCGCTCGCAGCATCGCCAGCAGTTCCGCGCCACGCGGGTCGCCATCGGGATAGAGCACGTGGTGGAAGCCGGGGAGTTCGTCGCCGCGCTGCCAGCGTTCGTGGACCAGGGCCCCGGGCGAGCGTGCCTCGGCGCCATCTGCGAGCAGGGCGTACGCGCGCGCGGTGGCGCCGCCATGGCGTGGTCCGGACAGCGCGGCCAGGCCGGCGCAGACGGTGGCGTGCAGGTGCGCGCCGGTGGACGCGACCACGCGCGCGGCGAAGGCGGAGACGTTGAGTTCATGGTCGGCGCACAGCACCAGCGCGGCGCGGACGAGCTCGACGAATCCGGCATCGCCCGGTCGCCAGGCATCGGCCAGCAGCTGGTGCACCGGGCGCGCATCGGGCGTGCCGGCCACCAGCAGCGCGGCGTTCTGGCGCAGCAGGGTGGCGGCGATGCGGCGCTTGATCGCCGGCGCGGCGTTGAGGGTGTGGCGCTGGTCGACGGCCAGCAGCGGGATCGCCGCCATCGCGCGTTCCAGCGGCGGCAGCGTCGCGTCGGTGGCCAGCGGCGCCACCCGCGCCGGCCAGCCGATCGCTGGCGGCGGGTCGAAGGGATCGAGCTCGCCGCAGTCCCACAGCAGGCGCGCGGCATCCTCCAGCGTGGCCCCGGCGCGGACCAGCGCCACCGCGGGGCGGCCGCGGTAGCAGGGCCCGTCGGGGCGGATCAGCGAGATCGCGGTTTCCATTACCGGCAGCCCGCGGTCGAGGCTCTGCGCCGCCCCGCGCGCCGCCCCGCGCCCGGCCTGCTTGCGCTGGGCCAGGCGCTCGACGTCGCGGCGCAGGTAGACCCGGCTGCGATGGTCGGGGCCCGGCCGCGATTCGATCAGGCCGCGGCTGACGTAGGCGTACAGCGTCGACGCGCTGATCCCGAGCAGGGCGCAGGCCTCGGGGGCGGGGATCAGCTCGGCGTCGGCAGGCGTGTGCATCGGCAGGCTCGTCGGAAGACAGGTTGATCTGTCCGATCAAGATTGATCAACCCGAGGAAGAGTGCCACATTGCGTGGCATCCGGGAATCCCCGCCGCCAGACGCCACGCCGATGAGCCACGATCCCGCCGCCGTCCCCGCGTCACCGGGCGCCCGGTTCCGCGCCGCCCTCGCCGCCGAGTCGCCGCTGCAGGTGGTCGGCGCGATCAACGCCAACCACGCCCTGCTCGCGCAGCGGGCCGGTTATCGCGCCATCTACCTGTCCGGCGGTGGTGTCGCCGCGGGTTCGCTGGGCCTGCCCGACCTGGGCATCAACACGCTCGAGGATGTGCTGATCGATGTGCGCCGCATCACCGATGTCTGCGCGCTGCCGCTGCTGGTCGACATCGACACCGGCTTCGGCCCCAGCGCCTTCAACATCGAGCGCACCGTCAAGTCGCTGATCAAGGCCGGTGCGGCCGCCTGCCACATCGAGGACCAGGTCGGCGCCAAGCGCTGCGGCCATCGCCCGGGCAAGGAGATCGTGTCGCAGGGCGAGATGGTCGACCGGGTCAAGGCCGCAGCCGATGCGAAGACCGATGCGGACTTCTTCCTGATCGCGCGCACCGATGCGATCCAGGTCGACGGCGTGGACGCCGCGATCGAACGCGCCATCGCCTGTGTGGAAGCGGGCGCCGACGGCATCTTCGCCGAGGCTGCGTACGACCTCGAGACCTACCGCCGGTTCGTGGATGCGGTCGAGGTGCCGGTGCTGGCCAACATCACCGAGTTCGGCGCGACGCCGCTGTTCACGCGCGAGGAACTGGCCTCGGCCGGCGTGGCGATCCAGCTCTACCCGCTGTCGGCGTTCCGCGCCATGAACAAGGCCGCCGAGACGGTGTACGAGGCGATCCGCCGCGACGGCCACCAGCAGGCCGTGGTCGGGATGATGCAGACGCGCGAGGAGCTGTACGAGCG
Source organism: Luteimonas saliphila (assembly GCF_016774335.1). GTDB lineage: Bacteria > Pseudomonadota > Gammaproteobacteria > Xanthomonadales > Xanthomonadaceae > Luteimonas > Luteimonas saliphila. The sequence continues at coordinate 50,347 of NZ_JAETWA010000019.1, read as the reverse complement.
CATCGGCTACCACGCCTTCGAACGCAAGCTCGACGCGCTGTTCCGGAAGCAATGAGCGCCACGCGAACGACGCGCGAGGGCGAATGGTCGGCCGGCGGGCCGGACACGACGGGGGCCGTGCCCGGTGCCCTCCGGCACGTTGCGGCGCGGCCCGCGGGCCGCTTCCTCCATTCCAACGCAGCGCCCCGCGGCAAGCGGACATCGCCGCCACCGAACACAACGCACACAGGCCGTCCCAGGAGCATCCCATGAGCCAAGCCCATCCCGCCACGCCGTTCAAGCCGAAGAAGTCGGTGGCCCTGTCCGGCACCGCCGCCGGCAACACCGCGCTGTGCACGGTCGGCCGCACCGGCAACGACCTGGCCTATCGCGGCTACGACATCCTCGACTTCGCGCAGACCGCCGAGTTCGAGGAGATCGCCTACCTGCTGGTGCACGGCAAGCTACCGAGCGCGGCCGAGCTGCGCGGCTACAAGGCGAAGCTGAAGTCGCTGCGCGGGCTGCCGGCCGCGGTCAAGGCCGCGCTGGAGGAGCTGCCGGCCTCGGCGCACCCGATGGACGTGATGCGCACCGGCGTGTCGGTGCTGGGCTGCGTGCTGCCGGAAAAGGACGACCACAACCATCCGGGCGCGCGCGACATCGCCGACAGGCTGATGGCCTCGCTCGGCTCGATGCTGCTGTACTGGTACCACTGGAGCCACAACGGCCGCGTCATCGACGTCGAGACCGACGACGATTCCATCGGCGGCCACTTCCTGCACCTGTTGCACGGCCATCCGCCGAAGGACAGCTGGGTGCGGGCGATGCACACCTCGCTGATCCTGTACGCCGAGCACGAGTTCAACGCCTCGACCTTCGCCGGACGCGTCATCGCCGGCACCGGCAGCGACATGTACAGCGCGATCTGCGGCGCGATCGGCGCGCTGCGCGGGCCGAAGCACGGCGGGGCCAACGAGGTCGCGTTCGAGATCCAGAAGCGCTACGACACGCCCGACGAGGCCGAGGCCGACATCCGCGCGCGGGTCGAGCGCAAGGAAGTGGTGATCGGCTTCGGCCATCCGGTCTACACCGTGTCCGATCCGCGCAACCAGGTGATCAAGCAGGTGGCGAAGGACCTGTCCGAGGAAGCCGGCAGCACGAAGATGTACGACATCGCCGAGCGCCTGGAGACGGTGATGTGGGACATCAAGAAGATGTTCCCGAACCTCGACTGGTTCAGCGCGGTGAGCTACCACATGATGGGCGTGCCGACGGCGATGTTCACGCCGCTGTTCGTGATCTCGCGCACCAGCGGCTGGAGCGCGCACGTGATCGAACAGCGCATCGACGGCAAGATCATCCGCCCGAGCGCGAACTACACCGGTCCGGAAGACCGGACCTACGTGCCGATCGGCGAGCGCTGAGCGCTCGCAGGGAATCGGGAATGGGGAATCGGGAATAGCAGGAATGCGCCGGATTCCCCACGCAAGTCCGCACTGGAGCCGAGGTGCATGTCCAGCGGAGCATCACGCTTCCCGCTCTCCATTCCCTATTCCCCATTCCCTATTCCCCGCATCAAGCCAGCCATGAACAGCCAGCACCGAAAATCCCTTCCCGGTACCACGCTCGACTGGTTCGACGCGCGCGAAGCCGTCGAGGCCGTCCGCCCGGGCGCCTGGGCCACGCTGCCGTATACCGCGCGCGTGCACGCCGAGAACATCGTGCGGCGCGCGGATCCCGAACGCATCGACGACTATCTCGTGCAGCTGGTCGAACGCCGCCGCGACCTCGACTTCCCCTGGTTCCCGGCGCGCGTGGTGTGCCACGACATCCTCGGCCAGACCGCACTGGTCGACCTGGCCGGCCTGCGCGATGCGATCGCCGACCAAGGCGGCGATCCGGCCCGGGTCAATCCCGTGGTGCCGGTGCAGCTGATCGTCGACCACTCGCTGTCGGTGGAATGCGGCGGCAGCGATCCGGACGCGTTCGCCGGCAACCGCGCGATCGAGGATCGCCGCAACGCCGACCGCTTCCACTTCATCGACTGGACGAAGCGCGCGTTCCGCAACGTCGACGTGATCCCGCCGGGCAACGGGATCATGCACCAGATCAACCTGGAGAAGATGTCGCCGGTGGTGTACGTGCAGGACGGCGTCGCCTTCCCCGACACCTGCGTCGGCACCGACAGCCACACCCCGCACGTGGATGCGCTGGGCGTGATCGCGATCGGCGTCGGCGGGCTCGAGGCCGAGAACGTGATGCTCGGCCGCGCCTCTTGGATGCGCACGCCGGACATGATCGGCGTCGAACTCACCGGCAGGCCCGCGCCGGGCATCACCGCCACCGACGTGGTGCTGGCGCTGACTGAATTCCTGCGCCAGCAGAAGGTGGTCGGCGCCTATCTCGAATTCCGCGGTCCGGGCGCGGCGGCGCTGACCGTCGGCGACCGCGCCACGATCTCGAACATGGCGCCCGAGTACGGCGCGACCGCGGCGATGTTCTTCATCGACGACAACACCCTCGACTACTTGCGCCTGACCGGCCGCGAGGACGCGCAGGTGGCGCTGGTGGAAACCTACGCGAAGGCTGCCGGACTGTGGGCCGACGACCTCGCGCACGCGCGCTACGAGCGCACCCTGCACTTCGATCTCTCGACGGTCGTGCGCAACATGGCCGGTCCGTCGAACCCGCACCGGCGGCTGCCGACCAGCGCGCTGGCCGAGCGCGGCATCGCCGACGCCGCCAAGCGCGACGCCGGCGTGGCCGGCGAAGCGCAGGGCCTGATGCCCGACGGCGCGGTGATCATCGCCGCGATCACCTCCTGCACCAATACCTCCAATCCGCGCAACGTGATCGCCGCCGGCCTGCTTGCGCGCAACGCCAACGCGAAAGGGCTGGTTCGCAAGCCCTGGGTCAAGAGCTCGCTCGCGCCGGGTTCGAAGGCGGTGCAGCTGTACCTGGAGGAAGCCGGCCTGCTCGGCGAGCTCGAACGGCTCGGCTTCGGCATCGTCGGCTTCGCCTGCACCACCTGCAACGGCATGAGCGGTGCGCTGGACCCGGCGATCCAGAAGGAGATCATCGAGCGCGACCTGTACTCGGTGGCGGTGCTCTCGGGCAACCGCAACTTCGATGGCCGCATCCACCCCTATGCGAAGCAGGCCTTTCTCGCCTCGCCGCCGCTGGTGATCGCATACGCCATCGCCGGCACCATCCGCTTCGACATCGAGAAGGACGCGCTGGGGTTCGACGCGGACGGCAACCCGGTCACGCTCAAGGACCTGTGGCCGGACGACGCCGAGATCGACGCGGTGGTCAAGGCCAGCGTCAAGCCGGAACAGTACCGTCAGGTGTACGGGCCGATGTTCAAGCTGCAGGTCGACAGCGGCGAGCGGGTGAGCCCGCTGTACGACTGGCGCCCGCAGAGCACCTACATCCGCCGCCCGCCGTACTGGGAAGGCGCGCTCGCCGGCGAACGCACGCTGCGCGGCATGCGCGCGCTGGCGGTGCTCGGCGACAACATCACCACCGACCACCTCTCGCCCTCGAATGCGATCCAGGCCGGCAGCGCGGCCGGCGAGTACCTGGCGAAGATGGGCCTGCCGGAGGAGGACTTCAATTCCTACGCCACCCATCGCGGCGACCATCTCACCGCGCAACGCGCGACCTTCGCCAACCCGAAGCTGCTCAACGAGATGGTGCGCGACGCCGGGGGCAACGTGGTGCAGGGCTCGCTCGCGCGGATCGAGCCGGAGGGCGAGGTGGTGCGGATGTGGGAGGCGATCGAGACCTACATGCAGCGACACCAGCCGCTGCTGATCGTCGCCGGCGCCGACTACGGCCAGGGCAGTTCGCGCGACTGGGCGGCCAAGGGCGTGCGCCTGGCGGGCGTGGAGGCGATCGTCGCCGAGGGCTTCGAGCGCATCCACCGCACCAACCTGGTGGGGATGGGCGTGCTGCCGCTGGAATTCGAACCGGGCACCACGCGGCTGACCCTCGGCATCGACGGCAGCGAGACCTTCGACGTGGTCGGCGAGCGCTCGCCGGGCTCGTCGATGACGCTGGTGATCCACCGCAAGGATGGCGAGACGGTCGAGGTCCCGGTGACCTGCCGCCTGGATTCGGACGAGGAGCAGTCGATCTTTGAGGCCGGCGGCGTGCTGCAGCGCTTCGCCCAGGATTTCCTGGCCCAGACAAAGGCGGCGTAACCGTAGCCCGGATAAGCGCAGCGCATCCGGGACCCCGCGCATGCGTCCGGTGCCGCATGTGGGATCGCGGGAACACGAGGACGGCGCGTTCGCGGCCGGGGCCGCGGAGGCTGGCCTGCAGCGCTGGGTTATCCCCGGATGCGCTGCGCTTATCCGGGCTACGGGGGAAGGAGACGACCCGCAACGGGGCAACACACGGAGGATGTCGAAGGCGGGTACGGAGGTTCGTCGTGGGAAGACATCCACTCGCAAGGAGACAAGCGTGAGCGAATCCACCATCACCACCGGCACCGTCCGCCTGCACCGCGTGCTGCGCGCGCCGCCCGAGCGCGTCTACCGCGCCTTCCTCGACGCCGACGCGATGGTGAAATGGCTGCCGCCGAACGGCTTCACCGGGACCATGCACGCGTTCGACCCGCGCGTCGGCGGCGGCTACCGGATGTCGTTCACCAATTTCGGCACCGGGTCCAGCCACTCCTTCCGCGTGACCTACGACGAGCTGGTGCCCAACGAACGCATCCGCCAGACCGATACCTTCGACAATCCCGGGTTGCCCGGCGAGATGCAGGTGACGGTGACGCTGAAGAAGAGCATCGCCGGCACCGAACTGCAGGTCGAGCAGGCGGGCATCCCGGCCGCGATCCCGGTGGACTTCTGCTACATGGGCTGGCAGGAATCGCTGGACATGCTGGCGAAGCTGGTCGAACCCGAGATCCCCGATGGCGCGTGAACAGGCGCCCGCAGAAGCAGCCGGTGCTGGTCCCCGGCGTCGCCCCCAGGCAGGGCGAGGGCCCGCCGCATGAGAATGCAGCGGCGGCTCATGTGCAGGATGTCACCCCGAGCGCAGCGAGGGGTCTGGCTGGGCCGTAGCAGATCCCTCGCTACGCTCGGGATGACAGGGGTCTTGATGGTGCGGCCACCGGCGGGATTCACATCGACCAAACCCTGGAGCCGGCGGAGTATTCGCACAATTGGAAGACCCGCACCAATGGACCACCAGCAAAGGGAGACAACGACATGGCACTGAAGTACGGCGTCAAACAACTGGTCGCAGCGGCCAACGCGCGCATCACCACCCTGCCGGTGGAGGATGCGAAGGCGTTGCTCGGCGATCCGGGCGTCGTGTTCGTCGACCTCCGCGACGTGCGCGAGCTCGAGCGCGAGGGCATGGTGCCCGGCGCCTTCCACGCGCCACGCGGCATGCTCGAGTTCTGGGTCGATCCGGACAGCCCCTACTTCAAGCCGGTATTCGGCGAGCAGCGGCGGTTCGTGCTGTATTGCCAGTCGGGCTGGCGTTCGGCGCTGGCGACCGCGACGCTGCAGGACATGGGGCTGCCCGACGTGGCCCATGTCGCCGGCGGCTTCCATGCCTGGAAGGACGCGGGCGGCGAGGTCGCGCCGCGTCCGTCGCGTGACTGAATCCAGGAACGACCTTCGGCGCGCCCCGGAGCGGATCGCCGCCGCGGCGCAGGACGCGTCGCATCCCGCAAGCTGCTCCCGCCCGCTGCATCTCTGAACTTCCCTCGGAACGCCTCGCCATGACAGACCAGCTCCGCATCCCCGCCACCTACATGCGTGGCGGCACGTCCAAGGGCGTGTTCTTCCGCCTCGAGGACCTGCCGGAGGCGGCACGCGTGCCCGGCCCCGCGCGCGATGCGCTGCTGATGCGGGTGATCGGCTCGCCCGATCCCTACGGCAAGCACACCGACGGCATGGGCGGCGCGACGTCCAGCACCAGCAAGTGCGTGATCGTCTCGAAGGCCTCGGTGCCGGACCACGATGTCGACTATCTCTACGGCCAGGTGTCGATCGACTCCGCCTTCGTCGACTGGAGCGGCAACTGCGGCAACCTGTCCTCGGCGGTCGGACCTTTCGCGATCGCGGGCGGCCTGCTCGACCCAGCACGCGTGCCGCAGAACGGTACCTGCACGGTGCGCATCTGGCAGGCCAACATCGGCAAGACCATCCTCGCCCGGGTGCCGGTGGTCGACGGGCATGTGCGCGAGCTCGGCGATTTCGAACTCGACGGCGTGGCCTTCCCCGCGGCGGAGATCGTGCTGGAGTTCCTCGATCCGTCCGACGAAGGCGAGGATGGTGGCGCGATGTTCCCCACCGGCCAGCTGGTCGACACGCTGGACGTGCCCGGCGTCGGCCCGTTGCGGGCGACGATGATCAGCGCCGGCATCCCTACCGTGTTCATCGACGCGGCCGACCTCGGGTTCGAGGGCACCGAGCTGCAGCCGGCGATCAACGAAGCCCCGGCGGCGCTTGCCAGGCTGGAGGCGATCCGCGTCGCGGGCGCGCTGCGCATGGGCCTGATCCGTACGCCGGAGGAAGCGCTCAGGCGCCAGCACACGCCGAAGGTCGCGTTCGTCGCGCCGCCGAAGGACTACGTGTCGAGCAGCGGAAAACGCGTGGCCGCCAGCGACATCGACCTCAACGTACGCGCGCTGTCGATGGGCAAGCTGCACCACGCGATGATGGGCACCGCTTCGGTCGCGATCGCCACGGCCGCCGCGATCCCCGGCACGCTGGTGAACCTCGCCGCCGGCGGCGGGCCGCGCGACGTGGTGCGCTTCGGCCACCCCTCCGGCACCCTGCGCGTGGGTGCGGCGGTGGCGCAGGTGGACGGCCGCTGGACGGTGACGAAGGCGGTCATGTCGCGTTCGGCGCGGGTGCTGATGGAGGGTGCGGTGCGCGTGCCTGGCGGGTGATCTCACGTATGTCACCCCGAGCGCAGCCAGGGGTCTGGCTCCGGGCTGCTGCAGATCCTTCGCTGCGCTCGGGATGACAGGGGGAAATACCAACGCCGCCCCCGCCACGCCACTACCCACTACGGATCCCGCTGCCCGAACCGCTCGCCGAAGAAGTCGCCGTCGTTCCAGCGCGGCCGCTGCGCCACGTCGCCGACGATGCGGCCGATGCGCGCGTTGAGCGTGGCCAGGCGCGCGGCGTCGCCGTACTGGATCGGCAGGTCCACCTGGTCGCAGGGCTGGTGGTAGCAGTGGCGCAGGAACCAGGTGGCCGCCAGCTTGGGATCCTGGTCCGGACGCGCGCCGACCACGCCGCCCATCAGGTACACCGCCGGCACGCCGCTGCGGACGAAGGCGTACTGGTCGCTGCGCACGAACACGGTTTCCTCGGGGAACGGATCGGGCGAGAGCGCGACGCCCACGTCTTTCGCCGCGGCGTCCAGCGCATCCTTCAGGGAAGAATGCTCGACCCCGATCGGCACGACGTCGGTGGTCGGCGCGGTCAGCATCGGCATGTCCATGTTGATGTTGGCCACCAGAGCGCCGTCGACCGAAGGCCGGCGCGCGAACCACTCCGCGCCCAGCAGCCCCTTCTCTTCCGCGGTCAGCGCCACGAACACCATCGAGCGCTTCGGCGCCGGGCCGGCCGCCAGTTCGCGGGCGGCCTCGAGCAGGATCGCCACGCCCAGCGCGTTGTCGATCGCGCCGTTGTGGATGCCATCGCCCTCGACCTCGGCGCCGACGCCGATATGGTCCAGGTGCGCGGTGTAGACCACGTGCTCCGGCGCCAGCCCGGGATCGCTGCCGGGGATGCGCGCGACCACGTTGCGCGAGTCCAGCGGTTCGATCCGGGTGCGCGCGCCCAGGCGCAACGTGCCCGCCAGCGGGAAGCCTTTCAGCGTACCCTCGCGCGCGGCATCGAACAGCTGCGCCGCGGTGCGGTCGCCGCCCGCGAACAGTTCGTCGGCCGCCGCGGCGCTGACCACCGCGCCGGCCTGCAGTTGCGGCCAGGTGTCGATGCCGCGGCCATCGGCGTCGCGCAGCCGCATCGAGGGCTTGTCCGCGTTCTGCACCGTGCGTGCCCAAGGCTGGCGCACCTCGTCGTCGGCGGTGTTGACGTAGACCACGCCGACCGCGCCGCGCTCCACCACGTTGCGCAGCTTCTCGCGCGTGGACGAATGGAAGGCGCGCCGGGTGTGGTCGAAGCGCGCCGGCGCGCCGCCGAACATCACCGCGATCGCGCCGCGCAGGTCGAGCCCGGCGAAGTCGTCGTGGCCCAGCTCCGGCGCGTGCACCGCCTGGCCGACGAACACCGCCGGCGCTTCGAGCACGGCCTGCGGCGCGTTGTAGTTCGGCATCGGCAGGAACTGCCCGCGATAGGCCAGCGCGCTGCGCCTGCCGTCGCGCACGATCTCCATCCGCGCGCCGTCCTCGACCAGGGTCGCCCGCAGCAGCGGCACCGACTGGAAGAACGTGCCGTCGTCGCCGGCGGGCGCCAGGCCGATCTGCGCATAGCGCTTCGCCACGTACTCCGCCGCGCGGTCGTAGCCGGGCGTGCCGGTTTCGCGGCCTTCCATCGCGTCGTCGGCCAGCGCGCGCACGTCGGCTTCGATGCGCTGGCCCGCGGGTGTGTCGTTGGTCGGCGGCGGGGTGGCGGGCAACGCGGCGCCGTCCGCGGGCGCGGCGGCGGGCTGCGCTGCGCCGGCAGGCGTGGCGTCGCGCTGGCAGGCCGCGAGCGGCAGGCACAGCAGCAGGAGGGCGGTGGCGGGGTGCAGGCGCATCGGCGTTGAACGGGTGCGGGAGTGCCCGGACGCTAGCATCGGCACCGGCGTGCGACAACACGTCCGCCGCCGCGAAAAACACGCTGCGGCAACATCCCCTGCCTATGATGGCGGGAGCGCCCATCGCGCGCCGGCTTGATCATGGTCAATGCCGCCACAGCGGATGTGCGCGAACCTGGCGCCGACGCGCCGCTTCGGGGAAAGTCCGAAGCGATGCCGGCCGATGCGGACACCGCAGGCGCGGCCTGCGACCACCTTCCCGATGACCCGACGCACGAGGTGACGACATGGGCAATGCCTCCGATCTGCCGATGCAGCTGTGGAAAGCCAATCTCGACCTGCAGCTGCGGCTCGGCCGCCTGCTCCAGGACAGCGGGCGCGAATGGATGGAACTGGGCACGCGCGCCGCCGGCGAAGGCGCAGCGGAGCTCGATGCCGAGTTCCGCAAGCTGCTGGGCGGCGGCGACTGGCAGGGCCTGGCCGCACTGCCGGTGGAGGCGTTCTGGCGCCAGGCCGAGCAACGCGTCGGCGACGGCCAGGCCATCAACCAGCTCGCGCTGCAGGTGCAGGACGGTTTCGTCCGCGGCGTGGTCGAGGCGCTGCAGGACTGGCAGGCGCAGCTCGCCGACGCCTGGTCCGGCGCGGGCGTCGCCGTGGGCGCGACCCCGGACCTGGCGCAGGCATGGGAGGGGCTGGTCGCGAACTGGGAATCCGGCCTGGCGAGTCTGGTGCCGGTCCCCGCGCGCGCGGCCACGGCGCGCAGGACGCCGGCCGCCGCCGCGGGCAAGCCTGCCGCGAAGCGCACTTCCGCCGGGAAGCCTGCCGCGAAGGGCCCGGCCGCGAAGAAGGCCGTCGCCGCGAGATCCGCCGCGAAGAAGCCGGCCGCGAACAGGTCCGCATCCCGCAAGACCGCCCCGGCGAAGAAGGGATCGCGCAAGCGTGGCGGTTGACCCCGCGGCGATCGCAGCGCCGGCGGTGGCCGAATCCACCCCCTCCTGGCATGCGATCGAAGCGGACGAGGCCCTGCGGCGACTCGCCGCGAGCCCGGAGGGGCTGGCGCCGGACGCCGCCGCGCGGCGGCTGCACGAACACGGCGCCAACGCGCTGCCGCCGCCGGCGCACACGCCCGGCTGGTGCCGCCTGCTGCGCCAGTTCAACGATCCGCTGATCCTGTTCCTGCTCGCCGCCGCGGTGGTCGCGGCGGTGCTGGCGCACTATGTCGACGCCGGCGTGATCGCCGCGGTGGTGCTGGTCAACGCCATCGTCGGCTTCGTGCAGGAGGGGCGCGCCGAGCAGGCGCTGTCGGCGTTGCGCTCGATGCTGGCGCCGTCGGCGCGGGTGCTGCGCGGCGGCGCCCGGATGCAGGTGGCGGTGGAGAGCCTGGTGCCCGGCGACGTGCTGCTGCTGGAGGCCGGCGATCGCATCGCCGCCGACGCGCGCCTGCTGCGCGGGCGCGGCCTGCGCGTGGACGAATCGGTGCTCACCGGGGAATCGGTGCCGGTGGAGAAGTCGGTCGAGCCGGTCGCTGCCGGCGCCGATCTCGGCGGCCGCACCTCGATGCTCTACTCCGGCACCCTGGTCGCCGCGGGCCAGGCGACGGCGCTGGTGGTGGCCACCGGTCCGCAGACCCAGATCGGCCACATCGGCACCCTGCTCGGCCAGGTCGAGTCGCTGACCACGCCGCTGCTGCAGCAGATCGCGCGCTTCGGCAAGATGTTCACCACGGTCGCGCTGGTCGCGGCCGCCGCCCTGCTGCTGTTCGCGGTCGGCGTCCGCGGTTACGGCTGGCTCGATGCGCTGATGATCGTGGTCGCGCTCGCCGTCGGCGCCATCCCCGAAGGCCTGCCCGCGGTCATCACCATCACCCTGGCCATCGGCGTGCGGCGCATGGCCGCGCGCAACGCGATCGTGCGCCGGCTGCCGGCGGTGGAGACGCTGGGCGCGACCACCGTGATCTGTTCGGACAAGACCGGCACCCTGACCCGCAACGAGATGACCGCGCGCAGCATCGCCACCGTCGCCGGGCGGGTGGAAGCCGAAGGCGGCGGCTACGCGCCGAACGGGGCGTTGGCGGCCCGCGAAGGCGGGGACGCCGCGCTGGCCGCGGCGCAGCGCGTGGCGCGGATCGGCCTGCTGTGCAACGACGCGCAGCTGCATGCCGCGGACGATGGCCACTGGCGCATCGACGGCGATCCGATGGAGGCGGCGCTGCTGGCGCTGGCCGGCAAGGCCGGCTTCGACGGCGCGGCGATGCGCAACACGCATCCGCGGCTGGACGAAGTGCCGTTCGACGCCGCGCACCGGTTCATGGCGACGCTGCACGCCGATGCCGAGGGCGCGGGCGCGCTGGTGTGCGTCAAGGGCGCGCCGGAGCAGGTGTTGGCGCTGTGCACGGCGCAGGCCGGTCGCGACGGTGCCGCCGCGCGGCTCGAACCCGCGTTCTGGCAGCAGGCGATCGATGCCGCCGGCGCCGAGGGGCAGCGCGTGCTCGGCTTCGCCTGGCGCCGGGTCGAGCCGGTGCCGGAGCGCTTCGCGCTCGATGACATCGGCGAGCTGGTGTTCGCCGGCCTCGTCGGCTTCATCGACCCGCCGCGCGAGGAGGCGGTCCGCGCGGTCGCCGACTGCCGCGCCGCCGGCATCGCGGTGAAGATGATCACCGGCGACCACGCCGCCACCGCCGCCGCGATCGCCGCGCAGCTGCGGCTCGCCGACGACATCCGCGTGGTCACCGGGCAGGAGCTCGAGGGCGTGGCGGACGCCGACCTGCCCGCACTGGCCGAGCGCGCCAGCGTGTTCGCCCGCACCACGCCCGAGCACAAATTGCGGATCGTGCGCGCGCTGCAGTCGCGCGGCCACACCGTGGCGATGACCGGCGACGGGGTCAACGACGCGCCTTCGCTCAAGCAGGCCGACATCGGCGTGGCGATGGGCCACAAGGGCACCGAGGCGGCGAAGGAGGCCAGCGGCATGGTCCTGGCCGACGACAACTTCGCCTCGATCGCGGCCGCCGTGCACGAAGGCCGCGCGGTCTACGACAACATCCGCAAGGTCATCGCCTTCACCCTGCCCACCAATGGCGGCGAGGCGCTGGCGGTGATCCTGGCGATCATGTTCGGCTGGGTGCTGCCGATGACGCCGCCGCAGATCCTGTGGATCAACATGGTGCTGGCCATCACCCTGGGCCTGGCGCTCGCGTTCGAACCGCCGGAACGCGGGGTGATGGCGCGCCCGCCGCGCCGTCGCGACGCGCCGCTGGTCTCGGCCTTCATGCTGTGGCGGATCGTGCTGGTGTCGATCCTGTTCAGCGTCGGCGCCTTCGGCATCTTCGCCTGGGCACAGGCGCGCGGGCACGACGTCGCCACCACGCGCACGATGGTGGTGAACATGTTCTGCGCGATGGAGATCTTCTACCTGTTCAGCGTGCGCTACCTGTACGGCACCTCGTTCTCGCTGCGCGGGCTGCGCGGCACGCCCGCGGTGCTGTGGGCGATCGTGGCGGTGGTGCTGGCGCAACTCGCCTTCACCTACCTGCCGTGGATGCACCTGCTGTTCGACAGCCGGCCGGTGCCGCTGTTCGAGGGCATCGTGATCGTGGCATCCGGGGCGGCGCTGATGGGTCTGCTGGAACTGGAGAAGGCGCTGCTGCGGCGGCTCGGCGTGTTCGAGGAACTGAGGCCGCTGGCGGTCCCGCCGGCGGCGAGGGAAGCGGCATGAGCCATATCCGCGGCATCCTGCTCGCCACCGACCTCGGCGCGCGCTGCGACCGTGCGACCGAACGCGCACTGCGGCTTGCCCGCCAGTTCGGCGGTCCGGCGCTGGCCGCCACCGTGGTCGAGCCCTCCGCGCAGCTGGCCCGACGCGTGCCGCGCTACGAGCTGCCGTCCTGGTACCGCGAACCGGCGCCGTTGCTGCAGGCCGAGCGCCGGCTGCGCCGCGACCTCGATGGCGGGGCGCAGCCGTGGGAGGTGTGGGTCGGCGAAGGCCGCGCCGGCGAACAGGTCGCGGGCCTGCTCGACGCGATGCCGGCGGACACGCTGCTGCTCACCGGACCGGTGCGCGAGGGTGTGCTCGGGCCGACCGCGCTGGGTTCGACGGTGGATCGGCTGCTGCGTCGCGAGTGCGCGGCCCTGCTGATGGTGCGCGCGCGCGTCCACGCCGACTACCGGCACCTGCTGGTCGCCAGCGATTTCTCTGCGCCGTCGGCACAGGCGCTGCGGCGCGCGCGGGCCCTGTTTCCCGCGGCGCGGATCACCGTGCTGCACGGGGTGACCGTGCCGATGCTGGGCCTGCTCGACTCGACCCGCGACGAGGCGGTCGCGCAGGCGCTGGCCGAGGCGCGTTCGCAGGGCGAGACGTTCCTGGGCGAGGCCGGATTCGAAGGCGCGGAGCTGCTGGTGGAGTACGGCGATGCGGCGCGGCTGGCGCAGCAGTACCTCGAGACCTTCGCGGCGGACCTGGTGGTGCTCGGCACGCACGGCCACGGCGCGCTGTACGAACTGGTGGTGGGCAGCGTCGCGCGACGCCTGCTGGCCACCCTCGATGCCGATACGCTGGTGGTGCGCGGATGATGCCGCTGTACGGGGCCGGCACAGTGGCCGCGCGTGCGCGCACCGGTCGGAAAGCGCAATCGCCGTGGGCAGCGGCAGGCCACGCCGGGCGCGCGATCCAGCCGAGCCCATCACCAGGACCTGAAACGACCGCATGAACGGCCACGACGACGACCTGCGCATCCTGCGCAACCGCACCTTCGACGAACTCGCGGTCGGCGACACCGCGCGCATCGAACGCACGCTCACCGCGGACGACGTCGCGCTGTTCGCGGTGCTGTCGGGCGACGCCGGCCCGCAGCCCCCGGTCGACGCGGCCGCCGCCACCGGCGCCAGCGCGGTGATCGCGCACGGCATGTGGGGCGGCGCGATGATCGCGGCGGTGCTGGGCACGCGCCTGCCCGGCCCGGGCACGATCTACCTGCGGCAGGCGCTGCGCTTCCTGGCGCCGCTGAAGCCGGGCGAGCGCCTGGCCATCCAGGTCACCGTGGCCGCGCTGGATCCTGCGACCCGCGGCGTGACCCTGGCCTGCGCCTGCACCCGCCAGGACGGCACCGTCGCGATCGAGGGCGAGGCCGAAGCGATCGCGCCGGACCAGCGCATCGAACGTCCGCGCGCGACCCTGCCCGGGATCCGCCTCGACGCCGCCGGCAACGATGGCCTGGCGCGCCTACTCGCGCATGTCGCGCCGCTGGACGCGATCCGGGTCGCGGTGGTGCATCCCTGCGATGCGCTGAGCCTGGCCGGCGCGCTGGATGCGCGCGATGCCGGCCTGATCGTGCCGGTGCTGGTGGGCCCGCGCACGCGGATCGAGGCCGCGGCGGCCGAAGCCGGCGTCGACCTCGCCGGGCTAGAGATCGAGGACGCGCCGCACAGCCATGCCGCCGCCACGCGCGCCGCCGAGCTCGCGCGCGAGGGCAAGGTCGAGGCACTGATGAAGGGCAGCCTGCATACCGACGAGCTGATGGGCGCGGTGGTTTCCCCGGCCTCCGGTCTGCGCACCAAGCGCCGGGTCAGCCACTGCTTCGTGCTGCAGACGCCGCACTACCCGCGGCCGTTCATCGTCACCGATGCCGCGATCAACCTCGCGCCGGACCTCGCGCAGAAGGCCGACATCGTGCGCAATGCGATCGACCTGGCGCACGTGATCGGCGTGCAGACGCCGAAGGTCGCGATCCTGGCCGCGGTGGAGACCGTGACGCCGTCGATGCCGGCTACCCTCGACGCCGCCGCGCTGTGCAAGATGGCCGACCGCGGGCAGATCGAGGGCGGCGTGCTCGACGGCCCGCTGGCCTTCGACAACGCGGTTTCGATCGCCGCCGCGCGCACCAAGGGCATCGTCTCCGAGGTCGCCGGCCAGGCCGACATCCTGGTGGTGCCCGACCTGGAAAGCGGCAACATGCTCGCCAAGCAGGTGATGTTCATGGGCGATGCCGCCAGCGCCGGCATCGTGCTCGGCGCCAAAGTGCCGGTGGTGCTCACCAGCCGCGCCGACTCCAGCCAATCGCGCATGGCCTCCTGCGCCATCGCCCTGATGCTCGCCCACCGCTACCGCACCGCCCCCCCCTGACCCGTAGCCCGGATAAGCGCAGCGCATCCGGGGTGGCGCGGGTTTCCCGGATGCGCTGCGCTTATCCGGGCTACGTCTCTGGCCAAGCAGGTGATGTTCATGGGCGATGCCGCCAGCGCCGGCCTCGTGCTCGGCGCCAGGGTGTCGGTGGTGCTCACCAGCCGCGCCGACTCCAGCCAATCGCGCATGGCCTCGTGCGCCATCGCCCTAATGCTCGCCCACCGCTACCGCACCGCCCCCCTGACCCGCCCCGTCCCCGCCGTAGCCCGGATAAGCGCAGCGCATCCGGGACAAGCCGCCACGCACCGCCCATCTCCTTCGCATGCAAGCCGCCGTAGCCCGGACAAGCGAAGCGCCTCCGGGACCGTGCCGCCGCGCGCACCCGCGCCTCCGGCGCGTTCTCATCCGCCCTCGGGACCTCCTCCCGCAAGCGCGAGAAGGAACACCCGGAACCTCGACTCTGTACCCGTCCCGTAGCCCGGATAAGCGCAGCGCCTCCGGGGTCGCGCGGGCTTTCCCGGATGCGCTGCGCTTATCCGGGCTACGGCTCCTGACGCGGCCTTGACTCTGGACCTGGGTCCAGGGTGCAGACTGGCCGTCCTCCCCACCGGAGACCGCCATGTCCAGCATGAGCATCGGACAACTCGCGCAGCAGGCCGGCGTCGCCATCGACACCGTGCGCTACTACGAGCGCAGCGCGTTGCTGGCGCCGGCCGGCCGGCTGGCCTCGGGCTACCGGCGCTACGGCAGCGCCGAGGTGAAGCGGCTGCGTTTCATCCGCCGCGCCAAGGCGCTCGGCTTCTCGCTGGAGGATATCCGCGAATTGTTGTCCCTGGGCGAAGGCTGCACCGATCCCTCGTCGCCCGATACCCACCTGTCATCTCGACCGAAGGGAGAGATCCCCGCCCGGACCCGAAGATCTCTCCCTGCGGTCGAGATGACAACGTGGAGCGACGTCGCCGCCGTCAAGCGCGCCGCGCAGCGCCGGCTGGCTGACGTCGAGGCCCGCATTGCCGAACTCGAACGCATGCGCGACGGCCTCAGGACCCTGGTCGCCGCCTGCCCCGGGCACGGCCGCGCCGAGGCCTGCCCGATCCTCAACGCGCTGGCCGGGGAGGACGCCGAATGACCACGTCGCACCCGCACGCGCCACACGAACCGGGCCCGACGCCCGCGCCGCGCGACCCCGTCTGCGGCATGACCGTCAAGCCCGACTTGCCGCACCGCGTCGAACATGCCGGCCGCACCTGGCGCTTCTGCTCCGCGCGCTGCGCGGAAAAGTTCGCCGCCGATCCGTCCCGCTACGCGGCGGCCACCGCGCCCGCATCGTGCTGCGGCAACTACGCCAGCCACGCCAGCGCGCCGCAACCGCCGCCCGAATCGCTCCCCGCAGGCACGATGTACACCTGCCCGATGCACCCGGAGATCCGCCAGGACCATCCCGGCACCTGTCCGCTGTGCGGCATGGCGCTCGAGCCGGAGATGCCCAGCCTGGACGAAGGCGACAACCCCGAGTTGCGCGACTTCTCGCGCCGCTTCTGGTGGACCCTGCCGCTGACCGCCGTGGTGTTCGTGCTGGCCATGTTCGGCCACCGCCTGCATCTGTTCGGCATGTCTACCCAGAGCTGGATCGAACTGGTGCTGGCCACGCCGGTGGTGCTGTGGGCCGGCGCGCCGTTCTTCGTGCGCGGCTGGCAGTCGATCCGCAACCGCAGTCCGAACATGTGGACGCTGATCTCGCTCGGCGTCGGCGCGGCGTATCTCTACAGCGTGGTCGCCACGGTCGCGCCGGGCGTGTTCCCGGCCGCGTTCGCGTCGATGGGGCGCGTGTCGGTGTACTTCGAGGCCGCGGCGGTGATCATCTCGCTCACCCTGCTGGGCCAGCTGCTGGAACTCAAGGCGCGCGCGCAGACCTCCGCCGCGATCCGTTCGCTGCTCCAGCTCGCGCCGAAGACCGCGCGCCGCCTGCGCGACGACGGCACCGAGGAGGACATCCCGCTCGAACACGTGCACGTCGGCGACCGCCTGCGCGTGCGTCCGGGCGAGAAGGTGCCGGTCGACGGCGTGGTGGTCGAAGGCGGCAGCAGCATCGACGAATCCATGCTCACCGGCGAACCACTGCCGGTGCGCAAGGCCGAAGGCGACCGCGTGATCGGCGCCACCCTCAACACCGCCGGCGCGCTGGTGATCCGCGCCGAGCGCGTCGGCGCGGCGACCCTGCTGTCGCAGATCGTGCAGATGGTGGCGCAGGCGCAGCGCTCGAAGGCGCCGATGCAGCGGCTGGCCGACGTGGTCGCCGGACGCTTCGTGCTGGGCGTGGTGACGGTCGCGATCGTCGCGTTCTTCGCCTGGGGCCTGTTCGGCCCGGAACCGGGCTGGGTCTTCGGCCTGATCGCCGCGGTCTCGGTGCTGATCATCGCCTGTCCTTGCGCGCTGGGGCTGGCGACGCCGATGTCGATCATGGTCGCCACCGGGCGCGGCGCCACCCGCGGCGTGCTGTTCCGCGATGCCGCGGCGATCGAGCGGCTGCGCGAGGTCGACACCCTGGTCGTGGACAAGACCGGCACCCTCACCGAGGGCCGCCCGGCATTCGGCGAGGCGCACGCCGCCGACGGCTTCGATGCCGACCAGGTACTGCACCTGGCCGCCAGCCTCGACCAGGGCAGCGAACACCCGCTGGCCGACGCGATCGTCGCCGCCGCACGCGAACGCGGCATGGCGCTGGCGCCGGTGGAAGATTTCGAATCGAGCTCCGGCATCGGCGTGCGCGGCCGCGTCGAAGGCCAACCGCTGGCGCTCGGCAACACCGCGCTGATGCGCGAGGTCGGGATCGATCCGGCGCCGCTGTCCGCGCGTGCGGAGGCGCTGCGCGGCGAGGGCGCCAGCGTGATGTTCCTCGCCGTCGACGGCGCGCTGGCCGGGCTGCTGTCGATCTCGGATCCGGTCAAGGCCAGCACGCCCGACGCCCTGGCCGCGCTGCGCGATTCCGGGCTGCGCATCGTCATGGCCACCGGCGACGGCCTGACCACGGCCCACGCCGTGGCCGCGCGCTTGGGCATCGACGAGGTGCACGGCGAGGTACGCCCCGAAGACAAGCTCAAGCTCATCGAACGCCTGCAATCGGAAGGACGCGTGGTGGCGATGGCCGGCGACGGCATCAACGACGCGCCGGCGCTGGCGCGCGCCGACGTCGGCATCGCCATGGGCACCGGCACCGACGTGGCGATGGACAGCGCCCAGGTCACCCTGGTCAAGGGCGACCTGCGCGGCATCGCGACGGCACGCGCGCTGTCGCAGGCCACCGTGCGCAACATGCGCCAGAACCTGTGGTTCGCGCTGGCCTACAACGGCCTGGGCGTGCCGATCGCGGCGGGCGTGCTGTATCCGTTCACCGGCCTGCTGCTGTCGCCGATGATCGCGGCGTTGGCGATGAGCCTGAGCTCGGCCTCGGTGGTCGGCAACGCGTTGCGGTTGCGCGGGCAGCGGCTTGCAATCGCGGATGTGCCGCGGGAGGCTGGGGCATGAGTTCGAAGACGGACGACCGCGACGCCACCGGCGGGGATCTCGTGCTGGTTCTCAACTGCGGCTCGTCCAGCATCAAGTTCGCGCTGTTCGATGCTGGCCAGGAGCCATTGCCGCGCACGCCCGCGTGGAACGGCAAGGTGCAGGGCATCGGCGGCCCGTCGCCGACCTATGGCGAGACCGGCATCGATCCCGCGCCGGTGGACCTCGCCGGCGAACACCCGCACCTCGCCGCGTTGCAGCGCATCCGCGAAGGCGTGGTCGCGCGGCTGGACGGCCGTCGCCTGGCCGCCGTCGCGCATCGCGTGGTGCACGGCGGCAGCCGCTACTTCGACCCCGTGCGCGTCGACGCCGGCGTGCTGCAGGACCTCGAGGGCTACATCCCGCTCGCGCCGCTGCACCAGCCCTTCGCGCTGGAGGCCATCGACATCCTGCTGCGCGAGAACCCGGACCTGCCGCAGGTCGCCTGCTTCGATACCGGCTTCCACCACACCCTGCCCGACGTTGAGAAGATCCTGCCGCTGCCCTGGGACGCCTGGCGGCGCGGCCTGCGTCGCTACGGCTTCCACGGCCTGTCGTACGAGTACATGGCCACCGCCTTGCCCGAGCGCCATGGCGAACTCGCGGAGGGTCGTGTGGTGGTCGCGCACCTGGGCAGCGGCGCCAGCCTGTGCGCGATGCGGGGCCTGGAGAGCGTCGCCACCACCATGGGTTTCTCCGCGCTCGACGGGCTGATGATGGGCACCCGCACCGGCGCGCTCGATCCCGGCGCGCTGCTGTACCTGATGGAGATCGAGAAGCTCTCGCTGGAGGAGGTGGCGCAGACGCTCTACCACCGCTCCGGCCTGCTCGGCGTGTCGGGGATTTCGTCCGAACCGCGCGTGATCGTGCGCCACGAAGGCGACGACGGCGAGCCCGGCGAACGCGCGCGCCTGGCGCTGGCGCTGTACGTGCGCCGCATCGTGCGCGAGATCGGCGCCATGGCCGCGGTGCTCGGCGGACTCGACCTGCTGGTGTTCACCGCCGGCGTGGGCGAGCACAACGCCTTCGTGCGCGAGCGCATCTGCCGCGACCTGGCGTTCCTGGGTGTTGAGCTGGATCAAGGCGCCAACGCCGCCGATGCGGCGATCATCTCCAGCGACGACAGCCGCGTCCGGGTCGGCGTGGAACCGACCAACGAAGAATGGATCGCGGCGCGCGACGCCATCGCCGTGGTGCGCGGACAATGACATGACGCGGCCAGGGAAAACCGGGGTCAGAGTCGAATTTCCCCCAGTAAGTCGACAGCCGTACCGACGTTTGGGGAAATTCGACTCTGACCCCTGTTTTCACCCCGGTTCACACGCGACGGGAGACACCCGCAATGCTGCTCGGCCTCGAAGTCGAACTCTGGAAACTGCTGCTGGCCCTGGTGCTGGTGCCGCTGGCAGCGATCGCGCTGCTGAACCTCGCGCTGCGCCGCCGCGGCGGCGTGGCCATGGTCTGGGGCGGCGTGATCTTCGTGTTGATGGCCGCGCTGGTCGCGGTGCTGGTCATCCTGGACAAGGTGCGCCTGTGAGCGCATGACGCACCGGCGCAATGCATCGCGCGAACACGCGCGCCGCAGGGGTCAGATTCGAATTTCCCCCGTTCTGTCGACAGCTGTATCGATGCCCAGGGAAATTCGACTCTGACCCTGGTTTTCCCGAAGGAGGCAAGACCCATGGCCCACCCCGACACCCCACGCGCCCGCTGGCTCGCCGGCCACGGCCCGATCGCGCACCGCGTCGCCACCGTCGAACGGGTCGACGCGCTGCTCGCGCGCCTGGTCGCCGGTGGCCGCATCGCCGATGAGGACACGGGCTGGGCCCTGTTCGCCGCCGCCGACCGCATCGCCTGCGTGGCGATGAGCGTGGTCGCGCACATGACCTACGCACGCCGCTTCGATCCGGAAGGCACACCGCTGGAAGCCGACGACTTCAAACCCGTGCCCGAAGGCCACACCGGCGGCTCGCTCAACATGGTGCCGGCCTTCGTCGCCTACCTGCTGGCCAACGCGCTCACCGCCACCACCCGCGGCTGGATCATGGGCCAGGGCCACTGCGTGGCCGCGATCGAGGCGGTGAACGCGCTCACCGGCGACGTCTCCCCGAACCAGCGTGGCCGCTACGACCGCAGCGCCGAAGGCCTCTCGCGCCTGTGCGCGGACTTCTATTCCTACGCCATCGACGCCAACGGCCGTCCCGCCGTGCCGCTGGGCAGCCACGCCGGCGCCAATACCGCGGGTGCGGTGTCGGAAGGCGGCTACCTGGGCTTCGCCGGCCTGCAGTACGTGCACATGCCGCTGCCCGGCGAATCGCTGGTGGCCTTCCTCAGCGACGGCGCGTTCGAGGAGCAGCGCGGCGCGGACTGGGCGCCGCGCTGGTGGCGCGCGAGCGACAGCGGCTTCGCGATCCCGGTGATGATCCTCAACGGCCGCCGCATCGAGCAGCGCACCCAGATCGTGCAGGAAGGCGGCGCCGACTGGCTGGCCGAGGACGTGCGCCACAACGGCTTCGAGCCGGTGATCGTCGATGGCCGCGACCCGGCCGCCATCGCCTGCGCCATCGTCGAGAGCGAGGACGCGCTGCGCGCCTTCGCCGCCGATCCCGCCCGCACCTATCCCGCGCCGCTGCCCTACGTGATCGCCGAGACCGAGAAGGGCTTCGGCTTCCCCGGCGCCGGCACCAATGCCGCGCACAACCTGCCGCTGCGCGGCAACCCGCACCACGATGCCGGAACGCGCGCCGTGTTCAACGACAGCGCCGCGCTACTGCACGTGCCGCCGGCGGACCTCGACGCGGCGCTCGCCGCCTTCGCCACCCACGCCGCGCAGGGCCGCCCGCCGGAAAGCGCGCATCCCATGGCGCGCCGCAACCCGCCCGCGCCCACCCTGCCCGAACCGGAATGGGCCGAGCCCGGCAGCACCGGCAGCGCCATGACCGCGCTCGACGACTGGTTCGTCGACTGCGTGCGCGCCAACCCCGGCCTGCGCATCCGAGTGGGCAATCCCGACGAACTGGCCAGCAACAAGATGGGCGGCACCCTGGCGCTGCTGCGGCACCGGGTGAACGAACCCGAGCCCGGTGTGGCCGAGGACCTGCACGGCGCGGTGATCACCGCGCTCAACGAGGAAGCCGTCGCCGCCGCCGCGCTCGGCAACAAGGGCGGACTCAACCTGATCGTCAGCTATGAGGCCTTCGCCATGAAGATGCTCGGGCTGATGCGCCAGGAGATCATCTTCGCCCGCCACCAGCGCGAGGCCGGCCACCCGCCCGGCTGGCTGCCGGTGCCGCTGATCGTCACCTCGCACACCTGGGAAAACTCGAAGAACGAACAGTCGCACCAGGACCCCACCATCGGCGAGGCCCTGCTGGGCGAGATGTCCGACACCGCGCGCGTGCTGTTCCCGGTCGACGGCAACACCGCCGTCGCCGCGTTGCGTGACGTCTACGCCGGCCGCGGCCAGCTCGCCTGCCTGGTGGTCTCCAAGCGCGAGGTGGGGCAGCACTTCGATGCGCAGGCTGCGCAGGCGCTGGTGCGTGATGGTGCGGCGCATGTGGCGGGGGATCCGGCGACGGCGAAGGTGCAGCTGGTGGCGATTGGTGCGTACCAGCTGGAGGAAGCACTGAAGGCGCGGGCGCACCTGGCCGAGCGTGGGTTGGAGGCGTGCGTCAGCGTGATCATCGAGCCGGGGCGGTTGCGGATTCCGCGCGACGAGCTGGAAGAAGCGTTCGTGCTGGACGAGGCGCGACTGCAGGCGCTGTTTCCGCCGGGGCTGCCGCGGGTGCTGCTGACCCACACGCGGCCCGAGGCGATGCTGGGGCTGCTGCGGCGGATCGATGATGGGCCGGCGAAGACGCGGGCGCTGGGATACATCAGTCGGGGTGGAACGCTGGACGTGGCGGGGATGTTGCTCGCCAACCGGTGCACTTGGGCGCATGCGGTGGATTCGGCGGCGGTGGCTGCCGGTTGGTCACGTGAGACGATGCTGGATGCACCGCTGCGTGACGCAGTCGATGGTAGCGGAATCCTAGGCTAGTGCGCGACTTAGAGACTGCTCGCTGCCTCGATAGACGGTCTACTTGCCGACGTATCGACCTCATCGGCCTCCATGCCGGGCGTCGCCGAATGTGCCGGGAGTAGCGGGCAGTCCACGATGCGGGCAACCCCTTGGTTGCCGTAGAAGAATCGGATTGACCCTCCTTGCTCCGGGGAGCATATTCCGCAATACACCCCGGAAAAGGTCCAAACGCTGTTTGGAGGCTTATGGAGAGATTGCTCAAGGCCGTGGATTTCCTGAGCGGCGAGTGGATGCTAAAGAACAGATCGAACGGAGGTGCTCTGATCTTCCTAAGATCCGCCTTAGTTTCTACACTGATCTTTGCTGCTGGCGTCTCCATAAAGTGCGCAGTAGACCCTACAAGCGGCAGCGATCTCTCCTTCTTTCAATTCAGGCTAGAGATCAGAGATCATCTCGGCTGGTTAGGAGCAACCTTTGCGGCAACTTATGCAGGGTTCTACGCGAGGTACGCGAGTCAATGGAGCTACCTAGCGAGCCTGTACAACCAAATCATGGCAACAGCTTCCGGCCTCACTGACGAGCAAAGAAAAAGCAGTAGCTTCCTCAACTGGCAGGCGGCTTTCATTGAAGATAGCTACTTTCTTCATCTAGACAGAAAGAAGGTCTTCTCTGTCATCATTGAGCAGATGCTTGCAGATCAAACGATCCTGAAATGCTTTGTAGAGTCGGCCCCGAGCGATGTTGTGGATGATGTACTCACTCGTTACAAGGTTGAACGACCAGCCGCCTGACAACTCATTTAAGCCAATGCTGCTTCGCGGCGCGGCTTAGCTCTGGGGTAAGGTCGCACAAGGAGCGATGATGGCTATCAAGAAGATCCGTCCTCCCAAGCCCCCAAAACCCCCAGACCGTTTGCAAAACATGCAGACCATACGTCCGCTCGGTAAAACGAAGTGGGTGCGGGCTCATTGGCGTTGGGACTATGAAAGACATGCATGGGAGTGGGTGCTAGGTCACTGGAGCAAGTGACGGGATCAATGGGGGCCGAGGGAATTGATCCTGTTTAGTTCACTCCGTTCCCGTGGGGCCAGTCTTCAGTCCCCAAGTTCTCGCTTGTCCACTGCCACTGCACGCGTTTGCCAAGCGCGGTAGCGCGGGAGATACGGCGACCTTGCGTCCAGGATGGCCATCAGGTCGGCCATGGCTGCCGTGCCCTGGCGGTTGGGTGCGTTGAGGAAGATGATCAGCCCGTCGCCCGAGGGCTGGTAGACATAGCTGATCGTCACTTCCGCCCAGTCGCTGCCGCCGTGGCCGATGACCGAATGGTTCGCGAAGTGCGCGACTTCGAATCCCAGGCCGTAGCCCTGGGCCGTGGGACAAGGCGAGTCCGGGTGGGTGGCACAGTCGATCATCTGGTCCTTGCCGCGTTCGATCTGCACCCGGTCCCGCTCCTGGGCCAGCGTCGGGTCGTAGCCCGCGCCTGAGTGCACGGCATCGAGGAACCTAGCCATGTCCGACACCGTCACGACAAGGTCGTCGGCCGCCGAGTAGTCGCCGTCCGGCCTGCACCAGCCTTCGGGACGACAGTAGGGTTCATGGGCCCTGCCTTCGGCATCGATCGGGCGAGCGATGTTGTCCAGCCGATCCTTGTCCACCGCAATCGATGCACTCGTCATGCCGACGGGATCGAAGACAGTGCGCTGCACGATCCCGGCGTAGGGCTCGCCCAGCTTCCTTTCGATCGCCCTGGCAAGCCACTCGAAGCCTTCCCCGGAGTAGCCGTAGTGCGTGCCCGGGTCATGTTCGAAGGTGAGCTTCCGGTCCTGCCGGAAGAAGCGCCAGTTCGGGAAACCGGTGCTGTGGGTCAGCACCATGCGCGTCGTCAGGTCGTGGTGGCGCGGATCGGTGGCCACGTCGGGGTCTACCCAGTACGGGGACAGCGGGGCGTCCAGGTCCAGATCTCCGGTGGCCACCAGGCGCAGTGCAGTTTCAGCCGCAATGAGCTTGGTGATGGAGGCGACGTTGAAGCGCGTGTTGGCGTCGGCCTTCTTGCCGGGCGATTGGTCGCCGTAGTAGTGCGACCACACGAGTTCGCCGTCCTGCATGACCCCGAAGCCCGCGGTCGCGATGCCGTTGTCGCGCAGCACGGCGTCGATGGCCGCTGCGGATTCGGGTGGTGGGAGCGGCACGCGGTGGTCCGCGTCCTGCTTGATGTCCGTGACTCGCACGGGCGCACAAGCCGCCAGCAAGGCCATCGTCGCAGCAAGCAATATCCGCACGGTTCGGCTCCGGTCGTGTTGTATCGGTCCGTTGACCGATGCCGAAAGCGCCGTCAGGGTTTAACGCCATCGCGTCGAACCGTGCGCGCCGACCTGCAGGAGGCCGGCGGCCAGATTCTCGTCGTGCGGCAAGTGAGTTCTTCGGGGCGACGAAGTCCCGTCATCGCCCCCGTGGCGCCGCTCGAATCTGCAGTCGCGTTCCTGCCGGGAGCGAACGGATCGCTCCCGGCATGGGATCGGAATTGACCGGTCAGTGAAGTCGCTGTCCGGGCGACGCACTCGGCTCCGTCAGCACCAGGCGGGCAGTGCCTGGCAGCGCTGGCCGGGACACACGGCCCGACACCAGCGGTGCCGCCCTTGCGCCATATCCCGCCCGCGCCTCGCGAACGCGGCGCGTCCCCCTCGCGACCTCGGGCAGGCGCTGACCCGCCACCTTGTCCATAAGCTCACTCGCGGCGTCGGCCTCCTCGAAGATCACGTCGCCCAGGGCCGTGAGCGTGCCGTCGGCCAGGTCGATCCGTTCGGCACCGAAGACCAGATCGCCGAAGGCGTAGAGCCGGCCGTGCAGGCGGTTGAGCGTGTCCAGCTGATCCAGGGTCATGCCGAAGACGAGGGGGTCTTTGGTGTCCTTCGCGGTCGCCACGGTGTCCGCCTCGCCAGGTTCGTCGTCCTGGAGCCCGGTGTCCGGCGCCTCGTCGACATCGTCGTCCTGCGAGCCGGCGGCCAATGCCTCCCCAGCCTCCTCGTCCTGTTCACCGGCGGCCAAAGGCTCATTGGCCTGGGTCATTTCTTCCGACGCGCCGTCCTCGTCGCGTGCCTGCGACTGCTCATCATCCACCACCCGCTCGGCCGGCCACGTCACCTCGTCCAGCACGCGTTCGGCCTGCTCGGCCAGCAGTTCCAGGCACACGGCCAGTTCGTCCCCGCTGATCTCGGGACCAAAGCCCGTCTCCTCCTCGTCGTGCCGGCGCGGCTGCGCCAGCTGCGACAGGAACTCCATGTGGCCGTGCAGCTTCTTCAGCCGGAAGTGGCTCTCCTCGGGCAGGAAGTAGCCGGTGGTGTCCATCTCGTCCAGTTCGTACTTCGACATCGTCGCCTCCTCGTTCCATGAAGTGCCCGTCCACCGCGACGCGGCCGACGGGAAGTCGGGAGGTTCGAAACCGCACGTAGCCGGCGGGCGTATTTCCCCGAAGGGTGTTGTATTAGCCGCCCTCCCGACGCAGGCATCGCGTCGGTCTGTGCCCGCAAGAGATGCAGGCACAAAAAACCCACCGGTTTGACGGAGGTGGGGACCGCTACGTGAGGAGTTTCGACGCTCCTTGGATGGGAGTCTGCAATAGCATCGAAGGCCAGGTCAAGACGTTAATCGCGACTCTGTACTCAATTCGGAAAACGCTGCTCTGCGAAGGGTGAGAAGGCGTATCTGCGGCTCGTCATAGATTCGCTTGGCTACTCTGCTGCCGCTGATTACCCGATAGTTACCTTTCAGTTGGCCCGTAATCTCTTGATGATTGTCAGGAAATTACCGCCTAATCAAGCAATAATTTTCAGGAAGTAGATCAAGCCGGGCGCGCTGATCCGACTGCATTACACTGCATGAAAGGCGGTGAGCCATCGGCGCCGCACCACGTACCGCCGGATCAAAGGGGACGGGAATCAAACGGAACGAATTCCCTCTGAGCCTGCCCCGTCTGTGACGTTACCCATTTTCTCTCGCCATCACGTGGCCATCGAGGTCTTCCGGTCGCGCCGTGAAGGTCTCCGCATGATCGGCAGCCCATTCGCGAAACGTGCGGGGCGGCCTTCCGGCGAGTTGTTCGACGGTATGCGTCACTGGCTCTGGCTGGTCGGCCAGGCCTGCCCAGTACGCGAGCGCGCCATCCACGAAGCCTGGATCGCCCAGTTCAGCCAGCAACTGCTGCCTTGCGGCCTCTGCCGGAATCTCTTCCCAGCGGGTGGGCCGACCGATCGCTTCACCGATGATCCGCACCTGATCGGCGAAGGTCAGCTGTTCCGGCCCAGTCAGGACGTACTTCGCGCCCGCATGGCCCGGCTCGGTCAAAACCCTTGCTGCAACGGCCGCAATGTCAGCTTCATGAATGGAGGAGCGAACCGCTCCGCCGTAGGGCCGCCGTACGACGCCGGTGCCGCGGATCTGAGCCGCCCACTCCAGCGCATTCCCCGCAAAGCCTCCGGCCCGCAGGAAGGTCCATTCCAGACCGGACTGCACGATCATGTGCTCGAGCTCGCCCCAGACTCCATTTTGTTCAGGGCTGAGATCATCGCGGACCCCCATGGACGACAGATACACCACGTGCCGCGCATGCTTGGCAATTGCCTCCACCACACGCGGCGCATCCGTGGCGCTGAAGAACGGCCACAACAGGAAGACGCCGCCCACCCCCTGCAGCGCAGGCTCGAGCGTATCCGGCTCTGCCAGATCTCCGCAGACGAGTTCGACGCCCTCCGGCAGCCCTGCCTTTGCCGGGTTGCGGACAAGCGCCCGCACCGCCACGCCCGCCGTCAGCAGCTCATCGACCAGATGCCGGCCGACCTTTCCGGTCGCACCAATGACCAGGACACGATTCGTCCGGGTAATGCTTCCCGTCATAGCGACCTCCTCGCGAGATGTTGGTGGTTCGAAACAGGGCGGGCCGGGCCGCGACTTCCTCCGCCGTCGCGAAGAGGCTAATACCTCAACCAATCTCGAGGTCAAGCATCGCCTATGGGTTCCGGTCAGGCGGTAGCCCGCTCAGGACAGAGAACGCGTGCGTACTTCGGGAGCGTTGGTCGGGCATGAAGGAGTCGTCGCGGCAGCGACGGGTGCCCGTACAGAGAAATGGTCGAAGGCCCGCACGGGCGCCGGGCACCTGCCCTCAGCGTTGGGACTCGGCCGACAGGAACACCTCCGCAATCCGCCGCGCCAGCGCATACGGCTCCGGATCATTGCGGTTCGTGAGCAGCACCACGGTCAGGCCCCGCTCCGGCCAGCGCAGGATCACATTGCGGAAGCCGATGGTTTCGCCCGAGTGCCACAGCAGCCGGTCGGCGCCTTCGCCGTGGATGCGCCAGCCGTAGCCGTAGCCGTCCACGTCGGCCTCGTCGGTGGCGGTGTGCGCGGTGAACGCCAGCGCGCGCGAGGCGTCGGCGAGCAGACGGTCGTCGCGCAGCGCGGCGTCCCATTTCGCCAGGTCGTCGATCGACGAGTAGATGCCGCCGTCACCGAGCACCGCGCTGGTGCCGCTCTGGTCGGTGCGGGTCCAGCCGTCGCCGGCCGCGCTGTGGCCGTAGGCGCGGTGCGGCACGGTGGAGACGCCGTCCTCGAACGCGAGCGTGCTCTCCATGCCAAGCGGCCGGAAGATGCGTTCGCGCAGGAAACTTGCGAAGTCCTGCCCCGAGGCCTGGCCGACGACGAGCGCGAGCAGGGCATAGCCGCTGTTGCTGTAGCGGTAGTCGCTGCCGGGGGCGAAGTACAGGCGGTCCTGCGTCTCCAGCAGGCGCAGCACGTCGGCGTCGCGCAGTTGGCCTTCGATCGCGTCCGGCATCACGTCCTCGTAGTCGACCAGGCCCGAGGTGTGGCTGAGCAGGTGGTGCAGGGTGATGCCGTCGGCTGCGGCGGGCAGCGACGGCAGCCAGCGACGCACGGGATCGTCCAGCGACAGCGCGCCGTCCTGCGCCAACAGCAGGATGGCGGCGGCGGTGAACTGCTTGCTGATCGAGGCCAGGCGGAAGTTCGTCGCGGGGTCGACCGCACTGCCGCGTTCCAGGTCGGCCAGGCCGTAGCCCTTGCGCACCGCCGGCATGCCGTCGTGCACGACCAGCAGCGCCGCGCCGGGCACCTGCCCGTCGTACGCGGCCATCATCGAATCGACCTGTCGGGCCGTGGACTGCATCGTGTCGCCTCCGCTGGCGCAGGCCGCGAGCAGGCAGGAGAGCAGCAGGGCGGCGGTGCGCATGGGCCGATTGTAGCGGCGCGCTTGCCGATCTCCGGATCAGTGACTGGTGCCCGTCCCGGCGTTGGCGCTCACGCCCGCATCTGCCGCGCCAGCATGCGGGCCTGGCCGGCGCGCGACGAGAGCGGCGAGAGCAGCGCCATCAGGCGGTTCAAGCGCCCCGACACCACGCTGGACTTGCGCGCGAACAGGGCTTCGAGCCCGATCTCCGCGGCCGCGTCAGGCGAAATGACCGTCGCCCGTGCCCAGCCGGGCGCCTCGTAGCCGCCGGCCGCCGCGCCGAAGCCCGTGTCCATCAGACCCGGCATCAGCGTGGTGACGGTCACCACGGGCGCGAGTTCGGCATGCAACGCCTCGCCGAACGAACGCACGAAGGCCTTGGACGCGCCGTAGACGGCGAGGCCCGGCGTGGGTCCGAGGGCTGCCATGCTGGCCACCTGCAGGATGTGGCCCTCGCCCCGCTGGCGCATGGCGCGCCCGGCGAGCTGGCTCAGCTCCATCAGCGAGACGATGTTGAGCTCGATCATGTCGCGCAGGTCGGACGCGGACTGGTCGAGCAGCGGGCCCGACAGGCCGCGGCCGGCGTTGTTGATCAGCACGGCCGGGGCGATGCCGGCGGCATCCAGCGCGTCCATCAGCGCTGGCGCCGCTCCGGGCCGGCTGAGGTCCATCGGTTCGACGTGGATCGCGATGCCGGGATGCGCGGTGGTGAGGGTCGTGGCCAGCTCGCGCATCGGCGCCCAGGATCGCGCCACCAGCACCAGCGAATGGCCGCGCCGCGCGAGCGACCTGGCGAAGGACTGTCCCAGGCCGCTGGATGCGCCGGTGACGATGGCCCAGCGGGTGGTACCCAGGTTGCGGGATGGCATGTGTGGTCCTTTTCGGGGCCCGGGGAATCCGGGCGAAGAGGCAGCAGACCATGGTGGGGTTAAGTCCGTTTTAAGCGCGGCGTGCCCGGTTGGGCGCCGCCTCCGCCCTGGATTCCTCGCTGCGCTCGGAATGACAGGTGTTGCTGCATTCCGAACAGGCTTGCTGCCATCTCGAACAGGGCTTCTGTCGTTCAGAACTGGCCTTCTGTCGTTTCCAACAGGCCTGCTGTCATTCCGAACGAAGTGAGGAATCTGCGTTCGCCGCAAGCCGTGCGGTGCCGCTCCGCCCTGGATTCCTCGCTGCGCTCGGAATGACAGGTGTTGGTGCATTCCGAACAGGCTTGTTGCTATTTCGAACAGGGCTTCTGTCGTTTGGAACAGGCCTTCTGTCATTCCGAACAGGCCTGTTGTCATTCCGAACGAAGTGAGGAATCTGCGTTTTCCGCAAGCCGTGCGGTGCCGCTCCGCTCTGGATTCCTCGCTGCGCTCGGAATGACAAGACAAGGTGCGGGGGGACAAGGCAAGGCGGGGGGGACAAGACAAGGTGCGGGGAGACAAGACTAAGGTGCGGGCGCGATGGGTTACCGGTCGCGCGGCGGGAAGCGCAGCACCACGCCGCGTTCTTCCTCGCGTGTCTTCTCCTGGGCGTCGCGATGCCACAGCACCGGCACGTCCTCGGGCGAACCCGGCTCGTAGGTGTCGCGCTCGGCCTGCGCGGCGCGCTCGGCCTCTTCCTCTTCGACTTCCCAGCTGTAGCGCCGGCGCGGTGGCAGCGGATCGGCGTGCCGCAACACGAATGCGGCGACGATCCCGCCCAGGGCGCCGCCCAGGTGCGACTGCCACGACACGCCCGGTTCCTGCGGCAGCACGGTGAGCAGCATGCCGCCGTAGAACAGGAAGGCGATCATGCCGGCGGCGATCGAGGGCCGGTCGCGGCGCAGCAGGCCGAGCACGAACACCAGGAACATCAGGCCGTGGGTCAGGCCGCTGGCGCCGAGGTGGAACGAGCCCGCATCGCCCAGCGCCCAGGCGCCGAGTCCGGAGCCCAGCCACATCAGCGGCAGCGCGCGCAGCGTGGCGCGCGGGTACACCGCCAGCGCCAGGGTGCCGAGCAGCAGCAGGGCGGTGGCGTTCGCGATCAGGTGCTCGGGCGAGCCGTGCAGCAGCGGCGCGGTGAACAGGCCCAGCAGGCCGTCCAGCGCGCGCGGCGCGACCGCGAACGCGCGGTAGTCGCCCAGCCCCTGCAGGCCGAACACGATCACCAGCAACAGCACGAACGCCAGGCTGCCCTTGAGCGCGGCGCCGAGCCGGCGCTTGTCGGCCGCGCGCTGGGCTTCGGGGTCGAGCGGGTCGTCGGGCGTGGGCAGGTGCATGGGGCAAGGGTGGCGGCGGATTGCGGGGATGCAAGGGTTCGGCGGCTGGCGGGGCCCCGCTCCAACCCTCCCCCGGGAACGGGGGAGGGGGCCAGAGCGATTGCGGGAATCAGGCCCCCCTCCCCGCTTGCGGGGGTGAGGGAGGGCCGATTGCACGGCATTGCCGTGCGGCCCTGTCGAACGGCCGGCGCGCTGCGCCGGGCTGGGCGGGCTGGGGTGGGGGCAGCCGCAGCCACGTAAACTGCCGCGATGACCGATGCCCTCCCCACCGTCCACCTGAAGAACGCCTGGCGTTCGAACCACCCCTGGATCTTCCAGAAACTGGTCGAAAAGCCCACGCCGCGTCCGAAGCCCGGCAGCATCGTCGACATCGTCGGCGTCGACGGCGCGTGGATCGGCCGCGGCTTCTACAACGGCCATTCGCGCATCGCGCTGCGGATCCTCGAGACCGACCCCGACGTCGCGGTCGACGCCGCCTGGTTCGCGGCGAAGATCGCCAAGGCGGTGCAGCTGCGTCGCGAAGTGCTCGACCTCGACGCCACCACCAACGCCTGGCGCGTGGTGCACAGCGAGGGCGACGGCCTGTCGGGCCTGGTGGTCGACCGCTACGACGACCTGCTGGTGGTCGAGTTCTTCAGCGCCGGCATGTACCGCCATCGCGAATGGATCCAGGCAGCGCTGCGCGAGCAGTTCCCCGGCTGCCGCTTCCACAGCTTCGCCGACGAGCACGTGCAGAAGCAGGAATCGTTCGACTATGGCGGCAGCCAGCCGGCGTCACCGGCGATCATCGTCGAGAACGGCATCCGCTTCCGCGCCGACCCGGCGGGCGCGCACAAGACCGGCTTCTTCGCCGACCAGCGCGACAACCGCGAGTGGCTCTCGCACCGTTGCGCGGGCAAGCGCGTGCTCGACCTGTGCTGCAACACCGGTGGCTTCGGCGTGTACGCGGCCGCGCGCGGCGCCAGCGAAGTGGTGGGCATCGACATCGACGAGGCGGTGCTCGAGATCGCCAAGGGCAACGCGAAGCTCAACAACGTGCGCCCGCGCTTCGTCCAGGCCGACATCTTCCCCTGGCTGCGCGATGCGGCGAACGCCGGCGAGCGGTTCGACGTGGTGATCCTCGACCCGGCGAAGATGACCCGCGACCGCGACCAGGTGATCAACGCGCTGAAGAAGTACCTCGACATGAACAAGCTGGCGCTGGGTGTGGTGAAGCCCGGCGGGCTGCTGGCCACGTTCTCCTGCACAGGACTGGTGAGCGAGGAGCAGTTCCTCGACATGCTGCGCCGCGCGGCGTTCTACGCCGGCCGCACGGTGCAGGTGCTCAAGGTCTCCGGCGCCGGCGCCGACCATCCGTTCCTGGCCCACGTGCAGGAATCGCGCTACCTCAAGGCGGTGTTCTGCCGCGTGCTGGATTGAACCGGAGAATCGCGCGGACTGCGTCGAACCGGACGCGTCGCGCGCTGGTCGCGGTCGCGGCGCTCACCGCGCTGGCGCTGGCGGCCACGTTCTTCTGGCAACCGCTGCGCGACTGGCTGCGCCCGCCGCCGCCGCCGCTGGCGCCCACCGCGTTCGACTGGCAGCCGCGCATCGAGCCGATCGCCGGCGACGGCCACCGCGGCGCGCGCGACGGCCACGTGCTGGGCGCGCGCTTCGACGAGCCCTGGGGGCTGGTGCGCGGCCCCGACGGCAGCCTGTTCGTGGCCGACGGCGGCGAGGCCAACCGCATCCGCCGGATCGCGCCGGACGGGCGCGTGAGCACGTTCGCCGGATCGACCGAAGGCTTCGCCGACGGCATCGGCGTGGCGGCGAAGTTCCACACCCCTTCCGCGCTCGCGGTCGACCGGCTGGGCAATCTCTATGTCGCAGACACCGGCAACCACGCGATCCGCAAGGTCACGCCGCAGGGGCGCGTCACCACGCTGGCCGGCACCGGCATCGCCGGCTTCCGCGACGGCGACCGCGCGCTGGCGCAGTTCCGCGCGCCGATGGGCGTGGCGGTGGACGCGGCCGGTCGGGTGTACGTCGCCGATACCTGGAACGACCGCATCCGCGTGATCGAACGCGATGGCCGCGTGCGCACGCTGGGCGGCGGCGGCGGCGGCGACGGGCCGGGCTTCGCCGGCGGCGCGGGCAACCCCTCGCGGTTCGACACGCCGACGGCGCTGGCGCTGGCCGGCGACGGCACGCTGTGGATCGCCGACACCGGCAACCGCGCGCTGCGCTGGATCGACCGCGACGGCGCCGCGCATACCTGGCGTGCCTCGTCCTGGAACGCGGAGGCGTTGCAGGGACGGCCGCTGTCGCTGGCCGCCACCCACGACGGACAGGTCTATGTCGGCGAACTCTCGCCGGGGCGGATCGTGCAGGTTGCGCGCGACGGCAACGCGCGCGTGGTTTCCGGCGGCGTGCCGCGGCAATGGTTCGCGCGGCCGGCGGCGCTGTGGCTGGACGCCGACGGCAGCCTGCTGGTGGCCGATGCCGCGGGCCATCGCCTGCACCGGCTGTCGCGCCGCGAGACGGGCGATGCGATGTCGATGTCGCTCGCCGACGGCCCGGTCGGTCCCTCGCCGGCACGCGCGCTGCCGCAGACGCGCCAGCGCTGGCCGTTCGCGCCACAGGACGGCTGGCACGAGGTGGTCGGCACCCTGGGCGAGGTGCGCGGCAACTTCAGCGGCGAAAGCCGCAGCCACCTGCACAACGGTCTCGACGTGCGCGGCGACGTTGGCGCACGCGTGCTGTCGATCGCCGACGGCAAGGTGACCAGCCCGCTGGCGACATGGAGTTTCGGCGGCCAGTCCGAAGGCATCTCGATCGACGAACTGTCCTACGTGCATCTGCGTGCCGGCCGCACGCCGCAGGGCCGCAACCTCGATCCGGCGCGATTCCTGTTCGACCACGACGAGGACGGCAAGCCGGCCCGGGTGCGGATCATGCGCGGCACGCGCTTTCGCGCCGGCGATGCGCTGGGCACGGTCAACGCACAGGCGCACACGCACCTGATCGTCGGCCCCTACGGCCACCAGCACAATGCGATCCGGCTCGGTTTCCACGGCTACCGCGACAGCGTGCCGCCACGCATCGACGGCGTGTCGCTGCTGGACGATGCGGGCCAGCCGCTCACCGCGCGCGAGGATGGCCGCGTGCTGGTGCCGCGCGAAGGCGGCGGGGTGCAGGTGGTGGTCGATGCCTGGGACCAGGTCGACGGCAACCTGCCGCGGCGGCGGCTCGGCCTGCACCGCATCGGCTACCAGGTGCTGCGCGCGGACGGCACGCCGGCGCCGGGTTTCGAAACGCCGTGGATGAATCTCGACTTCTCGCGCATGCCCGCGCACCCGGATGCGGTGCGCATCGCCTACGCCGCCGACAGCGGCATCACCGTGCACGGCGCTTCGCGCACGCGCTTCCTGTACGTGGCGAGCAACGTGGTGCGCGGCGACGAGATCGCCGAGGCGCGCTGGGAGCCGGCGGCGCTGCCCGCAGGCGACTACCTCGTGCGTGCGATCGGCGTGGACGCGGCCGGCAATCGCGCGATCGGCGCCACCGACCTGCCGGTGCGGCTGCTGGCGCACTGACTGCGGTGGCGCCGCGTCGTGCCCGAAGCGACACGCTGCCTCGCGCCCCGACCGCGTCGCCTGCTCCTCTCCCGGAGAAGCTTCCTCCCCCGCTTGCGGGGGAGGGTCGGGGTCGGGGAAAGCAGCGACTGATCCAACACGCCTGCGGCGCGCCCCCATCCGCCTTCGGCACCTTCCACCCGTTAAGGGCGCAATGCCCCGCAGAGCGGAGAAAGGAAGAACCGTAGCCCGGATAAGGCCGCAGGCCGCATCCGGGGAGCCGCGATCCTCGATCGCGCACGCGAACGATCAACCGCGCCCCGAACGATCGGATCCCCGCACGAAACCCGATCACGCCTCGATCGCCACCATGACCATCCGGACATGCCTTCGCCACGAGGATCGCGTGTGATGGCGCGGCCGCGCGGACGCCTCCGCGCCGCGCCATCGCCCGGAGGCCGTGATGCATCGTTCGCTGTTGCCCGCCCTGCTGCTTGCCGTCGCGCCCGCGTGCGCGGCGCTGGCGCAGGCCTCCCCGACGCCGAAGCCCGCTGCGCGCATTTCCGGTGAGCCCACCCGCGTGCTGGTGCTCGGCACGGTGCACCTTGCCCAGGGCGAGCCCGGCGAACTCGCGCCGGGTGCACTGGAATCGCTGCTGCAGCGGCTCGAGGCGTTCGCCCCGCAGATCATCACCATCGAGGCGATGCCCGGCGAGACCTGCGACCTGATGGCGCGGCACCCGGCCGTCTACGATCCGGAGGGCGGCGCGCGCTACTGCCCCGACATCGCCGCGGCACGCGCGGTCACCGGCCTCGACGTGCCAGCCGCGATCGCCGCCGCGCAGGCGCAGCTCGACGCCTGGCCCGACGCGCCCACGCCCGCGCAGCGCCGCCGCCTGGCCGCGACCTTACTCGCTGCAGGCGATCCCCCTTCGGCCGTGGTGCAATGGCTGCATCTGCCCGCGGCGGAGCGCGTGGTCGGCGACGGCCTCGACGCCGCGCTGGTCGACATGCTGGACAAGCGCGCCGCGTCCATCAACGAGGACACCTCGATCGGCGCGGCGCTGGCCGTGCGCCTGGGCCTGCAGCGCGTGTTCCCGACCGACGACCACACCGGCGACAACCTGCGCATCGACGACATGGACGGCTTCGCGAGCGCGATCCGCGGCGCCTGGGACAGCGCGCCCCCGGAGTGCAAGGCGCTGCGCGCGCGCGACCAGGCGCTGCGCGAGGCCCCGGACCTGCTGCCGCTGTACCGGCACACCAACAGCGCCGACTACCAGCGCATGCCCATGGCCTGCGATTTCGCGCTGGCATTGAAGGAGGAATCGCCGCAGCACTTCGGCCGCCAGTACGTCGGCGGCTGGGACCTGTGCAACCTGCGCATGGTCGCCAACATCGGCGCCACCTTCCGCGAACGCCCCGGCGCGCGCGTGCTGTCGATCGTCGGCGCCTCGCACAAGGCCTGGTTCGATCGGCTCCTGGGACAGTTGCAGGGCGTGGAGGTGGTGGACGCTGCGGAGATCCTTGGCGAGGAGTGAGTGGCGGGCGTCGGCGGACGCAGTGATGGAGTCCCGGATGCGCTTCGCTTATCCGGGCTACGGGGGGCGGATTCCTGGCGTAGCCCGGATAAGGCCGAAGGCCGCATCCGGGATGCCCGCAATCGCCAGCGCCCCGGACATGCATCGCCAGCCCTCCGACGACACGCCGCAAGTCGGCGGACGCAGTGATGGAGTCCCGGATGCGCTTCGCTTATCCGGGCTACGGGGGTCCGGATTCCTGCCGTAGCCCGGATAAGGCCGAAGGCCGCATCCGGGACGCCCGCAATCGCCAGCGGCCCGGATATGCATCGCCAGCCCCCCCGGCGACACGCCGCAAGGTGTGGCCGTCGTGGAGGTCATGCGCCCCGGGGATCAAGCGCCGGCGTCGGCCAGCGGGTTGATGGAACTGGTCGCGGTCGCCGGCAGCCCCGGATCAGTTCGGCGAATGCAGGCCGACGCGGTTGCCCTCGCTGTCGAGGAACAGGGCGAAGTAACCGAACTCCGGCGAGATCTGCGTCTTCGGCACGATCACCTTGCCGCCCGCGGCGGCGACCC
The DNA here is from genome assembly GCF_016774335.1 of Luteimonas saliphila. Taxonomy (GTDB): domain Bacteria; phylum Pseudomonadota; class Gammaproteobacteria; order Xanthomonadales; family Xanthomonadaceae; genus Luteimonas; species Luteimonas saliphila. The sequence goes on along the minus strand of NZ_JAETWA010000019.1, from coordinate 13,825 downwards.
GTGCCAGCGCCGGGGCCAGGTCCCCGCCCCCGGACAGGTAGACCAGGGCGCCGGTGGTCCCCGGCACGTAGTCCTCGCCGTGCACGATGGCGCCGGAGACGTTGCGGCCGTCGCTGGGGAACATGCCCATGCGGACGCCGTCCATGTCCATCGCCTCCAGCGGCGCGTCCAGCACCGCGCCGTAGAAGCGCAGCGCGCGGTCGAAGTCGGCAACGGGAATCTCGAACCAGTTGATCATGTGCTGCATGGCGGGTCTCGTCGTTGGGTCATGGGGATCGGCTCCGGGGGGCGCGGCGCGCTCGAAGGCGAAGCTCGCCTCGCGGCCGTCGCCGGAAATGGTGGCGCGCAGGCGCTCGCCGTCGCGGCGATAGGCGATGCGCTGCGGGAAATCGTGGCCGGGGTTCTCGAAGGCGACCGCGGACTCCGATTGTTCGACCAGCCGGAACCGCACCGGCGCGGCGTTGCCCGGCACGTCGGCGACGTAGAACACCTCGCGACCGTCCGCCTCGATGCGCAGCTGCTCCTCGAACACCGTCGCGCCGTCCCGCTGCAGCGCGCCGACGCCTGCCAGCCCGCTGCCCGCGGGTTCCCAGCGCTCGTGCCCGGTCCTGCCTTCGGGCAGTCCGGTGCGCCGCCACTGGCCGAGCAGCCAGCCGAGCGCTTCGATGCGGGCGTCGGTATTCGCGACGGCGGACGGTGGAACGAGGGACGCGAGCAGGATGCAGGCGAGCAGCAGGATCGTGCGCATGTGGCCTCCGTTGCGATGGCCGCATCACACCGCGTCCCGCCGGAGGATGTCTTGTACGGAACCGACAGGGCCGGGATCAGGCCCGGTTGAGGAACAGGTTGGCCATGTTCGGCTGCGCGAACGGATACTTCGACGGGGCCTCGCCGGTGAACGCCTTGAACTCCCGGTGGAAGTGCGGCTGGTCGTAGTAGCCGGCGTGGAACGACAGGTCGCTCAGGTTGCCTGCCTCGCCGCTGGCGGCCCTGAAGATCGTGCTGAGGCGGATCACGCGCGAGTAGAGCTTCGGCGTCAGTCCGATCCATCGCGCGAACGCGCGTTCGAGGCTGCGCGGATGGGTGCCGAGGCGGGCGTTGATCTCCGTCACCGGCAGGCGTCCCTGCGTCGCGACGATCAGCGCGATCGCAGACGTCACCATTTCCGGCGGCGCGCCGGCCGGGCAGATTTCGAGCAGGGCACGGGACAATGCCGCGATCCGCGCGCCCGTGTCCGGGCAGCCACCGGCGGCCGTTTCCAGCACGTTGGCACGCTCGCAAACCGCGTCCAGCGCCGGCACTCGGTCCGTCAGCGCGGCCATCGGCCGGGCGCAGAGCTGCGCGAGCGCCCAGGGCCGCAACTTGACCCCGGTGATGTCGGTGCGGCCGGTATTGCGCAGGAAGAAGTAGCGCGAGAGCTGGCCCGCCGCCAGCGCGCGCGGTTGCCGGATCCATGCGCCGTCCGCCAGCCGGATCTCGTAGGGGTCGCCATGGTGGAAGACCAGCTCGGGAAAGCCGTCCGGCACGATCTTGCGTTCGCCGGGCGTGGCGTCGTCGTCCGTCACCACCCAGAAGCAGTCGACCAGGTGGGCCACGCTGGTCTCCGGCGGGATCAACGCATAGGTCGCGGTCGCGCTCACGGCGGTGCGACCGGCTTGCCGACTGCGAACGCGTGCAGGCGATCCACCATCAGTAGCCGTTCTCGCGCAGCGTCAGCCGCACCTGCTCGTGCTGCGTCTGCAGGGCCTGCGACGGCGCCTTGTCGAGCAGGCTGGCGATGACGATGGCGGTCGTCGCCAGTACCACCCCGGGCACCATCTCGTACAGCGGGCTGCCGGTCTGCTTCCACGCGATCACAGTGGCGGCGCCGACGATCATGCCGGCCAGCGCGCCGTTGCGGGTCATCCGCTTCCAGGTGAGCGACAGCACCACCACCGGCCCGAACGCCGCGCCGAACCCGGCCCAGGCATAGGCGACCAGGCCGAGCACGCGGCTGTCGGGGTCGCGCGCGATCCAGATCGCCAGCAGCGCCACCGCCAGCACCATCGCGCGGCCGAACCACACCAGCTCGCGATGGCCCGCCCGCGGGCGCACGAAGCCGCGGTAGAAATCCTCGGTCAGCGCGCTCGAGCACACCAGCAGCTGCGCCGAGAGCGTGCTCATGATCGCGGCGAGGATCGCCGACAGCAGCACGCCGGCGATCCACGGGTTGAACAGCAACCCGGACAGGGCGATGAACACGCGCTCGGGATTGGCGTCGACCGGCCCGGCGGCCTCGGGATGCGCGGCGAACCAGGCGATGCCGAAGAAACCGGTCGCCATCGCCCCGGCCAGGCACAGCATCATCCAGCCCATCGCGATGCGGCGGGCGCGCGGGATCGTGGCCAGGTTGTCGGCGGCCATGAACCGCGCCAGCACGTGCGGCTGGCCGAAGTAGCCCAGCCCCCAGGCCAGCGCGGAGACGATCGCCACCGCGCCGCCGGCGCCGACCCACTGCAGGCGCGACGGATCGACCTGCTCCACCAGCGCCAGCGCCTGCGCCGGTCCGCCGACGCCGAGGATCGCGAACACCGGCACCAGCAGCAGGGCGAAGATCATCAGCGTCGCCTGCACGGTGTCGGTCCAGCTCACCGCCAGGAAACCGCCGATGAAGGTGTAGGCGATCGTCACCGCCGCGCCCCAGAACATCGCCTGCGCGTACGGCAGGCCGAACATGCTCTCGAACAGGCGCGCGCCGGCGACGATGCCCGAGGCGCAGTAGATCGCGAAGAACACCAGGATCACCAGCGCGGCGAGGATCCGCAGCAGGCGGCTGCGATCCTCGAAGCGGTGGGTGAAGTAGTCCGGCAGGGTCAGCGCGTTGCGAGTGCGTTCGGTGTACACGCGCAGCGGGCCGGCGACGTACTTCCAGTTGCACCATGTACCGATCACCAGGCCGATCGCGATCCATACCTCCGACGCGCCGCCGAGGTACAGGGCGCCGGGCAGGCCCATCATCAGCCAACCGCTCATGTCCGAGGCGCCGGCCGCCAGCGCGGTGACGTAGCTGCCCAGCGAGCGCCCGCCGAGGATGTAGTCGTCGAAGGTGCGGGTGCGCCGCCAGGCCACGAAGCCGATCCCGACCATCAGCAGCAGGTAGGCGGCGAAGGTGATGAACAGCGGCGAGCTGAAGGCCATGAGGGCGTCCGGTGGCGTGGCAGCGGCAGAGTGTGGACGAAAGCAGCGACGACCGAAAACCGCACCCGGGCCCGGAGCCGGCATCGGCGCCGCCCCCGGGGAATTCGGGACAGGGCGACCATGCGGGCGGAACGTCGGCCGGGCTCGTGCGTCAGCCCTCCGGCGTCGGCGGGGGGGTCAGACCGCGCGGATCCACTGTCGCAGCACCGCCTGCAGCGCGGGGATGCGCCTGCGAGCGTCGGCCTCGTCGGCGAACACGACCTGCGCCCGGTCCTTGCCGAGCCATGCCAGCAGTCCGTCGGGATCGTCGATGTCGAGGCCGCCTTCGGGCAACGCCCGCGCCTTCGCGCCCAGGTGCAGGATCAGCGCGATCCCGGCCCTCGCGCGCAGGTGGAAGGTGGCGAAGTACTCGCCGGTACGGAAGCTGGGCGCATTCCACTTCACGCCTTCGGCGATCGCGGGATCGACCGCGAGGATCGCCGCGCGCAACGCCTCGATGCCGGGCTTGTGCGGATGCGCAAGCGCGGCGATGAGCGCGTCGACCGCTGCGGTGGTATCGGCGGCGGTGGCGTGGCGGGTGGGCGCCGGACGGGCGGCTTTGCGGGTCATGTCCGCAGGCTCGGAGACTTCGGGTGCGGCGTGGAGGACGGAGTTTCCTCGAAGGTCCGCTGGGCGGCCCTCAGTCGGGCGTCTCGCTGGTGCGCGCATAGGCGCTCGCACCTTCGAGTTCCAGCGGCCGCAGTTCGTAGAACAGGCCGTGCGCCAGGGTCGGGCTGGTCGCGAGCAGGGCCGCGGCTTCCTCCAGCGTGGGCGCGACCACGAACCAGTAGCCGCCGACCAGTTCCTTGGTCTCGCCGAACGGACCGTCGAGGGCGACGCCCTTGCGCGACACCGTCGCACCCGCGCGCGCCAGCCGCTCGCCGGTCTTCATCCGCCCGGCGGCGATGTGGGCTTCGAGCCAGGGATAGAACGCGTCGATCGAGGCCTGGATGGCCTCGGGTTCGGCGTCTCGGTTCCACTGTCCGCGCGAGAGTACGAGGAACTCCTGGCGGTCGCTGTCCTTGGTCATGCGGGCGGTCTCGAAGGCGGAGCGCGGACGCTAACGCGATCCGTGTGCGTGGGGAAGTGCGGGACATGGCGTGATGGCCGGGGTCGCCTGCGCCGGACGGGGAGGAGCGAGGTTGTCCCGGGTGCGCTGCGCTTGCCCGGGCTACATAGGCGTGGCGGGCATCGGGTGGTCGTAGCCCGGATAGGGCCAAAGGCCGCATCCGGGTCGCGGGCGTGGCGGGCGATGAGAGACGGAGACTGCCCCCCGGGTGCGCTGCGCTTACCCGGGCTACGGGGCGTGGTGGCGGATCCGGGGGGGCGAGCCGTGCGAGGTCGACGTCTCGATCTGCGAGACGCAGTCGCGCCAATGATGAACACCCGGCCCCGTCTTCGGGCCACGGCGCGTTCGCCCGGCCTGCACGCGCGCTGGTCCAGTCTCGACGCCCTCACGACCGCGCAAACCGCCCGATGCCCGCCCGCCACGCCTGTCCGCTTTCCAGCGGCGTCTCCATCCTCGCGCCGCCCCCGCACGGCGCACCGGTCGGCGCCTGAGCGCGGAGGTGCGCGTGCGCGAGCTGGTCGAACTGCGTCCCGAAGGCCTGTACTGTCCGGCGGGCGACTTCCACATCGATCCGTGGCGGCCGGTGCCGCGCGCGGTGATCACCCACGGCCATGGCGACCATGCGCGCGCCGGCATGGGCGAATACCACTGCACGCGCGAAAGCCTGCCGATCCTGGAATGGCGGCTGGGCCCGCAGCGCTACCACGCGCGCGAACACGGCGAGCCGTTCGAAGTCGGTGGCGCGCGGGTCTCGCTGCATCCGGCCGGGCACGTGCTCGGCTCGGCGCAGGTGCGGATCGAGGCGCAGGGCCGGGTGTGGGTGGCCTCGGGCGACTACAAGCGCCAGCCCGATCCCACCTGCGCGCCGTTCGAGGTCGTGCCCTGCGACACCTTCATCACCGAGGCGACGTTCGGCCTGCCGGTGTACCGCTGGCCGGACACGGGCGAGGTGGCGCGCGAGATCGCGCAGTGGCGCGAGGACTGCGAGGCCGAGGGCGTGGCCGCGGTGCTGTTCTGCTACGCGCTGGGCAAGGCGCAGCGGGTGCTGGCCGAGCTGGCGCCGCATGTGGATGCGCCGGTGCTGCTGCATGGCGCGATCGCCGCCGGCGTCGAGGTCTACCGGCGCGCGGGCGTGGCCCTGCCGCCGACCGAGCCGGTCTCCGAACTCGCCAAGGGTGCGGACTTCGCCGGGAAACTGGTGCTGGCGCCGCCTTCGGCCGCGGGCAGCGCGTGGATGCGCCGCTTCCGCCGCGCGCAGACCGGCTTCGCCTCCGGCTGGATGCGGATCCGCGGCAACCGCCGCCGCCGCAACTACGACCGCGGCTTCGTGGTCTCCGACCACGCCGACTGGCCCGACCTGATCCGCACCGTGCGCGAAACCGGCGCCACCCGCGTGATCGCCACCCACGGCAACACCGACGCCATCGTGCGCAAGCTGTGCGAGGACGGGCTCGATGCAGGCGCCTTCCGCACCGGCTATGGGGACGAGGACTGAGGCATGCGCCGCTTCGCCAGCCTCTACCGCGACCTCGACCGCAGCACCGCCACGCTCGACAAGCGCGCGGCGCTGGCGCGGTATTTCCGCGAGGCGCCGCCGCGCGACGCGGCATGGGCATTGCACCTGCTGGCCGGCGGCAAGGTCGCGGGCGCGAAGCAGCGCATCGCCAACACGCGCGAGCTGCGCAGCTGGATCGCCGCCGAGGCGGGCCTGCCCGACTGGCTGGTCGACGACAGCTACGACCAGGTCGGAGACCTCGCCGAAACGCTCGCCCTGCTGCTCGACGATCCCGCGCAGGACGCGCAGGACGTGACCCTGGCCGACTGGATCGAGCGCCGGCTGCTGCCGGTCGCCAACCGCGACGAGGACGTGCGGCGCGCGGTGGTGGTCGAGGCCTGGCGCATGCTCGCCTTCGACGAGCGGCTGCTGTTCAACAAGCTGCTCACCGGCGCGCTGCGGGTGGGCGTGTCGCAGCGGCTGGTGCAGCAGGCGCTGGCCGAGATGAGTGGCATCGACATCGCCCGCATCGCCCAGCGCATGCTCGGCGAATGGGCGCCGACGCCCGCGTTCCTGGAGATGCTGCTCTCGCCGGGCGAGCTCGCCAGCGACCGCCAGCAACCCTATCCGTTTTTCCTGGCGACACCGCTGGAAGCGGTGTTGCGCGGGGATCCGGAGGCGGCGCACGAGGCGCCGATCGCTGAAGACGATGCCAAGGAGGCCCAACCTGAAGATGTCGATCCCGGCGCGCCGGTGCTCGCCAACGATCCGGCCGCGATCGAACGCGCGCTCGGCCCGCTGCGCGACTGGCTGCTGGAATGGAAATGGGACGGCATCCGCCTGCAGCTGATCCGCCGCGACGCCGCGGTGGCGCTGTGGTCGCGCGGCGAGGAACGCCTTGATGGCCGCTTTCCCGAGATCGAGGCCGCCGCGGCCTCGCTGCCGCGCGACTGCGTGCTCGACGGCGAACTGCTCGCCTGGCGCGCGGACGACGATGCGCCGCTGGCGTTCACCGCGCTGCAGACCCGGATCCAGCGGCGCAAGCCCGGCGCCAAGACGCTGGCCGACACGCCGGTGCGGGTGCAGGCGTACGACCTGCTCGAACTCGAGGGCGTCGACTGGCGGCAACGCCCGCAGCACGAACGTCGCGCGGCGCTGGAGGCGCTGCTGGCCGTGCACGACGATCCGCGCATCGTCGCCTCGCCCCTCGTCGCCGCGCGCGACTGGGCGCACGCCGCGGAGCTGCGCGCGCAGGCGCGTGAGCGGGGCGTCGAGGGCCTGATGCTCAAGCGCGCGGACGCCGCCTACCAGTCCGGCCGCAAGCGCGGCGACTGGTGGAAGTGGAAGATCGATCCGCTCACGGTGGATGCTGTTCTGATCTACGCGCAATCCGGCCACGGCCGCCGCAGCACGCTCTACACCGACTACACCTTCGGCCTGTGGGACGGCGACGCGCTGGTGCCGGTGGCCAAGGCCTACAGCGGCCTGGACGATGCGCAGATCCTGAAGCTCGACCGCTGGATCCGCGCCAATACGCTGGAAAGATTCGGCCCGGTGCGCTCGGTGCCGGGGCAGCACGTGTTCGAACTCGGCTTCGAGGCGGTGAACCGCTCGGCCCGGCACAAGTCGGGCATCGCGGTGCGGTTCCCGCGGATCCTGCGCTGGCGCCACGACAAGCCCGCGGCCGAGGCCGACCGGCTCGACACGCTCAAGGCGCTGGCGCGATGAAGCCGACCGCGACGCGCGCGTCGTTCGATGCGCCGCTCGCCGCCTGGTTCGCCTCGCAGGGCTGGAGTCCGGCGCCGTTCCAGCGCGAGGCCTGGCGACGCTGGCGGCGTGGCGAGTCCGGCCTGCTGGTCACGCCCACCGGCAGCGGCAAGACCCTGGCCGCGCTGGGCGGGCCGCTACTGGACGCCCTGGTGGAGGCGGCCCAGGCGAAAGCGGCAAGGGACGCTGCGCAGGCGAAGACTGCCAGGGCGCGATCGGCGCGCGCGTCGATCGCGCAGACAGCAAACGCATCGAACGCACAAACAGCACGTGCGTCGAAAGTACAAGCGGCAAACGCGTTGAAGAAGCAAACGGCAATCGCATCGAAGACGCAGACGGCAAGCGTGTTGACGGCACAGACGTCACGCCAACCAGAGTCACTGGCCGCAGACGCACCGAAGGCGCGACCCGATCCAACCCCGCGCCTCTCCCCCACTGTCATTCCGAGCGAAGCGAGGAATCTGGAGGTATCCGCAGAGCAGATTTCTCGCTTCGCTCGAAATGACAGGAGGGCAGCGGTGCCGTCGGTTGGCCGCACCCGCCTTCTCTGGATCACGCCGCTGCGTGCGCTGGCAAACGACACCGCGCGCGCCCTGCGCGAACCCATCGCCGCGCTCGACCTGGACTGGACCGTGGCGATGCGCACCGGCGACGCGACTGCGCGCGACAAGCGCCTGGCGCGCCAGGGCGGTGCCGATGCGCTGGTGATCACGCCCGAGTCGCTGGCGCTGCTGCTGAGCTATCCCGACACCGCCGCGCAACTCTCCGGCCTGCGCGCGATCGTGGTCGACGAATGGCACGAACTGCTCGGCAACAAGCGTGGCGTGCTGCTGCAACTGGCGCTGGCGCGGCTGCGCGCCTGGGCGCCGCAGGCGCGCACCTGGGGCCTGTCGGCGACGCTCGGCAACCTCGAACAGGCGCGAGACGTGCTGCTGCCGCACGCACCCGGCGCGGCGATCGTGCAGGCAGCCAGACCGCGCAGCCTGACCCTGGACACCCTGTTGCCCGAGGCCGGCGAACGCTTCCCGTGGGCCGGCCACCTCGGCCTGTCCCAGGTGCAGCGCGTGGCCGCGCGGCTGCAGGCCGCCGGCACGACGCTGCTGTTCGCCAACACGCGTGCGCAGGCCGAACTCTGGCATCGCGCGCTGGCCGCCACCTGGCTGGACGCGCCGGAAACCCTGGCCCTGCACCACGGCTCGCTCGACCCGAAGCTGCGCGCCGCGGTGGAGCAGGGCCTGCGCGAGGGCAGCGTGCGCTGCGTGGTCGCCACGTCCAGCCTCGACCTCGGAGTCGATTTCCCCGCCGTCGACCAGGTGATCCAGCTCGGCAGCCCCAAGGGCATGGCGCGGCTGCTGCAGCGCGCCGGCCGCGCGCGCCATCGCCCGGGCGAAGCCGGGCACGTGGTCTGCGTGCCCACCCACGCGCTGGAACTGGCCGAATACGCCGCCGCGCGCAAGGCGCTGGCCGCGGGCGAAGTGGAATCGCGCGTGCCGCTGCGGCTCTCGCTCGACGTGCTCGCCCAGCACTGCGTCACCCTGGCGCTGGGTGGCGGCTTCGAGGCCGATGCGCTGCGCGACGAAGTGCGCGGCACGCATGCGTTCGCGGTGCTCAGCGACGTGCAGTGGAACGCGGTGCTCGCCTTCGTCGTCCAGGGCGGCCAGGCGCTGCAGCACTATCCCGAATACCGGCGCGTGGTGCGCGACGACGACGGCGTGTACCGCGTGCACGACCGCCGCATCGCGCTGCGCCACCGGCTGTCGATCGGCACCATCACCAGCGATGGCGCGCTGCAGGTGAAGCTGCTGCGCGGCGCCACCCTGGGCAGCGTGGAGGAAGGGTTCCTGGCGCGCCTGCGCCCGCGCGACCGCTTCCAGTTCGCCGGCCGCACCCTGGAGCTGGTGCGCCTGCAGGACATGGCCGCGTACGTGCGCATCGCGAGAAAGGGCGACGGCATCGTGCCGCGCTGGCAGGGCGGGCGCATGCCGATGTCGGGCGAGCTCGGCGCGCGGGTGGCGCAGGTGCTGGCCGGTCCGCGCGACGGACCGGAACTGCGCGCGCTGGCGCCGCTGCTCGCATTGCAGGAAACGCTGTCGGCGCTGCCGGCGCCGGGCACGCTGCTCGCCGAATTCGCGAAGACGCGCGAAGGCTGGCACCTGTTCGTCTATCCCTTCGCCGGGCGTGGGGTGCACGAGGGGCTGGCCGCGCTGCTCGCGCTGCGCTGGAGCCGGCTGGCGCCCAACACGTTCGCGTTCGCGGTCAACGACTACGGGCTGGCATTGACCGCGCAGGCGCAGCCGGCGATCGACGTCGATATCCTGCGCGCGCTGCTGTCGCCCGAAGGCCTGCACGACGACCTGCGGTCCGGCGCCAACCTCGCCGAACTCGCGCGCCGCCAGTTCCGCGAGATCGCGCGCGTGGCCGGACTGCTGCCGCCGTCGTTGCCCGGGCGCGCGCTGCGCAGCCTGCGCCAGCTGCAGGCCTCCAGCGGCCTGCTGTTCGACGTGCTGCAGCGACACGACCCCGGCCACCTGCTGCTGCAGCAGGCCGAGCGCGAGGTGTTCGAGGCCCAGCTCGAAGTGCGCGCCCTGCAGGCGACGCTGGCGCGCTGCCACGCGGCCACCCTCGACCTGCGCCGCCCGAAGTCGCTCACCCCGCTGTCGTTCCCGCTGTGGGCCGAAGCGATGCGCGGTACCCTCAGCAGCGAGGACTGGCGCACCCGCGTCCAGCGCGTCGCCGACCGCCTAGAACACCGCCACCGCCCCCGCACCGCCCGTAGCCCGGATAAGCGCAGCGCATCCGGGACCCCACGCCAACCCGAACGCACCCCGCCCCCCACACCCGCCACCGCAACACGCCCATCCCGCAATGCCTGACACCCTCGACCTGACCCTCGCCGGCGAACCCGTCCGCGTGCTCGCCGATCGCGCCCTGTACTGGCCCGCACGCGCGCGCCTGCTGATCGCCGACCTGCACCTGGGCAAGGGCGACACCTTTCGCGCTGCCGGCATCGCCGTGCCCAGCGGCGGCACCGCGCACGACCTCGCGCGGCTCGACGCGCTGCTCGCGCTCACGTCCGCGTCGTCGCTGTGGATCCTCGGCGACTTCCTGCACGCGCGGCGCCATGCCGCGGTCGATGCGGCGTGGCGCGCGTTCCGCGAAGCGCATCGCGAGGTGGCGATGGCGGTGGTGCCGGGCAACCACGACCGCGCGTTCGATGCGGCGGCCGCGGGCGTCGAACGCGTGCCGGAAGGTTTCCTCGAGGCGCCGTTCGAGTTCCGCCACGCTCCGCCCGCACGCGAAAGGCCGGATCGCCACGTGCTCTGCGGGCACCTGCACCCGGTGCTGCGCCTGCCCGGCACCGGCCGCCATCCCATGTTCTGGCTGCGTCCGTCGATCACCGTGCTGCCGGCGTTCTCCGCCTTCACCGGCGGCCATCCCGTGCCGCGCGCGGACAGCGGCAGCAGCGTGCTCTGCGATGGCAGGCAGTTGTTGCGGATGCCGTGAGCAGGTCGCGGCTGCTCCAGGCGTCGCCGGCTCCCCATCGGGCGCGGTGCAGTCGTGGCCTGCGCCTGGCAGCTCGCCGGCCGGCGACCCGGGGCGCGGCAGACAGCGGTAGTTATTGGCCACTCTCATGGGATAAAGAATCCAGAACAACGGACTTCGTTTCCGATCTGGAACACCCAACTTTTCTCCTGCACGGCGAACGGCGGCCCTTCGACACACGACGGGTCGAGCCGCTCCCGCAATTCCCCCACCCAGGAGATGTCCCATGCGTACCCCCAAGCTGCTCGCCACCACCCTCGCCGTCGCCCTGTTCGGTGCGGCATCCTTCGGCGCCCAGGCGCAGGATCCGGGCTTCTACGCCGGCGCCGGCGCCGGCCAGGCGCTCGTCGACGAGCGCGCCTACGACGACGAGGACACCGCGTTCTCGGTGTTCGGCGGCTACCAGTTCCACCGCAACTTCGCGCTCGAGGCCGGATACACCGACTTCGGACAATTGTCCCCGGGCGCGGCCGGCGCGGACCTCGAGCTCAGCTCGGCCTACCTCACGGCCGTCGGCATCCTGCCGTTCACCGAGAACTTCTCCGGCTACGTGAAGGGCGGCATCCAGCGTTGGGAGCTCGACACCGCGATCCCCGGGCTCACCGGCACCGGCAAGGACGACGGCAGCGACCCGGTCTACGGCGTCGGCGTGCAGTACCGCTTCAACGACCTGCTTTCGCTCCGCGGCGAAGTCACCCGCACCGAGGTCGAGGACATCGACGTCGACGCAGCGCAGGTCCAGGTCCGCTTCGACTTCTGAGCGCAGGCTCCGGCCGGCGGCCGCAAGGCTCGCCGGCCGGGGATGGCGCCGGGCCGGGGCATGAGCAGGTCGCACGCGATCGCTGCTCCATCGGCTCCGCATTGCCGGTCGCCGTCAGCCGGCAGGAGCAGACGGTCTGCCGGCGATTCCAGCTGGGCGGCGCCGGGCCCGATGATCGATCGCACACCCGTGGTCCACGCCGCCGAGGCGGTGACGGGTCCGTGGAAGCGCGGCCTCGGTCCATCCTGTCGCACGCCTCGGCCTTCAACCGATGCCGAATGACCAACGGGCTCAATGCCCGCCGTCGAGCGCCTTGAGTTCGCTCACCAGCGCGCTGGCCATCTCCGCGCCGTCGCCGTACAGCATGCGCGTGTTGTCGGCGTAGAACAGCGCGTTCTCGATGCCGGCGAACCCGGTGCCCCTGCCGCGCTTGATGACGATGGTGTTCTTCGAGTTCACCACGTCCAGGATCGGCATGCCGTAGATCGGGCTGGCCGGGTCGGTCTTGGCCACCGGGTTGACCACGTCGTTGGCGCCGATCACCAGCGAGACGTCGGTGTTGGCGAACTCCGGGTTGATGTCGTCCATGTCGGCGATCAGGTCGTAGGGCACGCCGGCCTCGGCCAGCAGCACGTTCATGTGCCCCGGCATGCGCCCGGCCACCGGGTGGATCGCGAACTTCACCTTGACCCCGCGCTCGAGCAGCCGCTGCGTCAGCTCCCAGATCTTGTGCTGCGCCTGGGCCACGGCCATGCCGTAGCCGGGCACGATCACCACGCGTTCGGCGAAGGCCATCATCGCCGCGACGTCGGCGGCCTCGATCGGCTTCTGAGAGCCGCTGATCTCGGCCGCCGAAGCCCCGCCGCCGCCGAAGTTGGAGAACAGCACGCTCTTGATCGAGCGGTTCATCGCCTTGGCCATCAGCCGCGTCAGCAGGATGCCCGCCGCGCCCACCATCATGCCGGCGATGATCAGCGCCTCGTTGCCCAGCACGTAGCCTTCGAACGCGACCGCCAGGCCGGTCAGCGCGTTGTACAGCGAGATCACCACCGGCATGTCGGCGCCGCCGATGGGCAGGGTCATCAGCACGCCCAGCGCCAGCGCCACCAGGAAGAACGCGACGATCCAGGGCGCGCCCAGCGACCACACCACCAGCCCGCCCAGCACGATGGCCGCGGCGAACACCAGGAAATTGAACGCCTGCATGCCCGGGAACGCGTAGCGCTTGTCCATGCGCCCGTCGAGCTTGGCCCAGGCGATGATCGAACCCGACAGCGCCACCGAACCGATCAGCCCGCCCAGCACCGCCAGCACCAGCGGGACCGGCCCGCTCGCCTGGCCCGCGGCCGACCAGCGCAGCAGTTCCACGCCGCCGATGGCCGCCGCCGAGCCGCCGCCGAGGCCGTTGTACAGCGCCACCATCTGCGGCATGTCGGTGATCGCGACCCGCTTGCCCGAGATCCACGCGATCGCGGTCCCGATCGCCGTGGCGGCCAGGATCAGCGGGATGTTGTGCAGGTCGGGCAGGAAGAACGTGGCGAGGGTGGCGATGACCATGCCCAGCCCGGCCCAGCGGATGCCGCTGCGCGCGGTCCTGGGTGAGGCCATGCGTTGCAGGCCGAGCAGGAACAACGTGGCCGCGATCAGGTAACTGGTCTTGACCAGCAGGTCGAGGAGGTCGGCGCCGCTCATGCCCCGGGCTCCCTGGACGGAGACGGCTTCGACGACTTGAACATCTCCAGCATCCGCTCGGTCACCACGTAGCCGCCGGCGGCGTTGCCCGCGCCCATCAGCACCGCGACGAAACCGATCGCCTTCTCCAGCGGGGTGTCGGCATGGCCCAGCACCACCATCGCCCCGATCAGCACGATGCCGTGGATGAAGTTGCTGCCCGACATCAGCGGCGTGTGCAGGATCACCGGTACCCGCGAGATGATCACGTGGCCGGCGATGGCCGCCAGCATGAAGATGTACA
>NZ_JAETWA010000018.1 GCF_016774335.1 Luteimonas saliphila | reverse complement strand
GGCCTGCGGCCGGCTTTGAAGTCGTGGGGCTTTCCGCCCCACACCCCGGACCAGCCATACGGCTGGACCCGTTACTTGGGCCTGCGGCCTGCTCTCTCCGAGCGGGGGCCATGCGGCCGGCTTTCCGAGACTTTTGGCCCGTGTTACTGCTCGGGCCAACCGGCGGTGTTGCGCCGCCGGACTGGTGAAAAGTGCCGTCAGCGGGCATGGATGGCGGCCTCAAGGTGGGCGCAGTCGTCCAGCTGCGCGCGGGCGGCCTCGCGGATTGCGAGCCAGAACTCCGTGGGCGGCGCGTCGGTGAACAGATCCGGCTGCGTCAGGTGGTCGACGGCCAGGTCGAACGCCAACCGAGCGCCGCGGAACGTGTCGGTGGGGCGGCTCATGACAACGACCCGGTGCGGCACTTCGCGGATCCGGGAACTGCCGCAGGGGTGCGGCTGTTTGCTCGAGGACCTCGCGCCACTGCCGCACGGGGGGTGCGGCTGTTGCCTCGAGCTCGAACTGCCGCAGGGGGTGCGGCAAGCCGCGATCGCGAGACTGCCGCAGGGTCAGCGATGTAGGCATCCGCCGCGGCAACTGCCGCACGCCCTTCCGGCGTGGGCTTGATCGTCTTGCCGTTGAGGCACCAGATCGAAGAAGCACCGCTCGCACCTGGTACTACTGCCGCACCCAACTTGATCAGCGCGAGCGCGACACGATCCGAGAACTGCTCAGGCCGCCAGCCGATGGTGGAGGTTCCCGCCTGGCACAACTGCCGCAGCCCCTTGCGCTGCGGGACGGACAGGTTGCGCCACTTGATGGCGCTCACGACCAGTGATCCCCGGTCGGAATGTCGCCGGCAGCCATGTGTGCCTCGGCGACCAGGTGGCAGAGCCACCAGAGGTCTGAATCTCGTTCCATTGCCCTACTCCCCGCCCCTGCCCCTAACGCCCGCGAGCCGGAGGGGTGGCCGGCGCCGGGGGCGAGTCCTCAATCCGAGGACTGCCGCCGTTGTACGCTGGGTGAGGACTGCGGTCAACACCCCGAGGACTCGATGGACGTGAATTCACTGTTGGATGCCTGCAAGCAGGCGATCAACGCGACGAAAGACTCAGAGCTGGCGGCTGCCTTGGGCGTGTCGAAACAGGCGCTCTCCAGCTACCGGAATGGGCATCGGCTGCCCGATCCGGTGCAGTGCGCGACGATCGCCGGGCTCAGCGGCATACCGCTGGCCCGGGTTCTGGGGATCGTCGGAGAAGCGAGGGCGATCAGCCGCGAAGAGAAGGCCGTCTGGCGCAAGCTGGCGGCGACCGCTGCCCTCCTAGCGGTCGTGTTCCTTGGCGCCGCTCCTGCGCCCTCTCAGGCCGTACACGGGCACGATGAGGGGCGCGGTTCTATACATTATGCGAAATCTGCGCAGCCTTCGCGACTGGCTGGCTAGGCTAGCCTGCCCGCATGGAGGCCCTCGCCATGGAGCGTCCGCCTTGCTGGCCTGATGGCCAGCCCTGCCCAAACGCCTGCGCCGGGGCGCTGTACGAGCGCCTGGTCTACAACCGGCACCACCTTCCGGATCCATGGCATGGCTGGCGTTTCGCCGGCCGCGTGCTGGTGTCGCCCGATGGGGACCGGATCGCAGCTGGGCGCCTACGCGGTCTGCTGTGGCGCGAGAGCCTTGAAAAGCGGGTCTGCAGGGGTGCGGTGTCGAGCGGGCGGATTGTGCCTATCCACAATCGACAGGACAGGCGCTGACCAATCGCACCGAATCACGAGCGTATCCGTAGGGGCGCTGCCCCTACACCCCGTAGACTCCGCCCCAGGTCACCTGGGGAAAGACCGTGCGCAACATCGCGTGGAGAGGTATCGCCGTGGTGCTCGCGGCGGTTGTGAGCTGGCTGCTATGGACGCGGCCGTCGACAGAGCCGGCGCCGGTTGAGTTCGCACTAGAACCGGATTGCGCCGCTGTCTTGATCGAGCGCGCGGATGGCCGCTTCGAATGCTGGACCAACGGTCGCCACGTCATCACAGAGCGGCCACGCCGGCCGGACTACTCGGGGGAACGCGTCTTGTGAATCTCCGCCATCGCGGTGCGGAGCACCTCGCACACCGCATCCAGCACCGCGAGTTGTTCGGGCGTCGCGTTGACACGCAGCGCGATCAACTCATGCTTCGCCCGTTGCATCACATTGCCCGCTTCCAAGGGGACAGCGTAGGTTGGAACGTTCATAGGTAACTCCTGATCAGGGCGAGCACCACCAAGTGCAGAGGATAGCCGACGTAGAACAGCCATTTCAGGCGAGGCGCCGGACCGTCGAGGCACAACGCGACATAGCCGAGCAGCACAGCCAGGAGCGACCACCAGGAGTCGTTGAACGGCACGACCAACACGGCTACCACGAGCAGCCGTCCGTAACCAAAGCCGCGCTGCGTCATCCACCAGGCGGCGACCACGGCAACAACGCCAAACCATGCGTAGTCGACCACCGCGCCGCCGACCAGGAATACCGGCAGGGCGAACACCGGTTGCCCTCGCCGAAGGAATAGCGCCACCGCCGCAGCAATCGCGAACGTCGCCAGCACGTTGAGCGGGATCACCGAGCCTTGCAGGTAGACGTAGGGCACCGACGCCACTACGCCGACGATAACCAGGCGCCACAGCACCCGAGGCAGCGCCGCATCCGGTGCCCGCGCTAAGTTGATTCCCAGTACCACGGCGAACACCGGGAACACCACCCGACCCAGCGTGTCGTGGAAGCCAAGCGCGCCGTCGAGCAGCAGCCAGTCGACGTGATCGAGCACCATCGCGGCGAACGCAACCAGCTTCAGGAACAGCAGGCCGGCATCGCTGATTTCGGCACGCGAGATCCGCGCGTGTGAAATGCTCATGGCGTCCCCCGGGTGATCGTGCCGAATGAGGCGTCCACCATCGGCGCAGGCGCCGTTCCGACACTGCCGCCGATCGTCTCCCCTGCCCTCGCTGGCGCCGGCCCACCAGCCGGCACTGCAGGCCCAGGAGGCGCCGTCTGCGCCTGGACATGCTCAGCACGACGGAAGGGGTTGTAGGCCTCGCCCTGGCGCGCAACGAGCGTCGCTTGCGCCTCGGTGAGCACCACCCGCGTACCTTGCTCTGTCAAGCACGTGAAGCCGCCCGACTTGTACTCCCCTTGCGCGTCGAGGCCCTCCCCGCCGGTCATACAGAACAGCCGCGGATCCGACACCGCTGCACGGTCATCGAAGATCGGCCGCGACCAGGGAAGCATCGGCTCCCGTGGCTGGAGGTTGGCGAAATACTCTTGCTTGGCGAACGCTTCGTGCTTCTCGACGGCGCTCAACTTCGGTTCTTCCTTGGCCCGGCCCGCAGGCGCGGCCGCGCTGGAGCGCGACCCCGCCTCCGAGCCGGACGAAGCGTCGTCCTTAGAAGGTGCGGCGTCCCGTGTCACAAACGCGATCACCCCGCCGAACAGTACCGCTGCCGCCCCAGCCATCACCATGCCTCGCTTCATCCGCGCGGACATCACCTTCTTGACCGTATGCACCTCAGCGGACTGGTAACAGTCGTACAGATCGGCGGGGTACTCCCAAACTTCCGAGTCGTACGCCGAGCGGGCTTTCTTAGACCGGACGTTATCCATCACTTCGTTATGGCGGAAGATCTGCACCTTGTTGCCACCGCCCTCGCGCAGCAGATGCTCATGCAAGCCCACCAGTCCGCGCAGGTGCGTGTCGAGGTAATCTGGCTGTTGCGTGGTCAGGATCAGCCGAACACCGTCATGGCGGATCGTCTCCATGTCGGTCAGGTAGCGCGGCGGCTCACCGCTACGGCGTGCCCGGAAAAACTTCTGCGCCTCGTCGACGATCAGCACCGAACCGGGCGGCAAATCGCGCCACTCGCGCGGATCCTCGAACGGCACATGTGGCAGTTTCAAGCCGTTGAGGTTAGACACGAAAATCACTTCGCCTTCCTCAAGGGCTTGCTTGATGTAGTGCACGACACGCAGCGTCTTACCACTACCGGGAAGCCCGGTCAGCAGGGTGATACTCGCCGTTTTACCCAGCGCGTTGGTCATTACGCCTTCCTCAGGAACAGGCGCTTCACTCCCCATAGGAGGTAAGCGCTGATGATGATCGAGGCGCACTCGTAGGCGCCCAGGTACCGCAGCCAAATCCCCAGCTCTGGCGGGATCGCGTTCCAGTACTGATCCGCAAGCGTGATCGCCGGCTGTAACACGAACTCGTATGTGCCCCAGGCGATGCCAAGCGTCACGAACAGGCGAGTAACCATCGCCGCGCCATAGGCCAGGAAGAACCATCGCAAGACCTGCGACAGCAACGCCGCGACACCACCAGCAGCAAGAAGCGGAAGCGGCATCACTCACCCCCGACAATGCGAATCGCTTGGATGGTGACCAAGGCGAGGAACAGAAAGCGAAGTGCGGCAAGCGCGCTGCATAGCCACGTCACGTCGACCTCGCCAACCTCTGGAATCACGAAAGCCGAGATTGCCGGGCACGTGCCACCACCCGAGCCAAAGCGGGTCGTCGACAGGCTCGCGCCGTCGCCTTCTCCGGAGAACACCGAATCGCCCTCGCTGGGTTCCAGCGCGTCAGCAGCAGCACCAAAGATCCCTGCATCAGACTCTCGCTCGCCGCGTTCCTGCGCAGCACGTCCCTCGGCGCCACAGATCTGCGCTCGCAAGCCCCGTAGTTGCTCAGCGTTCGCGTTCGTGCCGTCTACCGTAAAGGGCTGCTGACAATCGCCAATGTCCCCCGTGACTGCTGCAGCATTGCCGGCTTCAACGGCGCAACGCGTTGCCCATGCTTGGGTCGCGACCATCTCCAACGCGGGATCACTGACAATCGGCGGCGTGTCGCAGTTGCCGCCGCCACTCGCTGATGTGCCGTCGTCACCATCGCTACCAGGGCGGCCCGAACCGTCGTCGGGTTCGTCGTCGTCATCCCCGGCACCGGCATCGGTACCGTTCTGGGTCTCGTAATTCTGTGTCGTGGTCACAATCACGACTGTTCCGGCGCCGCCAGTGCTAGTTGTGTTGGTGCTAACCGTAGTTACCGAGTTCCCAGCAGGAACCAACGTATCGCCGCCGTGCGTGTTCAACGACCCTGGTGGCTTGGGTTCTGTCCCGGCACCGCGCGTTTGCATCGTGTTATCGGCGGTCTGCTCGCCGGTCTGCGTCGGCTTCCAACAGAACTGACGGCCAGTACGCGCCGAGCTTGCGCATTGATCGCCGTTTGGCTTCACGCAGAACGTCTGCCCTGCCCCCGCAGGCTTGCACGTCTGAGGCGGCTCCGTAGGCGGCTCCGGCGCTTCCGGATCCTCAGGGCCCTCAGGCGCGGGAGGCGATGCGGAACACGACGCGCCAGTGTACAGATACTCACCGCTGCACAGCATCGCGCCACCACCAACACCGCCGATCGACGTACACCAACCGCTGGTCATCGACAACGCACAACCACCCACACACCGCGACTTGAAATCACGCGTGACCGTGCCCTGCATCGAAGGCGAACCCGGCTCTCCGTTCAAATCACCGCACGACTTGCACGACCCATCGGGTTGCGCCACAGAACCGGACTCGCATTCGCAGTTGTTGGTTGATTCATTGAACGTCTGCCCCGCCGGACACTGCTGCGCCCAACTAATAATTGAGAAGTTGTTGCCCGTATAAGCCGGATTCGCGCATATCGTTGCCACGCTGTAACCCTGCCAATAGCCCGTTATCGAGTGCGGAGGGTTCCCCACACCACCGCGAAATGAGTTACAGCCCCAACCCAAGTAGCCGTATGGCGCCGGCGTTACTTCCGATGCCTTTGCGTACGCTTCGTCTTGGTACTGGCAACTCCAATTGAAGCCCTCTGTGTTAACGCATGCGGCGCGCGCTTCATTGCACCCGAAGAACGCGGCGACCGCGAGCATCACGAACAGCCAGAAGCGCGCGGCGCGGGCATAGCGCGTGATCTTCCAGAACAGACGGCCCATGTCAGCGCCTCCGCATCACGGCGATCAACGCCAAGCACAACAGTACGAAGAAAACCAACACGACAAGCCCTTCCACGGTTCACCCCCCAGAAATAAAAGGGGCCTGCATCACACAGGCCCCATTGACACGACTCCGCCGCCCGCTCAGCCCCGCTTGGTCAGCAGACCCATGGCACGCAGCGACCACACTGCGAGCGCCCAGCCACCGCCCAGGGCGACGCCATAGCCGGTGTAGGTCACGAACTTGAGCAGGATCGCGGCGGGGTCGAAATCGTCACCGCCGCCGGCGAAAGCCGGGCCAGCGAGCAGCGCCAGCGCCAGCAGAAACACCATGCCGCTGACCTTGGAACCGGCTGCGGCGCCGGCGACCTGTACGTTCTTCATGGGGAAACTCCCGTTGATCGCTGCGACGTTGCAGCGGTCAGCACACACGCATGCGCTCACCGCTAGAACGTCAGTCGTCGCTATCGCGAGGCGGTAGCAGCAGGCCGGTTGCCATCACCAACGCCACCGCTACGAGCATTCCGCTCCCGACCGCCGTTGCTTGATCGACGGTCGGGAGCATGTGCACCCACACCGGTCCCACGACCCACTCTTCGACAAGGCACGATTGCGTGACCTCATCCCAATTGGCGTCCTGGCAAACCAGCGTGCGCATTGGCGTCAGCTACCCCGTGCCGAAGCGGCAACCAGCGGACGAAGGGTCATGCGCCGCGCAAGGTCGACGCTGCTGTACTGGCCCGGGATCAGATCGGCAATCGCGTCCCACTCGAACCGCTCACCGACCTTGTAGGCCACGTCCGGGCTATCGATATCCATATCGACACGGGTGCGGAACTGTTCGCACTCGACCTCGACCTGCTGGAAAAACACCTTGCGCGTGCCGTTCTTCGTGGCCTGGTCGCGGCTCTTGCCTTCGCTCAGGATCTTGACGGTGGGAAGCTTCGCGTTGCTGCTCATTTTCGTTCTCTCTCTGTGGTGGTGGTGGCTATCGTTTCTGCGAATTTCAGGCGGACTGGTAGGGTCAAGCTAAGGAACACCGTGCGGTGGCCCCCTCTTGGTGCCCTACCCTGCGCGATGCTTGCATCAGTCCGCGGGTGCCGGATCAGTGGTGCGCGACCCCGGCAGGTCGCTTTGCTGCGGTCTTACGCTGTAGTCGGGACGCGGCGGTTCCCACGCTCCGAAGTTCTTGGAGAAGTCGACTTCGCCGTCTTTGGCGACGTACTTGCTGACGTAGGCCGCGACCTCGTACTGCGATCGCGGTTGCTCGATTTGGTTACGCCCGAACTCGCGGTACCACCACTCATGCCAGGCGTAGCGAGAGACAAGGTGGTTAAGGTCAGCAGTGGGCGCTGATAGCAACGCGTGGAAGTGCAATCGGCCGTCTTTGTGGAACTCTTGGCCGCGCGCCCACTGGATGCCGCCGTGCCATCGCGTCGACCACTTGGGGCCGTAGATCTCGCGATTGATGCAGCTGACGAAGTAGCGAAACCCTTTGTCGGCGGCTTCCGGATGCATACCACCACCGGCCCCCGTTCGATTGACAGCGCGCACCTGTCCGGTGTGCTTGTCGGTGAACCACTTCTCACGTCGAAAAGTGAGAGTTGCGAACACGTGTGCGGGGTAGCGCCGCAGAAGACCAGCCCAGGCGTCAGCTGCGCGCGTATCCGGCTGACCGTACAGCTCCGGCTGATCCGGAAGGGCGACGTGACCGTCTCGGGCTTGGACGTGCGACGGGTCATGTGTGCGCATGCCTCACTGCGTGCCGTCCAACACCGCGGCGCCGCGCATGCGGAACTCCATCTCGCGTTCGAACTGCCCGGCTTGCACCGCGCGGACATCCAACGCAACGCCCCATAGGACAAAGACACCGCACGCGCCGAAGAACATTGCGACCGGCCCGAGGAACAGCAGCAAGCACGCAGATAGATCCATCCAGAACGGCAGCGTCTCGAAGAACACGTCGCGGCTCATGACCAGTGATCCCCTGTCGGAATGCTGTTCACTGTCGGATGCGTCGCATCGCAGGCTTCCAACGCCAGTTCGAACAGCTGATCGACCTCCGCGTCCGTCGCAAGCGCCAGCCAGCGCATGCGGATATCGAGTTCGCTCATGTCCGCGCCTCCGCGAAGGCGATGCGGGCGAACTGCTCCGCGTCGTCGGCCTCGTCAGCCGCTGTGTTCAAGTCGCCGTTTTCCAGCGCGATGCGCTCGGCGATTAGCGCGGCCTCGCACGCGCGGCCGCAAGCTGCGATCACTTCCCGATCCATGCCCTATCCCCTGCCCCAGCGCCCTAGATGACGCCCCTACCGGCTAGGGCACCGGGTCGGGGCGGCCAATCCAAGCGGGTTAGATCGGCTGCGTGATCTAATGGGCTTGGATTCCGAATGTCAAGGGGCTTAGATCCGTGGACGTGAACAAGCTGCTAGACCAAGCGAAGGACGCTGCCGGCGTATCAACTGACAAGGGGCTGTCCGAGCACCTAGGGCTAAGCCACGGCGCGGTGTCGAACTGGCGAAAAGGCCGGGCGTTGCCCGACGTCGTGACTTGCGAAAAACTGGCTGTTTTGTGCGGTATTCCAGCGATTCACGTAATTGCGGGAATCAACGAAGCGCGTGCGATTTCGGCGGCCGAGAAGAAGGTTTGGCGGCGCTTGGCCGCGGCAATCGCACTGTCAGTCCTGCTGACCCCGGCGGCTTACGCGTCAGCAACTCTGACGCGCGGTTTCGGCTCGATCGAGCCTACCGGCCTATACATTATGCGAAATGATGGATGGCCTGCTTCCAGGGTCACGCCGACGCGACGCCGCTTGCGCTATCCCTCCGCTCATTCGCACCTGCGGAGGAACTGGACATGACCCGTGACCGGAAGGATCTTCCGAAATCGCCCGCCGCGCCTGCGGCGGTGCCGGAATCGGCGTACGAGCGGTCTGCGCGCAAGGACAAGGAAAGCCGCAACCAGGACGAGGCGCTCGAGGAAACCTTTCCCGCCAGCGATCCGGTGTCTCCGTTCATCCCGGCCAAGCGGCCCGATTGATCGTGGGCCGGTCGCAGGCGCCCGCGGCGCTCCTGATCATCGACATGGTGAATCTGCTGGACTTTCCGGACGCCGGGCGCATGGCGCCGTCGGCAGTCGCGGCCGCGCGCAGGATCAAGGCGTTGCGCGAAGGGTTCCATGCGCGCGACTGGCCGGTGGTGTTCGCCAACGACAATTTCGCCCGGTGGCGATCGGATTTCCGCGAGCTGGTGGCGCTGGCCGCCAACAGCGAAGGCGCGCCGCGTGAGATCGCGGGGTTGCTGGCGCCGGATTCGCGGGATTACTTCATCCTCAAGCCCAAGCATTCCGCGTTCCTGGCCACGCCGTTGCCGGTCCTGCTGGCGAAGCTCGGCGTGCGGCGGCTCCTGTTGAGCGGCATGGCGCTGGAGAGCTGCGTCCTTGCGACGGCGACCGACGCCAATGCACGCGAGTTCGAGGTGGCAATCGTGCGCGACGCGGTCGCCGGCTTGCCCGGACTCCGGCAGAGCGCGCTCAAGGCGCTGTCCGGATCTGGTGCAGCAAGACTGGTCGCCAGCCACGATGCGCTGGCGTGGGCAGAAGCCGACTGATCCCGGTACCCGATGCCGCACCGACAATGGCTGCGCGGCGTGCGCGGCGTGCGCGGCGACGTTCATTTCCTGTCCGCTGCTGTCGCATCTCAGTGGTTCGAGAGATCGGAAGCATACGTCCGATCGTCGTCTCTAAAGAAGGCTGCGCGCCCCGCTCCACCGCCGATTTGACGTTTTCTTACAGTGGCCCCGCTATGCTGCACCGGATATCCGTTACGCAAGAAGTCCAATGCCGCCCAGCAAAAGCAATAACACCGTCCTCCGCAAGTCCGGCAAGTCCGGCGGCAAGCAGTCCGCCAACCTCACCCGCGAACAGCTCGAAGACCATCTCGCGGCTTTCCGCAAGGCCGGCGGCAAGATCGAGAAGCTCGGCAACACCAACACCTTCAAGAAGATCGGCTGACGCGCGATCCGCTCAGCGGATCGGCATGTCGTGGAAGGTGTCCGGCGGTGGCTGCAGCCGGAACGTGTAGTGCCACCATTCCATCGGGTAGTTCTCGAAGCCATGGCGGGCCATGGCGTCGCGTAGCCGGGTACGGTTGGCCCGCTGCGCATCGTCCAGGTCCGGGTGGTCGGTGTTCGCCCGCGGGTCGAAGAAGTCGAAGGGCGTGCCCATGTCCAGCGCCTCGCAGCGCGCCGGCGACGTGTCCTCGCAACGCAGCAGCGTCAGGTCGATCGTCGCGCCCTTGCTGTGGCCGGAACGATCTGCGATGTAGCCGGGTACCAGGCTCGCCTTCTCCAGCGCCGGATAATAGGCCGGCTTGGTGCGCTGGTCGTGCGGATCGGCCGCCCAGCGCACGAATTGCCGCACCGCGCGTGCCGGGCGGTAGCAATCGAAGATGCGCAGCCGCAGTCCCTGGGTGCGGAGCTCCCGCTCCAGCGTGGCCAACGCCTCGGCCGCGGGGCGCAGCAGGTAGCATTTCGCCGCGTCGTAGCCTTCCACGCGTGTGCCGGTGAAATTGTCGTAGCCGGCGTAACGGATGTCGGTCTCGATGTCCGGCACCAGTTGGCGGATGTCGACCATGCCCGCGGATTCCGGTGTCGACGGGTCCGCTCCGGCGCTCCGGCTCGAAGACGATAGCGAGGATGCGCAGGCGGCGCAGAGCAGCGATACCAGCGCTGCAGTCGCCAGTCGAAGGTCACTGCGCGGCACAGTCGCCGATCCGTTCGAAGGCGAGATCTTCGTAGTCGTAGCTGAAATCGGCATCGGGATCCACTTTCGCCATCGTCAGCCGGGCGGGTCCGGCAACGGGCGTCTCGAAACGCAGCCAGGCTTCCGCGTCGACATCCGGATCGTGCCAGTCGACCAGCAGGCGCGCCTCGCTGCGCATGACGGCGCCGCTCAGCTTGGGCGATCTTGCGGAACGGAACGCCACGCCCTGTCCTTCCGCACAGATCGACACCTCCCCGAACCAGGGATCGAGATAGCGGCCGGTGAATGTCGCGACTTGGGCTGGCGTTGCCGCGTCGCGTGTCTGCGCAGTCACGTGCGACGCATCCGCCGGGCGCGATTCGCGTTCCGCCGCCAGCAGCGCGGCGTAGTGGCCGACGCTCAGGGAGGTGTCGGCTGGCCGGGTGAAACGTTTGACCAGCACCTGGGTGAGCACGGTGCGCAGCTCGTCGGCGTTGCCGTTGACCAGGATCACGAAGCCGGCATCGAGCTGCGGCAGCAGCGTCAGCGCCGAGTACATGCCCGAGAGCGTGCCGGTGTGCGACACCTTCCAGGTGCCGTCGACATCGGTGAGGCGCCAGCCATAGCCGTATGCGGAGAAATGGCTGTCGTCCCAGTCGCGCATGCGTCCCGACAGCGGCATCGGCATGTGCGTCTTCCACATCTCCTCGCGCTGGCGCGGCGACAGCCAGGGCCGGCCTTCCGCATCGAGGCCGAACCGGTCGGGCTGCAGCCACATGCGGGTCCAGGCCAGCATGTCGTCGAGGCTGCAGCGGATGCCGCCGGCCGCCATCATCGGCACGTCCGCGACGACTTCCCCGTCCTCGCGGATCGCGACCGGAGCGCCGTCTTCGCCGCGCATGTGCGGCTGCGCGATGTTGCCGACGTCGTCCCGCCGCCATTCGCCGACCTGGCAGCGGCCCATGCCGAGCGGCTCGAACAGTTCGCGCCGCATCAGCACGTCGTATGGCGCCCCACCCGCCGCGGCCGCCACTTCACCGGCGACGATGTAGAGCGTGTTGTCGTATGCGTAGCGCGAACGGAAGCTGTAGACGGGCTCGAGGTGGCGCAGGCCCCGGATCACGTCGTCGCGCGTGAACAGGTTCGGTTCCGGCCACAGCATCAGGTCCCCTGCCCCGGCACCGAGCCCGCTGTTATGGATCAGCAGGTCGCGCACCTGCATCTCGCGCGTCACCCAGTCGTCGTGCATGCGGAAATCCGGCAGGTGCCTGACCACCGGATCGGACCAGTCCAGCCGCCCCTGGTCGACCAGGCGGGCCAGCAGCGCGGCCGTCATCGCCTTGCTGTTGGAGGCGATCTTGAACAGGGTCTCGCCGTCGATGCCCTCCCCTCCCCCGGCCACCAGTTCGCCGCGGGTGCGCGAGAACACCACCTCGCCGTCGACGACGATGCCGACGGCGAGTCCGGGCGGGCGGTAGCGTTCGAAGGCGTCGTCGAAGGCGGCACCGAGCGACGCTGCCAGTAAGTCAGCATCCATTGCCGGAGCGGCTGATGTGCCGCCCGCCACGATCATCGCGACCAGGCCGGTAGCGGCCACAAGCAGTCGCCGCTTGTCGACGTGGCGAGAAACGCCAGACCGAGTGGCAAGATTCACCAGAACGTGTACTCGAGAAGCACGTTGAATGAGCGTCCGCGCGGATCCGCGACGCGCGCCTCCCACCCGGCGCCGTCTCCGTCATCGAGGTAGCGGAGGGTGAACGGCGGATCCTCGTTCAGCAGATTGCGGATGCCGAAGGTCGCCTTCAGGTTGTTCACTCCCGTCCAGCTGACACTGTAGTTGTACGTGACGTACTCATCCACGTCCGCCTGGAACTGCGGTGGCTCGTAGGTACCGTTGCGCAGTCCCGGCGGCAGGTAATCCTGGTAGCCGTCGCGGTAGACCTGGGTCAGCGTGTGCGCCCAGTCACCCTTTTGCCACCCAAAGCTGAGCGTGTGCTTCCATTCGATCGGCAGGTTGAAGTAACGCTCGTACCTGCCGACCAGGTTGTCCCCGAACGGGAGGTCGGTGAAGTTCTTGATCTTGAACAGGTCGAGGTAGCTGCCATTGAGGTTGACCCGCCACTGCCCTCCCGCGAGTTCGCCATACAGGTTCGCGTCCAGCTCGACGCCGCGGCTGAGAGTGCCGCCGGTGTTGATGAAGCGCTGGTCGATCGCCACGATCGTGCCGCTGTCGTCGCGGATGAAATTCCTTTCGTACAGGTCGTAGTCCTCCCGCATGTCCTCAAGGCTGAAGCCGCTGCGGATGGTGTTGAGTCGCTCGATTTCCCACCAGTCGATGCTGACGTTGAATCGCTCGTTGGGGGCGAGAACGATGCCCAGGCTCTTCTGCTCCGCCTCCTCGGGTTGCAGGTTGGGGTTTCCGCCGGTGATGATGTCGGGGCGGATCTGCACGTTGCAACCAGCCACGTTCGGGTTGTAGACCCCACCCGGGCAGGTCGCCGGATCGGCGAGATCCAGGCCCGTATACAGCGTCTGGGTGATGCCGCGGAACAGTTTCGCGAAATCGGGGACCTTGAATCCGGTGCTGTAGGCGCCGCGGATCGCCAGCCATTCCACTGGCTGATACTTGAACGAGTACTTCGGGTTAGTCGTCGAACCGAAGCCGTCGTAGCGGTCGTAGCGTCCGGCCAGGGTGAATTCGAGCGAGTCCAGTACGGGCAGGTAGACCTCCGCGAACACCGCCTTGACGTTGCGGGTCTGGCGCGGCATGTAGTTCGCCGCATCGCCGGGTGGACCGAAGACGTAGGCGTTCCCGTCCGCCCACTCGGCCGGGCCACCGAACTCGTATTCTTCGCGGCGCAGGTCCGTGCCAGCCGCTGCCTGCACTTCCCCGCCGGGAAGGCTGAATCCCAATCCACCCGAGAAGCTCGCGTCTAGGATGGTCGTCGTGGTTACGCCGTGGTAGAGCTCGATACCGCGCGCAGAAGCGGCTTGCAAGCCGGCCATCGCCTCCGCGCTTTGCGCCTGCCCTGGCAGGAGGAACGGATTGAGTTGGCCGCTGCCGAGCAGGGCCTTCAGTTCTGGAGTGAAGTAATAGCCATTGCCCAGTACCGTCCGTGCCCGGCTCGCTGCGCGCGAAATGCCTGTGTTGTAGTCCCATCTGCCGATCGTGCCCTCCAGGCCGAGCAACAGCCGGAACGAGCGCGTGGTCGTCTCGAGTTCGCGCGGCCCGCAGGCGATGCAGCGCCAGCGATACGGGATCGGCGCCCCATAGGTGAGGCCATCCTCGCCGAAGTAACCCGCCAGCGCGTCGTACACGGTGTCATACGTGGTACGGGTGAGGTCGTTGAGGGGATACCACGTCGACAGATCGAACTGGGCTGCCGTCCCGGCGGGATAGGCCGCGGAGCTGATCTGCTGGGCTTCGAACTCGCGTCTGGATTCGACTTCCGAACCCATCGCCTCGACGTACAGCTGGTGGTCCTCGCCCAGCTTGAACGTGGCGCGCCCGATCGCCTGGACGGTGTCGACCGGCTGCTGGATCACCCGCGCACGCCCATAATCCCACGCGCATGCGTAACGCGAACTGGCCGAGCTCCAGATCCGGTCGTCGTATGGCCCCATCAGGTCACCGCCGGCTTCGCAGCCTTGCCCTCCTGGCAGGTCGAGGATGTTGATTGCGACCATGGTGGTGCCGTCCGCCGGATCGACCAGACCCCTGCCGATGAGCCCGGGCGCGCCGCCGATGCGCGCGTGGTTGACGTTGAATACCGTCGCGAAGGGCGTACCGCGCGTGTCCGGCGACAGGCCACGTTCGGGTTGGAAGCTGTTGGCGAAATCGCGGTCCACGCCGCGGAGGATTCTGTTGCGCTTCCAGCTCAGCGCCGCCCACGCGTTCCAGCGGTCAGTATCGAGATCGCCCGCACCGCCGAGCAGGCTTCCCTGGTAGATCTCACCGCCACCATCATGGGTCGCGTCGGCACCCAGCGTGGCAGACAGCCCCTGGTAGTCGTTCCGGGTGATGAAGTTGACCACGCCTCCGATCGCATCCGTCCC
Source organism: Luteimonas saliphila (assembly GCF_016774335.1). Classification (GTDB taxonomy): domain Bacteria; phylum Pseudomonadota; class Gammaproteobacteria; order Xanthomonadales; family Xanthomonadaceae; genus Luteimonas; species Luteimonas saliphila. Next base: position 41,095 of record NZ_JAETWA010000018.1, on the reverse strand, counting down.
GTAGACGGCCGACGCGCCGTCTCTCAGTACCTCGACGCGGTCGATCGCCATGAACGGAATCGAGTTCAGGTCCGCCACCATCCCCGCGAGCCCATGTGTCGCCACCCGGCGTCCGTTGAGCAGAACCAGGGTCGCGTCGGCACCCTGTCCGCGCAAGTTCGCACCGGAAACGCCATTGTTGCCGCGGGTTCCGGGCGGCGCGATGCCGCTGTTCGCGGCCAGGCTATCCGGGCCGTTGCTGGCGACATTCAGGAACTGCATCAGCTGTTCGGCCGAGGTGATGCCCTGCGCGTTGATCTCCTCGCGCCGGATGATCGTGACGGGGAGCGCGGTCTCGATGTCCGTACGCTTGATGCGCGAGCCGGTCACGCTGATGCGGTCGAGCGTGCGCGTCGCCTCGCTGCCCTGCGGGTCGATGGCTGGAGCTTCCTGCGCCGCGGCGGTCCCTGCCAATGCCAATGCTATTGCAATGGCGATTGCCAGCACCGATCCAGGTGCCGGGTGGTTGCGCGTGCGGACTGCTGCCATGTGATTTCCCCGAAGTGTTGTCGATGCGGCCGCGGAAGCGTGTCTGTCGCGTCGCCTCCTGCATGCGCCGCCGGTGTCCCCCTTCCGTGCTGCTTAACATGCGTCCGGGAAAACTGTCAATTTGCGGCTGCCCGTTTCCGCCTCTCGCAGCGCCCGGAACTCGGACGTGCAGGCAAAAAGACGGCCACCGTGCGGTGGCCGCCAAGGCGGGGAGGCGCCGTGTCTGCTTCAGAAATTCCAAGTCACGACCAGTTGCGCGTAGCGGGGCGACTGCCACCGTGTACCGGTGCCGTGCAGCCCGCGCGTCACGCCCGGTCCGAGTTCGTAGCGCTGGCGGACATTGATCACTTCCTGATCGTTGAGCAGGTTGAACACCGAGAAACGCGCCTTGAGGTCGACGCCTTCGACCGGCAAGGTCCAGGTCACGTTGGCACCGAGGTTGTAGGTCCAAGGCAGGCGCCCGCCCGAACCACGCGGTGCATACTCGTAGATGCGGTCGGCGACGGCGCCAGCGCAGTTCTGCACGCAGTGCCAGAACGACCCGCCGCCCGAGCCTTCAGTCACGAAGCTGGCTGCGCCGGTGCTGTCGTTCGGCCAGCTCACCCCGAACTCGTTGATCGGGCCGCCCGACAGTGCGGTCAGCATGGCGCCGAACGACCATTGCTCGTTCAATGCGTAGCTGCCACGCAGCTTGATCTGGTGGCGGCGGTCGTTGAACAGCGGGCCATAGTCCTGGTTGTTCGCCGGGTGGTCCCAGTGCTGGACCATGCCGGTATCCCCGTAGTTGGTATCGGAGTTCACCGGACCTTCGTGGTTGCCGTCCGACTTGGACCAGATGTAGGAGGCGTTGAATGCCCACTTTCCGTCCCATGCGCGGTCGATCTGCAGTTCGACCGACTTGTAGCTGCGCTTGGGTTCGGAATAGCCGACCACCTGGCCGCTGCCGCCCATCCGGTAGCCGTCCTGCGACGTGTCGATGGTGATCCAGCCCTCGGTTTCGCAGCCGATGCTCTCGTCGCCCCAGATGGTCAGCGGCTTGCCCGGGTTGGCGATCGGCCAGAGGTTGAAGCCGACCGGACCGCAAGGCGTGTGGTTGATGCGCACGTCGTCCAGCGCGTTCTTCATGCGGCGGTAGGTCGCGTTCACCCCCCATGACCATGCCTGGCTGAGCATGGCCTGGTAGCCGAGGATCGCTTCGTCCTGGTAGACGGCGTCGAGGTCGCGGTCCACGCTCTGGCGCAGATCGTTCACCGACACGTTGTAGCTGGTGTCGACCGGTCCGATCTGCGCGCCGATGACCGGCTCCATGTAGGGCGCGCCAGTCACCGGGTTGGTCGCCTGGCGCCAGCCGTCGAGCGCGTAGAACGTGCGTTCGTCGGTGAGACCGCCAGCGAAGGTGTAGTTGATGTTGTTGGTGACCGGCAGGTAGTAACGGCCGAGGTTGCCGAACAGCTTGCTGCCGCCGTCGCCCTTCATGTCCCAGGAGAAACCCAGGCGCGGCGACACCAAGTCGTCCATCTTGATGAAGCTGCCGCCGGCTGCGGTCTTGTTCTCGAAGCCGTCGACGCGCACGCCCAGATTGAGCAGGAAGGTCGGGGTGACGCTCCAGGTATCTTCGAGGTAATACGCGCTGGCCTCGGTCTCGAACAGGCCACCGTCGATACGCCGTCGCGCCATCAGGATCGCGTCGACGCCCGGCGGGACCACGCTGCCGTTGTCCAGTTCGGCCCCTGGTGCCACCGTATAGGCCGTGTAACGCATGCCCGTGGGGCCCGGGTAGAAGCTGGTGCGGTCCGTGGTCATCACCTCTCGGTCGATGCCGAAACGCAACTGGTGGTCGCCGAGCGTCCACTCGAAGTCGAGGCGTGCCGCTTCGCGCTCGTCTTCATGCGCAACGATCATGGCCGAGGTGGGATGACACCCGAGCGCCGGGGAGCCCATCGCCTCGTAGGTCGGCCGGTAAGAGGCATCGAAGAAGATCTGCTCGCAAGGCCCGTCGGCAGGCGAGGCGGAGAAGCTGCGGCTCTGGTTGATGCCGTACATGGCCTTGGCGACGAAGCTCTCGCCGAAGTAACCGGTGTAGGTCAGCGAACCGCTCTTGCCGCCGCCCCGTACGTTGTTGTCGCCGGCGCGATCCCCGATCTCGCCGCTGTCCCAGTCGTAGGCGAACGTACTGGTGTCGGTCTCGGCCTCGTCGGAGAACGCGAGCAGTTCCAGCAGGTGGTTGTCGGTGATCCGCCAGTCGAGCTTGGTACCCCAGAACCCGTCGCTGGCTTCGCCCCTGAACCACTCTCCCCCGCCACTGCTGCTGTACTTAGAATTGCTGTCGCGTGCCTCGTACATGGCGAAGAAGAACAACCGGTCCTTGACGATCGGCCCCGATGCCCAGACGTTGGCCTTCGTAAAGCTGCTGCTGTCGCGGCTGGCGCGGAAGATGGCGGTCGAGGTGGTGCCGTTCGAATTGGTGCCTTCGAACTCATGATCGTCCGCGCGCGCCTTCCATGCCGCAGGCTCGAACGTGATCTCCACGCCGCCGTCGAATTCGTTGCTGCCCGACCGCGTCACCGCATTGATGACACCGCCCGTGGCGCGGCCGAACTCGACCGAGTAGCCGCCGGTCTTGACCTGGAATTCCCTGAAGAAGGCGAACGGTGCGGTCGAGAAGCTCTGCCTGCGATAGAAGTCGGTGACGTTCAGGCCGTTGATGAAGACCGAGTTCTCTGCCACCGAGGATCCGCCGAACGAGATGCCGCCGAACGACGAGTTGCCGCCGATCACGCCCGGTGCCAGCAACGCCACCGAACTCAGGCTCTGGGCGACCGGCAGGCGCGCCCACTCCTCGCGGGTGATGTTGGTGGCCGATTCGGTGGAGCGTACGTCGACCCGGTTGATCACGCGCGAGCCGATGACCTGAACCGCATCGAGGTTCACAAGAGCACCGTCGCCGCCGATGTTGACCGTGGTGGTTCCGCCCAGGGCGACATTGACCTGGATCGGCTGCCCCACCGGCTGTCCGTCACGGGTGATCGTCAACGTGTAGTCGCCGACGGGGAGTTGCGTCAGGCGATAGACGCCGTCCGCGCCCACCGATACTGCGCGTGTGAGGCCGGTGCCGGCGTTAGTCGCCGTGATCTGGTCGCCTGCGCTGGCGCGGCCCGCTACCGCGCCGGTGGCGCTTTGCGCGAACACCGTCGGCGTGGTGGCGGCGATGCAGGCGCCCAGGGCGATGCACAGGGCGGCGCGTCGGAATCTCGTATGGCTGGCCTTCATTGCTGTTTCTCCCCGAAACGGTGGCTGTGGTGGCGTTGGTCAGGTGCGGGACGGCGACGGAAGCGGCAGCAGTTCCCACTCGAAGTCGTAATCCCACTGGTCGAAGTAGAGGTTCCCGCCGTCCCACTCGGCTTCTCCGCGCTGGAGGTCGACCGTCTCCGAGCGGAAATGGGTCTTGGCCGGGACGAAGTCGCGGCCGTAGTCGTCGTTGAAGGCGATGCGGTAGGCGTCGAAGCCGCCGAGGTAGAAGCCGGCGAGGTCCGGATCGTCGCCGGTCAGGCGGCCGAAGGTGACGTCCATCGGCAGCCAGCCGTAGGGCGCCAGGTACAACCAGCCCCAGTCGTGCATGTTGTCGTAGCCGGCATCGGAGAAGATCCATCCCGACTGCCAGCGCGCGGGAATGCCGTTGAGCCGCAGCAGCGTGATCAGCAGCAGGGTTTGCTGGCCGCAGTCGGCGTGGCCGGCCCTGAGCGCATGCTCGCCGATGTTGGTGATGGTCGAGTACTCGAGCGCGCCGGCCCAGGGAATGCGATCAACGGCATCGAACAGCTTGCGCGCGATCCGGTAGGGGTTGGTTTCCTCGCCCACGACCTGCGCGGAGAACAGCCGCATCGCATCGGTGAACACCACGTGCGGCGCGCGCTCGGCCAGGTGCGGTGCCAGTTCGGGGGTCGACTCGACCGGCACCACCTTCTCCGGGTCGACCGCCACGTACTGGCCGTACACGGTGAGTTCGTAGCTGACCGAGAACCGCGTGGGTTCGCCGGCGCGTGCGGGCTGCTCGAAGTAGGCGGTGCGCTGCATCGCCGATTCCGGCGCCAGCACGTGGGTCGAGGGTCGGGTGGACAGCAGGCGCAGGTCTTCCTGCTGGCCCGGGATCGCACGTGGATAGGGAATCCAGGCGCGGATCGTTTCGCCGGCCGGCACCGTGTCGGCGTCGACGGTCAGCGACTGGGTGACGCGCACGCGCCGGGGCGCCACGCTGCGGCGCGACTGTGCGACCGCCTGGTCGCGCACTTCGGCGTGGTGCGGATGCTGGCGCTCCAGCGGACTGTCGCGGAACGGCTTCGGCTCGGCGCGGCGCGCCCTGGCCTCCGCGCTCAGCCGGAACAGGTTGTGGGGCGCGCGGTTGAAGTAGCGCACCTCGCCATCGACGACCCGCGATTCGAGCAGGCCGGCGCGGCGCCAGCGTTCGAACTCGTCGTCGCGCAGGTCGGGGATCTGGCGACGCACCGCCGCCCGGGTCTGCGCGCCGTCGAGGCTGAAATCGAGCAGGATGCGGCGCATGCGCTCGCGCTGGAACTCGAGCGACCGTTGCGATTCCGAACCGGCCGGCAACGCGGCCTGGGTGGCATCGATCAGCGCATGCGCCTCGGCGAAACGGCCGTCGTCGATCAGTTCGACCGCCTGCGCCACCGCGGGCGTCGTCGCGTCCCCGGCCCGGGCACCCTCCCCCGTTGCCATCGCGACCATCGTCGCGGCCACGAGACAGGCGGTCCGGTGCCGCCAGGAAAGCCTGTTCGGCGCGCGCGCCGGTCGGTACGCTCGGCTGAGCGTCGTTCCAGGCTTCGATCGGATGTCGGTCCCCACGGCGCGCAGCCACCGGCAAAGAGGTGTTTCCGGCTGTGTAACATGACGGCAAGGCAACGTCAATAAATTATTCTTGACATGGTAGCATTCTGAATGATGTATTCCTTCCTCGCCGATCGGCGACATCACCCTGGAGGAGCGTCTTGAACGAGCGGCAGCGGATGTCCGCACGACACCTGGGCACCGCGGGCCTGCTGGCGATGCTGATCGCGGCATTGGCCGTGCCCGTCCTTGCGCAGGCGCCGGATGCCGGGCGCGAAGTCGTGCCCGGCGTGGTCGAGACGCAACTGGCGCCGCAGTTCTGGATCGACCGCCTGCGCGATGCCGATCGCGTGATCCTCGATGCGGACGCCATCGCCGCCCACAACGCGCAGATGCAGCGCCTCGAGCCGTCCCTGCACGATATCGAGCAGTTGCCTGTGACGCTGGAGGCCGAGCAGGTGCGCGCATGGATCGAGCAGGCGTCGCCGCGCCCCACGCGCACGCTCTACGACGAGAGCGGCAAGGAAGGCAGCGAGCGCGCGCTCGACAGGCTGGTCGCCGCGCTCGACCTCAAGGGCATCCCGCAGACCCAGGTCACGCGCTACGGCATGGTGGTCCGCCGCGCCGACCTGCGCACGTTCCCGACCCACCTGCACGTGTTCAGCTCGCCGGACGATCGCGACATCGACCGCTTCCAGGAGAGCGCGCTGTTCCCGGGGACGCCGGTGGCCGTGGTCCACGAAAGCCGCGACCGTCGCTGGCTGTTCGTGCTCAGCCAGACCTACGCCGCCTGGATCGAGGCCGACAAGGTCGCCTTCGGCGACAAGGCGGAGATCTTCGCCTACACGCGCCGCATTCCCTTCGTGGTGGCGACGGGGGCGAAGGTGGAGACGGTGTACACGCCCGAGCGCCCGGCGGTGTCGAACGTGCGACTCGACATGGGCGTGCGCGTGCCGCTGGCGCAGTGGCCGCCGGACGAGCCGCTCAACGGCCAGCATCCGGGCTTCGGCCACGTGGTGGAACTGCCGGTGCGCGGCGAGGATGGCACGCTCGAATTCGCCCCCGCGCTGATCCCGCGCTCGGCGGACGTGTCTCCCGACTACCTGCCGCTGACCAAGGCCAACCTGATCCGCCAGGCGTTCAAGTTCCTGGGAGAGCGCTACGGCTGGGGCCACCGCTACGACGCCCGCGACTGCAGCGGATTCGTGTCCGAGGTCTACCGCAGCTTCGGCGTGCTGCTGCCGCGCAACACCAGCGCGCAGTCGGTGAGTCCCGGTCTGGCGGGCGTCGCGCTCGATGGCGGCACCGGCCACGACCAGCGCCTGGAGCTGTTGCGCCGGGCCGAGGTCGGGGATCTGCTGTACATCCCCGGACACGTGATGATGCTGCTGGGGCGCGTGGACGGGGAAACCTACGTGATCCACGACACCAGCGGCATGTCGTTGCTCGGCGAGGACGGGACGTTGCGCCGCTACCGGCTCAACGGGGTGGTGGTCACGCCGCTGCTGCCGATGATGTCCGACGCCACCACGGCCACGATCGACCGCATCACCAGCATCCAGCGCATCCGTCCGTGACCGGAACAGGGAAGGCGGCCGCACGCGCCGCAGGGGAAACCGAATGAAGATCACCGATGTCCGCCTCGGCATGGTCCGGGTGCCGTTGAAGACGCCGTTCAAGACCGCGCTGCGCACGGTGGACACGGTCGAGGACCTCATCGTCTCGATCCACACCGACAGCGGCCACGTCGGCTACGGCGAGGCCGCGGCGACCGCGGTCATCACCGGCGACACCCACGGCTCGATGATCGAGGCGATCGGCAAGGTGATCGCGCCGCGTCTGGTCGGCGAGGACGTCGCCAACCTCAACCGCATCGTGCGCCTGGTTCAGACCGCGCTGGAACGCAACACCAGCGCCAAGGCCGCGGTCGAGATCGCGGTTTACGACCTGTGGGGGCAGCTGTACGAGGCGCCGTTGTACCGCATGCTCGGCGGCGGCGAGCCGGTGATCACCACCGACATCACCATCAGCGTCGACCACATCGACAAGATGGTCTCCGATTCGATCTCGGCGGTGGACCGCGGCTTCGCGTCGCTGAAGATCAAGGTCGGCAAGGACATCGGCCTGGACGTGGAGCGGGTCAAGGCGATCCACGCGGCGGTCGAGGGCCGCGCCCTGCTCCGCCTCGACGCCAACCAGGGCTGGACCGCGAAGCAGGCGGTGCACGCGATGCACGCGCTCGAAGACGCCGGCGTGCACCTGGAACTGCTGGAGCAACCGGTGCGCGCGCGCGACATCGCTGGGCTCAAGTACGTCAGCGACCGGGTCAAGACCCCGGTGATGGCCGACGAGAGCGTGTTCGGGCCGCTGGAGGTGATCGAGCTGATCGAACAGCGCGCCGCCGACATCATCAACATCAAGCTGATGAAGACCGGCGGCATCTCCAACGCCATCCGCATCGCCGACATCGCCGCGCTGTACGGCGTCGAGTGCATGATTGGCTGCATGATCGAGACCAGCATCAGCGTCGCCGCCGCGGTGCACCTGGCGATCGCCAAGTCGGACGTGATCACCAAGGTCGACCTCGACGGGCCGTCGCTGTGCGCATTCGATCCGGTCGACGGCGGCGTGACCTTCAACGAATCCGAGATATCGGTGTCCGAGGCGCCCGGGCTCGGCATCCGCGCGATCCGCGGCTACAAGCCGATCGGCGTCTGACGCGACGGCCATGCAGCCGCTGCTGATCATCCGTTCCGAACGCGGCCAGATGTCGGCGATCGAGCGCCGCATCGCCGACTTCATCCTCGAGAACGCGCACCTGCTGCGCGACTATTCCTCGCAGCAGCTGGCCAACGCGCTCGGCATCAGCCAGTCGAGCGTGGTGAAGTTCAGCCAGAAGCTGGGCTTCAAGGGATATCCGGACCTCAAGTACTCGATCGGCGAGGCGGTCGCGCGCAACGGCGACGGCGTGCAGCCGGTGGCGAGCGGCACGGACGACCATCGCCAGGGCGTGCTCGCGCGCGAACTGTGGCAGGCCAAGTCGCGCGCCGAGGAGGAGACCCGGCTGCTGAACCCGCCCGAGCGCGCCGAGGCCGTGGCCGGCATGGTGCGTGGCGCGGGCAAGATCTTCGTCGTCGGCATCGGCGAGGACAGCGTGATGGCACGCGCGTTCGCGATCCGGCTGTCGCTGCTCGGATTCCTCGCCATCCACCATTTCGACCCGGTGCTGGTGCCGGCCGAAGTCACGACCTCGAAGCCCGACGACGTGCTGCTGCTGTTCTCCGAGCGCGGCCAGGCCGCGACCCTGTGCCAGCTGGCGCGGCTGTTCCGCTCGCGCGGCGGCAAGGTCGTCTCGGTCACGCGGCACACCGCCAACCCGCTGCGCGCGCATGCCGACCTGTCGCTGCTGGTATCGGCCCACGACGAGGCCGCGCATGTCGAACCGCTGCTCTACCAGGCCGCGCTGCAGCAACTGCTGGACGTGGTGTTCCTGCTGTTGTGCGGCGACGAGTCGCGCCGGCGTCAGCTGGCCGACTACCATGAGCACGTGCGCTCCCTGCTCGAGACCTGATCGATCGCCGATGCCATGACCCCGGTCCCGCGTGACCCGACCGCCCGGCGCTGGCCGTCGCATCCATGCGCGTCGGCGGCGCGCTGGCGAAGCTCCGCGGCCCGATCCCGTCGATGCGCGGCGCCGCTTCGTGCTATCCAGTCCCCTGCCCCTTCCCGGAACCCCGCCCCTCCATGACTTCCGATGCCGCCGGCAAGCGTCCCGGCCTGTCCACTCCCGCGCGCGTGCTGATCGCCCTGCTCCTGGGTGCCGCGGTCGGCCTGCTGCTCGCCGCCTTCGATCCCGCGCGCGCCACCCAGGTGGCGGACGCGGTGCAACCGATCGGCCGGCTCTGGCTCAACGCGTTGCAGATGACCGTCGTGCCGCTGGTCGCGGCGCTGGTGGTGGTGGGCATCAATTCGGCGGCCGATGCCGCGGCTTCGGGACGCACGGCGCGCACCGCGATCGTGGTGTTCCTGGTGCTGCTGGCGCTGTCGGGCACGTTCGCGGCCATCGCGGCCCCGACCTTCCTGTCGCTGGTGCCGCGAGACGAGGCGCTGATCGCCTCGTTCCGCGCCGCGATCCAGGCGCCCGAGAACCTGCCCGAGACGGCCGGCATCGGCGCTTGGCTGGCCAACATCATCCCCAGCAACGCGATCGCGGCGGCGGCCAACAGCGCGATGCTGCCGCTGGTGGTGTTCGCGATGTTCTTCGGCTTCGGCCTGACCCGGATCGAGCCCGAGCGCCGCGCGCGCATGCTCGAGATGGTGCGCACCCTCGGCGACACCATGATCGTGGTCGTGCGCTGGGTGCTGTGGGCGGCTCCGCTGGGGGTGTTCGCACTGGTCCTGGCGGTGTGTGCGCGGGTCGGCATCGACATGCTCAGCGCGCTGGGCTACTACATCCTCACCCAGTGCGTGCTGTACATCTCGATCACGCTGCTGCTCTACGTGGTGGCGGTGGTCGCGGCCGGAGAGCGGCCGGCGCGCTTCGCGCGCGCCCTGCTGCCCGTACAGGCGATCGCCGCGAGCACGCAGTCCTCGCTCGCCTCGTTGCCGGTGATGGTCGACAGCGCGCGCATGCGCCTGGGCTATCCGCTCGCGGTCACCTCGCTGGTGCTGCCGATGGCGGTGTCGCTGTTCCGCATCGCCAGCCCGCCGCAGTACATCGTGGTGGCCTGCTTCATCGCGTGGATGTACGGGGTCGATCTGACCGCGGTACAACTGGGGACCGCGGTGGCGCTGAGCATCGTGGTCAGCATGGGCTCGGTGGGGCTGCCGGGCCAGGTCAGTTTCATGACCACCAACATGCCGGTCACCCAGTCGATGGGGTTGCCGGTGGAGCCGCTGGGCGTGCTGCTGGCGGTGGACACGATTCCCGACGTGTTCGCGACGGTCGCCAACACCTCGGCGGACGTCACCGCGACCGGGATCGTCGCCAGGCGCAGCGGCGCGGCCGATGCGAGTCCCGATGCGGACCCCGGTTCGGCCTAGAGCAGCTTGCTGCGCCGCATCTCCATCACCCGCTCCGGGGGTGCGAACGTGTCCGCGCTGGCCATCTGCCAGAACGCGCGGAACACCGCGTGCTCGGGGACCCGGTCGAGCAGTTCGCCGGGCTCGAGGAAGCGGTAGAGCGCCGAGAGCGAACGCACCTCGGTCGGCGAGACCCGTCGCAGGATGTGCTCCGGGCCCAGCTGCGAGGGGTGCTCCAGTCCGGCCGCGCCGATGAGATCGCGCAATGCGCGCAACGTATTGCCGTGGAAGTTGGCCACGCGCGCGGCCTTGTCCTCCACGTCCAGGGTGCGCCACCGGCGCGGGTCCTGCGTGGCGACCCCGGTCGGGCAATGGTCGCTGTGGCAGGTGCGCGACTGGATGCAGCCCAGCGCGAACATGAACCCGCGCCCGGCGTTGCACCAGTCCGCGCCCATGGCGATGGTACGCGCGATGTCGAACGCGCTCGCGATCCGTCCCGCCCCGGCCAGGCGCACCCGGTCGCGCAGGCCGAGGCCGACCAGGGTGTTGTGCACCAGCATCAGCGCCTCGTGCATCGGCAGGCCGACGTGGTTGATGAATTCCGATGGCGAGGCGCCGGTGCCGCCTTCGGCGCCATCGACCACGATGAAGTCCGGCAGCACCCCGGTCTCCTGCATCGCCTTGGCCACGCTGAACCATTCCCAGGGATGGCCGATGGCGAGCTTGAACCCGGTCGGCTTGCCGCCGGAGAGTTCGCGCAGCCGGGCGATGAATTCGAGCAGGCCCACGGGCGTCGAGAACGCCGGGTGCGCCGCCGGCGACACGCAGTCCACGCCCTGGGGCACGCCACGCGCGGCGGCGATTTCGGCCGTGACCTTGGCCGCCGGCAGCATCCCGCCATGGCCGGGCTTGGCGCCCTGCGAGAGCTTGAGCTCGATCATCCGCACCTGCGGGTCGCGGGCGTTGACGACGAAGCGCTCCTCGCTGAAGCGGCCCGCCTCGTCGCGGCAGCCGAAGTAGCCCGAACCGATTTCCCAGACCAGGTCGCCGCCGTGTTCGCGGTGGTAGGTCGAGATCGATCCCTCTCCGGTGTCGTGGTAGAAGCCGCCGCGGCGGGCGCCGGCATTCAGGGCGCGGATCGCGTTCGCCGACAGCGAGCCGAAGCTCATCGCGGAAATGTTGAATACGCTCGCATCGTAGGGCGCCGATCCGTTGCCGCCCACCAGCACCCGGAAGTCGTGCGAATCCACGTGCACCGGCACCAGCGAATGGTTGATCCACTCGTAGTGCACGCTGTAAGGGTCGTGCTCGCTGCCGAACGGCACCGTGTCGCGCTCGTTCTTGGCGCGCTGGTACACCAGCGCCCGCTTCTCGCGCGAGAACGGCACCTCGGCCAGGTTGTCCTCGATGAAGTACTGGCGGATCTCGGGCCGGATCGATTCGAGCCCATAGCGGAAATGCGCGAGCAGCGGATAGTTGCGGCGCAGCGTCGAGCGGCGCTGCAGCAGGTCGAGCGTGCCCAGCGCCGCGAGCGCGCCGAAGACCGCCACGCCCCACCACCAGCCGGACGTGCGCAATCCCAGCGCAAGCGATAGCACGGCGAGGACGACGCAGGCGATATACGCGGAGTAGCGACTCATCGGGCTCCCTGGTATGCGTGGCGTGCCCGGAGTCGGGATCGAACCGACATGGCCTTGCGGCCGAGGGATTTTAAGTCCCTTGCGTCTACCAGTTTCGCCATCCGGGCGTGGCCATGGCACCAGCGCGCACGCCGGCGGCGACGGATGGAGGCCTGGGTCGGAATTGAACCGGCGTACGCGGATTTGCAGTCCGCTGCATAACCACTCTGCCACCAGGCCGGTGACGGTCGCCCCGGAACGATACACGCTCGCGGCGCCGATAAACAAAACCCCGGCATCGCCGGGGCCTGCAGGAATCTGGAGCGGGAAACGAGACTCGAACTCGCGACCTCAACCTTGGCAAGGTTGCGCTCTACCAACTGAGCTATTCCCGCGTGGAGCCGCGCATTTTACCGCCTGCCTTGGAACTGTCAACAGCCGACCGCTCGGCCGCGCGCAGTACCGGCCAGGCCGCCCACAGGTAGGCCAGACCGGACCACAGCGTGAGCAATGCGGCGGCGCCCAGCAGCCAGTCGCCGATGTGGAACACCAGCCTGCCCATCCAGATATCGGTGCCCGGCTGCAGCGGGAAACGCGGGTTGATCGAGTACAGCAGGCACGACAACGCGACCATCTGGCCGATGGTCTTGATCTTGCCGATCGCCGCGACCTTGACCGTCGCCCGCTGGCCGAGTTCGGCCATCCATTCGCGCAGCGCCGAGACCGCGATCTCGCGGCCCACGATCACCGCCGCCCAGAACGCCATCCACGGCGTCGGATGGCCCTGCACGATCAGGAACAGCGCCACCGCCACCATCAGCTTGTCCGCGACCGGGTCGAGGAACGCGCCGAACGCGGAATACTGGTGGTAGCGGCGCGCGATCCAGCCGTCCAGCCAGTCGGTGACCGCGGCCAGGATGAACACGAACGCGGACGCGAAATTGGTCCACTGCGACGGCATGTAGAAGACGGCCACCAGCACCGGGATCAGCAGGATCCGCAGCAACGTCAGCCAGGTGGGGATGGTCAACTTCATTTCGACGGGGGAATCGGGCCGGCGGGGGCGGCGTCCTGCAATCCGTGAAGGGTCGCATAGATCCGGCTGGCCAGCGCCTCGCTCACGCCTTCGACCTTGGCGATTTCCTCGGCGCCGGCCGCCTTGAGGCCGCCGAGGCCGCCGAAATGTTTGAGCAGGCTGGCGCGGCGACGTGGGCCGATCCCGGGGATGTCCTCGAGCCGGCTGATGCTGCGCGCCTTCTGCCGGCGGCCGCGGTGGCCGGTGATCGCGAACCGGTGCGCCTCGTCGCGCACCTGCTGGATCAGCTGCAGGCCGGGCGAGTCGATCCCCGGACGCAATTCGCGACCGTCGGGCAGCAGCAGCCGTTCATGCCCCGCGCGGCGCTCCTCGCCCTTGGCCACGCCCACGACCAGGATCCGGCCGTCGTCGAGCCCGTATCCGGCCAGCACGGCGCGCGCCTGCGCCACCTGCCCCGCCCCGCCGTCGATCAGCAGCAGGTCCGGCAGCACCGCGTCGTTCCTGGCCTCCCGGGCCGGGGCTGGGCGTTCGCCGCCCGGAGCCGGACCTTGCGGACTCGCCTCGCCACCTTCGACCGCGCGGCGGAACCGGCGCTGCAGCGCCTGCTGCATGGCGGCGTAGTCGTCGCCCGGCTCGATCCCGGCGATGTTGTAGCGCCGGTACTGGCTGCGCACTGCGCCCTCGGCGTCGAACACCACGCAGGACGCGACGGTCGCCTCGCCCATGGTGTGGCTGATGTCGAAGCACTCGATCCGTGTGGGCGCCGCGTCCAGCCCCAGCAGCGTGCGCAGCGATTCGAGCCGCGCCTGCTGCGCGGCCTGGCTGCCGAGTTCGGTCGCCAGCGAGAGCTCGGCATTGCGGCGCGCGAGGTCGACGTAACCGGCGCGCTCGCCGCGCACGCTGTGGCGCAGTTGCACCTTGCGCCCGGCGGCGGCGCTGAAGGCCTCCTCCAGCAGCGGGATGTCCTCGATGCCGCGGTCGAGCACGATCTCCCGCGGCGGCGGCTGTTCGGCGTAGTACTGCGACACGAACGCGGCCAGCACTTCGGCCGGACTGTCGCTGCCGTTGGTCTTCGGGAAGAACGCGCGGGTGCCGAGGTTGCGACCGTCGCGGAACGCCAGCAGCAGCACGCAGGCCTGGGTGCCCTGCATCGCCACCGCCAGCACGTCGAGTTCGGCGGCGCTGCCGTCCACGTATTGCCGCGCCTGCAGCGAACGCACGCCGGTGAGCAGGTCGCGCAGGCGCGCGGCTTCCTCGAAGTCGAGGCGTTCGCTCGCGCCTTCCATCGCCTCGCCCAGCTCGCGCGCCAGATCGTCGCTGCGGCCCTCGAGGAACAGGGTGGCGCGGCGCACGGCGTCGGCATACTCGCGCGCCGGGACCAGTCCCACGCAGGGTGCGGTGCAGCGGCCGATCTGGTGCTGCAGGCAGGGCCGCGAGCGGTTGCGGAACACGCTGTCCTCGCAGCTGCGCAGCTGGAACAGCTTGTGCATCATGTTGAGCGTCTCGCGCACCGCGGTCACGCCCGGGTACGGGCCGAAGTAGCGCCCGGGGACGTTGCGCGGCCCGCGGTGCAGCGCCAGCCGCGGCCAGGGCTCCTGGGTGACCAACACGTAGGGATAGCTCTTGTCGTCGCGCAGCAGCACGTTGTAGCGCGGCTTGAGCGACTTGATCAGCTGGTTCTCCAGCAGCAGCGCCTCGCCCTCGGTGCGGGTGACCGTGACCTCCATGCGCGCGACCTGGGCGAGCATGGTCATCGTGCGCGCTGGCTTGGGCACATTGCTGAAATAGCTGGCGACCCGCTTCTTCAGCGCGCCCGCCTTGCCGACGTAGAGCGCGCTGCCGTCGGCGGCGATCATGCGGTAAACGCCCGGCGCGGTGCTGAGGCCGCGGGCGAAGGCCTTGCCGTCGAAGGGCGCGGCCTCGGGTGTCGCGGAACCGCCGGGACCAGTTGCTGCCGCGGTCATTCGCCGATGGGTACGTGGCGCAGGGCGCCGGTGCGCGGATCGAAGCGAAGCACGGCGTGGGCGTCGGTATCGGCGATCCAGACCGTACCCGCGCCTACCGCCAGCCCGGCCGATCCGTGCAGGCGCTGCGGCAGCGCCACCGTGCTGACCTCGCCCCCGCCCAGCCGCAGGCAGCGCAACGCGTCGTTGCCGCTGTCGGCGATCCACAACAGCGGCGAATCGGGGTCCAGCGCGATCGCCAGCGGCTGCTGCAGGCGCGCGTCGGTGCGCACGCCGTCGGCGTCGCCGTAGTGCCACTGGTCCTGCCCGACCAGGGTGGACACCGCGCCGGTGCGCACGTTGACGCTGCGGATCGCCGAGCCGGCCGCGTCGCACACGTACAGCACCTGCTGCACCGCCGCCAGCGATACCGGTTCGGCGAACGAAGCACCGACGCCGCCGCCGTCGGCCACCGCCAGGCGGCCCGAACCGGCCACCAGTTCGATGCCGGGAGCGCCCAGGTCGTACTTCCAGATGCAGTTGTCGCCGGTGGTGGCGATGAACAGCGAGCTGCCGCTGAGCGCGACCGCGCGCGGCTGGTCGAGCGCGATCGAACGCGGATCGGCGATCGCCCCTTCCCGCGGCCTGCCCGAGCGACCGGCGCCGCACAGGGTGTCGATGTCGCCGCCGCGCAGTTCGATGCGGCGCACGGCATGGCTGCCGCTGTCGGCCACGTACAGCACGTCGCGCCACAGGCACATGCCGTGCGGGCGGTGGAAGGCGGCCAGCTCCATCGGGCCGTCGATGAAGCCCGGATCGCCGCTGCCGAACTGGCGCAGCACGCGTCCGGCCTGGTCGCACTCGAGCACCCGGTGGTGCTCGCTGTCGGCCACGTACAGGTAGTTGCCGGAGACCACCAGCCCGGTCGGGAAGCGCAGCGGCAGCGGCGGTTCGCCCCCGCGGCGCATCTCGATCGGATCGGCGTTGGGCAGGGTCGGCACCAGTTCGCCGGCCAGTGCGCTGACGCGCGCGTCGAGCTCGCGGATCGGGCCGTCGCCGACGATGCGGTCGCGGATCCGGCCCTCGCCGTCGATCAGCACCACGGTCGGCCAGGCCTCGATGCCGTAGTGCTGCCAGAGGGTCCAGTCCGGATCGTGCCCGATCGGGAAGTCGTAGCGCTGCCGGTTCAGGCGCTTGCCGATCCGGCGGCCGTCGCGCTCGCTGTCGAACTTGGGCACGTGCACGGCGACCACGTTGACCCGTTCGCCGTGACGCGCGCGCAGGCGCGCGAGCTCGGCCAGCCGGTGCTGGCACCAAGCTGAGCCCGCATTGACGAACGCCAGCGCGCAGACCTTGCCGCGCAGCTGTCCGATCCGAAGCGGCGCCAGCAGGTTCAGCCACTCGATGCTGGGGGGAAACTCGGGGGCGATGGTCGCGTCCATGTGGATCGATTATGCGTCAATCGCCCGCCTGCGGTCGGCCAGGTCGGAGACGATGGCGCGCGCTGCGCGGTCCACCAGCGTCCAGACGTGCTCGAACGCCTCGGGCCCGCCGGTATAGGGGTCTGGGATCTCGGCGCCCTGCCCCAGTCCCGCCCATTCCAGCAGCAGCGCGCTGCGGGCTGTGGCGTTGCCGGGTGCGCGGTTGCGCACGTCCTCGAGGTTGGCCCGGTCCGCGCACAGCAGCCAGTGGAAATCACGGTAGTCCGACGCGCGCAGCTGGCGGGCGCGCAGCGCGGCGATGTCGACGCCATGCGCCGCCGCGTTCGCGATCGTGCGCCGGTCGGGTGGCTCGCCGGCGTGCCAGCCACCGGTGCCGGCGGAGTCGACGACCACGCGGTGCCCGAGCCGGGCCTGCTCGATGCGCTGCCGCAGCACGCCTTCCGCCAGCGGCGAGCGGCAGATGTTGCCGAGGCAGACGACCAGCAGCCGCATCGGTTCAGGCACGCAGGCCCCCAAGGAGCGCTTCGGCCCGGGCCAGGTCTTCCGGGGTGTCGACGCCCTGCGGGAACGGCTCGGGCGCGAGCGCCACCATGATCGGCAACCCGGCCTCGAGCACGCGCAACTGCTCCAGCGACTCGATCCGCTCCAGCCGCCCCGGCGGCATCGCCGAGAAACGGCGCAGGAAGCCCGCGCGGTAGGCGTAGATGCCGATGTGCCGCAGCCATTCGCCCGGCACCCGGATGTCGCCCTCGCGCGAGAACGCATCGCGGTGCCAGGGGATCGGCGCGCGGCTGAAGTACAGTGCGTGGCCGGTGTCGGCCACCACCACCTTCACCGTGTTCGGGTCGAACAGTACTGGCGGCTGGGTGATGTGCTCGGCCAGGGTCGCCATCCCGGCGCCGCCCTGTGCGAGCAGGGCCGCGACGCGGCGGATGCCCGAGGCCGGGGCGAAGGGTTCGTCGCCCTGCAGGTTGACGACGATGGTGTCGTCGCTCCAGCCGGCGATGTCGGCGCACTCGGCCAGGCGGTCGGTGCCGGACTGGTGGGTCGACCGCGTCATCGCTACGTGCACGCCGCTACCCTCGAGCGCGCGCGCGATGCGTTCGTCGTCGGCCGCGACCCAGACTTCGCGCGCGCCGGCCGCCAGCGCCCGCCGCGCGACATGCAGCACCAGCGGCTCGCCGCCGAGCAGCCGCAGCGGCTTGCCGGGCAGACGCGTGGCGTCGTGGCGCGCCGGCACGGCGACGACGAAATCCGATGCGCTCATGGCGCGACGACCCGCCTGGCGTGCGTCGACAGCCGGTCGAGCAGCGCGACCCAGAACGCTTCCGGCAGGTGCGCGTCGATGCCGACGCTGAAATAACGGTCGTTGGCGAGAGCCGCGCACTTCACCGCGTCCTTCTCGGTCATCAGCACGGGCAGGTCGCTGCCGAAGCGCAGGTCCTCGACGTCGTAGCGGTGATGGTCGGGGAAGGCGTGCGGTACCACGGCCATGCCCTGCGAGCGCAGCATCGCGAAGAAGCGCTCGGGATCGCCGATGCCCGCGACCGCATGCACGCGCTGGCCGGAGAACGCCGCCAGCGGCTTCGGCCTGCCGCCGGTCATCGGCCTCGCCGCCCCGGGCTCGAACCACATCGGCCACTCGCCGAAGCCGGCGGCGAGATCGGTCGCGTCGCCGACGTTGAGCACGCGGAAATCGCAGCCCTCGCCGCGCCCCGGCGGCTCGCGCAGCGGTCCGGCCGGCAGCAGGCGGCCGTTGCCGTAGCGGCGATGGCCGTCGATCACCTCGATCTCCAGATCGCGCGCCAGCCGGTAGTGCTGCAGGCCGTCGTCGCAGACCACCACGTCGCAACCTTCGGCGACCAGCGCCCGCGCCGCGGCGACGCGGTCGCCGTCCACGCGCACGCGCGCGCCGGTGCGCGCCGCGACGAGAACCGGTTCGTCGCCGCCGAGGCCCGGATCGGTGCCGGCTTCCACCCAGCGCGGCGTCTTCGGATCGGCGCGTCCGTAGCCGCGACTGGCGACGCCCGGCGTCCAGCCGGCGGCCTGCAGGCGCTGGACCAGCGCGATCGTGAGCGGGGTCTTGCCGCTGCCGCCGGCCACCAGGTTGCCGACCACCACGACCGGACGATCGATGCGCTGGCGTCGCAGCAGTCCCCTGAGATAGAGGTCGCGGCGGACGCCGGTGAGCGCGCCGTAGAGTCCGGATAGTCCGCGCGCGAACAGCGGCGCCGGCGCGTCGCCGTACCAATAGCGCGGCGCATGGCCCGGGCGACTCATGCCTCGCCGCCCTCGCGGAACTGCATCCGGTGCAGGTGCGCGTACAGGCCGCCTTGCGCCAGCAACTGCGTATGGGTGCCCTGCTCCACCAGCCGGCCCTGGTCGAGCACCAGCACCTGGTCGGCATGCTCGATGGTCGAGAGGCGGTGGGCGATGACCAGGGTGGTGCGGTCGGGCATCAGCCGGTTCAGCGCTTCCTGCACCAGGCGTTCGGACTCGGTGTCGAGCGCGGCGGTGGCCTCGTCCAGGATCAGGATCGGCGCGTCGCGCAGGATCGCGCGCGCGATCGCCAGGCGCTGGCGCTGGCCGCCGGAGAGCATCGAACCGTTCTCGCCGATCGGCGTGTCCATGCCGCGCGGCAGGCGCTCGATGAACTCCCAGGCGTTCGCGGCCTCGGCGGCGGCGCGCAGCGCGACCGGATCGGCCTCCGAGGCGTAGGCGATGTTGGCCGCGACGCTGTCGTCGAACAGCATCACCCGTTGCCCCACCAGTGCGATCTGCCGGCGCAGGTCGGCCAGGCGGTAGTCGTCGAGCGGCACGCCGTCGAGTGTGATCTTGCCCGCGCTGGGCTCGTAGAAGCGCGGCACCAGCCGCACCAGGCTGGTCTTGCCGCTGCCCGAGCGGCCGACGATCGCGGTCACCGTGCCGGGCGAGGCGCTGAAGCTGATGTCCTCGAGCGCGTGGCGGGTGTCGTCGTCGCGCGCGTAGCGCAGCGACACCCGGTCGAACACCAGTTCGCCACGCGCGCGCCCGAGCGCGATGCGGCCGCTGTCCTTTTCCTCTTCCGAATCGAGCACCATGAACAGGCGCTCGGCCGCCGCCACGCCACGGCCGATCACGCTCTGCACATTGGTGATCCGGCGCAGCGAGGGGATGATGCCCATCATCGCCGTCATCAGTTGCACGAACTGCCCCGGGTTGAGCCGCCCCTCGAGCGCCTCGTGCACCGATACCCAGACGATCGCCGCCAGCGCCAGCGCGGCCAGGATCTGCACCAGCGCAGAGGACATCGCGCGGGTGGTCTCGACCTTCATGTTCAGCCGCAGGATGCGGTTGGCGAAATCCGAATAGCGCATGCGTTCGAATTCCTGCGCGCCGTGCACCTTCACGTCCTGCTGCGCCGCCAGCGATTGCTCGGCGCTGGCGGCGAGCGCGCCCATGCCGTCCTGGATGCCGCGGCTGATGCGACGGTAGCGGCCGCCCACGTACCACACCAGCACCCCGATCAGCGGCGCGATCAGGATCATCGCCAGCGTCACCTTGACGCTGGTGTACAGCATCAGGCCCAGCAGGAAGGCGATGGTCAGGCCATCGGTGAGGATCGCCTTGAGCGCATCGGAGCTCGCCTGGGTCACCTGTTCGGTGTCGAAGTTGAGCCGGCTCACCATCGCCGGTACCGCCTCGGTGTCGAAGCGCACGCTCGGCAGGCGCAGGTACTTGGCGAGCACCAGTTCGCGAAGGTCGCGCACCACGCTGCGGCCGACCCGCGCCATGCCGTAGTCGGTGGCGAACGTGGCCAGGCCGCGCAAAACGAACAGGCCGATGATCGCCAACGGAAGCACCACCGCCATGTCCGGCTTGGGATCGACGAAGCCGTCGTTGGTCAGCGGCTCCATCAGCCACACGAAGGCCGCGCCCGCGATCGCCTCGATCACCATCGCCACCATCGCCACCAGCAGGAACGGCCAGTAGACCCAGGCGTGTCCGAGCAGGCGCCGGTAGACCGGCCAGGCGCCCTGCAGTTCCGCGTCGTTCGCGGTGGCCTCGCTCATCGGCGGCTCACTGCGCCGCCGGGGCGGGCGCTTCGGGCGCGGTCGCGTTGGCGATGCGGGTGAAGCCGAGCTGGCCCAGCGCCTCGTACGCGGTCACCACCGCCTGCCAGGGCGTGCGTGCGTCCGCGCGCAGCAGCACGGTGCGTTCGCGGTCGTCGCCGACGACCTCGACGATCGTGCGCTTGAGTGATTCGACGTCGGTGCGCAGCGCCTCGCGATCGTCGACGAAGTAGCGGCCGTCGGCGTTGATCAGCAGGCTCAGCGAGTTCGACTGGGCGTCGTTGGGCTGGCCGGCGGCGCGCGGCAGTTCGAGCTTGAGCACCGAGCGCGCGTCGAAGGTGGTGGTGATCACGAAGAAGATGATCAGCACCAGGATCACGTCGATCAGCGGCACCAGGTTGATCTCGGGCACGTCCTCGGCGCGGCGGTCGCGGATTCGCATGCGCTCAACCCTGCGCGGGCTGCGGATCGGACGGGAACGCGGCCACCGCGGCGGCCGCGCGGCGCGCGCGCGGGTCGATCACGTCCATCAGCTGGATCGCCTCGTGCTCCATGTCGACGATGTAGCCGTCGACGCGGGCACGGAAATGGCGGTGGAAGATCAGCGCCGGTACCGCCACGATCATGCCGGCCGCGGCGCAGACCAGCGCCTTGCCGATGCCGCCGGCGAGCTGGTTGACGTCGCCCACGCCATGGTCCATCACCCCGAGGAACATCTGGATCATGCCGACCACGGTCCCGAACAGGCCCAGCAGCGGTCCGGCCCCGGCGATCGTGCCGAGCGCGTTGAGGAAGCGTTCCATGCGGTGGGCGACATGGCGGCCGACATCCTCCACCCGTTCGCGGATCTCCTCGCGCGGGCGATGGCGCACGTCGAGTGCGGCCGCCAGCAGCGCGCCCAATGGCGAATTCCTGCGCAGCGAGTCGATGTGCATCGGGTCGAGCTTGCCGCGCGCGGCCCAGGCGCGCACTTCCTGCCCCAGGCCCGGCGGCAGCACGGCCTTGCGGCGCAGCGCCCAGAAGCGCTCGACGATGATCGCCAGCCCGATCGCCGACAGCAGCAGCAGCGGGATCATCGGCCAGCCGCCGGCCTTCACCAGTTCGAACACGCACTCCCCTCCAGGCCGAAGGCCCACACTGACTGGGCGATAGGATAGCCCAGCGCCCGGGCCGTGCCCGGCGCTTCAGCGCACGGTTTCACGCAGCCGCGCCGCGTCCCATAATCGGGGCTGCGCGCGCCGTCGCGGTTCCAGGCGCAGGCCGTCGCGGCGCAGGCGCACCACCACGGCGCCGTCGCGCGCGGTCGACGCATCCACGGCGCCGCGTCCTGTCCAGCGCTGCATGACCGCGGGCTGCGGGTGTCCGAAGCGGTTGCCGTGCCCGGCCGACACCAGCGCGACCCGCGCGCCGGTCGCGGCAACGAACGCCGGATCCGAGGAGCCGCCGCTGCCGTGGTGCGCCACCAGCACCACGTCGCTGCGCAGCCTGCCGGTGTGGTCGTGCACCAGCATGCGCTCGACCACCTCGCCGATGTCCCCGGCCAGCAGCGCGCTGCCGTGCGCCGACTCGATCCGCAGCACGCAGCTCGACTCGTTGCCCATCGACGGGAAGTGCAGGTCCGGGTGCAGGAACCGGAACGCCACGCCGTCGGCCTCCCAGCGCGAACCCGCCAGGCAGGGGGCCGTCTCCCCGATCCCGGCGTCGCGTGCCGCGAACACCGGCCCGGTGTCGAAGCGGCGGCGCAGCGAGGCGAAGCCGCCTGCATGGTCGGCGTCGCCGTGGCTGACGATCGTGGCATCGAGCCGGCGGACCCCGAGCGCATGCAGTGCCGGCACGACCACACGTTCCCCCGCGTCGAAGCCTTCCGGTACCGCGGGGCCCGCATCGTAGAGGAAGGCGTGGCGCGCGGTGCGCACCAGCAGCGCGCCGCCCTGGCCCACGTCCAGCATCACCAGGTCGACCTCGCCGTGCCGCGGCAGGTTCCGATCCGGCCACAGCAACGGCAGCAACAGCAGCGTCGCCAGCGCCTTCCCCGCAACCCCGCGCGGCAGCAGCAGCCAGAACGCGCCCAGCAGCGCCAGCGGCAGCGCGAACCAGCGCGACTCGGGCAGCCACCACAACGCGGCGCGACCGGCCGCCAGCCATTCGAACAGCAGCCACGACAGTTCGAAGCAACGCGCGGCCAGCCGCCAGGCCGGCCCGCCCCAGCCTGCATGCAGCGCTTCGAGGCCGGTGCCGATCAGCGCCAGCGGCACCACCACCAGGCTCCACCACGGAATCGCCACCAGGTTCGCCAGCGGACCCGCCAGCGAGGCCTGCCCGAACAGGACCGCGGTCAGCGGCAGCAGCCCGAGCGTGGCCACCCACTGCGCCGCCAGGAACCCGCGGACCACCGGCTGCGCACCGACCCGCGGCAGGCACCACACCAGCCAGGCCACGCCGGCGAAGCTGAGCCAGAATCCCGCCGCCAGCACCGACAGCGGATCGACCAGCAGCAGCGCGATCGCAGCCAGCGCCAGCGAATCGGCCACGCCCATCGGGCGGCGCCACAGCCGCGCCAGCACCACCACCGCCACCATCAGCACCGTGCGCACGGTCGGCAGCGCGAAGCCCGCCACGGCGGCATAGCCGACCGCGCCCAGCAGCGCGCCGGCCGCGGCGGCCTGCGGACGCGGCACCCGCCGGCCCAGCGCCGGCACGAGCCACCACAGCCCGGCGACGGCGAGCGCGGCGAAGCCGGCGACCAGGCCGACGTGGAAGCCGGAGATGGCCACCAGATGGGTGAGTCCGGTCGCGCGCAGGGTTTCCCAGTCGACGTCGTCGAGCGCGCGCGTGTCGCCCAGCGCGAGCGCGCGCACGAAGCGAGAAGCGGGTCGCCCCACCGCCGTATCGATCCGCCCGGCGATGCGCTCGCGCCAGCCGTCGATGCCGGCACCGCCGTGCAGCCGTTCGATGGGCTCGGCGTCGCGCACGTAGCCGGTCGCGGCGATCCGCCCGGCCAGCATGTGTTTCTCGCTGTCGTACCAGCCCGGGTTGCGCAGTCCGCGTGGCGCGCGCAGCCGCGCGGTGAACCGCCAGCGGCTGCCGGCCTCGATCGTGTAGCGTCGCGAGTCCGCCGATGCCCGGTCGTCGTACCAGGACAGCCGCAGCAGGCGTCCGCGCAGGGCGGGCGGCGTCGCATGGTCGCGGTCGACCCGGAGCAGGAACCGCGTGCGCCGCGACTCGTGTTCCGGCAACTGCACCACCCGACCGCCGATCGCGAAATCGCCGCGTTCCAGCTCGGGCGGCAACTGCAGCGACAGCGCCCACGCCACGTGCAGTCCGAACAGCGCGAACCCCGCCAGCAGTGCGCCACCCGGCCGCCGCCAGTCCTCGAACCGCCACCAGGCGCATGCACCCAGTCCCAGCACGACGACCAGGAACGCGACCGGTGGCAGGGCCGGCAGCCGCGAACCGGCCAGCACGCCCAGCACGAACGCGAGCGCCGTGCCGGCGCCGAACGGGGGACGGGCGATACGTCCTGCTCGCGGACCTTCCATGGCCTCACTCGTCGGGTCGGAAAACCGGGCGCCCAGTGTCGCGGCAGCCCGGACCGGGCGCGATCGGGCCCGGCGGCGCCATCCTGTAGGGATAGTCCGAATGCCCGCCGGCGTCACTGCAGCCGTGCGAGGCCATTGACGGGCGCCGGTCGCTTTCGCAAGCTCGGCCGATGTCCGCCGGTCCGCCCGATCTGTCCGCCCTGATCCGCGACCGGCTGCCGCCGGCGTTGCGCGGGCTGGTGCCGCCACCCTGCCTGCTCGAGATGCAGGGCGAGTGCGTCGGGTACGAGGAAGGCCGGCGCCTGTGCATGCGCTTCCCGGTGCTGCCGCGCTACCGCAATCCGCTGGGGAACATGCAGGGCGGGTTCATCGTCGCCGCGCTGGACAACACCATCGGCCCGTTCTCGTTCCTGATCGCGCCGCCGAGCGCGACCGCCAGCCTGAACACCCAGTACCTGCGCCCGGTGACCCCGGACGACACGTCCATCACCTGCGCCGCCTGGCTGGTCGAGCGCACCCGCAACACCCTGCACATCCACGCCGAGGCGCGCAACGACGCCGGCAGGCTCGTCGTGCTCTGCCAGTCGGTGAACCAGATCCTGCCTCCGCCGAAGCTGGACTGAGGACGTCCGGCGGCAGCGCGTCGTCGTCGCGCCGACCGCGCACGAGGCGTCCGACAACGAGCGCCGACCCGCGTGACGAATACGGGCTCGCGCCGTGCCCCGCTCGCCCAGGCGACGACGGCGCGTTCCGCCCGCCGTTCATGCGACGCCGGACACTTCACTCCCGCTTCATCGACCGCCCATCGCCGGAACATGCGGGCGGCGCACGCTGCCAGCATCCCGGCAGACGCAAGGCGGCACGGTGGCGGATCCAGCACGAACACGATGGGACCTGGTGGTGGTCGGCGCGAGTTTCGCGGGCGCGGCCTGCGCGCTGGCGGCGCGACGCGGCGGACTGCGCGTGTGCGTGCTCGAGCGCAAGCGCGATCCAGGCATCCGCCTGCATACCACCGGCATCATCGTGCGCGAGGCCGCCGAGGGTACGGCGCTCGCGGGCCTGCCTGCCGCGCTGGTGCGCCGGATCGACGGCGTGCGCCTGTACGCGCCCAACCTGCGCAGCATGGGCCTGAACAGGCACGACTACTACTTCCTCGCCACCGATACCCCCGGCGTGATGCGCTGGCTGGCGTCGGAGCTCGAACGCAGCGGCGTGGAGCTGCGGCTGATGCAGTCGTTCACCGATGCGCGCCGCACCACCGGCGGCTGGCAGGTCGACGGTCTCGGCAGTTGTCGCTGGCTGGTGGGGGCGGACGGGGCGAAATCGCGGGTCGCGATGCGCGCCGGGCTCGGACGCGTGCGCGAGTTCCTGTACGGCGTCGAACACGAGTTCGAAGGCGCCGCGCTGTGCGAGCCCGAGCGGCTGCACTGTTTCATCGATCGTGGCCTGGCGCCGGGCTACATCGGCTGGGCGGCGCAGAATCCGCGTGGCATGCAGCTCGGACTGGCGTTCCGGCATCGCCAGAACCGCGCCGGCGTGCCCGACATCGAGCGATTGCGCAGGCGGGTCGGCGAGCGCCTGGGACTGGATCCCGCGGTGTCGCCCAGCGCGACCCGCGCGGGACTGATTCCCTGCGGCGGCCCGGTCCGGCCGCTGGCCGCGCCGGGCGTGATCCTCACCGGCGATGCCGCAGGGATCGTCTCCCCGGTGACCGCCGGCGGCATCCACTCGGCGTGGCGGCACGGCGAGGCGGTGGGTACCGCGATCGCGCTGCACCTGCGCAGCGGAGGCCCCGACCCCGCCATCGCCGCCGAACGCGCCGCGCCGCGCTTCCGCGGCAAGCGCCTGCTGCGCGAGGCCTTCGATCGGCTGCAGTGCGACTGGCCGTTCGATGCGCTGATCGGCACGCCGCCGCTGCGCTGGGCCGCGGAGCGGATCTATTTCCATGCCCGTGGCGCCGGCGGAGGTCCTGCCGGCCGGGCGCCGTGACGTGGTCGCTGTGGCCTGCGGCGCCGGTCGCGCTGCGCGGTGCGCCTACGGTTCGCGCCTCGACCTCGAACAAGGACCGTCGCAGGACATGGCGCAGCGCTCGATGGAGCCGGCAGCCCGACGCGTGCCTTCGCCTGCGACGGCCGACGCCGCGGCACTCAGCGCAGTTCGAAGGCGTCGGCGTCCAGCATCGCGGGAAAACGTTCGCGGTGCGCGGCGAGTTTGTCGGCGAGCAGCGTGGTGGTGACCACCACTTCCTCGTCGGTGCACTCGCTGGCGGCATGGCCGAGGAAGTCGACCACCGCGCTGTCGCCGTCGTACTGCAGGCCGTTGCCGTCGCTGCCGACCCGGTTGAGCCCGGCGACATAGCACAGGTTCTCGATCGCGCGCGCGCGCAGCAGGGTCTTCCAGGCGTGGGCGCGCGCGGCCGGCCAGTTGGCGATGTAGAGCAGCAGGTCGTAGTCGAGCGCCCGCGGACGCTCGACGTCGTAACGGTTGCGCGAGTACACCGGGAAGCGCAGGTCGTAGCAGACCAGGGGGCAGATGCGCCAACCCTTCCATTCCACCGTCAGGCGCTCGCGGCCGGCGGTGTAGCGCTCGTGCTCGCGCGCGTAGCGGAACAGATGGCGCTTGTCGTAGTGCCGCAGGTCGCCGTCGGGCGTGATCCACAGCAGGCGGTTGAACACCGAACCGTCGACGCGCAGCTGGACGCTGCCGCACAACGCCGCCCCGAGACGCGCGGCCTGTTCCCGCATCCATGCGACGCTGGGCCCATCCATGGTCTCGGCCTCGCCGATCGCATCGTTGGAGAAGCCGCTGGTGAAGGTTTCCGGCAGCAGCACCACGTCGGTGATGCCGCGCAGCGGGGCGATCAGGTCGCCGTAGTAGTCGCGGTTGCCGGCAGGGTCGTGCCAGCGCGTGGCGCCCTGGACCAGGGAGATGCGGAGGTTGTCCATGGCAAGGAAGCCTAGACCATGCCCGCAGCCGTGGGTAGGAGCGCCTTCAGGCGCGACCGGCGCCACGCCTGCTTGCGAGGCGGCTGGTGCCGGGCCCGCGGTCGCGCCTGAAGGCGCTCCTACAGGTGGCGCAGGCGTTCGATCGCTGCGTCCAGCGTGCTTTCGTGCTTGGCGAAGCACAGCCGCGCCAGCCGCTGGCCTTGCGGCGGGCTCTCGTAGAACGGCGACAGCGGGATCGCCGCGACGCCCTTTTCGACGGTGAGCCAGCGGCAGAACGCGGCGTCGTCGAGGTCGCTCACCGCCGAGTAGTCGACCAGTTGGAAATAGCCGCCGGGGACAGGCAGCGGACGCAGCCGCGTACCCGACAACTGGTCGCGGAAGCGGTCGCGCTTGGCCTGGTAGAACGCGCCGAGTTGCTCGTAGTGCGCCGGCTCGGCCTCGAGCATGGCGGCGAAGGCATGCTGCCCCGGGGTGAACGTCGAGAACACGTTGTACTGGTGCACCTTGCGGAACTCGGCGCTCAACGCCGGCGGCGCGATGCAGTAGCCGATCTTCCAGCCGGTGCAGTGGTAGGTCTTGCCGAAGCTCGACACCACGAACGCGCGCTCGCGCAGTTCCGGATAGCGCAGCACGGATTCGTGCCGCACGCCATCGAACACGATGTGCTCGTAGACCTCGTCCGACAGCAGGAAGATCCCGGTCTGCTCGACGATCGAGGCGATCTCGCCCATGTCCGCAGCCGAAAGCATGGCCCCCGACGGGTTGTGCGGGCTGTTGACCATCAGCAGGCGCGTGCGCGGCGTGATCGCCTCGCGCACGCGCTGCCAGTCGGGGGCGAAGCTGGCGGGATCGAGCGGCACGTGCACCGCGCGCGCGCCGGCCAGCTCGATCGCCGGTTCGTAGCAGTCGTAGCAGGGGTCGAGCACGATCACTTCGTCGCCCGCGCGCACCAGGGCGTGGATCGCGTTGAAGATCGCCTCGGTGGCGCCGCTGGTGACGGTGACCTCGGTGTCGGCATCGGGCCGATGGCCGTAGACGCGTGCGGTCTTGGCGGCGATCGCCTGCCGCAGCGCCGGCACGCCGGTCATCGGTGCGTACTGGTTGTGGCCGGCGCGCATCGCCGCGTCCAGTTCCTCGACCAGTCGTTGCGGCACCGGGAAGTCCGGGAAGCCCTGCCCGAGGTTGACCGCGCCGTGCTCCTGCGCCAGCTGCGACATCACGGTGAAGATGGTGGTGCCGACCTTCGGCAGCTTGGTCTGGATCATCGTCGGCTCGGCACTGCGCTGGCGGAACCGCGCAGTTTACGATCCGGGCCGGATCGGTTAAACCTATCGGCTGTTCACGCACGAGGGGATACGCATGGCTTTCCCCTGCCCTCCGGCAGACGCCCGGCCCGCTCCCTACTGACCGGGCCCGATGGCGACCCCCCTTCCCCCGCTCGGCGAGGCGCGCGTCTCGGAACTGCTCCACGCCTTCCTCGCCGCCGAGTACCGCTGGCAGCACGAGGGCGGCTGGCACGACATCATCATCGGCCTGCCCACGCCCGGGCTGGAGCTGGCGTATCCGGAGGCGACCTCGTTCGGCCTGCTCTCGGCCTGGAACCCGCTCTCGGTCGAGCGCAGCAGCCAGGAGAACCGGCGCGCCGACGACGCCCTGCACGAGGCCCTGCTCGCCGGTGGTCATCCGTTTCGCCCGGCGTTCGCCTCCGCGCGCAACCGCACCTGGCGCGAGCCCAGTTGGCTGGTGATGGGCATGGAGCCCGAGGCGTTCGATGCGCTCTCGCGCCGGTTCGGGCAGCTCGGCACGCTGTGGTGGCGGCCGGGCGATGCGGTGAGGCTGCGCATGGATGCCCCCCGCCCCACGGACGAGGCCGGCGACACCGACGTCGACTGGCTAGAATGACGGCGATGGCCGACTTCCGGCCGAAGCGCCCGTGATGCCCGACATCCTCCCTGCCACCGCGCCGCTGATCGCCGTGCGCGGCCTTGGCTTCGCCCGCAACGACCTGCCGGTGTTCGGCCCTCTCGATTTCAGCGTCGAGGCGGGCGAAGCCCTGCTGATCCAGGGCGACAACGGTGCCGGCAAGACCACCCTGCTGCGGGTGCTGGCCGGTCTGCTCGATGGCGAGCGCGGGCAGGTGCTGCTGTCCGGCGTGGCGGCGGGCCCTGCCGCGCGCGCCGGCCACATCGGCTACCTCGGCCACCTCCCGGGCCTGAAGGCCGACCTCAGCGCGATCGAGAACCTCGACTGGCTGTGCGGGCTGCTGGGCCGGCGCGCGTCGATCGGGATCGAGCAGGCGCTGGCCATCGTCGGCCTGGCCGGGTTCGAGGATGCGCCGGCGCGCAGCCTCTCGGCCGGGCAGCGCAAGCGGCTCTCGCTGGCGCGGCTGTGGCTGTCGCCGGCGCCGCTGTGGCTGCTCGACGAGCCCTATGCCAACCTCGACCTGCCCGGGATCGAACTGGTCAATCGCATGGTCCGCGCGCACCTGGACGACGGCGGCGGCGCGCTGGTCACCACCCACGGCGCCTATGCCGCGCCGCCGGTGCGCACGCGGCTGCTGCATCTCGGGCCGGCCGGACACGAGGCGCCCGGCGCATGACGCGGTCGGTCGCCACTCCGACCCTGTGGTCCTCCGCGCGCGCCCTGGTGGCGCGCGACCTGCGTCTGCTCTGGCGTCGCCGCGGCGATGCGTTCCAGCCGGCGCTGTTCGCGATGCTGGTGGTGGTGCTGTTCGCGCTGGCGATGGGCAGCGAACGCGAGCTGCTGTCGCGTGCGGCGCCGGGCGTGCTGTGGGTGGCGGTGCTGCTGTCCGGGCTGCTGGCGCTGGACACGCTGTTCCGCGGCGACGCCGAGGACGGTTCGCTGGAACAGTGGCGGCTGGCGCCGGTGCCGCTGGCCTGGTTGGTGCTGGTGCGTACGCTGATGCACTGGCTGACCACCGCGGTGCCGCTGTTGCTGGCGGTGCCGCTGCTGGCCGAGCTGCTGTACCTGCCGCGGTCGCTGTGGCCGGTGCTGCTGGCGGCGCTGGCGCTGGGCACGCCGTTGCTGAGCCTGATCGGCGCGGTGGTTTCCGCACTCACCGTGGGCATGCGCCGCGCCGGCGTGCTACTGGCGCTGCTGGCCTTGCCGCTGTACGTGCCTGTGCTGGTGTTCGGCGCCGGCAGCGTCGCCGCCGCGGCGCAGGGGCACGATCCTTCCGGCGGCCTGCTGCTGCTCGGTGCGGGCCTGCTGCTGGCGCTGGTGCTGGCGCCGGTGGCGGCGGCCGCGGCGATCCGGATCGCGTCGCAGTAGGACGCGTGGCAAGGACGAACCCGGATGTGCTGCGCTTATCCGGGCTACGGACCGGCACGGGCGCGACGCGAGGTGTAGCCCGGATAAGCGAAGCGCATCCGGGACCCCGCGAAGTTCCCCGTGCTGCGATCACCACGGTCGTCGCGCGCCACGACGACAGGCCACGTCCCCCGGGTCCCGGTCATCGAAACGACCACCTCCCACACGCCCGGCTGGCGATTCGCAGCGATCCGCTGCCCACACCTTGGGCTGGGCTTCACCGCCAACCGCCTGCACACGTGTTGCCGGGGAGTCGCCGCGATCCGCCAGCCACCGGGCTGCCTGGTGACACAGCAAGATCCGCCTGCCACGCCGCTCGGCGCTCATCGCGATCCGCCCGTCCGTTCAGCCCCGTCATCACCTGGAGGCGAGTGTCGGGACCGGGACCCGCCGCCAGCGGTCCAGCCGCGCTGCAAATCACGCCTTTCCGTACCCTGAGGCGCTCCCTGGGGCATCCTGTCCACCCGCAAGGCTTGGCCGCACCGGTCGAGTCTGAAAAAATAGACACTTAGCCATGGAGGCCGGCGGCCAGCCCCCGGTCTCCAGCCGCTCCCGCGGCCCCTCCCAGCGAGCAGACAGCCCGATGTCCAACATGAACCCGGTGGCGCGCTGGTTCCACCAGCTCGGGTCTCCGCCGTATTTCGACCGCTTCGCCGCGCGCTGGGCGCCGTGGGCGTTCGCGGCCGGGCTGCTGGCGATGGGCGTGGGGCTGTACGGCGCGCTGTTCGTGGTCCCGGCCGACTACCAGCAGGGCGACAGCTTCCGGATCCTCTACATCCACGTGCCCAGCGCCTGGATGAGCATGGCGATGTTCGCGCTGATGGCGTTCTACGGCGCGATCGCGCTGGTGTGGCGGATCAAGCTGTGCGAGATCCTGGCGATGGCCTGCGCGCCGATCGGCGCCGCCTTCACCGTCGTCACCCTGGCCACCGGCAGCATCTGGGGCAAGCCGATGTGGGGCACCTGGTGGGACTGGGATCCGCGCCTGACCTCGCAACTGGTGCTGCTGTTCCTGTACTTCGGCGTGATCGGCCTGTACGCGGCGATCGAGGACCGCCGCGCCGCGGCGCGCGCCGCCTCGCTGCTGGCGATCGTGGGCGTGGTGATGCTGCCGGTGATCCGCTACTCGGTGGTGTGGTGGAACTCGCTGCACCAGGGCCAGACGATCCGCGTCTTCGGCGAATCGTCGATGGATGCCAGCATGCTGCCGCCGCTGCTGTGGATGGTGGTAGGCACCAAGTTCTGGGCGATCGGCTCGCTGCTGGCACGGGCGCGTGCCGACAACCTGCAGCGCGAAGCCGGCAAGGATTGGGTGCGCAGGCTCGCCGGGGCCATGCCATGAGCTACGCCAGTTACGTCATCGCCGCCTACGCGGTGTTCGCGGTGGTGCTGCTGTGGGACTTCGTGGCGCCACGCATCCGCATCGCGCAGGTGCTGCGGAGCGTGCGGCTGCTGGCGCGCCGTGGCGCCGCTCGCGCCGACGCCACAGCCACCCCGGAGTTGAAGCGATGAACCCCACCCGACGTCGCCGCCTGTGGTTCGTGCTCGCCCTGCTGGCCGCCGCCGGCCTGGCCGCGACTCTGGTCGCGTTCGCGCTCCAGCGCAACATCGCCTACCTCTATACCCCGAACGAGATCCTGTCCGGCGCCGCGGGCGCGGCGGTGAGTTCGGGCGAGGCGCGCTTCCGGCTCGGCGGCATGGTCGAGAAGGATTCGTTCCGCCGCGAGCAGGGCTCGCTGGTCTCGCACTTCCGCGTCACCGATGGCGATGCGCAGCTCGAGGTGGAATACGACAAGATCCTTCCCGACCTGTTCCGCGAGGGCCAGGCGGTGGTCGCCACCGGACGCATGCGTGACGGCCGCTTCGTCGCCGAGGACGTGCTGGCCAAGCACGACGAAACCTACGTGCCGAAGGAAGTCGCCGACAAGATGGGCCTGGCCCACAGCAAGCACGACGTCGAGACCGGGCCGAAGGTCGAGGCGGGAAACTGATGGCGCGCTGCGAAGTCGACCCGTCGTCACCGGCGCTGTCCCGGACGTCGTTCCGGACCTCGCTCCGGACGTCGCTCCGAACTTCTTCCCCTACGTCTTCGCGGGCGCTGTTCCCGGTACCGATGCATAGCGCCCGTCATCCCGGTAGCGCCTGTCATCTCGAACGCAGTGAGAGATCTGCTACTTCCGGGGCAGGATTTCTCACTGCGTTCGAAATGACAGACGTCGCATTCGAGATGTCAGACGCCACTTTCCAAATGTCAGACGCCGCGTTCCAAATGTCAGACGTTGCGTTCGAAATGGCAGACGTCGCATTGGAAAGGGTAGACGTCGCGTTCGAAACGACAGGCTGGGCGTTCGAACCGACAGCCGGGGCGTTCAGGACGACCGCCGGGGCGCAGCGCTAGTGCTGCCCGAGCTCGGCCAGGTCGCGCTGCTGCTGGCGCTGCTCGCGGCGCTGCTGCAGTCGGTGCTGCCGCTGGCCGGCGCCGCCGGTGGCCGCCCGGCGTGGATGGCGGTGGCGCGTCCGTCCGCCTACGCGCAACTGGCGCTGCTGCTGTTCGCCTACGTCGCGCTGACCGCCGCGTTCGTGCAGCAGGACTTCTCGGTGAAGTACGTCGCCGACAACTCCAACTCGCTGCTACCGATGGTGTACCGCTACACCGCGGTGTGGGGGTCGCACGAGGGCTCGCTGCTGCTTTGGGTGCTGATGCTTGGCGTGTGGAACGCGGCGGTGGCGCTGTGGTCGCGGCAGTTGCCGGAGGTGGTGGTCGCGCGCGTGCTCGGGGTGATCGGGCTGGTGGCCATCGGCTTCCTGTCGTTCATGATCTTCACCTCCAATCCGTTCGAACGGCTGCTGCCGGCAGCGCCGGAAGGGCACGACCTCAATCCCCTGCTGCAGGACCCGGGGATGATCATCCACCCGCCGATGCTGTACGTGGGCTACATCGGCTTCGTGGTGCCGTTCGCGTTCGCGATCGCGGCCCTGCTCGACGGCAACGTCGACGCGCGCTGGCTGCGCTGGACGCGGCCGTGGACCAACGTCGCCTGGGGCTTCCTGACCATCGGCATCGCGCTGGGTTCGTGGTGGGCGTATTACGAACTGGGCTGGGGCGGCTGGTGGTTCTGGGATCCGGTGGAGAACGCCAGCTTCATGCCATGGCTGGCGGGCGCCGCGCTGATCCATTCGCAGGCGGTGACCGAGAAGCGCGGCAGCTTCGCCGGCTGGACCCTGTTGCTGGCGATCGCGACGTTCTCGCTGTCGCTGCTCGGCGCGTTCCTGGTGCGCTCGGGCGTGTTGACCAGCGTGCATTCGTTCGCCGCCGATCCTTCGCGCGGCCTGTTCATCCTCGCCTTCCTCGCCGCGGTGATCGGCGGCGCGCTGACCCTGTACGTGCTGCGCGCGCCGCGGCTGCCGGAAGGACGCCCGTTCGCGCCGGCCTCGCGCGAGACCCTGCTGCTGCTCAACAACCTGCTGCTGGCCGCGGCCTGCGCGATGGTGCTGCTGGGCACGCTGTACCCGCTGCTGGCCGATGCGCTGGACCTGGGCAAGGTCTCGGTCGGGCCGCCCTACTTCGGCACCCTGTTCGTGCTGCTGATGGCGCCGCTGGTGCTGCTGGTGCCGTTCGGGCCGCTGACGCGCTGGCAGCAGGAGCAGGCGTCGAGACCGGTCGCGATGCTGTTGCCGTGGCTGGCGCTGGCAGTGGTGCTGGGCGGCGTGGCCTGGTTCCTGGCGCCGCAGGGTGCTCTCAAGACGGCGGCCGGCGTGTTCGCCGCGGCGTGGATCGCGCTGGGCACATTGCGCTTCGTCTGGAGCCGCCTGCGCGCCAGCGGCCGCGCGTTCACCCCCGAGATGCTGGGCATGACCCTGGCCCACGGCGGCATCGCCGTGTTCCTGATCGGCGCGCTGCTGGTGGAAGCGCAGGGCATGCAGCGGGAGATCGCGATGAAGCCGGGACAGACCGCCGCGATCGGCCGCTACGCATTCCGGTTCGACGGCGTCGAGCGCGTGCAGGGCCCGAACTACGTGGCCGACCGCGGCCTGGTGCAGGCCTTCCGCAACGATGCGCCGCTGGTGCTGCTGCATCCGGAAAAGCGCGCCTACGCCAGCGGCGGCCAGGTGATGACCGATGCCGGCATCCACGCCGGCCTGTTCGCCGACGTGTTCGTCGCGCTCGGCGAGCCGCTCGGCGACGGCGCCTGGGCGGTGCGCATGCAGGTCAAGCCGTTCGTGCGTTGGGTCTGGGCCGGCGCGTTCCTGATGGCGCTGGGCGGATTCGTCACGGCCGCCGACCGGCGTTTCCGGCGCGTGTCGGGCAAGGGCCGCGACAGTGCCCGCCACGGAGCGCGCGACGAGCCGGCAGAACCGCTGCCGGGCGATGACGACGGTGACACGACCCCGCGAGGCGCAGGCTGATGGCAACTTCGCGCAATCTCACTGCGATCGTCATCGGGGTCGTGTTCCTCGGCCTGGTCGGGCTGCTGCTGTACGGCGTGCTGGTGTCCGGCCGCGCCGACCGGGAGGCCCTGCCCTCGCCGCTGATCGGCAAGCCGGCGCCGGAGTTCTCGTTGCCGGTGCTGCACGAGCCGGGGCGCCTGGTGTCTTCGACCGAACTGCGCGGCCAGCCGTACCTGCTCAATGTCTGGGGCAGCTGGTGCCCGGGCTGCCGTGTCGAGCACCCGGTGATCACCCGCATCGCCGAGACCCGGCGCGTGCGCGTGATCGGCTACAACTGGAAAGACGAACACGCCGACGCGCTGCGCTGGCTTGAGCAGTTCGGCAACCCGTACTGGCTGGTGCTGGTGGACTACGACGGGCGCAAGGCGATCGACTGGGGGATCTACGGCGCGCCGGAGACGTTCCTGGTCGATGCGCAGGGCATCGTGCGCTGGAAGCACGTGGGGCCGGTGGACGATGCGACGGTCTCGGCCAGCCTGTTGCCGGCGCTGGATGCGATCGGGGTGCCGGAGTGAGTCGCGTGGCCGCGATCGCGGGCGTGGCCGTGGCGAACGGGTGGCGGGCGCGGATCCGCCCTGCGCTGGTGTGTCTGCTGTTGCTCGCGGGCTTCGCCGGCGCGGCGCAGGCGCAGGCGGTGCGCGATGCGACTCCGCTGGAGTTCCGCGACGTGGCCGAGGAACGCCGCTTCCACGGCCTGGTCGCGGAACTGCGCTGCGTGATGTGCCAGAACCAGTCGCTGGCCGATTCCAACGCGCAGATCGCGCACGACCTGCGCCGCGAGGTGTTCGACCTGATGCGCGAGGGACGCAGCGACGACGAGATCCGCGAGTTCCTGGTCGCGCGCTACGGCGAGTTCGTGCTCTATCGCCCGCGCTTCGGTGGACATACCTGGGCGCTGTGGCTGGCGCCGGGCCTGCTGCTGCTGGTAGGCGGCGTGGTGATCGTGCGCATCGTGCGTGCGCGCGGGCGCCAGCCGATCCCGCCGGAGGAGGAGCAGGAATGGTGAGCGGCACGCTGCTGCATGTCGTGCTGGTGGTCGCAGCGCTCGTGGTGGCCGCGCTGGTGGCCCTGCCGCTGCGCAAGGCATCGCCACGCCTGTTCGGCGCGATCGTGGTGGTGGTGCCGGTGCTTGCGTTCGCGCTGTACCGGATCGTCGGCACCCCCGCTGCGCTCGATCCTTCCACCGCGATCGCGGCTTCCACCGCGGAGGACGCGCCGTCGATGGAGGAAGCCATCGTCGAGCTCGAAGCCGCGCTGGCGCGCGATCCAGCGCAGCCCGAAGGCTGGCGCCTGCTGGCGCGCGCGCACGCCGCGCTCGGCAACCGGACCCGGGCGCGCGACGCGTTCATGACCGCGCTCGAGCACATCCCCGACGATCCCGAACTGCTGCTCGAGGCCGCGCAGGCCAGCGCCCAGGCTGCGCCCGGCAACCGCTTCGACGACGAGGCGCTGGCGTTGCTGCGCAGGGCGTTGGCCCTCGATCCGGGCAACCAGCGGGCGCAATGGTTCATCGGCGTAGTACAGCGTCAGCGTGGCGAGGACGCCGCCGCGGTCGCCACCTGGGAAGCGCTGCTGCCCGCGCTCGACGAGGCGACGGCGAAAGCGCTGCGCACCCAGATCGACGAAGCGCGACAGGCCGCAGGCCTGCCGCCTCGCGCGGCAAGCGGCGCGAATGCCAGCGGCGCCGGGGCACCCGTGGCGGAGGACGTGCCTGCAACGAGCCTGCGCGTGCGCGTGTCGCTCGACCCCGACTTCGCCGCGCGCGTCCGCCTGCGCGGGGATGCCGTGGTCTTCGTGATCGCGCGTGCTGCAGGCGGACCGCCGATGCCGGTCGCGGTCGAACGCCATGCCCTGCAGGACCTGCCGCTCGACATCGTGCTCGACGACGGCGACGGCCCGATGCCGACGGCCAGGCTCTCGGCGCAGCGCGAGGTGGAAGTGATCGCCCGCCTGTCTGCCAGCGGCAGCGCAAGCCGTGGCGAAGGCGACATCGAATCCGCGCCGGTGCGGGTGACGCTGCCGGCGTCCGCGCCGATCGACCTGGTGCTCGGCACGCAGGCGCCCTGAGACGCGGATCCACCTGAAAAGCCAAGAGTGCCTGGCGAAAGTCCGACGCGGCACAGCTGCAAAGCCGCATAGACGCCCAGTCGCCCAGTCGCCCGGCGTCGAGGCGTCGCGACATCACCACCGCGCTCCCACACCACATCGCCTCCCGTGCCTCTACCATCTGTCATCCCGAGCGAAGCGAGGGATCTAGGCATCGGGCGCGAGATCCCTCGCTTCGCTCGGGATGTCAGTGCGTAGCAGACGGGAGTTCGACAGGAACGAGAGTCCCGCGGGACGAGAATCCGCGCCGGATGGGGTCGATCGTTGTGACACAGGCCACGATGTCCTGGCACCGCCCGACGCCCGGCACACCGGACGATCCCGCTAGAATCCCACGATGACCGAATTCATCCCGCCCGGCACCCGCTGGGCCGAACTGCCCTCGCCCTTTCCGATGAAGCGCGGCGGTGCGCTGCACGGCGCGCGCATCGCCTACGAGACCTGGGGCAGGCTCGACGAGGCGCGCGACAACGCGATCCTGATCGTCACCGGCCTGTCCCCCGACGCCCATGCCGCCAGCAGCGCGCAGGACCCGATCCCCGGCTGGTGGCAGGAGATGCTCGGCCCGGGCAAGCCGATCGACACCGACCGCTGGTTCGTGGTCTGCGTGAACTCGCTGGGCAGTTGCAAGGGCTCTACCGGCCCGGCATCGGTCGATCCCGCCACGGGAGAGCTCTACCGCCTGAGCTTCCCGGACGTGTCGATCGAGGACATCGCCGATGCCGCCGCCCACGCGGTGCGCGGCCTGGGCATCGCGCGCCTGGCCTGCGTGATCGGCAACTCGATGGGCGGCATGACCGCGCTGGCCCTGCTCCATCGTTGCCCGGGCATCAGTCGCGCGCACATCAACATCTCCGGCAGTGCGCGCGCGCTGCCGTTCTCGATCGCGGTGCGCTCGCTGCAGCGCGAGGCGATCCGGCTCGATCCGAACTGGAACGAGGGCCGCTACGACGAATCCACCTATCCCGAATCGGGCATGCGCATCGCGCGCAAGCTGGGCGTGATCACCTACCGCTCGGCGCTGGAGTGGGACGGGCGCTTCGGCCGGGTGCGGCTGGAATCGGACCGGCCGGACGAGGAACCATTCGGGCTCGAGTTCCAGGTCGAGAGCTATCTCGAAGGCCATGCCCGCCGCTTCGTGCGCAGGTTCGATCCGAACAGCTACCTCTACCTCAGCCGCTCGATGGACTGGTTCGACCTCGCCGAGTACGCCAACGGCGACGTGCTGGCGGCGCTGGCGCAGGTGCGGGTCGAGCGCGCGCTCGCCATCGGCGCGCGCACCGACATCCTGTTCCCGGTGGAGCAGCAGGAAGAGGTGGCCGAAGGCCTGGCCCGCGGCGGCGCCGAATCGCGCTTCGTCGGCCTGGAATCCCCGCAGGGCCACGATGCGTTCCTGGTGGACATGGCGCGCTTCGGGCCGGCCGTCGGCGGGTTCCTCGAGACCCTTTGAGTCCCCTCGCGCAGGATGCGCCCTGGCCCGCACGCCACGGCCCGTGGCCGCCGCGACCGCCCGCACACGTTGAACGGTTTCATCCGTTACGGTCTAGAATGGCCCCATGAGTCCTGCCGCCCTGCCCGGCATCCCCTTCGAAGGCCGCGAGCGCTTCATCGAGGCGATTGATGCCGCGGTGCGCAGCGGCGACGAACACGCGGTGACCGCACAGTTGCGCAGCACGCTGTGCGCGCTGATCCGCGACTCCGACGTGCACCTGCCCGCCTGCGTGCACGCACCAATCGAAGACCACTACGCGCGGCGCGAGATCTATCGCAGCCCGATATACGGCTACAGCGTGGTCGCGATGACCTGGGGCCCCGGCCAGGGCACGCCGGTGCACGACCATTGCGGCCTTTGGTGCGTGGAAGGCGTGTGGCACGGCGAGCTCGAGATCACCCAGTACGAGATGCTCGAGGCCCACGGCGAGCGCTGCCGCTTCCGCGCGGCCGGCGGCATGCAGGCCGGCACCGGCAGCGCCGGCAGCCTGATCCCGCCGCACGAATACCACAGCATCGCCAACGCCAGCTCCGACCGGATCGCGGTCTCGGTGCACATCTACCAGGCGCCGATCGAGCATTGCTGCAAGTTCGAGCCCGTGGGCGACGACTGGTATCGGC
The DNA here is from genome assembly GCF_016774335.1 of Luteimonas saliphila. GTDB lineage: Bacteria > Pseudomonadota > Gammaproteobacteria > Xanthomonadales > Xanthomonadaceae > Luteimonas > Luteimonas saliphila. The sequence continues at coordinate 2,130 of NZ_JAETWA010000018.1, read as the reverse complement.
GCATCGACGCCCGCCTGCCGGTGGACGACGCCGCGTAGGCCCGCGCGACGCGCTACGATGCGCGCGCCCCGTTCGCGAGCGACCGCCATGTTCCGCGACTTCCTGCTGGCCTCCGCCCACCACCTGCTGCTGTTCGGCCTGATCGCGATGCTCGCGCTGCAGTCGGCGCTGCTCTCGCGCCCGCTCGACGCCGCCGCCCTGCGCCGCCTGGTCGGCATCGATCGCGGCTACGGAATGACCGCAGGCCTCTTGCTGGTGTTCGGCCTCGCCCGCGTATTCCATGGCGCCAAGGGTGCCGACTTCTACCTGCACAACCCGTGGTTCCACGCGAAGCTGGGCCTGTTCCTGCTCGCCGCCCTGCTGTCACTGTGGCCCACGCTGACTTTCGTGCGCTGGCGCCGCGCCGCGCGCACCCGGCCCGACTGGTTGCCCGACCCCGCGCAGGTCGCGCGCATGCGCACGATCATCCGCCTCGAATTCGCCCTGATCTCCCTGATCCTGGTGCTCGCCGCGGCCATGGCCCGGCACGGCGGACTAGGCCTGTAGCTAGCCGACCCGCCCGAGCGATCCGCTATACTGCGCGCCCGCGCCGGAGTGGCGGAATCGGTAGACGCAGCGGACTCAAAATCCGCCGCCCTTAAAAGCGTGTGGGTTCGAGTCCCACCTCCGGCACCAGGATCACGAGGGCCCGGCCGAAAGGTCGGGCCCTTCCGGTTTCCGAGCAGCGGGATTCGCCCTGGATCGCCGCGCATGCCTTGCCTCCGACCCGTCTCAGGACAAGCTGAACCGTGGGTGCCGATGCAAGTCCGGGCGACGCGCTTATCCACACTCCTTCGGCACTGATTTGCCTGGGCCAACGTGCCGAACCGCGCCGAACGTGTATGCAAGTTCAGGGCAGCGGCGCCAAGTGTTATCAGACGTTTCCGGAGACAGAAAAGATATCCTGCGTTTCCGGGAGCGCGATATCGCTGGCCCATGTTCATCTCGACGGGCAGACCCGCGCAACGCGATGATGTGTATCGGGATTCGCTGATTGACGGAGCAAGCACCGAGGCTGAATACTCGGCGCTATACCCCGCTTTTGGGGTCTACTAAGCGTTAGGCCGCTCGGTCGAGCATCCCATGATCGGTGTGTGGTCAAGGCCGCTGTACCTCGTTCGCGCAAGCCTGCTGCTCCAGCTGGGCGCGCAGCCGCTTCGTTCCCGATCGTCCGCAGGCGCAAGCCGCTGGCTGGCGGCGTTCCAGGGGGCGGCTTATTCCCGAATTGCCTTTGGGCAAGCCCCACGTGGCTACCGGTTGGCGTACAGTTCCGGCAACGGGGCCCGGCAGTTCCGTCGCCGGCGCCCTAACTATTCGTTCAAGCCGAACCCGCTTCGCGGGTCGGCTTAACTCAGGCGTTAGGCCGCAAAGAGCAAAGGCAAGCAGTAGCGCTTGTACCTGCGCTGCCAGCACTTCGCAGAGCATCCTTATGCTCCGGTCGGTCCGTCGCCGCGCGGGACAGATCCGCCGTCCGGTTGCTGGTCTTCGGGTGCTTGGCCGCCGGCCAGGCAGTGGGCTGCCCGGCATCGTCGGGTAAGCCCTGACTTCGGCTAGGTACCTATGGATAGTTCGTCGCCGCGCGCTCACGGTCGTGGCCCTGGGCCCATCCAAAGCAAGGCCTTGCACGCCCCTGCCTGTCGTCGCATGCTGCGGCCTAACAAATCATTCAAGCCGAACCCGCTTCGCGGGTCGGCTTAATTCTGGCGTTAGGCCGCTATGGCAACAGTGTCGCTACTGAAATGGTTATTTCGCTGGGCTGTTGCTGGCCTCGCCGCGGCTGTGGTTCTTCTAGCAATCTTTTCCGTCGCGCCTAGTTCGTGGCATCAGTACCTTGAGGCTTGGTTCGTGTTCCTGTTCCCTCCCTCAATCATTCTTATGGCCGCGGAGGCCTGCCAGAGCTGGTTCACTTGGTGCTCGGCTCAGTACATGCTGCTGGCAAGCCTTCTCAACGTTCTGCTCTACGCTGTGGTCGGAGCCATTCTCTGGTTGCCGGCGCGGATGCTATCGCCGGTTCTTGGTCGCGGGCGCGCGGCCTAACAATTCATTCAAGCCGACGCCGCTTCGCGGCGCGGCTTAATTCAGGCGTTAGGC
>NZ_JAETWA010000017.1 GCF_016774335.1 Luteimonas saliphila | reverse complement strand
AGGCGTTAGCCCCCAATGCGAACATCCCTAGCACTTCTCTTTCTTCTGCTCTTAAGTCCTGGCGCGACGGCCAAGTGTGGCGCAAAGTTCTACGTATTCTCCGGCTCGGTGGAGGACGCAAACGGAGTCCCCTTGCCCAATGCCCTTGTTGGTGTCTCGTGGATAGAGAACTCCGTTCCAAACGGACCCGCCATGACACTCACAGACGGACTGGGCAACTACTCAATCCCCGTTAGGTTTGACACGTTCTCGGGCTACTCATTCTTTAGCGGTGACAAGTGTAAAGGTCGTCTTTCTCTGGTCTCCATCATGGCTTACACAGGCACTCACCGCTCTCAACCCGACTTCATTGATGTAGGCAAATCGCATCAGGTCGCTGTTCCTCCACTTCGGGTCAAGTATGAGATTGACTTTGAGCCGATCTGGCCAGATGAGGTTGGGGGCTAACAATTCATTCAAGCCGAAGCCGCTTCGCGGCTCGGCTTAATTCAGGCGTTAGGGCTCAATGGGGAGGGCCTCGTGATTGACATTACTTTCAAGACCGACAAATTCAACCTGTCGGTCGTTGGTTCCGATTTCATCAATGACTGTTGCTTCGGCGAGGACTTGTCCAACTGGCTGGCGTCGGAGTTGCCATCCACTGGCGTTACTGCCGACATAATCTGCATGGAGGACTTCGGCTGGGCCAATCTGGCTGAGTACCAGGGCGCCTCGTACTTAATGTGCGTGGCCGGCAACTCCGACGAAGATCCAGCCAATCCAAACTACGGCGAGTGGCATGTCATGCTGGAGCGCGGACGCACCTTCATGCAAAAGCTCCTTGGCAAGAACAAGATTGCCTCTTCAGACCCAATAGTTGGCAGGGTCGCCCAAGTATTGCGTGATGCGGGGTTTGCCAATGTCGCGGTTGAGCCCTAACAATTCATTCAAGCCGACCCCGCTTCGCGGGTCGGCTTAACTCAGTCGTTAGGCGTCACATGAAGATTCGTCTCATCCATCTAGCAGCATTTGTGGCATCTGTCTTAGTCATGGGTTGCGCACACAGTCCGATCTCCACGCAAGTAGATCGCTCATTCCGGTATCAACCGACAGATTTTGAGAAGCAAGTTGGCTATCCACCGTGCAAGGTTTCCGTGCCGCTTACACAAGACGAGGCACTGCGGGCGGCTGAGCGCAGCGGCGCTCACAACTTTGATAAGAGTTCGGAGTGGTCAGAAATGATCGCCCTGATGGAAACAGGCGACCAACTGCGGTACGTATGGTGTATACCCAAGGGACGTGGTGGCATGGTGTTCTTTGCACTGTATCGGGGACTCAATATGGTCACCAAGGTTCATACAGTGATGCTGGACTAGGGCGTTGTAGTGACGCCTAACAATTCATTCAAGCCGACGCCGCTTCACGGCGCGGCTTAATTCATGCGTTAGGCCGCTATGAAAGCTCTGTCGAGAGTGCTAGTAGTTTTGCTAATAATGTTCTTGGCATTTGCTGCCAATGCTTACGTTCAGCACTTCACTCGTGCGCTCTTCTTCGACTCCCAGGTTCCGCGCAGCTACCTAGAAATGATCTTCTGTGCGCTGGCCGGAGCTTTAGCCGCCACGGTCGTTGCTTCGGCTCCACTTGCGGCTGTATTCCGCAGACACGCATGGTTAGCTGCGGTCGCCGTCTCTACCCCTGTTCTTGCATTGCGACTCACTGAGTTCTTCACATACACCGGAGCAATCTCCTCACAGGTTAAAGTCATGGCAATCGTGGAGGCATCAAGCTACTTCGCTCTTCTTGTACTAGGTGCATGGTTCGTTTCGCGCATCTGGCCGCGACCTAACAGTTCATTCAAGCCGACGCCGCTTCGCGGCGCGGCTTAATTCAGGCGTTAGGCGGCATGGACGGATACTGGTTCACCTCAAACTTGTTCACGGTTGAACCCGGAGAGGACGAGGAGGTCAATCCTGGCCGTTATGGGCGGCAGCTCGCCATTTGGCTCAAGGCGCAGCTTAAACAGTGCGATTACAGCGTCGAGCCGGTCATTGCGGAGGACTGGGGCCGTTGCCTTATGCTCTCCCGTGATCCATTTTTGTTGTGGGTCGGCTGTGGCAACGTTGACGACTTAGCGGCAGATGATCCAACCAATGGCAAGATCACTTGGCACTGCTTTCCAGCCGCCGAGGTTCCGCTCTTCAAACGTCTTTTCGGTAAGCCGGACACAAGCGCCGCTCTGTCAAAGCTAAATGCAGACTTGCGTTCCATTCTCAGTACAGAGTCTGCGATTACGTTGGTGGCAGAGCCGTAGGCTTGCCGCCTAACAGTTCATTCAAGCCGTGCCGCTTCGCGGCACGGCTTAATTCAGGCGTTAGGCATCAAGAGAGAGATCTATGCGCGTCGATCTAGCGCTCTTTGATGGGGACGAGCTGCTGGATCGTGGCGAGCTCTTGGTAGGCAAAGCCGCACAGACCAGCTCATTTGCCCTATTCCAGGCGACCTTTGAGCTGAGACCCGATGCAGCGGACATTGTTCTTGCCAACTTCCCAGAGCACGTCGATCTCACCAAGGTCACTCTTGACATGCCGATCCATGAGTCCGCAGATTGGGAGTCTGTTGATCTTGGCAGGTACACGCTGGCCTTCTGGTGCCGGCTTGATGCCTAACCATTCGTTCAAGCCGACGCCGCTCCGCGGTGCGGCTTAACTCAGGTGTTAGGCCCCAATGCCAGGATCCATCATCGGTGAGTTGATCCTCCAACCCATAGCCGAGGCGTTTTTGCAATTCGTTGGGTATTTCACGGGTCGGGTCGTTGTTCCAGCTATCTCGTTCGGGCGAGCCTACGTTGAGCCAGCTCCAAAGGGCGTGCGTGTCTGGCCAAAGTGGCACGGTTTCAATCGTGGCTCAGACGGCCGCATTGTGCTGGACTGTGAGATGGGTGCTCTTATGGGTGTGATCTTCTGGCTCGGTATTAGCGTTGCGGGCTATTTCATCTACCGCTGTGTTGGGGCCTAACAATTCGTTCAAGCCGATGCCGCTTCGCGGCACGGCTTAACTCAGTCGTTAGGCCGCTATGGCAACAGTGTCGCTACTGAAATGGTTATTTCGCTGGGCTGTTGCTGGCCTCGCCGCGGCTGTGGTTCTTCTAGCAATCTTTTCCGTCGCGCCTAGTTCGTGGCATCAGTACCTTGAGGCTTGGTTCGTGTTCCTGTTCCCTCCCTCAATCATTCTTATGGCCGCGGAGGCCTGCCAGAGCTGGTTCACTTGGTGCTCGGCTCAGTACATGCTGCTGGCAAGCCTTCTCAACGTTCTGCTCTACGCTGTGGTCGGAGCCATTCTCTGGTTGCCGGCGCGGATGCTATCGCCGGTTCTTGGTCGCGGGCGCGCGGCCTAACAATTCATTCAAGCCGACGCCGCTTCGCGGCGCGGCTTAATTCAGGCGTTAGGC
>NZ_JAETWA010000016.1 GCF_016774335.1 Luteimonas saliphila | reverse complement strand
TGTACATCTTCATGCTGGCGGCCATCGCCGGCCACGTGATCATCTCGCGGGTACCGGTGATCCTGCACACGCCGCTGATGTCGGGCAGCAACTTCATCCACGGCATCGTGCTGATCGGGGCGATGGTGGTGCTGGGCCATGCCGACACCCCGCTGGAGAAGGCGATCGGTTTCGTCGCGGTGCTGATGGGCGCGGGCAACGCCGCCGGCGGCTACGTGGTGACCGAGCGGATGCTGGAGATGTTCAAGTCGTCGAAGCCGTCTCCGTCCAGGGAGCCCGGGGCATGAGCGGCGCCGACCTCCTCGACCTGCTGGTCAAGACCAGTTACCTGATCGCGGCCACGTTGTTCCTGCTCGGCCTGCAACGCATGGCCTCACCCAGGACCGCGCGCAGCGGCATCCGCTGGGCCGGGCTGGGCATGGTCATCGCCACCCTCGCCACGTTCTTCCTGCCCGACCTGCACAACATCCCGCTGATCCTGGCCGCCACGGCGATCGGGACCGCGATCGCGTGGATCTCGGGCAAGCGGGTCGCGATCACCGACATGCCGCAGATGGTGGCGCTGTACAACGGCCTCGGCGGCGGCTCGGCGGCGGCCATCGGCGGCGTGGAACTGCTGCGCTGGTCGGCCGCGGGCCAGGCGAGCGGGCCGGTCCCGCTGGTGCTGGCGGTGCTGGGCGGGCTGATCGGTTCGGTGGCGCTGTCGGGTTCGATCATCGCCTGGGCCAAGCTCGACGGGCGCATGGACAAGCGCTACGCGTTCCCGGGCATGCAGGCGTTCAATTTCCTGGTGTTCGCCGCGGCCATCGTGCTGGGCGGGCTGGTGGTGTGGTCGCTGGGCGCGCCCTGGATCGTCGCGTTCTTCCTGGTGGCGCTGGCGCTGGGCGTGCTGATGACCCTGCCCATCGGCGGCGCCGACATGCCGGTGGTGATCTCGCTGTACAACGCGCTGACCGGCCTGGCGGTCGCGTTCGAAGGCTACGTGCTGGGCAACGAGGCGCTGATCATCGCCGGCATGATGGTGGGCGCGGCGGGCATCCTGCTGACGCGGCTGATGGCCAAGGCGATGAACCGCTCGATCAAGAGCGTGCTGTTCTCCAACTTCGGCGGCGGCGGGGCTTCGGCGGCCGAGATCAGCGGCTCTCAGAAGCCGATCGAGGCCGCCGACGTCGCGGCGATGATGGCCTTCGCCGAACGCGTGGTGATCGTGCCCGGCTACGGCATGGCCGTGGCCCAGGCGCAGCACAAGATCTGGGAGCTGACGCAGCGGCTGCTCGAGCGCGGGGTCAAGGTGAAGTTCGCGATCCACCCGGTGGCCGGGCGCATGCCGGGGCACATGAACGTGCTGCTGGCCGAGGCCGGCGTGCCCTACGACCTGATCGCCGACATGGACGACATCAACCCGGAGTTCGCCAACACCGACGTCTCGCTGGTGATCGGCGCCAACGACGTGGTCAACCCGGTGGCCAAGACCGACCCGGCCAGCCCGATCTACGGCATGCCGATCCTGGACGTGGTGAACTCGAAGAACACCATCGTCATCAAGCGCGGCAGGGGCACCGGGTTCGCCGGCATCGAGAACGCGCTGTTCTACGCCGACAACACGCGCATGCTGTACGGCGACGGCGCGGAGATGGCCAGCGCGCTGGTGAGCGAACTCAAGGCGCTCGACGGCGGGCATTGAGCCCGGGTCAGCGCGAAGCGATCGCGGCCACCACAAGGGCGGCCGCGATCCAGGCCAGATCGGTGGCGGAATTCGACAGGCGCGCCAGCAGCAGCGCGAAGCCCGACCCCAGCTTGAGCATCGACTCCCAGGGCAGCAGCCCCATATACCCGCCGAGCCAGGCCGCGACGATGGCCCAGTTCGCGACGAGGATTGCGAGCAGCGTGGATGCCACGCCGAAGATCGCCCGTGAAAGGCCGGGCCGCAGCCGCACCAGGCGCACGATCAGCGCGGCGTCCGCAGCGGCGACCAGCGCCATCCAGCTGCTCTGCGCGTCAAGCGCCATCGCCACCAGCACCCAGGCTGCGGCGACGCCGAGGCTGCCGAGCAGCAGCATCGCCATGGCGAAGGCGAACGAAGCGGGGCGGCGAGGTGGCGTCATGCGGAAGGCTGCGTTGCGAAGGCCGCTCAGGATACCGGGCCCGCGGCGATACAATGGGCGGCTTGCACCACGGGCCATCGCCCCCATCCATTCCGCATGTACTCCCGCAGCAGCGAACCGGTGCGCTTCGAGCGCGATTGCGAGGCCGTCCTGGTCCCCCAGGGCGAGGGCGTGACCCTGCCTGCCGGCAGCGTCGGCTACATCACCCAGGCGCTGGGCGGCAGCTGGACGGTATTCGTGGAAGGCAACCTGTTCCGCATCGCCGGCAGGGATGCCGACGCCATCGGCAAGGAACCGCCGGAGCCGCTGGCGCTGCCGGATGGCGCCGACGATGCCGCGGTCGAACAACTGGTATGGAAGCAGCTGCGCACCTGTTTCGATCCCGAAATCCCGATCAACGTGGTCGATCTGGGCCTGGTCTACGAGGCCGTGGTCCGGCCGCTGGGCGAGGGCCAGCGCGCGGTCGACGTGAAAATGACCCTGACCGCCCCCGGCTGCGGCATGGGCGAGATCCTGGTCGAGGACGTGCGCAGCAAGCTCGAGCTGATCCCCACGGTGGATGAGGCCGATGTGGAGCTCGTGTTCGATCCGCCGTGGAACCGCATGATGATGTCCGAGGCCGCGCGCCTCGAAACCGGGATGCTGTAAAGCAGCAGACAGCGGTCGACATGATGGAATCGTGACCACGGTCTCGATTTCACATGCAACTGATTCCCAAGTGCCCGTTGCGGCACGGTTCAGGTGTCGTGTAGCGTCAGTTTGCGGACGGTTGTGTCAGTTCGCATTCATGTCGAGTGACGCGAGACACAGGGATGTTCCACGCCTCAATACCCTCTGGTCCCGTGCAGGCCGGCAATCGCCGCCCAGGCGGCTTTGTTCCTTTTCCGGGGGTAGATCCGATGTCCCAAATCTCCAAGCGTCGCGTGCGATCGCATGTACTCGCAGCCGCGACTGCCGCCGCCCTGTCCGCCCTCGTGGCGGCCCCGGCGATGGCGGGTCGTGCCGACCTCGATGGCCTGCAGTCGGCCACGGCGTTCGACCAGTTCATCGTCAAGTACAAGGCCGGGGCGCCGGAGCGGAACGACGCCTCCGTCCGTGCACGCGGGCTCGACGCCGCCGCGCGGGCGCTGGTAGGGACCTCGCCGGCGCTGCGCGCCGCGGGCGTGCAACCGGGTGCGCTGCGGATCGCCCACCAGCGGCGGTTGGCCGTGGGTGCGGACGTGATCCGGGTCGACCGCAAGCTCGATCGCGTGGACGCCGAGACGCTGATGCGCCAGCTCGCCGCCGATCCGGGCGTGGAATACGTCGAAGTCGACAAGATCAACAAGCCGTTGCTGACCCCGAACGATCCGCGCTACGCCTCGCAGTGGCATTACCACGAGGCGACCGGCGGGCTGAACCTGCCGTCGGCTTGGGACAAGTCCACCGGCTCCGGCGTGGTGGTGGCGGTGCTCGACACCGGTATCGTCAGCCACAGCGACCTCGACGCCAATCGCCTGCCGGGCTACGACTTCATCTCCAACGTCACGGTCGCCGGCGACGGCAACGGCCGCGACAACGACCCCAGCGATCCGGGCGACTACTACGGCGGCTACGCCTCGAGCTGGCACGGCAGCCATGTCGCCGGCACCGTTGCCGCGGTCACCAACAACGGCAACGGCGGTGCGGGCGTCGCCTTCAACGCGAAGATCGTGCCGGTTCGCGTGCTGGGCCGCGGCGGCGGCTACGATTCGGACATCATCGATGCGATCGCCTGGGCGTCGGGCGGCAGCGTGTCGGGGGTGCCGGCCAACGCCAACCCGGCCGAGGTGATCAACCTCAGCCTGGGCGGCTCCGGCGCGTGCTCCACGTCGTGGCAGAACGCGATCAATGCGGCGGTCAACCGCGGCAGCACGATCGTCATCGCCGCCGGCAACGACAACGCCAACGTCTCGGGCTTTTCGCCCGGCAACTGCGCCAACATCGTCTCGGTGGCTGCCAACGACCGCCAGGGCAACCGCGCCTGGTACTCCAACTACGGCAGCCTGATCGACGTCACCGCACCCGGCGGCGAGACCTGCGTGCCCAATGCCAGCAACACCGGCTGCACCTCCACCGCGACGCCGAACGAGGGCGTGTGGTCGACGGTGAACGCCGGCAGCACCAGCCCGACCACCGAGTCCTACGCCTCGTTCCAGGGCACCTCGATGGCCGCCCCGCACGTGGCGGGCGTCGTCGCGCTGATGCAGTCCGTGGCGCCGACGCCGCTCACCCCGGCGCAGGTCGAGACCATCCTCAAGAACACCGCGCGGCCGCTGCCCGGCAGTTGCAGCGGTGGCTGCGGCGCCGGCATCGTCGACGCCAACGCCGCGGTTGTCGCGGCGATGGGCGGCACACCGCCGGTGAACAATCCGCCGACCGCGAACTTCACCTCGTCCGCGAGCGGCCTCACGGTGCAGTTCTCCGACACCTCCACCGACAGCGACGGCAGCATCGCCTCGCGCAGCTGGAACTTCGGCGACGGCACCACGTCCACCGCGACCAACCCCAGCAAGACGTACTCGGCGGCGGGCACCTACACCGTGTCGTTGACGGTCACCGACGACGACGGCGCCAGCAACACCCGCACCCAGTCGGTGACGGTGAGCAGCGGCGGCGGTGGTGGCAGCGTGCTGCAGAACGGGGTGCCGGTGACGGGGATCTCGGGCGCGTCGGGAAGCACGCAGTTCTGGACGATCAACGTCCCGGCCGGCGCCAGCAACCTGGTGATCGCGACCTCCGGTGGCGGCGGCGATGCCGACCTCTACGTGCGCTTCGGCTCGGCGCCGACCACCTCGGCCTACGACTGCCGCCCGTACCGCAGCGGCAACGCCGAGTCGTGCTCGTTCGCCTCGCCGCAGGCGGGTACCTACCACGTCATGCTGCGCGGCTACTCCGCGTTCTCGGGCGTCACCCTCACCGGGTCCTACTCCGCCGGCAGCGGTGGCGGTACCCAGACCTACAGCAACGGCACCGATTATCCGATCGCCGACAACAGCACCGTCGAAAGCCCGATCGCGGTTTCCGGGCGCACCGGCAACGCACCGAGCAACACGCCGGTGGCGGTCGACATCCGCCACACCTATCGCGGCGACCTGAAGGTCGATCTGCTGGCGCCCGACGGCAGCGTGTACGTGCTGCACAACCGCAGCGGCGGCAGCGCCGACAACGTCATCGGGACCTACACCGTCAACCTGTCCAGCGAGCCGCGCAACGGCACGTGGCGGCTGCGGGTCAACGACAACGCCGCTGGCGACACGGGCTACATCGACACCTGGAGCATCACGTTCTGATGCGCCACTCGAGGATCACCGCAAGGCGATGACGTGGAAGGGGCGGCACCCGGGAGACCGGCGTGCCGCTTTTCTTTTTGATGGCGAAAGCCGATCGCAAGAGGAGTCGACGGAATGAAACGCATCACCGGTTGGATCATCGCGGGCATGCTGGCGGCGGGAGCGGCGCAGGCCGCGCCCGGCGACGCACGACCTGCGGCTTTCAGCGAGAGGCTGCCCGCGGAACACACCGTGGAAGTGCGCAGCATGCCCGGCGTCGACGTCGCCAGGTTGCGGGCGGAGGACGCCCGGCGCGCGGCGAAGCTGACCAATGCGCCGGTGCGGTTCGCCGCGCCGCTCGCGGTCGACATCACGCCCGCCACCGCGGGCGACTGGGATGCGGTCGGCGACCGGCTGGTCTGGCGCCTGCGGGTGCAGTCGAAGGATGCGCTGTCGCTGAACTTCGGCTTCAGCGAGTACGTCATGCCGGAGGGCGGCCACATGCTGGTCTATCCGGCCGGGCTGTCGCGCAATGCCAGCCAGGAACTGATCCGCACCTTCACCAGCGACGACAACAAGCCGCACCGCAAGCTCTGGACGCCGGTGGTATCGGGCGACCATGCGGTGATCGAGGTGGTGGTGCCGAAAGAGCGGGCAGGCGAGCTCAAGCTGCGCCTGACCAGCGTCAATCACGACTATGTCGGCTTCGACCGGCTGGCGCGCACCGGCATGGTGCAGCCCGCGGGCGTGTCCGGCAGCTGCAATATCGACGTGGTCTGCCCAGAGGGCGACGGCTGGCGCGACCAGATCCGCTCGGTCGGTGCGTACTCGCGTTTCGGCACCTTCTACTGCAGCGGCTCGCTGGTCAACAACACCGCCAACGACCAGGCGATGTACTTCCTGACCGCGAACCATTGCAGCATGGGCACCGCCGACGCCGCGGCCAGCATCGTGGTGTACTGGAACTACCAGAACTCGACCTGCCGCACGCCGGGCAGCGCGGCCAGCGGCCAGAACGGCGACGGCAGCCTGGCGCAGAACCAGACCGGCGCGACGCCGCTGGCCAGCTACTCGGCCTCCGACTTCACCCTGCTCGAACTCGACGATCCTGCGGACGAGGCGTTCAACCTCTACTGGTCCGGCTGGGACCGTCGCGACATGACCTTCCCCGGCGCGACCGGCATCCATCACCCGCGCGTGGCCGAGAAGCGCATCACCCATTCGTCCAACCCGCTGCTGATCAGCGGCTACTTCGCCACCGGCAACAACCACCTGCACGTGTTCTGGAACCAGCCCGGCACCACCGAGGGCGGCTCCTCGGGTTCGCCGCTGTACAGCCCGGACGGACGCGTGATCGGCCAGCTGCATGGCGGGCTGGCGTCGTGCTCCACCAGCGGCGACGACCACAGCGACTACTACGGCCGCGTGTTCACTTCATGGACCGGTGGCGGCACCGACGCATCGCGCCTGAGCACCTGGCTCGATCCGGTGGGCACCGGCGCGGAGTTCATCGACGGCCTGGATTCGACGCCGACAGATCCGACCCTGCCCGTGGCCGGCTTCACCTGGACGGCGGAGGAGCTGACCGTCAGCTTCACCAGCACCTCGACCGACGACGGCGCGACGCTGGACCATGCATGGGACTTCGGCGACGGCAACACCTCGACCGATGAGAACCCGGTGCATACGTATGCGGCGGACGGCAGCTACGAGGTCACCCTGACGGTCACCGACGCCGACGCGAATACCGACTCGCACTCGGCCACGGTCGCAGTGGCGGCCGTTCCGGATGCCATCGACCTGGTGAACGGCGAGACGGTGAACGGGCTTTCCGACGCCGCCGGCAGTGCCACGCTGTACCGCCTGGTGGTGCCGGAAAACGGAACCGGGCCGCTGAGCTTCCGCACGTACGCCGGCACCGGCAACGTCTCGCTGTACGTCAGCCACGAAGAGGTGCCGACGACAGAGGCTTACGACTGGCGTTCGACCCGTCCGGGCAACAACGAGGCCATCGTCATCGCCGATCCCGAGCCCGGCACGTACTACGTGCTGCTGCACGGTGCCGCAGCGTATTCCGGCGTGCGCCTGGTCGCCACGCACGGCCTGAGCGAAACCTACAGCAACGACACGCCGTTCCCGATTCCGGACAACACGCCGGCCGGCATCGAAAGTCCGATCACCGTGTCCGGGGCCAGCGGAAATGCCTCGGCCGAGACCGAGGTGTATGTCGACATCACCCACACCTGGATCGGCGACCTCATCGTCACCCTGGTCGCACCGGACGGCAGCACCTACGTGCTGCACAACCGGACCGGTGGCAGCGCCGACGACATCGACGCCACGTACACCGTCGACCTGTCCAGCGAACCGAAGAACGGCACCTGGCGCCTGCGGGTGTCCGACAATGCCAGTGCCGATACCGGCACGCTCAACCGCTGGAGCATCACGTTCTGACCGACCCGGCTTGCGCCACATCGCAAGGCCAGTCCTGCGGCCCCGGGTTTCCGGGGCCGCTTTTGTTGGTCCTTCACCCAACGACGGGGGAGGTCGGCTGTCGCGAGAGTGAAGACGAGACTATTGTCCGATCGCTTCGCATTGCACCACGTCATCGCCATCCGACGGGCCCCGTCGCGAGCGGCAGCCCCTGGGACGAATGTCCTCCGGCATCCGCCTGCAGCGGATGCGGATCAGGCTCCCGGTCGACGAATGGACGCCGTGCTTCACGCGGTTGCGAGAAGGACCTCCCGGTTCCGGCGCCGCCGTCGTTCATCCGGCTCGAACGCCACGTCCGGCACGATGCACCCTCGTCGCCGTCCCTCCCTCCCGCTCCGGGAGGACGGGCAGACCCATCGCGTCCGGCTCGACCCAGAGAATTCGAGGAGGCCACTCATGCAGGAAACGTGTTCCCGATTGCGCCGGTGGTTCGCGTGGTGCCTGCTGCCGCCCTGCCTGCTGCTTGCCGCCTGCGCCACCGCAACCGGAGAGCCTCCCGTGCCCCCAGCTTCCTTCGAACTGCCCGGCGAAGGGCCGTTCCAGCGCTTCATCGTCCGCTACCGCGCCGACAGCGCACCCGGCAGGGACAAGGCGACGGTCCCGGCCCGGCTCGACCGGACCGCGGCCGCGGCGACGCTGTCGCCGGCGCCGGCGTTGACCTGGCAGCGACGGCTGGCGGTGGATGCGGACGTGTTCACGGCGGACCGTCCGCTAGATCGCGCCGCGGCCGCCGCTCTCATGCGGGCATTCGACGACGATCCCGACGTCGAATACATCGAGGTCGACCGGATGCTGGGCGTCGACCCGATCCGCCCGATGCCGATGCGCGGCGACTGATCCGCGCCGCGCAGGCGTCGCTCAGTCCGTCGCCTCGAAGCGGTTCGCATCCACGTTCTTGCGGACCTTCGCCGGATCCCAGATGCGTCCGTTCATGGCGATGTGAACACCCGGCGGCAGCGATTGCACCGCGCCGACCGCGGTGCCGATGTTGAATTCGGCGTCCGAGCCGCGGAAGCGTGCGGGGCTCAGCGCCCCGGTCAGCACGATGGTCTTGCCGGGGATCGAGGCCAGCACCTTGGCCGTCTCCACCATCGAGTCGGTGCCGTGGGTCACCAGCACGTGCCGTGCGGGCTGGGCGGCGATCGCCGCGCGCACCAGCTCGCGGTCGGCATCGTCCAGGTGCAGCGAATCCTTGCGCAGGATCGGGATCACCCGGAAGCGGAAGCCCACGCCCAGTTCCTCGAGCATGCGCCCGATCTGCGGGTCGCCGATCTGGTAATCCGACTTGTCGTCGAAGTAGATCTTGTCGATGGTGCCGCCGGTGGTGACGATCAGCAGTTCTTCCATTGCAGTCCTTCCTGCCGGTGCGGCGTCGCACCGGTCGTGAATGTCGCGGTGCGCCGGCTGCGCCCGCTGCGCCTCAACGCCTGCGGCCGAAGCGCGCACGCAACCCGGGCCAGCTGGATGCGAACACCAGCAGCACCGAAAGCGCGGTGGCCGCCAGCGCGAACATCCGCTCGCCGGGCTCCGACCACGCGGTCATCACCCCGTGGCAGAACAGCAGCAGGCCGAGCACGCCTGCCCAGAACGCGGCCTTCGCGCTGCCGAGCAGGGCGCCGCCGAGCAGCAGCACCAGAGGCAGCACGAACACCAGAAAGGCGGCGACGAAATGCGCTTCATCCGCGAACCAGGCCAGGTACAGCGCCGCCAGCGCCGCCAGGGTCGCGGACAGCAGCAGGCGCGGCGGACGTTCGACGCGCAGCATCAGCCGAGCTTCGCGGCCAGCGTGGCGATGCGTCGGCCCAGCGCGCGCGCGAGCGTGGCCTCCTCGTCGCTCGGTGTCGGGTCGTCCGCCTGTCCGGCGACGTGGCTGGCGCCGTACGGCGTGCCGCCGCTGCGGGTGCTGCTCAGCAACGGCTCGGTGTAGGGGATGCCGGCGACCACGCAGCCGTGGTGCAGCAGCGGCACCAGCATGGTCAGCAGGGTCGACTCCTGGCCGCCGTGCAGGGTCGCGGTCGAGGTGAACACCGCGGCCGGCTTGCCGACCAGCGTGCCGCTGGCCCACTGTGCGCCCAGGCCGTCGATGAAATGCTTCAGCGGCGCGGCCATGTTGCCGAAGCGCGTGGGGCTGCCCAGCACCAGGCCGGCGCATTCGGCCAGGTCGGCGTGCTCGACGTAGGGCGCGCCCGCTTCGGGGACGGGCGGGGCGGCGGTCTGCGTGACGGGTGCGACCGGCGGCACGGTGCGCAGGCGGGCCGCCATGCCCGGAACCTCCCCGATCCCGCGCGCGATCTGCCGCGCCAGCTGCGCGACCGAGCCGTTGCGGCTGTAGTACAGCACCAGGATGTCGGGCATGCGCGCCTCCGCGGGAACAGGCGTCATTTTGACAGGGTTTGGGCGCAGCGCTCACCGATACGCGCCGCCGGCTTTGCTACGCTTCGCCGATGCAGCCGCTGGCAATGCTCAACCTGTGGATGGACCGCGTGCGGGACCGCGAGCGCGCCGGCACGTTCGCACGCTTCCTCGCCAGGCGCTTCCTCGACGATCGGCTGTTCCAGGCGGCCGCGGCGCTGGCCTACACCACGATCTTCGCGCTGGTGCCGCTGGCGATCGTGGTGCTGGGCGTGCTTTCGGCATTCCCGGTGTTCGGGGAGTGGCGCGACCAGCTGACCGAGTACATCTTCTCCAACTTCGTGCCGAGCGCGGCCAGCACGGTCAAGGACACCCTGCTGCGACTGGTCGGCGACGCCACCACGATCACCGTGGCCGGTGCGATCGGCCTGATCGTGTCGCTGTTGATCACGCTCAACAGCATCGAGGGGACGTTCAACCAGATCTGGCGGGTGCCGTCCTCGCGGCCGCAGCTGGGCAGGTTCCTGGTGTACTGGACGGTGCTCACGCTGGGCGCGCTGCTGGCGGCGGCCTCGCTGGCGATGTCGGCCTGGGTGTTCGCGTTGCCGGTCTTCTCCACCAGCGAAGGCAAGCTGCTGTCCGGGCTCGCCCTGCGCACCGCGCCGGTGCTGATCGAACTGCTGGTGATCACCGCGCTCTACCGCGTGGTGCCGCACCGGTCGGTGGCGCTGCGGCACGCGTTCGCTGGCGCGCTGCTGGCCACGGTCCTGCTGGAACTGATCAAGTGGGCGCTCGGCGTCTACCTGGGCACCTTCACCACCTACCAGCGGTTGTACGGGGCGCTCGCGGCGCTGCCGATCCTGATGCTGTGGATATACCTGGGCTGGGTCGCGATCCTGCTCGGCGCCTCGTTCGCATCGGCGATCTCGGCGTTCCGCTACCAGCCGGCGGCCATGCGCCTGCCGGAGGGCTACGAACTGTACGGCCTGCTGCGGCTGCTCGGGCGCTTCGCGCAGGCGCGGCGCGAGGGTCGCGGACTGCATACCGAGCAGATGCTGGACATCGAACCGATGCTGACCGACAGCCAGCTCAAGCAGTTCCTGGCGCAGCTGGCCGAGATCGAGCTGCTCAAGCGCGCCGAAAGCGGGGAATGGCTGCTCGCGCGCGACCTCGACTCGTTGACGCTCGCCGACCTGTACGAGGCCTGCCAGTTGCGCATCCCGGTCTCCGAGGCCTGGCTGCCGTGCCGGGACGACGCGCTCGGCGCCGCCGCGATCGCCGCGCTGGACGAGTTGCGCCTGCCGCTGCGCGCGCTGCTCAAGCGCAACGTCGCCCATCTCTACCCGACCACAGGTGAAAAAGCCGCATGAAACGCCAAGCCCCCGGTGCCGTCCTCCTCGCCCTGCTGCTGGCGGCCTGCCAGCCCGCCGCGGACAAGCCCGCCGGCTCCGCGACGCCCCCTGCGGACGGGACGACGGCGACGACCGGCGCCGATGCGGTACCCGATGCGGCAGCCCCGGATGCCGAACAGGCGCCACGGCCCGAGGAACCGGGTCTGCAGGTGGCGACCATCGACGGCGACCAGTACGACCTGGCCGAGCACCGCGGCAAGTGGGTGGTGGTCAATTTCTGGGCCACGTGGTGCTCGCCCTGTCTCAAGGAAATGCCGGAGCTGTCGGCGCTGCACACCATGCGCGAGCACATCAGCGTCGTCGGACTGGCCTACGAGGAGATCGACGTGCCGTCGATGCAGTCGTTCCTGTCCGAGCATCCAGTGGCGTACCCGATCGCGATCATCGACGTGTACGCGCCGCCGGCCGATTTCGAGACGCCGCGGGGACTGCCGATGACCTATCTGATCGCCCCGGACGGCAAGGTCGCGCGCCAGTTCCTCGGGCCCGTCACCGCGAAGGAGATCGAGACCGCGATCGAGAACAACGGCGGTCCGCAGCTGGATCCGCTACCCGGGATGGAGCCGGAGAAGGAGGCCGGGAAGGCCTGATGCCTGGCGTGCGCTTCGTCGTCAGTGGTCGCGTGCAGGGAGTGTGCTTTCGCGCCGGCACGCGGACGCAGGCGCTCGGGTTGGGATTGCGTGGGTATGCGAAGAACCTGCCGGACGGCAGCGTCGAGGTGGTGGCGGTGGGCGAAGCGCAGGCGCTCGAGGCGCTGGCGCAGTGGCTGGAGGATGGGCCGGCACTGGCGCGCGTGGATGCGGTGGGTCGCGAAGATGTGGACGAGGACGTGCAGGCGAACGGCTTTGCAATTCTCTAGCGTGGCGTTACTCCTGCCGTTTTTTCGCGTCAACCCCGCCCAGGCGAGAGTCCTGGCGGCGTTCGCCAGTTCGCTGGCGGGACCGGGATGCGGGGCCGGGGCATCGCCCCGTGGCCTTTGCCGATCCCTGCCAAACGCAAGCCGTACTCGATCGCGCGTATCGGGCTCGACGACGTCCTGGTCTGATGCTGGGCGGTGGAGCCGGGCTCCCAATGGCTGGATCCACCCGGATCACTCCCGTCCGCGGCGCCCGATCAGAAGCTGGTGTCGGCATGGAAGCGTGGGAAACCCTAGAACCTGACCCAATTCTTAGGCCTTCCCAGGTCGTGCTGCGGGATACGTTCCGCTCAGTACACCGCCGGCACAAACATCGACGGCTGCACCGGGTTGCGCAGGTAATCGGGATTGTGTACCCGCGGCGGCAGGCTCACTGCCTGTCGCGCGACCACGTCGTAAGGCACCTGCCCGAGCAGGTGATGGATGGTGTTGAGGCGGGCCTTCTTCTTGTCCACCGCTTCCACGACCCACCATGGCGCCTCTGGGATGTGGGTCCGCTCGAGCATGATTTCCTTGGCCTTGGTGTAGGCCTCCCACCGGGTGCGGGATTCCAGGTCCATCGGGCTGAGCTTCCATTGCTTCAGCGGATCATGTACGCGTGCCTGGAAACGTTGATACTGCTCGTTGTCGGTAATGGAGAACCAATACTTGATCAGGGTGATGCCCGAGCGGACCAGCATGCGCTCGAACTCCGGCACGCTGCGGAAGAACTCTTCGTACTCGTCGTCCGAGCAAAAGCCCATGACCCGCTCCACACCCGCGCGGTTGTACCAGCTGCGGTCAAACAGGACGATCTCGCCGGCCGCCGGCAGATGGGGCACGTAGCGCTGGAAGTACCACTGCGTGCGCTCGCGATCGCTCGGCGCCGGCAGCGCCGCCACGCGGCAGATGCGTGGGTTCAGCCGCTGGGTGATGCGCTTGATGGTGCCGCCCTTGCCCGCTGCGTCACGCCCCTCGAACAGGACGACAATCTTCAGTCGTTGATCGACCACCCAGTCCTGCAACTTGACCAGCTCGCCTTGCAGCCGCAGCAGCTCCCGAAAATAACGATGGCGTTCAGCGCGGGTGTCGGTGCCAATGATCGGCTCGTCAACGTCCAGACGCAGATCGTCCAGCTCCAGTTCGAGCTCTTCATCCAGATTATCGAGAAAAGAATCGCGAAGCAGGGTCTCGTGCGCGATGGGAGAGGTGGCGTGATCCGGTTGGGGCATGGGGTCTGGCACCGTGAAGCGCAGGCTGAGAAAGCAGATCAGGGCGAACGTTCGATGACCCGCAATGCTTCTTGATAGTCTTCATCGGCGAGCGGCATGTAACCGGTGAAATGGAGCCACTGCCTAATGCCCGTCAAGTAAGCGCGCAGGAATGGCTGCAGATGGGTTTTGCGCGTCAGACTCTGCTCGTTGACATAGACGAAAACCGGCCTGGACAGCGGCGCGTACTCACCGCGCTTGACCGTCTCCAGGGAGGGGTGGATTGGACCTCCGCCGCTGCCGTTGTCGACGGCTACCAGCTTGAGTTCGTCCCAGTGGCGGTGATAGCCCCCGATCCCGAAAAACCCGAGCGCGTTCCGCTGCCGGGCGATGCCGGCGGCCAGCAGTTCTTCATCCTCACTGGCCGTGTAGTCCGAACGACTGCTGCGCGTGGTGCCGACGATCGCGGCCGTAAAGTAGTCGTAGGTGCCGGAATCCTGCCCGCGTCCGAACAGAACGACAGGCGTATCGGGCCACTGCTCGCGTACCTGCTTCCAGGTCGTGACCCGGCCCTGCGCCTCCGGCGCCCAGAGCCGTCGGAGTTCCGCCACCGTGATGTCGTTCACCCAGCGGTTGCCGGGATGGACGACGATGGCAATGGCATCCATCGCCACCGGGATCTGGCGGTAGGTCACGCCCGCTGCCTTGCATTGCGCCTGCTCCTGCGCATTGATCGGCCGTGAGGCATTGGCGATGTCCAACTCTCCCGCGCAAAACCGGCGGAAGCCCGCAGTGGTCCCGGAAAAGGCGACCTCGATCCGCGCATCACGCTGGTTGCGCTGAAAGCGGCGCGCAGCCTCGCGGGTGATCGGGTAGACGGTGCTGGACCCGTCGGCGATGACCGTCTCGTTGGCGCGCACCGTCGAGACAGGTGTCGTGAGCAGCCCGGTCGTCATCAGAACGGCGGCGAGGATGGCCGGGACGGGCCGGAACGACGGTGTCGAGCGACGGACCTGTACGCGCATCATGAACGCTCCTTCCGCCATTCCTGACGCAAGGTGTTCCAGAACAGCTTCAAGCTGCTGACCTTGTCATCGACGGCATCGATGTACTGATCAAGGTGATCGATCAGGGCGTGCTGTTCATCTTCCTCCCGTGCCTTGTGGCGCTCGAGCTCGTGTTCCAGCAGGCTGATGGATTCACGCAGATCCCTGATGCGTTGCTCGGCTTCTTCGCGGTTGTTGGTCGTCGGCATCGTCTCGGACTCCATGAATCGTCAGATCTGGCTGATGCCGATCATTACGAGGGGTAGCACGAAGAACAGGCCGCCCATGTACGCCACGACATAGAGTTTGTTCTTCTGGGCCAACTCGGCCAGGGTCTCTGCCATCAGTGGCGGTAGCCTGCGCAAGAAGGGAATGCCATAGATCACCAGGATGCCGAGCACGTTGAACAACAGGTGCACCATGGCGATCTGCATCGCCAGTTCGGCAGTGGGTCCGGTGATGGCCGTCGCCGCCAGCAGTGCGGTGATGCATGTCCCGATGTTGGTGCCCAAGGTGAAGGGATATATCTGCTTGAGGGTAAACAGCCCCGTGCCGGCCAGCGGCACGATGAGCGAGGTCGTCGTTGACGAGGACTGCACCAACACCGTGACCGCGGTGCCGGAGGCCATGCCGGAAATCGGCCCGCGGCCCACGCTGGCGTGCATGATCCGCTGCGCACGACCGACCATCACCTTGCGCAGGACCTTGCCGATGGCCGACACCACGAAGAGAATCAGTGCAATGCCGATCACGATCAGCGCGATGCCCGGCCAGAGCGTGCCCGGCAACCAGCTGGTGGAGGCCGAGAGCAGATCCGAGGCCGGTGCCAGCAAGATCTTCATGAAGTTGGCACTCTTCATGTCCACGCTGGCATCGCCGACAAACAGGCCAGCCAAGGCTTCGGCACCGATCTGCAGCGGGTGGAACACGATCTCCAGCGGCAGCAGGATCAGCACCGCGAGAATGTTGAAGGCGTCGTGCACGGTGGCGGCAGAGAACGCGCGCCGAAACTCCGCGCCGTTGCGCACATGCCCCAGGCTGACGATGGTGCTGGTGAGCGAGGTGCCGATATTGGCCCCCATGATCAGGGGAATCGCGATCGACACCGGGAGGCCACCGGCTACCATGCCCACGATGATCGAACTCACCGTGCTGGAACTCTGGATCAGCGCCGTGGCCACCAGGCCGATCATTAGCCCCACCAACGGGTTGGTGGCGAAGGCGAACAGCTCGCGCGCGTTGTCCCCGGTTGCCACCTTGAAGCCATCGCCGATGGCGCCCACGGCGGCAAGCAGCAGATAGATCAGTGCGACAACTAGCACCCACGAGACCCATTGGCGGGAAGCAGCCCCTGCCTGCGGTGGTTGGATCGCCTCAGACTGCGCCGACATATCGTCCCCACCGAATGTTCTCAAGGGGAAGCTAGTTTCAGGACATGTCATTCCGGTGACAGAGCCGACACTCATGCGTCGTGTCAGCGAGGCTGGCCACTGACGACGCCCCGCACTTGTCCATTCGACAAGCACGTTCGGCTCACCGCCTGATCCAAGCCTTCGCTGCCGCGCGCTTCCTCGTCAGCGGACGCGTGCCGGGCGTGTGCTTCCGCGTCCGCACGCGGACGCAGGCGCTCGGGTTGGGACTGCGTGGGTATGCGAAAAACCTGCCGGACGGCAGCGTCGAGGTGGTGGCGGTGGGCGAAGCGCAGGCGCTCGAGGCGCTGGCGCAGTGGCTGGAGGACGGCCGCCGCTGGCGCGGGTGGAGGACATCACGCGAGAGGATCTCGATCCCGTGACGCCCGCGAACGTCGGCTTCGAAGTGATCTGACGCCGGCTACGGTGTCGTCGCGCCGGGATCGTGCAGTCGCGCCGCTCGCGCGGCCTGTTCATCGTCGAGCGGCGGCGGGCGGGCAATCGCTCCCTGCACCGGGTTACGCCAGCCGGGCAGCCTGCGGATGCCGGCGGCGGTGACCTCCAGGCCCTTGTTGATCGCGATCTGGACGAGGCCGCCTCGCATCCCGATCTCCTCCAGGCTCGGTGGCTCGTCCCAGTGCCGCGAGAACGCCGTGGCTTCCACTTCCACCGGGTTGCGGAAGGCGAAGGGATCCGCCGGCGATCGCTCGCCGACCACACGCACGGCCTCCATGTCGGTGACCGGGTCCGGGCCAGGCGTCGGTTCCGGCGTGGTGGCGCCCGGGTCTTCCTGCGCGCCCGAATCGGCAAAGGCGCAGCAGAGCATGGCCAGCAGCAGCGCCCGCACCGGGGTTCAGGCCCGGAACGGCTTCAGCGGTCGCAGCACGCCGTAGCGCTCGCGCAGCGGCTTGCCCTCCAGCGGCGACAGGTGGATGTCGGGCGGGGGGATGCGGGTATCGGGCAGGCGGTCGAGCAGGTCGCGGATCAGGGTCAGGCGGCCGCGCTTCTGGTCGTTGAAATCCACCAGCGTCCAGGGTGCGTACCGGGTATGGGTGGCCTTGAGCATCGCCTCGCGCGCACGGGTGTAGTCGTCGTAGCGCCGACGCGCCTCGACATCGACCGGCGAGAGCTTCCAGCGTTTGAGCGGATCGTTCAGGCGCTCGAAGAAGCGCTCCTCCTGTTGCGCCTGGTCGCAGCACAGCCAGTACTTGAACAGCAGGATGCCATCTTCCACCAGTTGCCGTTCGAACACCGGCGCCTGCCGCAGGAAGGCCTTGACCTGCGCATCGGTCGCGAAGCCCATCACCTTCTCCACCCCGGCGCGGTTGTACCAGCTGCGGTCGAACAGCGCGATCTCGCCGGCGGCGGGCAGGTGCGGCACGTAGCGCTGGAAGTACCACTGCGTGCTCTCGCGCTCGGTGGGCTTGGGCAGGGCCACGGTGTGGCACTGGCGCGGGTTGAGCTGGTCCGAAATGGCACCGATCGCGCCGCCCTTGCCGGCGGTGTCGCGGCCCTCGAACACCACCAGAAGGCGATGCCCGGTGTGCTGCAGCCAGCGCGACAGCGCCACCAGCTCGACCTGCATCGGTTCGAGTGCGGCTTCGTACTCCTTGCGCTTGAGCGGCGTCATTCCGCCTTGCCCTTGCGCATGCCGGCCATGGTGCGCGCCACCTCGAGCAGCGCGCCCTGGCGGCGGGTGTCGAGGCCGCGATAGGCGGCGAGCAGGTCGTGCTCGCCGCGCGTGCGCGCCGGGTCGAAGGTGCTGGCCAGCTCCGCGAGCAGGGCGCCGGCCGGCACGCCGAACGCACGCGCCAGCGCGTCGAGCTGGTCCTTGCCCGGCTGCTTCTCGCCGCGCATCCAGGCCGACACCGTGGCCACGCCGGCGCGCGGGATGGCGGTCGCGAGGTCGGCGACGCTGAGGCCGCGCGCCTTGGCCAGCAGGCGCAGGGTCTGGTCGATGCTCATGCCGGTTCCCGGAGCCGCGGGCGCAGCGTGGCCAGGTTGCACGGCCGGGTGCGCGCGTCGAGCTGGTCGCGGATGATCTTTTCCCATGCCGTGCGGCAGGCGGAGGTCGAGCCGGGCAACGCGAACAGGAAGGTGCCGTTGGCCAGTCCGGCGAACGCGCGCGACTGCAGCGCGGACGTGCCGATTTCTTCGAAGGAAACCGCGCGGAACAGTTCGCCGAAACCGGGCATCTGCTTGTCCAGCAGCGGCAGCAGCGCCTCGGGCGTCGAGTCGCGCCCGGTGAACCCGGTGCCCCCGGTGACCAGCACACCGTCGACCGCGGGGTCGGCGATCCACTTCGACACCAGCGCACGCATGGCGTAGCGGTCGTCGCGCAGCAGCGCGCGCTCGTGCAGGCGATGGCCCTCGGCCTCGAGCGAGGCGACGAGGTAGTCGCCCGAACCGTCGTCGGCCGGCGTGCGCGAGTCGGAGACCGTCAATACGCACAGACTCAACGGGGTCTTGTCGTCGGAGGTGCTCATGGCGTCCAGCGTACTCCAGCACGCGCCCGTAGGAGCGCCTTCAGGCGCGATGCTCTTGTTCCAACGCGCACGGACGCAAGAGCATCGCGCCTGAAGGCGCTCCTACCGATGCGCCGGGTGTTCCAGCGGTAACGAATACCATTGCGTGTCGTCCTCCTGCCAGCCCGCGGCGCGATAGGCCGCGCGGGCGACCTGGTTGTCGCGATGCGTCTCCAGCGAGATCGCGGCGGCGCCATCGGCGCGTGCGAAGGCTTCCGACACCCTCAGCAGCGCCGTCGCGACGCCGAGGCGGCGCGCGGAAGGCGCCACGAACAGGTCGTTGAGGATCCAGGTCCGTGCGGTGCGCACCGAGGAGTACATCGGGTAGAGCTGGGCGAAGCCGACCATGTCGCCGCCGCGTCGCGCGACGAAGACCACCGACTCACCGAACCGCAGGCGGGCGCGCAACCAGTCGCGCGCGCGTGCCGGATCCGATGGCTGGTCGTAGAACTGGCGGTAGGCGTCGAACAGTCCGGCCAACGCCTCCAGGTCGGCGGGCGACGCACGGGCGACGGCGGTGTCCATGCTCATTCCTCGTCCGTCAGCCGCGTCAGCGCGTCGGCCTGGTGCTCGCGCGACAGGCGCTCGACCAGCGCGTCGAGGCCGCCTTCGAGCACGTTCGGCAGGTCGTACAGGGTCAGGCCCTCGACGCGATGGTCGGTGATCCGGCCCTGCGGGTAGTTGTAGGTACGGATGCGCTGGCTGCGATCGCCGCTGCCGACCTGCAGCTTGCGGCTGGCGGCAGTGGCGGCGGCGCGGCGCTCGGCCTCGGCTTCGGCCAGCGTGGCGCGCAGGCGTTTCATCGCCTTGTCGCGGTTGGCGTGCTGGGAGCGCTCGGTCTGCGATTCGATCACGATGCCGGACGGCAGATGGGTGATACGGATCGCCGAGTCGGTCTTGTTGACGTGCTGGCCGCCGGCGCCGGAGGAGCGGAAGGTATCGACCCGCAGGTCGGCCGGGTTGATCTCGACCGGCTCGCCTTCCTCCTCGACCGGGATGATCGCCACGGTCGCGGCCGAGGTATGGATGCGGCCCTGCGATTCGGTTTCTGGCACGCGCTGCACGCGATGGGTGCCCGATTCGAACTTGAGCCGGGCGTAGGCGCCTTCGCCCTCGATCCTGGCGATCGCCTCGCGGAAGCCGCCGTGCTCGCCGGGGCTGGCCGATTCGACCTCGACGCGCCAGCCCTGGCGCTCGGCGTAGCGCGAATACATGCGCAGCAGGTCGCCGGCGAAGATCGCGGCCTCGTCGCCGCCGGTGCCGGCGCGGATCTCGAGGTAGAGGCCGCCGTCGTCGCGGGCGTCGCGCGGCACCAGCAGCGCCATCAGGGTGTCGTCGAGCGCGGCCAGGCGCGCGTTGGCGGCCTCCACTTCCTCGGCCGCGAGCTCGCGCAGCTCGGGATCGGAGCGCATCGCCTCGGCGGCGGCGAGGTCCTCGCGCGCGCGGCGTTCGTCGGCGAGCGCGGTGGCCAGCGGCGCGAGGCGCGAGAACTCGCGCGACAGCGCGCGGAAGCGCGACTGGTCGCCGGCGATGCCGGGATCGGCGAGCAGGCGTTCGAGTTCGTCGCGGCGTTCGGCCAGCGCTTCCAGCTTACGGCGCAGGGTCGGCAGCATCGGCGTCGCGCGGGGCAGGGGGCAGCAGTTCGTCGAACGAGCGCAGGAAGTCGAGGTTGCCGCTGGCCACCGCCTCGCGCATCGCCGCGGTGGGGGCGTGCAGCAGGCGGTTGGTCAGGGCATGGGCGAGCTGTTCGAGCACCGTCGCCGGGTCCTGCCCGGTCGCGATCTGCTGCTTCGCCCGGGCCACCAGTTCGGCGCGGGTGGCGTCGCCGTGCGCGCGCAGGCGCTTGAGCGGTTCGTTGCGGGCGCCGAACGCCAGCGCCTCGACGTAGCGCGACACCTGCAGGTCGATGATCGCCTCGGCGTCCTGCGCGGCGTCGCTGCGGCTGCGGCGGTTGTGCTCGACCACCCGGTCGAGGTCGTCGACGGTGTAGACGAAGGCGTCGTCCAGCTCCGCGACGTCGGTGGCGATGTCGCGCGGCACCGCCAGGTCCATCAGCAGCATCGGCCGCCGCTTGCGCAGCGACAACGCCTGCGAGATCTGCGGCCGGGTCAGGATCGGCGACTGGCTGGCGGTAGCGGAGAACACGATGTCGGCCAGAAACAAATGGCGTTCCAGCTCGTCGAGCGGCAGCGCCACCGCGCCGTGGCGCGCGGCCAGCTCCTGCGCGTGCTGGTAGGTGCGGTTGGCGACCAGCAGCCGCTTCACCTTCGCCTGCGCCAGGTGGCGCGCGGTCAGTTCGATGGTCTCGCCGGCGCCGACCAGCAGCACCACCGAGTCGGCCGGGCGCGCGAACGACTGCTGCGCCAGTCGCACCGCCAGCGACGCCACCGACACCGGGCTGGTGCCGATCCGGGTCTCGGTGCGCGCGCGCTTGGCGGTGACGAAGGCGTGCTGGAACAGCCGGTCGAGTTCTCCGCCCAAGGTGCCGGCGCTGCGGGCCATCGCCCAGGCCTGCTTGACCTGGCCCAGGATCTGCGGTTCGCCGAGCACCAGCGAGTCCAGCCCGCAGGCCACGCGGAACAGGTGCCGCACCGCGTCGTCGCCGGTGTGGCGGTAGAGGTAGGCATGGAGGTCGCCGCCTTCGCCCGGGTGGGTGGCCAGCCAGTCGGCCAGCATGCGTCCGTCGGCGTCGGCGAGCGCGTACAGCTCGGTGCGGTTGCAGGTCGAGAGCAACGCCACCTCGCGTACCCCCGGCAACGCACGCAATTGCGCCAGCGCGGCGGGCACCGCACCGTCGCAGAACGCCACGCGCTCGCGCAGCGCGACCGGCGCGGTCTGGTGGTTGATGCCGAGGGCGTAGAGGGTCATGCGCTGTTGGCTGGCGGGCCTACACGGCGTTTGCCGTTCAGGCGCTTGCGATAAGCTTTCGGGTCGAGATGACACCATTTTAAGGCCCGGCCGACGTCGATGCCCGTTTTTCCGAACTCCGTCCGCCCGATCGCCCTGTCCGCCCTGCTGCTGGTGCTGCCGGCGCTGTCGCTCGCGGCGCCCGACGCCAACCGAGACGCGCTGCGCGACGACGTGCTCGGCGCGACCCTGGCCGGCGAGTACGCCCTGCAGGCCGGGCGGCTGGACGAGGCCGCTGGGTGGTACCTCGATGCGGCGCGTGCCGCCGGCGACGAAGACCCGGGGCTGGCCGAGCGCGCTACCCGGATCGCGCTGCTGGGCCAGGACGACCGTGCCGCCGCCGCCGCCCTCGCGCTCTGGCGCCAGCGGGCACCGGCCTCGATGTCGATGCGCGCGGCCGAGGCCACGCTGGCGTTGCGCGAGGGCAGGGAGCGGGCCGCGGCCCGCCAGTTGCGTGCGCTGATGCTGGATCCCGATCCCGCCGGCTGGCGGCACGCGCTGTCGGTGATCGCCACCGGCCCGCGCGAGCCCGAGACCTCGGCGAAGATGATGCGGCGGCTGTTCGACGACGGCGCGGTGCCCGATAGCCTGCCGGCGTGGCTGGCGTTCGGCGACCTGTCGCAGCGGCTCGACCAGGACGACCTCGCCCGCCAGGTGATCGCCCACATCGTGGAGCGCTACCCGGGCGAGCCCCGCGTCGCCCTGCTGCGGGCCTCCCGGCTGCGCGAGTCCGGCGACCTGGATGGCGCGCGCGCCGCGCTGCAGGAGGCCGGCGACGCGGCGCTGATCGTGCCGGAACTGCGCCTGGCCATGGCCGCCGAGTACGATGCCCTGGGCGATGCCGCCACCGCGGAACGACTGCTGGCCAAGGGTCCCCAGGACCGCCGCATCCAGGCCTTGCGCGCGTCGCTGCTGGCCAAGGCCGAGGACAATCAGGCGCTCACCGCGCTCTACGATGAACTGCGTCGCGACGCCGGAAATCCCGATCCGTCGCTGCGGCTGCTGCTGGGGCAGGTCGCCGAGTTCCTCGACCGCCATGCCGAGGCGCTGGAGTGGTACGACAGCGTTCCCGGGGGCGAGGCACGCCTCCAGGCGCGTCTGCGCGCGACCAACGCCCTGCACGATCTCGGGCGCCGCGAGGAGGCGTTCCAGGCGTTGCAGCGCCTGCAGGTGGACGGGTCGATCAACGAGGATGCGCGCCGCGCCGCCTACCTGGTCGAAGGCGAGCTGCGTGCCAGGGACGAGGACTTCGACGCCGAGAACGACGCCTATGCGCGCGGCCTGGCCGACTGGCCGGACGAACCCTCGCTGCTCTACGCGCGCGCGCTGATGTGGGAACGCCGCGACGACATCCCGCGCGCCGAGGCCGACCTGCGCACGATCCTGGTCGCCGACCCCGAGAACGTCGCCGCGCTCAACGCGCTCGGCTACACGCTCGCCGACCGCACCGAGCGCTACGGGGAAGCTCTGGAACTGATCGACCGCGCACGCGTGGCCGAGCCGGGCAACGCCGCGATCATCGACAGCTACGGCTGGGTGCTGTACCGCCTCGGCCGCTTCGACGAGGCGCTGGTGGAGCTGCGCCGCGCCTACACCCTGCAGAAGGATGCCGAAATCGCCGCGCACATCGCCGAGGTGCTGTGGGTGATGGGCCGCAGGGACGAGGCCCGCAAGTATTTCGACGATGCGCGCCGGCTCGATCCCGACAACCGCTCGCTGCAACGCGCGCTCGAGAAGACCGGCGCATGAGGCGTCTGCGTGCCTGCGCCCTGGCTGCGGTCGCCGCAGCGATGCTCGCCGCCTGCGTCTCGTCGCCGACGCGCGCCCCGGTGCCGATCGACCGCGCGCAGGCAGCGCGAGCGGACGCGCAGCGCGCCGCGCTCGGCGACTGGTCGCTGCAGGGGCGCGTCGCGATCTCCAGCGGGCGCCAGGGCGGCAGCGGCCGCCTCGACTGGACCCAGCGGGGCGGGCGATACGACATCGCGCTCGCCGCGCCGGTGACGCGACAGGGTTGGCGCCTGAGCGGCGATGCCGTCTCGGCGCGGCTGGAGGGCATCGAAGGCGGGCCACGCGAGGGCGGCGCGGTGGAGGCGCTGCTGTTCCAGGCGACCGGCTGGGACATTCCGGTGCGCGCCATGGTCGACTGGATCCGCGGCGTTCCCGCGGAGGCTGGCGCCCATGGCCCGGCGCGGCTGGAGCACGGGAGCGGCGACCTCCCGGTCCGCCTGGAGCAGGGCGGATGGCGAATCGAGTACCGCGACTGGTACGAGGCCGGCGTTGGCCAGCCGGCGCTGCCGAGGCGGATCGACGCTAGCCGCGGCGAGGCGCGGGTGCGGCTCGTGGTCGACGGCTGGACCGTGGTACCGGGACAGGCCGTTTCGCCGACGGATGACGCCGCCTCCCCGGACGTGCAGCTCGAACGCACCCTGCAGGGGTTGCGACTCGACGATCCCGCGGCCGACATGGCGGCCCGGGTCGCCGTCGGCGACCTGCGTCCGGTCGGCGTCTGCGGCTTCGCCTGCCTGGCCCCCGGCTACGGCCCCGATGGCGCGGCAGGCGTGCACGGGATCGACATGCGGATCATCGACGGCACCGGCGACGTTGTGCTCGGCGAGCGCCATCTGCAGCTCAAGCACCGGGCCGAGGCCTATGCGCGGGCCTACAACGCCGCGCTCGCGGCCTGGCGCGCCGCACATCCTGGTGTCGCGGACGCGCTTCCGGCGGACTGAGCCGTGGTGGTCGATCCCGATCCGGATGGGTGGTCGTCCTGGCCGGCCCCGGCCAAGCTGAACCTGTTCCTGCGCATTCCTCGCCGGCGCAACGACGGCTACCACGAGTTGCAGACCGTGTTCCGGATCCTGGACTGGGGCGATACCGTTCGCATCCGCACGCGGGACGACCCGGCGATCCGCCGCCACGGCACCTCGGTGGCCGGCGTCGCGGAGGCGGACGATCTCGTCGTTCGCGCGGCAAAACTGCTGCAAGCCGAAGCGAAATGTCGACAAGGTGCCGATATCTGCGTCGAAAAACGCATTCCGGCCGGTGCCGGGTTCGGCGGCGGCTCCTCCGACGCGGCGACCGTGCTGCGCGCCCTCGACCTGCTCTGGGGGCTGGAGGCGGAGACGGACCGGCTCGCCGCGCTGGGTCTCAGGCTGGGCGCCGACGTGCCTGTCTTCGTCCACGGGGTCAATGCCTGGGCCGAGGGCGTGGGCGAACGGCTGACCCCGGTCGACCTGCCGCCCGCGTGGTACGTGCTCGTGGACCCGGGCGTCCACGTCGCCACCGCGGCCCTGTTCCAAAGCCCTGAATTGACGAGGAATGCCGCACCCGCGACAATATTCGACTTCGTTTCGGGAACTGGGCTCGGCAATGCGTTCGAGCCGGTGCTGCGCCGCCGCGAACCCGCCGTCGAGGCGGCGTTCGTCGCGCTGGCGCGGATCGGCACGCCGCGTTTGACCGGGTCGGGTAGCGGCTGCTTCGTCGAGTTCGCCACGCGCGGATCCGCCGAAGCCGCGCTGGCGACGCTGCCACCGGGCCTCAGGGCCTGGGTGGTGGCGGGCGCGCGGCGCTCGCCGTTGCTGGATGCGCTCGAAGAAGCGTGATTGGTGATTCGTGAACTGGTGATCGGGCAAGAGCGCAAGGGCGCGTGCGGTTGCTTTCCCACTCACGAATCACCAATCACGTCCCACCAACAGGGGCGTCGCCAAGTGGTTAAGGCACCGGGTTTTGATCCCGGCATGCGTAGGTTCGAATCCTTCCGCCCCTGCCAGAAGAGCCGTGATTCGTGATTGGTGATTCGGAAAGGCGGGGGAGTGCTGGCGCTGTGGCTTTTTCCAATCACCAATCATCAATCACGAATCACCATTCCCCACCCGCACGGTCAGAGCGAAGCGGAGTAGCAAGGCAATGAAGGAAGATCGGAACCTGTTGATCTTCTCGGGCAACGCGAACAGGCCGCTGGCCAAGGCGGTGTGTCGCGAGCTCGGGGTGCGCCCCGGCAAGGCGCTGGTCTCGACGTTCTCCGACGGCGAGGTGCAGGTCGAGATCGAGGAGAACGTGCGCCGGCAGGACGTGTTCGTCATCCAGCCGACCAACGCGCCCTCGGCCGAGCACCTGATGGAGCTGCTGGCGCTGATCGACGCGCTCAAGCGCGCATCGGCGACCTCGGTGACCGCGGTGGTGCCGTACTTCGGCTACGCCCGACAGGACCGTCGCATGCGCTCCTCGCGGGTACCGATCACGGCCAAGCTGGCGGCGCGGATGTTCACCGCGGCCGGCGCCGACGGGCTGCTGACGGTCGACCTGCACGCCGACCAGATCCAGGGCTTCTTCGATATCCCGGTCGACAACGTGTACGCCTCGCCGCTGCTGCTCGCCGACATCTGGCGCGCGCACGGGACCGACAACCTGATCGTGGTCTCGCCCGACGTCGGCGGCGTCGTGCGGGCCCGGGCCATCGCCAAGCGCCTCGACGACGCCGACCTGGCGATCATCGACAAGCGCCGGCCGAAGGCCAACGTCGCCACGGTGATGAACATCATCGGCGACGTCGAGGGCAAGACCTGCGTGCTGGTCGACGACATCGTCGACACCGCGGGAACGCTGTGCGCGGCGGCGGGCGCCCTCAAGGCCAGCGGCGCCAACAAGGTCGTCGCCTACTGTACCCATCCGGTGCTGTCGGGCGCGGCGATCGACAACATCACCCGTTCGCAGCTGGACGAACTGGTGGTGACCGACACCATCCCGCTGTCGGAGGCTGCCCGCGCCTGCGGTCGCATCCGCCAGCTCAGCGTCGCCGAGATGCTGGCCGAGACGATCCGCCGCGTCGCCTTCGGAGAATCCGTCAGTTCGCTGTATCTGGACTAGGGGCGGTGATTCGTGATTGGTGATTGGTGATTGGTGATTCGAAAGGGCGGCAGAGTCGCTTCTGCCAATCACCAATCACGAATCAACAGGTTCCACCGGCTCTTCTGGTCGCGGAAGAGTCGCCAAACCGCCGCGAGGCGGATCATTGCAACAATAGAGAGAACAACAACATGGCAACGACACACGAAATCAGGGTCGAACGCCGCGAGGACGAAGGGAAGGGTGCGAGCCGCCGCCTTCGTCGCGCCGGCAAGACCCCCGCCATCGTCTACGGTGGCGACCTCAAGCCGGTCAACATCCAGCTCGACCACGAGCCGTTGTGGGTGGCCAGCCAGAACGAGTGGTTCTACTCCTCGATCCTGGGCCTGAGCCTGGGTGGCGACATCCAGAAGGTGCTGCTGCGCGACATCCAGCGCCATCCGTACAAGCAGCTGATCATGCACCTGGACTTCCAACGCGTGAACGAGAAGGAAACGCTGCGCACCGCGGTACCGCTGCATTTCCTGGGCGAGGACACGTCGCCGGCCGGCAAGTCCGCCGAGGTCGTGGTGCTCCATGAACTCAACGAGGTCGTGGTGGAGTGCCTGCCCAAGGATCTGCCGGAGTTCATCGAGGTCGACCTGTCGGCGCTCGAGCTCGGCGCCACCGTGCACCTGTCCGACCTGAAGCTGCCGGAAGGCGTCGAGATCCCCGAGCTCAAGCTGGGCAAGGAGCACGACGTGGCGGTGGTGGTCGCGCGCCACGCCCGCGTCGAGGCCGCCGACGAGGCCGAGGGTGACGAGGCCGCAGCGGATGTGCCGGCCAGCAAGGTGTCGAAGGACGACGAGAAGTGAGCTTCGCCTAGGCGAAGCTCGCCCCGAGCCGCAGGCGACGGGACCTCCCCGTGGGACGCGACCGACCGGGATCCGCTGCGTCCAACGGAGGACCAGTCGTCGCGCGGCCCGGGCGACACTCCGATGGAAGGACTGCGTCTCATCGTCGGCCTCGGCAACCCGGGGCGGGAATACGCGCGGACCCGGCACAATGCCGGGTTCCGCTTCGTCGACGCGCTCGCCGGCAAGGCCGGCGGGCGCTTCGGTATCGAGGGCAAGCTGTTCGGCGAGACCGCGAAGATCGACTTCGCCGGTCAGGCGCTGTGGCTGCTGAAGCCGGCGACCTTCATGAACCTCAGCGGCAAGTCGGTGGCCGCGGCCCTGCGCTACTGGAAGATCGAACCGGAGCAGGCGCTGTTGGCCCACGACGAGCTCGATCTGCCGCCCGGCACCGCGAGGCTGAAGTTCGACGGCGGACACGGCGGCCAGAATGGACTGCGCGACACGATGAAGTTGCTCGGCCATGGGCGGTTCCACCGCCTGCGTATCGGCATCGGCCATCCGGGACACAAGGACCGCGTCACGTCCTGGGTGCTGGGACGGCCCGGCGTCGAGGACGACATCCTGATCGACCGCGCCGTCGACGACGCGCTCGACGTCCTGCCGCTCGCGGTCCGCGGCGATTTCAGCGAGGCGATGAAGCGGTTGCATACGGCCAAGCCGTAATTCGTGATTGGTGATTGGTGATTCGAGGGGAACGGCGGCCTGTCGTTCCGAATCACCAATCACGAATCACCAATCACGGACAGCCAATGGGCATCCAATGCGGCATCGTCGGCCTGCCGAACGTCGGCAAGTCGACGCTTTTCAACGCGCTGACCAGGGCGGGCATCGCCGCGGCCAACTTCCCGTTCTGCACGATCGAGCCGAACGTCGGCGTGGTGCCCGTGCCGGATCCGCGGCTGGGCGCGCTGGCGGAAATCGTCAAGCCGGAGAAGGTGGTGCCGACCGCGGTCGAGTTCGTCGACATCGCCGGCCTGGTCGCCGGCGCGGCCAGCGGCGAGGGCCTGGGCAACAAGTTCCTGGCGCACATCCGCGAGGTCGACGCGATCACGCACGTGGTGCGCTGCTTCGAGGATCCGGACGTGATCCATGTCGCCAACCGGGTCGACCCGATCGCCGACATCGAGACCATCGACACGGAACTGGCCCTCGCCGACCTCGATTCGGTGGACAAGGCGATCGCCCGCTACGAGCGCGTGGCCAAGAGCGGCGACAAGGACGCCAAGGCGCGGATCGAGGTGCTGCGGAAGCTGCGGACGGCGCTCGACGATGGTCGGCCGGCACGCTCGGTGGCGCTGTCGGACGAGGAGCGCCCGCTGGTGCGCGAGCTGTTCCTGCTGACCATGAAGCCGGTGCTGTACATCGCCAACGTGCTCGAGGAGGGCTTCGAGGGCAATCCGCACCTGGACGCGGTGCGCGCCCGGGCGGCCGGGGAGGGCGCCGAGGTGGTCCCGGTCTCGGCCGCGATCGAGGAGGAGCTGAGTCAGCTCGAGGACGCCGACCGCGACGAGATGCTGTCCAGCTACGGCCTGGACGAGCCCGGCCTGAACCGGGTCATCCGGGCCGCCTACCGGCTGCTGGGCCTGCAGACCTACTTCACCGCCGGTGTGAAGGAGGTCCGCGCCTGGACCGTGAAGGCCGGCGCGACCGCCCCGCAGGCGGCGGCGGTCATCCATACCGACTTCGAGAAGGGCTTCATCCGCGCCGAGACCATCGGCTACGACGACTTCATCCGCTACCGCGGCGAGGCCGGGGCCCGCGAGGCCGGCCGGCTGCGGCTGGAGGGCAAGGAGTACCGGGTGCAGGAGGGCGACGTACTGCACTTCCGGTTCAACGTCTGAGCCTTGCGGGTCGCCCGCCCGCGTCTCGACGGCGCGTCGGGCCCGCGCGCGTCGCCGCCGGACGGCGACAGGCGCGTTGACAGCGACCCGTCGCGTGGTCAAAATAACGGGCTGTTTCACGGGTTTGCGCGACGACCGGAGGGATACCCAAGCGGCCAACGGGGGCAGACTGTAAATCTGCTGGCTTACGCCTTCGGTGGTTCGAATCCACCTCCCTCCACCAGTCCCGTCGCGCAGCACCAGGTTCCAGCGCGGCGCGGGAGTAGTTCAACGGTAGAACCTCAGCCTTCCAAGCTGATGGTGCGGGTTCGATTCCCGTCTCCCGCTCCATTGCGCTGCTGCCCCTGGTTCCCGTGCGAAAGGTTCCACAGTTTCACGCTCACGTAGCTCAGTCGGTAGAGCACCTCCTTGGTAAGGAGGAGGTCGATGGTTCGATTCCATTCGTGAGCACCATCCATGCGGGGCAGCCCCGCGAGCGCCCGGCCGTTGCTGGCCGGACTTCCATACCAGCAGTCAAATCCAACCGTCAGCGAGAGTCACAGTCATGGCAAAGGGTAAGTTCGAGCGCACCAAGCCCCACGTGAACGTGGGCACGATCGGCCACGTGGACCACGGCAAGACGACGCTGACGGCGGCGCTGACGAAGATCGGTGCCGAGCGTTTCGGTGGCGAGTTCAAGGCCTACGACGCGATCGACGCGGCGCCGGAGGAGAAGGCGCGCGGGATCACGATCTCGACCGCGCACGTGGAATACGAGTCCCCGAACCGCCATTACGCGCACGTGGACTGCCCGGGCCACGCCGACTACGTGAAGAACATGATCACCGGTGCGGCGCAGATGGACGGTGCGATCCTGGTGTGTTCGGCCGCGGACGGCCCGATGCCGCAGACGCGCGAGCACATCCTGCTGGCGCGCCAGGTGGGCGTGCCGTACATCGTGGTCTTCCTGAACAAGGCGGACATGGTGGACGACGCTGAGCTGCTGGAGCTGGTGGAGATGGAAGTGCGTGAACTCCTGTCCAAGTACGAGTTCCCGGGCGACGACACCCCGATCATCCACGGTTCGGCGCTCAAGGCGCTGGAAGGCGACCAGAGCGAGATCGGCGTGCCTGCGATCATCAAGCTGGTGGAGGCGCTGGACAGCTGGATCCCGCAGCCCGAGCGCGACATCGACAAGCCGTTCCTGATGCCGGTCGAGGACGTGTTCTCGATCTCGGGCCGCGGCACGGTGGTGACCGGGCGGATCGAGCGCGGCGTGATCAAGGTGGGCGAGGAGATCGAGATCGTCGGTATCCGCGCGACGCAGAAGACGACGGTGACGGGCGTGGAGATGTTCCGCAAGCTGCTCGACCAGGGCCAGGCGGGCGACAACGCGGGCCTGCTGCTGCGCGGCACCAAGCGCGACGAGGTCGAGCGCGGCCAGGTGCTGTGCAAGCCCGGTTCGATCAAGCCGCACACCGAGTTCGAGGCGGAGGTGTACGTGCTGTCGAAGGACGAGGGTGGCCGTCATACCCCGTTCTTCAAGGGCTATCGTCCGCAGTTCTACTTCCGCACGACCGACATCACGGGCGCGGTGACGCTGCCGGAGGGCACCGAGATGGTGATGCCGGGCGACAACGTGAAGATGGTGGTGTCGCTGATCAACCCGGTGGCGATGGACGAGGGCCTGCGCTTCGCGATCCGCGAGGGCGGCCGTACGGTCGGCGCCGGCGTGGTGGCGAAGATCATCAAGTGACCTGACACCCCGTGCGCGCCAAGGCGCGCACGGCTGGTGGAAGGTCATCCCGAGCGCAAGCGAGGGATCTCCCCCGGCCCCGGTCCCCGACCGGAACCGGACAGGCAAGGGCGAGGCGGCGAAAGCCGCCGTCGCCTT
>NZ_JAETWA010000015.1 GCF_016774335.1 Luteimonas saliphila | reverse complement strand
ATGGCAAAGGGTAAGTTCGAGCGCACCAAGCCCCACGTGAACGTGGGCACGATCGGCCACGTGGACCACGGCAAGACGACGCTGACGGCGGCGCTGACGAAGATCGGTGCCGAGCGTTTCGGTGGCGAGTTCAAGGCCTACGACGCGATCGACGCGGCGCCGGAGGAGAAGGCGCGCGGGATCACGATCTCGACCGCGCACGTGGAATACGAGTCCCCGAACCGCCATTACGCGCACGTGGACTGCCCGGGCCACGCCGACTACGTGAAGAACATGATCACCGGTGCGGCGCAGATGGA
This sequence comes from Luteimonas saliphila, assembly GCF_016774335.1. Lineage (GTDB taxonomy): Bacteria > Pseudomonadota > Gammaproteobacteria > Xanthomonadales > Xanthomonadaceae > Luteimonas > Luteimonas saliphila. The sequence continues at coordinate 18,781 of NZ_JAETWA010000015.1, read as the reverse complement.
CGGTGCGATCCTGGTGTGTTCGGCCGCGGACGGCCCGATGCCGCAGACGCGCGAGCACATCCTGCTGGCGCGCCAGGTGGGCGTGCCGTACATCGTGGTCTTCCTGAACAAGGCGGACATGGTGGACGACGCTGAGCTGCTGGAGCTGGTGGAGATGGAAGTGCGTGAACTCCTGTCCAAGTACGAGTTCCCGGGCGACGACACCCCGATCATCCACGGTTCGGCGCTCAAGGCGCTGGAAGGCGACCAGAGCGAGATCGGCGTGCCTGCGATCATCAAGCTGGTGGAGGCGCTGGACAGCTGGATCCCGCAGCCCGAGCGCGACATCGACAAGCCGTTCCTGATGCCGGTCGAGGACGTGTTCTCGATCTCGGGCCGCGGCACGGTGGTGACCGGGCGGATCGAGCGCGGCGTGATCAAGGTGGGCGAGGAGATCGAGATCGTCGGTATCCGCGCGACGCAGAAGACGACGGTGACGGGCGTGGAGATGTTCCGCAAGCTGCTCGACCAGGGCCAGGCGGGCGACAACGCGGGCCTGCTGCTGCGCGGCACCAAGCGCGACGAGGTCGAGCGCGGCCAGGTGCTGTGCAAGCCCGGTTCGATCAAGCCGCACACCGAGTTCGAGGCGGAGGTGTACGTGCTGTCGAAGGACGAGGGTGGCCGTCATACCCCGTTCTTCAAGGGCTATCGTCCGCAGTTCTACTTCCGCACGACCGACATCACGGGCGCGGTGACGCTGCCGGAGGGCACCGAGATGGTGATGCCGGGCGACAACGTGAAGATGGTGGTGTCGCTGATCAACCCGGTGGCGATGGACGAGGGCCTGCGCTTCGCGATCCGCGAGGGCGGCCGTACGGTCGGCGCCGGCGTGGTGGCGAAGATCATCAAGTGACCTGACACCCCGTGCGCGCCAAGGCGCGCACGGCTGGTGGAAGGTCATCCCGAGCGCAAGCGAGGGATCTCCCCCGGCCCCGGTCCCCGACCGGAACCGGACAGGCAAGGGCGAGGCGGCGAAAGCCGCCGTCGCCTTTTACGGAACCAGTGGTCGGGCCGACGGTCGGATCGAAGCAATACGCCAGTAGCTCAATTGGCAGAGCAGCGGTCTCCAAAACCGCAGGTTGGGGGTTCGAGTCCCTCCTGGCGTGCCATCGTAGAGTAGCGAGTCGAGTGAACAGCAGAGTCGAGCAACCCGGAACAGCGTCCGCCGGTGACATGATCAAGTACGCGCTGGCGCTGCTGCTGGTCGCGGCGGGCGTGTTCGCGTTCTACTGGTTCGAGGGCGACTGGCCGGGTCCCGCCCGGGTCGCTGCGGTGGCCGCGGGCGTGGTGGCCGGCGTGGCGTTGTTCATGACCAGCGGCAAAGGCCACCAGACGCGCGAGTTCCTGTCCGAATCGCGCTTCGAACTGCGCAAGGTGGTCTGGCCGACGCGCCAGGAAGCGATGCGCATGACCTGGGTGGTGATCGTCGTGGTGATCATCATCGCGCTGATGCTGGCCGGGTTCGACACGGTCATCCAGTGGCTGGTGAAGTTGTTCCTCGCTCAATGACGGAGAGTACGGGTCTGATGGAAGCGCAAGGCGTCAAGCGTTGGTATGTGGTGCACGCCTATTCCGGCTTCGAGAAGTCGGTGGCGCAGGCGCTGCGCGACCGCATCGCCCGCGCGGAGATGCAGGACAAGTTCGGCGACGTGCTGGTGCCGACCGAGGAAGTGGTGGAGATGCGCTCCGGACAGAAGCGACGTTCCGAGCGCAAGTTCTTCCCCGGCTACGTGCTGGTGCAGATCGCGACCCACGACGAGAGCGGCATTCCGCGCATGGACAGCGAAAGCTGGCACCTCGTCAAGGAAACCCCGAAGGTGATGGGCTTCATCGGCGGCACCGCCGACCGTCCGCTGCCGATCCGTGACGAAGAGGCCGCCGCGATCCTGGACCGGGTCCAGGAAGGCGTGGAGAAGCCCCGTCCCAAGGTGCTGTTCGAGCCGGGCCAGATGGTCCGGGTGGTCGACGGCCCGTTCAACGACTTCAACGGCGTGGTCGAGGAAGTCAACTACGAGAAGAGCCGCCTGCGCGTGGCGGTGCTGATCTTCGGCCGCTCGACTCCGGTCGAGCTCGAGTTCGGGCAGGTCGAGAAGGCCTGAATCCGCGGGGCTGCCATCGGTCCGAAAACCCGCTATACTAGCCGGCTCCCCCGTCCCGGGAAGCCGGGTCGACCCGCTGGCCGCCGAACGCGCGGCCTTTCGCGTGGAAGGGGCAACGCGATGCCGGGACGCGTGATTCTCCCGGCCCGATGGGGAGCCTGAACGGCGCTTGCACCCGGAGAGAGCAGGAAAATGGCAAAGAAAGTCGTCGGTTACATCAAGCTGCAGGTCAAGGCCGGGCAGGCGAATCCCTCGCCGCCGGTGGGCCCTGCGCTCGGCCAGCGCGGCCTGAACATCATGGAGTTCTGCAAGGCGTTCAACGCCGCGACCTCCAAGCTCGAGCCCGGCCTGCCGACCCCGGTGATCATCACCGCGTATTCGGACCGGACCTTCACCTTCGTCACCAAGAGCACGCCGGCCACGGTGCTGCTGAAGAAGGCCGCGGGCGTCACCTCCGGCTCCAAGCGCCCGAACACCGAGAAGGTGGGCAAGGTCACCCGCAAGCAGCTCGAGGAGATCGCCCAGGCGAAGGAACCCGACCTGACCGCGGCCGACCTGGACGCGGCGGTACGCACCATCGCGGGCTCCGCCCGTTCGATGGGCCTGACGGTGGAGGGCTGAGGACATGGCACTGAACAAGCGACAGAAGGCGATCAAGGCCGCCGTGCAGCCCGGCAAGGCCTACGCGATCGATGAAGCCCTGAAGATCGTCAAGGATCACAGCAAGGCCAAGTTCGTCGAGGCCGTGGACGTGGCCGTCCGCCTGGGCGTCGATGCCAAGAAGTCCGACCAGCAGGTGCGCGGCTCGACCGTGCTGCCGCAGGGCACCGGCAAGAGCGTGCGCGTGGCGGTGTTCGCCCCGGCCGGCGCGAAAGCCGACGAGGCCCTGGCCGCCGGCGCCGACGCGGTCGGCATGGACGACCTGGCCGAGAAGATGCAGGGCGGCGACCTGAACTACGACGTGGTCATCGCCACGCCGGACGCGATGCGCGTGGTCGGCAAGCTCGGCACCCTGCTGGGTCCGCGCGGCCTGATGCCGAACCCCAAGGTCGGCACCGTGTCCCCGAACCCGGGCGAGGCGGTGAAGAACGCCAAGGGCGGCCAGGTGCGCTACCGCACCGACAAGGCCGGCATCATCCATTGCACCATCGGCAAGGCCGACTTCGAGTCCGAACGCCTGAAGGAGAACCTGACCGCGCTGCTGGCGGACCTGGTCAAGGCCAAGCCGGCCACCTCCAAGGGCCAGTACCTGCAGAAGATTTCGGTCAGTTCGACGATGGGCCCCGGCGTGGTCGTGGACCAGTCGTCGTTGAGTTTGAAGTGACGAATCGACCCGCGCGCTTTGCGCGCGGCTGACGATTCGTCATCCCGAGCGTAGCGAGGGATCTGCTTCCCGGAAGAGCAAGCGGAAACAGATTCCTCCCTCCGGTCGGAATGACATCCGAAGATCTTGGGCCGGATGACAAACGGATAGTTGTACGCCCGAATGGAACGAGATCCCTCGCTTCGCTCGGGACAAGTTTTGAGGGCACCGTCGAAGGCGAAAGCACGACACGGCGCCGTCAAAGACCGCAGGCGCGGTCTTTGCTGCAACGGCGACGGGCAAGGAAGCTCGGATCGGCATGGAATCGCCGTCGTTGTGGAACAGACCGCTTAATCCTGGAATGCGAAAGCACGAAAGGGCCCGCGTAGATGGTCGCCGACCCTCCGAAGATCGTTCGATTGATTTTTGGAAACGGCCGCCAAACGGAACGTCGCAAGGCGTTCCCCGCATCGACGGACCGGTGCGGCCCATGGCCTGTCCCCGCGTGGATGCGAGGGGATGGAATTGAAGCAAGAGAGGAAGCGCAATGGCTCTGAATCTGAACCAGAAGAAGGAAGTCGTTGCCGAACTGGCCGAGGTCGCCGGCAAGGCGCACTCGCTGGTCGCCGCGGAGTACGCGGGGCTCACGGTCGCGCAACTGACCGACTTGCGCAAGAAGGCCCGCCAGACGGGCGTGTTCCTGAAGGTTGCCAAGAACACGCTGGTCTCGCGCGCAGTGGAGGGCACCGATTACGCCGTCATCCAGGACGAGCTGACCGGTCCGCTGCTGTATGCCTTCTCGCAGGAAGACCCCGGTGCCGCCGGCCGCCTCATCAAGGACTTCGCCAAGACCGCCGACAAGCTGAAGCCGCGCCTGGTTTCGCTGGGTGGGCAGAAGTACCCGGGCTCCCATGTGGATGTCCTGGCGTCTCTGCCGACCCGCGAACAGGCACTGGCGATGCTGGTGGGCCTGATCGCGCAGCCGGCCACCATGCTGGCCCGCGTGCTCGCCGAGCCCGCCGTGCAGACCGGCCGCGTGATCAACGCGGTCGGCCAGCAGAAGGCAGCCTGAAGTCCTTGTTGAGCGCCGTTCGCAACGAACGCGATCCAACGAACGTTTTCGAATCAATCAATCAAGGTAAACGACAATGTCCCTTTCCAACGAAGAAATCCTGGAAGCCATCGGCAGCAAGACCCTCGTCGAGGTGATGGAGCTGGTCAAGGCTTTCGAAGAGAAGTTCGGCGTCTCCGCCGCCGCCCCGGTCGCGATGGCCGCCGGCCCGGCCGCTGCCGCTGCCGCCCCGGCCGAGGAGCAGACCGAGTTCAACGTCGTGCTGAAGTCGGCCGGCGAGAAGAAGGTCGAGGTCATCAAGGTGGTCCGCGCGATCACCGGCCTGGGCCTGAAGGAAGCCAAGGACCTGACCGAAGCCGGCGGTACGGTGAAGGAAGGCGCCTCGAAGGACGACGCCGCCAAGATCAAGAAGGATCTGGAAGCGGCCGGCGCCACCGTCGAAGTCAAGTGACGTAAGGCCCCATGCGCCGCAGGCGCGTGGCCGGCCGAACGTCATCCCCGCGCAGGCGGGGATCCAAAGAGGTAGAGATTGGCCCTCAATCGAGTGCACATCGCAGCAAAGCACGCCCGAATCCCGCTTGCGCGGGCATGAGGGCGGAAGCCGGGGCTGGGGACGAATGTCCCCGGCCTTCGGCCGTTGTACAGCCGGGAGTAGGGAATCGGGAATCGGGAATCGGAAAGGTAGTGATTTCGTCACGGCGCTCGTCCATTCCCCATTCCCCATTCCCCATTCCCTGCTCCACACAGTTGTCAGTGGACAGTAGCGGGAGAAGGCGTGCTGGTGCCGGCAATACCAGCGACTGCCCAGTGACAACTTTTCGTTTTCCCGGTTTCGCGCATGCGCGATACCAAGACCGAGGCATCAGCTCCCCATGACGACGTCCCAGCACCAGCCGAATTACTCGTTCACCGAGAAGAAGCGCGTCCGCAAGAACTTCGGCAAGCGCCGCTCGATTCTCGAGGTGCCGTTCCTGCTCGCGATCCAGGTGGATTCCTACCGCGAGTTCCTGCAGGCCGACAAGGATCCGAACAAGCGCGACGACAAGGGCCTGCACGCCGCGCTCAAGTCGGTGTTCCCGATCGTCAGCTACAACGGCTACGCGGCGCTGGAATACGTCGGCTACAAGCTCGGCGACCCGGTGTTCGACGAGCGCGAGTGCCGCCAGCGCGGCATGAGCTACGGCGCGCCGCTGCGCGTGACCGTGCGCCTGGTGATCTACGACCGCGAGTCTTCGAACAAGGCGATCAAGTACGTCAAGGAGCAGGAGGTCTACATGGGCGAAATCCCGCTCATGACCGACAACGGCACCTTCATCGTCAACGGCACCGAGCGCGTCATCGTCTCGCAGCTGCACCGTTCGCCCGGCGTGTTCTTCGACCACGACCGCGGCAAGACCCACAGCTCGGGCAAGCTGCTGTTCTCCGCGCGCGTCATCCCCTACCGCGGCTCCTGGCTGGACTTCGAGTTCGACCCCAAGGACGCGCTGTTCACCCGCATCGACCGCCGCCGCAAGCTGCCGGTCTCGGTGCTGCTGCGCGCGCTGGGCTACAACAACGAAGAGATGCTCAACGAGTTCTTCGAGATCAACACCTTCCACATCCTGCCCGAGGGCGAGGGCGTGCAGCTGGAGCTGATCCCGGAGCGCCTGCGCGGCGAGACCCTGAACTTCGACCTCGCCGACGGCGAGAAGGTGATCGTCGAGGCGGGCAAGCGCATCACCGCGCGCCACGTCAAGCAGCTCGAGGCCGCCGGCGTCGCCGCCTTGGCGGTTCCGGACGAGTACCTGGTGGGCCGCGTTCTGTCGCACGACGTGGTCGACGCGTCGACCGGCGAGCTGATCGCCTCGGCCAACGACGAGATCAACGACGACACCCTGCAGGCGCTGCGCAAGGCCGGTGTCGATGCGGTCGGCACGATCTGGACCAACGACCTCGATCGTGGTCCGTACCTGTCCAACACCCTGCGCGTGGACGCGACCAAGACCCAGCTCGACGCGCTGGTCGAGATCTATCGCATGATGCGTCCCGGCGAGCCGCCGACCAAGGACGCCGCGCAGAACCTGTTCCACAACCTGTTCTTCGCGTTCGAGCGCTACGACCTGTCGGCCGTGGGCCGGATGAAGTTCAACCGCCGCATCGGCCGCCGCGAGGTGACCGGCGCACCGGTGCTGTACGACGCCAAGTACTTCGCCGAGCGCAAGGACGAGGAATCCGTGCGCCTGCGCGAACAGTGCGGCGCGATGTCCGACATCCTCGACGTGATCAAGGTGCTGACCGAGATCCGCAACGGCCGCGGCGTGGTCGACGACATCGACCATCTCGGCAACCGCCGCGTGCGTTCGGTCGGCGAGATGGCCGAGAACGTGTTCCGCGTCGGCCTGGTGCGCGTCGAGCGCGCTGTGCGCGAGCGCCTGACCATGGCCGAGGCCGATGGCCTGACGCCGCAGGAGCTGATCAACGCCAAGCCGGTCGCGGCCGCGGTGAAGGAGTTCTTCGGCTCCTCGCAGCTGTCGCAGTTCATGGACCAGAACAACCCGCTGTCGGAAGTCACCCACAAGCGTCGCGTCTCCGCGCTGGGCCCGGGTGGCCTGACCCGCGAGCGCGCCGGCTTCGAAGTGCGCGACGTGCACCCGACCCATTACGGCCGCGTCTGCACCATCGAGACGCCGGAAGGCCCGAACATCGGCCTGATCAACTCGCTGGCCGTGTTCGCGCGGACCAACCGCTACGGCTTCCTCGAGACGCCGTACCGCAAGGTCGTCGAAGGCAAGGTCACCGACGAGATCGAGTTCCTCTCCGCGATCGAGGAGAACGAGTTCGTCATCGCCCAGGCCAATGCGACCCAGGACGCCAAGGGCAACCTCGACGCGCAGTTCGTCGCGTGCCGCTTCCAGGGCGAGAACCTGCTCAAGCCGCCGAGCGAGATCCACTACATGGACGTCTCGCCGATGCAGACCGTGTCGGTGGCGGCCGCGCTCGTGCCGTTCCTCGAACACGACGACGCCAACCGCGCGCTGATGGGCGCCAACATGCAGCGCCAGGCGGTACCGACGCTGCGTGCGCAGAAGCCGCTGGTCGGCACCGGCATCGAGCGCGCGGTGGCGCGCGACTCGGGCGTGACGGTGAACGCGCGCCGCGGCGGCACGGTCGAGCAGATCGATGCCGGCCGCGTCGTGGTCAAGGTCAACGAGGACGAGATTTCCGGCGAGCACGATGCCGGCGTCGACATCTACAACCTGATCAAGTACACCCGTTCGAACCAGAACACCTGCATCAACCAGACCCCGCTGGTGAACGTCGGCGACGTGGTGGCGCGCGGCGACGTGCTGGCCGACGGTCCGTCGACCGACATCGGCGAGCTCGCGCTGGGCCAGAACATGCTGGTCGCGTTCATGCCCTGGAACGGCTACAACTTCGAGGACTCGATCCTGCTCTCCGAGCGCGTGGTCGAGGAGGATCGATACACCACGATCCACATCGAGGAACTGACCTGCGTCGCCCGCGACACCAAGCTGGGCCCTGAGGAGATCTCGGCCGACATCCCGAACGTCTCCGAGCAGGCGCTCAACCGCCTAGACGAGAGCGGCGTGGTGTACATCGGCGCCGAGGTGCGCGCCGGCGACATCATGGTCGGCAAGGTCACGCCCAAGGGCGAGAGCCAGCTCACGCCGGAAGAGAAGCTGCTGCGCGCGATCTTCGGCGAGAAGGCCTCGGACGTGAAGGACAGCTCGCTGCGCGTGCCCCCGGGCATGGACGGCACCGTCATCGACGTCCAGGTGTTCACCCGCGACGGCATCGAGAAGGACAAGCGCGCGCGCCAGATCGAGGAATCCGAGATCAAGCGCGTGAAGAAGGACTTCGACGACCAATTCCGGATCCTCGAGGCCGCCATCTACGATCGCCTGCGCTCGCAGCTGATCGGCAAGGTGGCCAACGGCGGCCCCGGCCTGAAGAAGGGCGACACCGTCACTTCGCTGGTGCTCGACGGCCTGAAGAAGTCCGACTGGTTCCAGCTGCGGATGAAGGACGAGGACGCGGCCGAGGCGATCGAGCGCGCGCAGAAGCAGATCGAGGCGCACGAGAAGGAGTTCGAGAAGCGCTTCGCCGACAAGCGCGGCAAGATCACCCAGGGCGACGACCTCGCGCCGGGCGTGCTGAAGATGGTCAAGGTCTACCTGGCGGTGAAGCGCCGGATCCAGCCGGGCGACAAGATGGCCGGCCGCCACGGCAACAAGGGCGTGGTGTCGACGATCGTGCCGGTCGAGGACATGCCGCACATGGCCAACGGCGAGACCGTCGACATCGTGCTCAACCCGCTGGGCGTGCCGAGCCGCATGAACATCGGCCAGATCCTCGAAACCCACCTCGGGTGGGCGGCCAAGGGCCTCGGCCGCAAGATCGACGCGATGCTGCAGGCCCAGGCCAAGGTCGCCGACCTGCGCAAGTTCCTCGACGAGATCTACAACCACGACAAGGACATGCAGGCGCAGCGCGTCGACCTCAAGCAGTTCAGCGACGAGGAGCTGATCGCGCTGGCGAAGAACCTGGTCGACGGCGTGCCGATGGCCACCCCGGTGTTCGACGGTGCGGCCGAGAGCGAGATCAAGAAGATGCTCGAGCTCGCCGACCTGCCCACCAGCGGCCAGACCCAGCTGTTCGACGGCCGCACCGGCGAGGCGTTCGAGCGCAAGGTGACCGTGGGCTACATGCACATGCTCAAGCTCAACCACCTGGTCGACGACAAGATGCACGCGCGTTCCACCGGCCCGTACTCGCTCGTCACCCAGCAACCGCTGGGCGGCAAGGCGCAGTTCGGCGGACAGCGCTTCGGCGAGATGGAAATGTGGGCGCTGGAAGCCTACGGCGCGGCCTACACCATGCAGGAAATGCTGACGGTGAAGTCCGACGACGTGCAGGGCCGCAACCAGATGTACAAGAACATCGTCGACGGCGAGTACGAGATGGTCGCCGGCATGCCGGAGTCCTTCAACGTGCTGGTCAAGGAAATCCGCTCGCTGGCCATCAACATGGAGTTGGAAGAGCACTGAAGATCGTGATTGGAGGATTCGTGATTCGTGATTCGAAGGGCAAGTGCATCGAATCCGTGTCGCGAATCCGCTTTGACTAATCACCAATCACCAATCACGAATCACGCTCCTTCGGAGACACAGACATGAAAGATTTGCTCAACCTGTTCAACCAGCAGCGCCCGGCGCTCGACTTCGATGCGATCAAGATCGCGCTGGCCTCGCCGGACCTGATCCGTTCGTGGTCCTTCGGCGAGGTGAAGAAGCCCGAGACCATCAACTACCGCACCTTCAAGCCCGAGCGCGACGGCCTGTTCTGCGCCGCCATCTTCGGGCCGATCAAGGACTACGAGTGCCTGTGCGGCAAGTACAAGCGCATGAAGCACCGTGGCGTGGTCTGCGAGAAGTGCGGCACCGAGGTCACCCTGGCCAAGGTCCGCCGCGAGCGCATGGGCCACATCGACCTGGCCTCGCCGGTCGCGCACATCTGGTTCCTCAAGTCGCTGCCCTCGCGTATCGGCCTGATGCTGGACATGACCCTGCGCGACATCGAGCGCATCCTCTACTTCGAGGCCTTCGTGGTCACCGAGCCCGGCCTGACGCCGATGGAGCGCGGCCAGCTGCTGACCGAAGAGCAGTACATGCAGGCGCGCCAGGAACACGGCGACGACTTCGACGCCGCGATGGGCGCCGAGGCCGTGTACGACCTGCTGCGCACGATCGACCTGCAGGCCGAGACGGTCAAGCTGAAGGAAGAGATCGCCGCGACCGGTTCCGAGACCAAGCTCAAGCGCCTGACCAAGCGCATCAAGCTCATCGAGGCCTTCGTCGAGTCCGGCAACCGTCCCGAGTGGATGGTCATGACCGTGCTGCCGGTGCTGCCGCCGGACCTGCGTCCGCTGGTGCCGCTGGATGGCGGCCGCTTCGCGACCTCCGACCTCAACGACCTGTACCGCCGCGTCATCAACCGCAACAACCGCCTGCGCCGCCTGCTCGAACTCAACGCGCCCGACATCATCGTGCGCAACGAGAAGCGCATGCTGCAGGAGTCGGTCGACGCGCTGATGGACAACGGCCGCCGCGGCCGCGCCATCACCGGCACCAACAAGCGGCCGCTGAAGTCGCTGGCCGACATGATCAAGGGCAAGCAGGGCCGGTTCCGCCAGAACCTGCTCGGCAAGCGCGTCGACTACTCGGGCCGTTCGGTCATCGTGGTCGGCCCGACCCTGCGCCTGCACGAGTGCGGCCTGCCGAAGAAGATGGCGTTGGAGCTGTTCAAGCCGTTCATCTTCGCCAAGCTGCAGCGCCGTGGTCTGGCGACGACGATCAAGGCGGCCAAGAAGCTGGTCGAGCGCGAAGAGGCCGAGGTGTGGGACATCCTCGAAGAGGTGATCCGCGAGCACCCGGTGCTGCTCAACCGCGCCCCGACCCTGCACCGCCTCGGCATCCAGGCCTTCGAGCCGGTGCTGATCGAGGGCAAGGCGATCCAGCTGCACCCGCTGGTCTGCACCGCGTTCAACGCCGACTTCGACGGCGACCAGATGGCCGTGCACGTGCCGCTTTCGCTGGAAGCCCAGTTGGAAGCGCGCGCGCTGATGATGTCGACCAACAACATCCTCTCGCCCGCCAACGGCGAGCCGATCATCGTGCCGTCGCAGGACGTGGTGCTGGGCCTGTACTACATGACCCGCGCGCTGGAGAACACCCCGGGCGAGGGCATGGCGTTCGCCAATATCGCCGAGGTCAAGCGCGCCTACGACCACAAGGTCGCCGGCCTGCACGCCAAGGTGAAGGTGCGCATCACCGAGACGGTGATCGACGAGGAAGGCAATCGCGAGCGGAAAACCGCGATCGTGGACACCACGATCGGGCGCGCGCTGCTGGCCGAGATCCTGCCCGATGGCCTGCCGTTCGCGCTGGCCAACACCGAGCTGACCAAGAAGAACATCTCGCGCCTGATCAACAGCTGCTACCGCCAGCTCGGCCTGAAGGACACGGTCGTGTTCGCCGACAAGCTGATGTACACCGGCTTCGCGTTCGCGACCCGCGCGGGCGTGTCGATCGGCATCGACGACATGCTGATTCCGCCCGAGAAGAAGGGCATCCTGGCCGAGGCCGAGACCGAGGTGCTGGAGATCCAGCAGCAGTACCAGTCGGGCCTGGTCACCGCTGGCGAGCGCTACAACAAGGTCGTCGACATCTGGTCGCGCACCAACGAACGCGTCGCCAAGGCGATGATGGAAGCGATCGGCACCGACACCGTCACCAACGCCAAGGGCGAGCGGGTGCCGCAGAAGTCGATGAACTCGATCTACATCATGGCCGATTCCGGCGCCCGTGGTTCGCAGGCGCAGATCCGCCAGCTGGCCGGCATGCGCGGCCTGATGGCCAAGCCCGACGGCTCGATCATCGAAACCCCGATCACCTCGAACTTCCGCGAGGGCCTGAACGTCCAGCAGTACTTCATCTCGACCCACGGCGCGCGAAAAGGCCTCGCGGACACCGCGCTGAAGACCGCCAACTCCGGTTACCTGACCCGGCGCCTGGTCGACGTGGCGCAGGACGTGGTGATCACCGAGACCGACTGCGGGACGACGGCGGGCCTGACCATGACCCCGATCGTGGAAGGCGGCGACGTGGTCGAGCCGCTGCGCGATCGCGTGCTGGGCCGCGTGGTGGTCGAGGACGTGTTCCTGCCGGGCAACGACGAGGATCCGATCGTCACCCGCAACACCCTGCTCGACGAGGCCTGGGTGCAGAAGCTCGAAGACGCCAGCGTGCAGTCGATCAAGGTGCGCTCGACCATCACCTGCCAGAGCGGCTTCGGCGTCTGCGCGATGTGCTACGGCCGCGACCTCGGCCGCGGCCACCTGGTCAACCACGGCGAGGCAGTGGGCGTGGTCGCCGCGCAGTCGATCGGCGAGCCCGGCACCCAGCTGACGATGCGGACGTTCCACATCGGCGGCGCGGCTTCGCGTGCGGCGGCGATCGACAACGTCACGGTCAAGACCACCGGTTCGATCAAGTTCAACAACCTCAAGACCGTGCAGCACGCCAGCGGCAACCTGACGGTGGTATCGCGTTCGGGCGAACTCTCGGTGCTCGACGGCCACGGCCGCGAGCGCGAGCGCTACAAGCTGCCCTACGGCGCGACCATCACGGTCAAGGACGGTGCGGAGATCAAGGCCGGGCAGACCGTAGCCAACTGGGATCCGCACAACCACCCGATCGTCTCGGAAGTGGCCGGCTCGATGCGCTTCGTGGACTTCGTCGACGGCGTCACCGTCATCGAGAAGACCGACGAACTGACCGGCTTGGCGTCGCGCGAGATCACCGATCCCAAGCGTCGCGGTTCGCAGGGCAAGGACCTGCGCCCGATCGTGCGCATCGTCGACAAGGACGGCAACGACCTCAACATCCCGGGCACCGACCTGCCGGCGCAGTACCTGCTGCCGCCGCGCTCGATCGTCAACCTGCAGGACGGCGCGCCGGTCGGCGTGGGCGACGTGGTCGCCAAGATCCCGCAGGAGGCGTCCAAGACCCGCGACATCACCGGCGGCCTGCCGCGCGTGGCGGACCTGTTCGAGGCGCGCAAGCCCAAGGATCCGGCCGTCCTGGCGGAGAAGTCGGGCGTGGTCAGCTTCGGCAAGGACACCAAGGGCAAGCAGCGCCTGATCATCAAGGGACCGGACGGCGAGGAGCACGAGGAGCTGATCCCGAAGTACCGCCAGATCATCGTGTTCGAGGGCGAGCACGTGGAGAAGGGCGAGACCGTGGTGGACGGCGAGCCGAGCCCGCAGGACATCCTGCGCCTGCTGGGCGTCGAGCCCCTGGCGTCCTACCTGACCAAGGAAATCCAGGACGTCTACCGCCTGCAGGGCGTGAAGATCAACGACAAGCACATCGAGGTGATCATTCGCCAGATGCTGCGCAAGGTCGAGATCACCGACCCGGGCGACAGCCGCTACCTGGCTGGCGAGCAGGCCGAGCGCCAGCGCGTCATCGAGGACAACGTCAAGCTGAACTCCAAGAACGAGCTGCCGATCAAGGCCGATCCGGTCCTGCTGGGCATCACCAAGGCGTCGCTGGCGACCGAGTCGTTCCTGTCCGCGGCCTCGTTCCAGGAGACCACCCGCGTGCTGACCGAGGCGGCCGTCCGCGGCACCCGCGACACGCTGCGCGGCCTCAAGGAAAACGTGATCGTCGGCCGCCTGATCCCCGCCGGCACCGGCCTGGCCTACCACACCCGCCGCCGCAACCGGGGCACCGGCCTGACCGACTCCGAGCTCGAGACGCTCAGCGCCGCCCCGGCCGAACCGGTCGTGACGGATGCCTCGGCGGTCATGCTCGAGGACGCCGCGCCCGCCGAAGGGCAGGGCGAGGAGTCCAGCGCGAGCTGATGCGACACCCCCGGCGGGTCCTGACCGGCCCCGCCCAGAACTCGAAATGAGGCGCAGGGAGCGCCTCGTTTTCGGCCCAGGACGGGCGGAGCGGCATTTTGGTCCGGCGGCGGGCAACCGCGGCGACGGGACTGGAAGCATGGCTTGCGTTGACGGTCTCCGTCCGCGCGGGCTATACTTTTTCGTCTCGGCAGGTCGGGTGTTCCCGCCTGCCGATGTTTTCACGAGGGCATGCGCCCCGAAACCGAAGAACCTTCGACCGATGGCAACGATCAACCAGCTGGTGCGCAAGCCGCGCAGCCCGGAAGTCTACAAGAGCACCTCCCCCGCGCTGGCCAACTGCCCGCAGCGGCGCGGCGTGTGCACCCGCGTGTACACCACCACCCCCAAGAAGCCGAACTCGGCCCTGCGCAAGGTCGCCAAGGTGCGCCTGACCAACGGTTACGAGGTGATCTCGTACATCGGCGGCGAAGGGCACAACCTGCAGGAGCACAGCGTGGTGCTGATCCGCGGCGGTCGCGTCAAGGACCTGCCCGGCGTGCGCTACCACACCGTGCGCGGCTCGCTCGACGCCGCCGGCGTCGCCAAGCGCAAGCAGGCGCGTTCCAAGTACGGCGCCAAGCGCCCGAAAGCCTGAGGAATAGACAATGTCGCGTAAAGGAAACACCCCGCAGCGTGCCGTGCTGCCAGATCCCAAGCACCACAGCGATACGATCGCGCGCTTCATCAACATGGTCATGAAGAGCGGCAAGAAGTCGGTGGCCGAGAAGATCGTCTACGGCGCCATGGACGTGATCGGCGAGAAGAACGACAACCCGCTCGACCTGGTCGAGAAGGCGCTGGGCAACATCTCGCCGTCGGTCGAGGTGAAGTCCCGCCGCGTCGGCGGCGCGACCTACCAGGTACCGGTCGAAGTGCGACAGTCGCGCCGCATGGCGCTGGCCATGCGCTGGCTGATCGAGTCGGCGCGCAAGCGCGGCGAGAACACCATGCCGCGCAAGCTGGCCGCCGAGCTGATCGACGCGTCCGAGAACCGCGGCGGCGCGATCAAGAAGCGCGAGGAAACGCACCGCATGGCGGATGCGAACAAGGCTTTCGCGCACTACCGCTGGTAAGACCCACCATGGGGGCTTGAGCTTCGGCCCCCGCGGCACCATCTCAGGTGCCACTTCGCGGCCCTGCCGCACGCGATGCCCAGATGCCGCCGCCAGGCGGCATTCGGCCATTGAAGCGAGTCCTTCGCGACAGTCCCGCGATCCATTGCGCGGACTTCCCACCGCATCGAATCTGAGGCAATCCCGTGGCCCGCACGACCCCCATCGAACGCTACCGCAACTTCGGCATCATGGCGCACATCGACGCCGGCAAGACGACGACGTCGGAGCGCATCCTGTTCTACACCGGCAAGAGCCACAAGATCGGCGAGGTGCACGACGGCGCCGCGACGATGGACTGGATGGAGCAGGAGCAGGAGCGCGGCATCACGATCCAGTCGGCGGCGACCACCGCGTTCTGGAAGGGCATGGACAAGTCCATGCAGGAGCACCGCTTCAACATCATCGACACCCCCGGGCACGTCGACTTCACGATCGAGGTCGAGCGTTCCCTGCGCGTGCTCGACGGCGCGGTGTTCGTGCTGTGCGCGGTCGGCGGCGTGCAGCCGCAGTCCGAGACCGTGTGGCGCCAGGCCAACAAGTACCACGTCCCGCGCGTCGCGTTCGTCAACAAGATGGACCGCACCGGCGCCAACTTCGTCAAGGTCCGCGACCAGCTGAAGTCGCGCCTGGGCGCCTACCCGGTGCCGATGCAGGTGCCGATCGGTGCGGAGGAAGGGTTCGAGGGCGTGGTCGATCTGATCAAGATGAAGGCGATCCACTGGGACGTCGCCTCTCAGGGCCTGAACTTCGAATACCGCGAGATCCCGGCCGACCTCAAGGAGCAGGCCGAGGAAGCGCGCGCGTTCATGATCGAGGCCGCGGCCGAGGCCAGCGAAGAGTTGATGAACAAGTACCTCGAGGGCGGCGAGCTCACCGAGGAGGAGATCATCAACGGGCTGCGCGAGCGCACGCTCAAGACCGAGATCGTGCCGATGTTCTGCGGCTCGGCGTTCAAGAACAAGGGCGTGCAGGCGATGCTCGACGGCGTCGTCCACCTGCTGCCGTCGCCGGTCGACGTGCCGGCGGTGAAGGGCCTGGATGTCGACGACGAGACCAAGGAGCTGAGCCGCGAATCCAGCGACAAGGCGCCGTTCTCCGCGCTCGCCTTCAAGATCATGACCGACCCGTTCGTCGGCTCGCTGACGTTCTTCCGCGTCTACTCGGGCACCCTCAACGCCGGCGACCAGGTGCTGAACTCGGTCAAGGGCAAGAAGGAGCGCATCGGCCGACTTCTGCAGATGCATTCGAACAACCGCGAGGAAATCAAGGAAGTGCTGGCCGGCGACATCGCCGCCGCGGTGGGCCTGAAGGACGTCACCACCGGCGACACCCTGTGCTCGCAGGATTCGCCGATCGTGCTGGAGCGCATGACGTTCCCGGAGCCGGTGATCTCGATGGCGGTCGAGCCGAAGACCAAGTCCGACCAGGAGAAGATGGGCCTGGCGCTCGGCCGGCTGGCGCAGGAGGATCCGTCCTTCCGCGTGCGCACCGACGAAGAGTCCGGCCAGACGATCATCTCCGGCATGGGCGAGCTGCACCTGGACATCATCGTCGACCGCATGAAGCGCGAGTTCAACGTGGAGGCCAACGTCGGCAAGCCGCAGGTGGCCTACCGCGAGACGATCCGCAAGACGGTGAAGCAGGAAGGCAAGTTCGTCCGCCAGTCGGGCGGCAAGGGCCAGTTCGGCCACGTGTGGCTGGAGATCTCGCCGCAGGAGCCGGGCACCGGTTACGAGTTCGAGAACGCGATCGTGGGCGGCGTCGTGCCGAAGGAGTACATCCCGGCGGTCGACAAGGGCATCCAGGAGGCGCTGGCCAACGGCATCCTCGCCGGCTTCCCGATCGTGGACGTCAAGGTGAAGCTGTTCGACGGTTCCTACCACGAGGTCGACTCGTCCGAAATGGCGTTCAAGATCGCCGGTTCGATGGGCTTCAAGGAAGGCTTCTCCAAGGCCTCCCCGGTGCTGCTCGAACCGATCATGAAGGTCGAGGTCGTCACCCCCGAGGATTACCTCGGTGACGTGATGGGCGACGTCAGTCGTCGCCGCGGCATCCTGCAGGGCCAGGACGATAGTCCCGCCGGCAAGATCATCAACGCGATGATTCCGCTGGGCGAGATGTTCGGTTACGCCACGCAGCTGCGTTCGATGTCGCAGGGCCGCGCCACCTTCACGATGGAGTTCGACCACTACGCCGAGGCGCCGGCCAACATCGCCGAGTCGGTGGTCAAGAAGAAGTAATGCCGTGATCGGCGATTGGTGATGGGTGATCCGCAACAGCGGATCACCTTCGCCGGATCGCCACTTCACGGATCACGACTTTCGAATCACGAATTTTCGAATCACGGAGTTAGAAATGGCAAAGGGTAAGTTCGAGCGCACCAAGCCCCACGTGAACGTGGGCACGATCGGCCACGTGGACCACGGCAAGACGACGCTGACGGCGGCGCTGACGAAGATCGGTGCCGAGCGTTTCGGTGGCGAGTTCAAGGCCTACGACGCGATCGACGCGGCGCCGGAGGAGAAGGCGCGCGGGATCACGATCTCGACCGCGCACGTGGAATACGAGTCCCCGAACCGCCATTACGCGCACGTGGACTGCCCGGGCCACGCCGACTACGTGAAGAACATGATCACCGGTGCGGCGCAGATGGACGGTGCGATCCTGGTGTGTTCGGCCGCGGACGGCCCGATGCCGCAGACGCGCGAGCACATCCTGCTGGCGCGCCAGGTGGGCGTGCCGTACATCGTGGTCTTCCTGAACAAGGCGGACATGGTGGACGACGCTGAGCTGCTGGAGCTGGTGGAGATGGAAGTGCGTGAACTCCTGTCCAAGTACGAGTTCCCGGGCGACGACACCCCGATCATCCACGGTTCGGCGCTCAAGGCGCTGGAAGGCGACCAGAGCGAGATCGGCGTGCCTGCGATCATCAAGCTGGTGGAGGCGCTGGACAGCTGGATCCCGCAGCCCGAGCGCGACATCGACAAGCCGTTCCTGATGCCGGTCGAGGACGTGTTCTCGATCTCGGGCCGCGGCACGGTGGTGACCGGGCGGATCGAGCGCGGCGTGATCAAGGTGGGCGAGGAGATCGAGATCGTCGGTATCCGCGCGACGCAGAAGACGACGGTGACGGGCGTGGAGATGTTCCGCAAGCTGCTCGACCAGGGCCAGGCGGGCGACAACGCGGGCCTGCTGCTGCGCGGCACCAAGCGCGACGAGGTCGAGCGCGGCCAGGTGCTGTGCAAGCCCGGTTCGATCAAGCCGCACACCGAGTTCGAGGCGGAGGTGTACGTGCTGTCGAAGGACGAGGGTGGCCGTCATACCCCGTTCTTCAAGGGCTATCGTCCGCAGTTCTACTTCCGCACGACCGACATCACGGGCGCGGTGACGCTGCCGGAGGGCACCGAGATGGTGATGCCGGGCGACAACGTGAAGATGGTGGTGTCGCTGATCAACCCGGTGGCGATGGACGAGGGCCTGCGCTTCGCGATCCGCGAGGGCGGCCGTACGGTCGGCGCCGGCGTGGTGGCGAAGATCATCAAGTGACCTGACACCCCGTGCGCGCCAAGGCGCGCACGGCTGGTGGAAGGTCATCCCGAGCGCAAGCGAGGGATCTCCCCCGGCCCCGGTCCCCGACCGGAACCGGACAGGCAAGGGCGAGGCGGCGAAAGCCGCCGTCGCCTT
>NZ_JAETWA010000014.1 GCF_016774335.1 Luteimonas saliphila | reverse complement strand
CCTAGGGCCTGTTAACACTATCGTAGTGATTCGACGATCAATGCGAAGTGGATGAAGCCAGCGAACATGATGTCGAGCTTGTCGAAGCGGCTGAAGATGCGGCGGAAGCCTTTGAGCCGCCGGAAGAGTCGCTCGATCTCGTTTCTTCTTCGATAGATCTCGGTGTTGTAGCGCCAGGGGCTTGTTCGCAGTGGGTGCGGCGGCACGACCGGCTCAAAACCCAGGTCCAAGGCCAGTTGGCGTGTTTCATTGCCCTCGTAAGCACGATCCATGACGAGATGGCAGCCAGCCGGGGGTGTTGGCAACGTGCGCAGCAGGTCGCGGCCGGCTGGTGCATCGCCGGCTTGGCCGGGAGACAGTGAGAAGGCTAAGGCGCAGCGGGAATCCGCGGCAGCCATATGAATTTTGGTGGTCCAACCGCCGCGGGATCGGCCGATGGACTGCGGACCGTTTTTTTTCGCGCGCCGGTGCCATCGGGATGCACTTTCACGATCGTGCTGTCCAGGCTGATCGCCTCAAGCCGGATGCGCACCAGTTGCGCGGCCTGCATCCGCTCGAACACCCGGTCCAGCACACCGGCCTTGGCCCAGCGATTCATCCGGGTATAGATCGTGTGCCAGTTGCCGAAACGCTTGGGCAAGGCGCGCCATTTGCAGCCGTTCTCGGCGACAAACAGGATCGCGTTGAGCACGTGGAGGTTGCTCACCGCCACGTTGCCCCGTTGGCGGGGGAGGCAGTCTTCGATGATGGCGAATTGCGCAGGCGTCAGTTCCATGCGCATAAGTCTAGCAAATAGTGTTAACAGGCTCTAGCGCGGGCGTTGGCAACACCCACCCGACCGCTACAATCCGCCCATCCACCAGGGGAACAGGCATGGCGCGCATCCTCATCGTCGACGACTCTCCTTCCCAGTTGATGGGCATCCGCCGCATCGTCGAGAAGCTGGGGCACGAGGCGGTGACCGCGGAAGACGGCGCGGCCGGCGTGCGCGTGGCGAAGGAAACCATGCCGGACCTGATCCTGATGGACGTGGTGATGCCGAACCTCAACGGCTTCCAGGCCACCCGCACGATCAAGCGCGATGCCGCCACCGGCCATATCCCCGTGATCCTGGTGACCACCAAGGACCAGGAGACCGACCGCATCTGGGGCATCCGCCAGGGCGCCCAGGGCTATCTGACCAAGCCTTTCAGCGAGGCCGAACTGACCGAGGCGATCGTCTCGACCATCGGCCACGGCAGCGCGCCGACGGCGGAGCCCGACGCCGGTTGAGCCCGGCCACGCCGCCGGTCGACCATCGATCGCCCGCAGGTCGCAATCGGGAAGGATCCGCCGCGCATCACGGCGGCCACTGCCGTCGCGCACATGACATACGGACGGGTTCCGGGGACGGCTGCCCGTCCCGGAGCCTCGATCAGTCCCGGCGCCAGTCCACGAACGCGTCCCGGATGCGCTCGTAGGCTTCGCGCTGCCCGTCGTCGTGCGGCGCGGGCGCCTGGATCTCGAGCTCGACCAGCTGGTCGCCCGCGGCCGCTCCGCCGGGTCCCGGCAGGCCACGACCGCGCAGGCGCAGCTTGCGTCCGGCCTCCGAGCCCTGCGGAATCTTCAGCTCGACCTTGCCGCCCAGCGTCGGCACGCTCACCGTGGCCCCCAGCGCCGCCTCCCACGGGGCGACCGGCAGGGTGTAGATGATGTTGCGGCCGTCGACCTCGAACTGCGGATGCGCGGCGTACTCGATCTCCAGCAGCAGGTCGCCGCCCCGGCTGCCCTGCCGGGCGAGCCGGATCACCTGCCCGGGACGGATGCCCCTGGGCACGCGCACGTCGAAGGACCTGCCGTCGATGCCGATGCGCACGCTGTCGCCGCGATGGACGTTCTCGAGCGAGACCGCGAGCCTGGCGCGCGTATCGCCCATGCCCTGCGCGCGCGCCGACGCCTGCGGGCCGGGCCCGGCAGCCCCCTGGCGGCGGAACAGGCTTTCGAAGAAATCGCTGAAGCCGCCGCCCGCGCCGCCGCCAGCGAACACTTCCTCGAAATCGAATCCGCCCTGGCCGCCGCCGAATCCGGCCGGCGGTACCTCGTCGCCCGGACGGTAGCCGCCGGCGCGCAGCTGGTCGTAGGCCTTGCGCTTGGCCGGGTCGCGCAACGCTTCGTAGGCCTCGTTGAGGGCCTTGAACTTGTCCTCGGCGCCGGCTTCCTTGCTGACGTCGGGATGGTACTTGCGCGCCAGCCGGCGATACGCGGACTTGATCTCCGCGTCGCCCGCATTCGGCTCGACCCCGAGCACGCTGTAGTAATCCTTGAACTGCATGGTCGCTCCACGACGACGGCCCGCGATGCGGGCCGTCGCCAGTTTACCGGTGGAAGCGCGCGGCGGTCAGTGCGAGGTCGGGTTCCCGACTTGGATCCGGCGCGGCGTGGTCTCCGGCCTCTTCGGGATCACGATCTCGAGCACGCCGTTGCGGCCGTTGGCGGAAACGCCGTCGGGATCGGCGCTGTCGGGCAGCGCGAAGCGGCGATGGAAGCTGCCGTAGCGGCGTTCGACGCGCGAATAGCGTTCGGTCTCGGTGCTCGACTCGCTCTTGCGCTCGCCCTTGATCGAAAGGATGCCCTTGTCCATCTGGATCTCGATGTCCTGCGGGTCGATGCCCGGCAGGTCGGCGTAGATCACGAAGCGCTCGGCTTCCTCCTTGATGTCGACCCGCGGCACCCACTGCGCGGTGACCACGGCCGAGGCGTCGGTGTCCTGCTCGCCGAGGAAGCGGTCGAACACCTGCTTGATCTCATCATGCAGCGCGAGTTCCGAAGGGCGCTGGCGGTAACGGACGATGCTCATGTCTGCGGCTCCTGAAGTCTGGTGCGGCGGCGCGGCGGCCGCCATGCCCGCGATGTGTGAGCGTCGCCGGTCTTTTCAAGCCCCCGCCCGGGCGTGCGACGATAGTCACCGTTCATCCACCAGAGGCGTGCCCCCCATGACCATCCAGATCGGCGACCGCATCCCCGAAGTGGTGCTCAAGTACATCGACGACGGCGTCCAGGCCGTCGACACCCCCACCCTGTTCGAAGGCCGCAAGATGGTGCTGTTCGCGGTGCCGGGCGCGTTCACCCCCACCTGTTCCGAGCGCCACCTGCCCGGCTTCGTCGAGCACTTCGACGCGTTCAGCGAACGCGGCGTGCACGTGGCCTGCGTCGCGGTGAACGACCCCTTCGTGATGCAGGCCTGGGGCGAGAGCCAGCACGTGCCGAAGGGGCTGCGCATGCTCTCCGACGGCAATGCCGACCTGACCCGGGCGCTGGGCCTGGAGATGGACGCCAGCGGCTACGGCATGGGCGTGCGCAGCAAGCGCTTTGCGCTGTATGCCGAAGACGGGATCGTGAAGCAGCTGTTCGTCGAGGCGCCGGGCGAGTTCCGCGTCTCGGGCGCGGAGCACATGCTGGCGCACCTGCCCGCCTGAGGGCTGTCGCCGGCGATCCGTCGCGTGCTCGGCTGCCGGGCGTTCGCCGCGTCGACGGAACCCGACTCCACCCGTGGTGACGGCCGGCATGACGGACGCTCGATACCCCTGAACGCCAGGTCGGTGCGCCAGGGCCACATACGGCCACGGCGACAACCGCCTCAGCGCAGCATCCGGAACTGCACCGACGCCCATGCGCCGCTCTCGGCGAGCGCGGTCAGCCGCTGCGCGCCGGCCGTTTCGAAGGTGTGCTGGAATGCGGCCGCGCCACGCGTCTCGCCGATCCAGCGGCCGTCGAGCAGCCATTGCACCGGCGCATCGGACCCGATCGCGCGCAGCGACAGCCGGACGCCGCGTTCGCTGCCGGGAGGCCTGGCCAGCGTCGCGCCGTCGACGAGGCCCTCGATGCGCAGTTCCGCGACCGCGTCGCGCCCGTCGTCGGCGCAGTCCGGCGACAGCGGCGGCGGGCGCGAGGCGCGCCGCGTCGAAGCCGGCAACCAGGGCGAGGCCAGCGCGGGCCAGCGCGCGATCGCTCTCGCCTTCGGCACATGCGGCCGGGTGCAGTCGGCGGACAGGCGCAGGCCGGTGGTCGCATCCACGTCGAAGCGCTCCAGCCCGGCGCTCCACGAGCGCGCATCGCGCTCGGCGAAAGTCGGCGGAATCGCGCCGCCGAGCATCCAGGCGTCGAAGCGGCGCTGGCACAGCGCCGGCGGCTGCGCGTCGGCCGCGGTCCCGAGCGGCCAGCACACCGTCTGCCGCGCCACCTCCGCCGGCGGCGGCGTGGCCGGGTCGCCGCCGCGCGCACGCGGCAGGCTGTCGACCACTTCGAACAGCAGCGGCAGCGCGGTGATCGCGCCGTACTGGCCCGGCAGCGGCGTGCCGTCGGGGCGACCGACCCACACGCCGACGGTATGTCGCCGGGTGCCGCCGATCGCCCAGGCGTCGCGGAAGCCGTAGCTGGTGCCCGTCTTCCACGACACCCTTGGCCGGCGGCCGGCTTCGAACATGCCCTCGCGTTCTCCCGGGCGCAGGTTGGATGCGAGGATCTCGCGCACGATCCACGCCGCGCCGGGCGACAGCAGCCGCCGGTCGATCCGCGGATCCTCCGGCGAGTAACGCACGCGGCCGGCGATGCCGTCGCGATGCAGCGCGGCGTGCGCACCGACCAGGTCCTCCAGCCGCGCGCCGGTTCCCCCGAGGATCAGCGTCAGGTTCGGGGTCGCGCCGCGCGGGAACTTCAGCGAGATGCCGGCGTTGTCCAGGCGTGCGGCGAACCGCCCGGGGCCGACCCGGTCGAGCAGGTCCACCGCCGGCACGTTGAGCGAGAGCCGCAGCGCGGTCGCGACCCCGACCGGT
Organism: Luteimonas saliphila; assembly: GCF_016774335.1. Lineage (GTDB taxonomy): Bacteria > Pseudomonadota > Gammaproteobacteria > Xanthomonadales > Xanthomonadaceae > Luteimonas > Luteimonas saliphila. Next base: position 279,794 of record NZ_JAETWA010000014.1, on the reverse strand, counting down.
CCGTTGAACGCGGTGTCGAAGTTGCCGGGCCGGTAGCCTCCGAACGACTGCGGCGCGTCCACCAGCAGACTTTCGGAATGGACCAGGCCGTCGTCCAGCGCCATGCCGTACAGGAACGGCTTGAGCGTGGACCCGGGCGAACGCCAGGCCCGCACCATGTCGACGTGGCCCAGGCGCGCGCGATCGTGCAGGTCGAGCGAGCCGACATAGGCGCGCGCCTCCATCGTCGCGTTGTCGACCACCAGCAGCGCGGCCGAGGTGCGCTCGGGAAGGGCGGAGAAATAGGCGGCCACGCGCTCTTCCAGCGTGCGCTGCAGGTCGGCATCGAGGGTGGAGACGATGCGCGCGTCGCGCGGCCGCGCGGCGCGCAGGCGCTGCGCGAGCAACGGCGCCGACATCGGCGGGCGCAGGCGCCGCGACACCACCGCCTCGACCTTCGCGTCGTCCACCTGCGCCGGCGTCCACACGCCCAGCGTCGCCATGCGCTCGAGCACCTTGTCGCGGGCGGCGCGCGCGGCAGCCGGATGCCGATCCGGCCGCAGCCGGCTCGGTGCCTGCGGCAGCACCGCCAGCAACGCCGCCTCCGCATGCGACAGGCGGGCGGCCGGCTTGCCCAGGTACGCCCAGCTCGCCGCTTCGACGCCTTCGATGGTGCCGCCGAACGGGGCGCGCTCCAGGTACAGCGAGAGGATCTCCTCCTTCGACAGGTGCGCTTCCAGCTGCAGCGCGCGCAGCATCTGCAGGAACTTGCCGCGCAACGAACGGGTGGACGCGCCCGGACCGCGGTCGAGGATCCGCGCGACCTGCATGGTCAGCGTGGAGCCTCCCGAGACGATGCCGTCGCCACTCGCCCACTGCCACGCCGCGCGCAGCACCGCGAGGGGATTCACGCCCGGGTGGCGGCGGAACCAGCGGTCCTCGTAGCCCAGCAGCGCCTCGAGGTACAGCGGCGACACGCTGTCCGGCGCCGCCGGATGGCGCCACACGCCGTCGGCGTCGGCGAACGCGCGCAGCGGCGTGCCGTCGGCGGCGACCACGAGCGTGCTGGTGTCGCGCGCCTGCGGCAGTTGCGGAGGGAATGCGAGGTCGAAGGCCAGCAGCGCCAGCAGCGCAGCCACCGCGCCCCAGCGGAACCACGGCAGCACCCGATGCCGCCGTCGCTTGCGCTGTCCCTGCCCGGCTTTCGTGGCATCGTCCATGTGGCGGGCTCACGCCTTCGTCGCGTCGCACAGCGGCAGCACGACGTCCGCGACCGTGCCCCGCATGTCGTCGCGCGGCCTCAGCGACAGGCGCCCGCCCTGCGCCTCGACGATCTGCCGCGACAGCACCAGCCCGATCCCGGAACCGCCCGGCTTGGTGGTGAAGAACGGTACAAACAGGCTGTCGCTCGACGGCAGGCCATGGCCGCCATCGAGAATTTCGATCCATGCCTGCCCGCCTTCGCTGCGCCAGCGCAACGCCACCACGCCGTGGGGGTCGGCCTCCAGCGCGTTGCGCACCAGGTTGATCAGCACCTGTTCGATCTGGTCGCCATCGGCCAGTACATGCGCCGGTTCGCCGGGTTCGAGCCGAAAACGTGCGTCCGCGAGCAACCCATGCACGCGACCGCAGAGCAGAGCGAGATCCAGCGGCCGGACCTGCGGCGGAGGCAAACGGGCCAACCGCGCATAGCCGCCGAGGAAACGTTGCAGCGCATCACTTCGCTGTTCGATCACGCCGAGGCCACCGCGCAACTCGTTCGCCAGCTCGTCGCTCCATTCCTCGCCGTCGGCCGGCAGCATGCGCCGGAGCGTATCCGACATCGACGCGATCGGCGCCATCGAATTGTTGATCTCGTGGCTCAGCACGCGCAGCAGCTTGCGGAAGGCCAGCGCTTCCTCTTCCCGCAGCGCGCGCTCCATCGGCTGCACCACCAGCAGCCTGCCCGCCTGGCTGCGGCTGCGCAGCGCCGCGTGGCCGATCTGCCAGCGTCCCTGCTGGCCGGGAAACGCGTGTGCGCGAATGCCGCCATTCGGCGTCCCGAACAATGCCGCGAGCCCGAGTTCCTCGGCGCTCCTTCCGAGCAACGCCTGCACGTCCCGCGCCAGCAGTCTTTCGCCGGCCGGGTTGACGACCCGCAGCCGACCGTCCTGCTCGAAGGCGAATACCGCGCCGTCCAGAGCGGCCAGCGTCTTGGCGAGCAGCTGCAGGCTTTCCTGCATGCCGCGCTGCTCATCCTGCAGGCGTTGCGCGAGCGCGTTGATGCGTTCGACGATGCCCGCGTGCGCGTCGCCGCGCGGCGGTGGCGCGCCACGCACGCCATAGTCGCCTTCGTGCAGCGCATGGAGCAGGTTGCCGATCGCGCGCAGCCGCTGGCCGCGGCCGCGACTCGGCACCCAGGACGCGACAAGGGTCAGGCCGACGACGATCAGCACCAGCAGCCACGCCGGCACGGGATCGGGAACGCCGCTGAGCAGCACCAGCGCCAGCACCACGACCGCCGGCAGCGCCGCCAGCAGTCGTCTCCGGTGTTCCGGTTCAATCCTCGCCATCTTGGCCGATGCCGTGCTTCTCGAGCCGTCGGTACAGGCTCTGCCGGGTGATGCCCAGCCGGTCCGCCGCCGCCTGCAGGTTGCCCCTCGCCGCGCGCAGTGCGCGGCGCAGCAGCCAGGCCTCGGCCTGTTCGAGCGTCATCGCTTCGATCGCCTGCGATCCTTCGCCCTGGGCCGCCTGCAGTCCGAGGTCCGCCGCGCGCAATCGCGGCGAATCGACCAGCAGCGCAGCGCGCTCCATCGCGTGCGCGAGTTCGCGGACATTGCCCGGCCACGGATACGCCGACAACGCGCGTTCGGCGTCTCCGTCCAGGGTGGGCTGCGGACGGCGGTAGCGAACGCACGCGACCGCGAGGTAATGCCTCGCAAGGGGCAGGATGTCCTCGCTGCGTTCGCGCAACGGCGGCACCACGATCTGGAAGGTGTTCAGCCGGTACAACAGGTCCTGGCGGAAGCGGCCCGCCGCCACCGCCCCGGCGAGATCGGTGTTGGTCGCGGCGACGATGCGCACGTCCACACGCTGCGTGCGCGCCGAGCCCAGGCGTTCGAATTCCCCTTCCTCGATCGCCCGCAGCAGCTTGGGCTGCTGTTCGAGCGGCAGGTTGCCGATCTCGTCGAGAAACAGCGTACCGCCATCGGCCAGCTCGAAGCGGCCCGCACGCTCCTGGCGGGCGTCGGTGAACGCGCCGCGCACGTGGCCGAACAATTCGGATTCGAACAGCGTCGGCGCCAACCCACCAACGTCTACCTTCACGAACGGCCGCGCGCGACGCGGCGACCACTGGTGCACCCGTCGCGCGAGCAGGCTCTTGCCGGTGCCGTTCTCGCCGAGCAGCAGCACGCCCGCGTGGCTGCCGGCGATCCGCCGCAGTTCGCCGACCAGGCGCTGCATCGACGGGGACACCGCGACGAAAGCGTCATCCGCATCGCGCAACGCCAGCGACTGCGCCTCGCTCAGCCGCCGTTCGCCGCGCCGGCTGCGCTCCAGTGCGATGCGGCTCTCCAGCACGTTCAGCAGGCGCGCGTTCTGCCAGGGCTTCTCGATGAAGTCCGCGGCACCGCGGCGCATCGCCTCCACCGCCAGCTCCACGCTTCCCCACGCGGTCATCGCGACCACCGGCAAGCCGGGGCGTTCGGCGGCGATGCCGGCCACCAGCGCCAGTCCCTCCTCGCCCGAGGTGGTGTCGATGCGGTAGTTCATGTCGACCAGTGCAGCGGCGAATTCGCCCCCTTCGCCGCGCAGCAGGCCGAGCGCCTCGTCGGGGGAACCGGCGCCCACGGCTTCGTATCCCTCGGTGCGCAACAGCATGCGCAAGGCTTCGCGCACGTCGGGCTGGTCGTCGACGACGAGGATGCGCGACGCGTTTCCCTTGCCCGTCTCGTCCGGAACACGCATGGCGCAAGTCTAGCGGCTGCCGGCGGGAATCGGTCAGTCCGCGCGCAGCGCCTGCATCGGAGGCACGCGCGCAGCGCGCAGCGCCGGCCCGAGGCTGGCGAGCAGGCCGGCGGTCGTGAGCACCACGAGCACGGTGCCGATGGCGACCGGATCGGCGGCGCCGACCTCGAACAGGAGGCTTTGCACCAGGCGCGACATCGACAGCGCTGCCGCAAGTCCGATCGCGAGTCCCAACGCAACCTGCGCCATCCCTTCCCGCAGTACCTGTCGCAACAGTCGTCCTGGCGGTGCGCCCAGCGCGGCGCGCACACCGAACTCATGGCGCCGGGCCTCCACCGCGACCGCCATCACCGCATAGAGCCCGACGGTGGCGAGCAGAAGCGCGAGCGCGGCGAACAGGCCGACCAGCAACAGGTTGAGCTTCTGCTCGCCTGTGGACTCCGCGACCACGGCCTCCATCGTCTGCACCCCCGAGATCGGCTGGGTCGGCGACGCCTGCGCGACGACCGCGCGGATCTCCCGCTCGCCCACGCCGGCACCGGGTTTCAGCCGCACCATGTAGTGCAGCGGGATGTAGCCGCGCACCAGTTCCCATATCTGTTCCGGCGCCTGCGCGAACGGCGCGTAGAGGATCGCCGGCGCCGGATGCGCCGGGCCGAACTGCCGGGTGTCGCCGACCACACCGACGATGCGCATGGGCGGCGCCCCGTCGAACGACAGCCGCACCGTCTTGCCCAGCGCATCGCCGTTGAGATAGGCGCGCGCGAACTGTGCGTTGACCACCGCCACCGGCTCGCGCCCCGCCGCGTCGGCGAGTTCCAGCGTGCGGCCAGACAGCAAAGGCAAGCCGATGGCGTCCGCGTAGCCCGGCCCGACCAGCCGATACTGCGTCGAGACCGTGCGGCCGTCGGGGAATTCGAAGCCCATGTTGAACTGTCCGCGCGTCGGCGCCACGTTGGCGACCGTGGCGGCCTCCACGCCCGGCAGGCGTTCGAAGCCTTCCAGGATGCGGCGGGTCTGTTCGAGCGTCGATGCCAGGTCCGGCTGCGATTCGCGCACCGGCGACAGCGCGAACGCCACGATGTGCCGGCTTTCGAACCCCATGGGCACCGACAGCAGGTGATGCAGGCTGAGCGCGAAAAGTCCCGCCCCGATCAGCAGCAGCGAGGCGACCGCAACCTGCGCGACCACGAGCGCCCGGCCGAGGCGCCCTGCGCCCCGGCTCCAGCCCACGCGCCCGCCCCCCGACAGTTCGCTCGTCAGCGAACGCGCGCGTCCTCGCCATGCGCCCAGCAAGGCACCGAGCAACGCGAACGCGACCGCGCACAGCAACGCGAATGCGAGGCTGGCGACCGTCAGTCCCGGCTCGCCGCCGCGCATCCACTCGGCGGGCACCAGGCCACCGAACAGGCGCAGCCCGGCCCAGGCCAACGCCAGCCCCGCAGCTGCGCCGCACAGGCCCACCAGCAGCGCCTCCGCCATCGACGGGAACGCCAGCCGCAAGCGCGGTGCGCCCAGTGCCGCGCGCACCGCGCCTGCGTGCGAACGCGACAGCGCGCGCACCAGCATCAGGTTGCCGAGATTGATCGCCGCGATCAGCAGCACGCAGGCGGCGGCGGCGAAGAACATCCAAAGCGTCTGCGCGCGCAAGGTGAAGAAGTTGGAAAGCGGCTTCGCGCCCATGCCTACGTTCTCCAGCCAGCGCAGGTCCTCGGCGCTCGTCCCGGGCTGGTCGGCATAGGCGGCGCGCAACAGCGGCTCGATCGCGGCGTCCATCTCCTCGATCCGCGTGCCAGGCGACAACCTGGCGACCAGGAGTTCGTTGGTCGCCATGTTGGTGCTTGTCGAGGCCGCCTGCAACGGCAGCAGGATGTCGAACCGGTCCGCCCATTGCAGGTCCGCCGGCAGTACGCCGACGATGGCCACGGCGCGGCCCTCGACCTGCAGGCTCGAACCGATCGCCGACGGATCGCCCCCGAACTGCCGGCGCCAGAAGCCGTGGTCGAGGATCACCGCCATCGGACCGTTCGGCTGGATCTCGTCATCGCTGAAGTTGCGCCCCAATGCCATCGGCAGGCCCAGGGTCGGCAGGAAGCCGCCGTCGGCGAGCAGCGACGGGACCACCTCCGCGCTGTCGCCGACGGCGACGTTGCTGTTGCGGGTGAAACCGGCGACCAGGCCCATGGACTCCACGCCGTCCAGGCGCCGCAGCGCACTGCGGTATCCCGGCGCCGCGCTGGCGTAGCCTTCGACGAATTCCGCACCCAACATCGCCAGGCGCTCCGGCTCCGGATAGGGCAAGGGACGCAGCAGCGCCCTGTCGAGCAGCGCGAACACCGAGGTCGCCGCGGCCACGCCCAGCGCCAACGTCAGCGACGCCAGCGCGAAGTAGCCGGGACGCCGCAGCAGCGCACGCCACGCCTGCCCCAGCTCCGCGAACAGCACGTCCGCACGGGTCATCGCGGCGCCTCCTGCCCCGGCACGGGGATGTCGCGTTCGTGGCGCACGCGCTCGAACGTGTCCTCGTCGACGATGCGGCCGTCGAGCATGTGCACGATCCGCTGCGCGCGTCGCGCGAACGCAGGATCGTGGGTCACCATGCACAGCGTCGTGCCGCTCTCGTGCAATTGTTCCAGCAGTTGCATCACGGTTTCGCCGTTGCGGGTGTCGAGGTTGCCGGTCGGCTCGTCCGCAAGCAGGATCGACGGATCGCCGACCAGCGACCGCGCCACCGCCACGCGCTGCTGCTGGCCACCGGACAACTGGCCGGGGTAGTGTCTGCCGCGATGGCTCATGCCCACCAGTTCCAGCACCTCGCGCACGCGACGCCTGCGCTGGTCGGCGGGAACGTCGTCGCGGTAGGTCAGCGGCAACGCCACGTTCTCCTCGACGTTGAGGTCGGCGATGAGGTTGAACGCCTGGAAGATGAAGCCGATCTCGCCATTGCGCACCCGCGAGCGGCGGCGCCCGTCCAGTCCCGCCACATCGTCGCCCTTGAGCAGGTAGCGGCCGCCGCTGGCCTGGTCGAGCAGGCCGAGGATCGACAGCAGCGTCGATTTGCCGCAGCCAGACGGTCCGGTGACGGCGATGAATTCGCCCTGCGCGATGTCGAGCGCGATGTCGGACAGCGCATGGGTTTCGATCTCGTCGGTATGGAACACCTTGCGCACGCCGTCCAGGCGGATCAGCGGCGCATCGGCACGGGCGGGAGTTGCGGTCATGCGGTCTTCCTCTGGGTGATCAGCGCAGGCGCAGGACGTCGTAGTCGTCCCACTGGCTGGTGTCGGACAGGATGGCGCGGTCGCCCGGGCCCAGGCCCTCGACGACTTCGATGCGGTCGCTGGACGCGGCGCCGTAGCGGACGCGCACGCGACGCGCGGTCCTGCCATCGGCATCGAGCACGAACAGCGACGAGGCGCTGCCTGGCACCGCCAACGGCGGACGCGCGAGACTGACCACGTCCTCCAGCCGGCCGAGGCGGATGCGGCCTTCGACCGACAGGTCGGGTCGCGCGCCCGCGGGGAGTCCGCCGACGAACGACACGTCGACCACGACGCTGCCGTCCACCACCGCCGGGTCGATGCGCGACACGCGAGCCTCGGCAACGCCGTTTCGGGTGTCCACGGTCGCCGGTAGGTCGAGCGCAAGGTCCTTGGCCAGTACTTCGGACACCTGCAGGCGGCCGATCAGGTCGTCGGGACGGGCCACACGCGCGAGCATCGCGCCCATCTCGACCTGCTGCCCCGCCTCCGCCTCGACCTGCTGCAAGATGCCGCCGATGCCGGCCTTCACGTCCAGCGCCTCGACCTGCTGGCGTGCGATCGCCAGCAGGCTGGCCGCTTCGTCGCGCCGAGCCTGCGCCGCCTGCAGCTGCGCCGCCATGTTCTCGCGGAACGTGTCCACCCGCTGCCGTTCGATATCCGAGCGCTCCCGGTTCTGCACGTCGGTGATCTGGCTCTGCCGCAACTCGATCGCCGAGATCACGCCCGCGGCATGGGCACGCTCGTTGGCCTGCGCCCTGACCTCGGCGATGCGCCATTCCGCTTCCACCTGGGCGAGCTGCGAGCGCTGGTCGAGCAACTGCGAACGCAACGAAGTACGCGTCGCCAGCACGTCCGCCTCCGCGCCGGCCAGTGCCGCTTCCGCCCTGCGCAGGTTCGCTTCCAGTTCCGGGTTCGCCAGGCGCAGGATCGGCGTATCGGCTTCGACCCTCGCGCCCGGCTCCACCATCACGTCCTGTACGGTCGCAGTGGCGCGGGCCGTGATCCAGCGCGTGTTGCGCGGCACCAGCGTGCCGACGGCGCGGATCTCGCGCAGCATCTCGCCGTGCCGCGCCGCGTCGATCCACAGATCCCTGGCCGCCGCCGAAGGCGCCGCGCGGTCCAGTCCCGACAGCAGCCACGCAAGCGCCGACAGGGCCAACGCGGCGGCGACGATCCAGAGATTCCTCGGGCGGCGCCATGCCGGGCCGCCACGGGCTTTCGCGATATCCATGCCCAATCGTCAGCAATCCCCATGCCAACCGGGCGCTTCGCGTAAACCACTGAACCAATAGACGTCTTGCGCAGGACTTCCACGCAGCACAGGTACGATTCCGGACGCGGCGTCCGGAACCGTACGCCTGCGCTATCCCCGGATCATGGCTGCACCACCGTGATCGTCCCCGGCACCGCCCGTCCCACGCCGCGGATCTGTGGCCGGTACATGTCCTCCACCATCGGCGGCGGCACGGTGTACGTGCCCGGGGTTACCGCGCGCACCAGGTAGAACACCCGTGCCGTGCGGCCCGGATCGAGGTCGAGCGCGGCGACGTAGCGGTCGTCGCGGAACTCCTCGTGCTCGACGTCGGCGGCATCGGAGCGGTCGTTGATCTCGATGCCCTCGACCACCACGTCCGCCCACTGCTTGGCGTCGCCGAGGTTGAAGTTCTCGAGCTCCAGCCCGGCCGGCAGCAGGTCGGTGAGCAGGGCATCGGGCATCGCCACGTCGCTGGTGATCGACAGCGCGACGATCAGCGCCTCGCCCTCCTTCAGCGGTGCCGGGGTCCACGGCTTGCCCTCGGTGGTGTACAGCGCGCGCTCGACCTTGATCCGGCTGGCGTCGACCGCCGGCGCCGAGGTCGGCACGCCGGCCACGTCGATGCTGACGAACAGCGGTCCCGCGTCACCCGAGGGCGGGCCCTGCGGATCGAAACGCACGCCCTTGGCCAGCGTCCCGCCGTCGTAGGTACGCCCGACCACGCGCGCCGCCGGCACCGGTTGGCTCACGCCGCCCTCCACCAGCGTGCCGGACACCTGCTTGCCCTGGGCCGACGCCAGCGCCTTGCCCAGCCGCGCCAGCGCGATCTGCTCCTGCGTGCTCAGGTACAGCCAGCCGCGGTTGCGACGCACGTCCAGCTCGCGGCCGACCTCGATCGCCCTGGCATCGTACGCCGCGCGCACCTGGCCGCGCTCGTGGGTCAGCGCCACCATCAGCGACTGGTCGCGCAGCGGGCTGCCGTAGTCCCACAGGTAGCCCGGCCGGTCGCCCTTGAACGCGAACGCGTCCTCGACCGCCTTCTCGCCGCGGACCTTGTCGCCCTGCAGCGACAGGGCCAGGCCCAGGTGCACCAGCGGCAATGCGGTGAGCGTGTTCCTGCGATCGTTGTCGTACAGCGCGCGCAGCGTGCCCAGCGGCGCGCGGTTGACGCGGGCGAGCACGTAGCCGGCGTAGGCCTGGTAGGCGAAGCGCAGGTGCGAACGGTGGTCGCGACCGTAGAACTGGTTGCCACCGGCCAGCAGGTCCTCGTTGAGCCGTTCCAGCGCCTTCTGCAGCACCGCCTCGGGCACGTTGAAGCCGGCGTCGCGCGCGTCGAGCAGGAACTCGACGATGTACGGCGTCAGCACGGGGTTGACGTAGCCATCGTCGCCCCACATCGAGAAATGCCCCGAGGCGATCTGCATCGACGCCAGCCGGCCGAACGCCCCTTCGACGTACTGCCGGCGCTTGCCGGTGTCGACGTCGGCGATGCCCAGCATCTTCGCGGTCGGCTCGTCCAGCAGCAACGCCGCATACCCCTTGCTGGTGGTCTGCTCGGCGCAACCATAGGGATAGCCGAGCGCGCCGCGGATCGCGCTGGCGAACGGGATCGGGGGCAATGCGCTGACGGTGAACTGCGCCACCACCGAGTCGGGCATCAGCCCGCTCGCCAGCGAGCCGTCGAGCGTCACCGGCGCCGGCGACTGCAGCACGCGCGTGCTCGAACGCAGCACCGACGGCCACGCCGGGCGCACCGGCAGGTCGTAGCTGCGGTCGACCTTGAAGCCGTTGCCGTCCACCCGCACGCGCACTTTCGCGACCGTGTATCCGGTGTTCGCGGCCAGCGGGAAGCTGAGCGTCGATATGCCGTCGACCGCCAGGCTCGCCTTGCGCGCACCCTCGGAAATCGATACCGGGCCGATGCCGTCCACGCGGACGTCGAACTCGCCGGCCTTGCCAGTGAAGTTGGTGAGATCGAGCGTGACCGTCGCACGGTCGCCCGGTGCCATCACCCGCGGCATGCTCGCCTCGGCCACGATCGGCGCCCGCGAGATCGTCTCGACGTCGCGGCTGCCGTAGCTGTCGGCGGAGTACACCAGGGCCGACACCCGCAGCGTGCCGTTGAAGTCGGGCACCTGCAGCGTGAGCTTCGCGTTGCCCTGCGCATCGAGCTTGACCGGACCTGCGAACAGGTCGACCGTCTGCACCCGTGCGGTCGGTCGCCTGGCCTGCGGCAGCGCCGCCAGCGCCACGTCGCCGCCGAAACGCAGCCGTGCGGTGCCGCCCTCGTGGCTCTCGATCACGCGGCCATAGATGTCCCAGGCGTCGACGCCGAGCCGGCGTTGCGCGAAGAAGTGCCTGCGCGCGTCGGGCACCGGATAACGGGTGATGTTGAGGATGCCGACATCGACCGCCGCCACCGTGGCGTACGCTTCCTTGCCCGCGAGCTGCGGCGCACTCAACACCACCTGCAGCGGGCCTTCGGGCCGCATGCGTTCCGGCGCCTTCAGGCCGACGGCGATGCGTCGATCGCGGCGGTCCATCGGCACGTGCGCCACGCCTACCGCACGTGCCGGCGTAACCTTGCTGGCCGCGCTGCCGCCGCGGAACACCAGTGCGGTGACGTAGACGTCGTGGCGCTCCCAGTCGGCCGTCACCGGGATTTCGAAGCTGTTGCCGCCTGCCTTAGCCTCGATCGCCTGCACGTAAAGCATGCGGTCGCTCTCGACCATCAGCAGGCCGTGGCCCGGGTGCGGCGGCGTGAGCGTGACCCGCAGCCTGTCGCCGGCGCGGTAGGCGGTCTTGTCGAACGAGAGCTTGACCTTGTCCGGGCGCGCATCGAGGCCACGGTTCTCGTCGCCCCAGCTCCAGCCGGCGCGGAACGGATAGCGGGTGACCAGCTTAGTGGCCGGATCGAGCACGTCGACGCGGTACTCGCCCCACTCCACCGGAAAATTCAGGCGCGTCGCGGTCTCGCCGACGTCGACGGTACGCGTCTCGACGTTCTCGAAGCGGCTGCTGTACTCGTAGTCCCAGCCGCTGTCCTCGTCATGACGCCAGTGGTAGTCCCGGTGCTCGCGCACCAGGGTGACCTGCAGGCCCTTGCCCGGGCGCGGCTTGCCGTCGCTGCCCACGCGCAACAGCTCGAAGCCGGGGTTGGCATTGGCATCCGCGCCGTCCTTGTCGTCGAACTGCGGGCGCACGCCGACCAGCGCCTCCGCGGGCCACAACACACGCTTGAGCGTGCGGTTGACGCTGCGGCCACCGGTCTCGTACAGGCTGCCCGACACCACCGCGGCGACCGGCGTGGTCGCCTTCACCTCTTCGGGCAGCGCGATGTCCTGCGCGAGGCGTCCCTGCGCATCGAGCGTCGCGTCGACGACGTCCTTCGCTTCCCGCGGCAACGCCACCGTGGGATCGCCGAAGAACCAGCCGGGCATTCCCTCGAGCGGATGCTGTTCCACCGCGACCGCGAGCTTCGCGGTGAAGCGGTTGCCCGATGCCGGCGCGCCGTAGAGATAGGCGCCGATGGCCTGCAGCTTCAGCGGCTGTCCGGGTCTGAGCACGGCCTCGGCGGACTCGAGGTCGAGCTTCATCCTCTCCGGGAGGAACTCCTCGATGCGCAGAGTCATGCCCTGCACCGCCTCCTTGCTGGAGGGGTCGGTGCGGAACTCGACCTGCCAGCGACCGGTCGGCGCATCCACCGGCACTACCTTCTCGAAGCCGAAGTATCCGAGCGCGCCCGGTTGCAACCGGGTCTCGAAGAAGGTCTTGCCGTCGGGCCGTTTGAGGCGCGCGAACAACGTCTGCGCCTTGCCGTCCTTCGCCACCACCGGTTTGCCGTCGTTGTCGCGCAGCAGCGCCGACACGCGCACGGTCTCGCCCGGCCGGTACAGGTCGCGGCCGGACCAGGCGAACACGTCGAACCAGGCGTTCTCGCGACCCGATACCGCGAACTCGGACAGGTCCAGCGCCGGCTGGTTGAACGGCAGCATCGAGACGTCGTTGCCGCGGCTGGCGACCAGTACGTGCGCGGCGTCCAGCGTGTAGTCGACCAGGGCATTGCCGTTGGCGTCGGTACTGGCCTTGTAGATCGTCTCGCCGCGCGCATCGAGGATCCGCAATTCGGCGCTGCCGAGCGCGTTGCCGTCGCGTAGCGAGGCGGTATGGACGAACAGCTTGTCCTTGTAGGCGCGCGCGTGCAGGCCGATGTCGCTGACGGTGAAGAAGGCGGTCTCGAACTGGTCCTGGAACGAACCGGCCTTCTTCATCACCGCGAAATACAGGCCCGGCTGCTGCAGCTCGGCGATGTCCTGCAGCGGCAGGTAGGTCAGCACCCGTTCGTTGCGCTCGCCGCCGAGCACGAAACGATTGACGTAGACCGGCTCGGCCAGCTGCGACATCGGCGCCTTGTCGCCCCAGCGACTGTCGAGCTCCCAGCTGCCGCGGCGCCCACCGCGCTGGTACTCGGCGAAGAACTTCGGCAGCGACGACTCCTTCAGCCGCAGGAACTCGACGTCGACTTCCGCGACGTTGACCGACACCACCGGCAGGCCGCGCGACTCCTTCGCCGGCAGCACGCTGCCCTGCGAGGCGAAGCCCACGACCGGATCGAGTTCGCCGGTGTACACCTTCTCCTCGCGGTCCTGGCCGAGCTTGCTGCCGTCGGCCGCGGTCAGCTCACCGGAAATGCGCAGGGTGTAATGGGCGTCCGCCTCGACGTGCGGATAGCGCAGGATCCTGCCGTCCTCGGACAGGGTCCAGCCGCTCGGTTCGGCGACGGGCTCGGCGAAGGTGACCAGCTTGTCGAAGTCCTGGGTGCCGACCAGCGGCCGGGAGAACTCCAGCGCGATCGCCAGCGATTGACTGGACTGGTCCGGCCAGGCGCGGACCAGACCGAACCCCTCGACCGCATCGCGCTCGCCCCGGATCGCTTCGCCGCTGACCGCTGGCAACTGGCCGGAGTCGTTGCGCTGGCAGCCTGCCGCTGCAACAGCCAGGAGGCCCAACAGCGCGAGACAGCGGGCCACACGCCCCCCCGCCCGCATCCCGAAGCGCGCTGCAAGTCCCATGTTCCCCCCGGTGCGTTGGTCGCTATCAGTATAGGCAGTGGCACCCCGCCGGGGCAGGTGCGGCCGCCGACATCTCGCGCGGAGGCCAGCGGCCACGGCCGTCGCGGGGGTCCGTCCGGGACCTAGGGTAGCCCCGGACTGTCGCGGGCCGGAACGGTGCGGGACACTGCCGCTCGAGAAGGCACCGTCAGGCGGCGGTCGCGTACACGACAAGGCGATGAACGAGGACGTCCCGTGAGCACAGACCTCGATACCCAGCTCCGCACCGGCTACACACAGCACCCGCAGGACGTGGCCGAGTGCCGGCCCGGGTCGGACACCCACACCGTCGAGGACGGCGAGATCGCCAGTCTCCAGTTCGTGGGCGACGATGCCACCATCGACATGGGCGACAAGGGCGACAGCTGGGCCAACACGTCCCTCGGCGCGGCCATGGAAGGCAACGTCCTGCACCTCAACCGCATCACCCCCGAGATGCTCAAGGACCTGTCTCCGAGCAACCTCAACGGGTTCATGGATACCTGGATGGCCGGGCGGGACTTCAGTGTGTCCGTGAACGGCAGGAACACAGAACTCAATGGCGCGACGGCGATCGCCGCGATGGCTTGGGCCAGCGGCGATTCGGTGGCATTCGCGAAAGCGTTCGCGGCTGCGCCCGAACACGTGCTCGATTACCTGACCGGCAATGGCTCGCGGGTCCTCACCGCCGAGAACATGACGCTGATCATGCGCGAGATGAGCGCCAGCGCGGATTACTGGGACGGCAGCAAGGCCGGCTACGAGACCGGCGAACTCGATGCGCTCGGCGACCTGGTGCAAATCTATCTGGACAAGAACGCAGGCGACGATCCACAGGCGGTGGTCGACGCGGTCGAGCAGCTGATCGCGGAAGTCGGGTGCTCGATGCCGTTCACGCCGGAGAACGCAGGTGCGTTCAATGGCGTGCTGATCTCCGGCATGCTCAAGCACTTCGACGCGATCAACGCTTCCGACGCCACCCGGAACTCGATCATCAACGGTCTCGCCGGCGTGACCGGCACGATCGCCGCGGGCTTCGGCCCATGGGGCGTGGCGGCCGCTGCAGGCATTTCCGCCTTGAACAGCGTCTACCAGGGCGCGAACCCGCCGCGCGATTTCGAAGAGGTCGCCAACCGGGTGCAGGCCGAGATCCAGTTGCAATGGTTGCAGCACCCGCCGGAAGGCTGGACCAGCAGCGATGTCGGCAACGCGATCGACTGGACCAACACCACGATCCTCGCCAATGGCCAGCGCTGAGTCCGCCCCCGCGTCGGCCCGCGAGGCGGGGACCGACACGCTGTCGCCGCTCTCGGTCCTGCGGCTCGACGCAAGCCGTGAGGCCCGGCGCCGCTCGCCGCAAGCGCCGGATGCCGCATTGTGGAGTGCGTTCGGATCGGCGGCGACCGATCGCCAGCGGATCAACCTGTGGCTGCGCCTGCCCGACGAACCGTCGGCGCGCTTCTACCACGCAGGTGAATTGCTCGGAGTGGAGATCGACCACGATCTCGCCGACTCCCTTCCCGAACCGGTCCGCCGCGTCGCACCCGCGGTCCAGGCCATGCTGGAAGCGGCGCAATCGATGCTGCGCTGGCATCGCACCCGCCTGTACTTCGGTCCAGGCTCGGCGCCCGTGCACGAGCGCGAGGACTGCGTCGTGCTGGAATGGAGGCGCAGCCGCTGGGAAAGCACCGGGCCCGCAGTGGAAGTGGTGCCGCTTGACGCGTTCACGGAAGGCGGTTGGTCCGGCGGGCCGGCCCGCGACCCCGCCTACGCGCTGGCGACGCAGTCGATGGTGGCAGCCTGCGTCCGTCTCCGCGCGCTGGCGGACGCGCTGCAGGCAGAGGGCGGGCGCCTCGCGGTCGCGATCCGGACTTTCGAGCCGGCGTGACCACAGCAGACCGCGCCTGTCCGGCCGGCATGCGGCACAATCAGGGCATGTCGCCTGCCAAGCCCCCACCGCGCTGCGTCGTCGTCCACTTCGATAAGCCCCGGCGCACGCTGGCGATCGGCATACTCGTCCTGGCGCTGACCGCGTGCGGGGCACCACCGCAATCCACGCCCGACCCGGAACCCCCGCAGGCCGCAGAGCCCATGCACACCCAAGCCACCCCGCTACGTGCCGCCTACGAGACGCTCGCCGCGCTGCCCCCCGACCCCGAGCTCGCCGAACTGCGCGCGTCCGCCTCGCTGGCACGGCTGCAGGGCGAGGTCAGGCCGGACGATCTCGCCCTCGCCGGACCACTGGCCGAGCTATCGAGACACGAACGCCCCGGCATCCGGGCCGCGGCGGTCGCGCTGCTCGGCCAACTGACCTTGGCCGCGGAAGGCCGCGCCACGCTGCCCCCCGAAATATCCGTGGCACTGGCCGAGGCCATGTCGGACGAAGAGGAAAGCGTGCGCCTGGAAGCGACCCGCTCCGCTGCCCCGTTGCGCGACGATGCAATCCGGGCAGCGCTGCTCGCCCGGCTGGCGGATCCGGCTCCCCAGGTACGTTTCCAGGCCCTGCACGCCCTGCACGCCGGGGGAGACCTGGCGGGCGATGGCGCGCAGCGCGCACACGCGCTGCCTTTGCGCGAGGATCCGGATCGTCTGGTGCGTGAGCTGGCGCGAACCGCGTTGGGCGACGACTAGCGTCCGTTCGACCGGGCGGTCTGTGAGGACCCGCAGCGGGCGAACGGTTCCGGCAAGGCTTGCCGACCCACCTCCGACCCTCGCCACCGCAGGTGCCTCCCCGTGCCGGAATCCCTTCCGGCGCGACCTCCCCTCACGGTGGGCCCGCACAGCGGGCGGAGCCGCAACCACGTCCTGGGCCCACGGGCGATCACGTCCCGCCTGCGGGAAGCCGGGCCGCTCAGGCGTGCACGTCGGCTCCGTCCATCGCCCCGGACCCGTCGCCGAGGACATCATCGGCGGTGTGGACCGGGTTGTCCGTGTCGAGCGACGCGTCCACGCGTTCGATCGCCTGCAGGCTCTCGTCCGCCGCCAGGCGGATCAGGGTCACGCCCTGGGTATTGCGGCCCACCTGCGAGATCTCCGCCGCGCGCGTGCGCACCAGGGTGCCGCCATCGGAGATCAGCAGTACCTCGTGGTGGTCGGACAGCTGGATCGCGCCCACCAGCCTGCCGTTGCGGGCGGTGGTCTGCAGCGCGATCACGCCCTGGGTGCCGCGGCCCTTCTTCGGATACTCGTCGAGCGGGGTGCGCTTGCCGTAGCCGCGCTCGCTGGCGGTGAGGACGTCGCCCGGGCCGTCGACCACCACCAGGCTGCGCACCTCCTCGCCCGCGGCCAGGCGGATGCCGCGCACGCCGGTGGCGGTGCGGCCCATGGCCCGCACCGAGCCCTCGTCGAAACGCACCGCCTTGCCGTTGCTGGCGAACAGCATGATGTCGCGGCTGCCGTCGGTCAGCGCGGCATTGACCAGCGCGTCGCCCTGGTCGAGGTTGATCGCGATCTTGCCGCGCGCCAGCCGGTAGGCGAATTCGGTCAGCGGCGTCTTCTTGACCGTGCCGTGGCGGGTCGCGAAGAACACGAACTTGTCGGCCGCGTACTCACGCACCGGCACCACCGCCTGCACCTTCTCGCCCTCCTCCAGCGCGATCCAGTTGATGATCGGGCGGCCGCGCGCGTTCGGCCCGGCGTCGGGCAACTGGTGCACCGGCAGCCAGAACACGCGGCCGGCGCTGGTGAAGGTGAGCAGGGTGTCGTGGGTGTTGACCAGCCACAGCTGGTCGATGAAATCCT
This sequence comes from Luteimonas saliphila, assembly GCF_016774335.1. GTDB lineage: Bacteria > Pseudomonadota > Gammaproteobacteria > Xanthomonadales > Xanthomonadaceae > Luteimonas > Luteimonas saliphila. Next base: position 262,518 of record NZ_JAETWA010000014.1, on the reverse strand, counting down.
CGTCCTTGGTCGCAGCCGCGTTGCGCCCGCGCCCGCCGCGCTTCTGCGCGCGGTAGGCGGTCACCGGCTGGCGCTTGGCGTAGCCGGCATGCGACAGCGTGACCACCACGTCTTCCGGCGCGATCAGGTCGAGGATGTCGAGGTCCTCCTCGCTGGCGCGGATCTCGCTGCGGCGCGCGTCGCCGAACTCTTCCTTGACGTTGCGCAGTTCGGTGCGGATGACCTCCAGCAGCACTTCCGGATCCTCGAGGATCTCGATCAGGCCGCGGATCGCCTCCAGCAACTGGCGGTATTCCTCGGTCAGCTTCTCCTGCTCCAGCCCGGTCAGGCGGTGCAGGCGCATCTCGAGGATCTGCTGGGCCTGCTGCTCGGTGAGCTGGTAGCCGTCGGCGAGCAGCCCGACGCCCGCCGGCAGGTCTTCCGGACGCGAGGCCTCGGCGCCGGCCGCGCCGAGCAGGGCGCCGACCAGCCCCGGCTGCCACAGCCGCGCGAGCATGCGCTCGCGCGCGATCTGCGGATTGTCCGAGGTCTTGATCAGCTCGATCATCTCGTCGATGTTGGCGAGCGCGACCGTCAGGCCCTCGAGGATATGGGCGCGGTTGCGCGCCTTGCGCAGCTCGAAGATCGTCCTGCGCGTGACCACCTCGCGGCGATGGCGGACGAAGGCCTCGAGGATCTGCCGCAGGTTGAGCAACTGCGGGCGACCGTCGACCAGCGCCACCATGTTGATGCCGAACACAGATTCGAGCTGGGTTTGGGCGTAGAGGTTGTTGAGCACCACCTCGGCCGAGTCGCCGCGCTTGATCTCGATGTAGATGCGCATGCCGTCCTTGTCGGACTCGTCGCGCAGTTCGCTGATGCCGTCGAGCTTCTTCTCCTTCACCAGCTCGGCGATCTTCTCGATCAGCCGCGCCTTGTTCACCTGGTAGGGAATCTCGGTGACGATGATCGACTCGCGGCCGTTGTCGGCCACTTCCACGTCGCACTTGGCGCGGATGCGCACGCGGCCACGGCCGGTGCGGTACGCCAGGTGGATGCCGCCGACGCCGTTGATGATGCCGCCGGTGGGGAAATCCGGCCCGGGGATGTATTCCATCAATCCGTCGATGTCGATCTCGGGGTTGTCGATCATCGCGATCAGCGCATCGACCACCTCGCCCAGGTTGTGCGGCGGGATATTGGTGGCCATGCCCACCGCGATGCCGGCCGAGCCGTTGACCAGCAGGTTCGGGAAGCGCGTCGGCATCACCGACGGCTCGAGTTCCTTCTCGTCGTAGTTGGGGGTGAAATCGACGGTTTCCTTGTCGATGTCGGCCATCAGCTCGTGGGTCAGGCGCGCCATGCGCGCCTCGGTGTAACGCATCGCCGCGGCGGAGTCGCCGTCGACCGAACCGAAGTTGCCCTGGCCGTCGACCAGCAGGTAGCGCAGCGAGAACGGCTGCGCCATGCGCACCAGGGTGTCGTACACCGACTGGTCGCCGTGCGGGTGGTACTTGCCGATCACGTCGCCGACGATGCGCGCCGACTTGTAATAGGGCTTGTTGCTGTGCGCGCCCAGCTCGTTCATCGCGTGCAGCACGCGGCGGTGCACGGGCTTGAGGCCATCGCGGACGTCGGGCAGCGCGCGGCCGACGATCACGCTCATGGCGTAATCGAGGTAGCTGCGGCGCATTTCGTCTTCGAGGTTGACCGGGATGATTTCCTGCGCGAGATCGGTCATCGAATTGCTTGCATCCTCGTGGAGCGGGCGCCTCCGCGCGCGATCCGCGCCGGGGTCCGGAAACAGGGCGGCGGAGCCTTTCGACCCCGCCGTAAACAGTGTCCGAATGGTACCACGCGGGGCCCTCGTCCGCCACTATTTTCCCGCGCAGAAACAAGCACTTGCAAGGCGGTCACCCGGGTTCCAGGCGGCGCCGGGCGCGCTGCTTGCGGGGCGCCTGCAAGCGCGGCGGTCCGCCGGAGCGATGCCGAGACCTGACGCGGGTCGATGGAGCGCGTCCGCGGCGGCCCGACACTCCCTTTCTCGCACGCGTCGGACTTCGACTGGCGCAAGCCCACGCCAGGCGGTGGCGTGTCAGCCGCCGAACAGCGCCCGCATCGAAGTCGTGTCCGGGTTCTCGACGATGCCCTTCTCGGTGACGATCGCGTCGATCAGGCCGGCCGGCGTCACGTCGAACACCGGGTTCCACGCCGGCACCCCCTCGGCCACGGTGCGGGTGCCGCCGATGCCGTACAGCTCGGCCGGGTCGCGCTCCTCGATCTCGATCAGTTCGCCCGAGGCGGTCTCCATGTCGACGGTCGAGGACGGCGCCACCACCATGAACCTGGTGCCGTGGTGGCGCGCGGCGATGGCGAGCTGGTAGGTGCCGATCTTGTTGGCGGTGTCGCCGTTGGCGCAGATCCGATCGGCGCCGACCACCACCCACTGCACCACGCCGGTCTTCATCAGGTGGGCGGCGGCGGAATCGGCGATCAGGGTGGCGGGGATGCCGTCCTGCATCAGCTCCCACGCGGTCAGGCGCGCGCCCTGCTGCCAGGGCCGCGTCTCGCCGGCGTACACGCGCTCGATGTGGCCCTGCGCGACGCCGGCGCGGATCACGCCCAGCGCGGTGCCGAAGCCGGCGGTCGCCAGCGATCCGGTATTGCAGTGGGTCAGCACGCCGCTGCCGGGCGCGATCAGCGAGGCGCCGAGCATGCCCATGTTGCGGTTCGCGGCCAGGTCCTCGGTTTCGATCGCCAGCGCCTCCGCCTCGAGCGCCGCGCGCCAGTCCATGCCTTCGCCCGCCTGCGCGCGCAGCAGGGCCGCGCGCATCCGCGCCAGCGCCCATGCGAGGTTCACAGCGGTCGGTCGCGCGGCGCTGAGCCGCTGCAGCGCGGGTTCCAGGCGTGCAGCGGCATCGGCGGCATCGGTCGCGTCGATCGCGCGGGCGGCCAGCACCGCGCCCCAGGCCGCGGAGATCCCGATTGCGGGGGCGCCGCGCACGGACAACGAGTGGATCGCATCGGCGACCGCGTCGCTGCTGGTACAGGCCAGGTATTCGACGACGAACGGCAGCTTGCGCTGGTCGAGCAGTTCCAGCGTCTCGCCTGTCCAGCGGATCGGACGGATGCGGTCGTAGCGTGCGTAGTCGATGGCGTCGGTCATGGCGCCGATTCTACTGGCGCCGCATCGCCACTGGCATGCCTCAGCGCACGCGGAACTCCGCGCGGCAACCCGCATCGACCCAGATCCCGCCACGATCCCAGCCCCAGTTCTGCCCGCGCACGCAGCGCGTCTCGGACAACTGGCGGACCAGATCGACGCCGCGGCCGACCTGCACGTCGCAGCGGCGATGCCGCCCACGGTCGGATTCGCAGCGCACGACCTGCCCGTAGCCGGCGCCGGGACCCGACGGATAGCCGGGCGCGTATCCGCCGCCACCACGATCGGTCACGAACTCGGCGCGACACCCCTGCGATACCCAGACGCCCCTGTCATCCCAACCCCAGTTGCGGCCCTGCACGCATGCGGTGCGCGAGAGCTGGCGTGTGATGGACACGCCACCCCGGGTATCGACGCGGCAATGGCGGGTCCGGCCTTCGTCCGACTCGCAGCGCACGGTGGAACCCGATCCATGACCGTATCCGCCCCCCGGATAGCCGTCGCCGGGATAGCCTCCCGCACCCGGACAGCCGCCCCCGCAGCCACCGGAGGGATAGCCATAGCCGACGCAGCCCGTCAGCAAAGCCAGGGCCGCAGCGCCCAGTCCGATCCTGATCCCGCCCGTCGCGCGCCTCCCGACATGTCCCATGCGCGTTTACAGTGCGCGCCACCATGTGAACGACCGGACAAGCGAACGGTCGATCGGTCGCAGACCGTAGCGGGATTCAGGCGCGATTGAAGTCGAACGCCAGCACGTCGGCGATCCGCGACGTGCCGAGCATCGCCATCAGCAGTCGATCGACGCCGAGTGCGACGCCGGCGCACGCCGGCAATTCCTCCGCCATCGCGTCGAGCAGCGCATCGTCGAGCGGTGGCAGCACCGCGCCGCGCCCGGAACGCACCGCCAGGTCGCGTTCGAAGCGCTGGCGCTGTTCGGCGGCGTCGGTCAGTTCGTGATAGCCGTTGGCGAGCTCCAGCGGGCCGAGGTACAGCTCGAACCGCTCGGCCACCTCGACATCGCCGCGCCGGACCACCTGCGCCAGCGCGCATTGCGAGGCGGGATAGTCGTGCAGCACCAGCAACTGGTTGGGCGGGAAGCGCGGCTGAAGGCGATGGGTCATCAGCAGGTCGAGCCAGTCGTCGCGGCTTAGGCCGGCCGGATCGATGTCGATGCCACCCGCGGCGGTACGCAGCGCGTCGACGCCGGCGGTCATCGGGTCGACGCCCAGCAGGTCGCGGTACAACGCACGGAAGCTGGTGCGCGCGACCGAAGCTTCGCGTCCCACCAGCGCGAGCGCGACCTGCACAAGCTCGACGGTTTCGTCGGCCAGGCGCAGGTGGTCGTGGCCGAGGCGATACCACTCCAGCATCGTGAACTCGGGATTGTGGCGGCCGCCGGCCTCGCCGTCGCGGAACACCCGCCCGAGTTCGTAGCAGTCGCCGATGCCGGCGGCGAGCAGGCGCTTCATCGGAAACTCCGCCGAAGTACGCAGCCAGCGCGTATGCGGTGCGCCGTCGGTGCGGCCGGAGAACTCCAGCGCGAACGGGGCGATGTTCGGATCGGTGTTGCCGGCGCGCGACAACACCGGGGTTTCGACTTCGAGCACGTCACGCGCGCGGAAGAAATCGCGCACCAGCCGGTTCAGCCGTGCGCGCAGGCGCAGCGCATCGATGTTGGCGCAGGGTTGCCAGTTCATTCCGGCCCCGGGCGCGCGTCACAGCTTCCCTTCATTCCCACGCAACTGCGAATCGTCACCGCGAAGCGCGGGCGCGAACGGGTCTCCAGCCTCCCGCAGCGCCGTCTCCTGCCGGTCGAAACCGCGTGAACGCCGGTACCGCGGGATTGGCGTCGACTTGCGCCAACCATCACGCGTGCTTCGCCAGGAACGCCAGCAACTGCGCCTCGTCCCAGGTTTCGATGCCGAGCTCCTGCGCCTTCGCGAGCTTCGAACCGGCGTTCTCGCCGGCCACCACCAGGTGCGTCTTCTTCGACACGCTGCCGGCGACGCGGGCGCCAAGCGCCTCGAGTCGTTCCCCCGCCTCGTCCCGGGTCATCGAATCCAGTGTGCCGGTGAGCACCACCGACTTGCCGTCGAGCGGCCCCTGCGCACGCGCGGCCTGCGCCGGCGCGGCATCGAGCAGGCGACGCATCGCCACGTCTGCGGCACGCAGATCCGCCAGCGCCTCGACGTCGGCCAGGTAGGCGGCCAGGTTCTCCGCACCGGCCGATGACAGCCCCGCACCGGTCCAGCCGCTGGCGTTGGCGCGCAGCAACGCGTCGAGCGTGACGTAGATGTCGGCCAGGCGCTCGGCGCTCTTGCCGCCGAGCTTGTCCACCGGCAGGGCCTCGAGCAGGTGCGCCAGCCCGAGCCGTTCGCGCAGCGCCGCCGAGGGCGGGCTCTCGTCCGCGAACACGATGCCGGCCGCGAGCAGCGCGTCGACCACGGCCGCATTGCCGGGTTGTTCGAAGAAGGTCGCGATCGAACGCCCAACCTCGGCGCCGATGTCGGGCAGCGCCTGCAGCAGCACCGCGGGCGTGGAGCGGATGAAGTCGAGCGATCCAAGCCACTGCGCCAGCGATTTCGCCGTGGTCTCGCCCAGGTGCGGAATGCCCAGCGCGAACAGGAACCGCGGCAGCGTGGTCGCCTTGCTGGCGGCGATCGCCGCGACCAGGTTCTCGGCCCAGCGCGTGGCCAGCTTGCCCGAGAGGTCCACCGCCAGGTGCCTGCGCAGGAAGGCCGCGTTCTTCCATTCGTACGCGTCGTCGGCGAGCAGCGCCTGCCCGCGTGGATCGAGCAGCAGCGCGCCGCGGCTGTCGGCCACGGCCTCGGCCAGGTCGGCCGCGGTGGCGGCGTCGAGCGCGGCCTTCATCCGCACCAGGTCCTCGACCGTCAGCGCGTACAGGTCGGCCGGCGAATGCACGAAGCCGAACTCCACCAGCGCTTCGGCCTGACGGTCGCCCAGCCCTTCGATGTCCATGGCCCGGCGCGAGGCGAAATGCCGCGCCGCCTCCTTGCGCTGCGCCGCGCAGGCCAGCCCGCCGCTGCAGCGCCAGGCGGCCGCGCCCTCCTCGCGCACCAGTTGCGAACCGCACACCGGGCATTGCGATGGCATGGTCCAGGGCGCCGCACCCACCGTGCGGCGCTCCTCGATCACGCGCACGATCTCGGGAATGACGTCGCCGGCGCGCCGCACGATCACCGTGTCGCCCTCGCGCACGTCCAGGCGCGCGATCTGGTCGGCGTTGTGCAGGGTGGCGTTGGTGACGGTGACGCCGGCCACCTGCACCGGCTCCAGACGCGCCACCGGGGTGATCGCGCCGGTGCGACCGACCTGCACTTCGATCGCGCGCAGCACGGTGGCCTGCTCCTGCGCCGGGAACTTGTGCGCCAGCGCCCAGCGTGGCGCGCGCGAGACGAAGCCCATCTCGCGCTGCTGGTCGTAGTCGTCGAGCTTGTAGACCACGCCGTCGATGTCGTACGGCAGCGTGTCGCGCAGCTCGCCGATGCGACGAAAATACGCGAGCAGGCCATCCAGGCCTACTGCGGTGTCGACTTCCGACGCGACGGGGAAGCCGAACCCGCGCAGCAGTTGCAGGGTCTGCGAATGGGTGTCGGGCAGTTCCAGCCCCACCACCTCGCCCACGCCGTAGGCGAAGAACGCCAGCGGCCGACGCCGGGTGACGGCCGGATCGAGCTGGCGCAGGGAGCCGGCCGCGCCGTTGCGCGGATTGGCGAGCAGCTTCTCGTTGCGCTCCAGCGCATTGGCGTTCCAGTCGGCGAACGCCTTGCGCGGCATGTAGATCTCGCCGCGCACCTCGAGCACCGCGGGCGGCGGCGATTTCCCGATGCGCAGCTTCAGCGGCACCGCGCGCACCTGGCGCAGGTTGGCGGTGACGTTCTCGCCGCTGGCGCCGTCGCCGCGGGTGGCGCCCTGGACGAACACGCCATCCTCGTAGCGCAGGCTGATGGCGAGGCCGTCGAGCTTGGGCTCGACCGAGAACACCGGCGCGCTGACGCCCAGGCGCTGCTCGATCCGGCGCTCGAAATCGGCCACCTCGGCGTAGCGGGTGCGATCGTCGGCATCCTCGGGCACGCCGGCGGTTTCGAAGGCGTTGGCGAGCGACAGCATCGGGATCGCGTGACGTACTTCGGGGAAGCCGCCATCGGGTCGCGTGCCGACGGTGCGGGTCGGCGAGTCGTCGCTCGCCAGTTCGGGATGTTCGGCTTCCAGCGCCTCCAGTTCGCGCATCAGCGCGTCGTACTCGGCATCCGGGATCGACGGATCGTCGAGCACGTAGTAGCGGTGGTTGGCGTCTTCGATGCGCGCGCGCAACTTGGCGGCGCGGGCGGCGGCGGCAGGATCGGGCATGGGGGAATTGTAGGACGCGGCGGTGGCCTCGGCGTCATGTCTACCGGGTCAGGGCAGTCGCGCCTGCGGCGGGCCTCTGCACGCACGTTTTTCATGTTCCGCTACCTGACGGGCCCCGCCGCGACCGGGCGGCCTTTGCGGCGAATGTCCCCCGGCGCCGGCTTCCCGGCCGACGCCTCCTCCTTGATTTCGCCGCAAAGGCCGCCCGGCCACGGCGGGGCTCGGCTGACGGATGGATGTGGGAGTACAGGATCGAGTACGTCTTCGCCTACCCGACCTGCGAAGCGACACCCCCGCAAGTCGCACGGCCGGCAGCTAGGCAGCGACCGCAAGGCGTGTTCCAACGGGAACAGGCCGCCGGCGTCGCCCGACGCGGGGTGCGGGTGCCCTTGGGTACGAAATCAAGGAGGCGACGGCCGAAGGTCGTTGCCGGGGGACATTCGTACCCAAGGGCACCCGCATCCGGCGCCCCGCCGCAATCCGGACGACGTGCTCTTGCGGCCCGACCTGCAGACAAGCCTCGACGGTAGACGATCAACGCAACGACACGCCACCAAGACATCGAGCGAGCGCTCGCGGCTTCCGCGAGACCTGCCTGATGCGACTGCAGTCCAACAGGGAACCGCGACACCCAGCGCGGTCAGTCTGGGGCCTCTACCAACGTGGGCTGCGCGTGACCGGCGGCGCCTCATGTTCGCGGTCCCAGGCGCGCAGTTCATCGCGCAGGCCGGCGATGCGCTGGCGGCCGAGCGCGTTGCGCTGTTCGTCCAGCACCACGCCGTCCAGCAGTTCGGCCATGCGCTGCGCGGCCGGCAGCATCGCGTCCCAGGCATCGAGCGCGCTGACCGGCGCCGGGAGGGTCAGGAAGAAGGCGATGGCCGGCGTTTCCAGCGCCTGGATCTCCGACATCTCGAAGCTGCCCGGCCGGCGGATGTTGGCGACGCTGAAGATCGGCCCGCGCTCCGGGTGGCTTTCGACCAGCCGGTGGAACACGTTCATGTGGCCGTAGGTCAGTCCCGCCTTCTCGGCGGCGACCACGATGTCGGGGCCGCGCAGCACCTGCCCGGCGCGGGCGGCGATGTAGAGGGTGACGATCTTGTCGAAGTCGTCGCTGACGCGCTTGCCCAGCTCGCTGTTGGGCGAAGCCGCGCCGACCGCGCCGTCGAGCAGTTCCATCTCGGCCTGCACCGATTCCTCGCCCGCGGAAGCCGGCGCATCGGCCAGCTCGCGCTCGATCTGCGCGCCGAGGGTCGGCTCCATGCGGTCGCCCTCGCCCTTCTGTTCTCCGCGCGGCACGCGGCGGCCCTGTCCCTGGCGCGGCCGGGTCCCGAAGTACCAGATCGCCAGCAGCAGGATCAGGCCTGCCACGAGGATGCCAATGCGCAGTTCGGTCATGCCGGTCCTCCGGGGATCGTGCGGGGCCTCACGCGGCGCCGACCATGCGTGCGGCCTCGGCCAGGTCGACGGACACCAGGCGGCTCACGCCCGGCTCGCGCATGGTAACGCCACTGAGCTGCTGCGCGGCTTCCATGGTCGCCTTGTTGTGGGTGACGAACAGGAACTGCACCTGCTCGCTCATCTCGCCGACCATCGCGGTGAAGCGGCCGACGTTGGCTTCGTCGAGCGGCGCGTCGACCTCGTCGAGCAGGCAGAACGGCGCGGGATTGAGCCGGAAGATCGCGAACACCAGCGCCACCGCAGTCATCGCCTTCTCGCCGCCGGACAGCAGCGAGATGTTGGACACGCGCTTGCCCGGTGGGCGGGCCATGATCGCCACGCCGGTGTCGAGCAGGTCCTCGCCGGTGAGTTCGAGGTAGGCGTGTCCTCCGCCGAACAGGCGCGGATACAGTTCCTGTACGCCGGAGTTGACCCGGTCGAAGGTGTCCTTGAAACGGCCGCGGGTTTCCCGGTCGATCTTGCGGATCGCGTCTTCCAGCGTTTCCAGCGCGGTGGTGAGGTCGGTGTCCTGCGCGTCGAGGTACTCCTTGCGCTGCGCGGCCTCGGCGTGCTCGGCGATCGCGGCGAGGTTGACCGGCTCCAGGCGGCGCAGCCTGGCGTCGAAATCGCCGACCATCTTCTCCCAGGCCGCAGCCTCGGCCTCCGCGGGCAGGCTGGCGATCACCTCGTCGAGCACGAACCCAGCCTCGACCACGGCCGCGGTGAGCTGTCCGGCCTGGATCGCCAGCGCCTGCTGGTCGAGGCGACGCTGCGCGATCGCCTCGCGCTGGGACAGTGCCTGTTCCTCGCGCTCGTGGCGGGTGCGCTCGAAGGCGCGCAGGTCTTCGTCGATCCCCTCCAGGGCGGAGCGCGCGGCAGCCAGCGCCTTTTCCGCCAGCACGCGCTGTTCCAGCGCGGCCTGGCGCTGTTCCTCCAGGGCCAGCACCGGCGCATCGCCATCCGAGAGCTGCGCGGCGAGTTCGCCCAGCCGCGCATCGAGCTGGCCACGCTGGCCGCCCATGCGTTGCAGGGCCTGCGCCAGGGCCACCACCTGGGCGCGTTGAGATTCGAGCGTCAGCGCCAGCGCGTGCGCGGTGTCGCGCGATTCGCGGGCGGCCGCGCGGGCGGCGTCGCGCGCCTCGGCCAGCGACCGGCGCTCGGTTTCCAGCGCATTGCGCACGGACTCCAGTTCGGCCATGCGGCCGATCGCGTCTTCCAGCTTCGAGCGCGCCTCGCGCGCCTGGCGGGCGCTGTCGTCGATGGTCTCGACGAGTTGCGCGAGTTCGGCGTCGATCTTCTCGATGCGGGTGCGCGCGTTGTCCACCCTGCCCTGCTGGCTCTGCAACTGTCCTGCCAGTTCGGAGACGCCGCGATGGGCCATGTACAGCGCGCGCTGCGCATCCTCGCGCTGCTGCTCGGCCGCCAGCAGGCGGTCGCGCCAGGCGGCGATGCCGCGCTCGAGTTCGTGTTCGCGCTGCTGCAGGCCCTCGATCGCGCCACGCAGCTGCTTGATCTCGCGCTCGCGCAGCAGCGCGCCCTGCTTGGCCGCGCCCGAACGCAGCACCCGCACCCAGCCCGCGCCGAGGCGCTCGCCGTTGCGGGTGATGACCGACTCGCCCGCGTCCAGCCGCGCCTGCAGCGCGCGCGCCTCCGACAGCGATTCGGCGACGTGCAGCCGCGAGAGCAGGCGGCGGATCGCCAGCGGACCCTGCACCTTCGCTGCCAGCGAGGTCGGCGCGAATGCCTCGTCCCCGGCCTGCGTTGAGACCAGGGCCAACCGGCCTTCGCCGAGGTCGCCCAGGGCATCGACCAGCGCTTCCGGCGCGTCGACCAGCACGCCCTCGATCAGCTGCCCCAGCGCGCCCTCGACCGCGTTTTCCCAGCCCGGCTCGACCACCAGTTGCTCGCCCACGCGCGCGGCCGAGTCCAGGCCCTGCCGGCGCAGCCATTCCACCGCGGCGCCCTGCTCCTGGCCGAGCGCGGCATGCTGCAACGTCTCGAGCGACGACAGCCGGCCGCGCGCTTCCTGCGCCTGCTTGCGCACGTCGGAAAGCTCGTTCTGCGCCTGGCGCTGCTGGTCCTGCAGCTCGAGCGCCGCCTGCTTGCGCTGTTCGAGTTCCGCGTTGAGGCCGTCGAGCGCCGCCTTCTGCTCCTCGTGGCGCAGGGCCACGGTCTCGAAGGCCTCGGCCAGCGCGGCCAGGTCGAGCGCGCCGCGCTCGGCCTCGAGCTGCTGGCGGCGGCGATCGGCATCGAGCGACTGCCGATCGAGGTAATCCACGCGCGTGCGCTCGACATCGCCCGCGCGCGCGGCCTCGTTCTGTTCGCGCTGGTGCGCTTCCCAGCGCTGCTGCCAGTCGGCCAGCGCCTCCTCGGCGTTGCGCAGCGCCTCCTGGCGGACTTCGTCGTCCTCGCGCAGCGACGCCAGCTGCGGCTCGGCCTCGTCGATCGCGGCCTGCAACGTTTCCAGCCGCGCCTGGTCGCCGCTGATGTGCGAGCCGATCTCCTCCAGCGCATGGCGCGTTTCCTCGCGCGCCTTGTGCAGGCGCTCGGCCATCTCGCGCTGGTGCGCGATCTGCTGCTCGACGCGCGCCAGCGTGCCACCGACCTCGTAGCTTTCGGCCTGGGCCTTGTTGAGCGCGGCGCCGGCTTCGTCGCGGCGCACGCGGCCGGTTTCCAGCTCGCGTTCGGCTTCGCGCTGCTCGGCGATCAGTTGCTGCAGCCGGGTCTCCTCGTGCGAGAGGCCCTCGCGCAGCGACTGCAGTTGCGCATCGAGCGCGCGGAACTCCAGCGCCTTCCACTCGGCGTCGCGGATCCTGCGCTCGGCCTGGATCGCGGTGTACTGCTCGGCCTGCTTCGCCTGCCGCGCGAGGTGCTGGAGCTGCTTGCCGACCTCCTCGCGCAGGTCGCCGAGACGGTCGAGGTTCTCGCGGGTGTGGCGGATGCGGGTCTCGGTTTCCTTGCGCCGCTCCTTGTAGCGGGAAATGCCGGCCGCCTCCTCGAGATAGACGCGCAGCTCCTCGGGCTTGGCGTCGATCACCTGGCTGATCATGCCCTGTTCGATGATCGAATAGCTGCGCGGCCCCAGGCCGGTACCGAGGAACAGGTCGGTGATGTCGCGGCGCCGGCACTTGGCGCCGTTGAGGTAATAGCCGCTCTGGCCGTCGCGGCCGACGGTGCGCTTGACCGAGATCTCGTTGAAGGCCGCGTATTCGCCGGCGATGGTGTGGTCGGAATTGTCGAAGACCAGCTCGACCGTGGCCTGCGACACCGGCTTGCGCGCGGTCGAGCCGGCGAAGATCACGTCGGTGAGCGAGTCGCCGCGCAGTCTGCTGGCCGAGCTCTCGCCCATCACCCAGCGCACCGCGTCGATGATGTTCGACTTGCCGCAGCCGTTCGGACCGACCACGCCGGTCATGTTGGTCGGCAGGTGCAGTGTGGTGGGATCGACGAAGGATTTGAAACCGGACAGCTTGATCGTGGACAGGCGCATGCGGCGTTGTGGGCCCCGGGCCGCGCCTGCGGCGCGGCGTCAATATTCTGGAAAAGAGGGAGAAATGACGCTCAAGTCATTGAATGGGCTGGGATCGTGCCGATCCCGTGCCCATCCGGAATTGGCGAGTATAACGAGCCGCCCCGGGGCCCGTCGCGGTCGTGGAACCGCTCAGCCGGCCACTTCGGCCAGCCGCTCGAGGAAGCGCCGGCACCAGACGTGGATGTCGTAGCCGGTGATCGGGCGCATCATCGACTCCCAGCGTTCGCGCCGCTCCTGCAATGGCATCGTCGAGGCGCGCGCGATCGCATCGGCGACGCCGTCCAGGTCGTAGGGATTCACCAGCAGCGCCGCATCCAGCTCCGCCGCTGCGCCGGCCAGCATCGACAGCACCAGCGCGCCCGGGTTCTCCGGATCCTGCGCGGCCACGTATTCCTTCGCCACCAGGTTCATGCCGTCGCGCAGCGGCGTGACCAGGGCCACCGACGCCATCCGGTAGAAGCCGGTGAGCGTGGCATGCGCGAAGTTGCGGTTGACGTAGCGCAGCGGCGTCCAGTCCGGCTCGGCGTGGGTGCCGTTGATGTGCCCGGCGAGGCCCTCGAGCTGATCGCGCAGGTGCTGGTACTCGGCCACGTCGCCGCGCGAGACCGGCGCGATCTGCAGGAAGGTCAGGCGCCCGCGTTCGGCAGGATGGCGCTCGATGTAGCGGCCGAAGGCGCGGAAGCGCTCCGGCAGCCCCTTCGAATAATCCAGCCGGTCGACGCCGATCGCCAGCTGGCGCCCGCTCAGGCTCTCGCGCAGCGCGCGCACCGCGGGCTTGCCGACCGCCGCCGCCGACTGCTCGGCGATGCGCGCGGCATCGATCCCGATCGGGAATGCGCCCACCGCGACGGTGCCGCCGCCGGGCAGCTTCACCGTGCCATCGGGCGTGACTGTCGCACCGCCGTAGATGCGCGCATAGGTCCGGAAGCGGTCGGCGTCGCGGGTGGTCTGGAACCCGACCAGGTCGTAGGCGTACAGCGTGCCGAACAGGCGTCCGTGTTCGGGCAGCGCGCCCAGCAGGTCCGCCGACGGCATCGGCACGTGCAGGAAGAAGCCGATCCGGCAGCCGATGCCGCGCTCGCGCAGCAGCGCGGCCAGCGGGATCAGGTGGTAGTCGTGGATCCAGACCTCGTCGCTGTCGCGCAGCAGCGGCGCCAGCCGGTCTGCGAACAGGGCGTTGACCCGACGGTAGCCGGCGCGGGTCTCGCGCGCGTAGTCGACCAGGTCCAGGCGCGAGTGCAGCAGCGGCCACAGCGTGCGGTTGGCGAAGCCGTTGTAGTAGGCGTCGTGGTCGGGCCGGTCGAGGTCCATGGTGACGTAGCGCACCTCGCCCTCCGCCTGTTCGTGCAGGCGGCCGCTGTCCTCCCGCACCACCTTGCCGCTCCAGCCGAACCACAAGCCACCACGCGTCCCGAGCGCCGCCTCCAGGCCGACCGCCAGACCGCCTGCGCGCGCCTCCCCGGGCACCGCCACGCGGTTGGACACCACCACGAGGCGGCTCACGACGCCTCCTGCCAGCTGCGCGAGAGCCGGGTCGCGGCGATGATCAGGCCGACGTGCGAATAGGTCTGCGGGAAGTTGCCCCAGGCCTCGCCGTCCTCGAACGAGAGGTCCTCCGACAGCAGGCCGAGGTGGTTGCGCCGGGCCAGCAGCCGCTCGAACATCGCCCTCGCCTCGTCCACCCGCCCCGTCGCCGCCAGGGCGTCGATGTACCAGAAGGTGCAGATGGTGAAGCTGGTCTCCGGCTCGCCGAAATCGTCCGGCGCGATGTAGCGGAACAGCGCGTCGCCGCGGCGCAGGTCGCGGCCGATGGCGTCGACGGTCGCGACGTAGCGCGGGTCGTCGGGCGCGAGGAACCCGATGTCCGCCAGCAGCAGCAGCGAGGCGTCCAGGTAGTCGCTGTCGAACGAGGCGCTGAAGTGGTCGGCCTCCGGGCGCCATGCGCGCTCGATCACGGTGGCGTGGATCGTGTCTGCGCGCGACCGCCAGTATGCGGCGCGCTCCTCCAGCGCGAGCGCCCCGGCGATCTTGGCCAGGCGGTCGCAGGCCGCCCAGCACATCGCCGCGGTGTAGGTATGAACTTCGGCACGGCCGCGGAATTCCCAGAGCCCGGCATCTGGCTGGTCGTGCAGCGCGAAGGCGCGTTCGCCCAGCGGCTCGAGGCGTGCGAACGCCGCGGCGTCGCCCGGGTGCGCCAGGCGCTGATCGAAGAACAGCTGGGTCGAGGCCAGCACCACGCTGCCGTAGACGTCGTGCTGTTTCTGCACCCATGCCAGGTTGCCGCGTCGCACCGGGCCCATGCCGCGGTAGCCGGCCAGGGATTCGACCTCGTGTTCCTCGAGCTTCTCCTCGAAGCCGATGCCGTACAGCGGCTGCAGGCTGCCGTCGTGGGTGGCGATGTTGAAGATGTAGCGCAGGAACTCCTCCATGCTGCGGGTCGCGCCCAGCCGGTTGAGCGCGCGCACCACGAAGGCCGCGTCGCGCAGCCAGCAGTAGCGGTAGTCCCAGTTGCGCGGGGTATCGGGCGCCTCCGGAATCGACGTGGTCATGGCCGCGATGATCGCGCCGCTGTCCTCGTACTGGCACAGCTTGAGCGTGATCGCGCTGCGGATCACCGCTTCCTGCCAGTCCAGCGGGATCGAGAGGTAGCGGACCCACTCGCGCCAGTAGTGTTCGGTGCGGCCGAGCGCTTCCTCGACGTATCCGGACAGCGAGCGCAGCAGCGACTCGTCCGGGCCGAAGACCAGGTGCACTCGCTCGCCGAGCACGAACGGCGTGCCTTCGCGCACGAAGCGGATCGGCACGTCGGTGGTCAGGCGCAGCGTGTAGTCCGGCAGCATCCAGCGCACGTGGTTGCTGCCCCAGGTCGATTCGGGCAGGCGCGCGCCCCAGTCGGCCAGCGGCCGCGCGCGGACGCGGATGCGCGGCGTGCCGGCGAGCGGCGTGATCCGGCGGATGATCGAGACCGGGCGGTAGATGCGGCTGTTCTGCTTCCAGCGCGGGGCCAGATCCAGTACTTCGACGACGCCGCCGTGGCGGTCGTGCAGCACGGTGCGCAGGATCGCGGTGTTGGTGACGTAGTGCTGTTCGCTGCGCTCGTAGTCCTCGAGTTCGACCGCCAGGTCGCCGCCTTCGTTGTCGCGCGGCGACAGCAGCGCGCAGAACGCCGGATCGCCATCGAACGCCGGCAGGCAACTCCAGACCACCCGCGCCTGGCGATCGATCAGCGCGCCGAAGCTGCCGTTGCCGATCACGCCCAGGTCGAGCGATTGCGGCATGCCGTCGACGCCGCTCACCGGGCCACCCCCAGCCATTCGAACACTTCGCCGATGTCCGCCAGCCGGTGGCCGGCACGCGTGCCCTCGCGATCGCCCACCAGCACGCTGACGCCGCCGTGGGCATTGACGATCCCGAAGCCGTGCTCGTCGGTGAGGTCGTCGCCGATGAATGCCGGGGTCCGCCCCCGGAACGGCGGCTCGGACAGGAACGCCTCGATCGCGGCGCCCTTGTCCGCGTGCCGTGGCCGCAATTCCACCACATGGTCGCCCGGCTGCAGGTGGTAGCCGGGCAGGCGCGTCAACGCCTGCATCGCGAAGGCCTGGAGATCGGCCGCCGCCTCGGGCATCGCCCGCCAGTGCAGTGCCATCGCCTCTCCCTTGTCTTCCAGCAACGCCTGCGGATATCGCGTCAGCAGGGTCTTGGCCTGCATCTTCACCGCCTGCAACGCCATCGGCGGGGTCTCGGGCGCCGGCGCCGGCTCGCCCGCTGCGCGCCGTTGCAGGCCGTGCAGCCCGGCCGCGGCGAACCTCCGCGGCGCGAAAAGGCGGTCGAGGGTTTCGATCCGCCGGCCGCTGACCAGCGCCAGGGCGCCGCCCAGGGCTTCCGAGAGCCGGGCCAGGCGATCGACCAGGCCGTCAGGTACGCGCACCTGCTCGGGGTGGTCGGCGAATGCCACCAGCGTGCCGTCGACGTCGAGGAACAACGCCCATTGATCGGACAGCGGTGGAGGCGGCGGCAGGATGGGGGCGCCGTCGTAGGTCATACCCACATGATGGCCCGGATCGCGCCTACGCGCCATGAAGGCCTTGTCACCCGCACGCCAGCGCCAGACCGTTCTCCGGATCGAACACGTGCACGCGGCCCGGTACGAGGCGCAACCGCAACGTGCCTCCCGGATTCGGCATGGCACCGGGCGTGAGCCGCGCGACCAGCGCCTGTTCACCCAGCCGCAGGTTGACGTAGACCTCGCTGCCGACCGGTTCGACCACGTCCACCGCGGCATCGAATGCGGATCGCACGTCCTCGCCCGCTGGCTGCAGGTGTTCCGGACGCACACCGAAGCACAGTTCGCGCCCGTTCCAGCCGGCATCGAGCGGGAGATCCTCCGGCAGCGGCACGCGCGTGCCGTCGGCGAGCGCGAGCGACCAGCGCTCGTCGTGCAGCGCGCGCCCCCGCAGCACGTTCATCGCCGGGCTGCCGAGGAAGGTGGCGACGAACAGGTTCGCCGGGCGTTCGTACAGCGCCATCGGCGTGTCGATCTGCTGGATGTGCCCATCGCGCATCACCACGATGCGCTGGCCCAGCGTCATCGCCTCGACCTGGTCGTGGGTGACGTAGACCATGGTCGTGCCCAGCCGCTGGTGCATCCGCGCGATCTCCACCCGCATGCCCGCGCGCAGCTTCGCGTCCAGGTTGGACAGCGGCTCGTCGAGCAGGAACACCTGCGGCTGCCGCACCAGCGCGCGCCCGAGCGCCACCCGCTGGCGCTGGCCGCCGGACAGCTGCGCCGGCCGCCGGGCGAGCACGGCGTCGAGTTCCAGCATCCGCGCCGCCTCGCCCACCCGCGACGCGATCTCGTTCTTCGACAGCCCGCGCAGCTTCAGCGCGAAGCCGAGGTTTTCGGCAACAGTCATGTGCGGGTACAACGCGTAGCTCTGGAACACCATCGCGATGTCGCGGTCCTTCGGCGCGACTTCGTTCACCACGCGCTCGCCGATATGCAGGGTGCCGGAGGTGATGGTTTCCAGGCCTGCGAGCATGCGCAGCAGGGTGGTCTTGCCGCAGCCCGACGGCCCGACCAGCACCAGCCGCTCGCCGTCGCCGACCTCGAAGCTCGCGCCGGCGACGCCGACGTGCCCGTTGTCGTAGACCTTGCGCAGGTTTTCGAGCCGCACGCGCGCCATCGTTCCTCCAGTCCGCACGGATTCCAGCGCCACCGCAGCGCTGCGAACCGCGTCACGAATGCATGCGCATCGCGTGCATCCGCGGTCCCGGGCTGCGAATACACTGCACCGGATGATTGCGCTATTCTGGCATGTAATCGTTTCCACACCATGCCGCCGCGAGGAATTCCCAGCAATGAGCCCAACCGCAGACAAGGATTTCAGCTTCCCGAAGGGATTCCTCTGGGGCGCCGCCACCGCCGCGCACCAGATCGAGGGCTCGCCGCTCGCCGACGGGGCCGGACCGAGCATCTGGACCCGCTTCGCGCACACCCCGGGCATGACCCTCAACGGCGACACCGGCGACGTCGCCTGCGACCACTACCGGCGCTGGAAGGACGACGTGCGGCTGATGCGCGAGCTGGGCCTGCAGGCCTACCGCTTCAGCGTGTCGTGGTCGCGGATCCTGCCCGGGGGCACCGGTCGGGTGAACCAGGCCGGCCTGGACTTCTACTCGCGCCTGGTCGACGAACTCCTGGAGGGCGACATCGAGCCGCTGCTCACGCTCTACCACTGGGACCTGCCGGCCGCGCTCGACGACCGCGGCGGCTGGCTCAACCGCGACTGTGCCGACTGGTTCGCAGAGTACGGCAGCGTGCTCTACCGCGCGCTGGATGGCCGGGTGAAGAAGTGGGTCACGCTCAACGAGCCCTGGGTGATCACCGACGGCGGCTACCTGCACGGCGCCCTCGCCCCGGGCCATCGCAGCCGCTTCGAGGCGCCGATCGCCTCGCACAACCTGATGCGCGCGCATGGCGCCGCGGTGCAGGCCTATCGCGCCGAGGGAAAGCACGAGATCGGCCTGGTGGTGAACATCGAACCGAAGTACCCGGCCAGCGATTCGCCGGAGGATGCCGCCGCCACCCGCCGCGCCCATGCCTACATGAACGAGCAGTACCTGCATCCGGCGCTGCTCGGGCGCTACCCGCCGGAACTGAAGGAGATCTTCGGCGATGCCTGGCCGGACTTCCCCGAGGACGACTTCAGGCTCATCGTGCAGCCGCTGGATTTCGTCGGCATCAACTACTACACCCGCAGCGTCACCGCGGCCGACGACAGCTATCCGCTCGAGGCCGGTGCGGTGCGCCAGCCGCTGGGCACCTATACCGAGACCGGCTGGGAGGTATTCCCGCAGGGACTCACCGACCTGCTGCTGTGGTTCAAGCGCACCTACGGCGACCTGCCGGTCTACATCACCGAGAACGGGGCTGCGTTCTTCGACCCGGCAGTGGCCGAGGATAGCCGCGTGCGCGACCCGCTGCGGATTGATTACCTTCGAAAGCATCTGTCCGCGATCCACGACGCAATCGCCGCCGGCGTGGATATCCGCGGCTACATGGCGTGGTCGCTGCTCGACAACCTGGAGTGGTCGCTGGGCTATTCCAAGCGGTTCGGTATCATCCACGTCAACTACGGGACCCAGGAGCGGACCCCGAAGGACAGCGCGCGCTGGTACTCTGGCATCATTGAGAGCCACGGACGCGGCCTGTCCGATCCCCTTCCCTACTGAACAGAGCCATCCCCGGCGTCCATGCACGATTCACTCCTGCTGTTCGGCGCCACTGGCGACCTCGCACAACGTTACCTCTTCCCCTCGCTGCTGCACCTGCTGCGCGACCGGCTGCTGCCCGAAAATTTCCGCGTGGTCGCCATCGGTCGCACCGAGCACGACGACGACGGTTTCCGCGCCTGGCTGCGCGAGCGCATCGGCGATGGCGATGCGCGCAACGGCGCGCTCGACGACCTGCTCGGCCGCATCCGCTACCATCCGCTCAACCTCAACGACATCGAGGGCATGGCCGCGACGCTGTCGCGCTACGCCGACCGTCCGGCGGTGAGCTACCTGTCGACGCCGCCGAACCTGTTCGAGTCGGCCTGCCTGGGACTGAAGGCCGCCGGCCTGCTCGAACCGCCGTCGCGGCTGGTGCTGGAGAAGCCGATCGGCCACGACCTGCCGTCGGCGCGCGAGATCGACGCCACCCTCAAGTCGGCGCTGGACGAATCGCGGATCTTCCGCATCGACC
This sequence comes from Luteimonas saliphila, assembly GCF_016774335.1. Classification (GTDB taxonomy): domain Bacteria; phylum Pseudomonadota; class Gammaproteobacteria; order Xanthomonadales; family Xanthomonadaceae; genus Luteimonas; species Luteimonas saliphila. The sequence goes on along the minus strand of NZ_JAETWA010000014.1, from coordinate 242,790 downwards.
ACTACCTGGGCAAGGCGCCGGTGCAGAACCTGCTGGCGCTGCGCTTCGGCAACACCCTGCTCGAGGCGGTGTGGGACAACCGCTGCATCGAGTCGGTCGACATCCTGGTCGCCGAGACCGCCGGCGTCGACGGGCGCGAAGGCTATTACGCCGATTACGGCGCGCTGCGCGACATGGTCCAGAACCACATGCTGCAGCTGCTGGCGCTGGTGGCGATGGAGCCGCCCGCGGCGCTCGACGCCGACAGCGTGCGCGACGAAAAGCGCAAGGTGCTGCGCGCGCTGCGCCCGATGACCGCCGCCGACGCCGCCGCGGACAGCGTTCGTGGCCGCTACGGCGCGGGCGTGGTGGAAGGCGCGGCGGTGAAGGGTTTTACGGCTGACAGCGCTGTCGAGACCTTCGTCGGCCTGCGTGCCTGGATCGACAACTGGCGCTGGGCCGGCGTGCCGTTCCGGCTGGTCACAGGCAAGCGCCTGCCCTCGCGCACCACCGAGGTGCTGGTGAACTTCAAGCCGGTCACCCACTGGGTGTTCGATCGTCCCGACAGCAAGCACGCCACGCCCAACCGCCTGCGCATGCGCCTGCAACCGGAAGAGACGATCGAACTGGGCCTGATGGGCAGCCTGGCCGCGCCCGAATGGGGCGCCACCGAACTGATGCCGATGTCGCTGGACATGGCGATGCTGCCGCCCAAGCGCCGGATCGCCTACGAACGGCTCATGATCGACGCGCTCAAGGGCGACCAGACCCTGTTCGTGCGCGACGACGAGGTCGAGGCGCAGTGGCGCTGGATCGACAGCATCAGCGCGGCCTGGCAGCAGGCCCGAACCCCCGTCGAGGAATACCCCGCGGGTTCGTGGGGACCGGCGGCGGCGGCGGCCTTCCTGCCGCGAACGGTCCCGGGTCCGACGGGCAGGCGCGGATGAGCGACGCCACGCGGATCCTGCTGGCGGATATCGGCGGCACCAACGCCCGCTTCGCGCTGGCCGATCCGGCGCTCGCCTCGCCGCTGATCGTGGACAGCATGCAGCGCTACCCGGTCGTCGACTTCCCCTCGCTCGCCGATGCCGCGCGCCATTACCTGCGCGAGACCGGCCAGGAGGAATCCGGGATTCGCGAGGGGATCTTCGCCGTCGCCGGCCACGTCGACGGCGACGTCGCGCGGATCACCAACCATCCCTGGGTGATCTCCAGGCAGCGCACCCAGGCCCAGCTCGGTTTCGAGCGCGTCACCCTGATCAACGACTTCGCCGCCCAGGCGATGGCGATCCCGCTGCTGCAGGCCGGCGACGTGGTCCCGATCGGCGGCGCGACGTGGAGCCCCGAGGCGGCGCCGCAACACCGCACCTACGCGATCCTCGGGCCGGGCACCGGTCTCGGCGTCGGCGCGCTGATCATCCGCGAGGGCCGCCAGTATCCGCTCGAGACCGAGGGCGGGCACGTCAGCTTCCCGCCCGGCACGCCGGAGGAACTGGCGATCCTCGACCGCCTGTCCGCGCAGTTCGGGCGGGTGTCGAACGAGCGCCTGGTCTGCGGCCCGGGTCTGGTCAACATCCATCGCGCGCTCAGCGAACTCGCCGGCGAGGATCCCGGGCCGATGCAGCCGGCCGACGTCACCGCCCGCGCCCAGGCCGGCGATCCGCGCTGCATGCGCGCGGTCGACGTGTTCTGCGCGGTGTTCGGCGCGATCGCCGGCGACCTGGTGCTCACGCTCGGCGCCTGGGACGCGGTGTTCCTCACCGGCGGCGTGGTGCCGAAGATGCTCGACGCCCTCCAGCATTCGGGCTTCCGCCAGCGCTTCGAGCACAAGGGCCGGTTCTCGCCGGCGATGGCCCGGGTACCGTCGCTGGCGGTCATGCACCCCAATGCCGGCCTGCTCGGCACGGCCGCGATCGCGCGCCGCGAAGCGCTGGACGCGGCGCCGGCATGACCGGCCACGGCCCGCAGCACGATTCCCCCGGGCAGGCCGAAGGCTCGCGCGTGCGCATGCACAGCTACGAGTCGCAGACGCAGTGGACCTGGGGCGCGGCGGTCGCGATCTCCTCGGTGCTCGCGCGCGACCTGCAGCAGCAGCCGCGCGCGCGACTGCTGCTGTCGGGCGGCAGCACGCCCGCGCCGGTGTACGAGGCATTGTCGAAGGCGCCGCTGGAGTGGGACCGCGTCGACGTGGCCCTGGTCGACGAACGCTGGCTGCTGCCCGACGATCCCGACAGCAACTCGCGCCTGATCCGCGAATCGCTGTTGCGCAACAACGCGGCGAAGGCCCGCTTCGAGAACATCACCCGCCCCGGCCGCAGCATCGAGGAAGCGGTCAGCGCCGCCAACCTGCACGCGCAGGCACCGGCCGGCGTGGTGGTGCTCGGCATGGGCGAGGACGGCCACACCGCCTCGCTGTTCCCGCGGATGCAGCACCTCGATGCCGCGCTCGGTTCGCGTGCGGCCTACGTGCAGGTCGACGCCACCGGCTGCCCCGGCGCCGGCAGGTTCCTGCGCCGCATCAGCCTGACGCCCGCCGGGCTCGCGCCCGCGCACACGCGACTGCTGCTGATCCGCGGCGAGAGCAAGCGCAAGCTGCTCGAGCGCGTGTTGGACGGCGACGATCCGCGCGAATACCCGGCGCGTATCGCCTTCCTGACGCCCGGCGCGCCGCTGCACATCCACTGGTGTCCGTGACCCTGCGGTCGCGACGCCATCGACCCGCCTCATCGCCAGAACGCCAATGAGCCTGCATCCCGTACTGCACGACGTCACCGAGCGCATCCGCCGCCGCAGCCGCGCCTCGCGCGCGGCCTACCTCGCCGGCATCGAGGCCATGCACCATGCCGGGCCGAACCGCTCGCGCCTGAGCTGCGGCAACCTCGCGCACGGCTTCGCCGCCTGCGGGCCGACCGACAAGTCGCGCCTGCGCGGCGGCGCCACGCCGAATCTGGGCATCGTCACCGCGTACAACGACATGCTCTCGGCGCACCAGCCCTACGAGACCTATCCGCAGCTGATCCGCGAACACGCGCGCAGGCTCGGCGCCACCGCCCAGGTCGCCGGCGGCGTGCCGGCGATGTGCGACGGCGTCACCCAGGGCCGCGCCGGCATGGAGCTGTCGCTGTTCTCGCGCGACGTCATCGCCCAGGCCACCGCGATCGGCCTCTCGCACGACATGTTCGACAGCACGGTGCACCTGGGTATCTGCGACAAGATCGTGCCGGGCCTGCTGATCGGCGCGCTCGCCTTTGGCCACCTGCCCGCGATCTTCATCCCGGCCGGGCCGATGACGCCCGGCATTCCGAACAAGCAGAAGGCGGAAGTGCGCGAACGCTACGCCGCCGGCGAGGCCACGCGCGAGGAACTGCTCGAGGCCGAGGCCGCGTCCTACCATGCGCCAGGCACCTGCACCTTCTACGGCACCGCCAATTCCAACCAGGTGCTGCTCGAGGCGATGGGCGTGCAGTTGCCCGGCTCGTTCGCCAATCCCGGCACCTCGCTGCGCGAGGCGCTCACCCGCGCCGCGACCGAACGCGCGCTGCGCATCAGCGCGCTCGGCGACGACTACCGGCCGCTCGGCCGGGTAATCGACGAACGCGCGATCGTCAACGCGGTCGTGGCGCTGATGGCCACCGGCGGCTCCACCAACCACACCATCCACTGGCCCGCGGTCGCGCGCGCCGCCGGGATCGTCCTGACCTGGGACGACATGGACCAGCTGTCGCAGGTGGTGCCGCTGCTGGCGCGCGTGTATCCCAATGGCGAGGCGGACGTGAACCGCTTCCACGCCGCCGGCGGCATCGGCTTCGTGTTCCGCGAACTGCTCGATGCCGGGCTGATGCACGCCGACGTCGAAACCGTGCTTGCCGGCGGCATGCGCGCCTGGTGCGACGAGCCGACCCTGACCGACGGCACGCTCGCCTTCGCCCCGACGGTGGCGACCAGCGGCGACGAGGCCGTGGTACGCCCTGCCTCCGCACCGTTCGAAGCACAGGGCGGCCTGCGACTGCTACGCGGCAACCTCGGCCGCTCGCTGATCAAGCTCTCGGCGGTGAAGCCCGAATTCCGCACGATCGAGGCGCCGGCGGTGGTGGTTGACGATCCCCGCGCGCTCAACAAACTGCACGCCGCCGGGCTGCTGCCGCAGGATTTCGTCGCCGTGGTCCGCTACCAAGGCCCGAAAGCGAACGGGATGCCGGAACTGCATTCGCTGGCGCCGCTGCTGGGCATGCTGCAGAACCAGGGGCGTCGCGTCGCGCTGGTCACCGACGGACGACTGTCGGGCGCGTCGGGCAAGATCCCCGCCGCGATCCACCTCACCCCGGAAGCCGCGCGCGGCGGCCCGCTCGCCAGGCTGCGCGAGGGCGACATCATCCGCCTCGACGGCGAGGCCGGCACGCTCGAAGCGCTGGTGGATGCCGGCGAGTGGGCCGCGCGCGAACTCGCGCCGAGCACAGCGCACTGCGCCTGGGACATCGGCCGCAACCTGTTCGCGTTCAACCGCGCGATGGTCTCGCCGGCCGACCAGGGCGCGCTGTCCATCTCCTGCGGCCCACCCGCCCGCGACGGCGGGCAGTGGGACTACGATTCGGAATACGAACTCGGCGACGATCCGCGCATTGCCGCCGAGGCGCCGCACGAGTCGAAGGATGCGTGATTGGTGGATTCGTGATTGGTGATTCGAAAGCTGCGACCTTGATCCTCCCGCGCTGCCGCCATTCTGCTGCGCGCATGGAGGCCGACCGTCGCCTCGGACCACGAACCACTAATCACCAATCACGAATCACAAATCCACCAATCACCAATCACCACCCATGACCATCGAAGCTCTCCAGAACCGCGCCGAACAGTTGCTGCGCGATGCCGGCATCCTGCCGGTGATCACCGTCGACAGCGTCGACCAGGGACGCCGCATCGCCGAGGCGCTGCTGGAAGGCGGCCTGACCTCGCTCGAACTCACCCTGCGTACGCCGGCCGCGCTGGACGCACTGGCGGCACTGAAGAAGGAACTGCCCGGCATCGTCATCGGCGCCGGCACCGTGCTCGACGAAACGCACATCCGCCAGTCGATCGACGCCGGCGCGGATTTCCTGGTCACGCCCGGCACCCCGCCCGCACTGGCCGAGGCGCTGGTGCTGGCATCGATTCCCGCGGTGCCCGGCGGCGCCACGCCGACCGAATTCCTGCGCTTGATGTCGCTGGGCTTCCGCTGCTGCAAACTGTTCCCGGCCACCGCCGTGGGCGGTCTGTCGATGCTCAAGGGGCTGGCCGGCCCGCTCGCTGCGCTGAAGCTGTGCCCGACCGGCGGCATCACCGAGGCCAATGCCGGCGAGTTCCTCGCCCAGCCCAACGTGCCGTGCATCGGCGGCTCGTGGATGGTGCCCAAGGAGTGGCTGGCAGCGGGCGAATGGACGAAGGTTCGCGAAAGCGCCACGAAGGCCGCGGCGATCATCGCCCAGGCGCGCGCGCTCCACTGAATGCCGGCGGAAGCGCCCCGCGCGCCCGCCGTGATGTCTGCGATTCAATCGAGCGCAAGCTTCGCGCCAGCCCGCCTCCAGCAGACGGCTTGCAACACGTACCACGCCGCCAGCAGCCAGCCGAGCTGCCATTCGAGCGCGTTCTCGATCCGGTCCTTCAGGTCTTCGTCCCCGACCAGCGCACTCGCCGCGACGTTGCCCACGCCGAGCAGCAGCATCGTCGCGCTGACCGCGAGCATGGCCCGGAACAGGTTCGGACCACTCCGCGCATCGCCTCGCGCGCCGTGCAGGAAACGCAACTGCGCGAGGTAGCCGAAACCGAAGAAGCAGACCACGCCGTAGCGTCGCAGGAACCGGTACGTGTCGCCGTCGGTGCCCAGGAAGGTCGCGTAGACCGCCAGCGCCACCGCGGCAATCGCGCCCAGCCACGCCACGTCCCGGTGGCGCCCCAGCCAGCGCGACGCCAGCCACCAGTGCAGGCCGAGCAGCAACGCGCATGGCAGCACCAGGAGGCGGAACAGGTGGTTGCCGAGGCCATGGCGCGCGGCGCCGCTGATCGAGGTGCAGCCCTCCAGCACCGGCACGCAGGCCTCGACATAGCCGTCGCGGATCGACAGCCACAATGCGAGGTGCGCGGCGAAGGTGAACGTCGCCGCGATCGCGAGCGGCAGCGGCCAGAGCGGGAATGCGTTGGATCGGGTTCGGACCATGTCGTCGCGTCGATGCCGGGCGCGGGAGATGGCGAGCGCCGGGGTCGGGAACCGTGATTCGGATTCTGGAAGCGGGAGCTTAGCGCGATGGAGAGTCCGGGCTGGTCATCTCCGCTGCACCTGCCCTGTCCTCGCCGCCCTTTCCCCCTTCCACGGCTTCCGCAGTGATGCGGATTCGTGCAGGCAAGGCGGTCACCCACAGCTCGCGCCCGTTCCACTGCGCCGCGCCCGACTCGATGCTGGTTTCGCCCGGCTCGCCTGCCAGCGGCCACGGCAGCACCAGCCCACCCGACGGTAACCGCAGGCCGGAATCGTCGACCTCCAGCAGCAGCGATCCGCCGTCACGCCGCAAGCGGTAGGCGAGCGGACCCGAGGCCGTGCGCAATCCCGCGATGCCGACACCGCTGCCGTCCAGCCAGTCCACCGGCACGCCCGCCGCGAGCACCAGGCTGTCGTCGCGCTCGCGCGGATAGGCGAACATGTCCAGCGCGGAACGCACGAAGTCCGACCCGACCCACGCATGCGGCAGGTCGCCGAGGAAGAACGGCTTGCGCGGCGTGCGCGAAACCACCTCGCCCCACTGGTTCCAGGCCTGCGGCGCACGATCGGCGAAGAAGAAGTCGACCACCTCCTGCGCCCGCTCGCGCCAGCCCAGCCGCACGAACGCCGCCACGTTGCGCCATTCGTAGGGCGTGTAGTCCTTCCATTCCAGGCGTCCGTCGCGGCGGTCGAGGAAGCGCGACCAGTACTGCTCGAAGGTGTTGTGCAGCAGGTCCTGCGGCAGGCGCTCCTGCTCGCCGCCGGGCGCGAGCGCGATGGTGGTGGAGGTCGGATCGAAATCCCCCAGTTCGGCCGCGCCGGGCAGGAAGTCGATGTCGTGCAGGTCCGCCGCGGCCCGCAGCGAATCCATCAGGTCTCCATGGAACTGGTCGCGTGACGCCGCCATCCGCGCCGCCTCTTCGGCCTTGCCCAACGCCTGCGCGACCTCCACCGCATCCTTGTAGCCGCGCAGCGCCCAGAAGTTGTCCCAGTACGAGTGCATCGGCTTGGCCGAGTATCCCTCGTGGCTGATCGAGGCCGGCATCATCCCGTAGAACGCGCGATTGAGCCGCCGGTTCGCGGCCGTGCGCTCCGACAGGCGCAATTCCTCCATGTAGCGATACGCGCCATCGACGTGCGTCCACATCCGTTCCAGGAAGGCGAGGTCGCCGGTGTGGCGCCAGTACTCGGCGATGTTGAAGATCAGCTCGCCGTGGCTGTCGTTCTCCGGCACCGGATCGCTGCCGCGGTCGTCGACGCAACACGGCACCTTGCCGTTGTCGAACTGGTAGGGCGCATACCACTCCACGTACTCGCGCACCACGTCGGGGCGGTCCATGCGCAGCAGCCCTTCCGAGATCATCGCGCCGTCGCGGATCCAGCTGCGCGCGTACGAACGCGTGCCCGGCTGCAGGCGCGGGCCGATCCGCGAGATCAGCATGTGTGCCAGCGAGGTGCGCAACGTGTCGGCCAGCGCCTGTCCCTGCGGCGGCACGGTCAGCGTCACGCGGTCGAGCTTGTCGCGCCACATCGCTGCGGTCTCGGCCTGCAGCGCCTCCGCGTCCCACCAGCGGCGCGCGAGCGCGGCGGTGCCGGTCATCGGCACCATCACCTCGATGGTGCGCGTTTCCCACGGCGCAAGACGCATCCGGTACAGCAGGGCGCCGGAAGCGAGCCCGGTCGGATCCGCCACGCTCGTCGTGGCGGGCGTGCGCGAGGCGGCGAGGTGCGACACCGCCATGCCCGCATCGAACATCGTGGCGAACGCGGCGCTCGGCAACTGCTTGGCGAACACCCTCGGCCTGCCGTCGACGGACACGGTGCCGCCGTCGATCGACATCGCACCGATCGGACTGACGCCGCCGCGCGTATTGAGGAACTGGCTGGGCGGATTCACCTGGAACGGCCGCAGCGCCAGCGCCAGCGTGTAGTCGCGCGCCTTGCCACCCGGGTTGGACAGCCGGTAGCGCACGACCAGGCGCGACTCGCGCGGTGTGCCATGCGCGAACGCGGTGACGTCGAGTGCCAGGTCGTCGCGCTGCCAGTGCACCGCAGGGATCGGCAGGTAGCCGTCCTGCAGCGACTGGGTGGTCGCCACGTCGGCCCAGGAGGCCAGCGTGCCATCCACCAGCACGAACGGCTCGATGCTGAAACCGCCCTTGGCCACCTCCACCGCGCCGTCCTCTCCGATCAGCCCCTGCTGCGCGCCGCCATCGAGCCCCAGGATCGTCCAGTACGCTTGCTCGCCGCTGAAGCCGCGCGGAAACCAGCCCCTGGGCGCGTGCGCGGCCATCGAGCCGATGAAATCGTTCGGCATCGCCGCGAACGCCAGCGGTTCGACGTTCGCCTCGAATAGGGCGAAGCGTCGTATCGGCCCGTCGACGAGGTCGAAGGCGATGTAGCGCGCCTCGGACTCCGGAAGCGCGATCCAGTCGTCGCCGCCGTTGCCGGCGGTCACTGCGCGCACCTCGCGCCAGGCCGCGCCGTCGTCGGACACGCTGATCCGGTAACGCGACGGGTAATCCTTTCCATCCCAGCGCAGGCGCAGGCCGCCGAACTCGCGGACCTTGCCCAGGTCGAGCACCAGCCGTTGCGGCAGCGTCGACTTGTCCACGCGCCACGCGGTGCCCATCCTGCCATCGACCGCGAGCGTCGCATCGCCCGCGGTGGCGACGGCGTCGGCGCGCAGCGGGCTGTCGTCGTCGGCCGGCAACGGCTCGAATACCAGTGTGTCGAAACACACGCTGCCGCGACCGCCGACGTTGTTGTAGATGGTGAACTCGAGCTTCTCGCTCCGGCGCAAAACCGGGTCCGGGTCCGGTCCCCATGCCTTGTCGATGTGACGGCGCTTGTAGCGCACAGGCGTCCATTGCCGCGGGTAGTCGTACTTCGGCCGGTTCACCCACCAGACGTTGTCGCCGCTGGCGTCGACCAGCTTGAACTGCAGGTCGTTGTCCGGCGAGTCTCCGCGCAGGCGGAACGAGAAGGCGAAGTTGCCGGGGTAGTCGATCGGCAGGTCGCGCTGGATGCCGACGTAGCCGGAAACGCCGTTGAAATCGTAGTTCAGGCACACGGCGCCGCCGCCGTCGCCTTCGACCGCACGCACGCTGCCGCTGACCTGGTTCGAAGTGACGACGCGCCAGGGCGCGGGATCGTCGAAGCCGTCGAGCAGGCGGGGGGGATCCGGCGGGAGTTCGATCGCGGGCGGCATCGGCTGGGCGTGCGCCGGCGCCAGCGCCTGCGAAAGAAAACATGCGAAGGTGAGCATCGCGACTGCGAGAGCGTGGGTGAAACGTTCGCTTGCCGCCGTGTGGTGGTGTCCGTCGATCATGTTCGTAGTCTGCATCTGGATCCAGTGTCTTCCGGTTGCTTTCCGTGGCGATCCTGCGATTTGCTGTTCTTCGCACTGGGCCATCGATGGCGCGACAGCGCGGGCTCCTCCGGTGCCCACCGGCCCGGCCGTTCCGCCATGGCGCGAGGCAGTGCCTCGCAAGCGCGCGTTGCGCAACTATTTTCTTGCGGCCACCCATGGCGGGACTTCACAGGCTCCGGAGCCGCCGGCCCGACCATCCTTGGCCGGGCGTTCGCGGGCGCGCGAGCCAATGGCTCGCAAGCGCGCGTTGCGCAATTATCTTCTTGCGGCCATCCATGGCGGGACTTCACAGGCTCCGGAGCCGCCGGCCCGGCCATCCTTGGCCGGGCGTTCGCGGGCGCGCGAGCCAGTGGCTCGCAAGCGCGCGTTGCGCAATTATCTTCTTGCGGCCATCCATGGCGGGACTTCACAGGCTCCGGAGCCGCCGGCCCGGCCATCCTTGGCCGGGCGTTCGGGCGGGCGCGAGGCAGTGCCTCGCAAGCGCCCGCCCTCACCCTTTCACACTCCCGAGTAGCAGGCCCTGGATGTAGTAGCGCTGCAGCAGCAGGAACAGCAGCAGCACCGGCAGCACGGTGACCATCGCGCCGGCCATCATCAGCTCCACGTCCATGATGTGCTCGCGCGAGAGCGCGGCGAGCGCGACCGGCAGCGTGTAGCGCTCCTGGTCGGTGAGCACGATCAGCGGCCACATGAAGTCGTTCCACGCGCCCATGAAGGTGAAGGTGGCCAGGGTGACCAGCACCGGCTTGAGCATGGGCAGTACCACCTGGAAGAAGATCCGGAGTTCGCCGGCGCCGTCGATCCGCGCCGCCTCGATCAGGTCGTCGGGGATGCTGCGTGCGTACTGCCGTACCAGGAAGATGCCGAACACCGTCGCCATGCCGGGGATGATCACGCCCCAGTAGCTGTTCACCAGCCCAAGCTGCTTCATCAGCAGGAACAGCGGCAGCATCGCCACCTGCGCCGGTATCACCAGTGCGGCGAGTAGCAGCTGGAAGATCCGTTCGCGGCCGCGGAAGCGCAGCTTGGCGAAGGCATAGCCGGCCATGGTGTTGACCAGCAGCGACAGCAGCGTGATCGCCGCGGAGACCAGCAGGCTGTTGCCGAAGTTGCGGCTCACGCCGGTCCTGGCGAACAGCTCGCGGTAGTTGTCGAGAGTGAACGCGGACGGCAGGAACGGCGGCGGGAACTGGCTGGCTTCGCCGCGCGGCATGAACGACACCGAGGCCATCCACAGCAGCGGCGCCAGGCTCAGTACCGACAGCACCAGCAGCGCGCCGTTGACCCGCGACACGTGCCACCACGATTGACCGACGCCGCTCATACCAGCCCCTTTCTGCGCCCGACGCGCAGCAGCAGGGTCGTCGCGGCGAGGATGATCAGGAACAGCAGGAACGCCACCGCCGACGCGCGGCCGAGGTTCCACCATTTGAAGCCTTCCTCGAACATGTAGTACAGCACGCTCACCGTGCTCTGCAGCGGATCGCCGCGGGTCATCACGTAGGGTTCGGCGAACAGCTGGAAATAGCCCGACACCGTGATCACGCCGACCACCAGCAGCACCGGACCGAGCTGCGGCAGGGTGATGTGGATGAACTGGCGCCAGCGCGAAGCGCCGTCGATGCGCGCGGCTTCGTACAGGTCGCCGGGAATCGCCTGCAGGCCGGCGAGAAAGATCACCATGTTGTAGCCGAAGTTCTTCCACACCGCGAACAGGATGATCGTCGGCATCGCCCAGCGCGGGTCGCCCAGCCAGTCCACCGGCGCGATGCCGACCTGGGCCAGACCCCAGTTCACCAGACCGTAGCTGGTGTGGAACAGGTAGCGCCAGATCACCGCCACCGCCACCAGCGTGGTCACCACCGGCGCGAACAGCGCGGTGCGCAACAGCGCCCGCATCCTGGCGACGGACGAGTTCAGCAGCAGCGCCGCAGCCAGCGACACCGCGATCGACAGCGGAACGCCGATCACCACGAAGTAGAAGGTATTGCCCAGCGCCTTCCAGAACAGCGGCGTGCGCAGCAGGTCGAGATAGTTGTCGAGCGCGACGAAGCGCAGGTTGCCTGAATCGGCGAGCGCGTACAGGTCGAAATCGGTCAGGCTCAACAGCAGCGCCGCCAGCACCGGTAGGCCGAAGAAGATGCCGAGCACCGCCAGCGCCGGCGCGGCGAATACCCAACCTGCCAGGCTAGCCCGCACGGGGGCTCTCCGCGCATGCGCGGCGCCGACGGCAGCGACCGGACCCCCGCAGGCCTGGATCGCCCGTTCCCGCCGGGTGCCGCGTCGGCGACCTCATCACTGCGCCTCCCGCTCGCGCACCCAGCGTCGCTTCGCCAGGATCGCATCCACGCGCGCGTCCAGTTCGACGACCGCCCGCTCCTGCGGCTGCCCGCCGCGCACCACGCGCTCGGTCGCCAGTCGCATCTCCTGCGCGATACGCTCCCACTCCAGCACCTGCGGCGTCGGTTGTACGCGCTCGAGCTGGTCGCGGAAGGCGCGCGCGAGTTCGTCTTCGGCGAGCGCGGGATGCTCCCAGGTGCTGCGGCGCGGGGGCAGGTCGCCGATCAGCGCGTGGAAGCGCTGCTGGATGTCGGGCCGCGACAGGAACTCGACCAGCTTCCACGCCGCATCCTTGCGTTCGGACGAGCGGAACAGCACCAGGCTGGTGCCACCCGCGATCCCCGCACCCGGTCCATCCGGCCCGGGCAAGGGCATCGTGCCCCAGGCTCCGGCCAGTTCCGGTGGCTGGCGCCGCCGGAACTCGCGGATGTTCCAGGGGCCCGACAGGTAGAACGCATAGGAACCGCGGAAGAACTCGTCCCAGACGTTCGAGATCTGCGTATCGGACATGCGCGGCGCCCAGCCCTGCGCGAAAGCGTTGGCATAGAACGCCAGCGCCTTGCGGAAGCCGGGACCGCGGAAATTGCCGTAGCGGTCGTCGTCGCGCAGCAGCGGCTCGCCGGTCTGCAGCGCGAAGGAGAGCTGCGGCTCGAACTCGTTGACCGGCATCAGCACCGCGTGGCGGCCGGGAGCGCCGTCGCGCACGATCGCCGCCATCGCGCGTTCCCATTCGGCCCAGGTGGCGGGCGGGGCATCGAAGCCCGCCTTGGCGAGCAGGTCCTTGCGGTAGAACAGCAGGCGCGTGTCGACGTACCACGGCACGCCGTAGAGCACGTCGTCGACCACGTTGGTGGCCCAGATGCCGGGGAAATAGTCCGCCTCCTCGACGACCTGCGAGGCGTCCACCCTCCCCTGCAGCGGCTCGAGCGTGTCGAGCATCGCGAACTCGGCGATCCAGGTGTTGCCGAGCTGGCAGATGTCGGGCAAGCCGTCGGCCGCGAAGGCGGTCAGGAGCTTTTCGTGCGCGGCGGTCCAGGGGATCTGCTGCAGGTCGACGCGGATGCCCGGGTGTTCGCGCTCGAAGTCGCTGAGCAATCCTGCCACCACCTCGGCCTCGCGCCCCATGGCCCAGAACCGGATCGTGGTCGTGCCGTCGTCGCGGGCGCAGCCCGCGAGCACGATGCACAGCAACAGCCCCAGCAGCGCGGGAATCGGATATCGCATGCGGCGGATGGTAGAGGTTTCTGCCGCTCCGGACGCATCGGCAACGCCTGCGCGCCGCTGTCCGCAGGCATGCGGAGGCAGGACTCCCGCAACGCCCGGGACGGCCTCGCGCGACACGCTACTGCGGCGGGTCCGACGCCCTCGGCTCGGACGGGGGCTTGTCGTCCTCGCCGGACGACGCGCGCGACTGCGCCATGCCGATGTCGCTGGCCGCCGCGGCTTCCGGATCGGGCTCGCCCGACGTCTGCGGACCGCCGGGCGGCGCCAGCCATCCTCCGGTGAAGCCCGCGCGCTCCAGGCCCTTGCGGATGTAGGCGTTCTCCCGCATCACCTTCCACACGAACTCGCTGCGGTAGTTCGCGATCATGGTCAGGATCGGTCCCTGGTCGATGCCGATGTAGTCGCTCGCCACCCAGCCGCGTCCGGGGATCAGGCGCCCGGTCTTGAGCGGCACGTCGTACTTGAAGCTCGGGTTGACCGCGTCGAGGAAGCCGTAGCTGGAGTATAGGTACTCGCCATAGCGCTCGTACAGCTCCTCGGTGGCAGGGATCACGATCTCCGGCGCGAACGCGATCGAGGCGATCGCCGCAGTCGGTGCGATCGTGCCGTCGTCGAACTCGTCCGAAAGGCCCGCTCCGCGTGCGCTGTAGTGGCGGAACTCGCGCTGTTCGCCGCGGAAGTCCTGGGTGGTGCGTTGCGGTCCGTCGCTGGCGGTGAGGCCCCAGACGTTCTCGCCGTAGTCGTCCCACTTCATCGGATTCTCGATCGCATACGCCCGCTGGGCGTAGGTCGCCCGGCGGCTGTTCTCGAAGTAGTCGATGCCGCGGCTGGCCATGTACTGGTCGCGGATGCCTCGGAAATCGATCCACACGTGCGAATACTGGTGGCCGAAGTGCGGGCCGAAACTCAGGTACTCCTGGCCCTGGAACACGCCCCAGTCCCGCTCGTAGGTCTCCGTCCAGACCTGCCACGCCTCCGGGTCCACCGGATGCGTCGGGGAGCCCAGCGCGAGGATGTAGACCAGCATCGCCTCGTTGTAGCCTTTCCAGTCGTGGCCGATGAAGCCGCGCTCGGGATACCAGCCCATCGAGATCAGCGGCGGCCGCTGCTGCAGCCACGGCCATTCGACGCGGCGATAGACCTCGTCGGCGAGCTTGCGGATCTGCGCCTCGCGCGGATCCTCGCCGGTGTAGTACGACTGCGCGAACAGTACGCCCATCAGCAGCAGGCCGGTGTCCACGCTCGACAGCTCGACCCACCGGTCGTAGCGCGCGCCGGTCTGCATGTCGAGGAAGTGATAGAAGAATCCCTTGTGGCCGCTGCGTCCCTCGGCCTGCGGCCCCATCTGCGCCCCGCGCAGGAACGTCAGCGTGGCCAGCGTCCGGTCCACCGCCTGGGTGCGGCTGACCCAGCCGTTCTCGATCCCGATCGGATACGCGGTCAGCGAGAAGCCGACCGAGGCGATGCTCGCGAACGGCCGCGACGGGAAGCGGTCCGGCGTCAGTCCGTTCACCTCGTTGGTGGTATCCCAGAAGAACTGGAACGTGCGCCGCTCGATGTCGCGGAACAGCGGTGGCAGCTCGGGCGGGCCCGGGGGTTCTTCCTGCCTGGGCTCGGGCTCCGGCAGCACGACCTGCGGGATCGGGCCGGGCGTCGGCGGTGCGACGACGGGTTGCTGCGGCTGAGGCGCTTCCCGCTGGCAGGATGCCAGCAAGGCCAACGCGAGTAGCAGGGGAATCCAACGGACCAGAGTCGGGTTCTCGCGCGATGGGGGCAGCATGCATGTTCCTATCGGGAGCTCGCCCGGATCATTTACTACACACGGACGAGGTGGGGGCATCACCGAGGGCCGGTTTCGAGCCATGAAAACGATTACACCAGATTGTTAAACAAATGTACTCGTGCACCGCAACACGATCCATAGGCGATTGGCACGGTCTGCCGTATGGAGTCGCAGGCCGTCCATATCCCCACCCTTGCAATCACCGATCCGCCTTGCAGAAACGGTCGATGAACTGCTGGTGCATCGGCATGGCCTCGACGCAGTTGGAGATCGTCTTGCCCACCCCTTCGATAAACCGGTACAGGTCGGGCTCCGGAACCTGGTCCACGAGCGGGTGGTACCCGTTCGGCACCACGCCTTGGCCCAGCATGACCTCGATCCAGCTGACATCACCGAACATTTCCTCGGCGTTACGATAGAACTGGCCGCTGTCGCGGAACAGGGCAATCTTCTCGCTCAATTCCGGCGTGATCACCATCTCCCGGCATTCGCGCCAGAACGGCTCGCCGCGTTCGGTGGCGTAGTAGTGCAGCAACAGGAAATCACGTATCCGGTCGAACTCGAACGCAAGTCTGGCGTTGTACTTCTGCGCCAACACAGGGTTGAAACCGTCCCGCGGGAACATCTCCAGCAGCTTGGAAATGCCGGATTGAACTAGGTGGATGCTGGTCGACTCCAGCGGCTCCATGAATCCGCTCGCCAGGCCGAGTGCGACCACGTTGCGATTCCAGCAGGCAGAACGCCGGCCGGTGGTGAAACGCAGAGGCCGAGGGTCCCCCAACGCGTCGCCGTCGAGGTTGGCCAAGAGCGTGGCAGCCGCCTCGTCGTCACTGACGTAGCGGCTGCAGTAGACGTAGCCGTTGCCGGTGCGGTGCTGCAACGGGATTCGCCATTGCCAGCCCGCCGCGCGC
This sequence comes from Luteimonas saliphila, assembly GCF_016774335.1. Classification (GTDB taxonomy): domain Bacteria; phylum Pseudomonadota; class Gammaproteobacteria; order Xanthomonadales; family Xanthomonadaceae; genus Luteimonas; species Luteimonas saliphila. The sequence goes on along the minus strand of NZ_JAETWA010000014.1, from coordinate 226,954 downwards.
GCGGTGGAGCGCGTGTATGGCGTTGGCGGCCCTGTGCTCTCGCACGGGACCGCGAACGCGCGGTCGCAAGGCAGCCAATGGCTGAAATCCTCGTAGGGAGTGCCGACAGCATCGCCGATCAGCAGTCCCCGGAAGCCTGAGCAGTCGATGAACAGGTCACCTTGGATCTCGGCCCCCGACTCCATGCGCAGCGAGGCTACGTGCCCGTTCTCGGGATCCAGGACCACCTCGCGCACCATTCCTTCAGTGTGTCTCGCGCCACGCTGCCCCGCGTATTCGCGCAGGTAGCGGGCGTAGAGCCCGGCGTCGAAGTGGTAGGCATAGGCGATGTTGGCCAACGGAGAACCGGGCGGCACATCGCTTGCCGATACCATGAACTTGCCGCGCTCGGCCGCCAAGGTGTTGAGCGAGTACGCGCCAATTCCCTGGACCCGTCCCTTCAGGTGGCCCTTGATCCAGTACTGATGGAACGGCAGCAGGCCGAGATTTCGGCCGATCTCCGTGCCGAAGCCATGGATGTAGGTCTCACCGACGCGCAGCCAGTCGACGAACTGGATGCCAAGCTTGAAGGTACCCTGCGTCCTGCGGACGAAGTCGGCCTCGTCGATCTGCAGCAGGTTGTTGAAGGCCTTGATATGCGGCACCGTGGCCTCGCCGACTCCGACGGTGCCGATCAGCTCGGACTCCACGACGTGCACGCGGCATGCTTCTCCGAGCACCCGCACGAACGCAGCGGCTGCCATCCAGCCTGCGGTACCTCCGCCCAGGATGACGATGTCGCGAACCGCACTGGTGGGCATGCGCCCCCTCCATCACGTCATGCTCTCGTTGCCGGCGACAACCAGGGCGCCGCTTCCGCCCTGGTACGCCTGTTGGACCAGACCGCGGTCGCGCCTCAGAAGCGCATGCCGAACTCGACCTTGACCATGCGTGGCACACCGGTGATGTTGCCTCCCTCAAGGTACCGCGCGGAGATGGTGCCATCCCGGTTGTCTGTCACGACCACGCTGGTGTAGTTGTTCCAGTTGAAGACGTTGAGCACGTCGACTCGCCCGTAGAACCGCACCCCATCGACGTCGAACTCCCTGGTCGCCTGGAGGTCGAGGCTACGGTACCCCCAAGTGCCATCAGGCTCGGTCGCAGCCGGCATGCAGCGCCCCCCCCCCACCGGCGTCGGAACCCCATCCGCGAGGCAAGTGCTGCTGTAGACAGGTGTCGGGGTGGCGAGCACGAGTTTCCCGCCGAAGGTGATGCCCCAGAAGCCATCCAACGTGCCCGTGGCGACGAACCGGTGTTTCGGGACGGAATTCGACACCAGCACCGGGTAGTCGCCGGGGGTCGCGTAGTCGAACGAATAGTGCTCGTTGATGTCGCGGTTCTGCTCGGCGTCGGTGAAGGTGTAGGCGAAGCTCGTGCCCCATCCCGAATTGCGGGTGTACGGTTTTTGCGCCGACAGCAGCAACTGGGTCGACTTGGTCTCGATGCCGTTGTTGCCGATGATCAACGCGCCGAAGCCGGGCACCGCGTTCCCCCACGGCTGGCTGCCGTTCTGGAAGAAATCGCCGTTGGGATAGCGGTTGCCGAGCGAGAACGCGAAACCGTCGTGGCTTTCGATCCGGGTCACCGCCGCATCGGTCAGCCATTGGCCGATCGTGTTGCGCATACCGAGGCTGTACTGGTCCGAGTACGGGGTCTTGAGGTCGTTGTTCATCAGATCGACTTCGACGCCTTCGTTGCTGGCTGCGACCAGTGCCTGCAGGTTCTCGATGCCGTTGAGGTAGCTCGGATCCCAGTCGAAGCACGGGTCGCGGTCGCGGTAACACTCTCCCGTCACCGGATCGCGGAAGTTGATCGTCAGTTGTGGAAGTGCGGATTTCGTGACTTCAAGTTGCAGAAAGTCGTACACGTTGCGATCGTATGAGCGTCCAGCGCCACCGTACAGAACCCGCTTCTGATCCGCGCCAAAGTCGTAGGAGAAACCAAGGCGCGGTTGCCACGCATCCTTGAACGCCTCCCGGTTGTTGCCGGTGCTGATGTAGTCGTTGATGTCCACTCCGCCTGCACGAAGCGAATCGGCATACGTTTGGCCAGCTGGCGCGTTCGGATCCTGGCCATTCAGCGCGTCGACCACGTTCTGCGGCGTCACGAAGTCGAGGTAGGCCGGCACCTCTTCGTAGTCCCAGCGCAGGCCGATATTTAGTATCAGGTGATCGTTGACCTGCCAATCATCCTGGATGTAGAGACCGTACTGCTTGGAGGTGGTCTCCACGCTTGGCGCGATGCTGCCGATCCCGGTGACGGGCTTTGCGAAGATGGCCTGGTAGGGCTGGTCCGGCGGGAAGTCCGCGCCGAGGATGTACGCGAACTGCGGATTCGCGTTGAGCGCGTCGGCCGCGTAGAGATCGACGCTCTTGTAGCGTGCGCCCATCTTGATCGTGTGGTAGCCGGCCGCCTCGATGTCGACGAAGGTCAGGTTGTCCTCGATCGACCAGCCCTTCTGGCCCTTCACCTGTCCGGCACGCGGGTCGCCGCCGCCCACCTGGATGACCGTAGCGTCGTTGGTACCGTCTGGAGTCCGGTAGAGATAGCCGTTCCCGAAGGTGATCGGCAGCGGATTGTTGAATGATTTCTCGCTGGTCAGCAGCACCTCGTTGAACCAGCGATCGGCGCTGTGCTCCCATCGCAGGCTGTTGCGGTGGTCGTAATTGTCGGTGTAGATGCCATGCGAGTACGCGTTCTGGTTACCGACGTTGCCGACCGTTTCCTCGTCGCGCCGCTGTGCCGAGAACGCGATGTGATCGTTGTCGGTCACGTTCCAGTCGATCTTGGCGAATATCAGGGTTTCGTCGAACGGCTGCGAGGTGGGACCGAACTGCCGGGCTTCGACCGGCAACTGCGCCAGGATCTCGGGCGTCGCTATCACGCCCGGCACGACCGCGGTCGGAAGCGCGAACTCTTTGGTCTCGATCGCCGCGAAGAAGTGCAGCTTGTCTTCGATCAATGGGCCACCGACCGCGATACCCGCCTCGGTTTCCTTGCTCTTCTTCTTTTCCTGGTCGCTCGCTTCCTCCGCGGGTGTCTTCTCGCGCATCCCTTCGTCGGTGAACCGATAGAACACCTCGCCTTCCATCTCGTTGCCGCCGGAGCGTGTGACCGCAGTCACCGCGGCACTGGATATCTGGCCGTACTCGGCCTTGTAGTTGGACGTGATGACCTTGTACTCGCCGATCGCCATCTGCGGGAACGGGTTGCCCGCGCTGTCGAACTGTCCGGCGACGCCGCCCTTCTTGACATAGCTCTTCTGCCCGACACCATCGATGTACAGATTGGTGGAGCTGGCATTCTGGGCACCACCTTTGAGGGTCGTACGCCCGTTGCCATCGCGCTCGAAGATCATGCCCGGCACCGCGTCGGCGAACTCCAGAAAGTTGCGCGAAGACTGGGGCACGTTCTGGATCTCGCGCAGCGACACGAATTTTCCGACCTCGGACGTGTTCACCTCCTGTAGCGCGGGGGCCGTCACGACCACCGCATCGAGGTTGGTGGCATCGCCCGTCTGCGGTGTTTCCGCGACGCCGGTATCGGCCGACAGGTTCAGTGTGGACGTGGATGCGACCTGCAGGCGGACGATCTGCGCGCCGCCGCCCTCCGCTTCGACGTTGTAGGTGCCCGGCGCCAGGCCCACCAGCGTGTAGCTGCCGTCCGCATTGGTCTGCGTGCGGCGGACGCTGCCATCGGCGGTGTTGGTGGCGGTGACCGTCGTGCCGTCCTCGGCACCGGCGACGCGTCCGCGAAGCGTGGCGCTCGCACTCTGGGCGTGGGCGACCGTCGCGGTCAACGCGAGACAACTCGCGAGCGCGCCGGCAAGCACGCTGCGTTGGATCCTGAGGGATGCTCGGGTCTTGCGATTCATGGCGATGCCCCTCCCAGGGCGGTCCTCAAAAGTGTTGATAAGGGTTGATCGGCTCTGATGTGCTCGCCTTGGACGCTGGCGAATTCTCGTTTCAGATGCGTTCTTCCTGCTTTTTTTGTCGCTCAAGATGTCGTCGATGGGGCCGCGGGTGTGTCCGTACGAGGGCGACTGGATTGCCGCACGACCAGTTCCGGGAAAAGCAGTTCCTGTAACCTGCTCCCCTCCGCCGTTTCCTGTCCAGGCTCGAGCAGGCTCCGGATCGCGCGCGCGCCCAACTCCGCGATTTCCACACGCATGGTCGTGAGCGCGGGGTGCACGTAGCGCGAAAGCGGGATGTCGTCGAACCCAGCGATCGCGATGTCGTCGGGAACGCGGACGCCGCCCTGGCTGAGCGCGAACATGCATCCGAGCGCCATCATGTCGTTGGCGGCGAACACCGCGTCGGGCCGGCGTGGCGCCTGTATCAGGGCCCCGCCGGCGCGATGTCCGGAGGCCTCGTCGAAATCTCCCGGAAACACCCAGGGCTCCAGGCCGGCGGCAGCGAGCGCATCGGTGTAGCCGCGCAAACGCTCGCGCGCGTCAAAGTTGTCGTCGGGCCCCGACAGGAATGCAATCGACCGGTGCCCGGCTTCGAGCAGGTGCTCCATCATCGCTTTCGCGCCACCGTGGTTGTCGACACCGATCGACGCTGGCCCGTCGGCGGCGACCGGGGAGCCCATGAGGACCACTGGCATGCTCGCCGGCATGTCGTCGGCCAGCGATTCCTGACCTTCCAGGAACGGCGACATCAGCAGCAAACCGTCCACGCGTCCACGCATGGCGCGCAACGCCGCACCCTGTTCCTGCGGATGACCGTGGTAGCTGGAGACGAGCAGGTGCAGGCCGCGCTCGCGTGCCACATGGTCGATGCCCCGCATCAGTTCGGAGAAGAATTCGCCGTACAGATCCGGCAGCACGACCCCGATGGTCTGGGTCCGCCGGCTGCTCAGGCTCCGCGCCGCATGGTGCGGGCTGTAGCGCAGCTGGTCGGCGACCGAGAGTACCCGCTTGCGGACTTCCTCGGCGACGTTCTGGTGACCGTTGAGGGCACGCGACACGGTGGCAACGGAGACATTCGCACGTCGTGCCACGTCTTTGATCGTGACGCTCATCCGCCCCTCCGCGGTTTCACGATGCGCGGAATGTAATCGTTTTCAAGCAATCCTGTAAAGCGATCCCGCGCAACGGACGATGCTGCGGCACAGCAAGGCCGGCAGGGGACGACGCCGGCGGTCACCATGCGGCCTCGAGCACGCGGAACGGCTCGGGCAGACTGGCGAACGGGGTCGCGCCGGGCACCTCGACCGCCCGTCCGTCGACCCGCAGGACCCTGGGCGGCCCCATATCCGGCGGCCAGTGCACTTCGACACCCACCCCCTTGACACCCGACAGCTCGACGCGCAACCGGTCGTCGACGAGGCGCGCATGCAGGTCCATGCGGCCGAACGCGGTCGGCATGCCGTGCGATGCCAGCCCGTCACCCGCCAGCCAGTCCGCCGGCGCCCCCGGCAGGAGCACCAGCCGTCCCGGGGCCTCTTGCACGATCATGCCCAGCACCGCGCGCACATATTCCGAGCCGATCCAGGTGTGGGGCATGTCGCCGATGTAGCCGGGGTGCCGCTCGCGCGAGTGCACGACCTCGGGCCACATCCGCCAAGCCCGGGGGCGTTGCTGCGCAACGAAGCGGTCGAGCAGTTCACGCGCGTCCGCGGGCCGTCCGAGGTGTACATACGTCAGGACGTTGCGCAACTCATACGGCGTGTAGGCGTAGAGCGCACCCGGCACGTCGCGCCGCCGCACGTCGACCATGTAGCGATCGTACGTATTGAGCAACTGCCGCTCGGGCAACACATCGCGCGCGCCCGCCGGATCCAGCGCGATCGACACGCTGGTGGGGTCACTCTCACCGAGGTCGGCGGACGCGGGGATCGTGTCCGAGCCCTTCCACGCGATCGTGGCGCGGATCGAAGCGGACACCGATCGTCGCAGCGCGGCCCCCTGTTCGCGTGCCCAGGCCGCGGTGGCCTCATCGCCCAGCGCTCCCGCCAGCCACGCGCCGTCGTCCCAGCCCTTGATCGCGAAGTAGTCGTCCCAGTAACTGTGGGTCGGCGTGGAATAGCCCTCGTGGCTGATGGAGGGCGCGATGAGGCCGCGGAAACGCCCGGGCGCCGGCTGAGCGGCCATGTATCCGGGCACCATGGTCCGATCGCGCAGCGTCTGCATAAACCGCATCGCCTGCTTCACCGCAGGCAGGTACTGGCGCACGCTTTCCGGCCCGCCGTCGTAGCGCGCGATGTCGGCCACGAGCAGGATGTACTGGCCCTGGCTGTCGTGTTCGATGTCCGAACCGAATCCGCGGTTGATGCTCCCGTCCTCGTCGAGGATGGGCGAGACCAGTCCGTTTGGGTTGAGGGCATGGTCGGTGTACCAGCGCAGGTATTCGCGCGCGACCGCCGGTTGGCCCATGCGCACGAGAATCGAAGCGGTCGCCTGCCCGTCGCGGATGAAGGATCGGTTGTAATTGCGCGGTCCCGGCTGGATCGCGTGGCCGGTCTGGTTGATCATCATGGACGCCGCCTGCGCGCGCAGGCCGTCGACGATCGAGGCGTCCGGCAGCCGCAGGTCGAAGGACGCGAACTTCGATCGCCACTCTTCGGCGACCAGTGCCGCCATCGCGTCGAACGCGGCGCCGGGATCGGCGTGTCCCGCAAGCAGTGCCTCGACGTCGACCGGCGGTGCTTCGGGCAGTGCGCCGGCTGCATCCATGGCCGCGTCGCCGAGCGCGAACGCGACCACCACCTGCGCCTGTTCGCCCGGGGCGAGTGACACCGGATACCGCAGTACCGCGGTCGCTAGACCATCGGGGTCGCGCGCTCCGCGCGCGTCAGGGACCACACCCGCCGCAGCTTTCGACGTGGGCTCGCCCTCGCCATGCCGGCCGAATCCTGCCACGCCCTGCGCCGCCGGCGGGGTCAGCGAGGTGAACAGCCTGCGGCCATTGACGCGCACCGCCATACCGGCCGGTTCCGGTCCAACCACGATGTGCTCAATCCGCGACACGCCGCCGTGTTGCCAGGGCGGGTTCACCTGCAGCGGCCGCACGAGCAGCGACAGGTCGCCACGCACGTCGCGCGTCCCCGCATTGCGCAAGGTGTGGCGCAGCAGGGTGATCGGCTGGTCGTCCTGCCTGTAGGCAAGTGCTTCGCTGCGCACCGACAGGCCCTCTCGCGGCGACCACTCCACCGACGGGCACGGGATCCATCCGTCGCGCAGCGCATGCCGGCGTTCGACCTGCGCCGAGGTCGCGGCACCATGTTCATCGTCGCGCCACAGCGCCTGCACCATGGGCGCGCCGCGGTACGCCTCGAGGTTGCCGAACTCGTCGAACAGCGACTTCTGCCGGCCCGCGGGGACCCCCACCGTCGTCCAGTACACCTGCTCACCGTGCAGCGACGGTGGAAACAGGTCGCGATGCGCGCGCGCAGCCACGATCTCGTAGCGCCGCATGGGCGTCATCACCTCGCGCGGACCCAGCAGGCGCAGGCGGCCGATACGCGGAGCGCGTCCGGACACTTCACCGGACAGCAGGCGCATGGCATCGGTCCGCAAGGGCGCGCGCGCCGACAGGAAAGACGTCCCGCCCAGCGTCCCCGGATCCTCGGCGACCCGCTGCCATCCATTCGCAGTGCGCACCTCCAGTACGGCGCCATTGCGCGGACCGTCCCACCAGACCTCGAGCCCGGCGATCTCGATGCCCGGAGGCAGCGCGACCTCGATGCCGCGCGTGCCCCGCCCGGCGCCGGCGGCCACCATTTCCTCCGGGTAACGCCCCTCGCCATCGAAAAGACCGCGCCCGTCGGCTGAAGCGACGCCGGATATGCGCGCCGCGTCGCGCGTCGACAAAGGCGTGAACTCGAACACCGACACACCCCAGTCCGCGGTGTGCGGGAGGCTCGCCAACCGCAGGTAACGTGCCTCGGCGGCGGGGAAGAACACGTAGTCGTGGCCCCCGCGCGAGTCGCGACTGGTGTAGACGACGTCCCACGCCCTGCCATCGATCGATGCCTGGATCGTCCAGGAGACCGCGAAACCGCTGTCCCAGTGGATCAGAACGCCCGCCACTTCTGCGGCGCGTCCGAGATCGACCTGCAGCCAGTGACCGGCACTGAAATCACCGCCCCAGCGGGTGGCGGGATCGCCGTCGATCGCATGCGCTGCGCGCAGTGCATCGACCTGCGTCGACGATGCCGAGGCCGACCAACCCTCGCGCCGAGGCAGGCCGGCATCCGGGAGACCGCACCACGCGGCCACCGGGATGCCGATCCAGAGCAGCGTGGCGAGCGCGCCGCCGATGCCAGTACGGAGGATGGATTCTGGTTTCATTCGGTTCCTACACCGGCACGACCGCGGATACCGCCTAGCCGTCAATATCCACGCGGGCCGAGACCCGACGACCGCCAACGCACACGTACCGGACCCCGCCATCGGCCGGGCACGCGTGAGAGGTCACCGCACCACCTCGAACTGCACCGAATCCGTGGCCAGCGAATTGCCGCCAGTGAACACGGTGAACGTGCCCGGTTCGACCACTCGATTCATCCGCGCGTCGTACAACGCGAGGTCGTCGAAACCGAGCTCGAAGGTGACCGTGCGCGATTCGCCGGGCTGCAGCTCGACGCGCTGGAAGCCGCGCAACTGCCGCACCGGCCGGGTGACGCTGGCGACGTCGTCGCGCACGTACAGCTGCACCACTTCAGTACCGGCGCGCTGGCCGGTGTTGGTGACGCGCACGCTGACCTGCTGCGCCAGGTCGTCGCCCGCCAGCATCGCGCGCGCCACGCTCGGCGGGTCGTAGCCGAACGTGGTGTAGCTCAGCCCATGGCCGAACGGATACAGCGGCGTCCACGGCACGTCGATGTATTTGCTGGTGTACTTGTTGTCGCTGGCGGGCGGACGCCCGGTGTTGCGATGCGCGTAGTAGATCGGCACCTGGCCGACGTTGCGCGGCACCGTCACCGGCAGCTTGCCGGACGGGTTCACGTCGCCGAACAGCACGTCGACGATCGCATTGCCGCCCTCGATACCCGGAAACCAGGCTTCGAGGATCGCCGGCACCTCGCCCTGCAGCGCGCCAGTCGACAGCGGCCGGCCGTTGAGCAGTACCACGACGACCGGCTTACCGGTCGCGGCGACCGCCAGTGCGAGCCGTTCCTGCACGCCCGGCAGGTCGAGCGAGGTGCGGTTGTTGGCCTCGGCGCTCATCTCCGGATGCTCGCCGAGGAACATCACCACCGCGTCCGCCGAGCGCGCGGCGCGCACGGCACGATCGAAACCCGAGGTGTCGTCGCTGTCGATGTCGGCGCCCTTGGCGACCACCAGCTTCGTGCCATCGCCCAGCACCTGCTTCAGTGCCGCCAGCGGCGTCACCGCGTCTTCCGGCCTGCCGATGCCCACCCAGTTGCCGAGCATCGCCCAGGGTTCGTCCGCCAGCGGGCCGATCACCGCGAGCGTGCCGAGCGACTTCGAGAGCGGTAGCACCCCGCCCTCGTTCTCCAGCAGCACCATGGATTTCTGCGCCATCCGGCGCGCGGCGGCGCGGTGTTCGGGCGCGAGCGTCGTCGCCTCCTGGCGCGCGCTGTCCTTGCAGTAGCGGTAGGGATCGTCGAACAGGCCGAGGCGGAACTTGGCGTTGAGCACCCGCCGCACGGAGGCGTCGACCTCCGCCATCGGCACGCGCCCTGCCTCCACCGCGGCGGGCAGGTCCTTCAGATAGATGTCGCTGACCATGTCCACGTCCACGCCGGCACGCAGCCCGAGGCGCCCTGCTTCCTCGCGGGTCGCGGCCACGCCGTGCTCCACCAGTTCCAGCACGCCGGTGTAATCGCTGACCAGTACGCCGTCCCATCCCCACTGCGCCCGCAGCAGATCCTGGATCAGCGGCGTGTGCGCATGCATCGGCACCCCGGCGACCTCGTTGAAGGCGGCCATGATCGACTGCGCGCCGGCGTCGACCGCGGCCTCGAACGGCGGCAGGTAGACCTCGCGCAGGGTGCGCTCGGGGATCTCGGCGACGTTGTAGTCGCGCCCGCCCTCGGCCGCGCCGTAGCCGACGAAGTGCTTGGCGGTGGCGAGCAGGGTGTCGGGCGCGGCGAGGTCGTCGCCCTGGAAGCCCCGCACGCGCGCGGCGGCGAACACGGCGCCGAGGTACGGGTCCTCGCCGGCGCCTTCCACCACACGACCCCAACGCGGATCGCGGGCGATGTCGACCATCGGCGCATAGGTCCAGTGCACCCCGTGCGCGGTCGCTTCCACCGCGGCCACCCGCGCGGCGTTGCGCGCCTCGTCCGGATCGAAGCTCGACGCTTCGCCCAGCGGCACCGGGAAGGTGGTGCGCATGCCGTGGATCACGTCGTAGGCGTACAGCAACGGGATGCCGAGCCGCGACTCCTCCACCGCGATGCGCTGCAGGCGACAGGTCAGTTCCGCGCCATGGGTGCCGAGCCAGGAACCGATCGCGCCACTACGCACCTGGTCCTCGCTGCCGGCCATCGCCGCCGGACCGGTGTTGTTGCCCACGGCCGGTGGCTGGTTGAGCTGGCCGAGCTTCTCCGCCAGCGTCATCCTGGCCATCAGGGCGTCGACGAAGGCGCGTTCCGCGGCGAGGTCGCCCGCCGAGGTCTGCGGTGGCGGAGGAGCGGCCCAGGCGACCGGCGTGGCCAGCAGGGTGGCGAGCATTCCGGAGAGGATGGGACGGGTGCGGAGACGGGAACTGGCGCGCTTCATGGTCCTTCCGGGCGAACAGGCCGCGCGAATGTAATCGTTTTCAGCGCCGGATGCATGGCACGACGCAACATGCGATGCGGGCGGGACTGCGATATCGAGCGAGACGCGTTGCGGATCTGGGGCCCTGTCTCGCGTTACTCCGTCGGCGAGATGTGCGACCCGGGTGCGCTTCGCTTACCCGGGCTACGGCAGGACCTGACGGAACGGTCGTACTTCGACGCGCGTGTAGACGCCGGCCGCGACGTAAGGGTCGGCGTCCGCCCAGGCGCGCGCCTCGTCCAGCGAACCGAACTCGGCAATCACGATGCTGCCGCTGAAGCCGGCCGGACCCGGATCCTCCGCATCGATCGCCGGGCACGGCCCGGCGACCAGCAACCTGCCCTGGTCGCGCAGCGTCGCCAGGCGCTCGAGATGCCGCTCGCGCGTCGCCTTGCGCCTGTCGAGCGCCTGCTCTCCGTCGTAGCCCTCGATCGCGTACCACATGCATGCGCACTCCTGCCTGCCCGAGTGGCGATTCTAGCCACGTGCGGGCCACCGTCCCTCGTGCTGGACAGGCCGCCGGCCAGCGCTTACCCTAGGAGCCAAGTTCCGCAGCCGAACGCCGCTCCCGTCGCAGCAGGACGCAAGAGTCGCGGCCCTTCGGCCAGACCCGACGACCCCTCCAGCAGTCTTCTGCCGGCATCCGGCATGGCCTGCCCGTGGCGCCCGGTCGCAAGACGCTTTGCCAGTGCGACGTAACGGACCCGTGCCCGCCAGGGATGCACGCCCGTTCCTCCTCGCAGCCCGCGACCGCCCTCGGCCCCGCGACAAGACCGACAAGCCAGACGGCCCCGGAGGGGCCGCACCGCGAATGAACCAAGCCGCCCAGGACAACGCCGCGCAGGCGCCCTCCCATCCGCAGCAGCAGGAGATGCGGCTGGCGACGGTGCATGGCCAGCCGGTGCTGCAGATCCCGCAGGACCTGTACATCCCGCCGGACGCGCTGGAGGTGATCCTCGAGGCGTTCGAAGGCCCGCTCGACCTGCTGCTGTACCTGATCCGCCGCCAGAACCTCGACATCCTCGACATCCCGGTCGCCGAGATCACCCGCCAGTACGTCGAGTACATCGGCGTGATGCAGGACCTGCGTTTCGAACTGGCGGCCGAGTACCTGGTGATGGCCGCGATCCTGGCCGAGATCAAGTCGCGGATGTTGCTGCCGCGGCCGGCCAGCGAAGAAGGCGAGGAGGACGACCCGCGCGCCGACCTCGTGCGCCGCCTGCAGGAGTACGAGCGCTTCAAGCAGGCTGCCGAGGACATCGACACCCTGCCGCGCATGGAGCGCGACACCGCGCCGGTCGCCGCCTTCCTGCCCGACCGCGCCTCGGTCAGGCTGCCGCCGCCGGTGGACCTGCGCGAGATGCTGCTGGCGCTGCACGACGTGCTCAAGCGCGCCGAGCTGCTCACCAGCCACGCGATCCGGCGCGATGCGCTGAGCGTGCGCCAGCGCATGGGCGAACTGCTGACCCGGCTCGAGGACGGCGCCTTCCACCGCTTCGAGGCGCTGTTCAATCCCGGCGAAGGCAAGCTGGGCGTGGTCGTGACCTTCCTGTCGATCCTCGAACTGGCCAAGGAACGCCTGCTCGACATCGTCCAGGAAGCACCGCTCGCGCCGATCTACCTCAAGTCGCTCGCCACCGGGCGTGCGGCGGACGAGCCGCTGGAATTCGCCAGCGAGTTCGACGACGACGCGCCCGAAGACGACGCCTGACCCCACCGCCGTGCCCGCGGCCGGTCCACCACCGGCGCGAACACCCGCACGCCATCCATCCCGCCACACCCAAGACGCATGGATCAACAACTCATCAACCGCATCGTCGAGGCCGCGCTGCTGGCCTCGAGCCAGCCGCTGACCGTGGTCCAGCTCAACGGCCTGTTCCCGCTCGACGAGCCGGCACCCGAGGGCAGCCTCCAGGTCGCGCTCGAAACGCTGCAGGCCGAGGCGGCCGGCCGCGGCATCGAACTGGTCGAGGTGGCCTCCGGCTGGCGCTACCAGGTACAGGCCGACGTCCACCCCTGGGTGGCGCGGCTGTGGACCGAGCGCCAGACCAAGTACACGCGCGCCACGCTCGAAACCCTGGCGCTGATCGCCTACCGCCAGCCGATCACCCGCGGAGAGATCGAACAGGTCCGCGGCGTGGCGACCAACAGCAACATCATCAAGGCGCTGGAGGAGCGCGAGTGGATCCGCGTCGTCGGCCACCGCGACATGCCCGGTCGCCCGGAACTGCTCGGCACGACCAAGGGCTTTCTCGACTATTTCGGCCTCAAGCGGCTCGATGAGCTGCCGCCGCTGTCGGAGCTCAAGGATTTCGGCGAACTGGAGCCGCAGTTCGAGTTCGACGGCCCGCGCGCGGTCGGTGGCATCGCCGCGGTCGGCGATGACGATGGCGATGCAGACCGCGAAAGCCAGGCCGCCAACGATGCCGCGGAGGGCGATCCGCTCGCACCCGCGGCCCACGACGAGGATCGCGACGGCCAGGACGAATTCGGAGACGACGCCCCCGACGAGGCCGCCTTCGATGAAGACCCGGCTGGCGAGAAGCCCGCCGCCGACACCCGCGATCCGCATGCACCCGATCCCGACGATCGACTCGACGAAGACCTCCAGCGCGAAGTCGAAGCCGAAACCGACACCCACGACACCGTCCGCGAATCCGCGGCGGACCCAGACGCCCTCGCCGACGACGGCGACAGCACCGGAGCACGACATGACTGAGCAACACCCCGCCGCCAGCCGCAAACTGTCGCTCAAGCGCGGCGAAGACAAGGCCGCCGAAGCGCCGCGGCTCGAGGAGCGGCTGCACAAGGTGCTGGCGCAGGCCGGGCTCGGCTCGCGCCGCGCGCTCGAGCAGCGCATCGCCGACGGCCTGGTGAAGGTCAACGGCGAGATCGCGCAGACCGGCATGTCGGTCAAGGGCGGCGACCGCGTCGAGATCGACGGCCGCCAGTTCGTCGCCAGCGCGCTGGCCGAACCGGCGCGCGTGCTGATGTACAACAAGCCTGAGGGCGAAGTCACCACGCGCGAGGATCCCGAAGGCCGGCCGACCATCTTCGAATCGCTGCCCGCGCTCAAGGGCGCGCGCTGGATCGCGATCGGGCGCCTGGACATCAACACCACCGGCCTGCTGCTGCTCACCACCGACGGCGAGCTGGCCAACGCGATGATGCATCCCTCCTACGAGGTCGAACGCGAGTACGTCTGCCGCGTGCGTGCGCCCGAGGGGGAAGAGACGGTGTCCGACAAGATCGTCGACCGGCTGCAGCGCGGCGTCGCGCTCGAGGACGGCCCGGCGAAGTTCGACGAGATCAAGCGCATCGGCGGCACCGATTCCAACGAATGGTTCCAGGTGCTGCTCAAGGAAGGCCGCAACCGCGAGGTGCGCCGGCTGTGGGAATCGCAGGGCTGCCAGGTCAGCCGGCTCAAGCGCATCCGCTACGGCAAGGTTTCGCTGCCGCAGACGCTGCTGCGCGGCCAGTCGCAGGAGCTGCCCGATGCCCAGGTCGAAACGCTGCGCAAGGAACTGAAGCTCGAGGAAGGCCCGCCGCCGGCGCTCACCCTGCTGCCGGTGATCGGCCAGCGCAAGGCGGCCAAGGCGACCGTGCACCTGACCGGCGACCGCCGCCCGCAGGGCTACGTCAACGGCCACAACACCGCCGACGAGGGCCGCGAACTGCGCCGCTTCGACCACGTGCGCGAGGATCGTCGCGGCCGCGGCGGCAAGAAGCCGCATGGCGGCCTCACGGTCAGCGGCGAACAGGCGGCGAAGCAGTCGCAGAAGCCGTTCAAGCAGCGCAAGCAGAAGGGTCCGCAGGCGCTGCCCGACGGCAACCCCGCCGCGTTCCGCACCTGGTACGTGCCCGAGGGCGTGGACACCGGCCCGGCCGGCCACCGCAACGCCGATGGCCGCGGACCGAAGAAGCCGTTCAACAAGAACCGCCGCGGGCCGGGCCAGGGACAGGGTCCGGGCGCCGGCAAGGGTCCCCGCAACCAGGCGGCGCGTCCCTATGGCCATCCGGACAGTGCGCCGACGTTCCCTTCGGACCATGCCTCACCGGATGCGTTCAGCCCCTACGCGCGTCCACGCGGCCCGCGTCCCGGCGGTCCGCGACCGGCCGGCGGACAGAACCGTCCGAAAGGCCCAGGCAAGGGACCCCGCCCCGGCGGTGGCAATCGCGGTCCGCGCGGTGGCAATCGCTGAGACAGGCGAGGCCGGGCTTCGTCGAAGTTCCGGCCATGGGCCTGCGCGCTTTCCCTGCCCACGGCCGGCATGCCTGAAGGACAAGGCAGGGCCACTGCAACTCGCACACCGTCGACCGGCGACCGGCGGTGGTCGCGCATGATGCGATTGCGCAGACATGTTTACCGCGTGCGGTATCGTGGCGTGAAGCGCATCGATCACTGCCAACCGTCCCGGGAAATCCGATCCCCATGCCTCTTCGCCGCGACTTCCTGCGACTGCTTGGTCTGACCGCCGCGCTTCCCGCGCTTCCTGCCGCCGCGGCGTCCGGGATAGCGCCCGGCAGCCAACCGGTCGTGGTGTCGACCTGGAATTTCGGCGAAACGGCCAATGCCGCGGCATGGCAGGTCCTGGAAAGCCGCGGCAGCGCGCTCGACGCGGTCGAGGCCGGGGCGAGAGTCCCCGAAGCCGATCCAGACAACCACTCGGTCGGCCTGGGCGGCTATCCGGACCGCGACGGCCACGTGACGCTCGATGCCTGCGTGATGGACCACCTCGGCAATCTCGGTTCCGTGGCGTGCCTGGAGGAGATCGTGCACGCGGTGTCGGTCGCGCGCCGGGTGATGGAGAAGACGCCGCACGTGCTGCTGGTGGGCGAAGGCGCCCTGCAGTTCGCGCTGGCGGAAGGGTTCGAGCGGCAGGACCTGCTGACGCCCGAGGCGGCAGCGGCGTGGCGGCAGTGGCAAGAGACCGCCGAGTACCGCCCGCAACCGAACATCGAACGCAGCAACCGCTACCGTATGCCCGGCGAACTGCCGGGTGGCGAGACCAACCACGACACCATCGGCATCCTCGCGCTCGACGGTGCGGGGCACTTGGCCGGCGCCTGCACCACCAGCGGCATGGCATTCAAGATGCGCGGCCGCGTCGGCGATTCGCCCATCAGCGGCGCGGGCCTGTTCGTCGACGGCGAGGTCGGCGCCGCCACCGCCACCGGCGTGGGCGAGGAATGCCTGCGGATCTGCGGCTCGCACACGGTGGTGGAACTGATGCGCCATGGGCGCTCGCCCGAGCAGGCCTGCCGCGAAGCGGTCGAACGCATCGCGCGCCGGCATCCGGCGTCGCGAGACGACCTGCAAATGGCCTTCGTCGCCTTGCGCAGCGACGGCGCGCTGGGCGGCTACTCGCTGCAGCCGGGTTTCAACTTCGCGATCCGGACCGCCAGCGGTTCGCGCCTGGTGGAGGCGCCCAGCCTGCGCTGAAGCGACATCGTGGCGGGCCGGGAAGGCCCTGCCCCGGAACGCCGCGCATGGATCATCGCGCGTGGCGCCCGAGGCGGCACTGCCGCAAACGCAATTCCTGCGGACCGGCCGCCCAGGATGCTGGCGGCGGTCCTCGGCGCGCGCTCACCAGCGCAGCGTTTCCGGGTCCGTCGCGCAGGCCGCAGGTGGAAGATCCTCCGCGCGGGCACCCCAGGCCGCCGCCGGCGCGTCGCCGGTGAGCGAGAACGCGAGTTCGCCGCCCTCGCGCAGCTGCTCCCAGTCCAGCCACACCCGCGACTGCGGCTGTCCATCGAAACTCGCGGACGCGACGAACCGCAGCTGGCCGTCGCCGGCGCCGGGAGCCTGGATGCGCAGCGTGCGGCCTTCGCCCAGGTCCAGTTCCACCCGCTCGAAACGCGGCGCATGCAGCACGAACTGCCCCGTGCCGGGCGTCACCGGATACAGCCCGATCGCGCTGAACAGGTACCAGGCCGACATCGTGCCCAGGTCGTCGTTTCCGGTCACGCCGTTGGGTGCGTTGGTGAACAGCGTCTGCGCCGCATGCAGCACGGTCGAGGTCTTCCACGGCTCGCCGAGCAGCGTGTAGATCCACGGCGCGTGCAGGTCGGGCTCGTTGTTGGGGTTGTAGCGGAACTGGTTGTATTAGCTGTACGGGCCGACCACCCAGTCCTTGCGCGCGGCCGCGGCGGGATCGGCGCGCAGCGCGTCGAGGGCGAAGAAGGCATCGAGCCGGCGCAATGCCTGGTCGCGGCCGTGCATCGCCTGCACCAGGCCGGGCACGTCCTGCTGCACCAGCCACTGGTACTGCCAGGCGGTGCCCTCGTGGAAGCCGTGATGCGAGCGCGGGCTGTAGTGGTCGTCGGCCGGCTGGTACCAGCTGCCGTCGTCGATGCGCGGGCGCGGGAAACCGGTGAAGCCGGTGTGCGTGTCGCGCACGTCGGGGTCCCACACCTTGCGCCAGTTCCCGCCACGCTGCAGCAGCACCCGGGCGTCGTCGCGCTTCCCCAGCGCCTGGGCCATCTGCGCCAGCGAGCAGTCGGCCAGCGCGTACTCGAGCGTGGCCGAGCCGCCATGGTGCGGATCGACGTCCATGCCCTTCGACGGCCAGGTGCGGTCGTACTGCACGAAGCCGTCGGCGAGGTAGCGCGCGTTGCCCGAGCGGCCGGCGTGGCGCGAGTTCTGCGGCGGCTCGCCGAAAGCGTTCTGGCGCAGCGCGGCGTACGCCTGCGCCTCGCGCCCCTCGAGCGCGCCCAGGCGCCACAGGTCGACCAGGAACGGCGTGACTGGATCACCGGTCATGATGTTGGTCTCGAAGCTGGCGTAGCCCCAGCGCGGCAGCCAGCCGCCCTGTTCGTGGATGGCGAGCACCGAGCGCGCGATGTCGCGCGCCTGCCGCGGACGCAGCAGGGCGAGCAACTGGTTCTGGCTGCGGTAGGTGTCCCACAGCGACAGGTACTCGTGGTACGTCCAGCCCTCGGCGCGATGGATGCGGTTGTCGTAGCCGCGATAGCGGCCGTCGGCGTCGCTGCCGGTCATCGGCTGCAGCAGCGCGTGGTAGAGCGCGGTGTAGAACACCGCGACGTCGTCGGCATCCGCGCCCTCGACGCGAACGCTGCGCAATTCCCGGTTCCACGCCTGCGTCGCGTGCGCGCGCATGGCGTCGAATCCCAGCAGCCGGCCATCGTCCATGCCATCGGCACGCAGGTTGGTGCGCGCACCCTCGGCGTCGACATGCGAGATCGCCGAGACGATGGTGACCGCGCGGTCCTCGCCGGTGTCGAAGCTGAGCCACGCGCCGTTCGGCTTCGCCTCGCCTTCCATGTTGTGGCGCGCGCCGGGCAGTCCACCCGCTTCGCCCCAGACGCCATGAGCTTCGAATGGCCGGTCGAACTCCAGCCGGAACCAGGTGGTGTACTGGTGCCCGCCGCAGAAGCTCCTGGTGGTAACGCGACCTTCGACCACCCGGTCGCCGATGATCTCGATCGCGCTGCCCGTGACCGCATGGCGCTCGTTCGCCTGACCGAGATTCACCAGTACGTGGCCCTCGCGCGCGCGGGCCGGGAACGTATAGCGCTCGGCCGCGGCGCGCACCCGCGCGGTGGCTTCGGCGTCGATGCCGCCGTAGTCGGTCAGGCGCACGCGGTAATAGCCGGCCTGCCCCACTTCTACCTCGTGCGTGTAGCGGGCACCGTACTGGCGCTGGTCGAAGGCCTTGGCGTCCTTCGTGTCGAAATCGCCGCCCGGTGCGATCGTGCCGGTGACCGGCAGCACCGACACCTGCCCGCCCTGCTCCCAGCAGCCAGCGCCGGAGATGAAGGAATGGCCGAAGCCGCGGATCTGCGGATCGTCGTAGCGCCATCCCGAGTAATGCGAACCGATCGGGCTCACCTGGATCTTGCCGAACGGCGCCGAGGCGCCGGGGAAGGTGTTGCCGTCGTCCTTGGTGCCGATGAAGGTGTTGACCGCCTCGGCCGGCAGCGCCGGTGCCGCCGCGACCTGCGCAACCGGCCATGTGCAGGCCAGCACGATCGCCGCGATACCGGTCAGGGTGCGACGCCGGGCCCGCGCGCCGGGGAAGAAAGAAGGCCCGGCGGGGACCGGACCAAAGGCGCCGCGGCAGTCGGCTGCAGGCGCCATGGGAGAAGCGGAGACGGGCGGGGGGAAAGGAATGCGGCGCTCGGCGGCGGCCATGGGGGGAGGTCTCCGGTCAGTGGTTTGGATCGATCAAATCGAAATTTTTCCGATTTGGAACGATCTAAATTGACCACACTCCTTGGCGATTTTCATGCTGCCCTGCACCATCGCCCCGTGCTTGCAGCGTTCCCGAGGATGCCGCAGGATGCGGGCCTTGGATCGATCTAAACGCGGTGGGGACGGTTTGGAAAAGCGTCGCAGGATCACCTTGAACGATATCGCGCGCGCCTGCGGCGTGTCTCGCGCGACGGTGTCGCTGGTGTTGCGCGGCAGCCCGCTTGTGCATACGGACACCCGCGCCCTGGTCGAGGCGGAGATGCTGCGGCAGGGCTACGTCTACAACCGTGCCGCGGCCAACCTGCGCCAGCGCGTATCCAGCGCGGTGGCACTGGTGATCAACGACCTGTCCAACCCGTTCTTCGCCGAGTTCGCCGCCGGCGTGGACGAGGCGCTCGGCGCGAAGGGCTTCGTCACCCTGCTCGGCAGCAGCAACGAATCCCCGGCGCGACAGCGGCAGGTCCTGGGCTCGCTGATGGAGCACCACCCCGCCGGCATCATTCTCTCGCCCGCCGAATCGAGCAGTGTTGCCGACGTGGAACTTTCCATCGGCCGCCAGATGCCGCTGCTGGTGTTCAACCGTGCGCTGACCGGCCCGGAGAGCACCGGGTTCGAATACGATTTCCTCGGCCTGGACAACCGCGCCGGTGCCCGTGCCGCCACCGCGCGCCTGCTGGCACTGGGCCACCGCCGCATCGCGTTCTTCGGCGGCCATGCCAGTTCGAGTTCCTGCCGCGAGCGCCGGCTCGGCTACCAGGACGCGCTGCGCGGAGCGGGGATCGGGCCGCAGGCGTCGTGGCTGATCGAGACCGCGCCGACCCGGCTCGAGGCCAACGCGCGGGCCGATGCTCTGCTCGCGCTCGACCCTGCGCCGACCGCGGCGGTCTGCTACAACGACGCCGTCGCGCTCGGCCTGATGCTCGGGCTCGTACGGCTCGGACGCAGGCCCGGCGAGGATTTCGCCATCACCGGCTTCGACGACATCCCGGAGGCGGCGGTCGGCATCCCGCCGCTGACCACGGTGAGCGCCGCACCGCGCGAACGCGGCCGCCAGGCGGCCGAACTGCTGCTGCAACGCGCCGCCGCGCCGTCGCTGCCCGGGCGCCGCGTGATCGCTCCGGTCCACCTCACCGAGCGGGAGAGCACGCCGGCCGTCGCCGACTGACTCGCGCGCGCAAGGCCGGACCACGCCACCAATGCACAGGGCACAGTTTTGAGCAGGGACCACACCATCGTCTGCTTCGGCGAAGCACTGATCGATTTCCTCGCGACCCCCGCGGACGCGGGCGAGGCGCGCGTGTTCCGGCAGTTCGCAGGTGGCGCGCCGGCGAATGCCGCGGTCGCCATCGCCAGGCTCGGCGGCCGCAGCGAATTCGTCGGCATGCTCGCGAACGACATGTTCGGCGACTTCCTGCTCGAGAGCCTGCGCGAGGCCGGTGCCGGGGTCCGCTTCGTCCGCAGGACCCCGCAGGCCAATACCGCGCTGGCGTTCGTTTCGCTGGACGACCAGGGCGAGCGCAGTTTCAGCTTCTACCGCCCGCCGGCGGCGGACCTGCTGTTCCGCGCCAGCGACTTCGATCCCGCCTGCATGGCGAGTGCCAGCATCTTCCACGCCTGCAGCAACAGCCTGACCGACCCCGACATCGCGACCGCCACGCTGGCGGGCATGGCCATGGCGCGCGCCGCGGGCGCGCTGCTGAGCGTCGACCTCAACCTGCGCCCGGCGTTGTGGCCGCAGGGCGAACCGTCGTTTCAGGTGCTGCGGCAGGCACTGGAAGCCGCGGACCTGGTGAAGCTGTCGCGCGAGGAACTCGACCACCTCAGGCGCGATGGCCATCAGGACGAGGACGCCGTCATCGCACGATTGCTGCGGCATGCGCGCGTGGTGGTGGTGACCGACGGATCGGCGCCGATGCGCTGGTCCACGCGCGCCGCCCGTGGCGAGCTGCCGGCCCTGTTGGTGCGCCCGGTCGATACCACCGCCGCCGGCGACGCCTTCACCGGCGGCCTGCTGGTGCAGTTGCAGCGCGACGGCATCGACGCCGCGAGTTTCGACGCATTCCTCTCGGACCTGCCCGGGATCGAACGGTGGTTGCGCTACGCCTCCGCCTGCGGCGCGCTGGCGGTCACACGCCACGGCGCGTTTGCGGCCTTGCCCACGCACGAGGAAGCCAGCGCCCTGCTCGCCGACACGGCGACCGCCGCGTAGGCAGGGTCCGCGAACCACGGATGCGCATCCGGCGCGTCCGCAGTGCCGTTTTCACGACCCAGGGTCGGGAAGGTCGTACGCAGTGCTCAGCCGTTCGCGTTGCGCTGCAGGAACCAGCTCGCCGCACCGATCACCCCGACGTCCGGATTCTCGATCAGACGCACCGGGATCCGTTCCAGCATCGGGCGCATGACGTCCTTGTCCGCCATCCGCTGCGCGAAGGCGCTGTCGAGCAGCCACCGACGGATCTTCGCCGGCACGCCGCCGGCGACGAATACGCGCGTCGCCGAGGTCACCATTGCAAGGTCGCCGACCACGCTGCCGAGCATGCCGCAGAACATCGCGACCGCCTCGCCCGCCTGCGCATCGGTGCCCGCGTCCGCCGCCGCGACGACTTCGTCCGACGACGTCCAGCGTGGGGCCAAGCCGTCGATCGCGCACAGCGCCCGATAGAGGTTCGACAGGCCCGGTCCGGACACCGCGTGACCGACGCCGACGTGGCCCGCGCCCTCGCCCATCCAGTGGGCGAGCACCGCCAGTTCGCGCAGGTTTCCGGGCGCCAGCGAGACCTGCTGCGGTTCGCAGGGCAGCACCAGCGCGCGACCGTCTCGGATCACGCGCAGGGCGCCGCCGAGCCCGGTGCCCGGGCCGAGCAGCAGGCTCGTGCCCGGCTCCGCCGGCGCGGCGACGCCGGGTGTCAGCAACAGGGTGTCGGCGTCGTCCATGCACTGCCAGGCGTGCGCGACCGCGACGAAATCGTTCACTGCCGCCACCTGCGCGAAGCCCGCCGCGCGCAGGTCGGCCAGGTCGATCGGCCAGGGCACGTTGCGGCTGACGACCACGTCGCCATCGACGATCCCCGCGACTGCGATCGCCAGCGCGTCCGGAGCGCCGGCATCGCCCATGAAATCCGCCAGGATCTCGCGCAATGAGGGATGCGCCGCGCACAGGTAGTGTCGCTGGGCGAGCACCTCGATGCCGTCATCGGCGCGCGGGCGCACCCACGCCAGGCGCGCATTGGTGCCGCCGATGTCGGCCGAGACGAATGGCGCGTTCAATCCCGCATCGCCTCATCCAGGGCCGCGCGCAGCGACCGGATGCGATCCACGTCGGCGCGCGATTCGCCGCCATTCATTCCCAGCGCCGGATCGACCGGCACGCGCATGCGCGTGGGAAGCGCCTGCCTGGCGGAGGCATGGAACTCGCGCGCACCCGTGCATGTCACCAGCCAGCCGATGTTGTCCGAGGCGATCCCGGCGCCGGGCATCACCACGATGCGGTCGCCAGCCTGGTCGACCAGTCGCCGCAGCATGTCCGCGCCCGCGATGCTGCTGGCCGCGCCACCGGACGTGAGGACCCGGCGGAAGCCCAGCGCGATGACCGACTCCAGGGCCGCTGGCATGTCCGGGCACAGGTCGATCGCGCGATGGAAGGTGGTGTCGAGCGCGCCGGCCGCCTCGACCAGTTCGCGGCACCGCGCCAGATCGATCTCGCCGCTTCCGGTGAGCGCACCGACGACCATGCCGTCGCAGCCGCTCGCGGCGCAATGGGCGATGTCGGCCAGCATCGTGACGTGTTCCTCGTCGGTGTAGACGAAGTCGCCGGCGCGGGGCCGGACCAGGACATGCAGTGGCAAGGACAGGCGTTCGCGCACGCGGGCGATGACCCCGGCGGAGGGCGTCAGTCCACCGAGTTCGAGCGCCGTGCACAGTTCCACACGAGACGCGCCGGCGGCGCCCGCGGCCAGCGCCGAGGCCAGCGAGTTCGCGGCGATTTCCAGAACGCCGGTCACGGCGCGCGCAACGGCGGCGCCACGTCCCACCCGATGGCGGCTGCGGGTGGCGGATGCGGGGCGTGGCGGGGGAACGATCGCAGGTGCATGGGTCTACCGGCATCGCGGCGTTGCGCAGCGGTGGCCAAGATCCCCAGTCGCCTCGGCGCGGTCAAGATCGATCGCTTCACCGGCGACCGCCGGGCGCCTGTGCAACTCGCCGTCTTCTCCCACATTCTTCCTTTCCGATCAATGGCTTGCATGGAATCACGCCCGCCCGCCAGCGGTGCCCGGAGAACGCCGCACGGGAGCCTTGCTGCGGGGCAGCATGCGTCGCGTGACGCGGCATGCTACATCTTTGCACGCCGAATTAGATCGATCCAAACCACGAGCAAGCGCCGCCGGAGACCAGCGGCCCGCCTCCTGGGTGCCTGCAAGGAAGCTCGCAACCCCAATGGGCGGGCGCTGTTTTTGGATCGATCCAAACCATCGGGCGCATCGTCCATCAGTTCTTTGGAGAGGGAGATTGTGATGAAGTTGATGCCATACACGCAGGGGCGGACCACGCTGTCCGCCGCCATCGCGTTCGCGCTGACGGCGATGGCCACCGTGCCGGCGCTGGTGTTCGCCCAGGACGCCGCCAGCACCGTTCCAGATGCGGAAGAGACACCCGCGGCCACCACCGACGCCGCCACCCTCGACGCGGTGCGTGTGACGGGCTACCGGTACGCGATCGAGCAGAGCCTGGACCAGAAGCGCAATGCCAATGCGATCGTGGAGGTGGTCACCGCCGAGGATGTGGGCAAGTTCCCGGACAAGAACGTGGCCGATGCGCTGCAGCGCGTGCCGGGCGTGATCGTCACCCGCAGCGGCGGCGAGGGCAAGAACGTCAGCGTCCGCGGCCTGTCCTCGGAACTGACGCTGACCCAGTTGAACGGCAACTACATCGCCACCGCCGAATCCAACGGCGACCCGACCCGCTCCTTCAACTACATGCTGCTGCCTTCGAATATGCTCTCCAAGGCCGAGTTGTTCAAGACGCCGGAAGCGCGCATCGACGAGGGCGGCGTCGGCGGCACGGTCATCCTGCATACCCGTCGCCCGCTGGAGATGGAATCCAACACCGGCTTCGTTTCCGTCGAGGGCACACGCGCCGACACGAGCGGCAAGAACGACGGACAGTTGTCGGGCTCGTATGCCTGGCACGACGCGGAAGGCCGCTTCGGTGTCTTCGTCGGCTACTCCGACCAGACGCGCACCACCCGCACCATGGGCGCCAGCACCGAGAGCTGGCAATGGTACGGCCGCGACGAAGGCGGGACCGCGGTCGACGTCAACGGCCGGCCGTCGGACTTCAACTCGAACTGGTGGGGCGGCACCGGTTTCTGGGACCAGAACGGCAACTACTACACCGGCTTCATGATGCCGACCTCGGTCAACTTCAACGTGCGCGAGGAAGAGCGCGAGCGCCGCGGCGGCCAGGTGACGCTGCAGTTCAAGCCGACCGACAACCTGACCCTGACGGCCAACTACTTCCGGTTCGAACTGTCGCAGGATTCGCAGACCAGCACCCTGAAGGTACCGGAGTGGAACATCGCCCGCTACTTCGGCGACGGCAACTGGCGCGGCGGCCGCCTGCTCGACGCGCTCCACTTCGACCGCAGCGGCACCATCGTCACCGGCGCGGACTACAGCCTGCACCCGGGCAAGATCTACTACTGCAGCGAAGAAGAAGCGGCCGCCGGCGGCATGGCGCCGGGCGGCTGGGGGTCCGACGACTGTACCGTGCCGACTCCGCAGATCACCGGCAGCTACAACATCGAGGAGTCGCTGTCGCAGACCGCCGACTTCGCTGCCGAGTGGCGTGGCGAATGGATCGACCTGTCCTTCAAGGCAGGTCGCACCTGGGCCGAGGGCGGCCCGGACCTCCAGTTCTCGGTGCCGATCAAGCCGCGTCGCCAGAACGCGGACGGCAGCTGGAGCCTGGGCAACTACGCGAGCGCATGGAACCTGACAGGCACGCCTTCTATGACGTTCTCGCCGGAGCTGATGCAGAACCTCGCCGCCGGCATCCTGCAGGTCGACCTCGGTTCGACCGGTTCTTCCTGGACCCGCAACAGCACCGAGCAGAACTACGTCCAGCTCGATGGCACCTGGTATACCGAAGGCAGCTTCGTGGAGTCGTTCCAGTTCGGCTTCAAGGCCCGCGACGGCGGCATCAGCCGCAGCACCGGCAACAGCTACTGGGTGTGCCCCGGTACCGACCCAGGGGACTACGACAACCGCTTCTGGAACGGCCGCTGCAACGATGTCGCCACCCAGTTCTCGCCGGATTTCCTGTACTCGCTGGGCAACCTGGCGGGCGGGATCAATGCCAGTGCGTACCCGGCGATCGACTACCCGGCCTACATCGCCTACCTCAACAGCACCTACGGTCCGGTGCAACGACGCGACGAGGACAACTTCGTCTACAACGTCGACGAACGGATCTACTCCCAGTACTTCCAGGCCAACTTCCGCACTGACCGCCTGCGCGGCAACCTCGGCTTGCGCATCGCGCAGACCAGGCAGCACGCGGACTCGACCGACAAGGTGACCAACTACAACGACTACTTCTTCGACGGCAGCGATGGCAACCCGCTTCCATGCCAGCAGGGTGCTTCCATGCCCGTCGGTGCGCCTGCGGATACCTACTGCGGAAGCGAGGGGTTCTGGAGGCTTTCGGACAGCGTGGCGCGACCCGAGTCGTTCGAGGTCAGCGCGCTCGACCGTACCTACACCGACGTGCTGCCCAGCTTGAACCTGGCCTACGACCTGACCGACACCCTGGTACTGCGCGGCGCGGCGTCGAAGGTAGTCGCACGCCCGAGTTACAGCGACATCGCAGCGCCCGGCAGCCTCGAGTACTACAGCCCCGAGTACGTTGCCGACCGCCGTCTGACAGGCGGCGCCGGCCAGCAGGGCTGGTACGGGTCCGGCAGCAACAAGGGACTCGAACCGTACAAGGCCACCCAGTACGACGTGGGGCTCGAGTGGTACTTCCAGCCCGGTTCGGTGCTCGGCCTGGGGCTGTTCCGCAAGAACGTGAGCAACTTCGCGGTGCCGGTGATCTCCGATGTACAGATGGTCGTCAATGGGGAAACCGTGACCGTGCAGAACTACTCGACCGATGCCGGCGGCCGCGATGCGGTATCGCAAGGCGTCGAGCTGTACGCGCAGCACACGCTCGACTTCGGACTCGGCTTCCAGTTCAACTACACCTACAACGACACCAACGAGGCGGCGATCACCCTCGAGGATGGGACCGAGCTCGGCGAGTCGCCGCTGGTCGGCAGCGCACGGAACCAGACCAACTTCACGGTGTTCTATGAAGCGCACGACCTGCTGCTGCGCGCGTCCTACAACCGTCGCGGCGAAGTCGTGCAGGGACTGGTCAACGGCCTGAACGTCTACGAGGAGCCCTACCAGCAGATCGACCTCAACGCGGCCTACAACATCACCCCGGCGCTGAGCATCACCGCATCGGTCCTGAACGTGACCGAGGAGGAGACACGGTCGCACCTGGGCAACGACACGAAGGATCGTTTCTACTCCAACGGCTACGCGGGCCGCGTGACGTACCTGGGCGTGACCTACAAGTTCTAGCGCTGTGCCCCTTCGCGCATCCGCGAGAGGGCTCGGGTCCGTGCTGTCGGCGATGCTGGATCATCGTCGGCAGCGCCTCTTCCTCCCCGCGCTACGCGCCACACACTCCGCCCGTCACCGCCTGCGATGACCCGACCCTGCCCCGCACCGCCGCACGCCTTCCACCGGATGGTCGGGTGACGGACCACGACGCCCGCATCCGCCGCATCGTCGTGGTCGGCGGCGGAAGCGCCGGCTGGATGGCGGCAGCGACGCTGGCGACCTATCTCGGTCGCGGGGCGTCGATCCGCCTCGTGGAGTCCGAGGAAATCGGCATCGTCGGCGTGGGCGAGGCCAGCGTGCCGCATCTGAAGACCTTCAATGGCGATGTGCTCGGGATCGACGAAGCCGAGTTCGTTGTCGGCACCCAGGGCACCTTCAAGCTGGGCATCGAGTTCCGCGACTGGGGCCGCATCGGCGATCGCTACATGCACGGCTTCGGCAGGATCGGCCGCTCGATGGGACCGCTGCCGTTCCACCAGTTCTGGCTGAAGCGGTTCCTTGCCGGGCGCGCGCCTGACATCGGCGCCTACACGCTGCAGACGGTGGCCGCGCCGCTGGGCAGGTTCATGCCCAGCCCGCCGGACGCGCCGCCCGGTTCGCCGCTGGCCGACGTCGCCTACGCCTACCACTTCGACGCCGGCCGCTACGCCCGTTTCCTGCGGACACTGGCGGAACACCGCGGCGCGGCGCGCACCGAAGGCCGGATCGTCGACGTGGTGCGACGGAGCGGAGACGGCTTCGTCGAAGCGGTACTGCTCGACAGCGGCGAACGCATCGAGGGCGAGCTGTTCATCGACTGCTCGGGCTTCCGCGCCCTGCTGATCGGGCAGGCCCTGGGCACGCCTTACGTCGACTGGCGCCACTGGTTGCCTTGCGACAGGGCGATGGCGGTGCCGAGCGCGAACATTGGTTCGCTCACGCCTTATACGCGCGCGACCGCACGCCCCGCGGGCTGGCAATGGCGCATCCCGCTGCAGCACCGCACCGGCAACGGCTACGTCTATGCCAGCGACCACCTCAGCGACGACGAGGCGGCCGCGACCCTGCTGTCCCACCTCGATGGCGAGGCGCTGGCCGAGCCGCGCCCGCTACGCTTCACCACAGGCATGCGGAGCGAGTTCTGGCGCGCGAACGTGGTGGCGCTGGGGCTGGCGAGCGGCTTCATGGAGCCGCTGGAATCGACCAGCATCTACCTCGTGCAGTCCGGGCTGCAGCGCCTGCTCGGGCTGTTCCCCGAACGCGACTTCGATCCGCAGCTGGCGCGGCGCTACAACGCCGAGACCACGTTCGAGTGCGAGCGCATCCGCGACTTCCTGGTGCTGCACTACCACGCCACCGAACGCGACGACAGTCCGTTCTGGAGCCACTGCCGCACGATGCCTGTTCCCGAGGCCCTGCAGGAGACGATCGCGATGTTCCGCCGCGACGGCCGCTACTTCCGCCAGGGCGACGACTTCTTCGCCCTGCCCAGCTGGGTGCAGGTGATGCTGGGACAGCGGATCGTGCCGGCCGGCTACCATCCGATCGTGGACGAGATGCCCGAGACGAACCTGGCGGCGTTCGTGGACCGCATGCGCGAGGACGTCGCCCGCGCGGTCGAGGCCATGCCGTCCCACCAGCAGTTCATCGATCGCCACTGCAGGGCGCCCGCCCCATGACCCACGCGCATTCGCCTCGCCGCGCGCGCACGCGCCCTGGCATCGTCGCCGTGTTCGATCTCGCCGTCGACGGCGAAACACCGGCGCGCGAGATGGTGTACTTCGCTGCCGCGAAGGACATCGCCTGGCCAGATCCCGGCCTGCGCGCGACGTTGCGCGGCGATGGCGATGGCCTCGTGCTCGAACTCGTCGCGGACCGGCTCGCGCGGGCCGCCTGGATCGACTTCGGCACGCTCGACGCCGATCTGTCCGACAACGCGATCACCCTGCTGCCGGGCGAGCCGGTCAGCGTGCGCCTGACCTCCCAGGCTGGCGTCGACGCCCTGCGCGACGCGCTGCAGGCCCGTACGCTGGCCGATGCCACGCCCCTTCCTTCCGAGTCCAGCACGAGACCCGCGACCCCATGACGGTTCCCACCTCCGCGATGCCCGACGCCCCCGCGCATGCCGACTTCCGCAGCGAAGCCTTCCTGCGCCAGCACATCCGCCACACCATGGCCTTCTACCATCCGCGCTGCATCGATCCGGCCGGCGGCTTCTTCCACTACTTCAAGGACGAAGGGCGCGTCTACGATGCCTCGCACCGGCATCTGGTCAGCAGCACGCGCTTCGTCTTCAACTACGCCACCGCGGCGCTCGAGTTCGCGGGCGAGGATCCGGCGCTGCGCGACGAGTACATGCGCGCAGTCCACCATGGCCTGGCGTTCCTGCGCGAGCGCCATTTCGATCCCTCCAGCGGCGGCTACGCCTGGACCCTGCGCGGTGGCGTGGCCGAGGACACCACCCAGCACTGCTACGGCGCGGCCTTCGTGCTGCTCGCGTACTCGATCGCGCTGAAGGCCGGCGTCGAAGAGTGCCGCAGCTGGATGGATGCGCACTGGGACATGCTGGAGACGCGCTACTGGGAGCCTCAGCACGGCCTGTACCGCGACGAGGCCACGCGCGACTGGCGGTTCAGCGACTATCGCGGCCAGAACGCCAACATGCACATGTGCGAGGCGATGCTGGCGGCGTTCGAGGCCAGCCGCGAGCCGCGCTACCTGGAGCGCGCACTGACCCTGGCCGACCACATGACTCGGCGCCAGGCCGCGCAATGCGATGGTCTCGTCTGGGAGCACTACGATGCCGACTGGCAGGTCGATACCGACTACCACCGCGACGATCCGAAGCACCTGTTCCGCCCCTGGGGCTTCCAGCCGGGGCACCAGACCGAATGGTCCAAGCTGCTGCTGATCCTCGACGGCCACCTGCGCGACGCCGGCACGCCACAGCCATGGCTGGTGCCGCGTGCCCGCGAGCTGTTCGACCGCGCGGTGGAGGCCGCCTGGGATCCGGACTTCGGCGGCCTGATGTACGGCTTCGCCCCGGAGTCGCTGCGCAAGGACGTGCCCGGCCCGTCGCTGTCCGACGGCCGCCACTTCATCTGCGACGACGACAAGTACTTCTGGGTGCAGGCCGAGTCGCTGGCCTGCGCGGCGCGTCTGGCGTCGGCCACCGGCGACGCACGCTATTGGGAGTGGTACGACCGCCTCTGGGATTACGCGTGGCGACACATGGTGGACCACCGGTATGGCGCCTGGTTCCGCATCCTCGATCGGGAGAACCGCAAGCATGACGACGACAAGAGCCCGGCCGGCAAGACCGACTACCACACGATGGGCGCCTGCCACGACGTGCTCGCGGTGCTGCGCGGCCGTGGCTGAGCGCATGCGCAATCTTCCCGCCATCCTGGCGCTGCCGCTGCTGGCGCTGGCGACCGCCGCATCGATCGCAGGCGACCCGGCCTTCTCGACGTCGTTCGAGCGCGACGACCCCGCGCCGGCCCAACGCGGCGACGACGGGGCGCGGGTGCGGGTCGGCACCGGGCCCGAGGCGCCCTACGCCGCCCGCGCCGGCATGGGCTACAGCGGCCTGGCCGCGCTGCGCTTCGAGGGCACCGGCGGGCGCATGCGATTGTTCGAGGTCGACATCCCGGTGCAGGCCGATACCCGCCTGTCGTGGATGGTGCTGCCGGAGATCGTCGACGGCAACCCGGTCGCCTCCACCGGTGTCTCGCTCGATCTCGTTTTCGACGATGGACGACGCCTGTCCGCCAGCGAGGTGCGCGACCAGCACGGTGCATCGATCGGCGCGCAGCCGCAGGCCGACTCGAAGACGCTCTACCCGCAGCAGTGGGCGCGCAAGGAGGTCCGGCTCGGCGACGTGCCCGGCGTGTCCGGCCGCCGCATCCGGGCGATCGAGCTGGAACTCGCGCCGGGCGACGGCCACCGGGCCCGCGGCTGGATCGACGACATCGCGATCGAGGCTTCCCGCCCCGCCGACATGCCCCGGCCGAGCGATCGCGTGCTCACCACCCGCGGCACCCAGTCCAACGGCACTTTCTCGCGCGGCAACAACATCCCGGCCACCGCGATGCCGCACGGCTTCAACTTCTGGGTGCCGGTGACCGACGCCGGCACCCTGTCGTGGCTGTACCGCTGGAACGAGCACAACGGCGACGACAACCGCCCGCGCCTGCAGGCGCTGTCGATCAGCCACCAGCCCAGCCCCTGGATGGGCGACCGGCAGACGTTCCAGGTGATGCCGTCCGCGACCAACGGCGTGCCCGATGCCGATCGCGAGCGGCGTGCGCTGTCGTTCTCGCACGATCGCGAACTCGCCCGCCCCCACACCTACCGCGTCGACTTCGACAACGGCATTCGCGCCGAACTTGCGCCCAGCGAACGCGCGGCGATCTTCCGCTTCCGCTTTCCGCAAGGCGCCGACGCCAACCTGCTGTTCGACAACGTCGACGACCGCGGCGGGCTGACGCTCGACGCGCAGGCGCAGGCGCTGCATGGCTACACCGACACCCGCAGCGGCCTGTCCAACGGCGCCACCCGGATGTTCGTCTACGCGCGCTTCGACCAGCCCTGGCGCGACAGCGGCATGCTCGACACGGGCCGGCCCACCGGCTACGTGAAGTTCGCGCCTAGCACGGACGGCGAGGTACGCATGCGCATCGCCACCTCGCTGGTCTCGGTCGACCAGGCGCGGCGCAACCTCGAACTGGAGATCGGCGACGACGGTTTCGAGGCCGTGCGCGACCGGGCGCAGGACGCCTGGGACGCCCTGCTCGGCCGCGTGCAGGTGCAAGGCGCCAGCGAAGACGAGCTGACGACCGTCTATTCCAACCTGTATCGGCTGTTCCTGTATCCGAACGTCGCGCACGAGAACCTCGGCACGAAGGAGCGCCCGGACTGGCGGCACGCCGACCAGAACAGCTGGTCGCAGGACGCACCCGGCGGCGATGCCACGCGCACGTCCGCGCGCATCCTGCCCGGCAAGGTCTACGTCAACAACGGGTTCTGGGACACCTTCCGCACCAGCTGGCCGGCCTATGCATTGTTCGCGCCCACCCGCGCCGGCGAGATGGTCGACGGCTTCCTGCAGCAGTACCGCGACGGCGGCTGGGTGGCGCGCTGGTCGTCCCCCGGCTATGCGGACCTGATGGTGGGCACCAGTTCCGATGTCGCCTTCGCCGATGCCTGGCACAAGGGCGTGCGCGGGTTCGATCCGCACGAGGCCTACGAGGCCGCGCTGCGCAACGCCACCGTCGTGCCGCCGGTGTCGAATGTCGGGCGCAAGGGGCTGGCCCGGTCGATGTACCGCGGCTACGCCGACGCCTCGGTGCACGAAGGCATGTCGTGGACGCTGGAGGGTGCGCTGAACGACTTCGGCCTGGCCACGCTGGCCGAAGCGCTGGCCGCCGAAGACGGGGACCCGCAGCGCGCAGAACGCTACCGCGAGGAAGCCGCGTACTTCCGCGCCCGCGCCACGGACTACGTGCACGTGTACGACGCCGGCACCGGCTTCTTCCGCGGACGCGACGCCGATGGCGACTGGCGCGAACCGGCCGCGCGCTTCGATCCGCGCATCTGGGGCCACGACTACACCGAGTCCAACGCCTGGACCTTCGCCTTCACCGCGCCGCACGATGCCGAAGGCCTGGCGGCCCTGATGGGCGGTCGCGCGGCGCTGGCGCGGCGGCTGGACGAGTTCTTCTCCACCCCGGAAACCGCGCACGAGCGGTTCGCGGGCAGCTATGGCCGCGTGATCCACGAGATGACCGAGGCGCGCGACGTGCGCATGGGCATGTACGCGCACAGCAACCAGCCCTCGCACCACATCCCGTGGATGTACGTGGCGGCCGGGCAGCCGTGGAAGGCGCAGCAGGTCTCGCGCGAGGTGCTGCGGCGGCTGTACCTCGGCAGCGAGATCGGCCAGGGCTACCCGGGCGACGAGGACAACGGCGAGATGTCCGCCTGGTACCTGTTCGCGATGCTGGGCCTGTACCCGCTGCGCATGGGTGCGCCGGAGTACGTGATCGGCTCGCCCGCGTTCGACCGCGTCGACGTGCGGCTCGACAACGGCCGCACGCTCAGCGTGGTCGCGCACGGCAACGGCCCGGAGAACGTCTACGTGCAGTCGCTCACGCTCGACGGCCGGCCGTTGGACAAGGCCTGGCTGCGGCACGCGGACATCGCCGAGGGAGGCACGCTCGAATTCGCCATGGGCCCCGAGCCCTCAGCGTGGGGCAGCGCTCCGGAGGCGCTCCCGCCCTCGCTGACGGAGGCCGGCCGGAAGCCGATGCCGCGCGTCGACCGCAGCGACGTCGCCAGCGTTTCCGTGGCCGGCGCCGGGGCGAATGCCGGTGCGCTGGTCGACGACGATGCCGCCACCTCGCTGCCGCTGCCGCAAGGCGCAGCGGTCGTCCTGCGCTTCGACGCGCCGACCGCGATCGCCCACTACACGCTGACCAGCGGCGCCGGGCCCGTCTCCGATAGCGACTGGGTGCTGGAAGGTCGTGATGCCTCCGGTGCGTGGTCCGCGCTCGACGAGCGGCAGGGCGAGGCGTTCCGCTGGGCGCGGCAGTTGCGGCCGTTCGACATCGCGTCGCCGGGCGAGTATGCCGAGTACCGGATCCGCCTCACCGGCGGGACGGCGGTGGACCTTGCCGAGCTGGAGCTTCAGCAATCCGAACGCACCGGGGAACAGCTGCCCGCCTCCGCGCACTGAGGTGGACGCTGGACGACCGACGTGTACCGGCGCATCCCGGCCGGACGGCGGCGATGCGCAGCATGTGCTGCGCGTGTTCGACCATGAAGGCGGTGACGCCCCTGCGAGGCGCTGCGCGTATCGCGGGCGCAAACGGTGCGATGCGCCGGCCGACTGGCGCCGCAGGAACGATCAGACCGCGTCGCGCGCGAGTTCCCGCAGCTTGCCCTCGTGCAGCTCCACGACGCGGTCCAGGCGGCGCGCGAGGCGACGGTCGTGGGTCACCAGCACCAGGCTGGTGCGTTGCGCGCGGTTGAGGTCGAGCATCAATGTGAACACCGTTTCCGCGGTCTTCTCGTCGAGGTTGCCGGTCGGTTCGTCGCCCAGCACGCAAGCCGGCCGATTGACCAGCGCGCGCGCCACCGCGGCGCGCTGGCGCTCCCCGCCGGAGAGCTCGCCCGGCTTGTGCTCCAGCCGGTGGCCGAGCCCGACCGACTCGAGCAGCGCCCGTGCCCGCCCGGACGCATCCTCGACGTCGCTGCCGCCCAGCAGCACCGGCAGCATCACGTTCTCCAGCGCGGTGAATTCCGGCAGCAGGTGGTGGAACTGGTACACGAAGCCGAGCGCGCGGTTGCGCAGCTGGCCACGGGCCGCGTCCGACAGCGCGCTCATCTTCTGCCCGGTCACGTAGACCTCGCCGGCGCTCGGCGTGTCGAGGCCGCCGAGCAGGTGCAGCAGCGTGCTCTTGCCCGCGCCGGACGCGCCCAGGATCGCGACCGTCTCGCCCGCCTCGACCTGGAAGTCCAAGCCGTCGAACACCGGCGTGCGCATGCTGCCTTCGGCGTAGGTCTTGCCCAGGGTCTCGGCGCGGATGACGTACTCTGGCATCGCATCGTTCCTCTCAGCCATGACGTGCCGTCCCTGGCGTGACCACGCCGGCTTCGGAGCCGCTGGCCTGGCCATCCTTGGCCGGGCGTTCGGACATGCGCGAGGCAGTGCCTCGCAAACGCATGACCTCACTCATACCGCAGCGCCTCCGCCGGCGCGGTGCGCGCCGCGCGCCAGGCCGGGTAGATCGTGGCGAGGAAGGCCATCGCCAGCGCCACCAGGCCGATCGTCACCACGTCGCCGGCCTGCAGGTCGATCGGCAGGCCGGTCACGTAGTACACGTCCTCGGGCATGAGCACGACGTCGAACGCACGCTCGATCGCGCGCAGGATGTGTTCGAGGTTGTAGGTCAGCAGCAGACCACCGACCACGCCCAGCACCGTGCCGATCACCCCGATCAGCGTGCCCTGCACCACGAACACCCGCATCACCCCGCCCGGGGTGAGGCCCAGCGTGCGCAGGATGGCGATGTCGGCGAGCTTGTCGGTCACCAGCATCACCTGCGAGTTGAGCAGCGAGAACGCGCCCATCAGGATGATCAGCGACAGCAGGATGCCGATCATGGTCTTCTCCAGCTTGAGCGCGCGGAACATGTTCGCGTTCTCCATGCTCCAGTCGCTCACGCGGTAGTAGCTGCGGTTCTCGCGCGCCAGCGCCTCGGCGAGGTCGCGCGCGACGTTCCAGGCCTGGTCCATGTCGTGCAGCTTCAGGCGCACCCCGGTGACGCCCTCGCCCATGCGCATCACGCGCTGGGCGTCTTGCATGTTGACCACCGCCAGGCGCCGGTCGAAGTCCTGGTAGCCGGCCTCGAAGATGCCGCTGACGGTGAAGCGCTTGAGCTGTGGCACCGCGCCCATCGGGGTGACCTGGAAGTCCGTGGTCACGACCACCCTGTCGCCCACCCGCGCGCCCAGCCACTGCGCCAGTTCCTTGCCGAGCACGATGTTGAACTCGCCGGGCGCGAGGTCCGACAGCTGGCCCTGCACCATCCACGCGGCCAGCTCCGACACCTGCGATTCGTCCTCCGGCATGACACCGCGGATCGCGGCGGGTTCCTGCCGGCTCGCGCGCAGCAGCGCCTGGGTGTCGATGTAGGGCGCGGCGCCGGACACGCGCGCATCGCGCTTGGCGACCTCGATGGCGTGCTGCCAGCCCTGCATCGCCTCGCCGTCGGCGGTGACCGTGGCGTGCGCGACCATGCCCAGCATGCGGTCCTTGATCTCGCGCTGGAAGCCGCTCATCACCGCCAGCGTGGTGATCAGCACCATCACGCCGATGGCGATGCCCAGGATCGAGGCCAGCGAGACGAAGGAGATGAAGCCGTTGCGACGCTTGGCCCGCAGGTAGCGCAGGCCGATGGCGACGGGGATGGGTCTGAACATGCGGGGACGCCGACGGAGCAGGCGCTATGGTGCCATCGAAGTCCCGCGGCGCGCAGCCCGCCCGGCGGGCGCGGCCAGTCGCAGTTCACGTCGACGCGCGGGCGGCAGGGTGTCGGGCCACCAGGCGCAACGGCATCGGCGACCCCGTGGCCCGCGCCAGCTGGCGAACGCGAGGGGTCCTCGCCATTGCAGCTCGAAGTCCGTTGCGGGCTCGCCATCGACCCGCACCGGCGCCGCATCGCCCCTGAACACGAACGAGCGCGCGGGTTGCCGTGCTTCGCGCCGGAACAGCCAGACGCCATACCCCAGCGCCGCGAGCGCAGCGGGCCACGCCGCCGCGCGCGGCATTTCCGAAGCGAGGAGCGAGCACGCGGCCAGCACGCCGAGCGCGAGGATCGCGGTGAGCAGCCATCGCGAGGGTCGCCATTCGATCCGCGCCTCGGGAACGCTACCCGGGCGGGAGTGCGCGGATGCGGCGGACGAGCGCGTCGAGTTCGGCATCGCTGGCGGCCTCATGGCCCATGAACCAGTGCCAGAGCTTATCGTCCTCGCAATCCAGCAGCCGTAGGAAAACGCCGCGCTCGGCGTCGGAAACAGTCGCCCATTCGCGATCGAGCCAGCGCTCGAACAACTGGTCCAGTTCGCGCATCCCGCGTCGGCAGCGCCAGCGCACGCGGCGGAGCTCTGCGGCGTCGGAAGATGTCGTCATCGTGCGCGGCCTCTGTGGATCACGAACCACACCCACCCTGTCATTTCGAGCGCAGCGAGAGATCTGCTTCGGGCCGCGGAGCGTCCTGCGGAAGGCAGATTTCTCGCTGCGCTCGAAATGACAAACGCGGGGATTCCCGAACGGCCGGCAGTCGCGCCCGAAGGCGCTCCTACCCGTGCCGCGCCAGCATCAGCTGCTTGATCGAGCCGATCGCCTTGGCCGGGTTCAGACCCTTGGGACAGGTGCGCGCGCAGTTCATGATGGTGTGGCAGCGGTAGAGCTTGAACGGATCCTCGAGATCGTCCAGGCGCGCGCCGGTGTCCTCGTCGCGACTGTCGGCGATCCAGCG
Source organism: Luteimonas saliphila (assembly GCF_016774335.1). Lineage (GTDB taxonomy): Bacteria > Pseudomonadota > Gammaproteobacteria > Xanthomonadales > Xanthomonadaceae > Luteimonas > Luteimonas saliphila. The sequence goes on along the minus strand of NZ_JAETWA010000014.1, from coordinate 190,276 downwards.
ATACGCCTGCAGCAGCACCGCCGGGCCGAGGTATCGTTCGCCGTTCCACCAGTAGCTCGGGCAGCTGGTGGTGCAGCAGGCGCACAGGATGCACTCGTACAGGCCGTCGAGCCGATCCCGGTCGGCCGGCGACTGCAGCCGCTCGCGGTCGGGCGGCGGCGCGGTCTGGGTGCGGATCCACGGCTGGATCGAGGCGTACTGCGCGTAGAAGTGGGTCAGGTCCGGCACCAGGTCCTTGACCACGCTCATGTGCGGCAGCGGATACACCGGCACTTCGGCCTTGGTGCAGTCGTCGATCGCGCGGGTGCAGGCCAGGGTGTTGGTGCCGTCGATGTTCATCGCGCACGAGCCGCAGATGCCCTCGCGGCAGGAACGGCGGAACGCGAGCGTCGGGTCGACCTCGTTCTTGATCTTGATCAGCGCGTCCAGGACCATCGGCCCGCACTTGTCGAGGTCGACCTCGTAGGTATCGGTGCTCGGGGTCTGGCCGTCGTCCGGGTTCCAGCGGTAGATCTTGAACGTGCGCACGCGCGTCGACCCGGCGGGCGCCTTGAAGTGGCGTCCCTTCCTGATCTTCGAGTTCCTGGGGAGGGTGAATTCGGCCATCGTGAGTCCGTGATTCGTGATTGGTGATTCGTGAAGGCGTGCTGCGTCGGACGTCCTGCTATTCCGAATCACCGATCACGGCTGTCAATACACGCGCGCCTTCGGCGGCACGACCTCGACCTCGTCGTCGAGCGTGTACATGTGCACCGGGCGGAAATCGATCCGGGTGTTGCCGGCATCGTCCAGCCAGCACAGGGTGTGCTTGTGCCAGTTGGCGTCGTCGCGGTCGGGGAAATCCTCGCGCGCATGCGCGCCGCGCGATTCCTTGCGGTTCTCGGCCGAGGTGATGGTCACCATCGCCTGGGCCAGCAGGTTCTGCAGTTCGAGCGTCTCGACCAGATCGGAGTTCCACACCATCGACCGGTCGCTCACGCGCACGTCCGCGAACGATTCGCCGATCTCGCGCACCTGCTTCACGCCCTCGGCCAGGGTTTCCTGGGTGCGGAACACCGCCGCGTGCGCCTGCATCGAGCGCTGCATGCGGTCGCGGATGACGGCCGTGGGCGTGTCGCCGCTGGCGTTGCGCAGGCGATCGAGGTTGGCGACCGCCTTGTCGGTGGCGTCGCCGGCAAGGCGCTTGTGCGACTGCCCCGGCCTGATCGTCTCGGCGCAGCGGTTGGCGACCGCGCGACCGAACACCACCAGGTCGAGCAGCGAGTTCGATCCCAGCCGGTTGGCGCCATGCACCGAGACGCACGCCGCCTCGCCGATCGCGTACAGGCCCGGCACCACGGCATCCGGATCGCCATCCCTGAGCTGCACCACTTCGCCCAGGTAGTTGGTCGGGATGCCGCCCATGTTGTAGTGCACGGTCGGGATCACCGGGATCGGCTGCTTCTCGACATCGACGCCGGCGAAGATGCGCGCGCTCTCGGCGATGCCGGGCAGCTTCTTGTGGATGTCGGCCGGGTCCAGGTGGGTCAGGTCGAGGTGGATGTGGTCCTTGTGCTCGCCGACGCCGCGGCCCTCGCGGATCTCGATGGTCATCGAACGCGACACCACGTCGCGCGAGGCGAGGTCCTTGGCGTTCGGCGCGTAGCGCTCCATGAAGCGCTCGCCGTTGCTGTTGCGCAGGATCCCGCCCTCGCCGCGCACGCCTTCGGTGATCAGGCAGCCGGCGCCGTAGATGCCGGTAGGGTGGAACTGCACGAATTCCATGTCCTGCAGGCCCAGGCCGGCGCGCAGCGCCATGCCGCCGCCGTCGCCGGTGCAGGTGTGCGCGGAGGTCGCCGAGAAGTACGCACGGCCGTAGCCACCGGTCGCCAGCACCACGCCATGGGCGCGGAACAGGTGCAGCGTGCCCTCGGCCATGTCCAGCGCGAGCACGCCCTTGCAGGCGCCCTCCTCGTCCATGATCAGGTCGAGCGCGAAGTACTCGACGAAGAAGCGCGCGTCGTGCGCCAGCGACTGCTGGTAGAGCGTGTGCAGGATCGCGTGGCCGGTGCGGTCGGCGGCGGCGCAGGTGCGCTGGGCGATGCCCTTTCCGTAGTGCGTGGTCATGCCGCCGAACGGGCGCTGGTAGATCTTGCCTTCCTCGGTGCGCGAAAACGGCACGCCCTGGTGCTCGAGTTCGATGATCGCCGGGATCGCCTCGCGGCACATGTACTGGATGGCGTCCTGGTCGCCCAGCCAGTCCGAGCCCTTGATGGTGTCGTAGAAATGGAAGCGCCAGTCGTCCTCGCCCATGTTGCCGAGCGCGGCGGAGATCCCGCCCTGCGCCGCCACGGTGTGCGAACGGGTCGGGAACACCTTCGTCAGGCACGCGGTCTGCAGGCCCTTGTGCGCGAGCCCGAAGGTCGCGCGCAGGCCGGCGCCGCCGGCGCCGACGACGATCATGTCGTACTTGTGTTCGGTAATCGGATACGCGGACGTCATTGCGGGCTCATGCGGTGAAGGCGATGCGGGCGATCGCGTACAGCGAGGCGATGGCGCCCAGCCCGCACAGGAAGGCGACGAAGAGTTGCAGGGCCAGTTCCAGCGCACGCGTGTGCACGTAGTCCTCGATCACCACCTGCAGGCCGAGGCGCGCGTGCCAGAACATCGCGACCAGGAAGATCGCGAACAGGATCGCGTTCCACGGCCGCGCGATGGTCGCGCGCGCGGTCTCGAGGTCCGCGCCGACCAGCGACAGCAGCACCAGGATGAACCACACCACCAGCGGCACCAGGATGATCGCGGTGAGCCGCTGCACCCAGAAATGGTGGGTGCCCGACTTGCCCGAACCGATGCCGCGCGCACGCTCGAGCGGGGTGCGGTAGGGCGCCGCGCGCGAGGTCTCGCCGCCGCCGCCCGGGAAGCCGCCGCTCATGCGCCACCCCGCAGGCCGAAGAACCAGATCAGGCCGGTCACCAGGAAGCCCGCCACGAATACCGCGTACCCCGACTTGTACACGGTCGGGATGTCGAAGCCCCAGCCGGCATCCCACAGCAGGTGGCGGATGCCGTTGAGCAGGTGGTAGACCAGCGCCAGGGTGAAACCGAACAGGAACAGCAGGCCCAGCGGCGAGGACCACTGCCGCGACGCGAACGCGAAGGACTCGCCGCCGATGGCGATCGACATCAGCCACCAGACCAGGGAGATGCCGCCCAGCGACAGCGAGATGCCGGTGATGCGGTGGAGGATGGACATCGTCGTCGTGATCTGCGGCTTGTAGACCTGCAGGTGCGGCGACAGGGGGCGTTCCGGATGTGCCATCGCTGGCTGGTCTCCTCGCTGGCGGCGGTGCCGCGTGGCAGGATCGTGGCCGCCGACGCGGCCCCGCCCTCGTTCAAAAGTCGATGCAGCGGCCGTTCTTTTCCCAGTCTCCGTACCGGGTGGGATCCAGGCGTTCCTGGCCGCCGGTGGGGTCCATCTTCGACGATCCGGGCCGCGTTCCGGACACCACGACCGCAACAGGGCTTTCCATCCCCACCGGATCCGGTCCGGCACCCTGTTCGCCTAAGATGTCATGGTGTTTCACGAGCGAAAGTTTAGTTCCCGCGCCCATGTCCGACAAGCCAATTCCGCCGCATGGCGATTTCTTCACCATTCCGGGGTGGTCGGTCGTGGACTTGCGCGGCCCGGACGCGATGCGCTTCGCGCAGGCACAGTTCATGAGCGACGTGGTGGCGCTCCCGGCCGGCCACTGGCAATGGAGCGGCTGGTTGACGCCGAAAGGCCGCCTGGTCGCGCTGTTCGCGCTGGTCAGGCTCGACGACACCTCGCTGCTGCTGTTGCTGGCCGACGCGGAGCCGCAGGCCTTCGCCGCCGCGCTGTCGCGCTTCGTCTTCCGCAGCAAGGTATCGATCGTCGTCGATGACGGCTCACGTGTCAGCGGCGCGTTCATGGCGTCGGCCGCCGCACGAGGCGCCGCCGTGGCCCGGGATGCCGAAGGCGGGCTGGAGCTGGACTTCGGGACCGCGCAGGACGGCCGCACGCTGCGGATCGGCGCCACCGCCGCGCTGCAGGATGATAGGCTGGCGGCCGAATGGCGGGCCCGGGACCTCGCCCACGGCCTGCCGCGACTGGGCACCGACCACGCCGGGCAATGGACCCCACAGCAGCTCTCGCTCGAGCGCCTGCGCGCCTACAGTGTCCGCAAGGGCTGCTATCCCGGGCAGGAAATCGTGGCCCGCACCCATTTCCTGGGCCAGGCCAAGCGCGGTCTGCAGCGCCTCCGCGCGGACGCTGCCATGCCGTCCGGGGATGTGGTCGCGATGGACGCCCCCGACCGTACCCTCGGGCGCGTGGTGAGCATCGCCGGCCGGGAAGGGCTGGCGGTGATGCCGCTGGAGGCCGGGGCGGGGCCTTTCGCGGTGGACGGCATCCGGTGCTGCCCCCTGCCGCTGCTGGACGGCCTGGCCCGCTGACCTCGGCGCCGTCGCGACACCTGCGGCGGTTGTCGCAATCGCAACCGGTTTGCCTTGCTATGCTCGGCGCGCACGTGGCGTTCCCGCAGGATCGTCGGGGATGGAGCGATTGCGTGAACGCTGCGCGTGCCCACTCCACCTTGCGGGGACCACATGAACTCGAACCTCAGAGCGCCGGCCGTCGCCGGCCTGGCTTTCGTATCCGCCCTCCTGCTCGGCGCGTGTTCCAGCACGCCGGAGCCGGCGTCACAAGCCGCGCCGCCGGCGCCGATACCGCCGCGCGCCTACGTCGAGAAGCTCTCGGCCGATGGCCTGTTCGCTTTCGGCAAGTCCAGCCTCGACGATGCGGTCGGCGGCGAGGCGCTTGCCGAACTCGATGCGCTCGCCGCGAAGCTCGTCGAGCGCAGGCCCCGCGCGGTGCATGTGATCGGCCACAGCGACCGTATCGGAAGCGACAAGGCCAACCTCGCGCTGTCGACCCGGCGCGCCGAAGCGGTGCGCGACCGCCTCGCCGCGCGCGGCGTTCAGGCCGACGTGTTCACGGCCGTCGGCCGCGGCAGCGTCGAACCGGTGGTCGAGTGCGCCGGCGAACGCGGCGAGGCGCTGATCGCCTGCCTGGCGCCCAACCGGCGCGTGGAAGTGCGGGTCGGCTACGCGGAATAGCGCTTGCCGACGCGTTCGGCCCGCACGGGCGACCGCGCGCCGGCGAACTGCGAGCTGCCGGTGCGCCCCGACCCTTGCGGTCCGGGCGCGGTCAGCCTGCGGCCAGCGCGTCCGCCGCGGCGACGATTTCGTCGTCCGACGGGATCACCAGGAACGCGGCGCCCGCCAGCGGGGTGAACGTGTCCGCGCCGACCACGCGCCGGAACGGCCGTGCACGATAGCCGGCTTCGGCGATCGCGGTGACGATGCCCTCGCCGACCCCGGCACTGCGGCGTCCCTCGTCGACCACCAGGATGCGGTCGCATTCGCCGGCATGGCGCGCGATCGCGGCCTCGTTGAGCGGCACCAGCCAGCGAAGGTCGACCACCCGCACCTTCCAGCCGTGCTTGGCTTCGATGGACCGCGCCGCGCGCAGGCTCATCGGCACGCCGTTGCCGAAGGTGAAGACCACCAGGTCCTTCGCGTCCGGGTGGTAGACACGTTCCTCGCCGAACGTCATCGCCTGCTCGGGCGGCGGATAGCCGGTCAGCCAGCTGCCGTCGCCGGGCGCGTGCAGGTCCTTGGCCATGTACAGCGCGATCGGCTCCAGGAACGCGCAGACGCGACCGTCGACCTTCGCCAGCGCCATCATCGTGCGCAGCATGGTCGCGGCATCGTCGCCGCGCGACGGACAACCCACCACGAGCCCGGGGATGTCGCGCAGCGCGGTGATCGAGTTGTCGTTGTGGAAATGCCCACCGAAACCGCGCTGGTACCCGAGCGACGCGATCCGCATCACCATCGGGTTGCGGTACTGGCCGTTGCTGAAGAACTGCAGGCTCGCCGCCTCGCCGCGGATCTGGTCGCAGGCGTTGTGGAAGTAGGCCAGGTACTGGATTTCCGGCAGCGGCAGCATGCCCATGTTGGCGTAGCCCTGGGCAAGACCGAGGATGATGGTCTCGTCGAGCAGGGTGTTGAACACCCGGCGCGCGCCGAAGGCCTTCTGCAGTCCCCTGGTCACGGTGTAGACGCCGCCCTTCTGCGCGACGTCCTCGCCGAACAGCAGCGCCTCGGGATACTTGGCGAACAGGTCGTGCAGCGCCTGGTTGATCTGGATCGCGAGGTGCCGGGGCGGCTGGTGCTCGGGGAGCTTCGCTTCGCCCCCGAAGACCGCCACGCGACGATCCGCGTAGTCGGCGCGCATGGCCTCCTCGCGCACGGCGTCGGGCGAGTACGGCGCCAGCGGCGCCATCACCTCGTCCAGCGTCTGCAGGCGCGGGCGGCGGTCGGCATCCTCCGCGGCGGCGAAGCACTTCGCGCGCGTGGCTTCGTACAGGCCAAGGATCTCCTCCTTCGACATCAGCCCGGATTCCAGCGCGATCGCGGCCGAACGCAGCAGCGGATCGCCCGCTTCCACCGCGCACAACTCCTCGACGCTGCGCCACTCGATCTCGAAGTCGGTGCCGGCATGGCCCATGATCCGCGTGGTGCGCAGGTGCAGGAAGGTCGGGCGGCGCGTACGCCGGCAGTGCTCGACCGCGCGCTGCACCTCGCCGTAGCCCGCGGCCAGGTCGAGGCCGTCGGCATGGAAGTAATCCAGGTCCGGGCGCTGGCCGAAGTTGCGCGCCACCCAGCCGCCCGGCGTCTTCACCGAGATGCCGATGCCATTGTCCTCGCAGACGAACAGCACCGGCGCGGGCAGCTTCTGGTAGGCCGTCCACGCCGCGGCATTGAATGCGGTCTGCGCGGTGGCGTGGTTGCTCGATGCGTCGCCGAACGAACACACCACGATGCTGTCGTCGGGCACCGGCAACGCATGGCCGATGCGCCGGGCCTGCTCGATGGCCACCGCGGTGCCGAATGCCTTGGGCAGGTGCGAGGCGATCGTCGAGGTCTGCGGCAGCACCCACAGCGGCTTGCTGCCCCACACCTTGTGGCGGCCACCGCTGGCCGGATCGTCCTTGGATGCCGCGAACGACAGCGCCGAATCCATCACCGGGTCCATGCCCGGCAGCTTGCGGAAGCGCTCGGCCATGAAGCCGCCGCTGCGGTAGTGCAGGAATGCCGGGTCGGTGTGGCGCGTGAGCCGCGCGACCATCGCATTGCCTTCGTGGCCGCTGGAGCCGATGGTGTAGAAGACCTTGTTCTGCACGCGCAGCACGCGCGCCATCAGGTCGAGGTGGCGGCTGACGAGCTGCGACTCGAACAGCTCGCGGAAGCCGCGGGCATCGAGCGCGCTGCCTTCGAGAATCGCCTCGTCGGCCGCGGGTGTGGCATCGACCTTGCCGCTCCAGGCCTTGACGAACTCGATGAAGTTGACGTCGCAGATCTCGGCGCGGTTGAGGCCCTTCATGCGGGCCGGGATCGGATTCGGGACGGAGGCGAACATGCAGGGTCTTCGTGTGTGGTCGTCTGGTCGCGTGACCCGGCGGATCACGCATTGGCGGGCGGCGCCCGTGCTGTGGAGGCGGGCTGGAGGCCGGCCTACTGGGATTGGTCGAGCAGTGCCTGTACCTCACGTGGCGGCGCCGGCATCGCAACGAACCCGGACGTCGCACGCACGCGCGCCAGCCAGTCGCGCAGCGCCGGGTAGGGGGAAAGATCGAAGCCGCCGTCGCCGGCGACATCGGTGTAGGCGAACAGGGCGATGTCGGCAATGCCGTATTCGGGGCCCGTGAACCATGCATGGCCGCCCAGGTGCCGCTCCATCACCGCGAACGCCTCGTGGCCGCGTTCGCGCAGCTGCGGCAGGTCCGCGCGGCGGGGAGAATCGGGCGGCGTCCAGCCGCGGATGAAGCGCGCCACCGCGACGTAGGGCTCGTGGCTGTACTGCTCGAAGAACATCCAGCTCAGCGCCTGCGCGCGCTGCCAGGGGTCCGACGGCAGGAACGACGTACCCTCGGCCAGCCAGCACAGGATCGCGTTCGACTCGACCAGCACGCGGCCGTCGTCGAGTTCCAGCATCGGCACCTTGCCGTTGGGATTCTTCGCCAGGTATTCCGGCGTGCGGGTTTCGCCCCGGGAACTGTCCACCTCGACCCAGCGGCAGGGCCGGTCGAGCTGTTCCAGCAACAGGCGCAGCTTGTGGCAGTTGCCCGACGTGGAGTAGCCATGCACCGTGGTCATGCGAAGCGCGTCCGGTTGTGCTGCCACTGCGCGCGCGTCTGGCCCCAGACGTCGACCCGCGCCCCATCGAACGGCGCCGGCAGCTGGCCCGGGCCGCGCAGGCTCGAACCCAACCGCTGTGCGACCTGTTGCGAGGCGAGGTTGTCCGGGTCGATGCAATGGATGATCTCGTCCCAACCGAGCTGGGCGAACGCCCAGTCGATCGCCGCGACCGCGGATTCGGTCGCATAGCCCCTGCCCCAGGCATCGCGATGGAAGGCGTAGCCGATCTCCGTCCCCGGCCAGCCGAACGGCTGCCACGGCCCCATCTGCCCCACCCAGCGACCGCTGTCCTTCTCGATCACCGAGAACATCGCGAAGCCCTGCAGCGCCCATGCACCCGGCATCTGCAGGAAGCGCCGCCAGGCGCCGCCGGCGGGCTGGTGCCCGCCGATGTAGCGGCAGGCCTCCTCGTCCGCCAGCAGCTCGGCGTAGCGCGGGAAATCCTCGATCCGCGGCAGCCGCAGGATCAGGCGTTCGGTTTCGAGAACGGGACCGTGATCGGTCATGTCGAGCCCCCGGCCCTGCCCCGCCGCGCGGGGCGGGCGACCACATTGATCAGAACGCGTTGATGCCGGTCAGTTCCCGGCCCACCACCAGTTGGTGCACGGTCTCCGTTCCCTCGTAGGTGATCACCGATTCCAGGTTCAGCGCATGGCGGATCGGGCAGTGCTCGGTGGTGATGCCGGCGCCGCCGAGCAGGTCGCGCGCCTCGCGCGCGATGTCGATCGCCATGCGGCAGTTGTTCCACTTCGCCAGCGACACCTGGGTGGGCTGCATCCTGCCGGCGTCCTTGAGCCGGCCGAGCTGCAGCGACAGCAACTGGGCCGAGGTGATGCGCCGCGCCCAGTCGGCCATCTTGATCTGCGCGCTCTGGGTGGCCGCGACCGGGCGGTCGAACAGGATGCGTTCCTTCGAATAGTTCAGGGCCTCGTCGAGGCAGGCGATGGCGGCGCCGATCGGACCCCAGGTGATGCCGTAGCGCGCCTGCGTGAGGCAGCCCAGCGGGCCCTTCAGGCCCTTGACGTTAGGCAGGCGGCTGGCGTCGGGCACGCGCACGTTGTCGAAGTACAGCGCGCTGGTCACCGACGCGCGCAGGCTCATCTTGTGCTTGATCTCCTGCGTGCTGAAGCCGGCGAAATCCTTCTCGACCACGAAGCCCTGGATGCCGTCCTCGGTCTGCGCCCACACGATCGCGATGTGGGCGAGGTTGCCGTTGGTGATCCACATCTTCGAGCCGTTGAGGACCCAGTCCGCACCGTCCTTCTTCGCGTGGGTCTTCATGTTGCCCGGGTCGGAGCCGCCATGCGGTTCGGTCAGGCCGAAGCAGCCGATCACCTTGCCGGCCGCCATGTCGGGCAGCCAGCGTCGCTTCTGCTCCTCGCTGCCGTAGGCGAAGATGGGGTACATGCACAGCGACGACTGCACGCTGGCGAAGCTGCGCAGGCCGGAGTCGCCGCGCTCGAGTTCCTGGCAGATCAGACCGTAGCTGACGGCGTTGAGGCCGGCGCAGCCGTACTCCTCCGGCAGGGTCGCGCCGAGCAGGCCGAGACCGGCCATTTCCGGGACCAGTTCGGCCGGGAAGCGGCCCTCGTCGAAACAGTCGCCGATGATCGGCAACACCCGCTCGTCGGTGAAGCGGGCAACGGCGTCCTGCACCGCACGCTCCTCCTCGCTGAGCAGAGAGCGGACGTCGTAGAGATCGTAGGGATGCAGGGCCATCGGACGGCTTCGGACAAGGAAGGTTTCATATTGTACGGTCCGCGGCCACGACTGCCGCCCCCTCAACGCCGACGGGCCGGCAAATGCCGGCCCGTCCGGGGACGCCTTGCTTGCGGCGGGCGCGGGATCAGCCGCGGTCGGGCACGTGAGTCGCCGCCATCCGGGTCATGATCTCGCCGTCGATGACCGGCAGCCGGTCGCCCGGATCCTCGTCCATCCGTACCGTGGTCTCCACGCCGTCGTATTCATAGGTGACGTCGTAGCCGATGGTGCGGTCCTCGCTGCCCAGGGCGATCCGGTCGCCCGGCTTGTCGCCGGTGCGCATGGTGCCGGTGGTGCCGTCGGGGTTGCGGTAGGTCACGTTGTAGGCGACCACGCGCGAGGACCGCGCACTGTCCTGGACCGTCCGGCACTGGCGGTCGACGCGTTCGACCACGCGTCCGCCGACATGGCGCCGATCGACCTCGCGGCCCGCGAAGCCGCCGCCGACGGCGCCGGCGACCGTCGCCAGCTTGCGGCCGTTGCCGCTGCCGACCTGGTTGCCGACCAGGCCTCCGATCACGGCGCCGGCCACGGTGCCGCCGACGTTGCCATCGCGCTCCGGCAGGCGCTCCTGCACCACCACGTCCTGGCAGACCTGGCGCGGGGTGGTGGACGTGGTCGTCTCGCGCACCGGTTCGGATCCGATCACGGTGGCGTACAGCTCCGCCTTCTCGGTCACCGGCGTGACCGCGACGACGGAAGCGTATTCGAGCCGACCTGCGCCGGCTTCGACGCCATCTTCCGCGGAGAGCGGGCCCTTGTCGCGGCTGTTGTGGTAGGCACCCACCGCGACGCCACCCACCAGCAGCGACGCCAGGGCGATGGCCAGAGTATTGCTTTTCATCACGCTCCTCCTCGGGTCTGTGCCCGCATCCGAATCTGCGAGGTGATTGCAGCATTGCCAACCTGAACGAGGACCGCAGAAGTTCCCGGCAAGCTGACGCGGCAATGAATCGCCAGCGGTCGCGGGTCGTGCTAGCGTCGTCGCCACTGCCTCTGCCGGAGTCCCGCGCATGGCCAACCCGCTGCTGCTGCCGCTGCTCAACTGGGCGCGGGGATTGCGCTACCCGACCCTGTTCAAGGTCACCGCGATCGCGTTCGCGATCAGCGTGCTCTGGCCGTTCGACCCGATCCCTTTCATCGACGAGATCGTGCTCGGCCTCGGCACGCTGTTGCTGGCGAACTGGAAGAATCGCAAGCCGCCGGCATCCGCGGTCGAGGGCGAGGCGACGCGCCGTTCCTGAGCGCCCGCCGCGCCGCGGCCCGCCATGCTGCTGATCGACAGCCATTGCCATCTCGATGCCCCGGAGTTCGACGGCGACCGCGATGCCGTCGTCGCCCGCGCCCACGCGGCCGGCGTGCGCTCCCAGGTGATCCCTGCCGTGCAGGCGGAGGCATGGCCGAAGCTGCGCGATCTCTGCCGCACGACGCCGGGCCTGTATCCGGCCTATGGACTGCACCCGATGTATCTCGCGGCGCATCTGCCCGGGCACCTGCAGGACCTGCGTGCCTGGATCGAGCGCGAGCGCCCGGTCGCCGTGGGCGAGTGCGGGCTGGACTACTTCGTCGACGGCCTCGACCGCGACGCGCAGCAGGCCTGCTTCGAAGGCCAGTTGCGGCTTGCGCGCGAGTTCGACCTGCCGGTGATCGTACATGCGCGCCGTGCGGTCGACGCCGTGATCGCGACCCTGCGCCGCATCGGCGGGCTGCGCGGCGTGGTCCACAGTTGGTCGGGCAGCGAGGAACAGGCGCGGCAACTGTGGCGACTCGACTTCCTGCTCGGCATCGGCGGGCCGGTCACGTACGAACGCGCCAGGAGACTGCGCCGGCTGGTGGCGGCCATGCCGCTGCAGCACCTGCTGCTGGAAACCGACGCACCCGACCAGCCCGACGCAGGGATCCGCGGCCAGCGCAACGAACCGGCACGCCTGGCGGCCGTGCTGGAGGCGGTAGCGACATTGCGCGAGGTCGATCCGGAAGAGATCGCCCGGGCGACCAGCGTCAATGCCGCGCGCCTGTTCGGCCTGCCGCCGCCACGGGATCCGCCTGACGAAGTCGCGACGGCTGCTCGCTGAGCAGGGATGCGCGTCCGGCCGGGGCCGCGCTTCCTCCGCGCGGCGCGTACTGCAACCGTGTTCCGGACGGTGCGGCGGTCGTCGACACGATCCGTGCGGGCCCGGAATCAGCTCCCCCGGTTCGTCTGGTATCGCGTTCTCAAGTGGCTGGCGTGACTCGCGAGCGGATCGCGTCTGCATCCGCAACGCCGTGCGCCAGGCCGCACACAGGCGCAGCTATGGACGCTGCGGCTTGAGCAGGATCTCCAGGGTCTTGCCCGCGGCGGCAAAGGCGAAGGCACCGGTGATGTGGGTGGCCGCACCCAGTCCAGCGCCGCAGTCGAGCTTCAGCGCGGCGTCCGGCCCCGCCGGGGGCCGCGTCCCGCAGACCGAACCATCGGCTTGCGGATACTTCACGTTCTCGAGCGAATACACAGCCGGCACGCCGAAGTAACGGTCGCGGTTCTTCGGGAAACTGAATTCGCCGCGCAGCTTCTTGCGGATCAGGGCCAGCATCGCATCGTGCTCGGTGCGCGAGAGGTCGCGCACGCGCACCAGGGTAGGATCGGTGCGCCCGCCCGCGGCCCCGACGGTCAGCACCGGCAGCTTGCGCCGCCGGCACCACGCGATCAGCTCGACCTTGCTGCGGAAGCTGTCGCAGGCGTCGACCACCAGGTCGAAGCCGCGATCGAGCAGTTCCTCGAGGTTACCGGGCGTGAGGAACGCCGGCACCACGTCGAGCGAGACCGCGGGGTTGATCGCCCGGCAGCGTTCGGCCATCGCCTCGGCCTTGTTGCGGCCGAACTGACCGTCGAGCGCCGGCAACTGGCGGTTGGTGTTGGACAGGCACAGGTCGTCGGCGTCGATCAGCGACAGGTGCCCGACTGCGCTGCGCGCCAGCGCCTCGACCAGCCACGAACCCACCCCGCCGAGGCCCACAACCCCCACCCGCACGCCGCGCAGGCGCTCGACCGCGCCGCGGCCGTACAGCCGGTCGATCCCGGCAAACCGCTCGCTCCAGACCTGTTCCATCCTGCAAGTCTAGCCGGCGGGACCGCGTGCTATCGTCGCCGTGCCCGTTATGGAGTCCGCCATGTCGACCACGCCACCGCCCGCATCCGCATCCGGGCCAGGACGCAAACCGCCGTCGGCCGCGTCGAAGTACCTGTTCGTATTCCTGCTGGGCTTGGTGATCGGCATCGTGGCGGTGGTGATGCTTCTGCGCACCCTGGAGTCGCGAAAGACCTGGCGCGACCACTACCCCGATGCGCTGATGCACCTGCTCTCGGCACAGGCCGCGCAGATGCGCGAGAACGCGACCGCCAACCGCTGCAGCCCCACCGACACCCTGCCCCACCTGCAGGCGCTGCGCACCCTGGGTAACGATTTCGAGCGTGCGTTGCCGGAGCTGCGCGACGACCAGCGCTTCGTCGCGCACGCGGCCCAGTTCCGTGGCGAGCTCGACGCCGCGCTGTCCGCACCGCCCGTGGGCTGCCAGGGCGTCACCCAGGCTGCCGACAAGGTCGGCGAGGCCTGCAAGGCCTGCCACCAGGACTTCCGCTGACGCCGGGCGCAACGCCGACCGCAACGGCTGAACCGCGACTGCATGGGTTCGCCGGGATGGCCCGGGTTTGCGGGGAGATTGCCGCGACGTTCACCGGGCGAAGCCTAGTGTCCGACCCGTGCCGCGTTGCGCGCGGCCCGTCGTCCACGAAGTCGAGGAGTTACCGATGAGCATCCGCATGCGCATGACCTGTGTCGCCACGATCGCCACGCTGGCCCTCGCCGGCTGCGCCAGCACATCCCCCGGCTACGGTCCGGGTTACGGCAGTACCGGCACCGCGCCGGCTTCGGGTCGCTGCTACGACTGCGGCACGGTGGTCGCCATCGAAACCTCGGCCGCGGGCGGCACCAACGTCGCCGGACCGGTACTCGGCGGCATCGTCGGCGCGGTCGCGGCCAAGGAGCTCGCACGCCGCAACACCGACAGCGAGGGCCGGCGCAATGTCGCGATCGCCGCGGGTGCGGCCGGCGGCGCGGTCGCCGGCAACGCCATCCAGAACCGGGTGGAAGCCAATCGCAGCGGCTACACGGTCCACGTCCGCATGGACGATGGGCGCACCACCGCCGTGCACCAGGCCGATCTTGGCGGGATTCGCGAAGGCTCCTACGTCCGCGTCCAGAACGGGCGCGCCTGGGTCTACTGAGTCCGGACGCTGTCTGTCGTCCCGACGCCGCCGGCCGCACGCGACCGGCGGCGTCTTCTTGTCCGTCCCCGGGGTGAACCGCGCAAGGTCCGCCCCGCATCCTCGCGGCCCATCTCGGACGAGTCGTATCCGTGTGGTGCCACCAAGGCCCGTCAGAGATGGGTGCCGCCGCCGCCCTGCGGCTCGTGCCACCCGGGATCGAGGTGGGCGCTGTCGGGATCGGCGCTGTCGACGAGGAAACTGATCTGCTGGCCGACGAACGGCGACGGCCCGCCCATCGCGACGAAGTCGGCGCTGCCGAAGCGGATGTCGCCGCCGCCGACCCGGCCCACGAGTACCTGGCCCGCGCCTTCGTTGATGCTCTTGACGGTGCCAGTCTGACGCTCCGACGACATGGTGATTCTCCCCGACAGGTGATGGAACAGGTGGTTGGAAACGCGCGTCCCGCGCGTTTCCAGGTCGAGAGTCCGACGCATGTCCGGACCCGCTCGCGACGAATCAGGTGCCTGCCCGCGCGCCTGGTCGTCGTGGCCTTTCCTGGCCGGGCCGACGGGCGCTTGCTCGGCAGCCTGTGCCGGCCATGGGTCGCCGGCGACGGATGCCCCGTGCGCGTGCGTGTGCGCCTGTGCCACAACAGACAACGCGGCCGCCGGCCCCGGGCGGTCACGCCTCCCGCATTCGCAGGAAAAACGGGCGCCAGCCCGACGCCTTTGCCAGAATGGGCCGACCGACGGCATCCGCCGTCCACGGAGTTCCCATGGAAGCGCAATCGATCTACTACGCCGTCGCGGTGCTTCTGGTGCTGGCCGGTCTGGCCGGGATCCTGCTGCCGGCGTTGCCGGGCCTGCCGCTGGTGTTCGCGGGCATGCTGCTGGCCGCGTGGGCGGGTGGATTCGAACAGATCGGGGGGTGGACGGTCCTGTTGCTCGCGGCGCTCACCCTGATCTCCATCGGCGTCGACTTCCTCGCCTCCGCCGCCGGCGCCAAGCGCGTCGGAGCGAGCCGGCTGGCGGTCGTCGGGGCGCTGGTGGGAACCGTGGTCGGGCTGTTCTTCGGGCTGGTGGGCGTGTTCGTCGGCCCGTTCGTGGGCGCGGTATTCGGCGAACTGGTCGCGCGCCGCGGCATCGGACACCGCGACCTCGGCCAGGCGACCAGGGTCGGCATCGGCACCTGGTTCGGGATCTTCGTCGGCACCGTGCTGAAGATCACCATTGCGTTCGCGATGGTCGGTATCTTCGCGCTGGCCTGGTGGACCGATTGACGCCGCCTTGTCGGTGCGGCGATAGACTGCCGGTTTCCCCGCCCCGCCCCCGCATGCCTGCGTTCCACTTCGCTCCCGGGCTCGCAGCCCGAACCATCGTGCTGTCGGCGTTGCTGCTCGCCGGCGTGCTGTCCGTCGTTCCGGTCGAGGCGATGCAGGCGGCCGCCGATGCCGCCGTGCCCGCACAGCCGCCCGCGACCGCCGCACCGGCCGTGCCCCCGCCCGACGACGATATCCGCGGACGCTTCGACTTCACCTTCGACCGGGTGGCCGCGCGGCTTGCCGAACTGGTGGCGAAGCTGCCGCTGCTGCTCGCCGCGCTGTTGATCGTCGCCTTCTCCGCGTGGCTGGGCGGCTTCGTGTCTCGGCGGCTGCACCTGCTGCGGCTGCGGACCCACAACCCCTACATGGACGGGCTGATCCGCAACGTCCTGCGTGCGCTGCTGATCCTGTTCGGCGTGCTGCTGGCGCTGGATCTGCTCAACGCCACGGCCCTGGTCACCGCCGTGCTGGGGTCGGCCGGCGTCATCGGCCTGGTGCTCGGCTTCGCCTTCAAGGACATCGCCGAGAACTACGTCGCCGGCGTGTTGCTCAGCCTGCGCCAGCCGTTCGCGCCGGGCGACCACGTGGTGGTCGACGGCAACGAGGGCAAGGTGGTCGCGCTGCACTCGCGCTCGACCCTGCTGATGACGCTCGACGGCAACGAACTGCGGCTGCCGAACGCGCTGGTGTTCAAGGCCATCATCCTCAACTACAGCCGCAATCCGAAGCGGCGCTTCGATTTCACCGTGACCATCGATGTCGGCCAGTCGATCCGGATGGCGCAGTCGCTGGGACTCGAGCAGGTGTGCCGGATCGAGGGACTGCTCTCCGACCCCGGCCCGTCGTGGAGCGTGAAGGAGTTCACGCCCGGCGGCATCGTGCTGCGCTTCTTCGGCTGGATCGACCAGCGCCACAGCGACCTGGGCAAGGTTCGCAGCGAGGCGATCCGCCTGGTCAAGACGGCCTTTGCGCACGCCGGCATCGAGGGGCCGCGTACGACCTACCACCTGCTGACCGCACGCGAGCAGAGCGGCGCCGCGCAGGCGCGTGAGCATGCCGAACCGGTGCACGGCGCCGAGGCCGATACCTCGGTCAACCGCGACATCGACGAACAACTGGCTCAAGCGCAACAAGCGGCCGACGGCGGCGTCAACCTCCTCGAACGCCGGTCCGACGCCAGATGAACCCGATGTACGCCCCGACCGCAGCCCTGGCCCTGCTGGCGCTCGCATCGGCGCCGGCCCTGGCGCAGTCGGACGCTGATCCTTCGCTGGAAACCTGCGTTGCGATCGAAACCGATGCCGCGCGGCTCGCGTGCTACGACACGCTCGCCCGGCGCGATTCGGCCGGTCCGCTCGAAGCGGACCTCGCCGCGGCCCGCGCGCGCGCAGCGCGGGATGCGCAGGCGGGAGACGACGCGGCGCCGGGCCGCGGCCGCGCGAGGCGCGCGAACGACCTGTTCCGGCACGACGACGAGATCGGCCAGGCGCTGGCCAATGCCGGGCGCGGATCGCTGCTCGACAGCCGCTGGGAACTGGCCCGCGACTCGAAGCTCGGGATCTTCAACTTCCGCGTCTACAAACCGGTGTACCTGATGCCCGCGTTCTGGACCTCGCGGACCAACGAGCTGCCGTTCTCGCCCAACCCGGACAATACCGTCACCCAGGCGACCGGGCAGGAGGCGATCGAGACCAAGTTCCAGCTGAGCTTCAAGACCAAGGCGGTGGAGAACCTGTTCGGCGACAACGGCGACCTCTGGATGGGATACACGCAGTCCTCGCGCTGGCAGGTCTACAACGCGGACGCGTCGCGGCCGTTCCGGGAGACCAACTACGAGCCGGAGATCCTGCTGGTGTTCCGCAACGCCTACAGCCTCGGCGACTGGAAGGGACGCATGGCCGCGATCGGCATCAACCACCAGTCCAACGGCCGCGGCGACCCGCTCTCGCGCAGCTGGAACCGGATCATGTTCAACATCGGCCTGGACCGCGAGGACTGGGCGCTGATGCTGCGTCCCTGGATCCGGGTGTCCGACGGCGACGACGACGACAACCCCGGCATGGAGGATTACATCGGCCGCGGCGACGCCACACTCACCCATGTGCGCGGGCGCAACGAGTTCTCGCTGATGGCGCGGCATTCGCTGCGCGGCGGCGACCGCTCGCACGGCGCGGTCCAGTTCGACTGGGGTTTCCCGATCCACCATTCGTTGCCCATGCGCGGCCGCCTGCAGCTCTTCCACGGCTACGGCGAGAGCCTGATCGACTACAACCACAAGGCGACCTACCTGGGCCTCGGGGTTTCCCTGCAGGAGTGGTTCGAGCCGCATGTCGACTGAGCCGCCCGCGGCGACGGCTTCACGCAGCCATGGCGGCCAACCCGGCACAGTGCCGCGCCGCGTCCGAACGGCCCTTTCGCACTGCCCATGCCCACCCTTCGCCGGAGCCGCCGCCGCATGACCTGGGTCATCGTCGTGACGATCGTGCTGACGATCCTGGTCGTGGTGCTGGCGATGAACTTCGCCACGCCCGAGAAGAAGGTCGAGAAGAAGGTCGAGCACCGGCATGCGGTCTCCGACCCCCAGTTCCGGCGCGAGATGTCGGTGCTGCTGGGCCCTTCGATCCTGGCCGGCAACCACATCGAGGACTTCCAGAACGGCGACCAGATCTTCCCGGCGATGCTCGAGGCGATCCGTGGCGCCCGGCGCACCATCACCATGGAAACCTACATCTACTGGTCCGGCGAGATCGGCAAGGAGTTCGCCGAAGCCCTGTCCGCGCGCGCACGCGACGGCGTCGCCGTGCACCTGGTGGTCGACTGGGTCGGCAGCATCAAGATGGATGAGCAGCTGCTGTCGCTGATGGAAGACGCGGGCGTGCGCGTCGAGCGCTACCGGCCGCTGCACTGGTACAACCTGGGGCGCATGAACAACCGTACCCACCGCAAGCTGCTGGTGGTCGACGGCCGGATCGGCTTCACCGGCGGCGTCGGCATCGCCGACCAGTGGACGGGCCACGCCCAGGATCCCGACCACTGGCGCGAGAGCCACTTCCGCATCGGGGGACCGGCCGTGGCGCAGATGCAGTCGGCCTTCAACGACAACTGGATCAAGACCACCGGCGAACTGCTCAACGGGCCGGAGTATTTCCCGGAACTCGAGCGCGCCGGCGATATGGACGCGCACCTGTTCATCGCCTCGCCGGCCGGGGGCAGCGAGAGCATGCACCTGATGTATCTCTCGGCGATCGCCGCGGCCACGCGCAGCATCGACCTGTCCGCCGCCTATTTCGTGCCCGACGAGCTGATCGCGGACGCACTGCTGGCGGCGCGCAGGCGGGGGGTGCGGGTTCGGGTGCTGCTGCCGGGCGAGCACATCGACTCGGACACGGTGAAGCTCTCGTCGAAGGCCTCGTGGGGGCCGCTGCTGGAGGGCGGGGTCGAGATCCACGAGTACCAGCCGACCATGACCCACGTGAAGCTGCTGGTGGTGGACGGCGAACTGGTGTCGGTGGGTTCGACGAATTTCGACATCCGTTCGTTCCGGCTCAACGACGAGGCCAGCCTCAACGTCTACGACCGCGACTTCGCGGCGAAGATGACCGCGGTGTTCGAGGACGACCTGGGGCGGGCGAAGCAGTACAGCCTGGCGATGTGGGCGAACCGGCCGCTGTCGGAGAAGTTCGCCGAGAAAGTGGTAAGGCCGCTGCGCTCGCAGCTGTAGCGGGCGGCGCTCAGGTCCAGTCGACGAGGCCTTCGCGGCGGTAGACCTCGGCGAAGGAAGGCAATGCCTTCATCCGCGCCGCGTGCGCGGCCAGCGCCGGCCAGCCGTCGCTGGGTCGCGGCATGTTGCGCGACCAGCGCATCAGCATGGTCAGCAGGAAATCGGCGGCGCTGCGCCGCCCGCCGAGCAGGTAGGGGCCGTGCTCGGCGAGATGGTCGGACACCTGTTGCCAGGCACGCTCGACGACTCCGCGCGCCGACTCGCGCACCCGTTCCACGTTCTCCGGGCCGGCCGGCTCGTCCGGATAGAACCAGTTGCGGTAGGCCGGCATCAGCGTGTAGGCGCAGAACAGCATCCAGCGGTAGTAGTCGCCGCGCGCGGACGTGCCGACGTCAGGCGCCAGTCCAGCCTGCGGATGCAGGTCGGCGAGCTGCATGACGATCGCCGCCGACTCGGTCAGCACCTGCCCGTCCACGACCAGCGCCGGCACCCGGCCCTGCGGATTGATCGCGAGGTAGTCCGGCGATTTCTGCTCGTGCCGCCCGAAGTCGAGCATGCGCAGCTCGTGTTCGACCCCGAGCTCGATCAGCAGCCAGTGGACGACGAGGGAGGCGCTGCTGGGAGAACCATAGAGGACGATCGACATGGGCTTCGCACGCATCGGGGAGCTGCGATTATCGCCTGCGCCTGCGTCGTCGAACACCGGGCGATCCCCGTGCCCCGGCGCGCCGCCCGGATGCGGCCAGCCTGCGATGGCCCCGCGCAAGGAGGGTGCGCCGTGCGGGATTCCTCACCCGCTGCGCGAGTTCGGAATGACAGGCCTTTTCCAGTCGAAATGAAAGGTCGTCCAGTTGAAATGACAGGCCTTTCCATTCGGAACGACAGGCGTTTCCAGTCGGAACGCCAGGCATTTTTTCCAGTTGGAACGACGGGCTCGATCTGCAGAAACCTGTCATTTCGACCGAAGGGAGAAATCCAACGACCGGCCGCGCGATGCTCAGGCGATCTCGACCACCGGGATCCTCCCGATCCTGGCCTGCCATTCGCGCGGCCCGGTGACGTGCACCGACGTGCCGTTCGAATCGACCGCCACCGTGACCGGCATGTCGCGCACTTCGAACTCATAGATCGCCTCCATGCCCAGGTCCTCGAACGCGACCACGCGCGCCGCGCGGATCGCCTTCGACACCAGGTAGGCCGAGCCGCCGACCGCCATCAGGTACACCGAGCGGTGCTTCCTGATCGCCTCCAGCGCCGCGGGGCCGCGTTCGGCCTTGCCGATCATGCCCAGCAGGCCGGTCTGCGACAGCACCTGCTCGGTGAACTTGTCCATGCGCGTGGCCGTGGTCGGGCCGGCCGGGCCGACGACCTCATCGCGCACCGGATCGACCGGCCCGACGTAGTAGATGAAGCGCCCGCGCAGGTCGACCGGCAGCGATTCGCCACGATCGAGCATCTCGACGATGCGCTTGTGGGCGGCGTCGCGCCCGGTGAGCATCCTGCCGTTGAGCAGCAGCACCTCGCCCGGCCTGAAGGTGGCGACGTCGTCCGTCGTGATGCTGTCGAGGTCGACCCGGCGCGCATTCTGCGGGGCGTAGGTGAGCTTTGGCCAGTCTTCCAGCGAAGGCGGATCCAGCGCCACAGGGCCGGTGCCGTCGAGGGTGAAGTGCGCGTGGCGCGTCGCGGCGCAGTTGGGGATCATCGCCACCGGCAGGTTCGCCGCGTGGGTGGGGTAATCGCGGATCTTGATGTCGAGCACGGTGGTCAGGCCGCCCAGGCCCTGTGCGCCGATGCCGAGCGCGTTGACCTTCCCGTAGAGTTCCAGCCGCAGTTCCTCGATGCGGTTCGCCGGCCCGCGTGCGATCAGGTCCTGGATGTCGATCGGCTCCATCAGCGCCTCCTTCGCGAGCAGCATCGCCTTCTCGGCGGTGCCGCCGATCCCGATGCCGAGCATGCCCGGTGGACACCAGCCGGCGCCCATCGTCGGCACCGTCTTCAGCACCCAGTCGACGATCGAATCGGACGGGTTGAGCATCGCGAACTTCGACTTCGCCTCGGAGCCGCCGCCCTTGGCCGCGACGATCACGTCGAGCCTGTCGCCCGGCACGATCTTCACGTTCACCACCGCAGGGGTGTTGTCCTTCGTGTTCACCCGCAGCCCGGCGGGATCTGCCAGCACCGAGGCGCGCAGCTTGTTGTCCGGGTGGTTGTAGGCGCGGCGCACGCCCTCGTTGACGGCGTCTTCCAGCGAGCCGCTGAAACCCTCCCAGCGCACGTCCATGCCGACTTCGAGGAACACGGTGACGATACCGGTGTCCTGGCAGATCGGGCGGTGACCCTCGGCGCACATGCGCGAGTTGATCAGGATCTGCGCCATCGCGTCCTTCGCTGCCGGCGACTCCTCGCGCTCGTATGCGGCGGCGAGGTTCCGGATGTAATCGACGGGGTGGTAGTAGCTGATGTACTGGAGGGCGTCGGCGATCGACTGGATCAGATCGTCCTGCTTGATCGTACTGACGGGAGCGTGGGTCACGGCTGGCTCGGTGGCGGGCGGAAAACGGCCCATTTTAGCCACGCCGAGCGTGCCCGGCCTGTACCGCCGAGGTCCATGCGCGCATGGATCCTTTCCGCGGCCGGCGCGATGTACGGCGCCCGCGCGTTTTGCGTCTGCCGCCAACCGGCGGAGCCGTCGGGCGCAGCGCAGGTTGCCTGGTGGCCACCTGCGCCCGGTCACAGCGCGTCAGAGGCGCCGCTCCGGTGGCGCGGCGGTCGACCCGCGCAGCATCAGGCTGAAGTCGAGGGTCTGCTGGTGCGGCACGTCGACCCCCTCGATGATGGCCAGCAGGAGCCTGGCCGCGCGGACGCCGATCTCCCGCATGGGCTGGCTGATGGTCGTCAGCGGCGGGCTCAGGTAGCGCGAGGACGCCAGGTCATCGAAACCGACCACGGAAAAGTCCTCCGGCACGCGGACGCCCAGGTCCCTGCACGCCGCGAGCACGCCCAACGCCATCTGGTCGCTGAAACAGAACGCGGCGGTGGGCGCAGGCGCCCGGGCCAGGAACTGCGTCGCGGCCGCGTGGCCGGACTCCACCGAGAAGTCGCCGGGCACCGTCGTCAGCAGGTCCACACGGCCGTGCGCCCTGGCCGCGGCCATGGCCCCTTCCAGGCGCTGCCGATGCAGCGGGTTGTCGGTCGGGCCACCCACCACGGCGATCCGCGCGTGCCCCAGCGCATACAGGTGCTCCATCGCCGTGCGCGCCGCGGCCGCGTTGTCGATGTGCACGCTGGGAATCCCCAGCGTCGGATCGAACTCGCAGCCGTTGACCACCGGCGCCGTCGCGCCGAGTTGCCGGACGATCTCCCGCGCGGTCGGCGGAAGCCGGTGCCCGAGGACGATCATGCCGTCGGCCTGGTTGCGCGGCAGCATCTGCGCGTAGCGCTCCTCGCGCTCCGCCTGGTGCTCGGTATCGCCGAGCAGGACCGCGTAGCCCGCGGCCTGTGCGGCCTCCTCCGCGCCCTTGAGGACCTGGGCGAAGAACGGGTTGCCGATGTCCGGCACCGTGATCAGGATCTTGGCGCTGCGCTGGGTCCTGAGCGTCCGGGCCACCGCATTGGGGACGTAGCCCAGCGCGGCGGCGGCCTGCTCGATGCGCTTGCGCGTGTCAGGCAGGACCTTCTCGGGCCGCGAGAGCGCGCGGGACACGGTGCCCGCCGAGACGCCGACGTACCTGGCGATGTCGTAGATGGTGGCCATGTCCCCGTCCCCGGATGCGCGCGATGCAGTGCACAACGCGTGCTCCGATCATCGCATGCTAGGATCGGATGCAATCGATTGCATCAGGTGGTTCGGCATGCGGACACTGCAGGGCCCGGCGCTGTTCCTGGCCCAGTTCATCGGCGACGAGCCTCCGTTCGACCGCCTGGACACCCTGGCCCAGTGGGCCGCCGGATTCGGCTATCGCGGCGTGCAGGTGCCGACCAGCGCGCCGCACATCTTCGATCTCGCCCAGGCCGCGGAGAGCCAGGCCTATTGCGACGACCTCGCCGGCATGCTGGCCGGCCACGGCATCCGGATCACCGAGCTGTCCACCCACCTGCAGGGCCAGCTGGTGGCCGTGCACCCGGCCTACGACGCCCTCTTCGACGGGTTCGCCCCGGAAGACCGGCGCGGCAACCCGGCCGCGCGGCAGGCCTGGGCGGTGGAACAGCTGAACCTGGCGGCTCAGGCCAGCCAGCGCCTGGGGCTCACCGCGCACGCCACCTTCTCCGGCGCACTTGCCTGGCCGTACCTCTATCCCTGGCCACAGCGCCCGCCCGGCCTGGTGGACGAGGCCTTCGCCGAACTCGGCCGCCGCTGGCGCCCGATCCTCGACGCCTTCGACGAGTGCGGCGTGGACCTGTGCTACGAGATCCATCCGGGCGAGGACCTGCACGACGGCGCGACCTTCGAGCGCTTCCTCGACGCGGTCGACCACCATCCGCGCGCGAAGATCCTCTACGACCCCAGCCACCTGCTGCTGCAGCAGATGGACTACCTGGGCTTCATCGACCGCTACCACGCGCGCATCGGCATGTTCCACGCCAAGGACGCCGAGTACCGCGCCGACGCGCGCAGCGGCGTGTATGGCGGTTACCAGGGCTGGATCGACCGCCCGGGCCGGTTCCGCTCGCTCGGAGACGGGCAGGTCGACTTCAAGGCGATCTTCTCGAAGCTGGCCCAGTACGATTTCCCCGGCTGGGCGGTCGTGGAGTGGGAGTGCTGCCTGAAGCACCCGGAGGACGGCGCGCGCGAGGGCGCGGCCTTCATCCGCGAGCACCTGATCCGCGTGACCGGACGCGCGTTCGACGACTTTGCCGATGGCGGCGCCGACCCGAAGGCGCTGCGCGGCATGCTGGGGCTTTGAATCCATACCGCTTGATGCGGGCACCACCCTGGGAGGGGATGCAATGACGGCCACGATGTCGCGCCTTGGCGTGATGATGTTCCTGCAGTTCTTCATCTGGGGCGCCTGGTTCGTGACCCTGGGCACGTACCTGGTCAATGGCCCCCTGCAGGCCAGCGCCAGCCAGGTGGCGACCGCGTTCCTCAGCCAGTCCGTCGGCGCGATCGTCGCGCCGTTCCTGGTCGGGCTGATCGCCGACCGCTACTTCGCCGCGCAGCGCATCCTCGCCCTGCTGCACCTGACCGGCGCGGCGCTGATGTGGGGGGCGTCGACGGCCACCAGCTTCAACGCGTTCTCCGGCTTCGTCTTCGGCTACATGCTGCTGTTCATGCCGACCCTGGCGCTGGCCACCAGCATCGCGATGCGGCACATGCAGTCGCCGGAGAAGCAGTTCCCGCCGGTGCGCGTGGCCGGCAGCGTCGGCTGGATCGTCGCCGGCGTGCTGATCGGCTGGCTGGGCTGGGAGCAGACCCAGCGCCTGGACCTGACCTTCAAGATGGCCGCGATCGCGTCCGCGGTGCTGGGCCTATACGCGCTGACCCTGCCGCACACGCCGCCACTGGCGCGCGAGCGGGGTGCGAAGCTGGGCGAGATCCTCGGGCTGGATGCGGCGCTGCACCTGCTCAAGTCGCGCGCCTACCTGGTGTTCTTCCTGGCCTCGATCGCGATCTGCATCCCGCTGTCGTTCTACTACAACTTCACCAACCCCTTCCTCAACGACGTGGGCGTGCGCGGCGCGGCCGGGCTGCAGTCGCTGGGCCAGGTGTCCGAAGTGCTGCTGATGCTGGCCATGCCGTTCCTGTTCGTGCGCCTGGGGGTGAAGGTGATGCTGGCGGTGGGCATGGGCGCGTGGGTGCTGCGCTACGTGATGTTCGCCTTCGGCGACGCGGACGCGGGCTTCGCGCTGCTGGTGATCGGCATCGTGCTGCACGGCATCTGCTACGACTTCTTCTTCGTCACCGGCCAGATCTACACCGACGCGCACGCCGGGCAGAAATTCCGCAGCAGCGCGCAGGGCTTCATCACCCTGGCCACCTACGGCGTGGGCATGCTCATCGGCACCTTCCTGTCGGGCGCGGTCGTGGAGTACTACACCACCGAGGCCGGCCCGGACTGGGAGCGGATCTGGCTGTTCCCGGCCGGGGTCGCGTTCGTGGTGCTGGTGGCCTTCCTGTTCCTGTTCCGCGAAGGGCGGGCGGCGACGCCTGCCGCTTCGCCCACTCACTGAGGGCCGCGCCATGGGTACGCTGGGAGTTGCCATCGTCGGCACCGGGATGATCGGCGCGGTGCATCGCCGCGCGGCGGTGCTGGCCGGCGCCACGGTGCGCGGCGTGGCCGCGTCCTCGCCCGCGCGTGCGCAGGACGTGGCGCAGGCCTGGGGCGTGGCCCGGGGCTATGGCGGAATCGAGGACGTGATCGCCGATCCGCAGGTGCAGGTCGTGCATGTGTGCACGCCCAACCACCTGCACCGATCGATGGCGCAGGCGGCGCTGGAAGCGGGCAAACACGTGGTCTGCGAGAAGCCGCTGGCCACCACCCTGGAAGACGCGCGTGCGCTGGCGGCGCTGGCCGCGTCCACCGGGCAGGTGGCCACGGTGCCCTTCGTCTACCGCTACCACCCGGTGGTGCGCGAGGCGCGTGCGCGCATCGCCCAGGGCGAACTGGGCCCGCTGCGCCTGATCCACGGCAGCTACCTGCAGGACTGGCTGCTGGATCCGGCCAGCAACAACTGGCGCGTGGACCCGGCGCTCGGCGGCGCATCGCGCGTGTTCGCCGACATCGGCTCGCACTGGTGCGACCTGGTGGAATGGGTCGGCGGCGAGCGTTTCGCCGAAGTCAGCGCCGTTTTCGAGACGGTGATCGGCGAGCGCGGCGTGGCCACCGGCAAGAGCTTCACCACGCCCGCGGCCGGCGGCGACACCCAGGCGGTGTCCAGCGAGGACGTGGCCGCGGCCATGTTCAGGACCGGCGACGGCACGCTGGCGACCGTCACCGTCAGCCAGGTCTCGGCCGGGCGCCGCAACCGCCTGTGGTTCGAGATCGACGGGGCGAAGGCCAGCGTGGCGTTCGACCAGGAGGACTGCGAGCGGCTGTGGATGGGCTATCCGGACCAGCGCGAGGAAGTCTTCGTGCGCGGCCCGGGTGCCGGCAGCGCCGAGCAACGGCGACTGTCGGTGCTGCCAGCCGGTCATGCGCAGGGCTACGCCAACTGTTTCGAGGCGTTCGTGGCCGACACCTACCGGGCGATCGCGGACGAACGCCCGGAGGGCCTGCCGACGTTCGAGGACGGCCTGCGCTCGGCGCTCATCGTCGATCGCGTCATCGCTTCTGCCAGGTCGCGCGCATGGACGCCGATCGCCTGAGTTCCCGCGGCGCGCCGGGACCCCTCGCTGGCCGCGCCGGTATCGTTTGCCTGCAGCGCGTCAAGGCAATGCTGAAAAAGTCCGGTTTGTCGTTCCGAACGCAGTGAGAAGAGCTTCACAACGGCGAAGCCGGTCAATCTCGGGAAATGAACGGCATAGATTTCTCGCTACGCTCGAAATGACAATTTTTCAGTATTGCCTTAAGCGCGGGGCGGATTCCATTCGCCGTTACCACAATCTCCGGAGGACACCATGACGATCCTTACCCTGCGCACGATCGCGACCGCGGCACTCGCGCTCTGCACCGCCCTGCCCGCCTGGGCGCAACCGGGCGATGCCGCCGCCAAGCCCGTCGCCGTGCAGATGTACACGCTGCGCAACGCCGGCTCGCTCGAAGACCAGCTGAAGATCGTCCACGACGCCGGCGTCCGCGCGGTGGAGACGGTCGGCACGCAGAATGTCCCCGCCGCGGAGCTGAAACGGCTCCTGGACAAGTACGGGATCGAGCCGATCGCGGCCCACGTGGCGCTGTCCGACCTGCAACGCGACCTGGACGAGATGGCGGCGTCCCACCGCGCCATCGGCAACACCATGCTGGTGGTGCCCTGGCTGCAGGAAGACCAGCGCCCGACCGACGCCGAAGGCTGGCGCGCGCTGGGCCGCGAACTGGGCGCCTTGGCCGCACGCCTGCAGCCGATGGGCATGCGGCTGGCATACCACAACCACGAGTTCGAGCTGGTCGACTTCGACGGCAGGACGGGGCTCGAGCTGCTGTTCGAAGCCGCGGGGCCGGCGCTTGCCGTCGAGCTGGACCTGGCCTGGGTGGCGCGCGCCGGCCACGATCCGGCGGCGTTCCTCGGCAGGTTCCCGGGGCGCGTGTACGCGGTCCACGCCAAGGACAACGCGCCGGAGGGCGAGGCGACGGAGGAACAGGGCTTCACCGCCTTGGGCCAGGGCGTGCTCGACTGGAATGCGATCCTTCCCGCCGCGGCGGACGCCGGCGTGCAGTGGTACATCATCGAGCACGACCTTCCGCGCGACGCTGCCGCCGTCGTGCGGACGGGCGCGGCCTTCCTCGCCGAGCACCTTCCCGCCGACAACCAGCTGAGCAGGCAGGAACAGGCCGAGGGGTGGCAACTCCTGTTCGACGGCAAGGACCTGTCGCAGTGGCGCACCTTCAAGCAGGAGGGGCTGAGCGAGAAGTGGGTGATCGAGGATGGCGCCATCAAGCTGACGGCTGCCGGCGGCGGCGACATCGTGACCCGGGCCCGGCACCAGGATTTCGACCTCAGGCTGGACTGGAAGATCTCGGAAGTCGGCAACAGCGGCATCTTCATCCTGGCGGATGAAACCGGCGAGCACATCTACTCGCACGCGCCGGAAATCCAGATCCTCGACAACGAGCGCCATCCCGACAACAAGCTGGACACGCATCTGTCCGGCTCCCTGTACGACATGATCGCCTCGCCCAAAGCCTCGCACAGGATCGCCGGCGAGTGGAACCGGGTGCGCATCCTGCTCGACCAGGGACAGCTGACCATCTGGCAGAACGGCGTGCGGACCGCATCGGTGGAGATCGGCAGCGCGGAGTGGAAGCGGCTGGTGGCGGCCAGCAAGTTCGCCGACTGGGCGGGATTCGCCGCCAACCGCAGCGGCCATATCGGCCTGCAGGACCACGGCGACGTGGTGTGGTTCAAGAACCTCAAGATCAAAGAACTGAAGCGATGAACGATTTCGCCCATCACGTGCTGGTCGTGGGCTCGGGCGCCGGTGGCGCCATGGCCGCGTACGAGCTGACCCGCCAGGGCCACAAGGTGCTGCTGCTGGAAGCCGGCCGCAAGTACGACCCGACCACGGAAACCCCGATGTTCCGGCTCAACGGCGACGCGCCGCTGATGGGTGCGTCCACGCCGGACAAGGATTTCGGTTTCTACGATTCCACCGTGGACGGTGGCTGGCAGGTGCCGGGCGAACCCTACACCACCGCCGAGGGCACCGAGTTCCTGTGGTGGCGCGCGCGCATGCTGGGCGGACGCACCAATCACTGGGGTCGCTATTCGCTGCGTTTCAGCGAACATGATTTCAAGGGCAAGAGCCGGGATGGCCTCGGCGCTGACTGGCCGTTCGAGTACGACGAGCTCGCTCCCTGGTACGACAAGACCGAAGCCCTGGTGGGCGTGTGCGGCACCAATACCGGCCTGGACGACATGCCGCCGTCGTCGGACGGCGTGCTGCAGCCGCCACCCATGCCCCGGATCCCGGAGCTGCTGATCGCCGCCGCCGCGAAGAAGCACGGCATCAGCGCAGTGCCGATGCACCGGGCCGTGCTGACCCGGGCGCTGGATCAGCGCGCGCCCTGCTTCTGGGCCACGCCCTGCGGTTACGGCTGCTCGATCGGCGCCGCGTTCCAAACCACCACCTCGCTGCTGCCGATGGCGCAGGCCACGGGCCACCTGCGGGTCGTCACCGACGCGATGGTCAAGACCGTGACCACCGATGCCGATGGGCGGGTCACGGGCGTCAGCTACATCGACAAGACCACCGGTACCGAGCAGCAGGTGGGCGCGAAGGTGGTGGTGCTGGCCGCCAGTGCCTGCGAGACCGCGCGCATCCTGCTCAACTCGAAAAGCGCCCGGCACCCCGGTGGACTGGCCAACTCCAGCGGCCAGGTCGGCCGCAACCTGATGGATTCGACCGGCGCGGGCCTGTCGGCGCTGGTCCCGGCCCTGATGGACCGTCCGCGCTACAACGAGGATGGCCACACCGCCAACCACCTGTTCATTCCCTGGTGGGGGCACGAGGCCCAGGCCAACGGTGACCTGGATTTTCCGCGCGGGTACCACTTCGAACTGGGCGGGCGCTTTGGCGAACCGGGCGCCTATGTCAGTGGCGACCTGCAGGGTTATGGACCGGAACTGAAGCAGCAGGTGCGCGCGCATTACGGCGCCTACGTGCACTTTGCGCTCCGCGGCGAGATGCTGCCGAACGACGATTGCTACATGGACATCGACCCGAGCGTCACGGACAAGTGGGGCATTCCGGTGCCGCGTTTCCACTGGAAATGGTCCGAGCACGAACTCAAGCAGGTCGAGCACGGCCTCAAGACCGCGAAGGCCGTCCTGGAAACCATGGGCGCGACCGTCGGCGACTTGCCTGCCGCGGAAGAGGCGATCAAGAAGGGCGGCGAGATCATCCACGAGGTGGGCACCACGCGGATGGGCGACTCACCCGAGGACTCGGTGACCAACCAGTGGGGCCAGGCCTGGGACTGCCCGAACCTGTTCGTGATGGACGGCGGCGTGTTCGCCTCCAACCCGCACAAGAACTGCACGCTGACCATCATGACGCTGGCGATGCGCAACAGCGCCTGGCTGGCTGACCAACTCAAGGCGGGGGCGCTGTGATGCGGAACCCAGACGACCAGGGCATTGCCGCCCGAACCGACAGCGACGCACCTGCGTACGCGAACAAGCTGAGCCGGCGCGATTCGCTCAAGCTGCTGGCCGCACTGGCGGCAAGCGCCATGCTGCCTGCACTGTCCGCCTGCGGGTCGCCATCGACGGGAGATGCCACCGACGGCCTCGCGGATGCGGGACACTGGCCCGAGCTGGACCTGCAGCCGGTGACGGCCAGCGGTTACGGCAAGGATCCGGACCTGATCACGCCGCCTGAAGCGCCCTGGCCGCTGACGTTGACGTCGGCCCAGCTGTCGCTGCTGGCATTGCTGTCGGACATCATCGTCCCGGCGGAAGGCAAGTCGCCGTCGGCGTCCGCCGTGCAGGTGCCGACGGTGATCGACGAATGGGTGAGTGCGCCCTACCCCGACCAGCAGCAGGACCGGCTGACCGTGCTGTCGGCCCTCGCCTGGCTCGAGGACGAAGCCGCCTTGCGCTTCTCGCAGCCGTTCACGGCGCTGGCCACGGCGCAGCAGCTGGCGATCATCGACGACATCGCCTACCGCAACGACCAGACCCCGCGGCAGTTCCAGCGCATGGCCGAGGCCTTCGTCCGGCTGCGCAACCTGGTCCTGGCCGCCTATTTCTGCACGCCGGACGGCATGGAAGACATCGGCTACATGGGCAACGTGGCGATCGCCGGGGACTACCCCGGGCCGACGCCGGAGGCCTACCGTCATCTGGAGACGGTGCTGGCGGACCTCGGGCTGAGCGAGTTCGCGTATCCCGTGGGCTGACCGTCGTGCCCGGCACCCGGGCAGCGCGCGACCGTGCCCGGGTCGCCGCATGCTGCCCGGATCGCACCCGGCGCCCGCGCGTAGTTAGAGTTCCCGCACCCAGATGTTGCGGAAGCTGACCTCGGAGTCGTGGTCCTGAAGATAGATCGGAGCACAGCCGTGCGGGGCGTAGGTCGGTGGGCCGCGGTATTCGGTGGTGCCGGCGATCACCGTGTCGTCCTGCACCAGCACGCCGTTGTGCAGCACGGTGATGCGCGCGGGCGACAGCAGGCCACCGCCTTCGGAAAAGCGCGGCGCCTTCCAGATCACGTCGTAGGACTGCCACTCGCCCGGCGGGCGCGAGGCGTTCACCAGCGGGATGGCCTGCTTGTAGATCGAGGCCGCCTGGCCGTTGGGATAGGTGGGGTTGTCGTGGCTGTCGAGCACCTGCAGTTCGTAGCGCTCCTGCAGGAAGATGCCGCTGTTGCCGCGGTTCTGGCCGTCGAACCCGCTGGTCTTCGCGGGGCTGCGCCACTCGATGTGCAGCTGGATGTCGCAGAAGCGCTGGCGGGTGCGGATGCCCTTGCTGCCGGGTACCACGGTGAGCACGCCATCGGCCACCTTCCACGGCGCATCGCCGCCCTGCTCCGACTCCCACGCACCCAGGCCGCTGCCGTCGAACAGCACCACCGCATCCGATGGCGCCGCGCCCACGGGCGTGGCCACGACCGCCGGCACCGGGGTCCAGGCTTCGGTCTTCTCCGGATCGGCCGAGGGATCGTGGGCCGGCGCGTTGGCGCAGCCAAGCACGCCGCCGGCCAGCAGGAGCGCGCGTGCGGCCATGCGGTCGCGCCGCGAGCGGTGGCAGCGGCCGGGCATCATCGTGTCGCCCATGCCGGCGTGCCCGGCTCGTAGGGCAGGTCGCCGTCGTAGCCCCCAGGCACCGGGTCGTAGCGCAGCACTTCGGTGGCGCCCACCTTGGAGGTGAAGAAGCTGAAGAGTACCAGCTGCTTGATCATCGTGAAGGGGTGCACCCCGCTCCCGCTGCCCGATCCGTCGGCGGCCACCCATGCCCGACGCGCCTGTTCCACCGCCTCACGGTCCAGGGCGGTGAGCATCTGCAGGCGGGCCGCGGGCGGCAAGGCCATGAAGCTTCCGTCGGCACGACGGTCCAGGTCGGCCAGCCCAGCGCGGAAGGCGGCCTGGTCCTCGGGGGTGTAGCAGTCGGTGACGAAGCGCGCCATGAACGCGCCCACCTCCGCATCCTTCGCCCCGGGCGTGTCGGTGCGCGGGATGATGGCCTCGGCGATCTCGTCCAGCAACGCGATGTCTTCGGCGGTGAAGTCCGCGCCCGCCTGCGGAACCGGCGCCTGCCCGAGGACGAAGGCCGGCACGCCGACCATCGCCACGCCGGTGGCGGACGCGATCATCTTCAGCAGTTCGCGACGATCCATCACAGGTTCCCCGCCTTGAGTTCGCGCACCGCATGGTCGGCGGCGCGCGCGGTCAGTGCCATGTAGGTCAGCGACGGATTGACGCAGCTGGCCGAGGTCATGCAGGCGCCGTCGGTCACGTACACGTTGGGCGCGTCCCAGACCTGGTTGTGTCCGTTGAGTACCGAGCTCTTCGGGTCGCGGCCCATGCGCGCGGTGCCCATCTCGTGGATCGCCCGGCCGGGCGCGGGTTCGGCTTCGTAGGTCCGCACGTCGCGAACGCCCGCCGCTTCCAGCATCTCGGCGGCATCGGCGGCCATGTCCTTGCGCATGGCCCGCTCGTTGTCGCGGATCGACACGTCCATCGCCAGCACCGGCAGGCCCCACTTGTCCTTGGTGCCGTGGTCGAGGCGGATGGTGTTGTCGTGGTAAGGCAGCATCTCGCCGAATGCGGTCATGCCGATGCTCCAGTCGCCCGGCACGCTCGCGGCCTGTTTCAGGCCCGCGCCGATGCCCATTTCGGCGACGCTGCGCGACCAGTCCTGGCGGCTCGCGCCCCCCTGGTAGCCGAACCCGCGCAGGTAGTCGCGGCGGTCGTCGCCGACGTTGCGGAAGCGGGGGATGTAGAAGCCGCAGGGGCGGCGTCCGGAGTAGTACCTGTCTTCGAAACCGTCGACGACGCCCTGGGCGCCGGCCTCGAAATGGTGGTCCATGACGTTGTGGCCCAGCTCGCCGGATGAGGAACCCAGCCCGCCTTCCCACACGTCGGTGGCCGAGTTCATCAGCACCCAGGTCGAATTGAACGCCGAGGCGTTGAGGAAGATCACCTTGGCCGTGTACTCGTAGGTCTGGCCGGTCTCGGCGTCCACGATCTCGACGCCCCGCGCGCGCTTGCGATCCTTGTCGTACAGCACCTGCCGGACGATCGAGAACGGGCGCAGGGTGAGGTTGCCGGTCTGCATCGCCGCCGGCAGGGTGGCCGACTGGGTCGAGAAGTAGGCGCCGTAGGGGCAGCCCAGGATGCATTTGTTGCGGTACTGGCAGTTGGCCCGCCCCTGTTCGGGTCGCGGTTCGGTGATGTTGGCGGTGCGCGAGTGGATCATGTGGCGGCTGCCGCCGAAGGCCTTGCGGATGCGCGCGGCCACGTCCTTCTCGACCACGTTCAGCGGGATCGGGGGCAGGAACTTGCCATCGGGCAGCACGTCCAGGCCCTCGACCGTGCCGGCGATGCCGGCGAACGTCTCGACGTGGTCGTACCAGGGCGCGAGGTCCTCGTAGCGGATCGGCCAGTCGATGGCGATGCCCTCGCGCGCGTTGGCCTCGAAATCCATCTGCGAGAAGCGGTAGCTCTGCCGGCCCCACATCAGCGAGCGGCCGCCGACGTGGTAGCCGCGGAACCAGTCGAAGCGCTTGGTTTCGGTGTACGGGCATTCCGACTCGTCGGCCCACATCCCGTAGGTACTCTCGGACAGCGGGTAGTCGCGGCGCAGGACCGGGTGCGCCTGCTTCATCGCCTGGGTGGGCACGTTGCGATGCGGGTAGTCCCAGGCCTCGTTGTGCGCGTTGACGTAGTCCTTGATGTGCTCGATGTTGCGGCCGCGCTCGAGCATCAGCACCTTGAGTCCCTTCTCGGCCAGTTCCTTGGCGGCCCAGCCGCCGCTGATGCCCGAGCCGACGACGATCGCGTCGTAATCATTGTTCGCCATTGAGACTGCGTTCCTGGTTGAGGCGGGGGGTTACACGTCGCACAGGCGGATGGCCTCGCGCAGCGAGGCGACCGGGTCCGGCGCCGACGGCATGAATTCCTGGGCGATGTACCCGTCGAATCCGGTGTCGCGGATCGCGCGGCAGATGGCCGGGTAGTTCAGCTCCTGGTCCTCGCCGATCTCGTGCCGACCGGGCACCCCTGCGGTGTGGTAATGCAGGAAGTGCCGGTGGTGGCGACGGATGGTGGCGATGATGTCGCCCTCCATGATCTGCATGTGGTAGATGTCGTAGAGCAGGCCGAAGTGGTCCGAGCCCAGCGTCTCGCACAGTTCGACGCCCCAGGCGGAGCGGTCGCACAGGTAGTCGGGGTGGTCGACGCGCGAGTTCAGCAGTTCCATCACCAGTACGACGCCACGCTTCTCCGCATGCCCGAGGATGCGCTTGAGGCCGGCCGCCGAATTGGCCAGGCCTTCGGCCGGGTCCATCCCGTTGCGGTTGCCGGAAAAGCAGATCAGGTTGCGGTACCCGGCATCGGCCACCAGATCGATATGGCGGGTGTAGCGCGCCACCAGCTCGTCGTGGAAGCGGGTGTCGGCAAATCCACGTTCCAGCCCGAGTTCGGCGCCGTTGCACATCGAGCTGTGCACGTCATGCGCCTTCAGGATGGGCCAGTCGTCCGGGCCGACGAGGTCGATGGCGGAAAAGCCGATCTGCTTCACGGTCCGGCACAGCTCGGCGATCGGCGTTTGCCCGAACGTCCAGCGCGCGACGGAATGCTTCAGATTGCCCTTCAGCGGCCGGACGGCGGTAGCGGCCGCCGGGACGAGGCCCGACGCCGCCAGCCCCAGCCCGCCCACCATCGTGGCGCGCAGCGCGTCGCGCCGGGTGAATGTGTGCTTCAAGTCAGGCCTCCCACGGTTCGCCCATGCGGCGGTTCGCGAAAGTGTCCGGCCTCGACAAATGCGCGGCTACTTGGGGACGCTGTCGGCGAAGGATGGAACATACGTCGCGCGGCAGCCGGAGCAACCCGCGGACGGACAGGTTCATGAATCGCGGTGACCTGGGGACGCGCTGTGCGCGCGCCGGCCGCATGCGGCCTGCTCGACGAGATTCCCATTCTCCACCGGCCTCCCAACCGGTACAGACACGTGGATCCGGACGGATGCAATCGATTGCACGATAACAACAGCGCGCCCGATTGCAAGGTCCCCGGATGGATCCGCAGCCCCGCCAGCCGGCGTATCCGGCATTGAAGCAAGCGGCGTGGATGACCCGCGCCATCGACTCCCGAAAGGTCCGGGTCCGGCAGGCCGATCGGGGAGCGGCACGGCGCTTGCCGCCGTCCGGTGCGGACCAGACCGGCTTTAAACCCTGGCCCGCGCGCGCGCATCGGAGTGGATATGCTGATGGCGACGATGAGTGCATCCCCGGAAGTGGCGGGCTCCGCGACCGACCTGGACCACGCGCTGGCGCGGGCATCCGCCAGCGGCGACGTGGCCGCGTTCGAGACGCTGTACCGGCGGCATGCCGGCCGCGTCCACGGCGTGATCCTGCGGCTGGTGGGCCACCAGCACAGTCGCGCCGAGGACCTGACCCAGGAGGCCTTCGTCCGTGCCTGGCAGGCGTTGCCGACGTTCCGCTTCGAAAGCGCCTTCGGCACCTGGCTGCACCGGCTGGCGGCCAATACCGCACTGATGGAACTGCGCAGCCGCCGTGCCGCGCCCGCCATGGACCACGACGAGGACGCGATCGACGGCATCGGCACGGCCGATTCCGCCGGGCATGGCACCGCGCTGTCGATGGACCTGGAGCAGGCGGTGGCCAGCCTGCCGCCGCGCGCCCGCGCGGTGCTGGTGCTGTACGACGTCGAGGGCTGGAAACACGAGGAAATCGCCGACACGCTGGAGATGGCGGTCGGCAGTTCCAAGGCACAACTGCACCGTGCGCGCAGGCTGCTGCGCGCGAAGCTGGGAGACCCCGCATGAACCACGACCCCTCCGGTTCCGACCTGCCCGCCGCGCTGCGCCTGCAACTGCGCGGCCTGCGGACGGACATGCCGCCAGCGCGCGAGCTCTGGCCCGGGATTGCCGAACGCCTGGCCGAAGCACCCCAGCATCGCCTCGGATCGCCGACAGCGCGCATGCGGCCCCGGGCACTGTCCGCCCTGGCCACGGCAGCGGTGCTGGCGATGGCGATCGGCCTGGGCTGGCAGTTGCGGCCCGATACGCCCGAAGTCGTCCCGGCAGCGGTGGACGTGCCAGCGGCCACCACGCCCGCGCCGCTGGTGCTCGAAGCCGACGCCATGGCCCGCGAATACCAGGGCGCGCTGCTGGAATTGTCCGCCGCGCGACCACCCAGGGCCGAACCCGCCGCCCTGCTCCACCTCGACGCCAGCGCCGAGGCGGTGCGCGACGCGCTGGCGCAGGATCCCGATGCCGTCTTCCTGCTGCAGCGGCTGCAACGCATCTATGCCCAGCGCCTGTCGCTGACCCAACGCCTTGGCCGGGCCTGAGCACCGGTCCCGTCGCCCCACGTTCCCGAGGAGCCATCCGATGAAATTCCCGATCCTGACCGCCGCCCTGCTGGGCGCCATGGCCATCGCCCCGGCATTCGCCGCCACCCCGATCGACGAGACCCGGCCGCTCGACCCGCGCGGCAGCCTGGAAGTGTCGAACGTGAAGGGCCGGATCGAAGTGCGCGCCTGGGACCGGCCCGAGGTCCACATCGCCGGCAGCCTCGGCGATGGTGTCGAACGCCTGCAGATCGAGGGCGACCGCAGGAGCCTCGAGGTCAAGGTGCGCTACCCGCGCAACGGACGCAACGCCGAGCCGACCACGTTGCTGCTCAGCGTGCCGCGCCAGGTCGACCTGGAGATCCACGGCGTCGCGGTGGACATCGACGTGTCCGGCGTCGCCGGCGGCGAGCTCGGGATCAACAGCGTCAGCGGCGACGTGGTCGCGGTCGGCGCTCCACGCGAGGTCAACATCGACAGCGTCAGCGGCAACCAGCGGCTCAACCTCAACAGCCGCAAGCTGGACCTGGAGAGCGTGAGCGGCAACATCGCGCTGCGCGGCCGCATCGACGGCGAGATCTCGGCCGAAACGGTGTCGGGCGACATCCAGATCGACACCCGCGGCGAAGCCACCCGCCGGCTCAGCACCAGCAGCGTCTCGGGCGATGCCAGCTATACCGGCGGCCTGGCCGAAGGCGGCCGGATCAGCGCCGAATCGGTCAGCGGCGACATCCGCATCGCGCTGCCGAAGTCGCTCTCCGCGCGCGTGCGCGCCGAGAGCTTCAGCGGCGACCTGCGCGGGCCTGGTGTGCAGGTCGACAAACCCAAGTACGGTCCCGGCTCGAGCTTCGAGCACACCTTCGGCAGCGGCTCGGGCGAGATCCGGATGGAGACGTTCTCGGGCAGCGCCGAGCTGGTGCTGGAATAGCCGCCGCAGTCTCGACGCCGTGGTGGACTGCGCAGTGGCGCCGTGGCCTGCGGCCACCGGCGGCGTTTTCGCAGGCATGATGACGGTCCCCGTGCGTTCCGCGCCGCCATGCCCGCACTCGTCGTCGAACCCGCCACCGTCTCGCGCTGGGCCGACCTGCAGGCGGTCCTCGGCGGCCGCGGCGCAGCCGCGAAGTGCCAGTGCCAGCGCGCCATCCTGCCGCTGCGCGAATACTGGTACATGCCCCCGGAAATGCGCGAGGCGTTCCTGCGCAAGGAGGTCGGCCGGCGGCAGGCCGCGGCGCCGGGGCTGATCGGCTACCTCGACGACCGGCCGATGGGATGGTGCCGGCTAGCGCCCCGCAGCGCCTTCGCCCCATTGCGCAATTCGCCGGTGCCGTGGTCGGGCCGCGACGAGGACAGGGACGACCCGGGCATCTGGGCGGTGGTGTGCTTCGCGGTGCGTGCGGGCCATCGCCGACAGGGCGTGAGCGGGGCACTGACGGCTGCGGCGGTCGACTACGCGCGGGAGCGCGGCGCACGCGCGTTCGAGGGCTATCCGATGGCCACCGGTGGCGGCGACATCGCCTGGGGGGAACTGCACGTCGGTGCACACGGCGCGTTCCAGCGCGCGGGATTCCGCGAAGTCTCGCACCCGACGCCACGCCGCTACGTGATGCGGATCGACTTCTGACGCCCCGCGGACGCCTTGGGCGCCCTGGGACGCCTGGGACGGCTTGGGTCGCGGCAACAATGATGATGTTTTAAACATCATCATTGGGAGTTTATGCTTGCATATGGAGGCCGTAACCGTGCATCATGAAACCCTTCGTCGGATCCCACCATGATCACAGCCCCACAGATGCGCGCGGCCCGCGCCCTGCTCGGCATCGACCAGCGCAAGCTGGCCGGACTGGCCGGCGTGTCCCTGCCCACGATCCAGCGCATGGAGGCCAGCGACGGCACCGTGCGCGGCGTGGTCGGCACGCTGATGAAGGTGGTCGAGGCGCTGGACGCGGCGGGGATCGAGCTGATCGGCAACGATCAGCCCAGCCGTGGCCGCGGCCGCGGCGTGCGCCTGAAGGAACCCCCGGAAGACTGAGCCGATGGCGCGCTTCGACCACCGCGAGTTCCTGCGCCTGTTCGAACCGAAGCTGGTCAGCGTGCTTCGCGAGGGCTATGGCCTGCAGGCGCTCAGGGCCGACGCGATCGCCGGGCTCACCGTGGCGATCGTGGCGCTGCCGCTGGCGATGGCGCTGGCGATCGCATCCGGCAGCACGCCCGAGACAGGACTGCACACGGCGATCGTCGCCGGCTTCCTGATCTCCGCGCTCGGCGGTTCGCGGGTCCAGATCGGCGGGCCGACCGCCGCGTTCATTCCTGTGGTGTTCGTCGTGCTCCAGCAGCACGGTGCCGGCGGGCTCATCCTGTGCACGCTGCTGGCCGGGCTGATCCTGATCGCGGCCGGGCTGCTGCGCCTCGGCACGCTGATGCGGTACATGCCGCAACCGGTGATCACCGGTTTCACCGCGGGGATCGCGGTGAGCATCTTCTCCAGCCAGGTCAAGGACGCGCTCGGTCTGGAGATGGACCAGG
This sequence comes from Luteimonas saliphila, assembly GCF_016774335.1. Classification (GTDB taxonomy): domain Bacteria; phylum Pseudomonadota; class Gammaproteobacteria; order Xanthomonadales; family Xanthomonadaceae; genus Luteimonas; species Luteimonas saliphila. The sequence goes on along the minus strand of NZ_JAETWA010000014.1, from coordinate 151,314 downwards.
TGCCCGCGGAGTTCCTCGAACGCTGGAGCGCCTACGGCGAGCGCCTGGGCACGCTGCAGCCGGCAGCGCTGGCGATGACCGTGCTCGGACTGGCGGTGATCGTCGGCCTGCGGCGCTGGCGGCCGAAATGGCCGGGTTTCCTGATCGCACTGGCGGCCAGCACCCTGGCCACCACGCTGCTGGCGCTGCCGGCCGACACCATCGGCACGCGCTTCGGCGAGTTGCCGGCCACGCTGCCACGCTTCGAGTTTCCCCGCATTCCGTTCGATCGCACCCTCGAGTTGCTGCCCAGCGCGCTCACCATCGCCTTCCTCGCCGGCGTCGAATCGCTGCTCTCGGCGGTGGTCGCCGACGGCATGACCGGCGGCCGCCACCGCTCCAACGGCGAGCTGGTCGCGCAGGGCGTGGCAAACGTGGGCTCGGCGCTGTTCGGCGGGCTGCCGGCGACCGGCGCGCTCGCGCGCACCGCCACCAACGTCCGCGCCGGCGGGCGCACGCCGGTCGCCGGCATGCTGCACGCCGTCTTCCTGCTGCTGTTCATGCTGCTGCTGGCGCCGCTGATGCGCTACGTGCCCCTGGCCGCGCTCGCGGCGGTGCTGCTGGTGGTGGCCTGGAACATGAGCGAGGTGGAGAACTTCCGCACCACCCTGTCCGCGCCATGGGGCGACCGCCTCGTGCTGCTGCTGACCTTTTTCCTGACCGTGCTGCTCGACCTGACCATCGCCATCCAGGCCGGCGTCGTCCTCGCCGCGTTCGTCTTCATGTTCCGCATGGCCGAGTCGGTGGAGGCCAGTTCGGGCGTGCGCACCTCCCTGGACGAAAGCGGCGACGAAAAACCGCACGCCGGCGAGACCGACCTCGGGCAACGCGCGCAGTTGCCCGATGGCGTGGAGGCCTATCAGATCGGCGGACCGCTGTTCTTCGGCGCGGCCAACCGGCTCGACACCCTGCTCGACCAGTTCTTCGAACCGCCGAAGGTGCTGATCCTGCGCATGCGGCTGGTGCCGGTGATCGACGCCAGCGGGGTGCACGCGCTCAGGGCGCTGACGGGGCGCTGCCACCGCAAGGGCATCGCGCTGATCGTTTCCGGCCTGCAGGACCAGCCGAACCGCGTGATCGCGAAGATGCGCCTGGAGCAGGGGCCGGGCGAACTGCATTTCGCTTCGGACTTCGCCCGCGCGGTGAAACTCGCGGCGTCGATCGTGGAGCGGGAGGCGGGGCCGCCCGCGCCCGGACGCAGCGAGTGATCGGCAGCAGGCGCGCCGAGGAATCGTCACACGCGGCGCGACCCGTCACCGGCCGAGCGTGCTTTCCTGCAACATCCTGCATGATCGCGGCGCGTGAACCAACCCCGAAGTGAAACCGGAGCGCGCTCGCCGTCCGGTTCCGCCGCAGCGACGCCCGTGATCCACCCGCTGGCGCGACAGCCACGGCACAATGCCCGAATGGCATCCGATTCCACCGCGACCCGCGTGTCCGCCCTGACCATCGCCGGCTCCGATTCCGGCGGCGGCGCCGGCATCCAGGCCGACCTCAGGACCTTCGCCGCCCACCGCGTGCACGGCCTGTCGGCGCTCGCCGCGCTGACCGCGCAGCACACGCGGGGCGTGACCGCGGTGCACGTGCCGCCGGTCGAGTTCATGCGCGCGCAGGTCGACGCCTGTTTCGAGGATTTCGACATCGGCGCGGTCAAGCTCGGCATGCTCGCCAACGCCGCGGTGATCCACGCCGTGGCCGACGCGCTGGAGGCGCATCCGCCGACACTGCTCGTGCTCGATCCGGTCATGGTCGCGACCTCCGGCGCCCGGCTGCTCGAAACGGACGCGCTGGACGCGCTGCGCACGCGGCTGGTCCCACGCGCGGACCTGCTGACGCCGAACACGCCCGAAGCCGAACTGCTGACCGGCCTGCGGATCGCCGATGCGGCCGCCGCCGAACGCGCGCTCGATGCGCTACTGGCGATGGGTGCCAGGGCGGTGCTGCTCAAGGGCGGACACCTCGACGAAGGGGCGCAAGTGGTCGACCGCTACCGCGACGCCGCCGGCGCTGCCACCTTCATCCACGAACGCCTGCCGTTCGAGGGCCACGGCACCGGCTGCACGCTCGCCTCGGCGGTGGCCGCGCAGCTGTGCCTGGGCCTGCCGATGGCGCAGGCCGCGGCGGCGGCCGTGGCGTACGTCGGGCGTGCGCTGCGCCAGGGGTATCGCCCGGGTCGCGGCAAGGCGCACGTGCTCGACCATTTCGGCGCGGCGCCGGCGGCATGAGGCCGGCCATCGCGGAAACCGAACACGAAGCGACCGCCGCCGATGGCCACGCCTGGCGCCTGCTCGCGCGCCTGCCGGCGGCGCCGACGCGGACCTTGCTGTGGCTGCCCGCGCTGGGCGTGGCCGCGCGCCACTACGTTGCCTTCGCCGACGCACTGGCGCGACGCGGCGTGGCGGTTTTCCTGCACGAATGGCGCGGCAACGGCTCCAGCGACCTGCGCGCAGGCCGCGGCCGGGACTGGGGCTACCGCGAATTGCTGGAGCAGGACATTCCGGCCAGCCAGGCGGCTGTCGATCGCGTGTTGCCCCGCGGCTTGCCGCGCGTCCTGGGCGGCCACAGCCTCGGCGGACAGCTCGCCTGCTGCCGGCTCGCGCTGGCGCCCACGTGTGCCGACGCGCTGTGGCTGGTGGCCAGCGGCGCGCCCTACTGGCGCGCATACCCCATGCCGATCAAGGCGGGACTGCCGCTCGCCTACCGGTTCCTGCCGTGGCTGGCCGGCGTGCGCGGCTTCCTGCCGGGACGCCGGATCGGCTTCGGCGGCAACGAGGCCGCCCGCCTGATCCACGACTGGGCACGCACCGCGCTGAGCGGCCGCTACACGGTCGATGGCCTGGCGCAGGATCCCGAAGCCGGCATGGCCCGGCTGACCCAGCCGGTGCGCGCGCTGGTGCTGTCGCAGGACTGGATGGCGCCGCCTTCCTCGCTCGACTTCCTGCTCGGCAAGCTCCCCGCCACCGACGTGCAGGCCGTGTGTTTCGACGAACGCGCCGCGCGGACCCGCGCCGACCACTACGCCTGGATGAAGGCGCCCGACGCGGTCGCCGACTGGCTGCTCGCTCAGGACGGGTCGGCGTAGCCGCCGGGATTCATCGACTGCCAGCGCCAGGCATCGCGGCACATCGCATCGACGTCGAGCTGCGCGCGCCAGCCCAGCAGCGCCTGCGCCAATGTCGGGTCGGCGTAGACCTCGGCGACGTCGCCGGCGCGGCGGTCGACGATCTCGTAGGGCACCGGCCGCCCCGAGGCGCGCTCGAAGGCCTGCACCAGTTGCAGCACGCTCACCCCGGTACCGGTGCCGAGGTTGACGGTGAAGCCCGTGCCGGTGCGTTCGAGCGTGTCCAGCGCGTCGGCGTGCGCGCGCGCCAGGTCGACCACGTGGATGTAGTCGCGCACGCCGGTGCCGTCGACCGTCGGCCAGTCGCCACCGAACACGCTCAGCTTCTCGCGCCGGCCCACCGCCACCTGGCAGATGTAGGGCATCAGGTTGTTGGGCACGCCGGACGGATCCTCGCCGATCAGGCCCGAGGCATGCGCGCCGGCGGGGTTGAAGTAGCGCAGGACCCCCGCCTGGAAGCCGGGATCGGCGGTGCACAGATCCCCGATCAGCTGCTCCATCACCAGCTTGGTGCGGCCATAGGGATTGGTCACGCGCAGCGCCGCGTCCTCGTTGACCGGCACCCGGTCGGGATCGCCGTAGACCGTGGCCGACGAACTGAACACCAGGCGCCGCACGCCGGCGCCTTGCATCGCCTGCAGCAGGTTCAGGGTGCCGCTGATGTTGTTGTCGAAGTAGTCGAGCGGCCGCTGGCAGGACTCGCCGACCGACTTGAGCGCGGCGAAGTGCACCACCGCGTCGAAACCGCCGGTCGACAGCAGCCCTTGCGTCGCCGCGCGATCGCGCAGGTCGACGTTGCGGAACGCGACCGGCGCGCCGGTGATGGCCTGCAGGCGTTCCAGCACGCGCGGCGAACTGTTGCTCAGATTGTCGGCGACCACCAGGTCGTGACCACGCGCGACCAGCTCCACGCAGGTATGGCTGCCGATGTACCCGGTGCCGCCGAAAACGAGGATGCGCATGCCGAAGGATCCGAAGGCCGGTGGCGCCGATTATCCAACACGGTGGCGCGAGGCGCGCGTGGCCTGTCCCGGCCGCATCCCGCGTTCTGCCATGTCGCACGCGCACGATCCGTCGCCCGTCAGGACGATCGCCCGCGCGCGGTCCGCTAGAATCCAACCCGACCACCCAACCGACCATGGCCCGGATGACCGCTCCCCTGCCCGACCGCAACGACATCCGCATCGCCATCATCGGGCTCGGCTACGTGGGACTTCCGCTGGCGGCCGCGTTCGGCCGCAGCTACCCGACGCTGGGCTTCGACATCGACACCGCCCGCATCGATGAACTGCGCCAGCACCGCGACCACACCCTGGAGATGACGGAAGAGGAACTGAAGGCCTCGCTCCGGCTGAGCTTCTCGTCCGATCCGGCCGAGCTGGCGGGCTGCAACGTCTTCATCGTCACCGTGCCCACCCCGATCGACGAGTACAAGCGCCCCGACCTGCGCCCGCTGGAATCGGCCAGCCGGACGGTGGGCCGGGCGATCTCGCGCGGCGGCGTGGCGATCTTCGAATCCACGGTCTATCCCGGCGCGACCGAGGAGGTCTGCGTGCCGATCATCGAGCGCGAGTCGGGCCTCGTGTTCAACCAGGACTTCCATGCCGGCTACAGCCCCGAGCGCATCAACCCGGGCGACAAGGAGCACCGGCTGGAGACGATCCTGAAGGTGACCTCCGGCTCCACGCCCAAGGCGGCCGACTTCGTCGACGCGCTGTACGCCAGCATCATCACCGCCGGCACCCACAAGGCCTCGAGCATCCGCGTCGCCGAGGCGGCGAAGGTGATCGAGAATACCCAGCGCGACGTCAACATCGCCCTGATCAACGAACTGGCGCTGATCTTCGGCCGGATGGGCATCGACACCCACGAGGTGCTCGAGGCCGCCGGCACCAAATGGAACTTCCTGCCGTTCCGCCCCGGGCTGGTCGGCGGCCACTGCATCGGCGTGGATCCTTACTACCTGACCCACAAGGCGCAGCAGATCGGCTACCACCCCGAGGTGATCCTCGCCGGACGCCGGATCAACGACAGCATGGGCAGCCACGTCGCCCAGCGCCTGGTCAAGCTGATGCAGCAGCGCGGCCTGCGGACCGCGAACGCGAAGGTGCTGATCCTGGGGCTGGCGTTCAAGGAGAACTGCCCGGACCTGCGCAACACCCGCGTCACCGACATCATCGACGAACTGCGCACCTACAACGTCGACATCGACGTGCACGATCCCTGGGTCTCGGCGCCCCAGGCCCAGCACGAATACGGCATCGCGATGGTCGCCGAGCCGCAGGCCGGGCACTACGACGCGGTGATCCTCGCGGTCGCGCATCGCGAGTTCGCCGCCCTCGGCGCCGACGGCGTACGCGCCTTCGGCAAGCCCGACGCGGTGCTGTTCGACGTCAAGCGCGCACTGCCGCGCGACCGCGTCGACGGTTGCCTCTGAGCCCGGGCCGGACATCGGAATGCGCATCCTCGTCACCGGCGCTGCCGGCTTCATCGGCTCCCACCTCAGCCACCGCCTGGTCGAGCGCGGCGACGAGGTCCTGGGCTACGACGACCTCAATCCCTATTACGACCCGACCCTGAAGCAGGCGCGCCTCGAGCGCCTGCTGCCGTTGCCGGGCTTCTCCTTCGTCAAGGGCGGGCTGGAGGAACGCGGCACGCTGGATCGCGCGTTCGCCAACTTCCGGCCGCAGCGCGTGGTCAACCTCGCCGCTCAGGCCGGGGTGCGCTATTCGCTGGAGAACCCGCAGGCCTACATCGACAGCAACATCGTCGGCTTCACCAACGTCCTCGAGGCCTGCCGCCACGGCGGCGTCGGACACCTGGTATACGCCTCGTCGAGCTCGGTCTACGGCGCCAACCGCAAGCTGCCGTTCGCGGTCGCCGACAGCGTCGACCATCCGGTGAGCCTGTACGCGGCGACCAAGAAAGCCAACGAGCTGATGGCGCATACCTACAGCCACCTGTTCGACCTGCCGACCACCGGCCTGCGCTTCTTCACCGTCTACGGCCCCTGGGGCCGGCCGGACATGGCGCTGTTCCTGTTCACGAAGAACATCCTCGAAGGCAGGCCGATCGACGTCTTCAACCACGGCCGCCACACCCGCGACTTCACTTATGTCGACGACATCGTCGAGGGCGTGATCCGCACCCTCGACCGCGTGCCGGGCCCGGACCCGGACTACGATCCGCTGCTGCCGAACCCCGGATCGTCCAGTGCGCCGTACCGGGTCTACAACATCGGCAACCACAGCCCGGTGCAGCTGCTGCGCTACATCGAGGTGCTCGAGGAGTGCCTGGGCCGCAAGGCCGAGCGCAACCTGCTGCCGATGCAGCCCGGGGACGTGGCCGACACCTGCGCCGACGTCTCCGACCTGCAGCGCGACACCGGCTATTCGCCCTCGACCCCGATCGAGACCGGCGTGACCCGATTCGTCGAGTGGTACCGGGCCTACTACGGGGTCTGAAACGCGCCGTCCGCGCCGTGACCGATGTTGCGGCCTTTCCGCGTTATTCATGGCATCGGAAAACGGACGGGGATCCCAAGATGCGCATGTTCAGGCAATTGATCGCGGTGTTGCTGGTCGTCACGCTGGCGGCATGCGCCAGCGGCGGCGGACTGGCCGAGGCGCCACCCACCCCGCAACAGGGGCCGGTGGAGGACTACGCCATCGGCGTCGACGACGTCGTCCAGGTCACCGTCTGGCGCAACCCGGAGCTCGGCATCAACGTGCCCGTGCGCCCCGACGGCAAGATCTCGGTGCCGCTGATCGGCGACGTGATGGCCGGTGGGCGCACGCCGAGCGAGGTCGCGGCCGACATCCAGGAAAAACTCTCCACCTATGTGCGCGACCCGCAGGTCGCGGTGATCCTGACCGACCTGCGCAGCCACGAGTATCTCTCCCGCGTGCGCGTGACCGGCGCCGTGCGGCAGCCGATCTCGATCCCCTACCGCCAGGGCATGACCGTGCTCGACGCCGTGCTCGCCGCCGGCGGCGTCAACGAATTCGCCGCGCCGGACCGCTCCAGCCTGTACCGCAAGACCGAGAGCGAGACCGCCAGCTACGCCATCCGCCTGGACAAGATCATCAACCGCGGCGACCTGTCGACCAATTTCACGGTCGCACCGGGCGACGTCATCACCGTGCCGGAGCGGGCGTTCTGATGCAGTCGAACACGCTACCCGTACCCCAGCGTTCGGCCGCGAGCGCGGCCGCGAAGCCCGAGACCTCCCCGATCGAATACGCCAAGCTGGTCCTCAAGGAAGGCCGGCGGCGGATCGTGGTCCTGACCACCCTCTTCGCGGCGGTCGCGGCGCTCACCTTCGTGATCGGCATGTTCGTGGTCGGCAGGAGCTACGAGGTTTCGGTCACCATCCTCGCGCAGGAAAGCGACATCATCCAGCCGCTGCTCGAGGGCCGCGCCGTACCCACCGGCGTGACCGATCGCGCCGGCATGGCCCGTCAGATCGTCTACGGCCGCAAGGTCCTGACGGAAATCGTCGATACCGGCGGCTGGGACGCGGACAACCTCAGCCCCCTGCAGAAGGACCGCCTGATGGAGGAGATCCAGGGGCGCACCCTGGTCACCAGCCCGCGCGCGGACATCGTCCAGATCACCTATCGCGACAGCGATCCCGAACGCGCCTACCGCATCACCGACACGATGGGCGCGCTGTTCATCAGCGAGACGCTGGCGACCAAGAGCCGCGAGAGCCGGGAAGCCTACGAGTTCATCGACAAGCAGGTGCAGGCGTACCACCGCAAGCTCATCGATGCCGAGAACAACCTGCAGGCGTACCGCTCGCGCAACGCCGATGCCCAGCCCGGCAGCGCGACCGACGTGCACTCGCGGATCTCGGCGCTGCGCTCGCAGGTGGAGCAGACGCGCATGTCTCTGCTCGAACAGCAGTCGCGCGAAAGCTCGATCGCGTCGCAGCTGTCCGGCGAGTCCGCGGTGACCTCGGTGCAGACCCGCGAGACGATGTACCGGACCCAGCTGATCGAACTGCAGGCCGAGCTCGACCGGCTGCTGCTGACCTTCACCGACCGGCATCCCGACGTCGTCCGCGTACGACACCAGATGGAGGACATCCAGCGCCAGCTGGAACAGGAACGCAACCGCGCCGCGTCCGGCCAGTCGGACACCGGTTCCGAGGACTCGCGGCTCAACCCGCTGTACCAGGAACTGCGCAGCCAGCTGGCGCAGGCCCGGCGCGAGGTCGCGGCGACGAGTTCGCGGATGGGCGTCGCCGAAAGCCTGCTCAACGGCGAACTCGACCGCAGCCGCCGGATCGCCGCGTCGGAAAGCGTGCTCGCCGAGCTGACCCGCGACTACGAGGTCAACCGCGAGATCTACCAGGACCTGCTGCGCCGGCGCGAGAACGCCCGCGTGTCGATGGGGCTCGACCAGGAGAACCGCGGCCTGACCCTGCGCGTGCAGGATCCGGCGACGATGCCGCTGCGTCCCACCGGCCTGCGTTTCATGCACATCGCGGCCGTCGGCCTGCTGGCGGCGATCGGGATCCCGCTCGGCCTGCTCTGGTTGCTGGTCCGCTTCGACCCGCGCGTGCGCAGCCCACAACTGATCGAGGTCAAGAGCCGCTATCCGCTGCTGGCCACGATCCCCGCCTACCCGTCGCCACGCGAGCGCCGCAGGCAGTTCGTCAACATGGCCATCGGCACCGCGCTGGTGCTCGCCGTATTGCTGCTGTACGCCGGCACGTACGCCTACAACCTGTCCAACGGCTGAGTCCGAAGCCGGCCAACAAGACTGATGCCATGGAGCAGATCGTGAATGTACGTCGTGATGCGCTGAACCCTCCGACCGGGGACGGCGCGGGGTCCCGTTCGATCACCCGCGCCGACGGAGTCCTGCATCCGTTGACGCCGCGCGCACTCGAAGAGCGCAAGCTGATCCATCGCAACGATTCGGTGCGCGCGCAGGCCGATGCCTTCCGCGGGCTGCGGACCAGGCTGCTGGCGCTCGGGCAGGAACGCAACTTCATCACCCTGGTCGCACCCGTGCAGCAGGGATGCGGCGGCAGCTTCGTCGCCCGCAACCTCGCCGCCGCATTCGCGTTCGACGAGACCAAGACCGCGCTGCTGGTGGACTGCGACGCCCTGCATCCCGCGCAGGACGCGGCGCTCGCCGTCGACGTCGCCGACGGCGGGATCATGGACTACCTCGATGGCAGCGTCACCGACCTGTCCGCGATCCAGTACGACACCGGGCTGCCGCGGCTGAAGCTGATCCCGAGCGGCACCTCGCGCGAGACCACGGGCGAGTACTTCAGCTCCAGCCGCATGCGCATGATGATCGATTCGCTGCGCGGCACCCACGCCAATCGCTACCTGATCCTCGACAGTCCGCCGGTGCTCAATTCCCCCGACGCGAGGATCCTGTCCGACCTGGCGGACCTGATCGTGGTCGTCGCCGGCTACGGACAGGCCACGGTCGACCGCATCGACGAGGCTGCCGCGAGCTTCGACCCGGACAAGCTCGCCGGCGTCGTGTTCAACAACATCTACTGACCGGCCGCGGACGACTGAGGGCACCACCATGAGAAACCGCAGGAAGGGCCTCCCGGCCGTGTACGTCGCGGTCCTGGCCGTGGCGCCGATGCACGCGCATGCGGTCCGCATCGACTATGCGGTGGACGTCGGCGTCGAGCGCAACGACAACGTGCTGATGTCGTCCACCGACCCCACCGATTCCAGCGCGCTGCGGGCCGGGTTCGGCTTCGTGGTGGCCGAAGAGACCTCGACGGTGCAGGCCAACGTCGGCGGCCGCTTCGACTACTGGAACTACGTGGACGGCCCGCAATCCAACGCGTTGGAGACCAGCCTGTCGGGCAGGCTGAACTGGTTCATCGTCCCCGAGACGCTGAGCTTCACGATCGAGGACAGCCTGGAAATGCGGCCGATCGACCGGTTCGCACCCGACTCGGTCGACAACCGCCAGCGGGTGAACGTGCTGTCGCTGGGGCCGAACCTGCATTTCAACTGGAGCCAGGGCGTGCGCGGCCGGGCCGAGCTGCGCTGGATCGACAGCAGCGCCGAGGAAGCGGACGAGTTCGAGTCGCAGCGGGTCAGCGCGGCGGTGCACGCCATCCGCACCCTCGACCAGACCAGCAGCGTGACGCTGAGCCTGCGCGGCCAGGACGTGGATTTCGACAACGACCTGACCGCCCGCGACTATCGCCGATACGACGGCTACGTGCGCTACCAGAAGCAGCTCGTCCGTCTCGGCTTCGGTTTCGACGCCGGCTACACCTGGGTGGACTATGCCGACGGCACCTCCGCCTCCCAGCCGATGCTCCGCGGCCAGGTCGAGTGGACTCTCAGCCCGCGCAACGCGCTATCGCTCGCGCTCGCCCACCAGTTGACGGACTCGTCCGACTCCGCGCTCGCGGGCATCGGCGCGGTGACCGAGGTCCCCGCCAGCCTGTCCTCGGTGTCCTCGGTGGTCGATGCGTCGGTCTACGAGGAGGACCGGGTCGAACTCACCTACGCCTACCGCCACGAGCGGCTCGGGTTCACCGTCGGTCCCTACTACGAGCGGGTCGACTTCATCGACTCGGCGGCGTTCGACGAGACCCGACGCGGGGTGGTGATGCAGTTGTCCTACCGCCTGTCCCAGACCTGGGACCTGCACACGTTCGCCGACGTGGCGCGTTCGAGCTTCACCGACCTCGGCACGCGCACCGAGGACAAGCGCTTCGGCCTTGGACTGTCCAAGACCTGGTCCCGCCACTGGAGCAGCGCCCTGGACTACGTCCACTACCGGCGCGACGACGAGGGCCTGTTCGGCGACAGCCGCCAGAACGTCTGGTACCTCACCGTGACCTACCGCAACCGGTAGCCGGCGCACGACGCGGAACCGCGTCGCACGCGAAATGTGACCCATCCGACGGGATCCGTCGGCTTTTCCGCCGCGCCGTCGGTTTCTTGCCGATTCCTTGACCCTGCTCCGCGTTCAGCGTTTATTTCGCTGAACGGCGGACCGGGCGCCTATGATCGCTCGTCTTCTCAGGGGGGAAGACAAGATCGATCGGGAACCACGGCCACGCCCGTTGACGGGGGGCGGGGCGGGGTTGCCTGCGGCCTGGCGGACAGGGAAGCCGCCGAAGGACCCACCGTTCGAGCGACTCCACACCCTTACCGGCAGGTCACCTTCCCCATGAGACACGTTTTCCGGGCTTCCCTCCTGCCGGTGCTGGCCGGCCTTTCGACGGCCCTGGCCGGCTGTTCGCTAGAGCAGGCCGTGGTGGTCCCGTCCGACGACAAGACCGCGGATGCGGATGTCCAGGACATCACGCTCCAGGCCCCACCCGGGCGCCAGGCCAGCGCGGCGCAGGGAATCGCCAAGGCCATCACCAACCCCATCCTGTTCGTCACCCAGGTGCCCACGCCCGGGGGCGACCCGTTCGCTTCCCGGCTGTCCACGTTCGCCAACCACCAGCCGGGCATGGGCGCCTCGCTGCGCGGCGGCGACCTGATGATCCGCTACGCCGACGGCACCCTGCGCAACCTGACCCGCGAAGCCGGCTACGGCATGGACGGCCTGCAGGGTGCGAACGCCATCGCCGTGCGCGAGCCGACCGTGCACTGGAACGGCACCCGGGCGATCTTCAGCATGGTCGTCGGCGCGCCGCTGCAGCGCTACGGGTCGACCAACGCCAAGTGGCAGCTGTACGAGGTGACCGGCCTCGCCCGCGGCGAGACCGCGCGCATCACCCGGGTGCCCGGCCAGCCGGCGAACTACAACAACGTCTCGCCGCTCTACACGAGCAACGGCGACATCCTGTTCACGTCCGACAGCCCGCGCCGCGGCGAGGCGCACCTCTACCCGAACCTGGACGAATACGAGAGCACGCCGACGGTGACCGGCATCTTCCGGCTCAACGTGGCCACCGGCAGCGTCGCCCTCCTCAACCATTCCCCGAGCGGCGCGTTCAGCCCGACCGTCGACAGCTACGGCCGGGTCATCTTCACCCGATGGGATCACCTGCAGCACGACCAGCAGCAGGACGGGTCGATCTATCTCGGATACACCTTCGACCCGTTCAACTACTCCAGCGAAGCGGCCAACGCGACCCGCGTGGGCCTGGTCCGCGACACCTTCCCCGAGCGCAGGCAGGAGACCACGACATCCTATGGGCGGGTCGGCGCGCACACCTACAACCTGTTCACGCCCTGGCAGATGAACCAGGATGGGACCGACGAACTCACCCTCAACCACATCGGCCGCCAGGAGCTGGTCGGCGACTACGGCTACCTGCCGCGCGCGTTCATGGACGACAACGCGCTGTCGGACAACGTCAACCAGTCGAACTTCGCCAACCGCAAGCACATCCGGATGGACGGCGGCATCTTCCATATCCGCGAGAATCCGGTGGCGCGCGGCACCTACTACGGGATATCGGCCCGCGAGTTCGCCGAAGGCTCGACCAACCAGATCGTCCGGATCACCGGCGCACCGACGCTCAACGCGGAGCAGATGGTGATCACCGATGCCAGTCCCGCTCCCGGCAGCGGCGGCCTGCCGGGCGGCCGTTTCCGCAATCCGCTGCCGCTGAGCTCGGGTGACATGGTGGCCAGCTACACGCCCGACGCCACGTTCGGCGCCTCGTCCCGGCTGCGGCTGCACCAATTGAACGTCGATGCCTCCGGCATGTTCGTCGCCGGCAACGCGTTGACGCCCGGCATCCAGAAGACGGTGTCGTGGTGGACCGACGACCCGTCGCCGCGCAGCTACAGTGGCTACCTGTGGGAACTCGAGCCGGTCGAAGTCGTGGCGCGGACGCCGCCGCCGGCGACCTCGCATCCGGCGGTCGGGGCGCCGGAGCGCGCCGTCCTCACCGCGGAGGGCGTCAGTGAAGGCGCATTGCGCAGCTGGCTGCAGGCCAACGGACTGGCGTTGATCGTCACCCGCAACCAGACCAGCCGCGACCGTGGCGACACCCAGCAGCCGTTCAACCTGCAGGTGCCCGGCGGGGTGCGCAAGACCCGCGGCAGCGGTCGGGTCTACGACATCGCGCACTACCAGATCGTGCAGGCCAACCTGGTGCGCGCCTACGGCAACAACATCCGCGGCCGACGCCCGGTGGCGCAGCCGATGAACGTGCCGAGCAACCTGCCCAACGCCAATGGACCGGCCGGCAGCGTCAGGATCGCCGCCGACGGCTCGACCGCGGCGTTCGTGCCGGCGAACCGCGCGCTCAGCTGGCAGACGCTGGATCCGGCCGGCGAGCCGATCGTGCGCGAGCGGGTCTGGGTCACGCTGCAGGCCGGCGAGATCAGGACCTGCGCCGGCTGCCATGGCGAGAACAGCCGCAACCAGGCCGGCGAAGCCACCCCGACCAACCAGCCGCAGGCGCTGCGCGAGCTGATGCGCCACTGGAAACAGACCTACGGCGGAGAGGTCGGCCGACGCCGCAACGGCTCGGCGCCCCTGCTGCCGCCGAACGGCTGACCGCGCGCCGGTCGGTCGGGACCTCGCGGCGCGCGGGCCGTCCGCAAGGGACCGAAGGCCGATGTGGGCCGGGTCCGCGCGTCCGCTTCGCCCGCGATCGGCCCGCGGGGCGTGCCGGCCCGCCGCAGCGTGCGCGATCCGACGGATGCGGGCCACTGCCCAGGGTCCGGGAGGCACCGGATCCGCCATGCGATGTCCACATCGCGGCCGCGATTGCGTACTCATAGGTCAGGACAAGCCGAAGGGACTCCGGACTGCGAAGGCGACCCCTGCGCAGCCCGCCGGGACCCCGGCCACCGCAGACGGAACCACACAGGTCGCTGGCGGGTGCCGCGCCGCGCAAGGCGCAGGCACCCTTACGCGGGCGCTGCCAGGGGGCGAAGCGCATGAACAAGGCTGAATTCGACGATGCCGTGCCGACAACGGCTGCCAGCAGGGGCAGCAGCCTGATGCCGCGCTTCATGCGGCGCACCGCCTCGCGATGGCGCGCCGCCGTGATCCTGCTGGAGGTGCTGCTGCTGATGGGCGCCGCGTTCCTGGCGGTCTACGTACGCTTCATCAGCGATCCCGAGCCGCTGAGCGCCTATACCTCGCTGTGGCTGCAGGGCGTGCGCGCGCTGCTGTTCGCCACCATGATGGTGCTGGGCATGACCACCATGGGGCTGTACCAGACCCACCTGCGCGAGACGTGGGCTGGGGCGCTGTCGCGACAGGCGGTGGGCTTCATGCTCGGCTCGCTCGGGCTGCTCACGGTGTTCTACCTGTTTCCCCCGCTGGAGTTCGGTCGCGGCATCCTGGCGCTGGCGCTGGCGTTCGGCTTCGTCTTCGTCGCCGGCCTGCGCGTCGCATCGCAGCGCCTGATCGACGTGGAAGCGCTGAAGCAGCGGGTTCTCGTGCTCGGTTCCGGCGAGCGCGCCTCGCTGATCGAACAGCGCCTGCGCCGCAACTCCGACCGGCGCAGGTTCCGCGTGGTCGGCTACGTCCCCTGCGGCAACGAGACCTCCCGGGTCGGCGCCGACAAGCTGCTGTCGATCGACGCCCCGCTGGCGGAGTGGGCGCTGTTCAACCGCATCGACGAGATCGTGTTCGGACCCGACGACCGCCGCGGCGGACCGCCGATGCACGATCTGCTGCAATGCAAGCAGATCGGCATCCAAGTCACGGATCTCGCCTCGTTCTTCGAACGCGAGTCGGGGAAGATCAAGCTCTCGCTCACCGATCCGTCGTGGCTGGTGTTTTCCGGCGGCTTCGACAGCTCGCTCGGCCGCGTGCTCAGCAAGCGGGCGATGGACGTCATCGCCTCGCTCGCGGTGCTGGCGCTGACCTGGCCGTTGCTGCTGCTGGTCGCGCTCGCGATCCGCATCGAATCGGGCAAAGGACAGCCGATCCTGTACCGGCAGGAGCGCGTGGGCCTGCTCGGCTCGGTGTTCTCGCTGATCAAGTTCCGCAGCATGCGCACGGACGCGGAGCAGGACGGCAAGGCGCGCTGGGCCGGCAAGAACGACGACCGCATCACCCGGGTCGGCCGGATCATCCGCCGCACCCGCCTGGACGAACTGCCGCAACTGTGGAACATCCTACGTGGCGACATGAGCATCGTCGGCCCACGCCCGGAGCGGCCCGAGTTCGTCTCCGAGCTCGACGCGGACCTGCGCTACTACAACCTGCGCCACTGCGTGCGCCCCGGCCTCGCGGGCTGGGCACAGCTGCGCTACGCGTACGGCGCCTCTAAGCAGGACGCCGAAGAGAAGCTCAAGTACGACCTGTTCTACGTGAAGAACCACAACCTGCTGTTCGACCTGCTGATCCTGATCCAGACCTTCGAGGTCGTGGTGTTCGGACGCGGGGTGCGCTGAACGCTGGCATGTTCCCCGGCGAGAGGATACCGGTTATTCTCGGAGCCTCAGGGGGATACACCAAATGCAACTGTCCAATCTCAGGTCCGCTGCCATCAGGCACTGGGCCGCCAGTTCGTCGCATCCGGCCGCCAGGACCCTCCGCGGCATCCGCACCCGGTTGCGGCACTTCACCCTGCCGGCACCGAGGCTCGTCGTCCGGCCCTACCTGGCGATCTTCCTGGCGCTGCGCGCGGCGGTGTTCTTCCTGCGCCGGATTCTGGTCGCCGAACCCTTCCTCAAGGCGTACTGCACCCGCTTCGGCCGCGGCGTGACCACCGGCATCTACGTGCCCTGGGTGCACGGTCGCGGCGAACTGGTGCTGGGCGATTACGTGCACATCAGCGGCAAACTCAACATCACCTTCGCCGCGCGCTTCGTCGAACGGCCGCGGCTGGCGATCGGCGACCACAGCGACATCGCCCACGACGTCAGTTTCGTCGTCGGCCGCGAGATCCGGCTCGGCTCGCACGTGCAGGTGGCCCGCTCGGTGTCGTTCCGCGATGCCGGCGGCCACCACTCCGATCCCGCCCTGCGCCGGGCCGGCGCGCCGCCGGATCCGGCGGACGTCAAGCCGATCATCGTCCACGACAACGTCTGGATCGGCACCCAGGTGCTGGTGCTGCCGGGAACGGAGATCGGCGAGGGCAGCATCGTCGCCGCCCATTCGGTCGTATCCGGCCGCGTAGCGCCGTACACGATCGTGGCCGGCAACCCGGCGCGTCGCATCGGCACGCTCACACCGGTTCCCGGACGCGAGGACCTGGGCCCGTCACCGGCCGCGCGGCCGGCGCCGCTGCCTGTCGACGCGCCCCTCGCCGCCCTGCACGCCGTCCAGGTCGCCTGATCCCGCGGCCTTCTACCACGCCGCGGCGGCCTCGCGCCCTGCATGGCCGGGGGCTCGTCTGGCAAGATATCCCGCCCGCGCGCCGCCGGGCACCCGAACGCGCAGGGAAACGCAACGCGCGCCCACCCGGAGCATCCCGACCAGCATGGACCACATCGAGTCCCGCATCCGCGCGTTCATCCACGACACCTTCCAGGTTCCCGAGCAGTTGCCTGCCGCGGAGAGCCTGCTGGAGAGCGGCGTCATCGATTCGATCGGCGTGCTGACGCTGGTGACCTGGCTGGAGCAGGAGTTCGGCTTCCTGGTCGAGGACGACGAGGTATTGCCCGAGAACCTCGACAGCGTCGCCAACCTGGTCGCCTACGTCGGCGCCAAGCTCGACGCCGCCGCCGCGGCGGGCTGATGCGTTACGAGACACACCTGCGCGCCCGCGCCGGCGAGCGCCCGCAGCACACCGCCCTGGTCTGCGCCGGCCGCCGCGTCTCCTACGCGCAACTGGCCGACGCCGCCGAACGTTTCGCCTCGGCGCTGGTCGCCGGCGGTTTCGGCAACGGCGAGCGCTGCGTGCTGTTCCTCGACAACCGCGTCGAGACCGCCGCCGGGATCTTCGGCACGCTGCGCGCCGGCGGCGTCTTCAGCGTGATCAATCCCACCACCAAGACCGACAAGCTGGCCTACGTGCTCGGCGACTGCGAGGCCGCGGTGCTGATCACCCAGGCCAGCCTGCTGCCGGTGGCGCGCGCGGCGCTGGCGCGGTCGCCCTCGGTGCGGCGCGTGGTGGTGGTCGATGCCGCCGACGACGCGGCCGCCAACGAGGCGGGCTGGGACGCGTTCATCGCCCTGCCCTCGTCGTTGTCCGAAGCACCGCGCGGCATCGACATCGACCTGGCGATGCTGGTGTACACCTCGGGCTCCACTGGCGAGCCCAAGGGCGTCATGATGACGCACCGGAACATCGAGCACGCCGCGGGCTCGATCACCACCTACCTGCGCATGGCCCAGGACGACGTGGTGCTGAGCGTGCTGCCCCTGGCCTTCGACTACGGCCTGTACCAGCTGCTGATGTGCGTGAAGCTGGGCGCGACCCTGGTGCTGGAGAAATCCTTCGCGTTTCCGCAGAAGATCCTGCCGCTGCTGGAAAGCGAGCGCGTCACCGGCTTCCCGCTGGTGCCGACGATGGCCGCGCTGATCGTGCAGCTGCGCAACGTCAAACCCGAATGGGCGGCCTCGGTGCGCTTCCTCACCAACACCGCCGCGGCGCTGCCGCCGGCGCACATCGCGCGGCTGCGCGAGCTCTTCCCGCGGGCGCGGGTGTATTCGATGTACGGCATGACCGAGTCCAAGCGCTGCACCTGGTTGCCGCCGGAGCAGCTCGACCGTCGCCCCGACAGCGTCGGCATCGCCATCCCCGACACCGAGGTCTGGGTGGCCGGCGACGACGGACAGCCGCTGCCGCCGGACACGGTGGGCGAACTGGTCGTGCGCGGCGGCCATGTGATGCAGGGCTACTGGCGCAATCCCGAAGCCACCGACAAGGCGCTCAAGCCCGGCCGCTACCCGTGGGAAAAGGTACTGCACACCGGCGACCTGTTCCGCATGGACGCCGAGGGCTTCCTGTACTTCGTCGGCCGCAAGGACGACATCATCAAGTCGCGCGGGGAGAAGGTCAGCCCCAAGGAAGTGGAGAACGTGCTCTACGCCCTGCCCGGCGTGCGCGAGGCGGCCGTGGTGGGCGTGCCGGACGAGGTGCTGGGCCGCGCGCTCAAGGCGCTGCTGGTGGTCGCGGACGGCATGCAGATCGCGCCGCGCGACGTCATCGCCCACTGCGCCGCGCGGCTGGAGGACTTCATGGTCCCGCGCCTGATCGAGTTCCGCGCCGCCCTGCCCAAGACCAACACCGGCAAGATCCGCCGCGCCGCCCTGCAGGCCGAAGCCGAAGGCCGCGAACTGCCCGGTGAGGACGCCTGACGCGGGTCGCCTCCTGTCATTTCGAGCGCAGCGAGAAATCTCCCATGACGAGCCGGAAAACCCGATGCGCCCCGCCTACCGCCCCTCACCGGCCCGCGGCAACATCGCCCGCACCGCCCGCTTCCCCGCCATCATCGGCAACCGCAGCAACCGTCGCCGCAGTTCCCCCTCCGGCTCCAGCGCCCAGGCCTTCCGCCCCAGCTCCCAGGCCTGCCCATACCGTCCGCGCCACACACAGCTCTCGGCATTCTTGACGTATGCCGTGGCCAGCGCCTGCCGCCGCGCATCCTCCGGCACAGTGCCTTTCGCCGCCTCGGCCGCGCGCTCCATCACCGCGAGGTAGTCGTCCTCGGTCGAGGCCAGCGCCGACAGCCCGTCGTGCCCGCGCAGCGCCCGCGCCAGCGGGCCGGACACCACGCCGATCCCCCAGCGAGCCGCCACCCGCAGGTGGAAATCCAGGTCTTCGGCCGTGCGCAGCGATTCGTCGAAGCCGCCCACATCCTCGTACACCTCGCGCCGCATCAGCACCGACAGCGGCGCCAGCGCCGGATCGCGCAACACCCAGCGCAACGCCGGGCCGTCTTCGGGAATCTGCCGGCGCCGGTCGAACACGTCGATCAGCGAACCGTCCGGTGCCATCCGCATCACGTCGCACAACACCAGGCCGATGTCCGGGTGCGCTTCGAGGAACCCGACCTGCCGCGCGGTCTTCTCCGGCAGCCACACGTCGTCGCTGTCCAGCAGCGCCAGGTAGCGACCGCTCGCCATCGCCAGCCCGCGGTTGCGCGCCGCCGACACCCCGGCGTTGGCCTGCGCCGCGTACGTGATGCGTTTACCGTAGCGTTGGGCAAGCACCTCGCCTGTGTCGTCGGTGGAGCCGTCGTCGACGACGATGATCTCCTGTACCTCGCGCGTCTGCGCCAACACCGAATCGATCGCCCGCACGACCAGGTCGCGCCGGTTCCACGTGGGTATGATGACGGAGGTTTCAGGACGCATGTCGGGCATGGCAGGGGATCTGGTCAAGCGCGCACTCTATCGCAGCGGACTGCTGGGTCTGTACCACCGCCTGCGCAACCGCCGCGCGCTCACGGTGATCATGTTCCACCGCGTACTCACGCAGGACGACCCGCGCTGGGCCGCCTGCGACCCGGACTACACCCTGGAAGCCGGCCTGTTCGAACGCTGCCTGGACTTTTTCCGCCGCCACTACAACGTGGTGTCCGTGGACCAGGTGCTGGCCGCCCGCCGCCACGGCGCGCCACTGCCCGACCGCCCGCTGCTGATCACTTTCGACGACGGCTGGGCCGACAATCACGCCCACGCCCTGCCCCGCCTGCGCGCCGCCGGCCTGCCGGCACTGCTGTTCACCGTCGCCGACGTGGTGGACCGCGACGAGCCCTTCTTCCAGGAACGGCTGATCGCCGCCTACCGCCGCAACGCCCTGCGCGTGCCGGCGCTTGCCCAGGTACTGGCCGAGGCCGGGCATCCGCTCGAGCCGGCACCACCCGACACGCTCGCCGGCCTGCGCAAGATCATCGCTGCGCTCGAGGCGCTCGACACCGCCCAGCGCAGCGCGGTGCTTGCCCCCCTGGCCGCCGCCATGGACGACGGCGTGCGCCAGATGGTCACCCGCGGCGAACTTCGCGAATTGGCCGAAGGCGGCATCTCGATCGGCGTCCACGGCAAGACCCATACGCCGATGACCTGTGCCGAGGACCTCGAGGCCGAACTGGCCACGGCCCGCGCCATTGTCGGCGGCCATCTCGACGCAGCGCCGCCGCCGACCATGTCGTACCCCCACGGCCGCTACGACGAGAAGGTGCTGGAACGCACCCGGGCCGCCGGCTACGAACTCGCCTTCACCAGCAACCCGGTGATGAATCCCGTGGCAGCGCGGCCTTCCTGGCTGCTGGGACGCCTGGGGTTCGAACAGGACGGGATCGTAGACGGCAAAGGACGCTTCCGGCCCGATTGGCTAGGCTTGTACCTGTTCCGGGCGCCGGCGAAGCGATTGAGCGCCTGACACCCGAAGTCCGCTCCCGAACCAGACGTCCCGATGCACGACGCGACTCGCAGCGAAACGGAACCGGCCGAGTCGAGAGTCCCTGGGCTTTCCATCAGGCCGCCAACGAGCCGCCCGGACGGGGAGCTATCATCCGCCGATGATGACCGACCTCATTGAGACGCTTCGCGAGCGCCTTGGTCTTGCGGACCCCGTGCCGGTGGCGTTCGAGCGAGGCGACGCCGGAGAAGCCGACGGATACGTCCGCGAAAGGATCGAATACCGGGGACTCGAAGGCGATCTCATACCGGCTTTCCTGTTCACGCCGAGGGCGCGCGATCCGCTCGGCGGAGTGGTCGTCTTCCACCAGCACAATGGCGAGTTCCACTTCGGCAAGAGCGAGGTCGCCGGCGATGTGGGCGACCCGTTCCAGGCCTTCGGGCCGGCGCTCGCCCGTAGGGGCCTGTCGGTCCTGGCCCCGGACTCCATCACGTTCGAGGATCGACGGGGCGCGGTTCAGGGCGTAGAGCCGGATTACTACGATTGGCTTCAGCATTACAACGCCATGAGCTACCGGTTGCTGGATGGTGATCTGCTGATGAGGAAGTGCCTCGACGACGCCCAGCGAGCCCTGAGCGTTCTCCTCCAGGCCACGGGCATAGACGAGCGGCGCGCAGGCGTGGCGGGTCACTCGTACGGCGGCTACACCAC
Source organism: Luteimonas saliphila (assembly GCF_016774335.1). Lineage (GTDB taxonomy): Bacteria > Pseudomonadota > Gammaproteobacteria > Xanthomonadales > Xanthomonadaceae > Luteimonas > Luteimonas saliphila. Next base: position 130,255 of record NZ_JAETWA010000014.1, on the reverse strand, counting down.
GCTCTATCACGCCGCGCTCGATGCCCGATGCAGGTTCGCATGCGTGAGCGGTGCCGTGTGCAGCTTCGAGACACGCAGACGGGAGCGCACGGGGATCACCCTCTTCGAGACCGTCCCCGGACTCGCTCGCCGGATCGACACGCACGATGTGCTGTCGGCCATAGGACCTCGGCCGACGATGGTCGTATCGGGTGCCCAGGACAAGTACTCGAGGGATGCGGACCAGGTCGTGGCCAAGGTCGCCGGCGACTTCATCACCGAGCTCCGCGTCGACCGCGGACATGCCCTCGATCAAGAGAGATTCGATGCGATCGTCGAGTGGCTCGTCGACCGCGTATCCGATCGTTGAGAAGGGACGCATGGCGGCCAGGTGCGGACGCTTCGGAATGCCCAGTCAGATTCCGTGCGCCTTCCTGATAATCTCCGTCGCCCGCTCCCCGATGACGACACAGGGCGCCATCGTATTCCCGCTCGGGACGTCGGGCATGATCGACGCATCGGCAATCCGCAGCCTGTCGATGCCGTAGACCTGCAGGTCTGCGTTCACGACGGACATTTCGTCCCGTCCCATCTTCGCCGTGCAGGCCTGGTGCCAGTAGGTCAGCGGCCAGGTAGCGCACATCGGCAACGGGTCGATCCGGCCGTGAGCGTGCTGTCGCCACGATACGTGCATCGAGCCGGGACAGCAGTTCGACGACGGCTGCGCCCACGCCGCGCGTGCCGCCGGTCACCACGACGCGCTTGCCCGTCAGTTGCAGGTCGAAGCTCATGACGCGATCTCCAGCGTGGCGATCTTGCCGCGCTCCAGGGTGAAGCCGTATCGCAGGTCCACCGGGCTGCCGGGAAAATTGCCGGCGACGCAGGCCGTCACGACGTACGTACGACCCTGCTTTTCAAGCGTGTGCGGCTTGGCGGTATAGGTGTACCGGGCGGATGAGTCGGTCTTCCACGCTTCGATCGCGGCGAGGCCCGAATGGGTCTTGCCTTCGTCCAGGACGCGCGCGTCCCGTGTGAAGCAGCGGGCGACGGCCTGGGCGTCCTGGCTGTCCGCAGCGAAATAGGCCGCGATCGGCTCGGGCAGATTGAGGTCTTTCATGGCAATGCTCCGGTTGGGTCCGCAGAGCAAGGGTGAGCCGTTCTCACAGATAAGAGAATGACCTATTATCCGATCAGGCTATGTAGAGATCAGTGCACAATGCGCGGTACTGAATTCGCCGAACTCAAGGCCTTCGTGGCCGTCGTCGACCGGGCCAGCTTCTCCAGGGCTGCCGATCACCTGGGACTCTCCCGGTCCGCGCTCAGCCAGATCATTCGCCAGCTGGAATCCCGGCTCGGCGTTCGCCTGTTGAACCGCACGACGCGTAGCGTTTCGCCGACCGAACCGGGACGGCGGCTGCACGAGCGCATGGCGCCGATGCTCCGCGACATGGACGAAGCCGTTGCACAGGCCGTCGGGACAAGCGCACGTGCGGCGGGAACCCTGCGGATCAACACGCTCAGCATGGCGGCGAAGAAAGTGATCGCACCGAGATTGGGGCGTTTCGCCAGGGCGCATCCCGATGTCGTTCTCGACATCGTGATCGATGACGGGCTGAGCGACATCGCGGGCGAAGGGTTCGATGCCGGCATCCGGGTGGGGGGCCGTTTGCAGAAGGACATGGTCGCGGTACGGTTGACGCCGGACATCGAACTGTTGGCCGTGGCCTCACCCGAGTATCTGGCCGAACACGGCGAGCCCAGGACCCCTGCCGAACTCAGCCATCACGCCTGCATCAACTGGCGCTTCCCCGGGAGTGGGAAGGTCGCGGGGTGGGAGTTCAGGAAGAAGGGGAATGGGGTCGAGTTCTTCGGTGACGGCACCGTGATCTCCAATCATCAGGACATCGTCGTGCCTGCCGCGCTCCAGGGACTGGGCATCCTGTACGCCTACAATGACGACGGCATCGCCGAGGCGCTGCAGGACGGACGACTCGAGCGCGTCCTCGCCGAGTGGTCACCGACCGTGCCTGGCCTGTACCTCTACTACTCCAGCCGCCGATACATGCTGCCGGCGCTACGCGCCTTCATCGATTGCCTGCTCGATCGCGATCTCGACCATGGAATTGCTCCCGGGCGGAGCACGACACGCTAAGCCGTTCGCACCACGATACTCTCTTGCAATGTCCCCTTTGGATCGTTGGCCGCCTCGTCACATGCGGTCCCGTGATTCCTACCGGCCGTCCAGAAAAAGGCCTGGCAGCTTCAACGCTGCCGCGTCTTCCGTAGCGCTGACCAGTGCGAAGCTGGTATCCCGTTTCGACCAGTATCGCGCCAGCAGATCGCCGTCGCGGCGCTGGCCATCGCCGCGCAACAAGCCGCGCGGACGCAGGTAGAAACCCACGCGCGCGCCCGAGCCTTCCTGGTAGACCAGCATCGCCGCCACCCCCTGTTCGGTGGAGAGCAGGCGCCCCCCCATCAGCCGGTAACCCGCCGCGCTCAGGTCGGGGACCCGCCCCGCTTCGCCGAAATGGCGCCGCAGCCAGCGCTGCAGGTCGTCGCTGCGGCTGGCATCGAACTCCATGGGTGGCGCATCGGCATTCACGAACTGGCGGTACGCGGCCAGGGCGTCGGCCATCGGTAATGAAGCCTGTACCGGCCGCGATTCGCGCGCCTGCCATCCCGCACCACTGCCCATGCCGAAAGCCAGCAGCAGCGCTGCGGCGATGCCCAAGCGCGCACGTCGCCGCGAGCGCAGACGATTGCGCACGTGCGCGGGGTCCAGTGCGATGTTGGAAGCCCAGTGTTCCGGATGTGCATGGAGCGCGCGTAGGCGCTCGGCATCGCGTTTCCAGTCCGCCACCCGGGCGGCATGCTGCGGGTGCGCGGCGAGCCAGGCTTCGACATCGGCATGCCGGGCAGGATCCAGCCGGCCGTCCACATAGGCATGCAGTTCACTGTCGTCTGGCCGGTGGTGCATCGCATCGATGTTCATCGCAGGACCCTCAATACCGGGGCGGCAGGCATTTCTTCCTCGTCCATCGCACGCAACGCCTGTCGGGCGCGCGACAGGCGCGACATCACCGTGCCGATCGGGATGCCCAGCACATCGGCCGCTTCGCGGTAACCCAGGCCTTCCACGCTGACCAGCATCAGCAATGCACGCTGTTGCGTCGGCAGTCGGGAGAATGCCGCCAGCGACGTGCGTGCATCGAAGACCTGGTCCGGCGTCGGCGGCCGCGGCTCGTCTTCGGTCGCGAACAGCGATGCGATGCGCTTCCAGCGCGCCGCACGCCGATGGTCGTCGATGAACTGGCGGTACAGCACCGAAAACAACCAGGGTTGCACGGCGTCCTCGTCGCGACGGCTCGCGCCCCGGGTCAGTGCGCGCTCCAGCGTGGCCTGGACCAGGTCGTCGGCCACGGCAGCATCCGCGGCCAGGGACCGCGCGAACCTGCGCAGCCGCGGGATCAGCTCACGCAGGGTTTCATCATCCAGAGCGGGCGACGGGGCAGGCATCGGGGAGCGCAGGGTCGGTGTCGTGCATGGGACGCATGGGCAGGGCGGATTATTCCGCATTGCCGTCGCTGCAACGGGCAGATATCGCCGAGACGTGGAATAAATGCCGCCGCCGTGCGTCCTACGCCATCCCAACGATGCCGGAGCTGCCCGTGCCCGTCCTTCCTCCCGATCCGCTGATGCCCCCGAAGCCACCGACGCCGTGGCCCGCGTTGGCCGCCATCGCGCTCATCGTCCTGCTGCTGGCCACGGCCTTCGCCTGGGCGGCCGGCTGGATCGGAAGGGATCGCCTGACGGCACCACGGCTGGTGGACGCCATCGAGGGCGGCAAGCCGTACGCGGGCTTCCGCCGGGCGCACAGCAAGGGCGTCTGCGTGGCGGGCTATTTCGATCCTTCCACGCAGGCTGCGGCGCTTTCGCGCGCGCAGGTTTTCAGCCAGCCGCGCACGGCGGTGCAGGGCCGACTGTCGATCGGCGGCGCCGATCCTTACGCGCCGGACGCGCAGGCGCGCGTGCGCAGCCTGGCGCTGCTGCTGAAGACCGAAAACGGACAGGAGTGGCGGATGGCGATGAACAGCTTCCCCTTCTTCCCCGTGTCCACGCCGGCCGGATTCCACAAGCAACTGGTTGCGCCGCGTCCGGATCCGGCGACGGGCAAGCCGGATCCGGCGAAGATGGCGGCGTTCCTTGCCGAACATCCGGAAGTGGAACGGTTCCAGGCCTGGGCGAAGTCCGCGCCGTCGTCCAGCAGTTGGGCCAATACGGCATACAACGGCGTCAACGCATTCCGTTTCGTCGACGCCGCGGGTCGCGAACGCTTCGTACGATGGTCGATGGAGCCGCAGGCCCCGTTCGAACCGCTCAGCGAAGCCGAACGCCGGCAGGCCGATCCCGACTACCTGCGTGAGGATCTGCAGGCACGGCTGCGGCAGGGTCCGCTCCGCTGGAACCTGGTCATCGTCGAAGCTGCGCCCGGCGATCCGATCGATGATCCCGCGCAGGCCTGGCCCGGGAACCGTCGGCGCCACATTGCCGGCGTGCTCGTGCTGGAAAGCAGCCAGCCGCAGGCCACCGGTCGATGCCGGGACGTGAACTACGACCCGACCGTGGTGCCTGACGGCATCGCCCTGTCCAGCGATCCGATCCTGGCGGCGCGCGCGGCGACATACTCGGTTTCCTTCAACCGTCGCGAACGCGAGACCGCCCGCGACCAGGCGCCGCCGGCGAGCGACGTCACCGCGCAGGAGGTTGCCCGATGAATCGCCACGGCCATTTCGATACGCTTGCGCGGTTGTTGCACTGGGGCATGGCCGCGCTGATCGTGACCATGCTCTTCATCGGCGTGGGCATGGTCGCATCGCTGGCGCTGCGGCCGATGCTGATCGATCTGCACCGGCCACTCGGCATCGCCATCCTGCTGTTGGCGCTGGTGCGGCTGTACCATCGCTGGCGAAGCCCACCCCCGCCCCTGCCTGCGGACCTGCCGCGCCCGCAGGTCCTCGCCGCGAAAACCTCGCACTGGCTGCTGTACGCGCTGATGTTCGCGATGCCGCTGCTCGGCTGGTCGATGCTGTCGGCAGGCGGTTATCCGGTGCAGATGGTCGGCGCACTGCGGCTGCCCGCACTCGTCCCGCACGACCCCACGCTTTACGCCTGGTTGCGCGGCGCGCACGGCGTACTCGGCTATGCGTTGTTCGCCCTGGTACTGACGCACCTGGCTGCGGCGCAGTACCACGCCTGGGTGCGTCGCGATGGCGTATTCGACGCGATGGCCCGGAGCGGGCAACCAGGAGCGATGCCATCGGACGACACTGTCGCGGAGCCGACGCCCGGCCTGCAGGACTGACTGTTCCCGTGCCGATCCCGAGCAGCCCGTCACCTCACCCGATAAACCCCACCATTCAGATGGTTGACGAACCACAGCTCGTTGTCCTCGTCCTCGCCGAACGAGGCGATGGTGCCGTAGCCAGGCGCGACGCCGCTGGGGAGTGAGGCGACTTCGAGTGTGCCGGTGCTGGACAGGCGGCCGACCAGCAGTTCGCTGGAGCAGGAATCGGAGAAGACGTAGGCACCCCTCAGCGCGACGTTGGCGCCGCGATAGACGATACCGCCGGTGACGGCGCAGCGGCCGCGTTCGCGACCCGCGTACTCGAACACCGGACCGGTGGTACCGGTCCGGGCAGGGCAATCGGTGGCGCCGGTGGACGGATAGTCGTGGCTGCCCTGGCAGCCCGGGAAGCCGAGGTCGCGCGGAGCGCCGGTGCGCCACACGCTGACTTCCTCGCGGTCCTTGCCGACATCGCCGATCCATACCGCGCCATCGGCGTGGTCGATGCCGAAGCGCCAGGGGTTGCGCAGACCATGCAGCCAGATCTCGCCGCACCCGCCGCGCTGGCCGGCGTAGGGGTTGTCGGCGGGGATGGCGTAGGCGGCACGGCCCTTTTGCGCACATGTGTTCTTCGCACCGCTGGCGCCGTCACGCACGTCGATGCGCAGGATCTTGCCGAGCAGGTTGTCGGTGGCCGGGGCATGGGCGTGGTCGCGAGGCTCGCCGGTGCCGGCGCCGACGCTCCAGTACAGCATGCCGTCGGGGCCGAAGGCGATGTGGCCGCCGTTGTGGTTGGCGACCAGGCCTTCCACGCGCATCACCTGCTCGTCCTTGCCGTCGAAGCGGTTGGCGGCCGGGTCGCCGGCCCACAGGCGACGCAGCACCAGGCCGTGGCGTTCGCCCTGCGCGGCGCCGCTGTAGGCGATGTAGAGCCGGCCGTTGTCGCGGAAGGCGGGGTCGAAGGCCAGGCCCAGCAGGCCCTGCTCCACGTCGCCGGTCGCGACCTCGCGCGTGTAGTAGGGCTCGGGCAGGAGCTTGCCGTCGCGATCGAGCACGCGGATGCGGCCTTCGCGTTCGAGCACGAACATGCGGCCACTGCCGTCGCGGGGGCTGGCGATGGCGGTCGGGGCGGTAAGGCCCTGCGCGAGCACCTGCTCGACCTGGATGCCGCCAAGCGCTCGAGCCGCTGGATCCGTCCCGGGTGGCGAGGCCGATTCGGCGCAGCCGGGCAACAGCGCGCAGAACAGGAGTACGGCCGCCAGCTTCGTGTCCATGGATCCTCCAGGCGCCCTTGCGGGGAGCCGCCTCCGCGTTGCCCGCGCGCGTGATGCGCGCGTGGTCATTCGTCCTCGTCGGCGGCGGTCAGCCACAGGTCGGCTGGGGCCACCGCTTCCAGGGTGGCGCCGCACGGGCGCCAGAACACCGGGCGCGGCTCGCGTGCGACGAATCCGTTGTCGAGCCAGCCGCTTCCTGCTGCGGCGGCGCCGAGCTCGATCGACATCGCGGTGTGCCCCCCTGCGCGGGCGCAGCGCAACAGCGTCGCCACTTCCGCGCGGGACGGTCCCTCCACCCCACGCCGCGACCAGAAGTCGTGCACGTACAGCACGTTCTCCCGCGACTCGCAGGCGAACCAGGCCAGCGGCGTACCGCCGCCGCCGCGCACCAGCAGGTAGCGCACGTCCACCAGCGGCGACTGGTCGAAGCGCCACTGCAGGAAGGTCAGGTCGCGGATCGACACCGGCCCCGCGCCGGCCGACGCAGGCGACCAGAGATCGGACAGCGTCGAATCCGCCCGGTCCTGCCACTGCCCGCGGGTGCCCACGCCGCGCAGGCGCAGGCGCAGCCGGTCGAACGCATCCAGCGCCCAACCGGCCGGACCGGCCAGCAGCGCAGGCAGCCGACGCCGCACGTAGCCGCCGTGGCGCAGCACGCGCGCATGGCGCACAAGCTTGCACAACGGGATGTAGCCGACGCGCTTGAACACGGCCGCGGCCTTGGGATTGGGAAATCCGTACAGCAGTTCGAAGCGCTTCGCGCCCGCGTCCATCAGCGCCATCTGCAGCGACAAGGCCGGGAACAGCGAGCGGTGCGCGGGCAGCACCGCCAGGTCCACCAGCACGCCCGCCTGCACCAGGCGCCCGCCCAGCATCATCCGCCGGGGACCGGCGCTGGCCACGCCCACCCATGCGCCGCTTTCCTCGTGGCGCAGCAGCAGGGTCAGCGGCGCGCCGTACGGACACTCGCGGTAGAACCAGTCGTACTTGCGCGCCATCCGCGCCTCGTCGCCGAGGTTGCCGCGCCACAGGCCGAGGATCAGCTCGCGGTCTCGCTCCACGTCGGCTTCGTGGACGGTGTAGGCCGGGTTGGCGCCCATCGTTCAGTGCCCGTGCGGTTCGGGCACCGGCTCGACCAGCACCGGCGGGCGGTGCAGGTAGGCGGTGGTGCGGCGCTTGGCAGCGATATCGTCGTAGACCGCCTGCGCCTGCGCCTCGGTGACGCCCAGCGCTTCGGCCAGTTCGCTCGCGGGTCGGTGGTGGTTGAGCGCCCACAGCGCCAGGTCCATCTGCGCGTACGGCAGGGCGAAGTAGAACTCGTCCTGGCCCTGCGCCAGCGAATAGGTGTCGGTGGTCGGCGTGGCCGAGGTCACGCGCTCGGGCACGCCCAGGTGCCTGGCCATGGCGTAGACCTGGCTCTTGTACAGGTGCGCGATCGGCTTGACGTCGGCCGCGCCGTCGCCGTTCTTGACGAAGAAGCCCTGGTCGTACTCCAGCCGGTTGGGCGTTCCGGTCACGGCGTAGTTGAGCCGGTCGGCATGGAAGTATTCGAGCGTCTTGCGGATGCGCTGCTTGAAGTTGGTGGCCGCGACGATGGTGAGGTAGGCCTGCAGCGGCAGGTCCTGCTCGTGGCACGCGCCGGCCGGATCCTCGGCGACGATGCGGAAGCGGTTGATCAGGCCCTGCGCGCCGCCGGCGATGACGATCTTGAATTTCCAGCCCTCGCCGTAGCCGGGCAGCACGGCGCGCACGGCGTTGTCGCGCGCCTCGTAGCAGCCGATCGCCGCCAGCGCCGGGGCGATGTCGTGGGTGTGCACGCGCACGCCCAGGTGCTGCGCGAGGATGTTGGCGCGCGCCGCGCTGTCGTCGCTGGAGTCGCGCTCGGGCAGGATCAGGCAGAACACGCGTTCGGGCCCCAGCGCGCGCACCGCCAGCGCGGCGCAGGTGGTGGAGTCGATGCCGCCGGAGATCGCGACGACGAGGCCGCGCCGGTGCAGGTCGCGCGCGACGATCTCGCGAAGCCGCTTCGCGATGCGGTCGGCTTCGGCGGCGTAGTCGAGGTCCAGCACGGAGGGATCAAGCGTGGTCATCGGTTCCCCTGGTCAATGCGGCGCGGCGGATCTTGCCCGACGCGGTTTTCGGCAGCTCCGCTACGAAGGCGACCTGCTTCGGAATCTTGTAGCCTGGCAGCCGTTGCCGGCAATGGGCCTTGACCGCCATCTCGGTCGGGGCATCGCCTTCGGTCACGAGGAACGCGGCCACCACCTGGCCAAGCAGCGGATCGTCGGCCCCGGCCACCGCCACCTCGCGCACGCCGGGAAGCTCGGCGATCACCTCCTCCACGTCCGCCGGGTGCACGCGGTGGGCGCCGGTCTTGATCATGTCGCTGCGACGGCCCGCGAGCCACAGGTATCCGTCCGCATCGCGATGGCCGAGATCGCCGGTGCGCAGCCAGCCGTCCACCACAGTGGCGGCGCTGGCCTCCGGCGCGTTCCAGTAACCGCTCATGACGTTGTCGCCGCGGGCCCAGACCTCGCCCGGTTCGCCGGCGGGCGCGGCGCTGCCGTCCTCGCGCCGGACCTGGATCTCGACGCCGGCGATCGGCATGCCGACCGAGCCGAGCTTGTCGTCGAGCCGTTCGGGCGGAAGGCAGGTCAGCCGCGCACTGGCTTCGGTCTGGCCGTACATCACGAACAGCCGCGCCTGCGGGAACGCGGCGCGTACGCGACGGGTCAGCGCCGGCGCCATCGCGCCGCCGGCCTGGGTGAGATAGCGCAGCGACGACAGGTCGTGGCGGTCGAGCTGGCCGCGGTCGAGCAGCAGCGCGAACGTCGACGGCACGCCGGAGAAGCCGGTCGCCCGCTCGCGCGCCAGCGCCTCGGTGACCAGGTGCGGGAACACCAGGTTGTCCTCGAGCACGATCCGCGCGCCGACCGCCAGGTGGGTGTGAAGCACTGAGGCGCCGTAGGCGTAGTAGAACGGCAGGGTGCTGACGGTGCTGTCGTCGGCGCCCAGCCCGAGATAATCGAGGATGGACCCAGTGTTGGCGGCCAGGTTGCGGTGGCTCAGAGCCACGCCCTTGGGCGCGCCGGTGGTCCCGGAGGTGTAGAGGATCGCCGCCAGCGCGTCGGGGTCGGGCAGCGGCAGGGCCGCGGCGGTCGCGGCCGTCTCGCGCGGCAGCTCGTGCGCGCCGCCGGCACCGGCAAGGCAACGGTCGGCGGACAGCACCGGAACCCCGGCGGCGGCAGCGGCGCGCACGCCGTCTTCATGCGCCGCATCCTGCACCAGCAGCCGCGCACCGCTGTGCAGCAGCCATGGATAGTAGTCGCGTTCGCGCACCTGCGCGTTGAGCGGCACCACGATCGCGCCGGCCCGCCAGCAGCCGTACCAGGCCACCACCGCCTCGATGCAGTTGGGCAACGTCACCGCGACCCGGTCGCCCGGCACGATGCCGCGCGCGCGCAGCATGCGCGCGAAGTCCAGCGCCGCATCGCGCAGGCCGCGGTAGTCGAGGCGGTCTGCGCCCTGCTGCAGCGCGGTGCGGTCCGGCATCGCCGCGGCGGTGCGTTCCAGCCGCGCGACCAGGGTCTCCATCGTGCCGGCCCGGTCAGGCCGCCAGCCGGCCGTCGAGATAGCGGTCGATCGATGCGAGGCTGTCGAAATTGGCCGGGGTCATGTCCTCGGCCGGCACGTTGACCGGCCAGGTCTCCTCGATGAAGCCGATCAGTTCGAGGATTCCGGTGGAATCGACGATTCCCTGCCGGATCAGCGACGTATCATCGGCAATGGCGGACTCGTCGTCGGTAAACAGGAAATTGCCGAGGATGAACTGCCTGATCTGCTGTCGCCGGCTCATGTCGCTCCGATGCCCCAGGGTAGGAAGATGATGGTGACCACCGACTCGCGCGCTTCGCGCCTTTTCGTTTTCGCGGGCGTCCAGAATGCCATGCTGGCTGGATGCGTGTGCGTCGCGATCGCGCTGTCGGCCTGTGGAATAGAACGTGATCCGGACAGCGGGGCGGACATCGTCTCCATTCCGCGCAGCGTGACGGACGCGCCGGTCGAGGTCCTGCAGGGCGAGCACGGCGCGTACGCGGTACGCGTGCTGGCCGAGGGTTTCGTCCATCCCTGGTCGCTGGCGTTCCTGCCGGACGGCTCGATGCTGGTGACCGAACGTCCCGGGCGACTGCGCCGGATCGACACCGATGGCACGATCTCGGCCGCGCTGGACGGTGTGCCGCTGGTCTTCGCGCAGGGCCAGAGCGGGTTGCTCGACGTGGTGACCTCGCCCACCTTCGGCGACGACCGGCTGGTCTACCTGTCCTACGGCGAACCGAACTGGCGCGGCAACAAGGCCGGCACCGCGGTGGCGCGCGGGCGGCTGGGCGAGCGCGGGCTGGAGGACGTGGAAGTGGTGTTCCGCCAGGAGCCGAAGCTGTCGCACGGCACGCACGTCGGCTCGCGGATCGCGTTCGACGCGCAGGGAATGCTGTTCGCCAGCGCGGGCGACAACCGCGCCGCAGACAAGGCGCAGTTGCTCGACCACCTGCAGGGCAAGCTGGTGCGGCTGCATCCCGACGGCAGCATCCCCGCGGACAATCCTTTCACCGGCCGCGACGGCGCGCGGCCGGAGATCTGGAGCTACGGCCACCGCAACATCCAGGGGCTGGCCCTGCATCCGGACACGGGTGTGCTGTGGAGCCACGAGCACGGCCCGATGGGCGGCGACGAGATCAACCTGCCGCAGGCCGGGCGCAACTACGGCTGGCCGCTGGCCACCCACGGGCTGGACTACTCGGGGCAGCCGGTGCCCGGCGCGCTCGGCAGCGAGGCCGAAGGCACGCAAGCGCCGCTGCACTACTGGCCGAGGTCGCCGGCGGTCAGCGGCATGGCGTTCTACGCCGGAGACGCGTTCCCCGCATGGCGCGGCCACCTGCTGGTCGGTGCGCTGGCGGGACAGGCGCTGATCCGGCTGGAACTCGACGACGATCGCGTCGTCCACGAGGAACGCCTGCTGCAGGGTCGCGATCGGATCCGCGACGTGCGCGTCGGACCCGATGGCCTCGTGTATCTGCTCACCGACAGCACCGACGGCAGACTCCTGCGACTCGAGCCTGTCGCAGGTCCCGGCTTCAAACCCGTACCGTAGGCGTGAACCCGTGGGCGCGCCGTGGTGTGCGACTCGCCCGGCGGTGGACACCATCGGGGTGACGATCGCGGCACGGTAGTCTGGGTTGCGGCGAACCGGTCGCGGCTGAAGCCGCTCCTACGAAGGCGGGAACCGGACAGCCGGCACGCCCATGCCTCTTGTAGGAGCGCCTTCAGGCGCGACCGGGCAGGCGCTTGTCCCCGCTGCGGCGAGCCGGTCGCGGCTGAAGCCGCTCCTACGAAGACGGGCGGTCGCGACTCAAGTCGCGCCCGTGGCAATTGGACTTGCGACCGGCGCGGGCGTGGCGCAGGCGCGGTTGCGCAACAGCAACAGCGTCGACAGCACGCCCACGAAAGCCTGGTTGTCGGCGAACCCGATCGCCCGGCCGGCACGCGCCTTGGCGAACAGCCGCGTCGTCGCGTCGACATCGAACATCCCGCAAGCGCGCAGGTTGTCGGCCGCGAACAGGTCGCCCACGTAATCAAGCGGCTGCCCGCCTTCGAAGAAGCTGGCGCTGTCGGGCGCACGGTAGGGTTGCTTGGTGCGCTGCGCGATGTCGGCCGGCAGCAGGTCGCGCAGCGCGAGGCGGAGGATGTGTTTCTCGGTCAGGCCGCGGATCTTCCACGATGGCGGCAGGGTGTTGGCCCATTCGATCAGCGTGTGGTCGAGATAGGGGTAGCGGCCCTCGATCGAACCGGCCATGGCCACCCGGTCGCCCTGGGTGGCCAGCAGGTAGCCCGCCAGCAGGGTCTTGGCCTCCACGTACTGGTCGCGCGCCAGCGGCGCCCAGTCGAGGATGTCCGCAGGCAGACGCGATTCGGCGAACGCGAGCGCATCCCACTGCGCGGCCTGCACGCGCAGCTCCGGCGCGAGGAAGGCGAGCGCGCGCTGCGAGGTGGTCCAGCGAGGTACGTGGGCGAATACCGCACGGTCGATGTGTTCCCTGCCCTGTCCGAAGAACGAGGCGGCGAACGCCGGGTTGGCCGCCGGCGAGTTCTCCAGGTAGCCGTAGAGCCTGGACAGCAGCGTCGGTCGCCAGGCCGAACCCGGCTGCCGCGCCCAGAAGCGCCGGACCTTGGCTTCCTTGAACAGGTCGTAGCCGCCGAACACCTCGTCGGCGCCCTCCCCGGTCAGCACCACGGTGTAGCCGTGCGCGCGCACCGAATCGGCCAGCAGCATCAGCGGCACCGCGGCGGTGCGCAGCACCGGGGTTTCGGCGTGGGCGACCAGGCGCGGGAACGCGCGGCCGATCTCGCGCGGCGAGATGCGCAGGGTGGAATGGTCCGTACCCAGGTGCCGCACCATCGCCATCTGGTGTTCGCTTTCGTCGAACTCGGGCTGGTCGAAGGCGACCGAGAACGTCCGCACCGGGGTGTCGGTGAAGCCCCGGATCAGGGCGACGATGCCCGAGGAGTCCAGTCCGCCGCTGAGGTAGGCGCCCACCGGCACGTCGGCACGCAGTTGCAGGCGCACCGCGTCCACCAGCCGTTCGCGCAGTTCGCCGGCCGCCTGCTCGATGCTGGCGAAACGCGTGGAACGCGACTGCGACGCGACCGGGAACGTCCAGTCCCAGTAGCGCGTCAGCGTCTGCCTGCCGTCGTCCTCGACGGCCAGCACATGTCCGGGGGGCAGGCTGTGCACGTCCTCCCATGCCGTGTCGGGATCGAGCGGCGCCCAGTAGGTGAAGGCCTGCATCACGCCGGTCACCGACAGCCGCGCGCGCTCGGGCAGGGCCGCGAACAGCGCCTTGGTTTCCGAGGCGAACCACAGCGCCCCACGCGCGCGGGTCCAGTACAGCGGGCGGATCCCGGCGCGATCGCGCGCCAGCACCAGCCGTCGGCGCGCGCCGTCCCACAGCGCGATCGCGAACTGCCCGTTGAGGTGTTCGACGAAGCGGTCGCCGTAGCGGTCGTAGAGGTGGACGATGACTTCGGTGTCCGAGCGGGTGTAGAACACGTGCCCCTGCGCCTCGAGCCGGGCGCGCAACTCCACGAAGTTGAAGATCTCGCCGTTGAAGACCGTCCACACGGTGCGCGCGGGGTTGTGGATCGGCTGGTCGCCGGTGGCCAGGTCGATGATCGACAGGCGCGCGTGCGCCAGGCCCACGCCCGGCTCGACATGGAAGCCGTAGCCGTCCGGCCCGCGGTGCGCGAGGGTGTGGATCATCCGCTGCAGCACGTCGAGCCCGCCGCCATCCGCGGCCGGGTGGCCCAGATATCCCGCCAGCCCGCACATTCTTCAGTTCCCCCTGCGCGCGACGGGCGCGCGCTCCGGCCGATGACTCATGGATTGCGCCACCAGCACGCCAGCCAGGTCTCGCCCGCGTGGTGCAGCCAGTCCTTCTGCAGCCCCGGGATGCCCTCCAGGTGCGGCCCCACGCGCACCAGGGCGGGCACGAAGAAGGTGACCAGGCAGGCACTGCCGAGGTGGCTCATGCGCGACAGCGTCGCCGGGATGTCCTTGATGTAGTACAGCACCTCGCAGGCCACCACCAGGTCGAAACGCGCCCGCTGGTCGCCCCAGGGCTGGTGCCCGATGTCGGTGGCGGCGAACTGCGCCCCGGGCACGCGCTGGCGGGCGCGCTCGATCGCCGTGGGGCTGACGTCGATGCCGTACACCTCGTCGGCGAGCTGCTGCAGGGACAGCGTCTGGTGGCCCTCGCCGCAGCCGACTTCCAGCAGGCTGCCCACCCGACCGAAGGTGCGCGCCACCAGCGCGTTGGTGGCGGCGAAGCGCGCCTGCTCGAGTCCAGACTCCATGTTCCAGGGATCGCCCAGCCGGTAGGCCAGGTCCAGCCGCCCGTAGTCGTCGGCGCCGCCCACGCCGCGCATGGCGTACTTCATCCACGTGCGGCGGACGGCTTTCCTGAGTTTCGCGTTGAGGCGGTCCATGGCCTACCAGGTTCGCCCGGACGACGCCGCCACCGGAGGGCAGCGGCGGGCATCGGCGCGGGCCAGCACCGCGGCCCCCTCCTCGCCGGGACGCGAGCGCGAGGCGCGCAAGGGCTGCAGCGGCGAACTGTACCAGTCGATCACCTGCGAGCATTCGAAGCGCACCCACGACGAGCCGTACACCCAGTGCGTGCCGCCGAGCTCGCGGCTGACCGGTTCGCCGAGCATCGCGACCACGTCCTGCGCATGCATGCCCTGGCGCAGCGCAATGGCCGCGGATCGCGCCGTTCCACGTTCGTTTCCGGCAACACCACCACTGGATCCGGGCGACGGACCGTCGGTGCGCGAAAGCCACCACACCAGCAGCGCCGACAGCAACAAGATGCCATACACGACGATCCGCGAGGAACGGCGCGCCTGCGGCGCCTGCTCCCCCTCCTCCACCTCGGCGATGGGTTCCCCGGCGCGCTGCGGTGCGCCCGGCTGGCGGCGCGCGGGCGCCGCGGGCGCACCGGGCAGGCGGCCGTAGTGGCGGTGGAATTCGAGCGCGGCGGCGTACTGCAGGTTCAGGGTCTTGAGTTCGTCCTCGCCCGAACCGCCGCCGCGGTCCGGATGCAGATCGGCGACGCGACGCCGATAGGCCATCCGCAGGCCGTCCAGCGAGCAGTCCGGCTCGATACCCAGTTCGCTGTACAGGGCGATGAAGTCGGTCTGGTCGGACATCCGGCGGTTCAACAGGCGATCGATTCGAGACAGCGTACGCGAAACCGGGCCCACGCCGGCCAGCAGCTGCGCATGCATCGCGACGCGATGACAACCCCCTCCGCGAACGCCTATGCTTGCATGCAGGGGTCGGGCACTGCCGGTGGGGAAGCCGTCGCGCACGCGATGACCGGGAAAGTGTCTGTCGTATTTGCCACCAGGGGGAACCAGGCGCACCGCTCGCGGCGCGGACCATCGTCCGTGCACACGGGCGGCCGCCCGCCGATCCATGTCGCTTGATCCCGCCATCGTTGCAGCGTACGGGCCGCGACCGGCCGTCGTCAGCCGGCGCCAGCGCCTGGCCGAATATGCGTCCGCCTGGGGCATGCTGCCGCTCCTGCGGACGGTCCGCGGGCTGTTCCGGCGGGATCTGCGGGTACTGGCCTATCACCGGGTACGCGACGTCGCGCGGGAGTTCGCGTTCGATCGCGCCCTGGTCAGCGCGTCGCCCGCCCGCTTCCACAGCCAGATGCGGCACCTGCGCGACCGCTTCCACCCGGTCTCCTGCCGCGAGGTGGTGGCCGCGCTCGACGGCGGCCCGGCCCTGCCGCGCGATGCCGTGCTGGTCACGTTCGACGACGGCTACGACGACAACCACGCGGTGGCCTTCCCGATCCTGCGCGAGCTCGGCGTGCCGGCGACGTTCTTCGTGGCCACCGGCCACATCGACAGCGGCATGCCCTATGCCTACGACTGGGTGGCGCACCTGGTGGTGACCATGAGCGACGCGCGCCTGCGCCTGCCGGAACTGGCGATCGACGTTCCGCTGCCGGCGGACCGCGACGCACGGCACGCACTCACCGGTACCGTGCTCGACCGGCTCAAGTACCTCGACGACGCCGGCCAGCAGGGCGTGATCGACGAGCTGCAGGCCCGCTGCGGCCGTCCGCGGGCGGCGGGGCACGTCGACTGCCGGCCGATGACCTGGGACCAGCTGCGCGAAATGCGCGACGGCGGCATGGAGATCGGCGGGCACGGCGTGCACCACCGGATGCTGGCCAAGCTGCCGGACGAGGCGTTGCTGGCCGAAGTCTCCGAGTGCCAGGCGCGCCTGACGGCCGAGCTCGGGGCGCCGGCGATCGCGGTGTCCTATCCGGTGGGCGGTCCCGACGCATACGACGCCCGGGTGATCGACGCGGTCCGTGCGCAGGGATTCCGGATCGGCTTCAGCTACATCAACGGGGTCAGCGTGCCGGATGACGCGAACCGCTACGGCCTGCTGCGCGTAGCGGTGGAAGCGGACGTCGACCAGAGCTGGTTCCAGGGCATCCTCGCCGCGCCGGAACTGTTCTCGCACGCCACCAAGCTGCGGGTGTACCCATCGTGATGCTGTTCCTGCTCGTCTGGCTGGCGCTGGTGCTGATCCGCCCTCAGGAATACCCCGCACTGGTCGACATGGGGATCCCGATCCTGCCGATCGCGATGCTCGGCGCGCTCGGCGGCTGGGCCCTCAGCTCGGAACGCCGGCCGTTCCGGCAGCCGACCTACCTGTTGCTGGTCGTGTTCATCGTCATCGGCATGTTCTCGATGGTCGTGAACGGCTGGGCCGGCGGCGCGATCTCGCGTTTCTTGCACTTCCTGCCCGCGCTGATCGCGCTGGTGCTGATCGCCCAGGCCGGCCACTCGCCCAGGAACATGCTGCGGATGATGTGGGTCATCGCGCTGTGCGCGCTGGTGCTGACCATCCACGGCATCGAGCAGGTCAAGCTCGGCCAGGGCTGGACCGGCATGCCGACCGTGCAGGACGGTCGCATCCAGTACGTGGGCATCTTCAGCGATCCCAACGACCTGGCGATGCTGTTCATCATCGCGATCCCGATGGCCCTGCTGATGGGTGGGCGCGGCGGAGCGATGGGGCTGCGGCGCCTGTTCTGGTGGTCGGTGGCGGTCGCCCTGCTCTACGGCGTGTACCTCACCGATTCGCGCGGCTCGTTCCTCGCGGTGATGGCGATGGCGGGCGTGTGGCTGTGGCTGCGGCGCGGGCTGGTGGTCGCCGGCACGCTCGGTGCCGCGGGCATGGCAGTGCTGATGGCCCTGCCCACGCGCATGCAGGAACTCGACGCCGGCGAGTCGTCCGCCTACGGCCGCATCGAGACCTGGTACGACGGCATCCAGATGTTCCTGGCCAACCCGGTGTTCGGGGTCGGCGTCGGCAACTTCACCGAGCACACCTTCCTCACCGCGCACAACTCGTTCGTGCTGGTGCTGGCCGAGACCGGCCTGATCGGCTACACGGTCTGGCTGGCGATGGTCGGCTACTGCGTGCTCATGCCGGTGATGGTGCTGCGCCTGCCGGCGGTCATGGAGGACCCCGACCACCAGCAGGCGTGGGAGGAGGAGCGCCGCATGGCGATGACCCTGCTGATCGCGATGGTCGGCTTCTTCGCATGCGCGTTCTTCCTCAGCCGCAGCTACGTGATCCTGCTCTACATCCTGCTGGGACTGGTGACCGGCTGGTACGGCGGCGCGCAGGAGCGCTGGGCGGGCCTTCCGGTCTTCAGCGTGCGACGCGACTGGTTCAAGTGGTGCGTGGCTTCGCTGGGCAGCGCGATCGCGCTGTGGCTGGTGGTCAAGGTGCTGTTCGTGATGGCGGCGTCATGAGCACGCGCGGCCGGGTCATCCGCAACACGCTGTTCTCGTCGGTCGGCATCTACACCGAGTACTTCCTCGGGATGCTGACGTCGATCATCATCGCGCGGCACCTGGGTCCGGCGGACTTCGGCGCCTACAGCCTGGTGATCTGGCTGGTGGCCACCGGGGTGGTGATCACCAACTCCGGCGTCGCCAGCGCGGTCATCAAGTTCGTGGCCGAGCTTCGTGGTTCCGATCGCGATGCGCAGATCCGCTCGCTGCTGGGATGGGCGTGGCGCGTGCAGGCCGGCTTCCTCGCGGTCGTGCTGCTGGGCGGCACCGCGCTGTTCCTGCTGCAGGGGCAACGGCTGATGCCCGGTTTCAACCACGGGCTGTTGTTGCTGATCCTGCTGGTGACGACCGCGCTGCGCGCGTCGTACATGCTCAACATCGGCATCGCCAAGGGCTACGAGAACTTCCGCGCCACCGCGGTCATCGCGATCATCGTCGCGCCGCTCAATCTGCTGCTGATCCTTCTGGTGTGGTGGCTCGACGGCCCGATGGAATGGTTCCTGGGCACGTTCACCCTCTCGAGTTTCGTGTTCTGGTGGATCTCGCGCCGCCAGGTCGCGCCGCTGCTGCCGCCGCGGGCCACGCGCCAGCCGCTCGACCAGGACACGCGCAGGCGCCTGCGCAGCTACACCGCGCTGGTCGCGGTCACGGTGGCGGTCAGCTTCGTGACCGCGAGCGAGGTCGAGGTGCTGTTCCTGACCCTGTTCGACTCCTCCGCCTCGGCCGGCCAGTTCAAGGTCGCCTTCCAGCTCGCCAGCGGCGCGCTGCTGCTGGTGCCGGGCGTCTTCGGCGCCCTGCTGCTGCCGATGATGGCCAATGCGCTGGCCCAGGGCCGCGAGGTCGCGAGCCGGCGCCTGGCGATGTCCACCACCTACCTGGCCGCCCTGGCGGCACCGCTGGTGGCGTTCGGCGTGGTGTTCGCCAACGAGATCATCAGGCTGCTCTACGGCGCGGCGTTCGCCCCGGCCGCCTTCCTGTTCGCGTGCTGCCTCGCGGCCGGGGCGATCCCGATGCTGTCGCAGGCGGCATCGGGCTACCTGCTCGGATCGGACCGGCAGCGCGCACTGATGATCGCGGTGCTGGCCTGTTCGCTGGTCAAGGTGGGGCTGGATGTCGCGCTGATCCGCAGCCACGGGCTGAACGGCGCGATCGCCGCGTTCGCCGCCACCAGCGTGCTGACGGGATCGCTGGTGATCGGCCTCGCACTGCACTACAGCGGGGCGCGCCTGGAATGGTCGCGCATCGCGCGGGTGCTGCTGGCGGCGACGGCCGCGGCGGGCGCCGCATGGCCGGTCCGTGGCCATCTTCCGCCGGTGCCGACGCTGGCGATCGGCGGGGCGCTGCTCGCGGCGCTGTACGCCATCGCGACCGTGCTGCTCGGCTTCTGGAGCGCGGCCGACCTGCAGCATTTCCAGCAGATGCATGCGCGCTTTGGCAAGGGGCGTCCCGCCTTCGTGGGCCGCATCCTCGTCTGGGCGGCGCGCCGCGCGGAAGCCGCGGCATGAGCCTGTACGAACACGCGTTCCGGCACCTCCTGTTCCCGACGTACGAGTCGCTGCGGGGACGCCGCACGCTGGGCTACCTGGCCGAGTACGAAGCCAACCAGTGGCGCTCGCCCGATGAGATCGCGCAGATCCAGTGGACCAAGCTGCAGGCGCTCGTCGCGCATTGCTGGAGCGAGGTGCCGTTCTACCGGGCGCGCTGGCAGGCCGAGGGATTCGAACCGGGCGACCTCAAGTCGATGCAGGACTACGCGCGCCTGCCGGTGCTGACCAAGGCCGACATCCGCGCCCATGGCGACGATCTCAAGGCGCGCTCGCTGCGCGACGGGCTGCTGTACAAGGCCACCGGCGGCTCCACCGGCGAGCCGCTGCGCTTCGGCTACACCCGCGAGAGCAACGACCGCCGTTCCGCCGTGATGTGGCGCGGCTACGGCTGGACCGGCGCCAGGATGGGACGCCGCACCCTGTTCCTGTGGGGCGGTGCGGTGGGCGATCCCGGCCGCACCACGCAGTTGAAGGAGCGTCTGTACCACGCCGCGTTCCACCGCCGCATGCTCAACAGCTTCCTGATGCGCGACGACAACATGGCGGCCTACGCCGACGCCATCGCGGCATACCGGCCCGAAGTGATCGTGGCCTATGTCGACCCCATCGTGCGTCTATCGAAGTGGCTGCTCGCACAGGGCCGCAGCATCCCGGGGGTGGTGTCGGTGCTGGGCGCCGCCGAGGCGCTGCACGATTTCCAGCGACCGATCATCGAAGCCGCGTTCCCGGGCGCCAGGGCCTACAACACCTACGGCTGCCGCGAATTCATGCTGATCGCCTGCGAAGCGGAGGATCGCGACGGGCTGCTGATCAACGCCGACCACCTGGTGGTCGAACTGGCGGACGCAACGCAAGCCGGCGACGGCAACGAGACCGGGGAACTCGCCATTACCGACCTGCACAACCTGGGCATGCCCTTCATCCGTTACGTCAACGGCGACGTCGCCAGCCGCAAGGCCCCGTGGCACAGCACCGGCCGGCGCGGGCTGCCGCGCCTGAGCCGCATCGAGGGACGCCGCCTCGACGCCATCCGTACCCCAGACGGTCGCGTGCTGCCGGGCGAATTCTTCCCGCACATGCTCAAGGACGTCGCCGGCGTGCGCCGCTTCCAGGTGGTGCAGGACAGTCTCGAACGCTTCACGCTGAACATCGTGCCGGG
Source organism: Luteimonas saliphila (assembly GCF_016774335.1). Lineage (GTDB taxonomy): Bacteria > Pseudomonadota > Gammaproteobacteria > Xanthomonadales > Xanthomonadaceae > Luteimonas > Luteimonas saliphila. The sequence goes on along the minus strand of NZ_JAETWA010000014.1, from coordinate 109,507 downwards.
TCCGGAATTCGGCGTGGAGCAGGAAGCCTACGTGCGGCGCGAGGTGTCGAAGGTGCTGGGCGACGACGCCAGCCTCGACCTGCAGCGCGTCGACGACATCCCGCTCACCGCGAGCGGCAAGCTGCGCGTGACCGTGTCGAGGCTGCCGTGAGGATCAGCCACGTCGTCGAAAACCTCAACCGCGGCGGTCTCGAGCGGGTAGTCATCGACCTCGCCAGGGCGCAGGTGGCCGCGGGCCACGACTGCCAGGTCATCTGCCTGTTCGAGGCGGGTTCGCTGGCGCCGGAACTCGTCTCGCACGGGATCCGCGTGATCGCCTGCGGCAAGCGCGACGGCGCCGACCTGCGCGCTATCCTGCGCCTGCGCCGCGCGCTCACCTCGCAACGCACCGAAGTGCTGCACAGCCACAACGGCACTGCGCACTACCACGCGAGGGTGGCCGCGCTCGGGCTCGGCCTGCGCCGGGTGGTCAACACCCGGCACGGCATGGGCGACGTGAGCCCCACCAGCCGGCGGGAGTGGCTGTTCCGCCAGTCGATGCGCTGGACGGACGCGGCCGTGGCGGTCTCCGCAGCGGCCGGACAACGGCTGACCGAGACCGGCCTGGTCCCTGCGCACAAGTTGCACGTGCTGCCCAACGGCATCCATGCGGACGCCTTCCGCCAGCGCGACCCGGAACTGCGCGCGCAGTTGGCCGCCAGCCTCGGACTCGCCCCCGGGACCGAACTGGTGGGCTTCGTCGGGCGGCTGAACTGGGCCAAGGACCTGGGCACCATGGTCGATGCCTTCGCCCTCGTCCATGCGCGCCGCGAGAACGTGGCGCTGGTGCTGGCCGGCGAAGGCGGCGAGCGCGGCGCGGTGGAAGCCGCGATCGCGCAGGCGGGCATTGCCGATCGGGTGTTCCTGCTCGGCGATCGCAGCGATGTGCCGCAACTGCTGCCCGCGTTCTCGATGTTCGCGATGTCGTCGATTTCGGAAGGCTATTCGATCGCGTTGCTCGAAGCCTGCGCCTGCGCGCTGCCGATCGTGGCGACCCGGGTCGGCGGCAACGCCGAGATCGTCGCCGACGGCGTCAACGGGCTCGTCGTGCCGCCGCGCGACCCCGACGCGCTCGCCGACGCGATCGTCAGCCTGCTCGACGATCCGCAGCGCGCCGCCGACATGGGACGCGCGGGCCGCGCCTGGCTCCTGGCGAACTCGACCTTCGAGGTCATGGCCGCGCGCTACCTCGACGTCTACGCGAACGACCGGACATGAGGATCCTCGCGCTCACCAACCTGTTCCCGACCGCCTGGGATCCGCTTCGCGCCAGCTTCAACCGGCAGCAGTTCGACAGGCTGGCCGAGTTCCACGAGCTGGACGTGATGGTCGCGGTCGACTTCCGCGACCGCCTGCGCGGTCCGCGCGGCGCTGCGCCGGTGCTCCGGCACGCGCGCGCTACGGACTTCACGTTCTGGTACCCGCCGCGCATCGGCCGCGGCCTGCACGGGCTGGCCTGGTACGCCTCGCTGCTCGCGCAGCGCCGCAGGATGCTGCGCGACGGGCGCTACGACCTGCTGCTGGCCAGCTGGGCGTACCCGGATGCGATCGGCACCGCGCGTCTCGCGAAGCGCCTGGGCTTGCCCTACGTGGTCAAGGTGCACGGCAGCGACCTCAACGTGCAGGCCGAGCAGCCGTCGCACCGGCCGCAGATCGCCGCCGCGCTGCGCGGCGCCCGCGCCGTGGTCGCGGTCAGCGACGCGCTCGTCGGCAAGGCGCGCGCACTGGGCGTCGAGCCCGGACGCGTCCACCTGCTCTACAACGGCGTGGATGGCGAACGGTTCCGTCCCGGCGACCGGGCAGCCGCCCGCCAGGCGCTGGCGCTGGCGCCGGAGGGGCCCCTGGTGCTGTACGTGGGCAACCTGAAGGAAAGCAAGGGCTGCGTCGATCTGCTGGAGGCGTTCCCGGCCGTGGTGGCGCGCCAGCCCGAAGCGCGCCTGGCCTTCGTCGGGTCGGGTGCGGCCGCGGCGACCCTGTCGCGACGCGCGCAGCAGCTCGGGATCGCCGACATGGTGCTGCTCGCCGGCGCGCGTCCGCACGAGCAACTGGCCCTGTGGATGCAGGCCGCGGACCTGCTCAGCCTGCCCAGCCACAACGAGGGAGTGCCGAACGTCGTACTCGAGGCGATGGCCTGCGGCCTGCCGGTGGTCGCGACCGCGGTCGGCGGCATCCCCGAGGTCCTGCCCGCCCACGCCGGCATCCTGGTGCCGGCGCACGATCGCGCGGCGCTCGGATGGGCGCTCGGCGACGCGCTCGGACGCGACTGGTCGCGCGAGGCGATCCTCGAACACGCCGCCGGTTTCCGCTGGGACGATAATGTGCGCCGCCTCGATCGCATCCTGGTCGACGCAGCCAGGCCCGCAAACGCATGAATCGAGCCATCCAGCCGCGTTCCCGCAAGACCCGCGCACTCGGCCTGCTGCCGTCGCGGCTGGTCATCACCCGCGTGCGGGCGACCCGCAAGACCCTGTTCCTGACCTTCGACGACGGCCCGCATCCCGAGTTCACCCCGCGCGTGCTCGACCTGCTGCGGACGCACGACGCGACCGCCACCTTCTTCCTGATCGGCGAGCGCATCGACCAGTACCCCGAGCTGGTGCGTCGGATCGTCGCCGACGGCCATGCGCTCGGCAACCACTCCTGGAGCCATCCACGGATGGACGAGCTGCCGCTTGCGCAGCAGCTCGCGGAGATCGAGCGCACCGACGCGGCCCTGTCGCGCTACGACGGCAGCGGCACGCATCCGTTCCGCCCGCCGTGCGGGGTACTGCCGCCGAACCTGCTGCTGCATTTCGCGCGCATCGGCCGCACCGTCGCCTTCTGGTCGTACGACAGCCACGACTACCAGCAGTTGCCGGCGCCGACGCTGTTCGCGCAGATGCAGGCCGATCCACCGTGCAGCGGCGACACGCTGCTGATGCACGACGACACCGAGGCGACCGTGCAGTTGCTGGCCGCGCTGCTGCCGCGATGGCGCGACGAGGGCTTCGAGGTCCGGGCCATGCCGCGGGGTCGCGGATGAAAGTCCTCTACCACCACCGCACCCAGGGCCGCCGGGTCGAGGGCGTCCACATCCGCGGCGTGGCCAATGCGTTGCGCGAACTCGGCTGCGAGGTGCGCGTGATCTCGTTCCCCGGCGCGGATCCCGAGGCCGAGCCCGCGACGGCGTCCGCAGCGGCCACGGCGAAGGGATCGACCGCGCCGGCAGCGCCCACCGGCGACGAGAAGGGCCGGCTGGCGACCCTCGTCAGCCGCCTGCCCGGCGTGCTGTTCGAGTTCGCCGAGATCGGCTACAACCTCGTCACTTGGTGGCGGATCCGCGCGGAGATCGCGCGCAACCGCCCCGATTTCATCTACGAGCGCTACTCGCTGTTCCTGTTCATGACGGTCTGGCTCGCGCGCCGCCACGGCATTCCGATCATCCTCGAGATCAACGACTCCGCGGTCGTCCAGCGCCTGCGGCCGCTGTGGCTGAAGTCGCTGGCGCGGCGGATCGAGGCCTGGTGCCTGACCCAGGCGACCGGCATCGTGTTCATCTCCACCTATTTCCGCGAGCTCCTGGCGACGCACTACGGCCGGTTGCCGCCATCGGTGGTGTCGCCGAACGCGGTCGACGCCCGCTTCGATCCGCAACGCTACGACCGCGACGCGCTGCGCCGGCTGCATGGACTGGACGGTCGCGTCGTGTGTGGACACATGGGCGTGTTCGCCCGCTGGCACGGCGTGCCCGGCTTCGTCGAGACGATCATCGACCGGCTGCAGGACACCCCCGCGCTGACCCTGCTGGTGGTCGGCGACGGCGCCGACCTGCCGGCGGTGCGTCGCGAAGTCCAGGCCCGGGGCCTGGAAGACCGCATCCGCCTGCCCGGGCGCGTGCCCCACCACCAGATCCCCGAGTGGATTGCCTGCATGGACTACGCGTTCCTGCCCGACTCCAACGAGTACGGCTCGCCGATGAAGCTGTTCGAGCTGATGGCCATGGGCGTCGCGGTGGTCGCGCCCGATTACGAGCCCGTGGCCGAGGTGATCGAACCGGACGCCACCGGCTGGCTGTTCCCGCGCAAGGACATGCAGGCCTGCGTCGACCAGGTGATCGCCCTGTGCGATCGCGCGCAGGAGCGTGAGCGCGTCGGCGCCGCGGCGCGCGCCTACATCGAACGCGAACGGCGCTGGCGCAACAACGCCGAGCAACTGCTGTCGCTGCTGCCGCAGGAGCGCCAGGCATGAGCAACTCCGCCCTCTGGTGGCTCGCCGCCATCCTGGCCGCGATCGCTCTCGCGATCGTGCTGGTGGTGGCGCGCTTCATCCGCGCACGCAACATGCAGCTCTGGCTGCCCCAGTACGTGCGCCGCAAGCCGCGCGCGAAGCACGCTGGCCCGACCCATGTGATGTTCTGCTTCGTCGACCATTACGAACCGATGCACGGCCGCCCCGACCTCGAGGTGCAGCGCGCCCGCGTCGACCGCTGGTGCCGCGACTACCGTGCGCTCGCCGACCGCCACCGCGACGCCGATGGCCGCCGGCCGCAGCACGGCTTCTTCTATCCCGAGGAGGAATACCTCGAGGAGCACCTGGCCAAGCTCGAAGCGCTGTGCCGCGACGGCTACGGCGAGCTGGAGGTGCACCTGCACCACGACAACGACACCGAAGCCAACTTCCGCGAGTCGATCGCGCGCTTCAAGCAGCTGCTGCACGAACGGCACGGCGCCCTGCCCCGGCACCCGGACACCGGCGAGATCATGTTCGGCTTCATCCACGGCAACTGGTGCCTGGACAACTCGCGTCCCGACGGCCGTTGGTGCGGGCTGGACAACGAACTGATCCTGCTGCGCGAACTGGGCTGCTATGCCGACTTCACCATGCCCTCGGCGCCGAGCGACACCCAGACCAGTACGGTCAACTCGATCTACTACGCCACCGACGACCCCCTCCGACCGAAATCGCACGACCGCGGCGTCCCGGTCCGCGCCGGCGGCACGCCCAGCGGCGACCTGTTGCTGGTGCAGGGCCCGGTCGGGCTGAACTGGCGCGACCGCCGGCACGGCTTCGTGCCGCGGGTGGAGAACGCCGACATCCGCGCCAACTACCCGCCGACGCCCGCGCGGGTCGACGGCTGGGTGGAGACCGGCATCCACGTCGAGGGCCGGCCGGAGTGGATCTTCATCAAGATCCACACCCACGGCGCCCCCGAGAAGGAAGCCGAAGTCGTGCTCGGCCCGGCGGTCGACGCGATGTTCAGCCACCTCGAGCAGCACTACAACGACGGCGAGCGCCACGTGCTGCACTACGTCAACGCGCGCGAGGTCTTCAACATCGTCAAGGCGGCCGAGGCCGGCCACGGCGGCGACCCGAACGACTACCGCGACTTCATCCTGCCGCCGCCTCCCAACCGCAGCGCGACGGGCACGGTGCGCGCGGCGTCGTGAGCATCGGGCGCACCGGCACAGGTCGTCCACAACCGCAGGCAGGAGGCGCGCCCTTGAAGATCGCCAGCCTGATGTACCACGACGTGGTCGCGCCCGGGGCCGACGACGAGAGCGGGTTCCCGGGCCCTTCCGCCGCGTCCTACAAGCTCCACTGGTGCGAGTACGAAGCCCAGCTCGCGCGCCTGGCCGCCACCGGACTGCGGTTCCCGCGCGTGGACGACCCGCGCGCGTTCGCGCCCGGAGGCTGCCTGCTGACCTTCGACGACGGCGGCGCCAGCACCCTGCCGGCGGCGCGCAGGCTCGACGCGCACGGCATGGTCGGCCATTTCCTGATCACCGGCGCCCGGATCGGCACGCCCGGCTTCGTCACCGAGGCGGACCTGCGCGCGCTCGCGGCCGCCGGACACGTCGTCGGCAGCCATTCCCACACCCACCCAGCGGACATCTCGCGCCTGCCCGCGACGGCGATCTCGACAGAATGGCGCGACAGCGTCCAGCGCCTGGCCGACGTGCTCGGCGCGCCCGTCGAGGTGGCTTCGATCCCCGGCGGCTTCTACTCGCGCGAGGTGGCCGCGGCCGCCATCGGCTGCGGAATCCGTTATCTGTTCACGTCGGAACCCACCACCACCGTGGTCGCCCGTGGCCAGGCCCTGCTGATCGGCCGCTACGCGCTGCAGCGCGACACGGACACCGACACGGTGGTGGCCTTCGCCCGGGGCACCGGCACCGCACGGCAGCGCCAATGGCTGCTGTGGAACATCAAGAAGCCGGCGAAGCGCTGGGCCGGCCCGGCGTACCGCTGGCTCAGGCGACGCAGCTTCGGCGGAACCTAGGTACGAACCGGATACAGGAAGCACGCGATGGAACAGGCTGTCACCATCATCATCACTCCGCGCGACCGCTATACCGGGCTCGGCGAGTGCGTCGACGCGGTCTACCGGTATACGCCGCAGCCGTTCCGGCTGTGGATCATGGACCTCGACTACCCCGCATCGATCATCGATCCGGTGCGCAGGCAATTGCAGGGCCGCCCGGAAGTCCGCTTCTTCGAGCTCGGCCTGCGCACGCCGATGGACGCGCTGCGCGAGGCGCAACCGCTGGTCGACACCGCGACCGTGGTCCTGCTCGACAACGACTCGCGCGTGACCGAGGGCTGGCTGCCGCCGCTGCTCGAGGCCATGGCCGACGGCCACGCGGTGGTCACGCCGCTGATCCTGGAACGCGAAGGCGTGGACCGCGGCGCGCCGCTGCGCAACCACCTCTACACCGGCGAGCTGCGCGTCGTCGACGTCGAGGGCACGCCCTACCTGATCGAGCACAAGCATTTCCGTCGCACCGAAGTGCCCGAGCTGCCGAAAGAACGCGCCGCGACCGGGACCTTCGAACTGCACTGCGTGATGTTCGATGGCGACGTGTTCAGGCGCATCGAACTGCCGTCGATGGTCATCCGCGAGCACCTCGACATCTCGCTGCAGGTCGCGGCGATGGACAGGACCATGGTGGTCGAACCGAAGTCGGTGATCCACTTCGACAACCTCGGTACGCGCATGGCCCTGTCGGACATGCGTTTCTTCTTCTACCGCTGGGGGCCGAAGCTGACGCGCCCGTCGTCGCGCCTGTTCGAGCGGCGCTGGGGCTACAACTTCTATTCCGAGCAGGCGATGTACAACTGGGTGGTGCGGCGCAAGGCGTTCCTGGTCTCGCGCTGGCTGGGCGCGCCGATCGGCATCGCCAACCGCGCGACCCGGGTCGCGAAAAAGCTGTTCTGCAGGGACTGGGATCCGCTGCCGGACCCGGATGCGGCCGCACGCCCGCTGCTGGCCGGCGGCGTTCCGCCCCAGCGCAGCCACGAGCTCAGCTGATCCGACCCCCGGGGCCGCACCTCACCACAGGTGCAGCCTGCGGTTGCCGACCCAGGCGAACAGTGCCTGCGCGGCGTACAGGTTCATGTGCGCGAACGCGGTGACGAGCCGCACCGGCAACAGCCTCGCCATCGCTGGCGCGACCCGCGCCAGCGCCAGCAGCGCCACGAACACCGCCAGGCCGGCGCTGGCGAGCAGGTAGATCCCATGCGATCGGGCCAGCATCACGCTGGCGATCGCGAACCCCAGCACCAGCCACGGCGACAGCAGGCGCAGGAGCTTGTGGCTGACGAAACGCAACCACGCGGGGTTGGCCCCGGGCACGAGCAGCCACGGCGCCAGCGACACCAACTGGAAGTTGCCGGCCAGCGTGCGCAGCTTGCGGCTGCGCTCCTGGGCGCTGCCGGGCGACGGCCGGTCCCAGGCCACGGCCCCTTCCTCCAGCACCACGCGATGGCCACCGCGCACCACGTGCATCGGCACGTACACGTCGTCCAGAACCGTGCCCGGAGGCATCGTCGGGAACAGGCTCCGCCGCACCGCATAGAGCGCGCCGCTGACGCCGATCGCCGAACCGCTGGCGCTCTCGGCCAGGCGGATCGCCTTCTCGTACTTCCAGTACGCATCCACGCTGGCCGCGAATCCCGTTTCCGGATCCTCGAAACGCAGTTCCCCGGCGGCGACGCCGACGGACGGATCGTCGAGGCAGGACGCCAGCCGCCGCAGCGCGTCCGCCTCCACCCGCTGCCGCACGTCGACCATCAACAGCAGTTCGCCGGTCGCCACCGCCACCGCATCGTTGAGGCAGGCGGCCTTGCCGCGACGCTCGGCGAACTCGAGGACCGTCACCGGGCTCGCGGTATGGCCGCGGGCGATCGCGGCCGAGGCGTCGCTGCAGCCATCGCATGCCACGACGATGTCCACGCGTCCGGGCGGATAGTCCAGCGCCGAGAGGTTGTCGAGCTTGGCGGCGAGGTCTGCGGCGCCGTTGTGCACCGTCATCACCACGGTCACCGGCGGACGCGAATCCCCGCGCCGGATCGGTCGCGGCCTGATCCGCGCCAGGGCGACGACCAGCGCCGGGTAACCGACATAGGTGTAGGCAAGCAGCAGCGCGGCGATCCAGAACACGGAGATGGCGAGCATAAGGGTCCGGGCGGCATCCGTTTTGGCTGGGAGATGGACGTCTGCGCGGCAGGCACGCGACCTGCGCAACCGGCTGCCGGGCGATCCCGCGTCGGGCACGTCCGGGCGTGCCTTCGCCCCTGTTGCAGAACGCGTTTCGTGGCGGAATCCGGACCTGCCGCGCCAGGGGTCGCAGGCAAGGCCGTGGTCAGCACCTCCGGGGCTGCGCTTCCCCGGCGACGGGCCGGAGTCGTACGCCGAGCCGGTGCGCAGCCCACAGGGAATGTCGCGTCGGGCCCCGCCATGGCGCCGCGCGCAGCGTGCCATAATCGCCGGACTCACTGCCTCGCGGAAGACACGGCGCGCCATGACCACGACACGGCCGCTGAGCCTCCAGGATCCCGGGCTCAGGCAGGAGTCTGCGGGAACGATCCTCTCGGGCCACGTGGATGGCGTGGAGCTGTATTTCCGGACCGATTCGGACCTTGGTCTGGTGCTCGGTGCCGAACCGTTCCTGTGCGCCATGCTGGTGCCGGCGATGGAACAGGGCCGCGACATCGTGGTTGCCGATGGCCTCACGGCATCCGCTGAATTCCTCGCCAACCTCGACCGGCTGCAGGACATCTACGCCGTCTGGTATCCCGCGTTCCGCAAGGTGGCAATCCGGGTCGAAACCAGGCCGGGCGAAGCGCCGGCCACCGGACGCGGCCGCGGGCTGTTCTTCTCCGGCGGGCTGGACGCCTGCCACAGCCTGCAGAAGTACGGCTCGAGGATCGACACCCTGATCTACGTCCGCGGCATCGACATGCAGCTCGACGACGAGGCGCTCTACCGGGAATGCCTGCAGAGCAACCTCGAGATCGCGCAAGCCTACGACAAGAAGCTGGTGGCGATCGAGAGCAACGTCCGGTTCTTCATCCGCAAGGTCTCGCGTTCCGGGATCGGCTGGGGCGTGGCCCAGGGCTGCGGACTTGGCAGCCTGGCGAACGTGCTCGGCATGCCGCTGACCTGCATCAGTTCCAGCGCGGCCTACGACGATCTGGGCCCGCAGGGTTCGCATCCACTCACCGACCCGCTGTGTTCGTCGGACCGGGTCCGCATCGACCATATCGGCTGCGAGGCGCGCCGGCACGAGAAACTGCTGGAGGTGGCCAGGGACGACTTCCTGCTGCAGCGCATCCGCGTCTGCTGGCAGGACCAGGGCCTGAACTGCGGCAAGTGCGAGAAATGCCTGCGCTTCCGCATGGCGCTCACCCTGGCCGGGCTGCGCAGCCGCAACTTCGAACCGTTCACCGACTACTCGGAACTCGACCTGGCGCCGATCGACAGCCCCACCCACTACCTGGACTGGGAGGACAACCTGCGGCTGGCGCAGGCGATGGGCAATGCCACCGCCGCACGCGAGCTTGGCAAACGGTTGCGGCGTTACCGCGAGAAACAGTTGCTCAAGCAGATCGACGAACTCTGGCTGGGCGGCGCGCTCAGGAAGCTGAAGCGGAAGGCGTCGGGCTGACGCCGCGCACCCGGAGCCTCGCGGCGCCGCCGATCACTCCCTTGCGGGGAAAACACTGCCCCACCAGTGCTGGAACCTGCGCCAGAGCACCAGCGCGGCCGGCGTGATGCGCAGGACCTGCGGCTGCGGCGGGCGCGTCGACGACGCCGCCACGGCCGCGGCCTGTTGTACAGGTCGTGACGCGGCCACCGGCGCGGACGCCTCGCGTGGCGTCTGCGCCGCCGCCTGGGCAGGCGCGGCGCCCTGGGTGTCGCCGGGCACCAGTGGCGCCCTCCCGTTGCGACGCCGGGGTGCGCTGGCGAAGGAGCAGTTCGCGGGCGCGTCCATCGGCCAGCCGTTGCCGGGGCGCCAGTTGTCCAGCTTGCAGCCGTTGCGGTAGACGATCACTTCCTGGTTGCTGGCGACGTTCGCGAAGCGGTGCGTCGGCCCGCCGTTCGGGAAGCGCACTTCCAGGTCCACGGTCGCATTGTTGCCGAGGCCGGTGTGCAGGTGGGTCTGCGGGTGCTGTTCGCCCACCAGTACCGGCATGTGCGCGACCAGCTGGCTGGTGCCCGGCCGGTACCAGCGCACGCTGGCGCCGACCCCGTCGCTGTTGCCCGCGGTACCGCGCACGCGCACCTTCATCCAGCGGTTGCCGTCGGTGTTGGTGGTGTTGCGCCACAGGCCGAGGTTGCTCTGGAACTGGGTCTTGACGATGTCGAGCCGGCCGTCGTTGTCGAAGTCGGCGACGTCCGCGCGCGGCTTTCCCGACTGCCAGCCGCCTGCGGCGTCTCCCGACGCCTGGCCGAAATTGGTGGTGGTGGATGCGCTGAACGTCATGTTGCCGTTGTTGCGGTAGATCCGCACCGAATCGCCCACGCCCGACACCATCAGGTCCTGCCGCCCGTCGTTGTCGAAGTCGGCGGCGATGATGTTGCCGTAGTCGCTCGCGGCGATGCCGGACAGGCCGGACGCGGACGAGACGTCGCTGAAACCACCCGAACCATTGTTGCGGTAGAGCAGCCCGCGGTTGCTGGCGCTGAACTGGTTGCCGTCCAGGTAGAACAGGTCCAGGTCGCCGTCGTTGTCCAAATCGGCCAGCAGCATCTGCATGAAGCTGCCGCCGACGAACGCCGGGACCGCCACCCATGTCAGCGTGCCGCCGTCGTTGCGCCAGTAGCCGCCGCGCGCCGGCTGCACGATGTCGGGCCAGCCGTTGCCGGTGACGTCGCCGACCACCTGCTGGGCGGGACTGCCCGATGCCGGCCGCAGTTGCTGCCCGCCCATGTTCAGGACCTGCCGGGTATCGGTGACGACCTCGAGGTTGCCGCTGCCGGTGATGTCGGCGAAGGCGCAATAGCCCTCGCAACCGTTCTCCTTCGCCGCGAAGCGCGGCAAGTACGCACCGCTGGTCGAGCCATTGCGGTAGCGCGCACTCATCGCGCCGCCGTGCCGGCCCCAGAAATCCTGCTTGCCGTCGCCGTTGAAATCCAGCCGAGTAACCCAGCCGGAGATCAGCGGCTGGCCGGCGACATAGTGGTTGGTCTGGCTGCTGGGCACGTGCTGGAACGTGCCGCTGCCGTCGCAGCGGTTGTTCCACAGGCGCGTGGTCGCACCCCAGTCGCTGTGCGAGACGACGAACGCGTCGGGACAGCCATCGCTGTTGAAGTCGACGAACAACGCGTCGAAGCGGTACTGCGAGTCTGGAATCGAGTCGACCCGCTGCGCGGCCTCGTTGACGAAAGTGAGCGGGCCGGCCGCCTTCTCCACCGCGCCCCCCGCCGCGCGCGCCGGCATCGTCCCGCGCTGGTCGGCCAGGCCGGCGCCGGCGACGGTGAGCAGCAGCGCCAGCGCCAGGGCGCGGGATCGGTTCATTGCGCGAGTAGCCATGCGAACTCCGGGTTGCGATTTTGCCAGTTGAAAGCGCGCGGCGTGTGCGAGAGCGCTGCGCAGTCGGGATTGAGATAGAGGGCGAGCCGGTCGGCGCGCCTGGAAAGCCTGTCCCGCCATTGCGGGTCGGTTTCGAAATGGCGCGCGGCGGCGACCGCCATCAGCAGCTCCGGGTTGTGGGCGTCCGAGCCCCAGCCCTCGCTGTCCTGGATCGCCACGATGGGCGCCTGCGGGGCGATGCCCGATGAGAAGTACCAGCCGATCGTGCCGCCGGGATTGCAGGCCGATCGCCAGTTGCCGGCGAGCGCGTCGGGCACGAAGCCGTGCTGTTCGAGGTAACGGCCGAAGTCGCGCAGCATCACCGGGATCCGTTCGTCCCGCGTGACCAGCCAGGCGCGCCACAGGCCGCCGACGAGGTTGGCGCTCATCCACGGCGAGGCCCCGCGCACGTCGGTGGCCGGATCGCGGTCGCTGCCTTCATGGGCCTGCCAGGAGTGCGTCCAGGCCCCGGTCGCCGGGTCGTCGCCCGGTGGCGTCTGCTGATGAGCATGCAACCAGCCGATCAGGTCCAGGATGTGGCGCCTGGTGTCTGCCGCCCCGGTCAGCTCGTAGGCCGAAACCAGATGCTCCAGCGCCAGCCCGACCTGGCGCTCGGTCCAGGCCTGGCCGCCTCCTGTGTACGGCCCCATCGGCATGCTCCAGCCGCCCTTCACCTGGTTCACGACCATGTGCGCGACGGTTTCGGGACCGAGGCGGCTGTCGTCCCCGGCCAGCGCCACCAGCAGCAGGTGCGGAGCGACGTAGCTGTACTTCGGGTCGCAGGCATTGACGTCGTCGAACTCCCAGCCGCCGGTGCAGTCCGGCCAGCCGCCGCCGTTGCCGCCGCGCTTGATCTTCGACAGGTAGAACGTGGCCGAGTTGTAGAACTCCGCGAACACGTCGGGACGGCCGCTGCGCACGTACTGCAGGCCGAGCACCGCGGCCCGGTCGAACAGGAAGGCGTGCGCGCCGGAATACGGCGCGTCCTTGGCCCAGGGCCATTGACGGTCCACGTAGCGGTCGTAGCGGCGCTTCGGATCGTGCGCCAGCTGCGGGCCGGCGATGCCCGAATGCACCAGCCAGGCCGGATCCAGCGTGGCGAGCAGGCGCGGCACCGGCGCGTCCATCTTGCCGGCGCGCGTGCCGCGGTCGTAGGGAAGTTCTTCGATCGAGTGGGTGCGCGGACCCGAGGTGTCGAAGCGATAGGCTCCTTCCGGGTCCGCCACGAACTGCACCTTGACGGCGCGGATGCTGTCGTCGGTCCAATGCCAGCGCAGCGTCGGCCGGACGAAGGCCGGCACTTCGTCGCCCCGGGCGTCGAGGATGCGGACCTGTCCGGCGTCGGTCAGCGCGCCTTGCGCGAACGGGATGCCCAGGGTCACCGGCTCGCTGGCGCCGACGTCGCCATTGGGGGTCAGCGTGATGGTCTGCGGCAGCCCCTGCCCGGAGGCGTCCGCGTCCGCAGCCCCTGCCGTCGCAGTCGTCGTGGCCGACGCCGCCGGAGCCCGCTCGGCGCAGCCGCCCAGCGCGGGCGATGCCAATACGCAGGTCGCGAGCGCGAACGCGAACGCGCGGCGACGGGCAAGGCGGGGTAACGGCATGGGCGTGTCTCCGGGCAGGCGTCGTGAGGCGCCCTGGCACAATCCGCTGCGCGGGGCGGTTCCCGTTCGAGCGGCTGTGGCATAGGGTCGCGTCTCCGGCCCCCTGAGGCAGCCAGCGGGGCAATGCGTCACATCCCGCGGTCAGGAACCGGACAGGTGGCGCGAGCCCGGTGGGCGCTGGCCACTCCGGATCCGGCGTATCCTATTGCAAATCAAGGGTTTGTTGAAGACATGTCTGAGACCGCTCCAATTGCGACGAATACCGCTCCCGTCGCGTCGTCCGCCGCGAAAGGTGATGCAGGTCCGGACGCGCGCTGGCCCCGCGGGCCGGACGGCGAGTGGCTCGTGGCGGGCCGACCGCTGTCGCGCGTGGTCGACGAACTCGGCGCGACGCCCTGCTACCTCTACGATCGCGCCCGCCTGGCCGAACGTGCACGCCGGTTGCGAAGCGCGTTTCCGCCCGGCGTGCTGCTGCACTACGCGATCAAGGCGAACCCGATGCCGGCGCTGGTGGGATTCATGGCGGGGCATGTCGACGGTTTCGACGTCGCCTCCGCCGGGGAACTGCGCATCGCGCTGGACGCGGGCATGGACCGCGAGCACGTGAGCTTCGCCGGACCGGGCAAGCAGGAAGCGGAACTGCAGCGGGCGCAGGCGGCCGGGATCGTGGTGAACCTCGAATCGTTCCGCGAGATCGACATCCTCGCCCGCGCCTCGGAGCGCAACGGCACGCCGGCGCGGGTCGCGGTGCGCGTCAACCTGCCGTTCGAACTCAAGTCCTCAGGCATGAAGATGAGCGGCGGCGCCCGGCAGTTCGGCGTCGACGACGACCAGGTCCCGGCGCTGCTGCAACGGATCGCCGCAGCCGGGCTCGCGTTCGAGGGATTCCACTGCTTCGCCGGATCGCAGAACCTGCGCGCGGACGCGATCGTCGAAGCGCAGCAGCGCAGCTACGCGCTGGTCCGCGAATGGCTGGACCAGTTCCCCGCTCCGCTGCGCTGGCTCAACCTCGGCGGCGGCTTCGGCATCCCCTACAGCGCCCGCGACCAGTCGCTCGACACCGGCCCGGTGATCGAATCGCTGCATGCCCTCGCCGCGCGCGCCGCCGTCGATTTCGGACCGCAGGCGCGCCTGGTGGTCGAACTGGGCCGCTATCTCGTCGGCGAAGCGGGCATCTACGTCTGCCGTGTCGTCGATCGCAAGCGCTCGCGCGGCAAGGTGTTCCTCGTCACCGACGGCGGCATGCACCAGCACCTCGCCGCATCCGGCAACTTCGGGCAGGTGATGCGCCGCAACTATCCGATCGCGATCAACGGCGGTGGCGGCGAGCGCGAGAAGGCCACCGTCGTCGGCCCGCTGTGCACGCCGCTGGACCTGCTGGGCGACGACGTCGAGCTCGACCGCGCCGCGCCGGGCGACCTGGTGGTGGTGTTCCAGTCCGGCGCCTACGGACGCTCGGCCAGTCCGCGCCAGTTTCTAGGGCATCCGGACGTGGTCGAAGCGCTGGTCTGACGCCCGTCCCCGGCCTCAGCGCAGCAGGCGACGGTAGATCTGCAGGAATTCGCCTGCGTAGCGCTGGCGGCTGAACTGGTGGCGCGCGTGTTCGACCGCCTGCCGCGCCAGTTCGGCCCGGTATGCGGTGCTGGCGATCACCTGCTGCAGCGCATCCGCCAGCGAGTCCACCTCCGGCACCGGCGCGAGGCGTCCGGTGCGCCGGTCGAGCACCACCTCGGGGATACCGCCGACCCGCGCCGCCACCACCGGCACGCCGCAGGCCTGCGCCTCGGCCAGCACCAACCCGAACGCTTCGTCGCGCGCGCCATGCAGCAACACGTCGAAGCCCGGGAACCAGTGCTCGGGGTCGGCCTGGAAGCCGCAGAAATGGACGCGGTGGGCGAGATCCGCGGCCACCATCGAGCGCAGCTTCGCTTCCTGCGACGCATCGCCCTGGCCGAGCACCAGCAGTCGCGCATCGCGCTCCGGTTCGCGACGCATGAATTCGTGGAACGCGCCGATCGCGAGATCGACGCCCTTCTCGGGGCCGAAATGGCCCACCGTTCCGACCACCAGCGTCGCGTCGGCGGCGCCGATGTGTCGCCGCGTGCGCGCGCGCGCCGCCGGATCAGGCCGGAAACGCTCGAGATCGATGCCCAGCGGGATGCACGACACCTTCGCCGGATCCACATAGTTGTTGTCGATGTAGTGCCGCAGCCGCTCCTGCGACGCGGTGACGACCGCACCCACCCGCAAACCCACCAGCGCGTTGCGTACACGGTCGCGCAGGCGCGCCGTTTCCAGGCCGCGCGTGCGATGGAAACTCATCAGCAGTGCCGGACCCTTGTCCGGCATCGCCAGCGCGGCCATCGCCTCGCTGGCGGCGTCGTGCGCGTGCACCACGTCGATGGCGTGCTCGCGGCAATAGTCGCGCAGGCGCCGCAAGGCCGCGCGGTCGAACAGGCCATGGCGGTCCAGGTTGAAGCTGCCGGCGAACAGCGCGCGTTCGCCTGCCTCGGAACCGAACGCATCCAGGCAACCCAGATGGCTGTCGACGCCCAGTTCGCGCAGACCCGCCGCCAGTGCGGCGATCGCCTCGCGGCGTCCGCCGTGGCTGTAGGAGAGGGTCAGGTGCAGCACTTTCATGGTCTGACCCGGTCCAGAGCGACGCGTGGCGCTCCACGGCGTCCCGGATTCGACGCGCGCAGGCTGGCGACGGAACAGCGGCCGCCAGCCGGTGCGGGTGGCGGCCGCCCGCCGATCGTCGGGCCACGGGACTCTGGCCCCGGCCTCGCGACCAACCGCATCGAACTCACGACCGGTCCGGCGCATCGACGATGGCCCCTGGCGAGACTGCGACCGGACCACGGCATCCTGCGACAACAACACTCATTCGTATCCAATCTGATGGGGTTTTCGCGCCGTCGACCCGCTGCCGGGTCCCATGCAAGCACGGCGAACAGTAGCTGATACGGTGGATGGACCCGGAATCGGCCACGTACCCGCAAGCCCGCCCCCTGTTCCGTCCCCACGCCCGCCCCACCCGCCCGGCACGTGGCCGAATCCTCGCGCTTAACCCGTATCAGCCCGGTAACTCCAGCCCTGCCCGGCTCCATCGCGACGTGGACCGGTGCGCCCGGCGACAACGAATCGAAGCGACCCATGGATGCAGTGATCGAACCCGTACGCGTGAGCACCGAAATACCGCGCCACTTCTATCGCGATGCACCGCAGGACGCCCACCAGCGCCGGCGCCACCAGGCGGTCCTCTCGCTGCTGCGCGAACTTCCGCCGGGGCGCGTTCTCGACTACGGCTTCGGCTGGGGCGACATCGCCTGGGCGGCGGCGAAGACCCACCCCGACCTGCACGCCGTGGACGTCGAGCAACGGCGGGTCGAATTCGCCCGCCAGCAGTACGCGCCGATCCCGTTCGACCGGTGCCGGCCGGATGGCGTCGATTTCGCCGACGCCAGTTTCGACATCGTGCTGTCGATCGTGGTCCTGCCGTTCGTTCCGGACGACGAGGCCTACGTGGCCGAGCTGCGGCGCGTGCTGCGACCCGGCGGCCATCTGATCATCGCCACCAAGACCTCGCAGTTCCTGCCGCGGGTGTGGATGCGGATGAGCGGCCAACGCGACCGCGACCGCAACCCCGCACCGGGCATCCGCCACCACGACGCGGCCGACGCCGCTTCGCTGCTCGAACGGCACGGCTTCTCGATCCTGCGTCGCAAGGCGTTCTACGATCCGCCGTTCGAGGCGCGTCGCAACCTCGCGGACATCGTCAACGGCGCATTCGAAGTGGCTGGCGAAGCGCTCGGCCTCGTGGACACGGCGCCCTATCCGCTGTTCCTGGCGCGACGCGAAGACTGAACGCTCGCGCGCGGACGTGGGCGACTGCCGGCCCTGTCCCGCCGGCCCTCAGCGCCGCGCGGCGTCGCGACCCGGCAGGTCGCCGAACCAACCGCTCAATCGCTGCCAGAGCATCACCACCGGCGGCGTGATCCGGACATCCGTGCGCCGGGCGTCCAGACGGGCGCTCGCAGGCGCGTGCGCGCCTGCAGGCCGGGCTTGCGTCGACTCGCCGACCGCGCTGGCGGCCTGCGTCCGGGACCCGTGGCCGACCGTCGCGCGCGGCGCGGACGCGCCCGCGGAGGCGGACGCTCCGGCTGGAGCCAGCGGCGCCGAGCCGTTGCGGCGCAGGCGTGCGCCACCGCCTCCCGCGCTTTCCAGCGCGCCGATGTCGATGCGTGCGCCAAGTACGCGCGCGACCTGCGCGCCCATCGCCAGCTTCGCGCGCAGCGGCGGATCGAATTGCGGCAACAGCAGCGGCGACGGGAACGGGAACGCGGAGGGCGACGGTGGCTGCGGGTTGCCGGCGGACACCAGCGGGCTGTTCGCCGTCGGTCGCAACTGGAACTGGCCGATGCCGGCGAACGCCGGATCGGCACCGCGCAGCGTGCCCGTCAACTCGGGCGGGACCAGGGTCGCGGAGCTCTGGATCCAGTTGTTGGAGCCGGCCACCTTGCGCCCGCTGGTCCAGGGCTCGCGACTGGTGGGCGCGCAATACGGAGTTTCCACTTCCGACGCCTCGTGCACCCGCAGGACGTTCGGCGCCGCGCCGGAACCGGTCTGGAAGATCACGTTGTTGTGCATCTCCAGCGACTCCTGGCCCAGTTGCACCAGGACCGCGTTGGCGATGCCGGGGCGGTTGAAGACGATGGTGTTGTTGACCATGCGCAGCCGCCCCTGGCTACGGCCGTTGAGGTCGCCGCCGGTGCGGATCGCGTTGCGCCAGGAAGACGTGTGCACGATCACGTTGCCGACCAGGTCGACGTCCTCGCGCCGCAGGTTCGGCGACCAGCCGGACTGCTGCGTCTCGCAGTCGGGGCCGATCAGCTCGAGCTCCTGGTAGGCCGAGTTCTCGAACCAGTTGTAGTAGATCAGCGCGCGCTCGTGGCGGTTCTTGAGCAGGCTGCCGCCGTTGCCGTCGTGCACGTAGTTGTAGCGCATCAGGAACACCGAGCCCGGATACGCCACCTGGTCGGACTGCATGTAGATCGGGTGGCGGTGCGTGCCCGATCCGGAATTGAACACTTCGCTGTATTCGAGCGTGAAGGATCCGGAATTGTTGTCAGCGCCGAGGATGCCGTGCGACGGACAGTCGCGGATGATGGTGTCGCGTACGGTGACGTCGTGGGCCTCGCTGAACAGGCACGACGAGGTTCCGCCGCGCACGTCGAAGCCTTCGAACACCACGTGGTTGGACTGCTGGAACTTGATGGTGTGCGCGCCGCCGCTCAGGACCGGCCGGGTCGCGCCGACCGAGCGGTTCCAGCGGAACGTCACCGGATTGCCGGCGGCGCCGCCGTCGCTGCTGCGCACGACGATGTTGCCGCTGTAGGTCGCGCCGCCGTCGACCAGGACGATGTCGCCGGGGCCGAGGTCGACGCTGTCGACCAGCGTCGACAGCTGGGTGTATTGGCGGCCCGAGGGGCCGACGGTATACGTCGCCGCGTAGGCGAACGAGGGCAGCGCCAGGCAGGCACAGGCCGCGGCGGCACGGAACAGGACACGAGACATTCGGTCACTCCGGTGGAAACGAGGATCCCCTGTCCTGCCGCCGGGTCCCTGGCATGCAAGTCGACATATTAGACACCCGACCGGGCCGCGAATCCGTCCGCGCCATGAACGCCCGCCGGTTCGCGCAGGCGGTCAAGTCCGGATCCGGACCCCTGTCGGCCCGCGGGCGTGACGGCGATCCGTGGCGGCGCGGCGTGCCCGGACCCCGACCCCGACCACGCCAGGATCCGACGCCCAGGCCGACCCCTGGTGGGCCGCGCGTCCGCGTCAGGGAACCGGGCGCGCGTGCGCGGGACGTGGTGCGCTGCTGGACGCGCCGACGGCCCCGCGTGGTGCCGACCAGGAAAAAAAAAAGGCCAATGGGCAAACCCATTGGCCTTTCGAAGAATCCGCTGGCGCGCCCGGAAGGATTCGAACCTCCGACCCCCAAGTTCGTAGCCTGGTGCTCTATCCAGCTGAGCTACGGGCGCAGTGCAGAAGCGGAATTGTGCCCAAACCGCGGGGTCGTCGTCAATGCGGCGTCGACGATTGGCGGTGCGGGCGACAACTGGCGGAGACTGAGGGATTCGAACCCTCGATGGAGCTTTTGACCCCATACTCCCTTAGCAGGGGAGCCCCTTCGGCCACTCGGGCAAGTCTCCGGGAAGATCGCGCCGGATGCGGAACGCACCATGCGCGACAGGCCGCGAAGGATACCGGAGTCGCGGCCGATGCGGCAAATCAGCCGCTTCCGGTTTCCGGCTCGCGCGCGGGCTCGACCTCGTCGCCGCGACGGATGCGCTGGTAGATCTCTTCGCGATGGACGGCTACGTCCTTGGGCGCGGTGATGCCGATGCGCACCTGGTTTCCCTTGACGCCGAGCACAGTCACGGTGACCGAATCGCCGATCATCAGGGTCTCGCCGACGCGGCGGGTCAGAATCAACATCTTGGGAATCTCCGTAGGCCGGTGGCCTGCTGTCGAAACGCCGTGGCGACCTCGGACCGGCCGCCTCGCCGTTTCAAACTGAACAAACGTGAAGAATGTCGGGGACGGGACGCGCGGTCAACCGACGTTGGTCATGGAGCAGCTATCCGGCGTCAGGCGGAACCCAGCTTCGCGGCGGCCCAGGACGGGACCTCCGCCAGTGCATCCTGCAGCCCGGGCCCGTCCGGGCCCCCACCCTGCGCCATATCGGGACGTCCACCACCCTTGCCTCCGATACGACCGGCGACGAAGGCGACGAGTTCCCCCGCCCCCACGCGCCCGGCAGCGGCCCCCGAGACACCGGCGACCAGCGCGGCCCTGCCGTCGCTGGCGCCCGCGAGCACGATCACCGCGTCACCGAGCTGTTGCCTGAGGCGATCCATCGCGTCGCGCAGCGCCTTGGCGTCCAGTCCCTCCACGCGCGCTGCCAGTACCTTCACGCCGTCGACCTCGACGGCCTGCTGCGCAAGGTCCGCGGTCGCCCCACTGGCGGCCATGGCCTTGTGTGTCTCGACTTCCCGCTCCAGCCGCCTTTGCCGCTCGAGCAACCCGCGCAGTTTATCAGTGACTTCCAGGGTCGTGCCGCCGAGCAGGCCCGCGACCTCGCGCAGGCGCCGTTCCTCGGCCAGGACATGGTCCAGCGCCGCCTGCCCGGTCAGGGCCTCGACCCGGCGGACACCAGCGGAGACGCCCCCCTCGGACACCAGCTTGAACAGCCCGATCTCGCCGGTGCCGCCCACATGGGTGCCGCCGCACAGCTCGACCGAGTCGCCCATCTTCACCACCCGCACGCGCTCGCCGTACTTCTCGCCGAACAGGGCGATCGCGCCCGCGTCCAGCGCTTCCTGCATGCCCATCTCGCGGATCGCCACCGGGTGGTTGGCGCGGACCTCGATGTTGACCCGGCGCTCGATCTCGGCCAGCGCTTCGCCGTCCACCGGCTGGAAGTGCGAGAAGTCGAAGCGCAGCCGGTCCGGCGCGACCAGCGAGCCCTTCTGCGCCACGTGGGTGCCGAGCAAGCCGCGCAGCGCGCCGTGCAGCAGGTGGGTGGCGCTGTGGTTGAGGACGATATTGCCGCGGCGCTCGCCGTCGACCGCGCCGGCCAGCGTATCGCCACGACGCAGGATGCCGGCTTCGAGCCTGCCTGAGTGGCCATGGAACTGGCCCGCGAGCTTCTGCGTATCGGAAACCGCGAAGCGCGTGTCCAGGCCCTCGAGCGCGCCGGTGTCGCCGACCTGGCCGCCAGACTCGCCATAGAACGGGGTACGGTCGAGGATGACGATGGCCTCGTCGCCCGCGTCGATGGCTTCGACCGGACGCCCGTCCTTGAGCAGCGCGAGCACCTTCAGGCCCTCGGCCTGCAGGGCGTCGTAGCCCAGGAAGCGCGTCGGCTGCAATTGCGCGACCAGGTCTGCCGGCAACTGCACGCCGCCACCGAAGCGGCCGGCGGCACGCGCGGTTTCGCGCTGCTTCTCCATCGCCGCGTCGAAACCGGCGGTGTCGACCGTCATGCCGCGTTCGCGCGCGATGTCCTGGGTGAGGTCGAGCGGAAAGCCGTAGGTGTCGTACAGGCGGAAGGCATCCGCGCCCGGGATCGACTTGCCGCCCGACCTCGCCGCGACGTCGTCGAAGATCTTCATGCCCGCATCGAGGGTTTCGGCGAAACGCTCTTCCTCGGCCAGCAGGGCCTTCTCCACGAGTTCGCGCTTCGCGCCCAGTTCCGGGTAGGCCTCGCCCATCAGCGTGTCGAGCGTGCCGACCAGCTTGTGGAAGAAGGGCTCGCGGGTTCCGAGCATCCAGCCGTGACGCAGTGCGCGGCGGATGATCCGGCGCAGCACGTAGCCGCGGCCTTCGTTGGACGGCAGCACGCCGTCGACGATCAGGAAGCTGCAGGCGCGGATGTGGTCGGCGATCACGCGCAGCGACTTGTTTTCGAGGTCCGCTGTACCGGTGAGTTCGGAGGCCTTGCGGATCAGCGCGTCGAACAGGTCGATCTCGTAATTGCTGTGGACGTGCTGCAGTACCGCGGCCAGGCGCTCCAGGCCCATGCCGGTGTCCACGCACGGCGCCGGCAGCGGTACCAGGGTGCCGTCGGGCTGCTTGTCGAACTGCATGAACACCAGGTTCCAGATCTCGATGTAGCGGTCGCCGTCTTCGTCCGGCGATCCCGGCGGGCCGCCGAAGTGTTCCGGGCCGTGGTCGTAGAAGATCTCGGTGCACGGGCCGCAGGGTCCGGTGTCGGCCATCTGCCAGAAGTTGTCGGAGGCGTAGGGCGCGCCCTTGTTGTCGCCGATGCGGACGATGCGTTCGGCGGGGATGCCGACCATCTCGTGCCACAGCGCATAGGCCTCATCGTCGGTGTGGTAGACCGTGACCAGCAGGCGGTCCCTGGGCAGGCCCCAGACTCCCGTCAGCAATTCCCAGGCCCAGGCGATCGCGTCCTTCTTGAAGTAATCGCCGAACGACCAGTTGCCCAGCATCTCGAAGAAGGTGTGGTGGCGCGCGGTGTAACCGACCGAATCGAGGTCGTTGTGCTTGCCGCCGGCGCGCAGGCAGCGCTGCACGTCCGCCGCACGCGGATTGGCGCGTTTCTCGGCGCCGAGGAACACGTCCTTGAACTGGACCATGCCCGAGTTCGTGAACAGCAGCGTCGGATCGTTCGCCGGGACGAGCGGGGCCGAGGGCACGATCTCGTGGCCCTTGCCGCGGAAGAACTCGAGGAAGTCGCTGCGGATCCGCGCGGTGGTGTAGGGGGTCGGCTTGGTCATCGATGGCCTGGCAACAAGCGGGCGGCCTGATCCCTCCCGCGCCACCCCAAGATGAGGCCCATGGCCAGAGCAGACAACCCAGCGAAAACGCCAGATTAGCAAACCGGCCGGTTCCAGTCGCCGGTTTTTCGCGCGCAGGACGCTACGGGGCGCGGGAGGCGCCCCAAGGCCATCTGCTGGCGCGATCCGCCGCCCCCCCTCCTACCCGTGTGCCGGCGCTGCGCCTCCGGCCAGGGGCGCCGGGCCACGACCGGACGCGCCGGCAAGCTTCCCTACTCGCCCGGGTCGTCCGGGTCGAAGCGGGTGGCGACCCGGATGCAGTCGCCATCGAAGCCGCGGCGCATCAGCAGCTCGGCGGCCTTGCGACGCTGCACCGGGTCGCGGGGGCCGGCATCGCCGAAGCGGCGGCGGACCAGATCGCGGGCAAGTTCGGTCCAGTCGGCTTCGAAAGCGCCCATCGCGGCAGCGATGGCGTCTCCATCGAGCCCGTGCGTGCCCAGTTCCGCGCGGACATGGCGCGGGCCGTATCCGCTCGCGGCGCGACCGCGGACCAGCGATTCGGCGAAGCGCGCATCGTCCTGCCAGCCCTCGCCCGCCAGTCGCTCCACGGCCGCCTCGACTTCACCCGGGTCCACCCCGCGCATCGTCAACTTGCGCGTCAGTTCCTTGCGCGAGTGCTCCCGGCGCGTCAGCAGGCCCAGCGCACGCTGGGTGGCGGTGGGCTGGGGACGCTTCCGCCGGGGGCGCACGTCGTCGCTCACGCACGCGCCTTCAAACCATGGCCTCCGACCGGCCGCGTCTCGATGTACTGGCCGAAGCCGGCGATCAGCGGCCTGGCGCGTTCGACGGCATCGCGAACCGCGGGGATCGACAGCGATGCCTTGTGGCTGTCCGCACTGTCCCAGGCTTCGCTGATCCAGACCCCGTCGGGATCCCGGGGGTCTTCCGCCACGACATAGCTCAGGCAACCCGGCATGCCACCGACGTTCTCCATCAGGATCGCCAACAGCGCTTCGCGCTGCCCCGCCACCGCCTTCATGTTGCCGATCAATCCGAACATGGATGCTCCGCTGGTGTTTGCAGAAATGGCCGGGAACGCGACCATGGACAGGATTGCACCGGCGGAAACGAGCAGGTCACGTCGCGTTGTCATCGGCTCCTCGCTTGCGCCCGCGGGTGCGTTGCACCGATTTCGAAGCCTTCCCCGGCGTCTTCGGCTTCGGCGCCGGCAATACCTCCGCCGTCGCCTGGAGTGCGCGCCGCAGCAGTTCCGTATCGTCCAGAAACTCGTCAAGCACGAAGTAGTCCTTCGCCTCGGGATACGGCTTGCCCAGCGTCACCGACGGCAACACGGCCCTGCCCTCCTGCGTCGGCTTCAGGAGCAAGCTGTTGTCGCACGCGAATGCCACCACCTTGCCATCCAGGTACAGCGCGTACTCGCCGAACATCCTCTTGTGCGACAGCCGGGGACCGAGCGCCGCCTGTTCGTGGACGTATTCGATGAAGTCGGTGTCGGTGGACATGTGAACAACTCCAGCGGGACCTTTTACCGGATGCCGCAAGAGGTCCGCAATGGCGGGCCGAGACCCGACACGGCGCGCGGACCGTTCCGGCTCTGGTTCAATCGGCGCCCGGCAACGAATAGGCGAACTCGTAGGCATGCCTGCCGCCCTCGAGGACGATCCGGAAGTCACCGGCGATGCCGGCCAACCCGCCCGTGCCGGAGTCCGGTGCCACGGACACCGATAGCGACGATTGCCCGCGCTCCATGACGCCCCGGTGGGTGCAATACGAACGATCCGTCGCGGCCATCCAGCGTTCCGGTGACCCGTTCGATCGCCACGTACACCGCCGATCCCTGTACATCCGACATCGCGGTCAGCATCTGCCCATGGGTGGTCGCCACCAGATCGCCTGTGATCCGTTTGTCGATCGACATCCGTCCTCGCTTGTCCGCCGACTCCACGCCTTCCAGTTCGAGCGGCTCCAGCGACACCGTGAACTCACCCCTGGCCGTCTTCGTCATCCGCCCCTCCTGCGCAATGGCGGCAGCGGGCGCCATGAGCGCCAGTCCGGCCAGCATGACCCGACGCAGCGGTTCCATGAGCCTCCCGATCGTCGTCGATCGCAGAAAACAACCCTCCCCGTCCCCGGAGAGGGTCGCCATGGAAAGGCCATCCCTGGCCGCGAAGATCATGGAGCGACTCAGTCGCCGGCGACCGCATCGCCGTCGCCATCGCGCTTGGCCTCGGCGGGCTTGAACGTCTCACGCAGCTGCGCTTCCAGCCGCTTCGCCACCTCCGGATTCTCCTTGAGGTAGTTGCGCGCGTTCTCCTTGCCCTGGCCGATGCGCTCGCTGCCGTAGCTGTACCAGGCGCCCGCCTTCTCGACGAGCTTGGCGTCGACGCCCATGTCGATCAACTCGCCCTCGCGGCTGATGCCTTCGCCGTACAGGATCTCGGTGATGACCTGCTTGAACGGGGGCGCCATCTTGTTCTTGACCACCTTGATCCGGGTCTGGTTGCCGATGATCTCGTCGCCCTTCTTGATCGCGCCGATGCGGCGGATGTCGAGGCGGATCGAGGCGTAGAACTTGAGCGCGTTGCCGCCGGTGGTGGTTTCCGGGCTCTGGCCGGGCATCATCACGCCGATCTTCATGCGCAGCTGGTTGATGAAGATCACCATGCAGTTGCTGCGCTTGATGTTGCCGGTCAGCTTGCGCAGCGCCTGGCTCATCAGGCGCGCCTGCAGGCCGGGGAGCTGGTCGCCCATCTCGCCCTCGATCTCGGCGCGGGGGGTGAGCGCGGCGACCGAGTCCACCACCACCATGTCCACCGCGTTCGAGCGCACCAGCATGTCGGCGATCTCCAGCGCCTGCTCGCCGGTATCGGGCTGCGAGACCAGCAGGTCGTCGATGTTGACGCCCAGCTTCTGCGCGTAGCCCGGGTCCAGCGCATGCTCGGCGTCGATGAAGGCCGCGGTGCCGCCGGCCTTCTGGCATTCGGCGATGGTCTGCAGGGTGAGCGTGGTCTTGCCGGACGATTCCGGACCGTAGATCTCGACCACCCGCCCCTTGGGCAGGCCGCCGATGCCCAGGGCGATGTCCAGCATCAGCGAACCGGTGCCGATCACTTCCGCCGCCTCGACGCTGCCGTCGCCCATGCGCATCACCGAACCCTTGCCGAACTGCTTCTCGATCTGGCTCAGGGCGGCGGAAAGGGCGCGCTTCTTGTTCTCGTCCATCGTGGTGGTCCTTGTCATGGTGAATTCGGGTTGGGTGCATCCTTGCAGGCGTCCATCGCACGGACTGCGACGAGGGCGCCGGGGCCAAGATTGCCGGAGCGACGGCGCCACGGATGCCGGGCGCCGCGGGTGGCGACTGTCGGAAAACTCCCCGCCAGGCTCACCGGTTCGGTCTCACCAGGCCGCAGTACAGGCCCTCGATGGCGAAGTCCTGGTCCGGCTGCACCTCGATCGGCGCGTAATCCGGATTGCGCGGCAACAGGCGGATGCGGTCCTTGCCGAGCTTGAGCAGCTTGACGGTGATCGCGTCGTCCACGCGCGCGACCACGATCTGGCCGCTGCGGGCATCGCCGGTGCGGTGCACGCCGATCAGGTCGCCGTCGAAGATGCCCTCGTCGATCATCGAGTCGCCCTTGACCTTGAGCAGATAGTCGGGCGAAGGCGAGAACAGCACCCGGTCGAGCACGACGTAGTCGTCCGAACCGATGTCGGCGCCGATCGGCAGGCCGGCAGCCACCTGGCCCAGCACCGGCAGGCGCAGCGCATCGTCGTTGCCGGCCGCCAGGTCGAACGCCTGCTGCGCCGACGGCACCGGCTGCAGCACGCGGATGCCGCGCGCACGCCCCGGCACGCGTTCGATGGCGCCGGCGGCCTCGAGCGCCTCGAGGTGGTACTGCGCGGCGCGCACCCCGCTGAAACCGAAAGCACGGGCGATCTCCGCCTGGGACGGCGGGACGCCTTCGGCTTCGATCCGCTCCGCGATCAGCGTGAGGATGGCTCGCTGGGTGTCGGTCAGCTTCATGGTTAGTAGTAATACTACTAACCTTTCCGGCGGTCAACCCTCGAAGGGGAGCCCGCGGCCGCCCGGCGGAAAGGATGTCGCCACGCCGCCTGGTGCAGCCGATTGGTCGACCGCGGCGGCGCCTGGCGGTGCCGCTGCAGCCGCCCCTAGCGCTTCCCGCCCCGCCAGATCGAGAACAGGACCCAGAGCCCGCCCAGCGCGGCTCCGACGAACCCGACGGTACCCAGCACGCGCAGCGCGCCGCTGGTCACGCCGCCGGCGCTGTTGAGCACGATCGAGGAGCCGACGATCAGCGCCGCGGTCACCACCCCCATCGTCAGCCGGCTGACCGCCCGGTCGACCTGGTCGCCGAAGGTCTTGAGCGCCTCGACCTCGACCTGCACCCGCAGCCTGCCGCGCCGCGCTGCCTGCAACAGGCGATGCAGGTCCTTGGGCATGTCCCGCACCAGGTCGAACACGCCCATCATCGTGCGCTTGCCGCGCCGCGCCAGCGCCGAGGGCAGGTAGCGCTGGAGCATCGCGCGTTCCAGGAACGGGCGCGCCTCGCCGGCCATGTCGAACCCGGGATCGAGCTGGCGTCCCATGCCTTCGAGCGTGAGGAACGCCTTGATCATCAGCGCGAGGTCGGGCGGCAGGGTGAGGCCGTGCTCGCGCAGGATCGCGGCGACGTCGGTGAGCATGGCGCCCATCCGCAGGTCCTTCAGCGGCACGCCACGGTACTGGTCGACGAAGCGGTCGACCGATTCCTGCAGGCGCGACTCGTCGATGTCGGGGCTGTCCCCGGTCCAGTCGACCAGCACGTCGGTGACCGACGCCGGATCCTGGTCCACCAGTCCATGCAACAGCTGCACGATCTGGTGGCGCCGTGGTTCGGAGACGCGCCCGACCATGCCGAAATCGATCACGCCGATCGCCCCGCCGGGCATGTAGAAGATGTTGCCCGGGTGCGGATCGGCGTGGAAGAAACCGTCCTCGAGCACCATCTTGAGCACGATGCCGGCACCGGTGCGCGCCAGTTGCACCCGGTCGAGGCCGGCGGCATCGACCGCGGCCAGGTCTCGGCCGGGAATGCCGTCGAGGCGTTCCTGCACGTTGAGCCGCTCGCAGGTCCAGGCCCAGTACACCGTGGGGATGACGATGTCCGCACGACCCTCGAAGTTGCGCGCGATGCGTTCGGCGTTGCGGCACTCGGCGGCGAAATCGAGTTCGCGCCGCAGCGAGGCGGCGAACTGGCGCAGCATGTCGGAGGGGTGGTAACGCCGCAGCTCCGGCATCTGCTTTTCGACGATCGTGGCCAGGTGCGCGAGCAGGCGCAGGTCGGCTTCGACCACGTCGCGGATGCCTGGCCGGCGCACCTTCAGCACCACCGGCGTGCCGTCGTGGAGTCGCGCGCGATGCGCCTGCGCCAGCGACGCGGCCGCCATCGGCACGTGTTCGAGCGCGGCGAAGACGGTTTCCGGATCGGCGCCGAGGTCCTCGGCGAGCTGCGGCCGGATGTCCTCGAACCCGACTGCCGGCACCGCGTTCTGCAGCTCGGACAGTTCCTCGATCCAGCGCGGCGGCAGCAGGTCGACGCGCGTGGCCAGTACCTGGCCCAGCTTGACGAAGGTGGGCCCCAGATCCTGCAGCGCGGCGCGCACGCGCTCGGGCACCTCGAGCTGCAGAAGGCCGTCTTCCGCGCCGCGCCAGTGCACCAGCCGCCCGGCGCGCTCGAGCGCGCCCGCCAGGCCGATGCGACGGACCATGTCGCCGAAGCCATAGCGCACCAGAACGGTGGCGATGTCCTGCAGGCGGCCGAGATCGCGGACGGTGCCGAGTGCTTCCCACATCACCCTGCCCTCCCTGCGGCGGCCATGACCGTCACGCCAGGGTAGCTTCGAGGCCGCGCAATGCGGCGGCCACCGTCTGGCGCCGCACCGCCTCACGGTCACCACCGAACTGGAACAGTTCGGCGCGCGCGTAGCCGCCGCGCCGTTTCCACGCGATCCACACCGTGCCGACCGGTTTGTCCGCACTGCCGCCGCCGGGCCCGGCGATGCCGGTCACCGCGACCGCGACGCTGGCGCCCGAGTGCACCAGCGCGCCGGACACCATCTCGATCGCGGTCTCGCGGCTGACCGCGCCGTGCACCTCCAGCGTCTGCGGCTGCACGCCCAGCATCGCCTGCTTGGCCTCGTAGCTGTAGACCGCCATGCCGCAGTCGAACCACTCCGAGGACCCGGCGATGTCGGTCACCACCTTGGCAATCCAGCCGCCGGTGCAGCTCTCGGCGGTGACCAGCATGTGGTGCGTGGCGCGCAGGCGTTCGCCGGTCTCGCTGGCGAGGCGGTGCAGGTCTTCGTCGCTGGGGATCGCGTTCGGCATTCGGGGTGCAAAGGGGAATCGTGCCGCCCTTTTTAACCCAATCCGCGGGATCGCGCTGCCGCTGCCACGCGCTAGCCCGCGCATTGGTATGCGGATGGACCCGACCTGGGCCGACAGTGTCTCAAGCGAGGCGTTGTCGTTCAGGCCAAAGAAAAAAAGGTTCTTCTCCCATGTGAGGGAGAAATGGTCCGCGATGGGGAAGTCCCTGTCAGGACTTCGGATGGACGCCGCGCCCCGGCGCCCGGGGATCGCTTTCCGCTCGGTCAGGGCATCGTGCCCTGACTCGCGCGCAAAACATCCATGTTTTTGCTTGCCGCGATCCCCGGGCGCCAGGACGCGGCTCACCGTTGCTTTGGCCGCGATGGCCCGGTGGCCTGGCCTTCGAAGCCACGCCAATGGTCGGCCGATGGGCGTTCCGGGTCGGGGGTTGCGGAAAGCAGCGCATGGATGCGCTGCGGCGGCGAGTCAGCCATGGGCGAGCGCGGACGTCTTGCGCGGCACAGCCGCGCGTCCGCGCGAACGCGCGGCGCGATGCGCCGAGCCGGACCGCGCAGCGGGCTGACCGGGCCGAGGAGCAATCCCCGCTCCGGGACGACCCCGGCCGCAAGCCCGTTACCATCTCCGAGAAAACTTCCACTTCCCACATTGCAGAAGATCCAAACAAAAGGCCCGCGCATCCGAAGATGCGCGGGCCCAGGCACGGCGACCGACCTCAGTAGCGGACGCGCAGCGTCACGCCGTACATCCGCGGCGCGGCGGGGAAGGCATTGAACGTGTTCAACGGATTGCCCGGATCCGGGAACAGGCCCTGCAGCGGCGCATCGAAGCCCACCTGCACGTACTCGGTGTCGGTGATGTTGGTGCCCCACAGTTCCACCATCCAGCGGTTGTCGCTGGCGCCGAAGCCGACCCTGGCGTTGACCACCGTGTACGACGACTGCGCCTTCTCCACGTCGAGGTCGGAGCCGGTGTTGTAGTCGCCCATGTACTTGGCGCCGATGTTGAAGCGGCCGACCAGATCGCTGCTGAAGTCCCATTCGTAGGTCACCGCCATCGAGCCCGACCACTCGGGCGCGAACGGCATGGTCGCGCCCGGCAGCTTGTAGAGCGCGCCGGAGGTGCTGAGCGGGGTGCGTTCGACGAAGTCGCCGCCGGGGATGTCGTCGCCGAAGGTGGTGTCGGCGTACATCAGGCCGCCCTGCAGCATCAGGCCGGTCACGGCCTGCGGCTGCCACAGGATCTCGGCATCGAGGCCCTTGGACGTGACCTTCGGAATCGAGCGCACCACGAAGCTGGTGCCGAGGAAGCTGTTGAGCTGGAAGTCCTCGTACTCCTGGTGGAACAGCGTCGCGTTCAGCAGCAGCGAGCCGCCGGCCCAGGTGGTCTTGGCGCCGAGCTCGTAGCTGTCGACGAACTCACCGGGGAACGAGGTATCGGCGACCGGGGTGATGCCGGCCCCGCTGGCCGAGTCGCCATCGGCGGACTGCACCCGGTCGAGGTTGAAGCCGCCGCCCTTGTAGCCGCGCGCGGCGGAGGCGTAGGTCATCACGTTCTCGTTCCAGCGGTAGGCGGCCTTCAGCGTGCCCGACCACTCCGTCTCCTCACTTTCCTGGTAGGTGCTGCGCCCGTTGTGCAGCGCGTTGGCCCAGGGCAGGCACATGTAGCCGGCGATCTGCGGGCCGGCCGAGGCCATGATCGCGTCCTGCACGGGACCCGGCAGCCCGGCGAACGCGGTGCTGCGCGAGGCCAGCGCCGCGCGCAGGCGGGCGTAGCGCGCGGGATTGAGCGGGTTCTGGTCGGTCAGCGCGCCGGTGCAGGCGAGGCTTCCGTTCGGATTGCTGTAGTCCGACGTCAGTTCCTTGTCCTCGCGGGTGTAGCGCAGGCCCAGGGTGAGGTCGAGCGCATCGGTGGCGTGCCAGGTGTTGTTGGTGAACAGCGCCAGGCTCTTCGCGTTCTGCTCGTAGCGGTCCAGCGCGCCGAGGCCGGTGAAGCCGGTGCCGTACGGCGTGCCGCCCACCTGCGACAGGAAGGCCGCCGGCGGAATCCCCAGCGGATTATCCAGCGGCACGCCGGCCGCGGCCAGGCTCTGACCGACCAGCGTGTACACCAGGGTGGACACGTAGGGTTCGTAATGCGCGCCGACGCGATAGCTCTCGTTGCGGGTGAGGTCCTCGTCGGAATAGAACATGCCGACCATCCAGTCCAGTCGGTCGGTCGCGCCGGTCAGCCGGAACTCCTGGCTGAAGGTCTCGAAGCCGGTGAACGACTCGTCCTCGGTGCCGTTGCGGTAGATCAGGTCGGCGGTGCTGAAGTCGTAGTCCAGGCCGTTGATCGCCTGCCATTCGCGCGCGGCGGTGATCGAGGTCAGGGTGGCGCCGCCGAGGCCGGACATGTCCCAGTTGATCTCGGCCGAAACGCCCTTGTCCTTGATGTCCTGGTCGGTCGGCCGGTTGCTGTAGGCGACGCGGTCGAACGGATCGTCGCCGGGCGCGGCGACGGCCTGCCCGCCCGCCAGCGCGTTGAGGATCGCGGCGGTCCCGCCGACGGTGGTCTGGACCGCGGTGCAGCAGTTCTCCTCGCGACTGGTGTAGTCGGCCGAGAGCAGGATGTCGAGCGTCTCGGCCGGTTCGAACAGCAGCTTGGCGCGGACGGTGTGGAAGTTCTGGTCGTAGTCCTCGTCCAGTGTGCGCGGGCCGTTGCCGGTTTCGACATCCATCCAGCCATCGCGCTTGCGCTTGGCGGCATAGACGCTGAAGGCCGCGGTATCGCTGAAGGCGTCATTGTAGGCGCCGGACACGCCCAGCGCACCGTAGTTGCCGGCGGTGATCTCGGCCTCGGCGCTCTGGGTGTAGCTCGGACGGCGGGTGACCACGTTGATCACGCCGGCGGAGGTGTTCTTGCCGAACACGGTGCCCTGCGGCCCCTTGAGCACCTCGATGCGTTCGAGCTGGCCGAGGTCGCCGAAGCCGACGCTGTTGCGCGGCCGGTAGACGCCGTCGATGACGATGCCGACCGAGGACTCCAGGCCGACGTTGTCGCCGACCGTGCCGATGCCGCGGATGCGGGCGGTGGTGATCGCCTCGTTCTGGGTGCTGGTCACGGTCAGGCCGGGCACCAGGATCTGCATGTCCTTGATGTCGCTCACGTTGTTGTCGCGCAGCAGCTGTTCGTCCAGCGCGGTGACCGAGATCGGCACGTCCTGCATCTGTTCTTCGCGCTTCTGCGCGGTGACCACCATGGTGGCGAGCGTCCGGGGCTCGTCCTCCGCGCCGGGCGCCGCCGCATCTTGGGCAGCCGCGGGTACGGCCATGGAAACGATCGCCGAGAACAGGGCGATGGCGAGAACACTGCGCTGCGGATGGCCTGACGCCATGGTATGTCCCCCAAGAAGAACCAAAAAGAAGTGGTTGATGTATCGACAGTCGAGCGTGCAACGGAGCGCGTTCCTGCGCCGCCTGCGGACGGCATCGGAACGCGGTGGCACGGGCCTGTGTGGGGGACTGGCCGGCGCCGCCGTGGACGTATGACAACGAAAACCTAACATACTTTCGGAACGTCTGTCCGCCCTCGTGAGCAGGGCGTCGCGCCGACCGGGACAGTCCGCGGCAGGGCACCTGCGGGCGGTTCGCGGGCGAGCCGAGCCGTCCACGCCCGGTTGGCTTTCGATGGCCAGCGCCGCAACCCGTCCGCGCCCTTCCCATACACTTTCCGTTCCCCATCGCCGAGGCAACTTCTTGCAGCGCCCCGAACCCGACCGCGCCGCCACCCCGGGCAAGGCGTCCGAACACACGCCGCTGATGAAGCAGTACTTCGCTGCCAAGGCGGAGCATCCGGACGTGCTGCTGTTCTTCCGGATGGGCGACTTCTACGAGCTGTTCCACGACGATGCCCGCAAGGCGGCGCGGCTGCTCGACATCACGCTGACCCAGCGCGGCAGTTCGGCGGGCCAGCCGATCCCGATGGCCGGCGTGCCGCACCATTCGGCAGAAGGTTACCTGGCGCGGCTGGTCGCGCTGGGCGAATCGGTGGCGATCTGCGAGCAGATCGGCGACCCGGCCGCCAGCAAGGGACTGGTCGAACGCAAGGTGGTGCGGATCGTCACCCCCGGCACGGTGACCGACGAGGCGCTGCTGAGCGAGCGGCGCGACACGCTGCTGCTGGCGGTCGCCCGCGGCAAGGCCGGCTATGGACTGGCCTGGGCGGATCTCGCCGGCGGCAGGTTCCTGGTCAACGAGGTGGCCGGCGAAGCGCAGCTCGAAGCCGAGCTCGCGCGCCTGGAGCCGGCCGAGGTGCTGCTGCCGGACGAGGAAGGCTGGCCCGGCTTCGTCGGCGAGCGCAGCGGCCTGCGGCGACGCGCGCCGTGGCTGTTCGATGCCGATGCCGGGCGCCGGCAGTTGCTGCGGTTCTTCAACCTGCACGATCTGACCGGGTTCGGCATCGAGGACCGGCCGCTGGCGATCGCCGCCGCGGGCGCCCTGCTCGGTTACGTCGAGGAAACCCAGAAGCAGCGCCTGCCGCATCTGGCATCGATCGCCGTGGAAAGCGGCGACGGCGCGATCGCGATGAACGCGGCCACCCGTCGCCACCTCGAACTCGACACCCGCGTCGACGGCGACACCCGCCACACCCTGCTCGGCGTGCTCGACACCACGGTCTCGCCGATGGGCGGACGCCTGCTGCGGCGCTGGCTGCATCGTCCCTTGCGCGAGCACGCGATCGTGCGCAAGCGCCACGCCGCGGTCGCGACGCTGATCGACCATCGCGGCGACGAGGCACTGCGCGAACGCTTCCGCGCGCTCGGCGACCTCGAACGCATCCTTTCGCGCATCGCGCTGCGTTCGGCACGGCCGCGCGACCTGTCCACCCTGCGCGACGGCCTGGCGATGCTGCCGGCGCTGCGCGAGGCGCTGGCCCCGCTGGATTCGCCGCGCCTGCGCGAACTGTCCGACGAACTCGGCGAACACGCGGCCGAGGCGACCCTGCTGGCGCAGGCGCTGGTGGAGCAGCCACCGGTACTGGCGCGCGACGGCGGCGTGTTCGCCGACGGCCACGACGGCGAACTCGACGAACTGCGCCAGCTCAGCAGCAACGCCGACGGCTTCCTGGTCGAACTCGAGGCGCGCGAGAAGCAGGCCACCGGCATCGCCACGCTGAAGGTCGGCTACAACCGCGTCCACGGCTACTTCATCGAGATCAGCAAGGGCCAGTCGTCGAAGGCGCCCGCGCACTACACCCGGCGACAGACGCTCACCGGCGCCGAACGCTACATCACCGAGGAGCTCAAGCAGTTCGAGGACAAGGTGCTGTCGGCGCGCGAACGCGCGCTGGCGCGCGAGCGGCTGCTCTACGAACATCTGCTCGACGCGCTCGGCGAACGCCTCGAACCGCTGCGCCGCTGCGCCGCCGCGCTCAGCGAGCTCGACGTGCTCGCGGCCTTCGCCGAACGCGCGCAGGCGCTGGACTGGTCGCGCCCGGAACTGTCCGCCGAGCCCGGCATCCGCATCGAACGCGGCCGCCACCCGGTGGTGGAGGCGGTGCGCGACGAACCGTTCGAGCCCAACGACCTGGTGCTGGGCGACGAGCGTCGGATGCTGGTGATCACCGGCCCGAACATGGGCGGCAAGAGCACCTACATGCGCCAGAACGCGCTGATCGTGCTGCTCGCGCACATCGGCAGCTTCGTGCCGGCGGCGAGCGCGACGATCGGCCCGATCGACCGCATCCTCACCCGCATCGGCGCCGGCGACGACCTGGCGAAGGGGCAGTCGACCTTCATGGTCGAGATGGCCGAGACCAGCTACATCCTGCACCATGCCAGCGAGCAGTCGCTGGTGCTGATGGACGAGATCGGACGCGGCACCTCGACCTACGACGGCCTGGCGCTGGCCGAGGGCTGCGCGCGCCACCTGGCCCAGCGCAACCGCAGCTACACGCTGTTCGCCACCCACTACTTCGAACTGACCGCGCTCGCCGGACCCGGCAGCGGCATCGCCAACGTGCACCTGGACGCGGTGGAGCACCACGACGGCCAGGGCAACGACACCCTGGTGTTCATGCACGCGGTGAAGGACGGCCCGGCCAACCGCAGCTTCGGCCTGCAGGTGGCCGCGCTCGCCGGCCTGCCCAGGGCCGTGATCCGCGATGCGCGCGCGCGCCTGGCCGAACTGGAACGGCGCAGCCACGACGCGCCGGCCCCGGCACCGATGTCGGCCGAGCGCATCGACCAGCCGCAGCAGTTCGGCCTGTTCGCCGCATCCTCGGCCGCGCTGGAAGCGCTGGCCTCGCTCGATCCCGACGAGCTCACGCCGAAACAGGCGCTCGAGGCGCTGTACCGGCTCAAGGCGCTGTCGTGAGCCGGGGCCGCCTCGTCTAGACTTGCGGGCGGGCCAAGCGGGGAACATCCATGGAGTTTCTGCTCTTCGCCGCCGGCGTGTCCGCCGGGGCGTTGGCCGTGTTCGCGTGGTCGCGACACGCGCGCTTCGCGACCACCTCCACACCTTCTGCGGAGCCCACGTCCGGCGAGGCGACGACTGCGGATCCGGCCACCGCACAGGCCTCGGCGGAACACCGGCTGCAGGCGCTCAAGCAGGCGGTCGAAGCCAGGGACGACGCCATCCAGCGCCCCGCCGACCTGCAGCAGCAGCCGGGGTTCGACGAGGGCGCGGCGTTGCTCGCAGGCCCGGCTTTCGGCGCCGCACGCGTGCTCGAATGCCTCACCAGCCAGGGCTACGTGCTGCCGTCGATGGCCGGCGCCGCCCTGCGCCAGCGCGACGATATCGATCCGAGCGCGGTCGCTGCCGCCGTCCCGCAACTGGGCGCCTATGCCCTGCATTTCGTCCTCGACTACCTGCAGACGCTGCCGGATGCGGCCACCCTGCCCGAGGTCGCGATGGCCGCGCGCGAATGGTGGTGGGACTACGGCGGCATCCGCGACGACATCCGCCGCTACCTGCGCCATGCGTCCACGCTGCCATCCGGCGACGCGACGCCGGCCGCACCCGCGGATGCCGACGAGTCGCGCCTGGAGGAGATCAGGGCCACGCTCGAGCGCTTCCGCGAACCGGTCCTGCAGCCGTCGATCGATGCGATCGCCGCCGCGCTCGCCGGACTGCGCGAGCGGCGCGTGCTCGGCGGCATCGGCCGGCTCGGTGCGCGCGCGGCTTCGGCGCCCCGGTTCGGTCACGATGCGTTGCACGATGCGATCGACGAACTGCACGAACGCCTGGCCGAACCCGCACCTCGACCGCAACTGCTGGTCGGGGAACCCGGTACCGGCAAGTCCGCCCTGCTCGACCTGCTGTGCGCGCGCCTGCAAGACGAAGGCTGGCTGGTGTTCGAAGCCTCGGCCGCCGACGTGCTGGCCGGGCAGAAGTACATCGGAGAGCTCGAGGGACGGCTGCGCGAGATGCTCGGCGCCCTGCAGCGCCCGCGCGCGCTGTGGCGCGTACCGGACTTCTTCGACCTGCTGCACAAGGGCAGCCATTCCAACGACCCGCGGGGCATCCTCGACCTGGTGCTGCCCGCGGTCGAACGCGGCGAGCTGCTGCTGGTCGGCGAGCTGACCCCACAGCAGCAGGCGCGCCTGCTGCTCTCCCGTCCCACGGTGGCACGGCTGTTCGACCTGCACCTGCTGTCGCCCCCCGGCGAGGCGGCGCTGGCGGACATCGCCGGCCAGTGGGCGCAGGCGGCGCGCGAACGCTGCGGTCAGGACGCGATCCATGCCGGCGCGCTGACCGAAGCGCTGCGCATCGCCGCGCAGTACTTTCCCGACCAGTTCGAACCCGGACGCAGCCTGCGCCTGCTCGACGACGCGCTCGCGCTCGCGCGCCAGCACGAACCGCCCGCCCTGCCGATCGACGGCAACACGCTGCTGCTCGCCGTGGGCCAGCGCAGCGGCTTGCCGATGGACGTGGTCGACCAGCGCCAGCGGCTTTCGCTCGACGGGCTGCGCGACGTCTTCCGCAGACGCGTCGTCGGCCAGGACGAGGCGATCGAGTGCCTCGTCGACCGCATCGCGATGCTCAAGGCCGGCCTGACCGACAGCCGCCGCCCGATCGGCGTGTTCCTGTTCGCCGGCCCGACCGGCACCGGCAAGACCGAACTGGCCAAGACGCTGGGCGAACTGCTGTTCGGCAGCGACGAGCGGCTGCTGCGGCTGGACATGAGCGAGTTCCAGTCGCCCGATTCGGCCTACCGCCTGATCGCCGGCGGTCGCGACGCGGACGGTGCGCGCTCGCTGGTGTCGCGGATCCGCGAGCAGCCGTTCTCGGTGGTGCTGCTCGACGAGTTCGAGAAGGCGCATCCCAACGTCTGGGACCTGTTCCTGCAAGTGTTCGACGACGGCCGGCTCAGCGACCAGCACGGCAACACCGCCGATTTCCGCCACAGCATCATCATCCTCACCAGCAACGTCGGCTCGACGATCGCCCGCGGCGCCGGGCCGGGCTTCACCGCCAGCGCCGGCGGCTATTCGCGCAGCGTGGTGGAAAAGGCACTGTACGAAACCTTCCGCCGCGAGTTCCTCAACCGGCTCGACCGCGTGGTGCTGTTCCGCCCGCTCGACCGCGCGGCCATGCGCGGCATCCTGCACAAGGAACTGGCGCGCGCGCTCGAGCGCCGCGGCCTGCGCAGCCGCGACTGGGCGGTGGAATGGGAACCCTCCGCGATCGAGTTCCTGCTCGACCGCGGCTTCACCCCGGACCTCGGCGCGCGGCCGCTGCGCCGCGCGATCGAGGATCACCTGCTGGCGCCGCTGGCGCGCAGCATCGTCGAACATCGCGCACCCGAGGGCGGGCAATTCCTGTTCGTGCGCGGCGCGGGCGACCGCCTGGACGTGGAGTTCATCGATCCGGACGCGCCTGCCGGCGAGGCGCCCGCGCCCGCATCGGGCGCCGACCTGCGGGCGCTGGTCGACGCGGCCCAGGACGCGCCGCTCCCCGCCGCCGCGCTGGAACCGGCCCTGCTGGCGCTGTCGGCACGCATCGAGGACACCGCCTGGAGCGAGGCGCGCGACGCGGATTTCGCCGCAATGAACGATGCCGGCTTCTGGACCGACCCCGGCCGCTTCCGGATCCTCGACCGCATCGAGCGCCGCGACCGCATCGAAAGCGCGCTCGGCGGCGCGGCGCGCATGTTCGAGCGGCTGCGCCGCGGCGCCGACCGCACGCTGTCGGCCCGGCTGGCGCAGTTGCTGTTCCTGCTGGAGATCGCGATCGCGGACCTCGCGCAGGGGCGGCCCCAGGACGCCGAACTCGTTCTGAGCGCCAGCGAAGCGGAGCTCACGCGTCGCGCCGCGGACGTCCGGCAATGGTGGCAGCGCCTGCTGGGCATGTACCTGGGCTGGAGCGAGCGGCGCGGCATGCAGGTCGAACTCGTCGAGCAGGATGCGCAGCGCTGCCGTGCGCGGCTGTCGGTTTCCGGCTTCGGCGCATTCCACCTGCTCGCAGCGGAAGCCGGCCTGCACGTGCTGGAGATCGACGACGAACGCGGCGCGACCGAGCGCCTGTCGGTGCAGGTCGTGGTGTCGCCCACCCGCCCGGACGGCGCGGATGCGGAACCGGACGATCCATCGTCCGCGGCCGCGCCGCCGATCTGCCGACGCTACCGCGGCGAGCCTTCGCCACTGGTGCGCGATACCCGCCGCGGCTGGCGCAGCGGCCGGCTGGATCGCGTGCTCGCGGGCGACTTCGACATCATGCGCTAGTGCCGGCACCGGAGCGCTACAGTAGTCGTCCGCGCCGCCCATCCTCACCGTGGACAGACCATGGCCAGCCCATTGACCGACCAGTTGTTCGAGCAGCTCGGCGGCGCACCGCTGCAGCGGATCTCCAGCCAGCTCGGCGTGGGCCAGGCGCAGACCGCCGGCGCGATCAGCGCGGCGCTGCCGCTGCTGCTCGGCGCGCTCGGCCGCAACGCCAGCCAGCCGCAGGGCGCGGAGGCGCTGTACGGGGCGCTGCAGAAGGATTTCGCCGGCGCCGGCGACCTCGACGGACTGCTCGGCGCGGTGCTCGGCGGCGCGCAGTCGCGACAGACCAATGGTGCAGGCATCCTCGACCACGTGTTCGACGGGCGACAGCCACGCGCCGAGGCCGGTCTCGGTCAGGCGACCGGGCTGGGCGGCGACAAGGCCGGGCAATTGATGAAGATCCTCGCGCCGATCGTACTCGCATTCCTCGCGCGGCAGATGTTCCAGAACAAGGGCGCGGGTACGCTGGCGGAGAGCGACCCCAGCGCGCAACTGCTCGGTTCGATCCTCGGCCAGGAGCAGCAGCAGGTCCGCCAGCAAGGGGGGCTGAGCGGCGGCCTGCTCGGCGCGGTCCTCGACCAGGATGGCGATGGGCAGTTCGGCCTGGGCGACATCCTGAAGATCGGCGGCGGGTCGCTGGGGGACAAGCGCTGACCCGGTTGCGTTCCCTTTCTGCACGACGGACACGGCGGGCAGGGCCCGCCGTGTTCGCGTCCGGCGCTCGCATGCGACGCGCCTGCGGTGGCCGGGGTGCCGCATGATGCACGAGCACGCACCGCCTTCCACGCCCGAAGCCGACGTCGTCGTCCTCGGCGCCGGCGCCGCCGGGCTGATGTGCGCGATCACCGCGGGTGGACGCGGGCGGCGCGTGCTGGTGCTGGACCATGCCAACAAGGTCGGCAAGAAGATCCTGATGTCCGGCGGCGGACGCTGCAACTTCACCAATACCGGCACCACGCCGGAGAACTTCCTCTCGGCCAATCCGCATTTCTGCAAGTCCGCCCTCGCCCGCTACACGCCGGCGGACTTCATCGCGATGGTCGAGCGCCACCGCATCGCCTGGCACGAGAAGGAGCTGGGGCAGCTGTTCTGCGACGACTCGTCGAAGCAGATCGTGCGCATGCTGCTCGAGGAAGCCGCGTCGGTCGGCGTCGACGTGCGCACCCACTGCAGCGTCGACACGATCGAGCGCCCCGACGACGGCCCCTTTCGCCTGCAGACCACGCTGGGCACGATCGAGTGCGGGTCCCTGGTGGTCGCCACCGGTGGCCTGTCGATCCCGAGCATGGGCGCGACCGGCTTCGGCCATGAGCTCGCACGGAGCTTCGGCCACGCGCTGCTGCCGACGCGCGCGGGACTGGTGCCGCTGACCTTGAGCGGCAAGCACCTCGAGCGTCTGCAGGACCTGTCGGGCGTCGCGTTCGAGGTGCAAGCGCATTGCGATGGCGCGAGCTTCCGCAACGGACTGCTGCTCACCCATCGCGGGGTCAGCGGACCGGCGATCCTGCAGATCTCCTCGTACTGGCAGCCGGGCGATGAGCTGCGGCTCGACCTGCTGCCCGGCCACGACCTCCCCGCCTGGCTGGCCGCACAGCAGCGCGACCGCCCCGCCACCGAGCTGCGCACGGTGCTGGGCGACGTGCTGCCGCGCCGCTTCGCGCAGCGCCTGTGCGAGGTCTGGCTGCCGAGCCGGCCGATGCGGCAGTACACCCCGGCGCAGTTGCGCCAGGTCGCCGACGTGCTCGGCGCCTGGCCGCTCGTGGCCAGCGGCACCGAAGGTTACCGGACCGCCGAAGTGACGCTCGGTGGCGTCGACACGGCGGGGCTCTCCTCGACCACCATGATGTCGAGGCATGTGCCCGGCCTGTTTTTCATCGGCGAAGTGGTGGACGTGACCGGCTGGCTCGGCGGCTACAACTTCCAGTGGGCCTGGGCGTCGGGCCACGCGGCTGGCCTGGCCGCCTGAGCGGGCCGCTGCACGCATCGATTGATGCACTGCATCAGAGCCGATCGCGATAGCTTGAGGCTATGCGTGCCTTCGCTTAATTCGATTTCATCTATTCATCACGGGGGCGTAGGGTGGTGTTCCTGAATCATCCGCCGAAGGAGCGCTCCAGCGATGTCCAGCGAAGCCAAGTGCCCGATCCATCACGCCACCGCCGGAGGCGGCACCAGCAACCGCGACTGGTGGCCGCAGCAACTGCGGCTCGACTTGCTGAACCAGCATTCGACCCGCTCCAATCCCCTCGGTGAAGGCTTCGATTACGCCGAAGCGTTCGACAAGCTCGACTACCATGCGCTGAAGAAGGACCTGCGCGAGCTGATGACCGACTCGCAGGACTGGTGGCCGGCCGACTTCGGCCATTACGGCGGCCTGTTCGTGCGCATGGCCTGGCACAGCGCCGGCACCTACCGCATCGGCGACGGACGCGGCGGCGGCGGCCGCGGTCAGCAGCGCTTCGCGCCGCTCAACAGCTGGCCCGACAACGTCAGCCTCGACAAGGCGCGGCGGTTGCTGTGGCCGATCAAGCGCAAGTACGGCCAGGCCATTTCCTGGGCCGACCTGATGATCCTCACCGGCAACGTGGCGCTGGAGACGATGGGGTTCCGCACCTTCGGCTTCGGCGCGGGGCGCGAGGACACCTGGGAACCCGACCTCGACGTGTACTGGGGCCGCGAGACCACCTGGCTCGGTGGCGACGTGCGCTATGCGCACGGTTCGGAGGGCGTCGAGAAGCCGGCCGACGAAGGCGTGCTGGTCTCCGACGACGATGCCGATGGCGACGTGCACTCGCGCAAGCTGGAGAACCCGCTGGCCGCGGTGCAGATGGGCCTGATCTACGTCAACCCCGAAGGCCCCGACGGCAATCCCGATCCGCTGCTCGCCGCCAAGGACATCCGCGACACCTTCGCCCGCATGGCGATGGACGACGAGGAAACCGTTGCCCT
This sequence comes from Luteimonas saliphila, assembly GCF_016774335.1. Classification (GTDB taxonomy): domain Bacteria; phylum Pseudomonadota; class Gammaproteobacteria; order Xanthomonadales; family Xanthomonadaceae; genus Luteimonas; species Luteimonas saliphila. The sequence continues at coordinate 67,619 of NZ_JAETWA010000014.1, read as the reverse complement.
GATCGCCGGCGGCCACAGCTTCGGCAAGACCCACGGCGCCGGTCCGGCCGACAATGTCGGTGCGGAACCGGAAGCGGCCGAGATCGAGATGCAGGGCCTGGGCTGGTTCAATCGCTACGGCAGCGGCAAGGGCGGCGACACCATCACCTCCGGCCTCGAGGTCACCTGGACCCAGACCCCGGCGCTGTGGAGCAACAAGTTCTTCGAGAACCTGTTCGGCTTCGAATGGGAACTGGAGAAGTCGCCGGCCGGCGCCCACCAGTGGGTCGCCAAGGACGCGCCCGATGACATCCCCGACGCGCACGATCCCTCGAAGAAGCATCGTCCGCGCATGCTCACCACCGACCTGTCGCTGCGCTTCGATCCGATCTACGGACCGATCTCGAAACGCTTCCTGGAGAACCCGCAGGCGTTCGCCGAGGCCTTCGCCCGCGCCTGGTTCAAGCTGACCCATCGCGACATGGGGCCGCGCTCGCGCTACCTCGGCCCGGAAGTGCCGAAGGAGGAACTGGTCTGGCAGGATCCGGTGCCCGCGGTCGACCATCCGCTGGTGGACGCGGCCGGCATCGATGCTTTGAAGCGCAAGATCGTCGATTCCGGACTGTCGGTCGCCGAACTGGTCTCCACCGCTTGGGCCTCGGCCTCGACCTTCCGTAGTGGCGACAAGCGCGGCGGCGCGAATGGCGCGCGCATCCGCCTGGCGCCCCAGAAGGACTGGGAAGTGAACCGGCCCGCCCAGCTGGCGAAAGCGCTCAAGGCGCTCGAACGCATCCAGATGGAATTCAACCTGGACGCGGGCGGCGGCACGAAGATCTCGCTGGCCGACCTGATCGTGCTGGCTGGCGGGGTGGGCGTCGAGCAGGCGGCGAAGGCCGCGGGCTTCGAGGTTGCCGTGCCGTTCCGTCCCGGCCGCACCGACGCGCGCCAGGACCAGACCGATGTCGAATCGTTCGCGGTGATGGAACCGTTCGCCGACGGCTTCCGCAACTACGCCAAGGGCCGTTCGGCGGTGCCGGCCGAGCATCTGCTCGTGGACCGCGCGCAGTTGCTGACCCTGACCGCGCCGGAGATGACCGCCCTGGTCGGCGGCCTGCGCGTGCTCGGCGCCAACCACGACGGTGGCGCGCATGGCGTGTTCACGGACCGGCCCGGCACGCTGAGCAACGACTTCTTCCGCAACCTGCTCGACATGGGCACGCAATGGCAGGCGACGTCGAAGGCCGCCGACCTGTTCGAGGGGCGCGACCGCAGCAGCGGCGAGAAGAAGTGGACGGGCACCCGGGTGGACCTCGTGTTCGGTTCCAACTCGGTATTGCGTGCCCTGGCCGAGGTGTACGCGAGCGACGACGGCCAGGAGAAGTTCGTGCGCGACTTCGTCGCGGCCTGGACCCGGGTGATGGAGCTGGACCGCTTCGACCTCGCTTGAGGCGCAGGCGTCACGAAACGCGGAAACGCCGGCCACGTGCCGGCGTTTTCCTTCCCGTGTCCCGCGGCTAGCTCGCGTCGATGTCGCCGAGCGCGCGGATCAGGCGCCGTGCACGCTTGTCCGGCTTCTTCTCCGGCGGGCGGTAGCCGTTGCGTCCGGCGCGCGCCAGTTCACGGGCGGACTCGCGCCGCGCGCGCGAGTCCTCCGATTCCGAGTACAGACCCTGCGCCACCGGTGCCGGCCCGCGTATGTCCGACAGTCCGCACACTTCGATCTCGAAAGTCTCGCCGGACCGCTCGATCCGCATCGTCTCGCCCACGCGCACGGCCCTCGCGGGCTTGGCGCGCTGGCCATCGACCTCGACCTTGCCGGTATCCACCGCCTGCCGGGCCAGCGCGCGCGTCCGGTAGAAGCGCGCCGCCCACAGCCAGACGTCGAGGCGGATACGCTGCCCGGGATCGTGCATGGATGTCATGGCCGTCGATTGTAGCGGGCGCGATGCGCGCTCCGGCCACGCCACGGAGACCGCGAAACCGCCCGGATACGCCCAGCAGGGCCGGGGCAATGCCCGCCCGGCATCAACGGCGCCGGCAGCGATGTCCGCGACCTCCGCTTGCGTCCCTACCTACGCGGGCATCCGATTCACCACCAACGCAAACGGCCGCCCTGCGGCGGCCGTCGCGGGACAGCGCGGGCGCAGCCTTACTCGGCGGCTTCCGCAGCGGCGGCCGCGGCCGCGGCCTTCGCCTTGGCGTGCGCGGACAGGTCTTCCTTGATGCGCGCCTTCTTGCCTTCCAGGCCGCGCAGGTAGTACAGCTTGCCGGCGCGCACCGCGCCGCGGCGCTTCACGTCGACCGAGTCGATGGTGGCGCTGTGGGTCTGGAACACGCGCTCGACGCCGTAGCCGTGCGAGATCTTGCGCACGGTGAACGAGGAGTTCAGGCCGGCGTTCTTCTTGCCGATCACCACGCCCTCGTAGGCCTGGATGCGCTCGCGGTTGCCTTCCTTGACCTTGACGTTGACGACGACGGTGTCGCCCGGGCCGAAGTCGGGAAGCTTGCGCTGCACCTGTTCGCTCTCGAACTGCTGCAGCAGGGTGTTCAGGGACGGCTTGGTGGTCATGGCGGTATCTCGGCGGAGCCTGTTGGAGTCGTTGTAGGCGTGGTGCACGTGGACGCACGCTCTTGGCATGTGCCTGCTCAGGGCAGGTCAGCCGCGCATGATAGCGGGAAACTGCCCCCTCGGCCACCGCCCCCGGGCGCCCCGGCAGGCCAGCGCATTGCACACCCCGCCCCCTCCCCGACCCGTAGCCCGGGTAAGCGCAGCGCACCCGGGGGGCTCCCCAACGCCTGCCCGTGCCCGTGCCCGAGCCCATCCCACCGCCAAGGGTCCTTGGCCCCGCCGCCGCGGCCCGGATGTCCCCGGTTCCGACGCCCCGCTCCCGTTCCAGGCCGCCCGCCACGGCCGCACGCGGAGCGGGACGCTGGGTCGGCTCCAGAAGTCAGCCCGCCTCGTCCCCGGTTCCATCCTGCGCTTCGAGCCATCGTGCCTCCTCCGCGCTCAGGCCGGCAGCGGCCAGCAGGTCCGGGCGCCGCTCGCGCGTGCGCAGCAGCGCCTGGCGACGACGCCAGCGGGCGATCTCGGCGTGATTGCCCGACAGCAGCACCTCCGGCACCGCACCCAGCGCGTGCTCGACCGGTCGCGTGTAGTGCGGGCAATCGAGCAGGCCGTCGCCTTCGAAGCTGTCCTGCACGGCCGAACCGGCGTCGTTGAGCACGCCTTCCTGCAGTCGCGCGACTGCGTCCACGACCACTGCAGCGGCCAGTTCGCCGCCCGACAGCACGTAGTCGCCGATCGAGAGCTCCTCGTCGACCTCGGCGGCGAGCAGCCGTTCGTCGACGCCCTCGTAGCGTCCGCACAGCAGGATGATCCTGGATTGCCCCGCGAGCTCGCGTACCCGTGCCTGGGTCAGCGCCCGCCCCTGCGGGCTCAGGTAGACGACCCGGCCCCGGATCGGGTCTGCGGCACGCGCGGCATCGATCGCCGCGCGCAGCGGATCGATCAGCATCACCATCCCCGGGCCGCCGCCGAACGGGCGGTCGTCGACCCGCCGGTAGTTGCCCTGCGCGTAGTCGCGCGGATTCCAGCCATGGATCGACAGCAGCCCGCGCTCCTGCGCGCGCCCGACCACGCCGAAGCCGGCGCACAGGGCGACGAACTCGGGGAACAGGCTGATGATGTCGATGCGCATTGGGGACCGGGATTGGGGACTGGGGATTGGGGATTGGGGATGACCGGCGTGCGACACGTCGTGAAGCGCTTCTGGATTAGGCAATGGACAGCCCGAGACCTTGTCATCCTGAGCACAGCGAGGGATCTCCACGGTGACCGTCCCGCCGCTGGCCGCCATGGCGTGACGCATTCCGTCGATATCCCGTCAACGATCGGGGCGCGGAGCCGACCTCACCGCACCGACGATGAATACCCGGCGATCGGGTCAGAAGTCCGCATCCCAGTCGACGGTCACCACGCCGGCTTCGAAATCCACCGATACCACGTAGTCCGGCTCGACGAACGGGATCATCCGCTCGCGCTCGCCCCGCGCGACCAGCACATCGTTCGCGCCGGTGGAGAACAGGTGCGACACCGTACCGAAATCGACGCCTTCGGCATTCACCACGCGCAGGCCTTCGAGATCGACCCAGTAGTACTCGCCCGGCCCGGGCGGCGGCAGCGCCGCGCGCGGCACCAGGATCTCGCCGCCGCGCATCGCCTCGGCGGCATCGCGGTCCTCGATGCCCGGCAGCCGCATCACGATGCCCTTGGCGGTGCTGCGTCCGTGGGCGCCTTCCAGTTCGCGCTCGCCCCCCTGCGCGTCGCGCAGGATCCATGGGCGGTAGCGGAAGATCGCTTCCGGCGGATCGCTGAAGGATTCGAGTTTCAGTTCGCCACGCACGCCGAACGCGCCGTGGATCCTGCCCATGAGGATACGGCGCGTCGGTTCGTTCATCGTGTCGCTGGCCACGCGATCGCGCGGCCGCGCGTCAGGCGGCCGGAGCGGCGGCCTTGGCGGCTTCGCGGTACAGGTTGCGGACCTTGTCGGTCAGCTGCGCGCCCTGCGAGACCCAGTGGTCGACGCGCGCGGTGTCCAGCACGATGCGCTGCTCGGCGCCCTGGGCGACGGGGTTGTAGTAACCCACGCGCTCGATGTTGCGGCCGTCGCGCGCGCTGCGCGAGTCGGTGACGATGATGTGGTAGAAGGGGCGCTTCTTCGCGCCGCCGCGGGTGAGGCGGATCTTGACCATGGTGCGTTCCCGGTATTGCCCAGTCGCCAGGATGGCGAGGTAAGCCGGATATTGTAAGCCATTGATCGGGGGTGCGAAACCCACCCGCCCTACCGCGGGCCCAGCGGCTGCCAGCGCTGGGTGGCCCGGGCGGCCGTCAGCCGCTCCATCAGCTGTGGATCGGGCCGCAGCGCGGTGTCGTCGATGCCCGCGATGGGCCAGATGCCGGTGGCGTTGGCCGCGAAGGCGGTCCGCAGGCCGCCCAGGGCGCGAGCCTCCACCGGCATGTGGCGCTGGGCCACGCCGACCTCCGCCAGCCCCAGTTGCAGCAGCCGCTCTTCGGTGCCGCGCAGGGCCTCGGCCTGCGGCCAGATGACTTGCGCGCCGTCCCAGAAGCCGATGTTCCAGACCGAGCCCTCGCTGATCCGGCCCTTCGGGTCGACGAACAGCGCATCGTCGAAGCCGTCGCGCCGCGCCTGCCGCCGCGACTGGAACAGGGGGAAGGTGCCGACGTGCTTGATCTGCGGCAGCGGGCGCTGGAACGGGAAGGTCTTCACCCAGGCCGGCTTCGGGTCGGCCTCGCGCGGCGCCGTGAGCGAGACCAGCACGTCGACCGGCACGACGGCGTCCGGCCGGGTGTAGTCGAAGGCGCGCGAGAACACGGTGACCCGCACGCTGGCATCGTCCACGCCGTCGGCATCGAGCGCGGCGAGGATGGCGGCGAGGAGGCGCTCGTCCTCGATCCTCGTGTCGAACAGCTCGCGGGTCGCCGCCTTCAACCGCTGCAGGTGCAGGTCGAGGCCGCGCACCGCGCGTCCGCGCACCTGCATCGAGGTGAAGTGGCCGTAGTTGGCCAAGGCCAGGGGCTGCAGTTCGGCGGCGGCGGCGGGCTGGCCATCAAGGAAGGCTCGGGTCATGGGTTCACTCCAGAGCGTGTCGCCGGCGCGAGCCCGGAAGCTGCCATCCCGAGCCCGGCGAGGGATCCTGTTTCCGATGGCCACGGGGCAAGATCCCTCGCTGCGCTCGGGATGACATCTCGCGCCCGGATGACATCTCGAGCCCGGATGATATTCGGACACGCCAGGAGACGCGAAACGCCATCCGGATGTGATCAGCGAAACGGCATCCGCCCCATGCCGCCCATCATGCCCTGCAGGCCGCGCATCATGCCCTTCATGCCGCCGCGGGCCATCTTGCCCATCATCTTTTCCATCTGCTGGTACTGCTTCATCAGCTTGTTGACGTCGGACGGGTGGGTGCCGGAACCGGCGGCGATGCGCGCACGGCGCGAGCCGTTGAGCAGGGCCGGGTTGCGCCGTTCCTTCTTCGTCATCGAACTGATGATCGCGATCATGCGCGGTACCTCCCTGCCCTGCGAGACCTGCTGCTTGAGGTGTTCGGGCACCTGGCCCAGTCCCGGCAGCTTCTCCATCAGGCTGCCGATGCCGCCCATGCTCTGCATCTGCTCGAGCTGGTCGCGCATGTCGTTGAGGTCGAACTTCTTGCCCTTGGCGACCTTCTCGGCCAGCTTCTGCGCCTTGTCCTTGTCGACCTGCTGCTCGACCTGCTCGACCAGCGACAGCACGTCGCCCATGTCGAGGATGCGGCTGGCGACGCGATCGGGATGGAACACGTCGAGGCCGTCGGACTTCTCGCTGGTACCGATGAACTTGATCGGTTTGCCGGTGATGTAGCGCACCGAGAGCGCGGCGCCGCCGCGGGCGTCGCCGTCGGTCTTGGTGAGCACCACGCCGGTGAGCGGCAGGGCCTCGCCGAAGGCCTTCGCGGTGTTGGCCGCGTCCTGGCCGGTCATCGAGTCGACCACGAACAGCGTCTCGACCGGATCGACCGCGGCGTGCAGCGCCTTGATCTCGGTCATCATCGCCTCGTCGATGGCCAGGCGACCGGCGGTATCGACGATCAGCACGTCGGCGAACGACTTGCGCGCATCGGCGATCGCGGCGCGCACGATCTCTTCAGGCTTCTGTCCCGCGTCGGAGGGGAAGAACAGCACTCCGGTCTGGGTGGCCAGCGTCCTGAGCTGCTCGATCGCGGCCGGACGATAGACGTCGGCGCTGACCACCAACACCTTCTTCTTGCGCTTGTCCTTGAGCAGCCTGGCCAGCTTGCCCACGGTGGTGGTCTTGCCCGCGCCCTGCAGGCCGGCCATCAGGATCACCGCCGGCGCGGGCACGTTGAGGTTGAGCTCGCTCGCCTGCGCGCCCATCACCGCGGTCAGTTCGTCGCGGACGACCTTGATCAGGGCCTGGCCGGGGGTCAGCGAGCGGAGCACTTCCTGCCCGACCGCGCGCACCTTGATCCGCTCGACCAGGGCCTGTACCACCGGCAGGGCGACGTCGGCCTCGAGCAGCGCGATGCGGACCTCGCGGGTGGCCTCGCGGATGTTCTCCTCGGTCAGCCGACCCCGGCCGCGCAGGCGCTCGATGGTGCCGGACAGGCGCTGGGTGAGCGATTCGAACATGGGAAAACACCGGTGCGGAGCGGCTCGCGATTATAGCGGGCGGTCCGCCGTGTCCCGCGTGGTCGAAGCGGGCAGGCCGACGCGCTCCTGCCCGGCGTCGGGCGGACGCCCCGCGCGCGCAGCCGTGTGCGACACTTTCCCGATGTCAATCGTTCTCATTGCCGCGGCGTTGTATCTGCTGGCAGCCTGGCTGGTCGTGCGCCGCCTGCTGGCCGACGGTGGCGCCGGCGCCGGCTTCTGGCTGCTGACCGCGGTGAGCGCGGTGGCGCTGCATGGACTGTTCCACTACCTGTGCTGGCGCCACGGCGGCGGTTTCGACCTGCACTTCTTCGCCGCGCTGTCCCTGGTCGGCCTCGGCATGGCGGCGCTGACCAGCGCCTATGCCGCCACCGGCCGGCTCGGCGCGCTGGGCGTGCTGGTCTATCCGATCGCGGCCGCGGCCCTGGTCGGCTACGCGTTCGCGGGCCCGCACGTGGCCAGGGATCTGGACTGGCGGCTGGAACTGCACGCCTGGCTGGCGTTGCTGGCCTACGCGTCGCTGGCGATCGCGGCACTGCTGGCGATCATGCTCTGGCTGCAGGAGCGCGCCCTGCGCCGCCACGAGTTCCGCGGCTGGGTGCGGGTCCTGCCGCCGCTGACCGAACTGGAGACGCTGCTGTTCCGCACGATCGCGGTGGGCTTCGTCCTGCTCACCGCGACCCTGCTGACCGGGATGCTGTTCGTCCAGGACTTCTTCGCCCAGCGGCTGTCGCACAAGACCGTGCTCAGCCTGATGTCGTGGCTGGTGTTCGGTGCCCTGCTGTTCGGCCGCTGGCGCTACGGCTGGCGCGGCGCGAAGGCGGTACGCTGGACGTTGACGGCGATGGCGCTGCTGGTGCTGGCGTTCTTCGGCAGCAAGTTCGTCTACGAGCTGGTGCTGCGCCGCCCCTAGGCCCGATGACGCACCCGCCCCCCGTCAAGGCTGCGACGGTGGGCGGAGCGAAATCGCGGGCATGTCGAGCCCGGCGACCTCGTCGATCCAGCGCGACCGGTTCTGCCTGAGTTCCTCGCCGAGGAAACGGCGCGCCTCCTCGTGGCCATAGGCGCGCCGGCTGATACCGAACAGCAGTACGCCCTCCGGCAGGGCCTGGTAGCGGTAGGCATTCCACTCGACCACGAGGTCGCCTTGCGCATCCGGCGCCGACAGCACGAAATCCAGCAGCGCGGCGGAGCCGTCCTGCTTGACGACGAGGTCGTGGTTGACCAGCGGATCGGCCTGCTTGCGTGCCTTGAGTTCCGCGATCTTCGCCGCCGCGAGCTGGGCCGGAGTCGCGTCCACGGCCAGCAGGTCGAGCACCAGCATCTGCCGGTAACGATCGAGCGTCTGCCCGGCCGGCAGGTATTCCTGCTTGTAGAAATCCGGCGTGGGATGGCTGCTCCACGCGAAGTGGTACCCCTGGCCATCCAGCCGCAGCGGACCGGGGACGGAAAGCCGCTCCACCGGTTCGGCCGACCGGGCCACCACGGGCGCCCCGGCCACCAGCATCAGCACCAGCGCCAGCCAGCATCCCCCGGCGCGCGCAGGACGCGCGATTCCCTTCGACATGCGTGCAATCTCCGTTTGCGTGACCGGTCCAGTGTGCCGGCTGCCACCGGTGCGCACAAGCAGTGGCCATGCATCTTCCGCCCCCTTCCGGCGTCGGCGAACGCACCAGCCCGCCGACGCCAGCGGGACCTGCGGGAATCGGCGAAAATGCGCTTTCCCCATGCGTCGCGCGGCCTGCCATGCCCTTCATCGAAGACTCCTGCCGTATCGCCTGCACGCGCCAGCACGCCTGGACGGCCGCGGCGATCCGCCGGATCGAGGCGGATTTCAACCGCTCCGCCGATACCCACCTGATCCCGCTGGCGCTGCCGGGGTTCCCCGGCATCGACATCTACTTCAAGGACGAATCGAGCCATCCCACCGGCAGCCTCAAGCACCGGCTGGCGCGATCGCTGTTCCTGTACGCGCTGGCCAACGGCTGGCTGCATGCGGGCAGCACCGTGGTGGAGGCCTCCAGCGGTTCGACCGCGGTGTCGGAAGCGTATTTCGCGCGGTTGCTGGGCCTGCCGTTCGTCGCGGTGATGCCGGCCTCGACCTCGCCGGAAAAGATCGCCGCGATCGAGTTCCACGGCGGACGCTGCCACCTGGTCCGCAACGCCTGCGACATCGCGGCCGAGTCGGAGCGGCTTTCGCGCGACGCAGGCGGTCATTTCATGGACCAGTTCACCTACGCCGAGCGCGCCACCGACTGGCGCGCCAACAACAACATCGCCGAGTCGATCTTCCGGCAGATGGAGCAGGAGCCGCACCCGGTGCCGGCGTGGATCGTGTGCAGTGCGGGCACCGGCGGCACCAGCGCCACCATCGGTCGCTACGCGCGCTACCGCGGCCTGGCCACGCGCGTGTTGTGCGTCGATCCGGAATACTCCGCCTTCCACGCGCACTATGCCGCGCTGTCGCAGGGTCGGCCGCCACCGGAGGCCACGATGCCCGCGTCGCGCATCGAAGGCATCGGCCGTCCCACCGTCGAACGCAGCTTCATTCCCGGCTGCGTCGACGCCATGGTCAAGGTGCCCGACGCGCTCAGCCTCGCGGCCATGCGCTACATCAACGCACGCCTGGGGCGGCGGGTCGGCGGCTCCACCGGCAGCAACTTCGTCGGCGTGCTGCGGCTCGCGCAGGCGATGCGCGCGCGCGGCGAGCAGGGCTCGATCGTCACCATCCTCTGCGACGGCGGCGAGCGTTACGTACACAGCTACTACGACGCGGAGTGGTACGCCACGCAGGGCATCGATATCGACGACGCCGACCGCGTGATCGCGCTTTCCGCCGACGGCGATGGCGGGCTGCCCGACCTGGCGCCGGTGTCGCGGCACGTCGGCGGCGCGTCCGACCGATAGCGGCTGCGCGCGGATCCACGCTTGCGGAGGCAACTTGCGGAGGCGCCAGGAACGCCGCGCTAGCGTAGTACCAGTGGCAAGGCGCCGAACGCCAGCCCGAGCAGCGCGCCGCCCGCAATTTCCGGCAAGGTGTGCCGCGCCATGCGCAGCCGCGCCCAACCGAGCAGCGGTAGCAGCACGAGTAACACGCCACCGGCGAGCGGCCAGGTCGCCAGCGACACCACTCCTGCGAACGCCAGGCTCGCCACGTGCAGCGACAGCTTGATCCGGCGGTTGGCCACGGCGGCCGCGCACAGCATCGCCATCGCCGCCAGCACGCCGGTCGACGTCGGCGATGCGCGCCCGCCCGTCCACCACCAGAAAATGCCCGCCACCACCAGCGCCAGCAGGTACAGCAGCGGCCGTTCCTGCGGGCGCGAGGCGTCCACCGTCTGCCAGTGCCCCGCGCGGCGGCGTTGCAGCACGAAGCTCCAGACGATGGCGATGGCCACGCCGATCCCGATCGCGGTGCGCGGCAGCCCGGCCGGATCCAGCCGCCAGGCCATCAGCAGCGCGAGCGCGCCCAGGACCGCGAAGGGATGCAGGGCCACGGACATCGCGCGCGCGAAGCCCCGGCGCGGACCCTCGGCAGGAGCGCGATTCACGCCTGTTCCAGCGCGTCCGCCAGGCGCTCGACCGCCACCACCTCCATGCCCTTGTAGCTGCCGGCCTTCGGCGCGTTCGCCTTGGGCACGATCGCGCGACGGAAGCCGTGCGTCGCCGCTTCCTTCAGCCGCTCCTCGCCATTCGGGACCGGGCGGATCTCGCCCGCGAGCCCGACCTCGCCGAACGCCACCGTCTTCTCCGGCAGCGGCGCGTCGCGCAGCGACGAGAGCACCGACAGCAGCACCGGCAGGTCGGCCGCCGTTTCCTGCACGCGGATGCCGCCGACCACGTTCACGAACACGTCCTGGTCGCCGGTGACCACGCCGCCGTGCCGGTGCAGCACCGCGAGCAGCATCGCCAGCCGGTTGCCTTCGAGCCCCACGGCGACCCGCCGCGGATTCGACAGCGGCGAGGCATCCACCAGCGCCTGCACCTCCACCAGCAGGGGACGCGTGCCCTCGCGCGTGACCATCACGCAGCTGCCGGGCTGCGGCGTATTGCCACCGGACAGGAAGATCGCCGATGGATTCGGGACTTCCTTCAGGCCCTTGTCGCCCATCGCGAACACGCCCAGCTCGTTGACCGCGCCGAACCGGTTCTTGAACGCGCGCAGCACGCGGAAGCGGCTGCCGGAATCGCCTTCGAAGTACAGCACCGCGTCGACCATGTGCTCGAGCACGCGCGGGCCGGCGATGCCGCCTTCCTTGGTGACGTGGCCGACCAGGAACACCGCGGTGCCCGTCTCCTTGGCGTAGCGAACCAGCCTCGCGGCGCTCTCGCGCACCTGGCTCACCGAGCCGGGCGCCGCGGTCAGCGAATCGGTCCACAGCGTCTGCACCGAGTCGGCGACGATGATCCGCGGGCGCAGTTGCGCGGCCTGTTCGAGGATCCGTTCGATCCCAGTCTCGGCCAGCGCGTTGAGGCCCTCGAGCGGCAGGCCCAGGCGCGCCGCGCGCCCGGCCACCTGCGCCAGCGACTCCTCCCCGGTGACGTACAGGCCCGGCAGGCTCGCCGCCATCGACGCCACCGCCTGCAGCAGCAGGGTCGACTTGCCGATGCCCGGATCGCCGCCCACCAGCACCACCGCACCCTGCACCAGGCCGCCGCCCAGCACGCGGTCGAACTCGCCGATGCCGGTCGACACGCGCACGTCCTCGCCCTGCTGCACGTCGCGAAGCGCGGTGACCTTCGGCGGATCGACCTTGCCGGCCCAGCCGCTCCGCCGCGCCGCGGGCGACTTCGCCGCGGCAGCCGTCTCCAGCACGATTTCCGACAGCGTGTCCCAGGCGCCGCAGGCGCCGCACTGTCCCTGCCACTTGCTGAAATCGGCGCCGCATTCGCTGCAGACATATGCCGTGCGGGTCTTCGCCATGATCCGGGGGTGGTTCGGCCAGCGGCTACTCTAGCCGCTCGCCGTCGCGGGCGACGAGACCGGGTCCGCCACGCTCTAGCGCTTCCGGCGCCCCTGTCCGGGCCGCGCGCCCCCTTGCGTAAACATGCTCTGATCCGGTCGACGCCTGCCGGGGGCCCGCCCGGGACCGGGACGGCCTGTTTCAGCAGCCATCCAGGGATGCCGGATGATCAAGGACTTTCGCGCGCCGGACTGCCCCGACAGGTTCGAGGCGGATCTGTGCATCGTCGGTGCGGGGCCGGCCGGCCTCACCATCGCGGCCGAGTTCGCCAACACGCGGTGGAAGGTGTGCCTGCTCGAAAGCGGCGGCCTGCACAGCGAGCACGCCAGCCAGGCGTTGAGCGACGGGGAGTCGGTCGGCCCCTGCATGCTCGATCCCGGGATCAGCCGCCTGCGTGCCCTCGGCGGTGCCGCCCGGCTCTGGGGCGGTGGCTGCATCCCGCTCAGTTCGCTCGAGATGGCGGCGCGCGAATGGGTGCCCGACAGCGGCTGGCCGATCGGCTGGAACGAACTCGCTCCGTACTACGCGCGCGCAAGCAGGGCCTGCCGGGTGGAGCCCGGAGGGATCGAGGACGGGAGCTTCGTGCCGCCACGAGGCGCCGCCAGGCGTGCGCCACCCTCCGTGAACCTGAGCGACCGGACCTTCCGCATCAGCCCGGTGGATTACGCGAGCACGCACCTGGACCTGCTGCGTGCCGCGCCCAACCTGGAGCTGGTGCTGCATGCCAACTTGATGCGGCTGGATGTCGCCGAGGATGCCGCCGCGGTGCTCGGCGCAGCGATCGGGGGCCTCGACGGTCGTCGTGGCCGGGTCAGCGCGCGCCTGTTCGTGCTGGCCGCGGGCGGGCTGGAGAATGCGCGGCTGCTGTTGCTGTCGGACCAGGTCGCGCGCAACGGGCTCGGCAACGACCGCGACCTGGTGGGACGCTACTTCATGGATCACCCACGCTGCGGTCTGGGGACCTTGCACGGCGGCGGGCTGGATCGGCTGGCCCGGGGCTATGCCTGGCCCCTGGACCATGCGCCGGCGCGCGCGCACCGCCAGCTGAGCCTGTCGGACCATGCGCAGCGGACGCACCGGCTGCTGGCCGCCCGGGCATGGCCGTTCCTGGTGGAGCGCCCGGCGCCTCCGGGCGTGCGTGCGCTGCGATCCCTGCGGGCCTCGCTGCGCAGGCCGGCGAATCCCGCCGACGAAAGCCGGTGCGTGGAACGCCAGCTGCTCGACGCGCTGGACCAGGACCTGCCAGCCCGGCTCCCGCCCCCCGCGCCCGACCCGGGCCGGGTCCGGCTGGCGCTGAGCACGCTCCGGCATGGCGGCCACCTGGTCCATGCCGGATGCCGGAAGCTGGTCCGCAGCCCGACGGTGGCCACCGATCGCATCGAAATGGTGGGCTACTTCGAACAGGCGCCCAACCGCGACAGCCGGGTCGCGCTGTCCGACCAGCGGGACGCGCTGGGACTGCGAAAGGTCAAGGTCGACTGGCGCCTGGGCACGCTCGACGAGCGAAGCATCCGGACCGCCGCCACCCTGATGGCCAGCGACGTGGCCGCGCATTTCAAGTGCGACTTCGAACCGGCCGACTGGCTGCACGACACCAGCGCGACCCCCCGGGTGCAGGCGACGGCGCACCACATGGGCACGACGCGGATGGCATCGTCGCCCGGCAAAGGGGTCGTCGACCTGCAGTGCCGGGTCCATGGCATCGACAATCTGTACGTGGCGGGCAGCTCGGTGTTCCCGACAGGCGGCTGGAGCTTCCCGACGCTGACCGTGGTCGCCCTGGCGACGCGCCTGGCCGACGAACTGCATGCGCGGATCGCAGCGGTGACGACACTGGCCACATCCTGGCCGACCGGCATGCTGTGAGCTTCGCCTGTGGTGTTCCCCGCTCCGCCCGGCGCCGCACGCGCCCCGTGAGCGCATGATTCCGCGGTTTCGACGGACCTCGAGCCCCGCTACGCGTCGTTCCTGCGCCAGCGAGGGCACGACCGCCGGCGCCGCGCCGCCGGCGGACCGGACGCCCGGCGCATTCCCTTTGACCGCACCGGCCCCAGCCCCTAGAATTTGCGGCCCTTGCCGGAATAGCTCAGTTGGTAGAGCGGCGCATTCGTAATGCGTAGGTCGTAGGTTCGATTCCTATTTCCGGCACCAAGCTCATGTCCGGCACCAGGCTCGATCAGGCACGAGCCGCGGGAGCCGGAGCAAGACGGATCCGGATGCTCTGCAGCCCGGGCATCGACTACGCCGGCATGGTCCGGGCCCGAACGTGGCCCGGTGCGCGCGAACCGGCAACGGCGCCGGGGATGGCATTTTTGTGCGGGAAGCGTTTCGGCTGCCGCCGTGGATCGCGTCGATGTTCCCGCCGCGCTTCGCGGTCAACGGTAGACGGGACTGATCGACGCATTCAGGTGCGCGGACTCCAGCAGCGTACGCAGGCGCGTTTCCACGCCCTGCAGGTCGGCCAGGTTCCGGGACGCGTAGAGCGTGTAGACCGGCCGCCCCTCGCGATGCGACTCCTTGCGATCGACGCCGACGTCGCTGGTCCCGCAGGCGCGCATCCACAGTTCCGTCAACGCCGTCGGCCCGATGCTGCGGTCGCCGGACAGCGTGAACGTGAACAGCGCGATCTGGTAGTTCGCCATGCGGACTCCTTAGTGGAGTTTCGAGTATGCGCCCAAAGCCGATGCGGCGGGCGGACGCCTGCGTTCACGGCAGGCGCAGGCCCGATCGCGTAACATGGCCTTCGTTCAACAGCTGTCTCGTGCGTCCCGTCCGACCGCCGTCGCCGTCGCTCGCTGCGCTTGTCTCCACGCGTTAACGCCCAAGTTGTGTGGCGACGCCGTTGCGGGAGCGCCCATGCCGGGTTACCAGATCCGCGAGACCAGGCACGCCGTCGGCGGCCATGTGTACCGGTTGCGCGTACTGAGCGATACGCAGCAATTCGCCGATCCGGACGGGCACAGCGCGCGCATCGGCATCTCTTCCTCGCAATGGAGCCTGTTCGGGCAGGTCTGGCCTGCGAGCCGGTTGCTGGCGCAGGCCATGCAGCGTTTCGACATCGAGGGCAAGCGCATGCTGGAACTCGGTTGCGGCATCGGCCTGGCGAGCCTGGTGCTGCAGCAGCGCGGCGCCCACATCGTGGCGTCGGACGCGCATCCGCTGACCGAGGTCTTCCTCGCCTACAACGCCGCGCTCAACAGCCTGCCGGCACTGCGCTACCGCGAGCTGCGCTGGGACACGCCGTTGCCGGCGCTCGGTCGCTTCGACGCGATCATCGCCAGCGACGTGCTGTACGAACGCGGCCACGCCGAGCTGCTCGCGGCCGTGGTCGAACGGCATGCGCTGCCCGAGGCGGAGGTGGTGGTCACCGATCCCGGCCGCGGCAACAGCGCGCGCTTCAGCAAGCTGCTCGAAAGCCAGGGATTCGAGGTTCGGCAGGAGCGCTGCCCGATGAACGATGGCGACGAGCCGCCGCACCGTGGCAGCCTGCTGCACTATCGCCGCGGAAGCCGGGAATAGTGGCTCGATGACCGACGACCAGGTTCCCCTGTGCGGGAGATGCGACGCGGTGTGTTGCCGGCTGACCGTGGTGCTGCAGCCCGAGGACCGCATTCCGCAGCACATGACCACCACCCAGGGAGGGCTGCAGGTGATGGCACGCGACGAGGAGGGCTGGTGCGTGGCGCTGGATTCCGCGCACATGCGCTGCTCGTACTACGAAACGCGCCCGGAAGTCTGCCGCCGGTTCGCGATGGCGGGGCCGTATTGCCTCGAAGTCCGCGCCGACTACAGCGAGCGCACCCGCCAAGGCATCCCGCTGCGGCTCTACTGACCGGAGACAACATGCCACGTAGCACCAAGGCAAAGGCGCCGGGCGCCGCGCCCTCCCCGATCGCGCCGTCCAGGACGACCCACCTGTTCTCGCAGCGCGACAGCAAGAAGCGCCCCGCCCTCACCAGCGAGCGGATCGCCGACGACCTGGAGGCCTTCCACGAGTCGGGCGGGCACATCGAGGTGCTGGGCACCACGCGTTCGCTGAAGAAGATCGATCCCGAGGCCGGTGACGCCTCACCCGCGGCGGCGCCGGTCGCGCCTGCCAAACCCAACCGCTGAGATCCCAGGAGGACCCACTTGGCAAAGCCCAACTACTCGTTCGAAAAGCGCCAGCGCGAGCTGGCCAAGAAGAAGAAGCAGGACGCGAAGGACGCGCGCAAGCGCGAAGCGCGCGAATCATCCGCGCCGCCGCAGGATTCGCCTTCGCCCGAACCGGCTGCGACGGATGCGCCGCAGGCATCGGACGCGGCCGAGACGCCGGCCGGCCCGCGTATCCATCGTCGACCGGCTACGTAGAGCGGGTCCGATCCGAACCGGCATCGCGCGGCACGCCGCTGGCGCCGCTGGTGATGTCATCCGACAGCGGCCGCGCAGGCCGCCTCAGCCGCTGGGCGATCGGGTCGCCGGTCCCGCCACCGCCGCCTCGCGCGGTGGCGGGCGCTGCGCCCGCGTCGCGTCCGTGCGGCTTGCGCAGGGGGACGTGCCATGCCTGCGCTCAGTCGAGCAGCTGCAGCCGCAGTTCCTTGGGCAGCGCGAACACCATGCTCTCCGGTTCTCCGTGCAGCTCGCGCACGGGGCCGGCGCCGAGCTCGCGCAGGCGCGTCAGTACGCCCTGCACCAGCACGTCCGGCGCGGAAGCGCCGGCGGTGACGCCGACATGGCGGCGGCCGACGATCCAGTCCGGATCGATCTCCGCGGCGCCGTCGATCAGGTAGGCCTCCACGCCGTCGCGCTCGGCCAGCTCGCGCAGGCGGTTGGAGTTGGAGCTGTTCGGCGAGCCGACCACCAGCACCAGGTCGCACTGCTGCGCGAGTTCGCGCACCGCATCCTGGCGGTTCTGGGTGGCGTAGCAGATGTCGTCGTGCTTCGGCCCCTGGATCGCGGGGAAGCGCGCGCGCAGCGCGGCGATGATGTCGCGGGTGTCGTCCACCGACAGCGTGGTCTGGGTGGTGTAGGCCATGTTCATGGGCTGGCCCGGATCGAGCCAGGCGACGTCCTCGAGGTCCTCGACCAGATAGATCCGGCCGCTGCCGCGTTCGGCGCTCCACTGCCCCATCGTGCCCTCGACCTCGGGATGCCCGGCGTGGCCGATCAGCACCACGTCGCGTCCTGCACGGCAATGCCGGGCGACCTCGAAATGCACCTTGGTCACCAGCGGGCACGTCGCGTCGAACACCTTGAGCCCGCGCCGCGCCGCCTCGTCCCGCACGGCCTTCGACACCCCGTGCGCACTGAAGATCACCGTGTTGCCATCCGGCACCTCGTCGAGCTCCTCGACGAAGATCGCGCCGCGCCGCTTCAGGTCTTCGACCACGAAGCGGTTGTGCACCACTTCGTGGCGCACGTAGATCGGCGCGCCCAGCGTCTCGATGGCGCGCTTGACGATCTCGATCGCGCGGTCGACGCCGGCGCAGAAGCCGCGGGGATTGGCCAGGACGATGTCCATGGCGCGCATTCTAGCGCTCCGGCGGGCAATGCCGGTGGAACGCGGCGTCGCGGCATGCGCCTGCGCCAGCGTCGTCCTGCCCGGTCGACCCGCCAGCGGCGTCAGCGGCGTCCACGACCGGCGCCGCCGTCGACGCCCGCAATCGCGCGCAGCAGCGCCACCGCGAGCGCGCCGAGCATCAGCACCGCGGTCCAGAACACCGGCCCCTGCTCGACCCCGATCGCGACGATGTAACTGGCCAGGCTCGCGACGAACGCCGCGCCGCCCCCGAGTCGCAGCGCGCGGCGCCGCGAGGGTGAGCCGGTGCGTGGTGCCATCGCGACCGCCAGCAACCACCAGCCGGCGAAAATCAGCACGGTTCCGATCGCGACCATCTCAGGCGCCTCCATGGGTGGCCACGCCGCCGCGCGCCGCGGTGGACGCCTTCGTGGTCGGCATCGCGACCCGGGCCTTCTGCGCCTGCCGTGCCAGCGCGGCGAATGCGAGCGCGAACCCGACCGCCACCAGATCGACCGCGGCCAGCGTCCACTCGCCGCGCGCCACGGTGGCGATCAGGTGGCTGTGCGGCGCGGTGGCGAAACTGGCAAGGGGGATCGCGGCCATCGCCACCGCGGTCGCGGCGAACAGGTCGCGCCATCCACGCCCGTAACGTTCGCGCACCGCCCCCCACGCCGCGGCCGTGATCCAGGCGGCACAGAACACCGTGACTTCCGCGCCCGCGCGGTCGGCGAGCGATACCGGGAGCATTCGGTTGGCCACCAGCATCGCCGCGCAGGCGAACGGCATGCCGGCGACGACGCCCACGTTCAGCGCGCGCACCAGCCCGTAGCCGCTGATCGCGCCAGCCGCGGCCACGCGCTGCTCGCGCTTGCGTACCCACACCTGCATGCCGGTGGCCAGCATCACGCAGCCCGACAGGCCGAGCATGAAGTACAGCCAGCGCAGCGGCGCACCGCCGAACTGGGCCATGTGCAGGCCGCCGAGGAAGGCGTAGGTGTCGTAGCCGGCGGTCGCCGGCGTCGACTGGTGCACGAACGCGCCGGTGGCGGCGTCGTAATGCACCTGCTGCATGTCCCAGGCGACCCGGCGCGAATGCTCGGTACCGAAGGAAATCATGGCGCTGGCGTCGGCCGGATGGTGGATCGAGGCCCAGTCGACCGGCACGCCCATGCGCCGCTGCGCATCCGCAACCAGGGCGTCGACCGAATGCAGCGACTGCAGCGGCATGCCGATCTCGGGCCGCTCGTAGAAGCCGCCGGCTTCCTCGTAGAACTTCTCGACATCGCCGCCGTACGCGGCCTGGGTGCCGCCGAAGATGTAGCTGGCGGCGAAGATCGCAACGCCCGTGTACGCGATCATCAGGTGGAACGGCAGGCCCAGCACACCGGCCAGGTTGTGGCCGTCGAGCCAGGCGCGCTGGCCGCCGCCGCGCCAGCGCAGCATGAAGAAGTCCTTGAAGATCTTCTTGTGGGTGATCACGCCCGCGACCAGCGCCACCATCATCAGCATTCCGGTGAAACCGACGAGATACATGCCCCACAGACCCGCATGCAGGTCGTAATGCAGTTCGAAGAAGAACTGGCCGGGGCCGGAGGCGGGAATTTCGCCGCCGTCGCGCGGATCGAGCAGCACGTGGCCCTGGCTGCCGTCGTCGTTGAACCAGAACGCCTCCATGCCGCGCTTGCGTTCGCCCGACACGTGCGCCCACCACACGTGCGCATCGGGCGCCTGTTCGCGCACGCGCGCGAACGCGGCGTCGAATCGGGTCGGCTGCGGGCCGGACAGATCATGCAGCGATGGTCGCGCCCAGTCGTCGAGCTCGCGGTCGAAGCACGCGATCGTGCCGCCGACGAAGATCACGAACAGCAGCCAGCCCGCGAGCAGGCCCGACCAGGTGTGGAGCCAGGCCATCGCCTGGCGCAGCGAGTTCTTCATCGGCTACGCCTCCGCCCGACCGGATTCATGGACGCACCGCCTGTTCCGCGAGCAACGCCGCCAGGCCGAGCATGGCCAGCGCCAGCACCAGCGGGATCCCGACGGCGCGCTTCCAGTCGCGCGCGCCGAACGCGTACACCGCGGCCGCGCACCAGACCGGGAACGCGAGCAGCGCGCCGGCCACCACGCGGTCGGGCCGCGCGAACGGCAGCACCGACGCCGACAGCGCAGAAAACGCGTGGGCGAGGAAGTAGCCGCCGAACACGGCGGCCAGCGTGCGCAGGAGCACCTCGCCGGCATGGCGCCAGCGGGTGGACGGAGGTTTCGGGGATGCCTGGGTCGCGGCCTGGGTCGTCATGGTGTTTCCTGTGTCCGTGCGCTGCAACGCGCGCGCTGATTCGGGCCCGCCCCGATCAGAACCGGTAGCCGATGGTCAGCGACGCACTGCGCGGCGAGGCGTAGTAGCCCTGTTCCCAGTACAGGCTGGCGATGTATTTCTCGTCGGTGAGGTTGTCGAGGTTCAGGGTCGCCTCCCAGCCGTTGCCGGCCCGGTACCCCGCCATCAGGCCGAGCACAGCGTAGCTGTCCTGGCGGATCTCGATCGCCGAGCCATCAGCCAAGAAGGCATCGCGATGGATGTCGTCCTGCCAGCGCAACGAGCCGCCGAGCCGCAATCCGGGGACCGCCGAGATGCGGGCAACGGCCGAGGCGCGCAGCACCGAACGCGGCACGTAGGTGCGGGCTTCGTTGCCCTGCGCGTCCTCAATGTCGAGCCGGGTCCATCCCGCAGACAGCGACCAGGTGTCGCCGAGTTCGCCAGCGACTTCCAGTTCGATGCCTTCGGAGCGCGCATCCTGGCCGGTGTAGATCGAATCGCCGGTCTCTTGGTTGAAACCCAGGTAGAGCGCCAGATTGTCCTGGCGAACGCGGAACGCGGATGCCGAGGCGTTCAGCCGTCCATCGAACCACTCGCCCTTGATGCCGGCTTCGACGTTGCGCCCCTCGATCGGATCCAGCGGCGAGCCGCTCTCGTCGAGCTCGGTCTGCTGGGCGAAGATGCCGCCGTAGGCCGCGTACAGCGCGTAGGCAGGCGCGAAGTCCCACACCGTGCCGACGAAGGGCGTGGTCTTCGAGGCATCGGACGATTTCGGGGTGCCGTAGCCCATGCCGTCCATCCGTACTCTGGAATGGTTGGCGCCGGTGATCAGCTTGAGATCCTCGGCAAGATCCCAGCGGGCGTTCGCGTATACCGAATCGCGGCGGAAGTCGAAGTCGGAGCTTGTGGCCTCCGAGCCGGGCAGCCAGACCGGCCTAGGATAGCGCCCGCCGAACTGTTCCAGCGGCGGCAACGCGGTGCCCAGGTCGCTGCTGTAAAGCGAGCGTTCCCGGACACCGGTCTCCGCCCAGCTGGCGCCGAACACCAGCTCGTGGCGACGGCCGCCGAGCTGCAATGGACCACTGGCACGGACGTCGGCGTAGGTCGAGCGCACCGTGTTGTCATAAGCGGATGGATACGAGAACAGGCCGAGCCCGGTTTCGCGATCCGGCACGCCGGTAACGAAGAAGATTTCCGCATCTTCCACCTTCTCGTGGTGGTTCACCTCGCCGCGCAGCACCCAGCCGTTGCCGAAGGCATGGCTGATGCCGGCGAAGGCGCGCGTGTCGCGGGTATCCCAGTGGGACCAGTCGGCGGCGGTGCTGGTGCCGCGGCCGTAGTCCGTTGGCGAACCATCGCTGTAATACAGCGGCAGCGCGCCCCACAGCGGGCTATCGGCGTTGTTGTCCTGGCGCGAGATGCCGGCGGTGAGCAGGGTGTCGTCGCCCAGGTCAGCCTCGAGCACGCCGTAGACAACGGACTTCTCGAGTGAATAGCGGTCGAGGTAGCTGTCGCCGTCCTCGTACGCACCGACCACGCGCCCGCGGACCACGCCGCTGCCCAGCGGGCCGGAGAGGTCGGCGTCGACGCGACGGCGGTCCCAGCTGCCGAAGGTCGCGTGCGCCGCGCCTTCAAAGGCCTCGCCCGGGCGCTTGCGCACGAAATTGACCGTGGCCGACGGGTTGCCGGTGCCCGACATCAGGCCGTTGGCGCCGCGCAGCACTTCGATGCGGTCGAACATGGCGGTATCGACGTCGCCGTTCTGGATGCCGTAGGGCAGAGGCACGCCGAGCCCGTCGAACTGGAAGTTGGTGATGTCGAAGCCGCGCGCGGTGTAGTAGGTGCGGCTGGTCTCGACCCGCTCGACGACGATCCCGGTGGTCGACTCCAGCGCGTCGTTGAGGTTGTCCAGGCCGAAGTCGTCGAGCTGGTCGCGGGTCAGGACGCTGACCGACTGGGGGGTCTCGCGGGGGGTCAGCACCAGGCCGGTGCCGGCGCTGGAGGCCGGGGCGACGTAGCCGGCCTCGCGGGTGCCCTTGACCTCGACCCGGTCCAGGGTCGTCGGATCGGCGAGCACGGCATCGACGGCCACGCTGTCGTCGGTCGCGACGCCGGCCTCGCCGGCGGCCAGGGCCGGGACAGCGCCGGTGGTGAGCGCCAGGGCGCAGGCCAGGGACAGCAGCTGGCGGCCGCTGGGCGCGCGGGTGCGCACCCGATAGGAAGGCTGGGACATGCGGGTCGATCTCGGATTGACGTGGGGACCGGCGGCATGCGCCGCCGGGATGCAATAGCGTAATGAGATTCATTAGCGCCTGCAAATGCATCCCCTTTCGTTTACGAGCCCCGTGTCGGGTCGCCCCTGGCGCCGAGAACGCCGAACAATGCGATTCCGATCGCCCCACCCACCACCGCGCAGTCCGCGATGTTGAACGCCGGCCAGTAGTAGTCGTTCCAGTACCACTGGATGAAGTCGACCACGTGCCCATGCACTTGGCGGTCGATGATGTTGCCCAGCGCGCCGCCGATCACCAGGGCGAACGGCAGCGCCGTGCGCCAGTCGCCGCGCGGCGTCCGCGACAGCCAGAACGCCAGCAGGCCGCTGATGCCGACCGCGAGCACGGTGAAGAACCACTTCTGCCAGCCACCGCCCCCGGCGAGGAAACTGAACGCGGCGCCGGTGTTGTAGGTGCGGTACCAGTTCCAGAAACCCTCGATCACCGGGACCGGGGTGTACTCGGGCAGGCTGGTGAGCACCCACCACTTGCTCAGCTGGTCGAGCGCGATGACGAGCGCGGAGACGAACAGCCACACCAGCGCATTGGGTTTGGGAGAGGTCATGTCGATGTCCTGCGGGAGCGCACACCGGCGCGAACCGTCGCCATTGCCGCGGGCCGTCGGCCCGGCTCGTCCTGCTGCGCTAGAACCACTGCCTGTCCTCGCCCGGACCCTCGACGTTCGACACGCAGCGTCCGCACAGCTGCGGATGCGCCGCATGGCGGCCGACATCGGCGCGATGGTGCCAGCAACGCACGCACTTGGTCTTCTTCGTCGGCGTGGCCACGATGCGCGACTCCCGGCCATCGAACGGCACCACCGTGACGTCGCCGCTGATCAGCAGGAAGCGCAGTTCGTCGACCAGCGGCGCGACGCGGATATGGTCGGCCGTGCCGGCATGCAGTTCGATCTCCGCCTCGAGCGCCGCGCCGATCTCGCCGCTGGCGCGCATCGGCTCGAGCACCTTGGCGACCTGCTCGCGCAGTTCAAGCAGCCGGTCGAAATCGTTCGCGCCCAGTGGCGCCTCGGCCGGCAACGGCGCCAGGCCGTCGTACCAGGTCGCGAACAGCACGTTCGCTGCGCGCTCGCCCGGCAGATAGCTCCACATCTCGTCCGCCGTGAAGCTGAGCACGGGCGCGATCCAGCGCGTCAAGGCCTCGGCGATGCGATACATCGCGCTCTGCGCGCTGCGCCGCCCGCGCGAATCCTCGCGCATCGTGTACAGGCGATCCTTGGTCACGTCGAGGTAGAGCGAGCCCAGGTCGACGCTGCAGAAATTCAGCAGCGCCTGCACGATCTCGGCGAAATCGTAGCGTTCGTAGGCGGCCTTGACCTTCTCCTGCACTTCCCAGGCGCGATGCACGATCCAGCGATCCAGCGCGACCATGTCGTCCAGCGGGCGCAGGTCGCGCACCGGATCGAAGCCGTGCAGGTTGCCGAGCAGGAAACGCGCGGTGTTGCGCAAGCGGCGATAGGCGTCGGCGTTGCGCTTGAGGATCTCCTGCGACAGCGACATCTCGTTGCTGTAGTCGGCGCTGGCGATCCACAGGCGCAGGATGTCCGCGCCCAGCGTCTTCATGATGTCCTGCGGCTCGATGCCGTTGCCGAGCGACTTGGACATCTTGCGGCCATGCTCGTCCACCGTGAACCCATGGGTGAGGCACTGCCGGTAGGGTGCGACCTTGTCGATGGCCACGCCGGTCAGCAGCGAGGACTGGAACCAGCCGCGGTGCTGATCGGACCCCTCGAGGTACAGGTCGGCCGGCTTGCCGAGCCCGCGTTCGAGCAGCACGGCCTCGTGGGTCACGCCGGAGTCGAACCAGACATCGAGGATGTCGGTGATCTTGTCGTAGTCGGCCGCTTCGCTGCCGAGCAGCTCGGTGGCATCCAGCGTGTACCAGACGTCGACGCCTTCGCGTTCGACGCGATCGGCCACCGCACGCATCAGTTCGGTCGCGCGCGGGTGCGGTTCGCCGGTCTCGCGATGCACGAACAGCGCGATCGGCACGCCCCAGGTGCGCTGGCGCGAGATCGTCCAGTCCGGGCGTCCTTCGACCATCCCGGCGATGCGCGCCTCGCCCCATTGCGGGAACCAGCCGACGGTCTTGATCGCCTCGAGCGCATCGGCGCGCAGGTTCGCCTGCTCCATCGAGATGAACCATTGCGGCGTGGCGCGGAACGCGATCGGCGTCTTGTGCCGCCAGCAGTGCGGATAGCTGTGTTCGAGCTTGCGCAGCGCCAGCAGCGTGCCGTCTCTGCGCAATGCTTCCACGATCTCGTCGTTGGCCTTCCAGATGTGCAAGCCGGCCAGTTCGGTGCCGTGCGCGGCGGGCGTCGACGGCAGGTAGACACCGCGACCATCGATCGGGTTGAGTTGCGCGGCGGTGTACTTCTCGAGCAGCCCGTACTGCTTGCCGACCGCATAGTCCTCCTGGCCATGGCCGGGCGCGGTATGCACGGCGCCGGTGCCGTCCTCGGCGGACACGTGGTCGCCGAGCAGGATCGGGATGTCGCGTTCGTCGTAGAAGGGATGCGCGAACAGCAGGCCTTCCAGCAGCTCCCCCTTCGCACGGCCCAGCACCACCACCCCGTCGACGCCGTAGCGCTTCAACGCGCTGTCCGCCAGCGCATCGGCGAGCACCAGCCAGCGACGCTTGCCGCCGTGCGCGGGGCCTTCGACCAAGGCGTACTCGAGTTCGCCGCCCAGCGAGATCGCCAGCGAGGCCGGCAGCGTCCACGGCGTGGTGGTCCAGATCGGCACCGCGACCTCGACGTCCTCCGGCACTTCGACGCCGAACCTGCGCGCCACCGCCTGCGGACTGCGCGCGACATAGGCCACGTCGACCGCCGGCGAGACCTTGTCGGCGTATTCGATCTCGGCCTCGGCCAGCGCCGAGCCGCAGTCGAAGCACCAGTGCACCGGCTTCACGCCGCGCGTCAGGTGCCCGTTGTCGACGATCTTCGCCAGCGCGCGGATCTCGTTGGCCTCGAAACGGAAATCCAAGGTCCTGTACGGGTTGTCCCAGTCGCCGAGCACGCCCAGGCGCTTGAAGTCCTTGCGCTGGAGCTCGATCTGCGACTGCGCGTACTCGCGGCACTTCTGCCGGAACTCGACCGCGTCGAGCTTCACCCCGACCTTGCCCCACTTCTTCTCGATCGCGATCTCGATCGGCAGGCCGTGGCAGTCCCAGCCCGGCACGTAGGGCGCGTCGAAGCCGGCCAGGTACTTCGACTTGACGATGATGTCCTTGAGGATCTTGTTGACCGCGTGGCCGAGGTGGATCGCGCCGTTGGCATACGGCGGGCCGTCGTGCAGCACGAACAGCGGACGACCCTTCGCGTTCTCGCGCAGTTGCGCGTACAGGCCTTCGTTCTCCCAGCGCTCGAGGATGCCCGGCTCGCGCCTGGGCAGGTCGCCGCGCATCGGAAATTCCGTCGCGGGCAGCAGGATCGTGGACTTGTAGCGCTGGCTGTCGTCGGTTTCGGTCACGCAGTGGCCCGCCGTGGGGTGTGCTGTTGCAGGAGGCGACGCGCCTGGGCGGCATCGCGGTGCATCTGCGCGACCAGGGTCGGCAGGTCTGGGTACTTCTCCTCGTCGCGCAGGCGCGCGACGAACTCGATCTCGATCCGGCTTCCGTACAGATCGCCCTCGAAATCGAACAGGTGCGCCTCGAGCAGCGGCTCCACGCCTCCAACGGTCGGCCGCGTGCCGAAACTCGACACCGACGGCCATGGCAGGTCCGCGACCCCATGGACGCGCGTGGCATAGATCCCGCGCAGCGCCGGCACCTTGCCGCCGAAGCGCAGGTTGGCGGTGGGATAGCCGAGCGTGCGGCCCAGCTGCCGGCCACGCACCACCCTGCCCGAGATCGCGTAGGGCTTGCCGAGCAGGCGGGCGGCGGCGTCGAAGTCGCCATCCACCAAGGCCTGGCGAATACGCGTGCTCGACACGCGCTCGCCCTCGTGCAGCAACGGTTCGATCTCGCCGGCGACGAAGCCGTGACGCAGGCCCTCGCGGTGCAGCACATGGAGATCGCCCGCGCGCCGGTGGCCGAAACGGAATTCGGGGCCCACCCACACCTCGCGCGCCCGCAGCCGCTGCGCCAGCACCCGCTCGACGAACGCCTCCGGCGACATCGCCGCGAGCCGGTCGCCGAAACGCAGCAGGCCGACCACGTCGGCGCCCAGATCGCGCAGGCCCTCGAACTTCGCCCGCGCCAGGCTCAGCCGCGGCGGCGGATTGCCAGGCGCGAAGAACTCGCGCGGCAGCGGTTCGAAACTCAGCGCCACCGCCGCCACGCCGAGCACGCGCGCACGCTCGACCGCATGCCGCACCAGCGCCCGATGGCCCAGGTGGAGGCCGTCGAAGGCGCCGATGCAGACCACACTGCCGTTGGGGCACAACGGCCCGCCGTCGACGTCGCGAAACAGCCTGCTCATGGATGCTCGGTTGGGTGTCCGGCGGCGCACGGGGCGGACCGGACGCAAGATTGCGCAGGAAAAGTATAGCGGTGCGGCGCGCGCGCACGTCCGCGGTGGCGCGTTCCCACGCCCTCAGTGCCGCAGGTGACGCGGGCGGATGCCCTGTGCCCCCAATGCGCCGGCGTAGACCAGTGCCGCGGGGCCGACGACCAGCGCCAACTTCCAGGCGCGCTCGCTCCAGTGCCATGCGCTCCAGTCGTCCCAGACCGCGAGCAGGGCCAGCACCACCGCCGCCATCGCCGCGCTCGCCACCAGCAACTGCCGCGCGAACCGGCTCCAGCCCGGCTCGCTGCGGAACACCCGCGCCCGTCGCAGGTACCACCACAGCTGCAGCGCATTGGTCCAGCCGGCGGCTGCCGTGGCGAGCGCCAGGCAGGCGTGGGTGCCGGGCAGCGCCTTCAGCGCCGCGCGCACCTGCCCGCCGCCCAGCGCCCAGGCCTCGCGCCCGGCCTCCGTGAACGCCAGCGCCAGCCCCAGGAACAGCACCGTGGCGACCAGGTTCACGACCACCGCCATCACACCCGCCTTCACCGGCGTGCGCGTGTCCTGCCGCGCGTAGAAGGCCGGGGCCAGCACCTTCACCAGCAGGAAGGCGGGCAGCGCAGTCGACAGCGCAACCACCGTCAGCCGCGCCATCTGCGTGTCGTAGGCGGTGAAGCGGCCGTGCTGGAACAGGGTCGCCACCAGCGCCTCGGCGCACAGCATCAGCCCCAGGCAGGCCGGGACCGCGATCATCAGGCACAGCCGCAGGCCCCAGTCCAGCGCCTTCGAGTATCCGTCTGGGTCGGCCGCTGCGTGGCGCCGCGACAGGTGCGGCAGGATCACCGCGCCGATGGCCACGCCGAACATGCCCAGCGGGAACTCGAGCAGCCGGTCGCCCAGGTACAGCCAGGTCACGCTGCCGCCGATCAGCATCGAGGCGACCACGGTGTTGAGCAGCAGGTTGAGCTGCGCGACCGAGGAGCCGAACAGGGTCGGCACCATCAGCCGCATCACCCGCCTGACGCCCTCGTGCGCCGCACCCCAGCGCGGCCGCGGCAAAAGGCCCAGCCGCGCCAGCGACGGCAGGTGGAAGGCGAACTGCAGCACACCAGCCGCCAGCACTCCCCAGGCCAGCGCCATCACTGGCTGGTCCATCCGTGGCGCCAAGGCCAGCGCGGCGGTGATCATCGAGATGTTCAGCAGCACCGGCGACAGCGCCGGGACGGCGAATCGCTGGTAGCTGTTCAGCACCCCGCCGGCGAGCGAGGCCATGGAGATGAACAGCAGGTAGGGGAAGGTGATGCGCAGCATGTCCGCGGCCAGCCGCCCCTGCTCGCCTTCGGCGTCGAAGCCGGGAGCGAATACGCGCATCACCCAGGGCGCGGCCAGCACCGCGGCCGCGGTCAGCACCAGCAGCACCGCCAGCAGGGTGCCGGCGACGCGGTCGACCAGGGCCTTCACCGCGGCGTGGTCCTGGCGTTCCCGATATTCGGACAGCACCGGGACGAAGGCCATCGAGAACGAGCCCTCCGCGGAGAGCCGACGCAGGAAGTTGGGGATGCGGAAGGCGACCAGGAACGCGTCCATGGCCGGATTGGCGCCGAATACCGCGGCATAGACCTGGTCTCGGACCAGCCCGGAGATCCGGGAGATGAACGTCATCGCGCTGAACACCGCGGTCGAACGCAGCAGCCCCGCGCGGCGCGGCGGCGCGGCAGCGCCCTGCCCGGGGGGAAGGGCTGGATCGGGCTCGCTCACCCTGAAATCCCCCGGCGGCCGGCCTTGTTGACCCAAGTGCCTGAAACCCCCATAATTTCCGGCTCCGTTTTCCCGAAACCCGGCCCTCGCCGGTGTTCGACGTTCAACTCCATACAGGTTTCCAGGATCCCACCGTGGCCAACATCAAGTCCGCCAAGAAGCGCGCCAAGCAGACCGTCGTGCGCAACGCGCGCAACACGGCCCAGCGCTCGCAGCTGCGCACCGCCGTCAAGAAGGTGATCAAGGCGCTCGACGCCAACGATGCCGCCGGCGCCGAAGCCGCCTTCGCCGTCGCCCAGCCGCTGCTCGACCGTTTCAGTTCGCGTGGCCTGATCCACAAGAACAAGGCCTCGCGCCACAAGAGCCGCCTGACCGCCCGCATCAAGGCGCTTAAGGCCGCCTGATCCGCGCTCCAAGGCGGTCGCTTCGAAAAACCCGGCGAGAGCCGGTTTTTTTGTCGATTCCCCAGCCGGTCCGGATCCGGGGAACAACGAAAAGCAACCCCTGTCATTTCGACCGCAGGGAGAAATCTGCTGTCCGACGCCGGGGAAAGAGATTTCTCCCTGCGGTCGAAATGACAGGGGGGCTTTCCGCCGGCCCGCCGGATGCCGGGAGCTAGCTGTTACGGCCCCGTCAGGTTGCATCGGACGCATCCGCGTCGCCCGCTTCCCCGGCCTCGCGTTCCTCGCGCCCCATCTCGTCCAGGTGCGCCTGCACCTTCATCATCACCTCGCGCGTGCCCGTGTGCGCCAGGCCGGAGACGATGAACCACGGTGCGGTCCAGCCGAGTTCGGACACGATCCGTTCGCCGAGCTCGCGCGCGTCGTCGGCCGGGATCAGGTCGGCCTTGTTGAGCAGCAACCAGCGCGGCTTGTCGAGCAGGCCGGCGTCGAACTTCGCCAGCTCGCGCTCGATGGTGCGGATCTGCTCGACCGCATCGCTGCCGTCGAGCGGCTCGATCTCCACCAGGTGCAGCAGCAGCCGCGTACGCTGGATATGGCGCAGGAACAGCGCGCCCAGGCCGGCGCCGTCGGCCGCGCCCTCGATCAGGCCCGGGATGTCGGCGATCACGAAGCTGCGCGCCGGCTCCACGCTGACCACGCCGAGGTTGGGGTAGAGCGTGGTGAAGGGATAGTCGGCGACCTTCGGCGTGGCCGCCGAGACCGCACGGATCAAGGTGCTCTTGCCGGCGTTGGGGAAACCCAGCAGGCCGACGTCGGCCAGCAGTTTCAGCTCCAGCCGCAACGCGCGTTCTTCGCCTGCCGTGCCCGGCGTCGACTGTCGCGGCGAGCGGTTGGTCGAACTCTTGAAGTGCATGTTGCCGAGCCCACCCTTGCCGCCGCGCGCGACCAGCAGGCGATCGCCATGGGCGGTGAGGTCGCCGATGACCTCGTCGGTGTCGACGTTGTGGACGACGGTGCCGACGGGAACCGCGATCACCACGTCCTGCCCGCCCTTGCCGTACATCTGCCGGCCCATGCCGTTCTCGCCACGCTGGGCGCGGAACTGTTTCTGGTGGCGGAAATCGACCAGGGTATTGAGGTTCTCGTCGGCCTCCAGCCACACGCTGCCGCCATCGCCGCCGTCGCCGCCGTCCGGCCCGCCCATCGGGATGAACTTCTCGCGGCGGAAGCCCACGCAGCCGTTGCCGCCGTTGCCGGCGGTGACGGTGATTTCAGCTTCGTCGACCAACTTCATGGGATTGAGGGACCGGGGATTGAGGTCTGGGGTTTCGAACAGCGAGAGCGGGAGAAGCAGGGACGGCGGACCGGGGAAAGCCTAACGGGTTGTCATCCCGAGCGCAGCGAGGGATCCCGCCTTGCAGCGACCGGACACGGGATCCCTCGCTGCGCTCGGGATGACAACCTCCAGGTCATCGCGATCATCGCGACGTCGAAGGCGAGCGCCCCTCTGGATCCCGGACACCCGCTCCCGGACCGCTTCCAAACGAAAAGCCCCGCACGCGGCGGGGCTTTCGCTCGGTGCGGCGCGAGGCTTACGCTTCGGCGAGCACGCTGACGGTGCGGCGCTTCTTGGGACCCTTGACCGAGAACTCCACCTTGCCGTCGACCAGCGCGAACAGGGTGTGGTCGCGGCCCAGGCCCACGCCCGGACCCGGATGGAACTGGGTGCCGCGCTGGCGGACGATGATGTTGCCGGCATCGATCGCCTGGCCGCCGAAGATCTTGACGCCCAGGTACTTCGGGTTGGAGTCGCGGCCGTTGCGCGAGGAACCTACGCCCTTCTTGTGTGCCATGACTGCTTCTCCTTACTTGTCGCCACCGGCGATGCCGGTGATCTCGATTTCGGTGTAATGCTGGCGATGCCCCTGCCGCTTCATGTGGTGCTTGCGGCGGCGGAACTTGATGATGCGGACCTTGTCGGCGCGGCCGTGGCCGACGACCTTCGCGGTGACGCTGGCGCCCTTGAGCGCGTCGCCGATCTTGATGCCGTCGCTGTCGCCCAGCATCAGCACGTTGTCGAACGTGATCTCGTTGCCGGCTTCGGCCTCGAGCTTCTCGACGCGGAGCGTTTCGCCCTGCGCCACGCGGTATTGCTTACCGCCGGTGACCAGTACTGCGTACATGTGGAGCCTCTCGATATCGATGTTGATTCTGTAGTTATTCTTGGTCCTGGCCGCCATCGAGGGCGGACAGAAGCGGAATTATAGGGGATTCAGCGACTTACCCGCAAGCCGGGTCCGTCCTGCCGCTCCGCGGCCTCCCACGGCGGCGGCGCGAACCGATCCGCCAGGTAGTCGACGAACGCGCGCACCCGCGGCGGCACCAGCCGGCGCTCGGGCATGACCGCGTGGATCCCCGACGCGGGCACAGGATGGTCGGGCAGCACGACCTGCAGCCTCCCCTCGCGCAGGTCCTGGTGGACGTGCCACACCGAGTGCAGCGCGATGCCCAGCCCGGCGACCGCCGCGTCCCGGAGGGCCTCGCCGTAGTTGCTTTCGAACCGGCCGGCCACCCGGACCTCGACCGGCAGTCCGTCGGGGTCGGTCAGGCGCCATCCGTCCTGGCGACCATCCCGCCCGGTCAGCAACACGCAATCATGCGCTGCGAGATCTGCCGGCACCCGCGGCACCCCGCGCCGCCGCAGGTAATCCGGCGATGCGCACAGCACCCGGCGATTGACCGCCAGCTGTCTGGACACCAGCGTCGAATCGCGCAACGCGCCGATCCGGATCGCGAGATCGAAGCCGGCGCCGACCAGGTCGGTCACGCGGTCGTCGAGGTCCAGGCTGACCCGCAGGCGCGGATGCGCCGCAAGGAAGTCCGGCAGCAGCGGCGAGATGTACTGCCGGCCGAAGGAGGCCGACGCGGTGACCCGCAATGTCCCGGCGACCTCGCGCGCGGCTTCGCGCAGCCCGGCGCCGAGCGACTCCATTTCTTCCACCAGCACCCGACCCTGCGATGCCAGCGCGATGCCTTCCGGGGTCGGGTGCAGGCGCCGGGTCGTCCGGTGCAGCAGCCGGACACCGAGGTCCTTCTCCAGCCGTTTCAGCCGCTGGCTGGCGACCGCCACCGACAGGTCCAGGCTACGGGCCGCGGCCGTGATCGACCCGAGGTCGAGCACGCGCAGGAACAGGGCCAAGTCGCCGATCCGGTCCATTATCAAACTTTAGTTGATAGTGATTCGATATTTTCTCTGTTTTTCAAAGGCGAAGAAAGCACCACCCTTGCAGCACGCCATCGATCGGTCCGCACATGCCCGCTTCCCCTTCGCGCCCCCGCATGCCGCTGGCGCTCTACGCCCTGACCGCCGGCGCCTTCGGCATCGGCACCACGGAATTCGTGATCATGGGGCTGCTGATGCAGGTGTCGGCGGACCTGCAGATGTCCATCGCGGCGGCCGGGATGCTGATCTCCGGCTACGCACTGGGCGTCTTCGTCGGCGCCCCGCTGCTGACCGCCGCCACCGGTCGCCTGCCACGCAAGGCGGTGCTGGTCGCGCTTATGGTGCTGTTCACGCTCGGCAATCTCGCCTGCGCGCTGGCCCCCGGATACGAATGGCTGATGGTCGCGCGCGTCGCGACCGCGCTGGCGCACGGCACGTTCTTCGGCGTGGGCGCGGTGGTCGCCACCGGACTGGTCGACGAAGACCGCAAGGCGTCGGCGATCTCGATCATGTTCACCGGCCTCACCGTCGCCACCCTGCTCGGCGTGCCCGCGGGCGCCTGGCTCGGACTGCAATACGGCTGGCGCGCGACGTTCTGGGCCGTGACCGCCATCGGCATCCTCGCCAGCGTGGTGATCGCCACGCTGGTCCCCGCCGATCGCAGCGCGCCCACCCCGCTCGCCTTGTGTGAAGAGATCCGCATCATCGCCCGCCCACAGGTGCTGCTGGGCCTGTTGACGACGGTGCTCGGCTTCGGCGGCATGTTCACCGTCTACACCTACATCCAGCCGCTGCTGACCCAGGTGACCGGATTCGCCGACGCAGCCGTGTCGCCGATCCTGCTGGTGTTCGGTGTCGGCATGGTCATCGGCAACCTGCTCGGCGGTCGCTTTGCCGACCAGCGCCTGCCCGCTGCACTGCTGGGCACGCTGGCGGCTCTGTCGCTGGTCATGGGCCTGATGACGTTCGTCCTGCACAGCCAGGTGGGCATGGTGGTGTTCACCGGCCTGCTCGGCGCAACCGCATTCGCCACGGTCTCCCCGCTGCAACTCTGGGTGCTGCAGAAAGCGGACGGCGCGGCGAGCCTTGCTTCGAGCCTCAACATCGGGGCCTTCAACCTCGGCAACGCGTCGGGTGCATGGCTGGGCGGCGTGGTGATCTCGCAAGGCCTTGGCTTCACCGCGCTGCCCTGGGTCGCGGCGCTCGTTCCTGCATCCGCGTTCGCGGTGGCCTGGTTCGCGATCGGCGGCAGGCGCGAGCGCGACGACCCGCCTGTATGCGCGAACGCGGCCTGATTCCCTTTCATCAAGGAGACCTTCCATGGAATACCGCTTCCTCGGCGCATCGGGACTGAAGGTCTCGGCGCTCGGCTTCGGCGTCGGCACGTTCGGCGGCAAGGGACCCCTGTTCTCGGCCTGGGGCGACACCGGCGTGGCCGAGGCGACACGGCTGATCGACATCGCCCTCGACGCGGGCGTCAACTTCTTCGACACCGCCGATGTGTATTCGGACGGTGCGTCCGAATCGATCCTGGGCGCGGCGATCAAAGGTCGCCGCGACCAGATCATCGTGTCGACCAAGACCACGCTGCGGCTCGGCGACGGCCCGAACGACGTCGGCGCATCGCGTTCACGGCTGCTCAAGGCGGTCGATGCGTCGCTGGTGCGGCTCGGCACCGACTACATCGACCTGTTGCAACTGCATGCCTTCGATGCGCGCACGCCGGTCGAGGAGACGCTGTCGACCCTGGACGGACTGGTGCGCGCCGGCAAGATCCGCTACCTCGGTGCGTCCAACTTTTCCGGCTGGCAACTGATGAAATCGCTGGCGATCGCCGACCGGCGCGGCTACGCGCGCCATGTCGCGCACCAGGCCTACTATTCGCTGATCGGCCGCGACTACGAATGGGAACTGATGCCGCTGGGGATCGACCAGGGCGTGGGCGCCGTGGTCTGGAGCCCACTGGGCTGGGGACGGCTGACGGGGAAGATCCGGCGCGGACAACCGCTGCCCGACGGCAGCCGCCTGCACGAGACCGCGGCGTTCGCGCCGCCGGTCGACGAGGAACGGCTGTACCGCGTCGTCGACGCACTCGATGCCGTCGCCGGGGAAACCGGCAGGAGCGTGCCGCAAGTGGCGCTGAACTGGCTGCTGCAGCGGCCGACGGTGGCGACCGTGCTGATCGGCGCGCGCAACGAGCAACAGCTCGAACAGAACCTCGACGCGGCCGGCTGGTCGCTGTCGCCGCAACAGATCGCGCGCCTGGATGCCGCCAGCCACGTCACGCCGCCGTATCCCTACTATCCGTACTGGAACGGCATGTTTTCCGAACTCGCCCCACCGCCAGTGGCCGCGCAAGGCGAGGCCACCTCCTGAACGCCATGCACGAGGGCCTTCCCGTGACACCCCGACCCCTTCGCTACGCAGCCTTCTCGCGCACTCCCGCCGGTGGCAACCCTGCCGGCGTCTGGCTTGGCGAGGCGCTGCCCGCCCCGGCCGACATGCAGCGCATCGCCGCGCAGGTCGGCGATTCCGAAACCGCCTTCGTCGCCGCGCCGGATACCGATGGCCGGCGGCCGGTGCGCTACTTCAGCCCGGAAGCCGAGGTCCCGTTCTGCGGCCATGCCACGATCGCCGCCGGCGTCGCGCTGGGCGAGCGGGACGGCGACGGTGGCCATGTGTTCGCGACCGCGGCGGGCGACGTCGCGGTGACCGTTTCGACGCACGATGGCGCGCGCATGGCCACCCTGGTGTCCGTCGCCCCGCGCCACGAACCGGCGCCGCGCCCGCTGCTGCTCGAGGCGTTGGCCGCGATCGGCTGGCGCGAGGATGAACTCGACCCGGCGCTTCCCCCCGCGCGCGCCTACGCCGGCGCGTGGCACCTGGTCCTCGCGGCCAGGGACGCCGGGCGACTGGCTGCGCTGGACTACGACTTCGCGCGGCTCAAGGCCGCGATGCTGGCCGACGGCCTGACCACGCTGCAGCTGGTGTGGCGCGAGAGCGGGACGGTGTTCCACGCACGCAATCCGTTTCCCGTCGGCGGTGTGGTCGAGGACCCGGCGACCGGCGCCGCGGCCGCCGCGCTGGGCGGGTACCTGCGCGATGCCGGGCTGCTTTCCGCGCCCGCCCGCCTGACGGTGTATCAAGGCGAGGCGATGGGTCGACCCGGCCGGATCCAGGTCGATGTTCCGGCCGATGGAGGAATTGCCGTCTCCGGCCATGCCGTTGCCATCCCGGATGCATCACCGCCAGGAGAGTCCCCGTGAGCACCATGAAAGCCGTCGCCCTGACCCGCTACCTGCCCATCGACGATCCCGGGGCGCTGGTCGACGTCGAACTGGACCGGCCGGTCCCAGGTACACGCGACCTGCTGGTCCGGGTGGAAGCAGTCTCGGTTAACCCCGTGGACACCAAGGTGCGCGCGCCGAAGCCCCAGGTCGAGCCCCAACCGAAGGTGCTCGGCTACGACGCGGCCGGCGTGGTCGAGGCCGTCGGCCCGGACGTCGCCCTGTTCCGTCCCGGCGACGCGGTCTACTACGCCGGCGACATCACCCGCCCGGGCAGCAATGCGCAGTGGCAACTGGTGGACGAGCGCATCGTCGCGCGCAAGCCGGCGTCGCTCGATTTCGCCGAAGCCGCAGCGCTGCCGTTGACGACGATCACCGCTTGGGAACTGCTGTTCGAACGCATGCCCTACGCGATCGACGGTGGCGGCGATGGCAAGGCGCTACTGGTGATCGGCGGCGCGGGCGGCGTCGGTTCGATCGCGATCCAGCTGGCGAAGCTGGCGGGTTTCACCGTCATCGCGACCGCATCGCGAGAAGCCACCATCGCCTGGTGCCGCGAACTCGGCGCCGACCACGTGATCGACCACCGACATGCGCTCGCGCCGCAGTTGCAGGCACTCGGCTTCGCGCAGGTCGATGCCGCGCTCAACCTCGCCGACACCGACCGCTACTGGGACGAGCTGGGCGAGCTGCTCGCCCCGCAGGGCCATGTCGGCCTGATCGTGGAGCCCGCCGGCGCGCTGAAGATCGGCGACCCCTACAAGGCCAAGTGCATCGGCATCCACTGGGAAATGATGTTCGCGCGGCCGCGCTTCCGTACCACCGACATGGACGAGCAGGGACGCATCCTCGCGCGCGTGGCGGGGCTGGTCGACGCCAGCCGGCTGCGGGGCACGCTGCGCGAGACGCTGTCGCCGATCAACGCCGCCAACCTGCGCGAGGCGCATCGCCGGCTCGAGTCCGGTCGCAGCATCGGCAAGCTGGCGCTGGCGGGCTGGTAGCGTGGCGGCACGCAACGCACGCGACGCTTCGCCCGGTTGCCGGAACACTGTGGAGCGGGAACCGCGCCACCGCGCACGCCGCATCCGGTCGACAATCGCGACATGACCCCATCACGCCTGCTGCCGCTGCGACTGTCCAAGCTGCTGGCCGGCCTGTTCCTCTACGGCATCGCGATCAGCCTGATGGTGCGCGCGGGCCTGGGCGTGGCGCCGTGGGATGTCCTGACGCAGGGCGCGGCGAACCTCACCGGCCTGTCCTTCGGCCTGCTGACCAATTTCATCGGCGTGGCGGTGCTGCTGCTGTGGTGGCCGCTGCGGCAGAAGCCGGGCCTGGGCACGGTGCTCAACGTGTTGCTGATCGGGCCCAGCGCGCAGTTCGGGCTGTGGCTGCTGCCGGATTTCGCGCTTTGGTGGCAACAGGTGCTGGTGTTCGCCGCGGGCCTGTGGCTGCTGGCCGTGGCCACCGGGCTGTACATCGGCGCGCGCTTCGGTCCCGGTCCGCGCGACGGCCTGATGACCGGCCTCCACGCGCGCTTCGGCTGGCCGATCTGGATGGTGCGCACGGCGATCGAGGGCTCGGTGCTGCTGGCCGGCTTGTGGATGGGCGGCACCGTCGGCCTGGGCACGCTCGCCTTCGCCCTGCTGATCGGGCCGATGGTTGGCAGGACCCTGCCGTGGCTCGATACCCGCCTGCCGGCCGCCGCGCCGCAGCCCAGCCCGGCCTGAGCGCAGCGACCGGCGCGACGGGCGGTCGCACTTGCGCCCGCGCGCCCTTGCCCGCGCCCCGCTTTCGCGGCATCGTGCGCACTCCATACGCCAGCGTATCCGACCATGACGGCCGCCAGCCCCGCGACGCCCCCGCCCTACCCGCACCTGTTCGCGCCGCTCGACCTGGGCTTCGCCACGCTGCGCAACCGGGTGCTGATGGGCTCGATGCATACCGGGCTCGAGGATCGCAAGCGCGACTTCCCGAAGCTCGCCGCGTACTTCGCCGAACGCGCCGCAGGCGGCGTGGCGCTGATCGTCACCGGCGGCTTCTCGCCCAACTTCGAAGGCTGGCTGACGCCGTTCGCCAGCCGCCTCGCCTGGCCGTGGGAAGCGCGCAAGCATCGCCAGGTGACCGACGCGGTGCACGCGCACGGCGCACGCATCTGCCTGCAGTTGTTGCACGCGGGTCGGTATGCCTACCACCCCTTGTCGGTGGCGCCGTCGCGGATCAAGGCGCCGATCACGCCGTTCACGCCGCGGCGGCTCTCGGCGCGCGGCGTCGAACGCACCATCGACGCCTACGCCACCGCCGCGAAGCTCGCGCGCGATGGCGGCTACGACGGCGTCGAGCTCATGGGATCGGAAGGCTACCTGATCAACCAGTTCCTCAGCGCGCGCAGCAACCGCCGCGACGACGCCTGGGGCGGCGACGTGTCGCAACGCATGCGCTTCGCCACCGAGATCGTGCGTCGCGTGCGCGAGGCCTGCGGGCGCGACTTCATCATCGTCTACCGCCTGTCGATGCTGGAGCTGGTGCCGGAAGGCTCCGACTGGAACGCGATCGTGCAGCAGGCCAAGGCGATCGAGGCGGCCGGCGCGACGCTCCTCAACACCGGCATCGGCTGGCACGAATCGCGCGTGCCGACGATCGCGACCTCGGTGCCGCGCGCCGCGTTCGCCGGCGTCACCGCCAAGCTGCGCCCGCACGTGGCGCTGCCGCTGGTGGCGACCAACCGCATCAACATGCCCGACGTGGCCGAACGCATCCTCGCCGCGGGCGGCGCCGACATGGTATCGATGGCGCGGCCGCTGCTCGCCGATCCGCAGTGGGTGGACAAGGCGCGCGCGGGCATGCCGCAGGCGATCAACACCTGCATCGCCTGCAACCAGGCCTGCCTGGACCACGTGTTCCAGCGCAGGACCGCAAGCTGCCTGGTGAACCCGCGCGCCTGCGCGGAAACCGAACTCAACTACCTGCCGACGACCGCGCCGAAACGAATCGCGGTCGTCGGCGCGGGTCCAGCCGGCCTGGCCTGCGCCACGGTCGCCGCGCAGCGCGGCCACCGCGTGGTGCTGTTCGATCGCGCCAATGCGATCGGCGGGCAGTTCAACCTCGCCAAGCGCATTCCCGGAAAGGAGGAATTCCACGAAACCCTGCGCTGGTTCGGGTACCGCATCGGCGAGACCGGCGTCGAGCTGCGGCTGGCCACCGACGCGACCCCCGAAGCGCTGTCGGAGTTCGACGAGGTGGTGCTCGCCACCGGCGTCACGCCGCGCGCGGTGTCGTTCGACGGGCACGACCATCCCGCGGTCGTGAGCTACGTCGATGTGCTGCGCGGAACGGTAGTGCCGGGACGACGCGTGGCGATCGTCGGCGCCGGCGGCATCGGCTTCGACGTCGGCGAATTCCTGGTGCAGGAAGCGCCGTCGCCGACGCTCGATGTCGCGGCGTGGATGCGTGAATGGGGCGTCGATCCGGCCTTCGAGAGCGCCGGCGGACTGGCGCCACCGCGCGTCGCTCCGCCTTCGCGCCAGGTCTGGCTGTTGCAACGCAGCCCCGGCAAGCCCGGCGCGCGCCTGGGCAAGACCACCGGCTGGATCCATCGCAGCACGCTCAAGCACAAGGGCGTGCGCATGATCGGCGGCGTGGAGTACGTCGCGCTGGACGACGAAGGCTTCCATCTGCGCATCGACGGCCAGCCGCAGACGCTGCCGGTCGACCATATCGTGGTCTGCGCTGGCCAGGAGCCCGACCGCGCCCTGCTGGAGCCGCTGCAGGCAGCTGGCCGAAGCGTGCACCTGGTCGGGGGCGCGGATGTCGCCGCCGAACTCGATGCCAAGCGCGCGATCGCGCAGGCCAGCCGCTTGGCCGCGACGCTGTAGGAGTCGGCGGCAAGCCATTGATTTGCGGCACCGCAACAAGCACTTACGCGACAAAAACCCCAATCGAATCATCCACTTCCCGACATCATTCAGGAACGATTGGGGCTTGCGCCCGTACCGTGCGCGCACCTTCTCCCGCCCAGACTGGCGGGACCGGCCCGGCCCGCGCTTCCGCGGACTTCGGTGCCCGGGCAAAAGCGCCTCAGAGTGCTGCCCTCCCCAATACGCCATGTCCGACCATCGCCGCCGATGGCGTTGTTCCCCTGCAGGGGAACGGCCCGGCAGCGACCGGGCGCAACGCAGCAAGGAGTTCCCCGATGAAGTTGGACTGGATCCTGTGGCTGGCCTCGCTGATGTCGCCGCAAGCCGCCGATTCGCTCTGCCTGAGCACCACCCTGTATCTGGAAGCCCGCAACCAGTCCGTCCGTGGCCAGCAGGCCGTGGCCGAGGTTGCGCTGCGGCGCGAGGAAAGCGGGCTGTGGGGCGATTCGATGTGCGAGGTGGTGACCGCGCGCAAGCAGTTCGCACCGACCATCGTCTCGCCGCGCACGCGCATGCACAACACCGAGGCCTGGGCGCAGGCGGTCAGCATCGCGATCGAGTCCGAACGCAACTGGGCGCTGCCTGCCGGCGAGCGCAACGAGATCGTGCCCGGCGCGAGTCATTTCATGGCGCACGCGATCGCGGCGCCGAGCTGGCGCAATGCCTATCAGGTCGCGACGATCGGCGACCACACCTTCCTCAAGGTGCAGAAGCTCAAGCCGCGCAAGGGCTGAGTCGCGACGTGCGCCGGAGGCGCGCGGCTTGCGTCAACCACCCGCCTCGGGCCCCCGCAGCAGCGCGCGCCTGACTTCCTCCAGCGCATTGGGATCGTCGAGCGTCGACAGGTCGCCCGGATCACGCTCCTCGGCCAGTGCCTGCAGCGAACGCCGCAGCAGCTTTCCCGAACGCGTCTTCGGCAGCGCATTGACCACGTACACGCGCGCGGGCCTGGCCACGCCGCCGAGCTGCTCGACGACCACCTTCTGCATCTGCGCCGCGGTCTCGTTCGCCTCCTCGCCCGACTGCGCCCGCTTGAGCGTCGCGAACACGATCGGCACCTGGCCCTTGACCGCATCGTGCACGCCGATCACCGCCGCTTCCGCCACCTCCGGGTGGCTCGACACCGATTCCTCGATCTCGCGCGTGCCCAGGCGATGGCCGGCGACGTTGATCACATCGTCGGTGCGGCCGAGGATGAAGGTGTAACCGTCCTCGTCGCGGATCGCCCAGTCGAGCGAGCTGTACAGCAGCTCCTTGAAGTGGCTGAAGTAGCTGTCGACGAAGCGCTGGTCGTTGCGCCAGACCGTGGTCATGCAGCCCGGCGGCAGCGGCGGCTGGATCACCAGCACGCCCTTCTCGCCGGCCGGTGCGTCCTCGCCGGTGACCTCGTTGATCACGCGCAGGTGGTAGCCGAGGTTGGGCAGTCCCGGCGAGCCGAAGCGCACCGGCTTCATGTCCAGGCCTGGCAGCAGCGTGAGCACCGGCCAGCCCGTCTCGGTCTGCCAGTAGTTGTCGATCACCGGCTTGCCGAGCACGTCCGAGATCCAGCGCGCGGTCGGCTGGTCCAGCGGTTCGCCGGCGAGGAACAGGTGCTCGAACTTCGACAGGTCGCGATCGGTGATGAATGACGGATCATGCTTCTTCAACACCCGCAGCGCGGTCGGCGAGGAAAACATCGTGCGCACGCCGTAGCGCTCGACGATGCGCCACCAGATGCCGGCATCGGGATGGGTCGGCAGGCCTTCGTAGATGATCGAGGTGGCGCCGGCGATCAGCGGCCCGTAGACGTTGTAGGAATGCCCGACCACCCAGCCGATGTCGGACGTCGAGAACATCACCTGGCCGGCGCGGATGTCGTACACCGACCACATCGACAGCGCCAGCGCCACTGCGTAGCCGCCGACATCGCGCTGCACGCCCTTCGGCTTGCCGGTCGTGCCGGAGGTGTAGAGGATGTAGCTGGGCTCGTTCGATTCCAGCCAGACCACCGGAACGTTCGCGTCCTCGTGCGCCATGCGCAGTTGCGCATAGTCGACGTCGCGCCCTTCCCGCAGCGGCAATGGGCCGGCAAGACCGCGGTCGATCACCAG
Source organism: Luteimonas saliphila (assembly GCF_016774335.1). Lineage (GTDB taxonomy): Bacteria > Pseudomonadota > Gammaproteobacteria > Xanthomonadales > Xanthomonadaceae > Luteimonas > Luteimonas saliphila. The sequence goes on along the minus strand of NZ_JAETWA010000014.1, from coordinate 26,220 downwards.
CACCTGCTGCGGCGGATGTTCGCACCGCGAGAGCGCCTCGTTCACCAGTGGCAGGAACGGGATCACCTTGCCGCCGCGGATGCCGGCGTCGGCGGTCACCAGTACGCGTGGCTGCGCGTCGTCGATGCGCATCGCGAGGTTGAGCGCGGCGAAGCCACCGAACACCACCGAGTGGATTGCGCCGATCCGCGCGCAGGCCAGCATCGCGATCACCGCGTCGACCGTATGCGGCATGTAGATCACCACCCGATCGCCCTTGTCGACGCCGAGCGACCGCAACGCCGCGGCGAAGACGTTCACCTCGCGATGCAGCTCGCGATAGCTGAGCTCGCGGATGTTGCCGGTCTCGGTCGAGTACCCGACCAGCGCGAGCTGGTCGCCGCGCGCTTCGAGGTGGCGGTCGACCGCGTTGTGGCAGAGGTTGGTCTCGCCGCCGACGAACCATTTGCGGAACGGTGGATTGGAATCGTCGAGGATCCGGTGCGGCGGCCTGTGCCAGTCGATGGCGCCGGCCTGCTCGGCCCAGAAATCCTCCGGCGCCTCGATCGAGCGCCGGTACAGGTCTTCGTAGCGCATGGCTGCCTCCCGGTTGTCCCGCAAGGCTAGGACTCCAGTGCGCGGAATGCGTTAAGACCTTGGTCTGATTCCTCGCAAAACGCGGAAAAGGCCGGGAAATGCAGCCTTTTCCGCACAGGTTGATCGAGGCGATCAACCGGGTTGACCGTCCCGATCAACCCAGCAGGTGCGCAACGCCGCCGCGCTCTTCCTCGAGCTCGGCCAGGGTCTTGTCGATGGCCGCCTGGCTGAAGGCGTCGATCGGAAGGTCCCTGATCATCGTGTACTTTCCGTTGTCGGTGATCACCGGGAATCCGAAGATCACGCCTTCCGGGATGCCGTAGGAGCCGTCGGACGGGATGCCCATCGTGACCCACTTGCCGTCGCTGCCCAGCAGCCAGTCGCGGACGTGGTCGATCGCGGCGTTGGCGGCGGACGCCGCCGAGGACAGGCCGCGCGCCTCGATGATCGCGGCGCCGCGCTTGCCCACCTTGGGGATGAACTCGTTGGCGTTCCAGTCGTCGTCGCCGATCCGGTCCTTGAGCGAAGCCCCGCCGACGGTGGCGAAGCGGTAGTCGGGGTACATGGTCGGGCTGTGATTGCCCCACACCACCAGCTTCTCGATCTCTCCCACCGCCACGCCGGCCTTGTTCGCCAGCTGGCTCAGTGCACGGTTGTGGTCCAGGCGCAGCATCGCGGTGAAGTTCTCCGGAGCCAGGTCCGGCGCCGACTTCATCGCGATATAGGCATTCGTGTTCGCCGGGTTGCCGACCACCAGCACCTTGACGTCGCGGCTGGCGACCTTGTTCAGCGCCGCGCCCTGCGCGGTGAAGATCTTGGCGTTCTCCAGCAGCAGGTCCTTGCGCTCCATGCCCGGGCCGCGCGGACGCGCGCCGACCAGCAGCGCGACGTCGGCGTCCTTGAACGCGACTTCCGGATCGTCGGTGCCGACCATCCCCGCGAGCAGCGGGAACGCGCAATCCTCGAGTTCCATCATCACGCCCTTGAGCGCGGCCTGGGCTTTGTCGATCGGCAGTTCCAGCAACTGCAGGATGACCGGCTGGTCCTTGCCCAGCATTTCGCCGGAGGCGATGCGGAACAGCAGGGCGTAGCCGATCTGGCCGGCGGCGCCGGTGACTGCGACTCGAACGGGAGCTTTCATGACGATGTCCTCTTGCAAGGTGGAATGCGGGACCGCCGCGGAACACGCGGCGGCCCGACTGGGTGAGTGATGGCGGCAGCGCCTGCGAGCCCCGCCGACGGTCGGTTCACGACGCGCACCGGCCGCTCCGGCTCAGGCCAGTTCCGCGAAGAATTCGCGGAAGCGCTGCAGCCCGGGCGCGAGCTGCGCTTCCGGGCAGGTGTAGGAGATGCGCAGTGCGCGCGGTTCGCCGAAGGCCGAACCCGGCACGCAGGCGACGCCCTTGGCTTCGAGCAGCGCATTGCACAGGTCGATGTCGCTCTCGATCCGCAGGCCGGTGGGCGTGTGCGTCCGGCCGAACGCGACGCTGACGTCGGGGAAAGCGTAGAACGCGCCGCGCGGCACCGGGCACACCAGGCCGGGGATCGCTTCCAGCGCCGCCATCACCTGGTCGCGCCTGGCCTGGAACTCGACGACCTTGCCGGCGGGAACGTCCTGCGGCCCGGCGAGCGCGGCGATCGCCGCGGCCGTCGCCACTTCCGGCACGTTGGTGATGTGGTTCGAGTTGAGCGTCGTCACCGCCCTGGCCACCACCTCGGGCCCGGCCATGAAGCCGACCCGCCAGCCCGGCATGCCGTAGGTCTTGGACAGCGAGTCGACGAAGATCACGCGATCGCGCAGCTCGGGACGCGCGTGCAGGAAATGGTGGTAGCCCACGCCGTCGAACACCATGCGGTGGTAGATGTCGTCGGTGACGACCCAGATGTCCGGGTGCCGGGCGACGACATCCGCCAGCGCGGAGATCTCGTCGCGCGTGTAGACCATGCCCGTCGGGTTCGCGGGATTGTTGAACAGGAAGACCTTCGGCTTCGACGCCAGCGCGGCCTCGAGCTGGTCCGGTACCAGCTTGTACTCCTGCTCCGGCGGACACGGCAGCAACTGGATGCGGGCACCCACGATCTCGCCGATGTCGACGTAGGTGGTCCAGTAGGGCGTGGCGAAGGCGAAACCGTCGCCCTCGTCGAGCAGCGCCTCGCACAGGTTGTAGAGCACGTGCTTGGCGCCGATGCCGGTGGCGCAATGGGCCCGGGTGTAGCCGGTCAGTCCCGCGGATTCGATGTGCTTCAGGAACGCATCCAGCAGCGCATCGGTGCCCCGATTGCTGCCGTACTGCCCGCTGTCGCGTTCGAGCGCGATGCGCGCGGCCTCGTAGACATGGGCGCCCGGCAGGAAGTTCGGGACCCCGATCGAGAAGCTGATGATGTCGCGCCCCTGCGCCTTGAGCTGCCGCGCCTTCTCGGCGACGAGCATGATCGCGCTCGGCTTGGCACGACCCATGCGGCGGGCGAGTTGCGGCATCTGCGACGGACCTGAGGTGGGTGGGACACACGCTTCGCAGGACGCCTGGTCCGGCCGTGCTGCAGCGCGAAATCTTAACATGGGCAGGCAGTTGCAGCTGCCGCCGGGGGTCCGGCGGCGGCTGGCGATCGCCCGCCGCCGATCGGGCGCGCCGGGCGGTGAACCGTCCCGGCGTACGGGTTTCAGGCGGCCAGGATCCTGTTCCACTCCGCCACGCGGTCGGCCTGCGCCGCCAGCACGGACGCGGCGTCGCCCTCGATCTTCACCGAGCGGATCGCGTCGCCCTGCTTCACCGCGTCGACCACATCGAGTCCTTCCACCACCTTGCCGAACACGGTGTGCTTGCCGTCCAGCCAGTCGGTCTTGATGTGGGTGATGAAGAACTGGCTGCCGTTCGTGTTCGGGCCCGCATTGGCCATCGACAGCACCCCGCGGTCGTGCTTCACGCCGTTACCGGTCTCGTCCTCGAACCGGTAGCCCGGGCCGCCGCGGCCGGAGCCCTCGGGGCAGCCGCCCTGGATCATGAAATCCGGGATCACGCGGTGGAAGGCCAGGCCGTCGTAGAAGCCGCGGCGGGCCAGATTGACGAAGTTGGCGACCGTCAGCGGGGCCTTGTCGGCGTGCAGTTCGACCTTGATGGCGCCGCGGTCGGTGTCGAAAGTGGCGAAAAGGCTCATGGGATTCAGCTCCAGATGGCCGGACTGGCCGGTAGGCCGGCTATAATACCGGGCTTCCCTTTCCCACTTCGTGCCCTGCCCTCCGGCAGCGGGTGCGTCCTTCACGATCCCCGCTGACATGTCCATCGAACGCCTGCGCAACATCGCCATCGTCGCCCACGTCGACCACGGCAAGACCACCCTCGTCGATTGCCTGCTCAAGCAGTCCGGCACGCTCAGCGAGCGCACCGTGCTCGCCGAGCGCGTGATGGACAGCAACGACCAGGAGAAGGAACGCGGCATCACCATCCTGGCCAAGAACACCGCCATCACCTGGCAGGGCAACCGCATCAACATCGTCGACACCCCCGGGCACGCCGACTTCGGCGGCGAGGTCGAACGCGTGCTGTCGATGGTCGATTCGGTGCTGATCCTGGTCGACGCGATGGACGGGCCGATGCCGCAGACGCGCTTCGTGACCCAGAAGGCGTTCGCGATGGGCTTCCGCCCGATCGTGGTGGTCAACAAGATCGACCGCCCCGGCGCGCGCCCGGACTGGGTGATCGACCAGGTGTTCGACCTGTTCGACAAGCTCGGCGCGACCAACGAACAGCTCGACTTCCCGATCGTGTACGCCTCGGCGCTGCACGGCTACGCCAGCCTCGACGACAGCGTGCGCGAGGGCGACATGACGCCCCTGTACGAGGCGATCATGCAGCACGTCCCGGCGCCGTCGGTGGATCCCGATGGCCCGTTCCAGATGCGCATCAGCCAGCTCGACTACAGCAACTTCGTCGGCCTGATCGGCATCGGCCGCATCCAGCGCGGCAAGGTCAGGAAGAACATGCCGGTCAGCGTGGTCGACCGCGAGGGCCGGAAGCGCCAGGGCAAGATCGCGCAGGTGCTGGGCTTCCTGGGCCTGGAGCGGATCGACGCCGAGCAGGCCGAAGCCGGCGACATCGTCGCCATCGCCGGCGTCCAGGACCTCAGCATCTCCGACACCATCTGCGCGCTGGACACGCCCGAGGCGCTGCCGGCGCTGACCGTCGACGAACCGACGATCAGCATGACCTTCCAGGTCAACAACTCGCCGTTCGCCGGGCACAAGGAATTCTCCGGCGGCAAGTTCATCACCAGCCGCCAGCTGCGCGAGCGGCTCGAGCGCGAGACGCTGCACAACGTCGCGCTCAAGGTCGAGGAGACCGGGGACGCCGACAAGTTCCTGGTCTCCGGCCGTGGCGAACTGCACCTGTCGGTGCTGATCGAGAACATGCGGCGCGAAGGTTTCGAGCTGGCGGTATCGCGCCCGGAAGTCATCATCAAGGAAATCGACGGCCAGCTGATGGAACCGGTCGAACAGCTGGTGGTCGACATCGAGGAGCAGCACCAGGGCGGTGTGATGGAGAAGCTCGGCACGCGACGCGCCCAGCTCAAGAACATGGAGCCCGACGGCAAGGGTCGCGTGCGCCTGGACTACATGATTCCTGCGCGTGGCCTGATCGGCTTCCAGAACGAATTCCGCACGCTCACCCAGGGTTCGGGCCTGCTGTTCCATGTCTTCGACCATTACGGCCCGAAGGAAACCGGCGCGATCGCCAAGCGCCAGAACGGCGTGATGATCGCCAACGCCCCCGGCGTGACGCCGGCGTATTCGCTGGGACCGCTGGAGGACCGCGGCCGCCTGTTCGCGGCGGAAGGCGACAATGTCTACGAGGGCCAGCTGGTCGGCATTCACTCGAAGGACAACGATCTCACCGTCAACGTCATCAAGCCCAAGCCGCTGACCAACGTCCGCGCCTCGGGCAAGGACGATGCCATCAAGCTCACGCCTGCGCTGAAGTATTCGCTGGAGCAGGCGCTCGACTTCATCGAGGACGACGAGCTGGTGGAAGTGACGCCGAAGGAAATCCGCCTGCGCAAGAAGATGCTCACCGAGAGCGACCGCAAGCGGGCCAGCCGCGCGGCGTGAGCCAGGCGCTGTTCCCGGGCTGGCGGCCGGAGGCCCATGGGCGGGAACGGCTTGCAGCGCTCATCGCAGGCCTTGTCGCGGCGCGTCCGGATGGCGCGCCGAAGCTGCAGCTGCGCCGCCCCGACCAGTGGCACGCGACGCTGTGCTTCATCGGCTACGACCTGCGCCATCTCGTCACGCCCGCCCTGCTCGACGCCTTCGCCGACGCGGCGATGCGTATCCCCCCGCATGCATTCACCGTCGAGCGCATCGCCTACTGGCGCCAGTCGGGCGCGGTCGTCGCCCTGCCCCACGCCTGCACCGAACTGCAGGCGCTGTGCGATGCGACGCGCGACGCCATCCGTCGTTGCGGCATCCGTCCGGCGCAGGTCACGACCCAGCCGCACGTCACGCTCGCCTACCTCGACCGCGGCCTGGACGAGCAGCCCTGGCTGGCCGGCATCGACTGTACGGGCGAACCGCTGCGCGTCGACCGCTTCGAACTGCTGTTCAATCCCGGCGGCCGCTACGAAGCGCTGGCACAGTGGCGACTGACTGGTATCGCGCTTGCGGTGGAACCGCGACAAGCCTCGCTGCTGTGAGCGACCGCGGGGACTGAAGCGTCAACGTGCAGCCCGGCAAAGCGCGAGCTGGCGCCGCGTCGACGCCACGTGCTGCTCCGGACTGACCGGAACGAAGCTGCGGGCGCCGGCTTTGCCCTTGTGCCTGAGCACCGCGATCATGTTGGACGCCGGGTAGTCGCCGGCTTCGATCCGGGCCAGGTCGAGCGCCGCAAGCTCGTCGATGAAGGCGCGGTCCTCGGGCGAGCCGGGATCGAAGTTGAACCCGATCCTGCGTTCGACGAACGGCATGATCGCGCCACCGAAGGTCAGGAAGCGCTCGAACTCGAACTGCGCCATGAGACTGGCGACCACGTCTTGGGCGCGCACGCCCTCGTTCGAGTACGCGGCGTGGTCGACCGACACGTATCGGTCGCGGCGGGCGGAGTGATAGCGATCGAAGCGTTTGTCCTGCGGAAGCCGTTGCCAGAATTCCTGCACCACCACGTCGACCGCCGGCCACAACACGTGCCCGTTGCGGCCGATAACGTCCGAGGTCAGCAGGACGCCTTCGGACTCGAGGCTGTCGCGCAGGCTGGCCGCGAACGTCTCCAGCTCCTCGACATGGTGGAAGAACTGGTTGACGACGATGACGTCGCGGCGCTCGAGCGCGAAGGGGCGATTGCAGTCGAGCGTCGCCACCGTGAACCACTCGTCCAGACCCCTCGCGCGCGCCGCCTGCAGCGCCATTTCCATGAGTGCGACATTGAAATCGACACACAGCATACGCGCGTCGACCCCTTCGCCGCGCAGACGCTCGAGCAGCGAGAGTTCGAGCGAGCAGGCGCCCGAACCGATGCTGGCGATCGACACCTGGCCCTTGCGAAGCGCCACCGCCTTCGCTTCGGCGTAGTACAGCGCGTCCGGCGACGGCATGCCGATGCGCTCGGCGCAGGGCTGCACGTGGCGCCCGGCCCAGTAGCCGAAGATCGGCGGCAGCGTGTCGCCCTGGTACTCCGGCACCACGCGGTAGGCGACTTGCTCGGCAAGGGCACGCAACCGGCGCGTCAGCGGCACCGGAAACACCCTGCCCGCGGCAACGAGCAATCGCTTGGCGTGGCGGCGGTTGCGGTAGATCCAGGTCTTGAGGCGATCCATGCGCATGTCCGGTTCGCCGGATCGGGGCCGGCATGCGCCTATTTCAACACGCTGCGACCCCGGATTCGCCCCTCCGCGGCGCCCTGCTCTGGGACGCCGGAAGGACACCACCCCACCCCGGGGACCGTCGGCAACCGACGCTCAGGCGCTGACCGGAGGATTGAGCTGCGCGTGCTTGCGCACGATCAGCATTGCTGTTTCCAGCGCCTGCTCGTAGTTCAGACGCGGGTCGACGGCGGAGCGGTAGGCACGCTCCAGGTCGACCTCGGTCAGGTCGCGGGCGCCGCCGGTGCATTCGGTGACGTCCTCGCCGGTCAGTTCCAGGTGCACGCCGCCCAGGCGCGTTCCCGCTGCGGCGTGGATGTCGAAGGACTGCTCGATCTCGCTGCGGATGTTGTCGAAGCGGCGCGTCTTGTAGCCGTTGCTGGTGGACTCGGTGTTGCCGTGCATCGCGTCGCAGATCCACAGTACCCGGCGGCCATCGCGCTTCACCGCCTCGAGCAGCGCGGGCAGTTTCGCCGCCACATGGGCAGCGCCCATGCGGTGGATCAGGCCGAGCCGGCCCGGCTCGTCGTCCGGGTTCAGCACATCGATCAGCCTGAGCAACTGGTCCGGCGTCACCGATGGGCCGACCTTGACCGCGATCGGGTTGCGGATGCCGCGGAAATACTCGGTGTGCGCGCCGTCGAGGGCGGCGGTGCGCATGCCTACCCAGGGGAAATGGGTGCTGAGGTTGAACCAGCCCCATTGCCGCGGCACCTGGCGCGTCTGCGCTTCCTCGTAGGGCAGCAGCAGCGCCTCGTGCGAGGTGTAGAAGTCGACCCGGTTGAGGTTGTGCACCTGCGCGCCGGCCAGCGTTTCCATGAAACGCACGGCGTCGCCGATGCCGGCCACCATCTTCTGGTATTCGCCCGCCAGCGGCGACTGCTTCACCCAGCCCAGGCCCCAATACTCGGGGTGGTGCAGGTCGGCGAAGCCGCCGTCGATCAGCGAGCGGACGAAGTTCATCGTCATCGCCGAGCGGGCGTGCGCCTTGATCATGCGCCGCGGGTCGGGCACGCGCGCCTGCGCGGTGAACGCGGGTCCGTTGACGATATCGCCGCGGTAGCTCGGCAGTTCAACGCCGTCGCGCACCTCGGTGTCTGCCGAGCGCGGCTTGGCGTACTGGCCTGCGAAACGACCCACCCGCACCACCGGCAGCTTCATCCCGTGCACCAGCACCAGGCTCATCTGCAGCAGCACCTTGAGCCGGTTGGAAATGATGTCCGAGCTGCATTCGCCGAAGTTCTCGGCGCAATCGCCGCCCTGCAGCAGGAAGCGCCTGCCCTCCTGGGCCTCGGCCAGTTGCTGCTTGAGCGCGAGGATCTCCCACGAAGTCACAAGCGGCGGCAGCGAGCGCAGTTCGGCCTGCACCTCGGCGAGCGCGTCCGCGTCCGGATAGGTCGGCAGTTGCAGCGCAGGGCGCGAACGCCAGCTGCCGGGATGCCATTCGGAAGGGAGGTTCACTGCCTGCAGGGGTCGGTCGTGCCTGGTCATGGAGGTGCTCGGATGGATCGCAGGATGTTGCGCCCGTTGCTGCGACGCGTCAATTTCAGCTGCAACCTACGCGCGAACTTGTTCAGCGCCGCCGGAACGCGGCGAACAGCGCCCATGCGGCCAGCACCACGAACCAGACCAGGCTCCACCAGGGCATCGACAGGCCGAGGAAGGTCCAGTCCACCGCGCCGCAGTCGCCGGTGCCGATCAGCACCTGCCGGATCAGTCCGGGGGTATCCATGGTCTCGCGCATGAACGCGAACGGTGCGCCGCACGCAGGAATTTCGGGGGGGAACATCTGCAGCCAGACATGCCGCGCGGCGACACCGATCCCCGCCATCGCTGCGGCCAGCGCGAGCACCCCCCAGGTGCGACGCCCGGCCGGCCCTCGCGGCGCATGCAGTCCCGCCAGCAGCAGGACCAGGCCGAGCGCCGCGAATGCGATGCGCTGGAAGATGCACAGCGGGCACGGCTTCAGGCCCCAGGCGAACTGGCTGTAGATCGCGAAGCCGATCAGTGCGAGGCAGATCGTCGCGGCGGACAGCATCTGGAAGCGGAACGACCAGCGGAAGGGATTCATGCGGGCTCGTTGGACGGACGGGTGGACATTATCCCCCGTCGCCCGCCATGCGCTCGACCGCCGGGCCGCCACAGGACGGCGGTCGTCGCCGCCCCATGCCGACCGGTGAGGTCGGCCAAACGCAAAAGCCCCGGTCAGGCCGGGGCTTCGCTTGCTACACCGCTACCCCGAGGGCGCGGCTTACTCGGCGTCGGCCTGCGGGCGGTCGACCAGTTCGACGTACGCCATCGGCGCATTGTCGCCGGCGCGGAAGCCGCACTTGAGGATGCGCAGGTAGCCACCCGGGCGGCCGGCATAGCGCGGACCGAGCGTGGTGAACAGGTTGCCCACCGCTTCCTTGTCGCGCAGGCGCGAGAAGGCGAGGCGGCGATTGGCGACGCTGTCGACCTTGCCGACGGTGATCAGCGGCTCTGCGACGCGGCGCAGCTCCTTGGCCTTGGGCAGGGTGGTCTTGATCAGTTCGTGCTTGAACAGCGACGCGGCCATGTTGCTGAACATCGCATCGCGGTGCGCGCTGGTGCGGTTGAACTTGCGACCGGCTTTCTGGTGGCGCATGGTCGTGGATCCTTATCGGTTGAAGTGTGAGGCCTTGGGTATCGCTGTCGCCATCCTGGCGTTGGAAATTGGACTGCGCTGGTCCGGTCCGGCATCCGTTGCCGGGGGTGCCGCGAACTCGGGTTCGTCGGCGAAACTCATATGGTGTACGTCAACAACTTGAAGCCGCGGCTGCGCCGCGCTTGCACTCCCGGCCCGGCGCAGCGCGCCGGGCGTTCGTGGTCGCCAGCCGTTGCCTGATGGCAACGGCTGTGCGGCGCCCACTCACCCCAGCATCCCGTGCTGCGAGACGCCGGCGGGCGGCCAGTTCTCGAGCTTCATGCCGAGCGACAGGCCGCGCTGGGCGAGGACTTCCTTGATCTCGGTGAGCGACTTCTTGCCCAGGTTCGGGGTCTTGAGCAGCTCGACCTCGGTCTTCTGGATCAGGTCGCCGATGTAGTAGATGCTCTCGGCCTTGAGGCAGTTGGCCGAACGCACGGTCAGCTCGAGGTCGTCGATCGGGCGCAGCAGGATCGGATCCACGCCCGGGGTCGCCGCCTTCTGGCCGCCGCGGTCGCGGTGGGTGAAGTCGCCGAACACGCTCAACTGGTCGGTGAGGATGTCGGCGGCGGTGCGCACGGCTTCCTCGGCGTCGATCGTGCCGTTGGTCTCGATGTCGAGCACCAGCTTGTCGAGGTCGGTGCGCTGTTCGACGCGGGCCGCTTCGACTTCATAGGCAACCCGGCGCACGGGCGAGAACGACGCGTCCAGCATCAGACGGCCGATCGCACGGGTCTCTTCGTCCGGACGGCGACGGGCGGCGGCCGGCTGGTAGCCGAAGCCGCGCTCGATCTTCAGCCGGATGTTGAGCTGGGTGTCCTTGGTGAGGTGCGCGATCACGTGGTCGGGATTGAGGATCTCGACGTTGTGGTCGGTCTTGATGTCGGCGGCGGTGACGACGCCCGGGCCGGACCTGCTCAGCGTGAGCGTGGAGCTCTCGCCGGTGCCCATGCGGATCGCCACGTCCTTGAGGTTGAGCAGGACTTCGAGCACGTCCTCCTGCAGCCCCTCGATCGTGCTGTACTCGTGCAGCACGCCGTCGATCTCGACCTCGGTGATCGCGAAACCGGGGATCGACGAGAGCAGCACGCGACGAAGCGCATTGCCGAGGGTGTGGCCATAACCGCGCTCGAGGGGTTCGATCACCACCTTCGCGCGGTTGCCGGCGAGGCGTTCGATCTGGGGACCACGGGGGCGCAGGACCTGGTTGGCGGTAACTGTCATGTTGATAGCGTCTCCTGCAGCGCCATCGCATCCGTCGACACGATGGCTCTAGGTGTTTCGAGCCCCCTGCCTGCTGGCAAGGGGTGGCCCGTGCGCGGGCACGGACCGGGGGAGTTGTTGCTCTGGTGCCGCGGGACGACCCGCCGCCAGTCCTTACTTCGAGTACAGCTCGACGATCAGCGCTTCGTTGATGTCCGCCGGCAGGTCGCCGCGATCCGGGACCGCCTTGAACACGCCGCTGAACTTCTTCTGGTCGACCTCGATCCACGACGGCGCCAGGTCCATGCTGGACGAGACGTTCAGCGCTTCCTGCACGCGCATCTGCTTCTGCGCCTTCTCGGACAGGGCGATGGCGTCGCCGGCCTTGACCTGGTAGGAAGGCAGGTTCACCGGCTTGCCGTTGACCGTGACGCCGCGGTGCGAAACCAGCTGGCGGGCGGCCGGGCGGGTGATCGCGAAGCCCATGCGGTAGACGACGTTGTCCAGGCGCGTCTCGAGGAGCTGCAGCAGGTTCTCGCCCGTGTTGCCCTTCTTGGTGGACGCCTTCTTGTAGTAGTTGCGGAACTGGCGCTCCAGCAGGCCGTAGATGCGCTTGACCTTCTGCTTCTCGCGAAGCTGCAGGGCGTAGTCGGAAAGCTTGCTGCGACGCGCGCCGGTGCCGGCGCCGTGCTGGCCGGGCTTCTGCTCCAGCTTGCACTTGGAGTCGAGCGCACGGGTCGGGGACTTCAGCGAGAGGTCGGCGCCTTCGCGGCGCGCGAGCTTGCAGGTGGGACCGATATAACGAGCCATGTTCTTTTCGCCCCCTTAGACGCGGCGCTTCTTCGGCGGACGGCACCCGTTGTGCGGGATTGGCGTCACGTCGATGATGTTGGTGATCTTGTAGCCCACGTTGTTCAACGAACGCACGGCCGACTCACGGCCCGGACCCGGGCCCTTGATGCGGACTTCCAGCGACTTCACGCCGTAGTCCAGCGCATCCTTGCCCGCCTTCTCGGCGGCGACCTGCGCGGCGAACGGGGTCGACTTGCGCGAGCCGCGGAAGCCCGCGCCGCCCGAGGTCGCCCACGAGAGCGCGTTGCCCTGGCGGTCGGTGATGGTGATGATGGTGTTGTTGAACGACGCGTGCACGTGCGCGATGCCGTCGGTGACGACGCGCTTGATCTTCTTCTTCTGCTTGTTGGCAGCTGCCGGCTTGGCCATTTCGGATGTCCTCGATTACTTCTTGATGGCCTTGCGCGGACCCTTGCGGGTACGGGCGTTGGTCCGGGTGCGCTGGCCACGCAGGGGCAGGCCGCGGCGGTGGCGCAGGCCGCGGTAGCAGGCCAGGTCCATGAGGCGCTTGATGGCGATGCCGACCTCACGACGCAGGTCGCCCTCGACCACGAACTTGCCGACTTCGGCGCGCAGGCGCTCGACGTCTGGCTCGGACAGGTCGCGGATCTTGATGTTCGAGGACACGCCCGCGGCTTCGCAGACCTGCTTCGAACGGGTACGGCCGATGCCGTAGATGCTTTGCAGCCCGACCCAGACGTGCTTCTGGGCAGGCAGGTTGACACCTGCAATACGCGCCATGCGCGGATCTCCAACTGGTTGGTCGTCCGGGACGGTTGATCCCGGCGAAGTGAACACGAAATTCTAACAGGGTCCCGGCTTCGTTGGAAGCCGGAGGCGCAAGCGCCCCCGGCCCGGCATGGGGAGTGTGCCCATGCTCCGGCGACGGATCCCGGCTGGCTGAACGGGGTTACCCCCGCCCGGCCACGCGCACTACTCTGGTGCGCGAATCGGCCCGGATCCACCCATGCGCGGGACTGCCGCACGGGTCGCCCATCGTGCCGGGGGAGGCTGGGCTCCGCGCCGGCGTGAATTCTCTGTGGCTTCCATGTCCACCGAAGGCGCGCCATGGGCACCGCTTCGGTCTTTGACGCCGCTGCCATCCATGGCGGGGCCATGGCGGCTTCGGATGGTCCGGCCCGACCATCCATGGTCGGGCGCTCCGCGAGGACAGCGCGGCATGCCGCGCTAGCGCGTCCTCGCTCCGCCCTTCAGGTTCGCCTTTTTCAGGAGGCTTTCGTACTGGTGCGACATCAGGTGGGCCTGGATCTGGGCGATGAAGTCCATCACCACCACAACCACGATCAGCAGCGAGGTGCCGCCGAAGTAGAACGACACCCCCATCTCCGCGCGCATGAACTCCGGCAGCAGGCAGACCAGGACCAGGTAGGCGGCGCCGGCCGCGGTCAGCCGCGTCAGCACCCCGTCGATGTACTCGGCGGTGGCCTTGCCCGGACGGATGCCCGGCACCAGCGCGCCGGACTTCTTGAGGTTGTCGGCGGTTTCCTGCGAGTTGAACACCAGCGCGGTGTAGAAGAACGCGAAGCCGGCGATCAGGCCCGCGTACAGCAGGATGTAGAGCGGCTCGCCGGGCGAGAGCGCCTGCGCCACCCGCTGCAGCCACTGCGCCGAACCGGCCTGGCCGAACCAGGTGGTCGCGGTGGCGGGGAACATGATGATCGACGATGCGAAGATCGCCGGGATCACGCCCGCCATGTTGAGCTTGAGCGGCAGGAACGAGGTCTGGTTCATGTACGCGTTGCGGCCGCCCTGCCGGCGCGCGTAGTTCACCGTGATCCGGCGCTGTCCGCGCTCGACGAACACCACGAAGTAGGTGAAGGCGAGCACCAGCACCGCGATCACGATCACCGCGATCGGGCTCATGTCGCCACTGCGTGCGGCTTCGACCGTGCCGATCACCGCACTCGGCAGGCCGGACACGATGCCGGCGAAGATGATCAGCGACACGCCGTTGCCGATGCCGCGCTCGGTCACCTGCTCGCCCAGCCAGACCAGGAACATGGTACCGGCGGTCAGGGCGATGATCGCGGTCACCACGAAACCCGGGCCCGGTGCATAGACCACGGGGATGCCGGTCCCGGCGCCCTGGCTCTGCAGCGCGACCGCGATGCCGGCAGACTGGAAGATCGCGAGCGGAATGGCGCCGATGCGCGACCACTGGGTGATCCTGCGCCGCCCCGACTCGCCTTCCTTCTGGATGGCTTTCAGGCTCGGCACGATCTGCACCATCAGCTGCATGACGATCGAGGCGGAGATGTACGGGATCACGTTCAGCGCGAACAGGCTGAAGCGCTCCAGTGCGCCACCGGAGAACATGTTGAACATGTCCACGATGGTGCCTTGCTGCTGCTCCATCAACTGCAGCATCGCGTCCGGATTCACGCCCGGCACCGGAATGAAGCAGCCGATGCGGTAGACGATCAGCGCACCGAGCACGAACAGCAGGCGCTGTCGCAGTTCGGTGAACTTGCCTGCGCCCGCAAGTCCGCCCATCGCACTACTGCTGCGTGACATCAGGCGCTCCAATGTATCGATCGATTCGCACGCTTACTTGTTTCCCAGCTTCGCCAACCATAGTGTCCGCCGTCCGTGGCGCAACCCTTCGGGCTTCGGACCGCCCTGCCCGTCCATCCATGGCCGGGCGCTCACCGGCATGGCGCGGCAATGCCGCGCCGGCTTATGCCGGATCGCCCTCGACCTTGCCGCCCGCGGCCTCGATCGCCGCGCGGGCGCCGGCCGTGGCGAGCAGGCCCTTGAGCACGAGCTTCTTCGAGATCTCGCCCTTCTTGACGATCTTGGCCTTCTTGGCGATGCGCGGCACCAGCTTGGCGGCGCGCAACGCGGCGAGGTCGACGTCGCCTTCGAGCTTGTCGAGCTGATACAGGAACACTTCCGCGGTATCGGTCTTGAGCTTCGAGCGGAAGCCGACCTTCGGCAGACGCATGTGCATCGGCATCTGGCCGCCTTCGAAGCCGGCCTTGATCTTGCCCTTGCCGGCGCGCGCGAACGAACCCTTGTGGCCGCGGCCGGCGGTCTTGCCGAGGCCGGAACCGATGCCGCGACCGACCCGGGTGCGCTCCTTGCGGGCGCCGTCGGCGGGCTTGAGCGTGTTGAGCTTCATCTTGATTACTCCTCGACCCGGACCAGGTAGTGGACCTTGTTGATCAGGCCACGGACCTGGGGGCTGTCCTTCAGTTCGCGGACGTCGTTGAGCTTGTTGAGGCCGAGCGCGCGCACCGACAGGCGGTGCTTCGCCTGCGAGCCGCGCAGGCCCTTGACCAGACGGACCTTGACGGTGCCGTCGCTGTTTCCGGTCTTAGCCATGGACGATGTCCTCCACCTTCTTGCCGCGCTTGGCCGCGATCTTGCCGGGCGAATGCATCGACTCCAGCCCCTTGACCGTGGCGCGCACCAGGTTGATCGGGTTGCGCGAGCCGACGGCCTTGGCCAGCACGTCCTTCACGCCCACCGCCTCGAGCACGGCGCGCATCGCGCCGCCGGCGATCACGCCGGTACCCTCGGACGCGGGCTGCATGAACACGCGCGCCGCGCCGTGGCCGGCCTTGACCGTGTGCCACAGGGTGGCGCCGTTCAAGTCGACGTTGCTCATGTTCTTGCGCGCGTACTCCATCGACTTCTGGATCGCGACCGGCACTTCGCGCGCCTTGCCGTAGCCGAAGCCGACCTTGCCGTTGCCGTCGCCCACCACCGTCAGCGCGGTGAAGGTGAACTGGCGACCGCCCTTGACCGTCTTGCTGACGCGGTTGACCGCGATCAGCTTCTCGATCATGCCGTCGTCCATCTCTTCGCGATCGCGATTGCGGTCGCGTCCACGGGATTCACGTTGTTCTGCCATTGCCATGTCTCGTATTTGGAAGGAAATTGCGGCTTGGCCGCTTATGGTTGTGGTCTGGAGCGGTGGCCCGCGTCCGCGGGCAGAAGCCGCGGGGCGTCCGGTGCAGCCCGCACCGGCAGGGTGAGTCGAGGCACGCTCAGCGCGGCACCGCCGCGCTGCCCTGGCGAACGCCCGGCCATGGATGGCCGGGCCGGACTGTCCGGAAGGGACAGTGTTCCGCCATGGATGGCGTCCATGACCGGATTTTCAAGCGACAGGGGCAAGCCCCCGCCGATCCATCAGAACTGCAGGCCACCCTCGCGGGCGGCATCGGCCAGCGCCTTGATGCGACCGTGGTAGCGGTAGCCGGAACGGTCGAAGGCCACCTTCTCCACGCCGGCGGCCCGCGCCTTCTCGGCGATGGCGCGACCGACCCTGGCGGCAGCCTCGGCGTTCTTGGCGCTCGTCAGGCCTTCGCGCACGTCGGACTGGGTGGTGCTGGCCGCAGCCAGGACCTTCGATCCGTCGGCGCTGAACACCTGGGCGTAGACGTGCTGGCCGGTGCGCAGCACCGACAGGCGCGGCACGCCGAGTTCGCGGATGTGCGCGCGGGTCGACTTGGCGCGGCGCAGGCGGGCGATTTTCTTGTCCATGGTCTGTTCTCTGGCGGGAAGCGGATCGGCCCTTAGGCCTTCTTGGCTTCCTTGCGGATGATGGTTTCGTCGGAGTACTTCACGCCCTTGCCCTTGTAGGGCTCCGGCGGACGGAATCCACGGATCTTGGCGGCGACTTCGCCCACCAGCTGCTTGTCGGCGCCGGCGACGATCACTTCGGTCTGCGTCGGCGCGGTGATGGTGATGCCTTCGGGCGCCTTGAACACGACCGGATGCGAGTAGCCGAGCGAAAGGGTGAGGTCCTTGCCCTGGACGGCGGCGCGGTAGCCGACGCCGACCAGCTCGAGCTTGCGCTCGAACCCGTGGGCGACGCCGTGAACCATGTTGGCGACGATCGCGCGCAGGGTGCCGGTCAGGGCGATCCGGGCCGGATCGTTCGCCGACAGCAACGCGTTGCCGTCCTCGATGCTGACCTGGATGTCGGCCGGCTTGGCGATCGAGAGCGTGCCCTTCGGGCCCTTGACGCTGATCGACTCGGCCTGGGCGTTCAGCTCGACGCCCTTCGGGAGGGCGACCGGCTTCTTGGCGATGCGGGACATGTGCGTTACTCCCTTAGGCCACGAAGCACAGGACTTCACCGCCGACGCCCTGCTGGCGCGCCTGCGCATCGGTCATGATGCCCTTCGAGGTGGAGATGATGGCGACGCCGAGGCCATTGAGGACCCTGGGCAATGCGTCCTTGCCGCGGTACTGGCGCAGGCCCGAGCGCGAGACGCGCTTGAGCTGCTCGATCACCGGACGGCCTTCGAAGTACTTGAGCTCGATCTCGAGCTCGGCCTTGGCGCCGTTCTCGGTCACGCGCAGGGCGGCGATGTAGCCCTCGTCCTTGAGGACGTTGGCGATCGCGACCTTGGTCTTGGAGGACGGCATCTTCACCGTCGGCTTGCCGACCGCGGCCGCATTCCGGATGCGGACCAGCATGTCGGCGATGGGATCAGTCATGCTCATGGAAATTCCTTATGAGTGCACCGATATCCGCTTTCGCGAAAATCTGTTCAGGTTGTCCCCGGCCGGGCCGGGCTTGCTGCGAGCCGCCGCGAAAAGCCGGCGAGCCGCACATTGTATACCAGCCAGGCGCCGCATGGACGGCGTCGGCTGCCATCACATCCCCTGGCGCGAACCGGCACCGGGCGCTGCCCCGCACGCGCGAACGCGACCGGAGGCGGTTCCCGCTTCCTACCAGCTTGCCTTGCGCAGGCCCGGCACGTCGCCACGCATGGTGGCCTCGCGCAGCTTGTTGCGGCCCAGGCCGAACTTGGCATACACGCCACGGGGACGACCGGTCAGCGCGCAGCGCGTGGTCTGCCGGGCCGGCGACGAGTCGCGGGGCAGCTTCTGCAGCCTGGTCGCGGCCTCGATCTTTTCCTCGTAGCTCGCGGTCTGGCTGCTGATCACCTTCTTCAGCTCGGCGCGCTTGACGGCGTGCTTCTTGACCAGCTTGGTGCGCTTGGTCTCGCGGTTGACCATGGAGGTCTTCGCCATGTCTTTTCCTCAGTTGCGGAACGGGAAGCGGAAGGCTTCGAGCAACGCCTTGGCTTCCGCATTCGTCTTGGCGGTGGTGGTGATGGCGATGTCCATGCCGCGGATCGCATCGACCTGGTCGAAATCGATCTCCGGGAAGATGATCTGCTCCTTCACGCCCATGTTGTAGTTGCCGCGGCCGTCGAACGACCGGCCCGACACGCCACGGAAGTCGCGCACGCGCGGCAGCGAGACGTTGACCAAACGGTCCAGGAACTCATACATGCGGTTGCGGCGCAGCGTGACCTTGCAGCCGATCGGCCAGCCATCGCGGATCTTGAAAGAGGCCACCGAGACGCGCGACTTGGTCACCAGCGGCTTCTGGCCGCTGATCTTGGCCATGTCGGCAGTCGCGTTCTCGAGCACCTTCTTGTTGGCGGCGGCCTCGCCCACGCCCATGTTGAGCGTGATCTTGCTCAGGCGCGGCACCTGCATCGGATTGGTGTAGCCGAACTGCTTCATCAGCTTCGGCACCACTTCTTCCTTGTAGAACTGTTCCAGACGGGTCGTCATTTTCTTGATTCCTCAGGATCAGGCGGTCAGACCGCCTCACCACTCGAGCGGAACACGCGCAGCCGCCGTCCATCCTCGAGCACCTTGGTACCGACGCGCTCGCCCTTGCCGGAGGCAGGGTTGAACAGCATCACGTTCGAAGCATCGATCGGCGCCTCGCGCTCGATCACGCCGCCGGGCTGGCCGGCTTGCGGGTTGGGCTTGGTGTGGCGCTTGACGATGTTGATGTTCGAGACGACGACCTTGTCGCCGAGCACGCGTACCACGTCGCCGGTCTTGCCCTTGTCGCGTCCGGCGATCACGACCACCTGGTCGCCCTTCTTGATTCGATTGGCCATGTCTATGTCCTTCCGCTCACAGCACTTCGGGTGCGAGCGAGACGATCTTCATGAACTTCTCGGACCGCAGCTCGCGGGTCACGGGCCCGAAGATTCGCGTGCCGATCGGCTCGTGCTTGTTGTTGAGCAACACCGCGGCGTTGCCGTCGAAGCGGATCAGGGAACCATCCGCGCGACGCACGCCCTTGCGGGTGCGCACCACGACGGCGTCGTAGACCTCGCCCTTCTTGACCTTGCCGCGCGGGATCGCGTCCTTGATCGATACCTTGATGATGTCGCCGATCGCGGCGTACCGGCGCTTGGAGCCGCCGAGCACCTTGATGCACATCACTTCCTTGGCACCGGAGTTGTCCGCCACGTCGAGGTGGCTCTGCATCTGGATCATTTCAGTGCCTCCTCGTTACTCGGCCGCGCGGGCGACGATCTCGACCACGCGCCAGTTCTTGGTCTTCGAAATCGGGGCCACTTCCACCAGGCGGACGATGTCCCCTTCCTTCGCGGCGTTGTCGGCGTCGTGCGCGTGCAGCTTGGTGGAGCGGCGGATGTACTTGCCGTACAGCGCATGCTTCACATTGCGCTCGACCAGAACGGTCACGGTCTTGTCCATCTTGTCGCTGACCACCCGGCCCTGGACCGTGTTCTGCTTCTTTTCGCTGTTGTTCATGGTCGTGTGCCTTACTTCTTCGACCCGAGGAGCGTGTTCACGCGCGCGATCTCGCGGCGCACCCGACGTGCCTCGTGGGTCTTGGTCAGCTGGCCGGTCGCCTTCTGCATGCGCAGCGCGAACCGTTCCTTCTGCAGCTCCAACAGGTGGCTCTGCAGCTCGTTGGCGGACTTGCCGCGCAGTTCCTTGATCGTCGCCATCAGCGCACCGTCCGGGTCACGAAAGTGGTGGTGACCGAGAGCTTGGCGGCGGCCAGGCGGAACGCCTCGCGCGCCACGGCTTCGTCGACGCCCTCGATCTCGTAGATCATGCGGCCGGGCTGGATCTGCGCGACCCAGTACTCCACGCCACCCTTGCCCGAGCCCATGCGGACTTCGATCGGCTTCTTGGTGATCGGCTTGTCGGGGAACACGCGGATCCACATCTTGCCGCCGCGCTTGACGTGGCGGCTGATGGAACGACGGCCTGCCTCGATCTGACGCGCGGTCAGCTGGCCGGTCGCGGTGGCCTTCAGTCCGTACTCGCCGAAGCTGACGGCGTTTCCGCTCCAGGCCAGGCCGTCGTTGCGGCCCTTGTGCATCTTGCGGTATTTGGTTCGCTTGGGTTGCAGCATGGTTTAGTCCCTCGCCTCGCGGTCGCCACGGTCGCGGCGCGGTCCGCGCGGACGCTCGCGATCGCCACGGTCGCCGCGATCGTTGCCGCGCGGCGAATCGTCCTGCTTCTCCTGGCCCACCTGGCTGAAATCGAAGATCTCGCCCTTGTAGATCCAGGTCTTGATGCCGATGATGCCGTAGGTCGTCTTGGCCTCGGCGAAGCCGTAATCGACGTCGGCGCGCAATGTGTGCAGCGGCACGCGACCTTCGCGGTACCACTCCGAGCGCGCGATCTCGGCGCCGTTCAGGCGGCCGGCGACGTTGACCTTGATGCCCAGCGCGCCCAGGCGCATCGCGTTGCCGACGGCGCGCTTCATCGCGCGACGGAACATGATGCGGCGCTCGAGCTGCTGCGCGATGGACTCGGCCACCAACTGCGCGTCGAGCTCGGGCTTGCGGACCTCGGTGACGTTGATGTGCGCCGGCACGCCCATCATGGTGCTGACGTCCTTGCGCAGCTTCTCGATGTCCTCGCCTCGCTTGCCGATCACCACGCCCGGGCGTGCGGTGTGGATGGTCACGCGCGCGGTCTTGGCCGGGCGCTCGATCAGGATCTTGCTGATCCCGGCGGCGGCGAGCCGCTTGCGCAGCATCTCGCGGACCTTGAGGTCGGCGACGAGGTAGTCGGCGTACTCCTTCTTGCCGGCATACCACTTCGAGTTCCAGTCCTTGGCGATGCCGAGACGGATGCCGGTGGGATGAACTTTATGACCCATTTACTTGCCCTCTCCCACGACGACGGTGATGTGGCTGGTGCGCTTGAGGATGCGCGTGCCGCGGCCCTTCGCACGCGCCATGAAGCGCTTCAGCGTCGGACCTTCGTCGACCGTGATCGTCGCGATCTTCAGCTCGTCGATATCGGCGCCGGCGTTGTTCTCGGCGTTGGCGATCGCCGACTCGACCAGTTTCTTGATCATCGCGGCCGCCTTCTTGTCCGAGAACTTCAGCAGGCTGACCGCCCGCTCCGCCGGCAGACCGCGGACCTGGTCGGCGACCAGGCGCGCCTTCTGCGGCGAGATGCGGGCCGTGCGCAGCACGGCGGTCCGCTTGTTGGCCTCGGTGCGCACGCGCTTGGCCTCTTCGTGCTTGGCTCGTTTTGCCTTGTCCATCGTGCGCTCCTTACCTGCCCGACTTCTTGTCGCCGCCGTGACCCTTGAAGGTCCGCGTCAACGCGAATTCGCCGAGCTTGTGGCCAACCATGTTCTCGTTGACCAGTACCGGGATGTGGTTGCGGCCGTTGTGGACGGCGATCGTGAAGCCCACCATTTCCGGCAGGATCATCGAGCGGCGCGACCAGGTCTTGATCGGCTTCTTGGTGTTGCCCGCCACTTCCACCTTCTTGATCAGGTGGTGGTCGACGAACGGGCCCTTCTTCAGTGAACGTGCCATGGTCTATCAGCTCCTGCGGTCGCGCACGATGAACTGCTGCGTCCGCTTGTTCTTGCGGGTCTTGTAGCCCTTGGTCGGCACGCCCCACGGGGTGACCGGGTGCGGGTTGCCCTGGCCGGCCTTCGCCTCGCCGCCACCGTGCGGGTGGTCGACCGGGTTCATGGCCGCGCCGCGGACGGTCGGCTTGATGCCGCGCCAGCGCTTGGCGCCGGCCTTGCCCAGCTTCTCGAGGTTGTGCTCGACGTTGCCGACCTCGCCGATCGTGGCGCGGCACTCGGCAGGCACCTTGCGCATCTCGCCCGAGCGCAGGCGCAGCAGCGCGTAGACGCCCTCGCGCGCGACCAGCTGCACGCCGGCACCGGCGGCGCGCGCGATCTGCGCGCCCTTGCCCGGCTTCATCTCGATGCAGTGCACGGTGGAACCGACCGGGATGTTGCGCAGCGGCAGGGTATTGCCGGCGCGGATCGGGGCATCGTTGCCCGCGATCACCTGGTCGCCGGCCTTCAGGCCCTTGGGCGCGATGATGTAGCGGCGCTCGCCGTCGACGTAGCACAGCAGCGCGATGTGCGCGGTGCGGTTGGGGTCGTACTCGATCCGCTCCACGCGCGCCGGGATGCCTTCCTTGTCGCGCTTGAAGTCGATGATGCGGTAGTGCTGCTTGTGGCCGCCACCGATGTGGCGCGTGGTGATGCGGCCATGGTGGTTGCGGCCACCGGACTTGCCCTGCGGCTCGACGAGCGCGGCATGCGGCGCTCCCTTGTGCAGGTCGGGCGTCACCACCCGGACCGCGGAGCGGCGACCGGGGGACGTGGGCTTGAATTTCATCAAAGGCATGGGAGCTTCCTCAGGCCGTCGCGTTGATGACGTCGATCGACTGGCCCTCGGCCAGCGTCACGTACGCCTTGCGCCAGTTGCCGCGGCTGCCCTGGCGGAAACGGAAGGACTTGCTCTTGCCCTTCACGTTGACCACGTTGACGGCCGAAACCTTGACGTCGAACAGCTTCTCGACCGCGGCCTTGATGTCGGCCTTGGTCGCATCCTTCGCCACTTCGAACGCGTACTGGTTGGATACTTCCTGCAGGCGCGCGGTCTTCTCGGACACGCGCGGCGCACGGATCACTTCATAGAGCTTGGCGTCGTTCATGCCAGCCACTCCTCGATCTTCTTCACCGCACCGGTGGTGACCAGCACGCTGTCGGCACCGACCAGCGACACCGGGTCCAGGCCCTGCACGTCGCGCACTTCGACGTACGGCAGGTTGCGCGCGGACAGGTACAGGTTCTCCGAGGCGTCCTCGGTCACGATCAGCGGACGCCGGCCGAGTTCGAAATCCTTCAGCTTCGAGATCAGGCCGCTGGTCTTCGGGGCGTCGACGTCGAACGACTCGACCACCGTGATCCGACCCTGGCGATTGAGCTCGGACAGGATCGCCGCCATCGCGGCGCGATACATCTTGCGGTTGACCTTCTGCGCGAAACTGCGCGGCTTGGCCGCGAAGGTCACGCCGCCGCCGACGAAGATCGGCGCGGTCAGCGCGCCGTGGCGGGCGCCGCCGCCCTTCTGCTTCTTCGACTTCTTGGTGGTGCCGTTGACCTCGGCGCGGGTCTTCTGCGCCTTGGTCCCGGCGCGACCGGCATTGCGATAGGCGACGACGACCTGGTGGACCAGGTCGCCGCTGAATTCGCGGCCGAAGATCGCGTCGGAGACGGACAGCTTGTCGTTGCTACCGTTGATGGCGAGTTCCATCGTCATCTCTCCTTATGCCTTGCTCGAGGGACGCACGATGACGTCGCCACCGGGTGCGCCCGGCACAGCACCCTTGACGGCGATCAGGCCGCGCTCGGCGTCGACCTTCACCACCTGCAGGCGCTGCGTGCTCTGCGTGTCCGCGCCCATGTGGCCGGACATCTTCTTGCCCGGGAACACGCGACCCGGCGTCTGGCGCTGGCCGATCGAGCCAGGCGAGCGGTGCGACAGCGAGTTGCCGTGGGTCGCGTCGCCCATCTTGAAGTTCCAGCGCTTGATCGTGCCCTGGAAGCCCTTGCCCTTGGTGACGCCCTGGACGTCGACGATCTGGCCGACCTCGAAGATGTCGGCCTTGATCTCGCCGCCCACTTCGAAATCGGCGATCTTGTCGTCGGCCACGCGCAGTTCCCACAGGCCGCGGCCGGCTTCGACCTTGGCCTTGGCCAGGTGACCGGCCTCGGGCTTGGTCAGCAGCGAGGCGCGCTTGACGCCGGCGGTGACCTGCACGGCGCTGTAGCCGTCGGTCGCGACCGTCTTCACCTGGGTGATGCGGTTCGGGGTGGCTTCGATCAGCGTCACCGGCACGGACTTGCCGTCTTCGGTGAACACCCGGCTCATGCCGGCCTTGCGGCCGACGATGCCCAACGAATGGATCTTCGCGGTCATGGTGGCGTCCTCAGGTCAGCTTGATCTGGACGTCGACGCCAGCCGCGAGTTCGAGCTTCATCAGCGCGTCCACGGTCTTGTCGTTGGGGTCGACGATGTCGAGCACGCGCTTGTGCGTGCGGGTCTCGTACTGGTCGCGCGCGTCCTTGTCGACGTGCGGCGACACCAGCACGGTGTAGCGTTCGATCTTGGTCGGCAGCGGGATCGGGCCGCGCACCTGCGCGCCGGTCCGCTTGGCCGTTTCGACGATCTCGCTGGCCGAACGGTCGATCAGGCGGTGATCGAACGCCTTGAGCCGGATCCGGATTTTCTGGTCCGCCATGACGGAATTCCTTACGTTGAAAGAGCGACAGGCCCTGCGGCTGGGTGCGCAGGACCCCGTTGAACCTTCGACCTCCCGGGAAGAACCGACCCCGGGAGTTTCGGGCGACTGCAAAAATCAGGGCAGACCGGTCGCCCGGTCCGCCCAGAGAGGGAACAGCGAGCGCAACGAAACGCCCCGCCTATGTGCCCCGGAGACCTCCGGAACGGGCGAAGCGCATGCCGCGCGACATGGTCCCTGTCTGGCGAAGACGAGGCGCATCCTGCACCTCATTTCGCGGTTTCGCGGGCGGCCATGAAGCCTGCCACCCGTGAAGAGTCGAATATTATGAAACCTTCACCGGCCCGATGCAAGGGGCGCAGCCGCTTTTTTGCCCCGGACAACCCGCAATCGCGTGGGTGCCGGTGAAGGCGACGGCGGCTTTCGCCGCCTCGCCCTTGCCTGTCCGGTTCCGGTCGGGGACCGGGGCCGGGGGAGATCCCTCGCTTGCGCTCGGGATGACCTTCCACCAGCCGTGCGCGCCTTGGCGCGCACGGGGTGTCAGGTCACTTGATGATCTTCGCCACCACGCCGGCGCCGACCGTACGGCCGCCCTCGCGGATCGCGAAGCGCAGGCCCTCGTCCATCGCCACCGGGTTGATCAGCGACACCACCATCTTCACGTTGTCGCCCGGCATCACCATCTCGGTGCCCTCCGGCAGCGTCACCGCGCCCGTGATGTCGGTCGTGCGGAAGTAGAACTGCGGACGATAGCCCTTGAAGAACGGGGTATGACGGCCACCCTCGTCCTTCGACAGCACGTACACCTCCGCCTCGAACTCGGTGTGCGGCTTGATCGAACCGGGCTTGCACAGCACCTGGCCGCGCTCGACCTCGTCGCGCTTGGTGCCGCGCAGCAGCAGGCCCGCGTTGTCGCCCGCCTGGCCCTGGTCGAGCAGCTTGCGGAACATCTCCACGCCCGTCACCGTCGTCTTCTGCGTCGCGCGGATACCGACGATCTCGATCTCCTCGCCCACCTTGATCACGCCGCGCTCGATCCGCCCGGTCACCACCGTGCCGCGGCCCGAGATCGAGAACACGTCCTCGACCGGCATCAGGAACGGCTTGTCGATGTCGCGCTCGGGCTGCGGGATCCAGCTGTCCAGCGCCTCCACCAGCTTGATGATCGCAGGCACGCCGATCTCGCTCTGGTCGCCTTCCAGCGCCTTGAGCGCCGAACCGTGGATGATCGGGGTGTCGTCGCCCGGGAACTCGTACTTGGACAGGAGTTCACGCACTTCCATCTCCACCAGCTCCAGCAGCTCAGCGTCGTCCACCATGTCCGCCTTGTTCAGGAAGACCACGATGTACGGCACGCCCACCTGGCGCGCCAGCAGGATGTGCTCGCGCGTCTGCGGCATCGGGCCGTCCGCGGCCGAACACACCAGGATCGCACCGTCCATCTGCGCCGCACCGGTGATCATGTTCTTCACGTAGTCGGCGTGGCCCGGGCAGTCCACGTGCGCGTAATGGCGGTTCGGGGACTCGTATTCCACGTGCGCGGTCGAGATCGTGATCCCGCGCGCCTTCTCCTCCGGCGCCGCGTCGATCGCGTCGTAGGCCTTGAACTCGCCACCGAAACGCTCGGCACCGATCTTCGTCAGCGCCGCCGTCAGCGTCGTCTTGCCGTGGTCCACGTGGCCGATCGTGCCCACGTTCACGTGGGGCTTGGTGCGCTCGAACTTACCCTTTGCCAT
>NZ_JAETWA010000013.1:103840-127293 GCF_016774335.1 Luteimonas saliphila | reverse complement strand
GATCGGCAGATGCGTCGAGATTCCGGTCGCGCCTGAAGGCGCTCCTACGGGCCGATGGGCCGTTGTAGGAGCGGCTTCAGCCGCGACCCGCGCCCGCACGGCACGACGCGGGATTCCCTGACATCGCGCGCCCGGTCGCCCCGACGGCCCCGCCCCGCGCATGCCGGCACCCTGCGTGAATGCAGAACGAACGCCGACTCCCGCAACGCGGCCACGCCGCCCTTCGCCGGGGCAGGGTGTCGTTGCCGGGGCAGGTCTACCACCTGAGCTTCGCCACCCACCTGCGCCACCGGCTGTTTGTCGATCCCGATGCCGCCAGCGCGGCGGCCCGCTGTTTCCTGCTCCGCCACGAGCGCACCGCAAGCGCCATGCTGGCCTGGGTGCTGATGCCCGACCATGCCCACTGCCTCCTGCAACTGGGACGCGATTGCGCGCTCCAAGAGGTGGTCGCGCGGCTGAAGGGCCGGTGTGCCAGGGAGGTCAACCGTGCGCTGGAGCGGTCGGGGCCGGTCTGGGGCCGGGCCTATTACGACCGCGCCCTGCGCGCGGAGGACGACCTTCGCGCGGTCGCGCGCTACATCGTGGCCAACCCGCTCCGCGCGGGATTGGTGACGCGCCTGGGCGACTATCCGTACTGGGACGCGGCGTGGCTTGACTGAATCGTGGTCGGTCGCGCCTGAAGGCGCTCCTACAGGGCGATGGGGCGGCTGTAGGAGCGGCTTCAGCCGCGACCCACGACCGTCGCATCCGGGTCCCGTGGTTCTCGCCCGGGACCGTTCGTCGGGGCCCAGGGTGCGATGCGCTGCCGGTCGCGCCTGAAGGCGCTCCTACAGGGCGATGGGGCGGTTGTAGGAGCGGCTTCAGCCGCGACCCGCGAATGTCTTCCACAGGCCGCGCTGTTCTCGCCCGGAGCATTCGTCGGCACCCGGAGCTGCCACGCATTGCCGGTCGCGCCTGAAAGCGCTCCTACGGATGGGGGCTTGTAGGAGCGCCTTCAGGCGCGACCCGCGACGCCGCCTGCCGCACCGGAAAACCGCGCCCGCACGACAGCCCGACCCGCCTCAATCCTTGGTCACGCGGTTGATCTCGGCCAGGCTGGTGACGCCCTTGCGGACCTTGAGCAGGGCCGACTGGCGCAGGTCGCGCACGCCCGCGGCCTGCGCGGCCTTGGCGATCTCGATCGCATTGCCGCCCTGCAGGATGATGGTCGCGATCTGGTCGCTCATCGGCATCACCTGGTACACGCCGGTCCGGCCCTTGTAGCCGGCGGTGCACTCGTCGCAACCCACCGGCTCGTACACGGTGAAGCCGGTCGCGATCTCTTCCTCGGTGAACCCCTCGGCAAGCAACGCATGGTCCGGGATCACGGCCGCGCGCTTGCAGCGGTCGCACAGCCGCCGCGCTAGGCGCTGCGCGATCACCAGCGTCACCGAGCTGGTGATGTTGTACGGCGCGATGCCCATGTTCATCAGGCGGGCGATGGTCTGCGGCGCGTCGTTGGTGTGCAGGGTCGACAGCACCATGTGGCCGGTCTGCGCCGCCTTGATCGCGATCTCGGCCGTCTCCAGGTCGCGGATCTCGCCGACCATGATGATGTCCGGGTCCTGGCGCAGGAAGCTGCGCAACGCGGCGGCGAAGGTCATGCCGCGCTTCTCGTTCTGCTGCACCTGGTTGACGCCCGGCAGGCGGATTTCCACCGGGTCCTCGGCGGTGGAGATGTTGCGGGTTTCGTCGTTGAGGATGCCCAGCGCGGTGTACAGGCTCACCGTCTTGCCCGAGCCGGTGGGGCCGGTGACCAGCACCATGCCGTACGGCTTGTGGATCGCCTCTAGGAACAGCGCCTGCTGCTCGGGCTCGTAGCCCAGCTTCTCGATGCCCAGCCTGGCCGCGCTGCCGTCGAGGATGCGCAGCACCACCTTCTCGCCGAACAGGGTGGGCAGGGTGCTCGCGCGGAAGTCGATCTGCTTGGTCTTGCTCAGGTTGAGCTTGATGCGGCCGTCCTGCGGCACGCGCTTCTCGGCGATGTCCAGCTGCGCCATCACCTTCAGGCGGGCGGTGATGCGCTGGTTGAGCTTGACCGGCATCTTCGCCGTCTGCTTGAGGATGCCGTCGATGCGCAGGCGCACGCGGTAGTCGGTCTCGTAGGGCTCGAAGTGGATGTCCGACGCCCCGCGCCGGATCGCATCGATCAGCACCTTGTTGACGAACTTCACCACCGGGGTGTCGTCGATCTTGCCTTCGGCGCCGGGGTCGCGCGCGTCGTCCTCGATGCCCGAATCGAGGTCCAGGTTCTCCAGCCCGTCGCTGTCGCCGAGGGCGTCGCCGAAGCTGTCCTGGCTCTGCTGCCACAGCTCCAGGGTGCGGCGCAGGCTCTCCTCGTCGATCAGGATCGGCTCCACCACCAGGTTGGTGTGGAACTTCACCTCGTCCAGGGCGTGGCTGTCGGTGGGGTCGGCCATGCCCACGAACAGCTTGTTGCCGCGCTTGTATAGCGGCAGCACCTTGTGCTTGCCCAGCAGTTCCTCGCTGACCAGCTTGACCGCGCTCTGGGCCGCGTCCATCGCCGATGGGTCGAAGATCGGCATGCCGAACTCCATCGAGTTCGCCGCCGCCATCTGCGCCGCGGTGACCAGCTTGTGCTCGCGCAGGTAGATCGCGACCTGCTTGCGCTCGGCGCTCGCTTTGTCCAGCGCTTCACGCGCTGCCGCGTCGTCCAGGGCGCCATCGAGTACAAGGCGGCGGGCGATACCGGTAATGCCGACCAGATTGGCACTTGGAGTAGCGCTCATTTTCGTGTCACCCCCGGGCAGGACATCCTGGACTTTATCGCAACTGTCGCTCGTTGCACTACTGGCGAAGGCCGGTGCCACTCGACTCCAGGCGCCGAAAGCACGCCCGATCGTACATGCCGGGCACCGGGCGCGAACTGGCGCAGTTGGTCCAGGCAACGACCTAGACGCACCACCCGCGCGGCCGTTGACATCGAGGGCAGGCGCCGGGCCGGAGAGGCCCGGCGGACAGCATCGCCGGCCCGCACGCCGCCGTGCAAGCGCGGGCCCCGGCCCACGACAGGAGCCCGCTCGATGGCCGACGCCCGGCTGCGCGACCGTCAGGCGCGCGCGCCGGTGAAGACGAAGTGCTTGTCGAGCCGATACTTGATCGCGTAGCCCACGGCCAGCCCGAGCACGCCACCGAGGTAGCGCATCGCGTCACTGCGGAAAAGCAGGTGAAACAGGTACTCGGTACCCCAGAACACGAGCGTCGTGAGCACACCCGCTGCGGCGTAAAGGATGAACGTGCGGGCCTCATGCAGCCGTCCACTCGATACATGCGAGAAGATCCAGCGCTTGTCGAGCACGTACTTGGCAACGAGGCCGGTCGCCGTCCCGGCAAGGATCGAAGCGGGAATCGCCCATCCGTGTTCGAGGATCGCTATCACGGAAACCTGCGTCGCGATATTGACCGCGATCGAGAACGCCGCGAACAGCGCGTAGAGCGCGGCCAGTCTCAGCACGTCACAGATCCAGGCGCCTGAACACCGGTTCCGGAATCATGCGGATCAACGCCATGATGGGCCGCCAGAAGAAGGGCAGGTACACGACGCCGCGTCGACGCCCGATCGCCCTGCGGATTCCGGTCGCGATGCGGTGCGGTTCCACCCAAAGCGCGCCCTTGCGGAAGGCGGCGGTCATGGGCGTATCCACGAACCCGGGCTTGATGGTGAGAACATGGACGCCGGTTCCCCGGAAACGCTGGCGCAATCCGCTTGAGTAGGCTGTCGCTGCGGCCTTGGCGCTTCCATACAGGTAGTTGCTGGCCCGACCCCTGTCGCCGGCGACGGATGAGATCACCGCAAGCGTGCCGTGCCCCTTCTTTTCGAATCGTCCGGCCAGCCGATCCATCAGGAGAATGGTGGCGGTCGCGTTGGTATTGAATTCGCGTAGTGCCAGCGTCGCATCAGTCGCGCAGGCGCGGGCGTCGGGCAGGGTGCCGTGTGCCAGCAATGCGACGTCCACGCCCTCCAGGCTTCGCCATGCCGCTTCGATGGCCTCCTCGTGTCGATCGAAATCGAGGACGTCCAGCACCGCGAAGTCGGCTTTCGCCGCCCCCCGCGCAACCAGGTCCTGCGCAATCGCCCGTAGTCGCTCCCGCGATCTTCCGCACAGGAACAGCATGCTGCCGGCCTCCGCCTCCTGGCGCGCGTAGTGTTCCGCGATGGCCGAGGTTGCGCCTACGATCAGGATCCTGTTCATGCTTCTCCCATGACCCGACGCCACAGGCCCGACGAGAACCGGGGGTCCCGGTACCCGTCGAACTCGGCCAGTCGGGGAAACGATGCCGCGAACGTCGATGGCGACATGCGCGCGTCCTTGGCTGGATAGATCGCGCCGCCCGCGGCCACTACGATCCTGTCGAGCTGGTCCAGCAGGTCCAGCGTCCTCCGCCCCCGGAAGGGGAAGTCCATCGCCAATGTCGTGCCGGGCCGGCAGAATGAAAGCAGCCCGGGCCCGTGTCGCTCACCGAACTGCTTGAGGACGACGAGGAACGAGCCGGTTTTGCTGGCCGCGATGCGGTCCAGCAGTTCCGCGATGGCCGGCTCGGCCTGTGCCGGTGGAATCACGCACTGGTGCTGTAGGAATCCATGTGGACCGTACATGCGGTTCCAGTGTGCGATGCGGTCGAGCGGCTGGAAGAACGAAGGCAGCGACAATTGCCGGCGCGAAGGCCGAAGGGGCCCGCGCCGGTAGTAGAGCGCGTTGAAAGCACGCAGGCTCATCGGGTTCACCAGCGAGAAGGGCGGCGTCACCGGAACCGCCAGCGCCCGTTGGCTGGGCGGCCCGGTTCCAGCCGCATGGTCGGCCGCCATGAACACGCCCCGGCCCAGCGACTTGCCGCCTGCCAGACTGTCGACCCAGGCGACGCTGTACTCGCGCCGCGCGTGTTCGCCTGCCAGGCTGAAGAATCCCGCCAGATTGCCGAACCGCTGCACGCATGCGTCGAGCGTAGCGCCCCGAATGGGCCGCAGGCGCAGCACCGCCCGTGTGATCAGCCCGGTCAAGCCGAGTCCGCCGACAGTGGCGCGAAACCAGTCGCGTTCAACGTCTTGGCGGCAGAGGCGCCTCGAGCCGTCGCTGCGCAGCAGTTCGAATTCCACAACGTGGTCGCCGAAGCTGCCCATGCGTGCATGATTCTTTCCATGCACATCGTTGGCGATGGCCCCGCCCACGGTCACTTGCAGCGTGCCCGGCATCACCGGCAGGCACCATCCCCG
The DNA here is from genome assembly GCF_016774335.1 of Luteimonas saliphila. GTDB lineage: Bacteria > Pseudomonadota > Gammaproteobacteria > Xanthomonadales > Xanthomonadaceae > Luteimonas > Luteimonas saliphila. Next base: position 122,021 of record NZ_JAETWA010000013.1, on the reverse strand, counting down.
GGGAACGACGAGCCGCTGGATTTCCGATAGCAGCACGCCGCTCTCGCAGTCCAGGGTCCCGTTCTCCACGTCCAGCGCGATGTAGCGGTCCATGCCCCGCGTGAGCAGCAGCGTACCGCCGGGGTTGAGGCAGCTGTCGCCGTAGCTGCGACCATTCCCGTACGCGAGCGCCAGGCCGCGGAAAACGGGCAGGGTGGCGCTTCGGTCGCGGACCGCGACCAACTCGTGTTGCGGCGCGCGCGGGTACCCGCCCCAGGAGCCCGTCATCTCAGATCGCCCCCAGCACCACCGCGGCGAACAGCGCGGCCACCACCAGGCTGACGCGGTCGGTCGCCGCGAACACCACCGGGTCGTCGTGCATCCTGCCGCGCCGCACCAGCGACCAGGCCCGGCTTACCCAGTACAGCAGCAGCGGGCACAACAGCCAGAGCAGTTGCGGACGCGAATAGAGTTCGACGCTTTCCGCGCTGTTGATGTACAGCGCCAGGACGAGCACGGCCAGATAGCCTGCCGATCCACCCAGGGACTGCAGCAGGGGCAGGTCGTCGCCGGCGTAGCCGCGGCCTGCCGCCTGGGTGATCCCTGCCGTCGACAGCCCGTGGAGTTCGGTGTATCGCTTCAGCATCGCCAGGCTGAGGAACAGGAACATCGAGAACGCGAGGAGCCAGAACGACAACGGCACCCCGATGGCGACCGCGCCGCCGACGATGCGGATGGTGTACAGGCCCGCGAGCAGCAGCACGTCGAGCATGTGCACGGTCTTGAAGTGCAGCGAATACGCCAAAGTGGCGCTGTAATAGACCACCAAGACCAGCAGGAACGCCGGTGAACAGAGCCACGCGAGGGCGAATCCCGACGCTGCGAGCAGCGGCGCGGCGATCAGGCCGTGCAGCACGGGCAAGGCACCAGCCGCAAACGGCCGCTGTCGCTTGCGCGGATGCCGGCGATCGGATGGGAGGTCCAGCAGGTCATTCAGGAGGTACACGCCCGAAGCACACAGGCTGAAGGCCGCAAAGGCCAGCAGGGCTTGCGAGGCAGCCACCGGATCGGTGAAGCGATGGGCCGCCAGCAGCGGCGCGAGTACGAGCAGGTTCTTCAGCCACTGATGCGGACGGATGGCCTTGAGCCACGCGGCTGGCCTTGAAGCCGTCGACGGCCAGTGGGATTCGACCTCGGTGACCGCCGCAGCCCGCCGCGCCAGCGCGGTCGGCGCGTTGACCACGCGGGCTCGCCGGGCGTGAGGCCACACGAACATGTCCGCCGGACTGTTGCCGGTGTAGTCGAAGCCGCGTTCGCCGAATCGCTCCACCAGTGCCTCGGCCTTGGCTCTGCCCTCCAGGTTGCGCTGGCCGTCGCTGGCCAGGGTGAGCTCGAACAGTTGCAGGTGATCGGCGACCGGGCGGGCGAGCAACTCGTCGGCTGCAGTGCACAGCACGCGCGGGCGTGCCTTGGTAGTCCGTAGATACTCGATGACCCGGGGGTCGTATGGCAGGAAGGCTGCATCAATCCGGACACGCCGGGCGACTTCGCGCTTCAGCCGCGCCTTGCCGCGGAAAAGCCAGAACGGAAGGAGAAACAGGCAGAGCGGCTTCACCCGCAGGAGTAGCAGGATCGACTCATGCAGCAGGTCGGTACGAAGCAAGGTTCCATCGAGATCGATGCACTCTGCCACATGGCCCACTCAACCCTCCCCTGGCGGCCGATTCGCGCCGCTTCGCCCCTTTTTGCGGCAGACCATGGCGCTATGCGGTCGCGCTTTCGAACCGGCCCGGATGGTAGCATGCGCCCGGGCCAGCACGCTGCGGGCGGCGTAACTGCAGCGGGGCCACCTGTCGCGGCCATCGGAGCGAACTATGGCCGTCCACTTCAGCGGGGAAGTCTTGAATGGAAGGGTCAAAGGTCTACTCCTCCGACTTCTACGCGTACAACAACCGGGTCGCACTTGCATCCGCAAGCGCCGTGATTCCGACAGTGGCTGCTTCTCTCTCGCCAGGCAGCGTCCTGGACGTCGGCTGCGGCGTTGGCGCCTGGTGCCGTGTCTGGCTGGAGAATGGTGCGGACACGGTGATCGGCACGGATGGCGCCTACGTGGACCGTGATCGACTGCTCGTGGAGGCGGACCGGTTCGTTCCCGCGGATCTGGCGCAGCCGTTCGACCTGGGACGGCACTTCGATCTGGTCATGTCGCTGGAAGTAGCGGAGCACGTTCCCGAAGCGCAGGCCGACACGTTCGTGGCCAACCTCGTGCGCCACGGCGAGGTGATCCTTTTTTCTGCGGCAGTGCCGGGCCAGGGCGGTGAATACCACGTCAACGAACAGCCGCTTGAGTACTGGAAAGAAAAATTCCATGCCCTTGGGTACCAGTGTTTCGATCCGTTCCGGCCGTTGCTCCGCGACAACGCGGCAGTAGCCCCTTGGTACCGGTTCAATACGCTGCTGTACGTCGCCGAGCCGGCGATCGCCACTCTGGATGGCCGCGTACTGGCGTCGCGGGTGGAAGAGGGGCAGCCTCTCGGGGATAGTTCGCCGCTGTGGTGGCGCCTGCGCAACGGTGCCCTCGGGCTACTGCCTAATGCAATGGCCGATGCGCTGGCCCGCGCGAGAAGTAGTTGGGTAAGGATGCGCCATGCGCGGGCTTAGCCCGTTCTTGCTGTTGCTGCTTGGCCTGGCCGCACTGTTCGCCACCGCCGGACAACTTCTGTTCAAGCTGGGCGCGCAAAACGCCAGCCACTTGAAGGACTTCTTCAACGTCCATATCGCGCTGGGCCTGACGTCCTACGGCCTGGGCACCGTCCTGTGGATCATCACCCTGTCGCGCCTGCCGCTCAAGGTCGTCTACCCGTTCGTCGCCCTGACCATGGTCATGGTGTATCTGGGCGCGGCATTGCTCCTGGGCGAGCGGATCACCCCCCGCGGGGTGGCGGGCACCCTGGTGGTACTGGCCGGTCTGGCGCTGATTCTGGTCGATACCGGCAGCTGAGTCGACGGCGTCAACCCCCTTGGATCCGGCCGCCGAATTTCCAGGAGTTTCCATTCCGCAGGATCACATAGGTCGAGTCCGCGGCGATCGCCGGATTGGAGCGCAGCCAGTCATCCACCTCTGTCCTGGAAATGTAAGCCGTCTGTGGAGTCACCAGCTGGTCGAAGGCGACGTGGCGAAAAAAGGCGAAGTCGCGCCGGGCGATCCACATCGAGTAGTCGAATAGCGGCAGCCATCCGAGCCCTCGCGCCAGACGGTTGGTGCCGGCGGCCGTGACCAGCGACAGCAGTTTCGCGTACAGAAAGTACGGCGCCACCATCGGCGTCGCCAGAACGTACTTGGTCACCCACCAGGGCAGGTGGCAGGCCACGCGCCGCACCGGTTCCACGACCAGTCTCACTACCGCGTTGCCTTCGCGCGCGTACACCCAGCAGTGGAAGCGTCCGCCAGGTCGGGTGTTGCGCACGACGGAGTCGAACCCTGCGCGCGGTCGCTTGAGGTGGTGCAGCACGCCGATGCAATAGGCGATGTCGAACCCGCCCGATTCGAAAGCAACCAGATCGTCCTGCACGATCTCCCATGCCACCGGACTGCTACGCATGTTCTCGCGGGCCGAGCGTACCGAGTCGCCAAGCTCCACCCCGACCAGTCGCGCCGGCTCCCAATCGGCCGCATGCACCATCAGGCTCCCATTGCCGCAGCCAAGCTCGAGCACCTCGCGCCCCCGGAAATCCTCCGGCGACAGCGGCGCAAGCCATTCCGCGAACTGCGCGGCGGTGTAGACAGAACCGCCGGGCAGGTTGTTCCACGAGGTCGAGAAGGCCTGCGCGGTAGAACTGTCGCTCGAACCCGTGGTGGATTGCATATGGCTATCCGTTTGTCCTTTCCTGTGTCCGGTCGTACTAGGAACCCGCATGCTCGCCGCCCAGGAGCAGTCTCGCCCAAAGCGCGAGCCTGTGGTCGGCCCGTCGGTGGCGGTGCTGGTCGAGCATTCGCGCCCAGAAGCCCGAATCATCCGTGCCCGGCAGGCCGAGGTCGAGCGAGCCATCGGCGAACCACTGTCCTACCGGCATCGCGAAACCCTGTTTGCGGCGATGAACGATGCCTGCCGGGAGAATACGCTCCGCGGCTTGCTTGAGCAGCCATTTGGTGGTCCCGCCGCGCAGCTTGAGCCTTGCCGGCAGGCGTCGGGCGAAGTCGGCGACCTCGATATCGAGGAATGGCGAACGGACCTCCAGCGAATTGAGCATGCTGGCGCGGTCGACCTTGGGCAGGATGTCGTCCTGCAGGTACAGGCGCACGAAGAATCCCGTCGCGCGGTCGACCGGATCATCGCTGCGGCAGTCGTCCCACGCGTCGATCGCCTCGCTGTAGAGCTCTTCCGCATCGATCGGGGCTCCCTCCAGTTCTCCCAGCTCGCGTACCGAGAGCGGTCCCATCCAGGCCGGCAGGTGCATCGGTGGCGGGTGATCCAATCCCCGGAGGGTCCGCTTCAGGCGGAAGTCCAGGCTCATGTACGAATGCGAGACCGGGAAGGCTCCGGCCGCCAGCACCAAGCCTGCGTGCAGCGTGTGCGGTACCAGGCGCGCGTACCAGGCGGCGTAGCGAAGCGCCTTGAACGGGTCGTAGCCGGCGAACAGTTCGTCGGCACCATCGCCGCCGAGCGCGACGGTCACAGTGCGCCGCGCGTGCCGGCACAGAAGATACGTGGGCAGCAACGAGGAGTCGGCGATGGGTTCGTCAAGCCGATCGGCCAGACCAGGAAGTTCCGCCAGCGCGTGGCGGACCGACAGCACCTGCACGTCGTGCTCCGAGCCGATCAGGCGGGCCACCTCGCGCGCGTGCGGCGACTCGTCGAAACTCGCCTCGTCGAACCCGATCGAGAACGACTTCAGACGGTCGCCACCGGTATGGCGCGCCGCGAGCGCGGCAACCAGCGAGGAGTCGACGCCTCCGCTCAGGAACGCCCCCACGGGGACGTCGGCAACCAGCCGCCGGGCCACGGCCGCGTCGAGCCGCTCCAGGAGTTCATCGACTAGTCTTCCTTCGGCGGCAGCGGGCACTTCCTCCGGCTCCGCCTGCCAGGACCACCAGCGGCGCACGGTTGCGCGCATGCTCTCCAGGTCGAGTGTCAGCGAGTGTCCGGCGGGCAGTTTCAGCACCCCCCTATACAGAGTGCGCGGGGCCGGCAGGTAGCCGTATGCGTAATACTTCCGCAGCGAGAGCGGGTCCAGTTCGCGGGGCGTGGACGGGTGCAGCCGCAGCGCGCCCAGTTCGGAGGCGAACACGAAATCGTTCCCGGGCGACGTGTAGTACAGCGGCTTCTTGCCGAAACGGTCGCGTGACAGGAACAGCGAGTTGCGATCGCGGTCGTAGATCACGAACGCCCACATGCCGTTGAGCCTGGGCAACAGCGCTTCTCCCCAATGCCGGTATCCCAGCAGGAGGACCTCCGTATCCGAATGGTGGCTGCTGAAACGCGCGCCACAGGCTTCAAGTTCGCGCCGTATCTCCGCGAAGTTGTAGATCTCGCCGTTGTACACGATCGACAGCGCGCCATCGCTGGTCGACATCGGTTGCCCGCCGCCTGCGGGATCGAGCACAGACAGTCGCCGGTGGCCCAGGTGGACGCGCCGGTCCCGGTCGACCAGGTAGCCGTACGCGTCCGGACCACGGTATGCGATGCGATCTGCCATGCGCTGGAGGATGGCCTCGTCACCACTGCCTGCGAAACCGGCGATCCCGCACACGTTCAGGCGTCTTCGCGCGGGGCGGACTGGACGACTCGCGCGATGCGGTAGACAGACTTGGCCTGCGATTCGTGGTAGGTGCGGTTGAGCATCTCGGCCAGCAGTCCCATCAGGATGCTCAGCACGCCGATCGAAAACATCATCACCGCCAGGGTCGGCAGCGGCGTGAGGATCAGCGAGGTGCCCTGCAGCACCTTCAGCGCGAGCGCCGCGGCGAGCGTCGCGAACGAGAACAGCATCGCCACGATGCCGAATCCGCCGAATACGTAGATTGGCTTGTTCGCATAGCGGAACAGGAATTTCACGACGAGCAGGTCGAGCACCACCTTGACCACCCGCTCGATTCCGTACTTGGACTGGCCATGGACGCGCGGGTGATGGATGACCTCGAGTTCGGTCACGCGGGCGCCGTTCCATGCGGCGTAGATCGGTACGAACCGGTGCATCTCGCCGTATAGCCGCACCCCTTCGAGGGCACTGCGCCGGTAGGCTTTGAGCGAGCAACCATAGTCGTGCAGGCGCACCCCCGAGACCGCGGAGATCAGGCGGTTGGCCAACCGGCTCGGCAGGTTTCGCCTGAACGCCGCGTCCTTTCGATCTTTTCTCCAGCCCGACACCACGTCGTAGCCCTGGTCGAGCTTGGCGATCATCGCCGCGATATCGGACGGGTCGTTCTGGAGATCCCCGTCCATCGGAACGATGATGTCGCCACGCGACAGGTCGATGCCTGCCATCAGCGCTGCGGTCTGTCCGTAGTTGCGTCCGAAATGGACCACCTTGACCCGCGGATCCTGAGCGGCGATCCCGTCCAGTCGTCGCGGTGAATCGTCCGTGCTGCCATCGTTGACCAGCACCAGTTCCCATGGCCTTCCCAGCCCATCCAGGGCATCGCGGATGCGCGAATACAGCTGCGGGATGTTGTCCGCTTCGTTGTAGATCGGCACGGTGACCGAAACGAACTGGCCGTCGGCCGGTGTTCCGGACGCCGCCGGCTCCGGGGCCGGAGAGCACGGGCGGCCCACGCCCTCGATGTCCATGTCCGTGGGAACGTCGTGCTGTTGGCCATTCACTGCGCAATCTCCTGCTTGGGACGGTCCCTGGTCCTGCCATACAGCTGCCATTCGCCCTGGCTGGCGAGCAGGGCAACAGCGCCATTGGATTTCTCATGCAGCCAGGACGTGGCACTTTCCGGGTGCCTGACCAGAAAATAGTCGTACGCGTCGCCGCGATGCAGATTCCAGTCGAGCGAGTGCGGCATCCATTCGTATCCCTGGTGAATTCCGGTGGCGTCATCGCGGAAGCGTGCCGGGGTGACCCAGTTGCCGGCGAAGTTGAACTCGCACAGCCCGCCACGCTCGGCCTGGTACCAGCAGCCCATATGGAGCAGTAGCGGTGCGTAGGACGCGCGACTCATGGGTGCGAAGGTCATCAGCAGGATCCGTTTCCCCGGCTCCGCCTTTTCCATCACGGCCCGGTAGTGGGTCGTCTCCTGATTGAAGATCGAAGCACGGATACCATGCCAGCCCAGGATCGAAACCGACACCAGTGCCAGTCCGACGGCCATCGTCTGCTCACGGCTCCGCATCCGCGCGACGGTACCGGACTCGAAGCACGCGAAGTAAAGCGGAAGGCCGAAGATGCCGAAACGCTCGTAGGTGAAAAACGTGCCGCCCACGACCTGCGGGAACAGTAATGCCCAGGCGACGTAGGTGGAGAACGCTGCCCATACGGCGGGGTCGCGCCTGATGCGGGCGCCCCAGAGGAACGGGGTGGCAAGCGCAAGCAGGCCGAGGATCTGCCCCGCGTTGGCGGTGGGGGACGAGACCAGCGAGGGCAGGAAGCCGGTCAGCCTGTGCGGGCCAAGCGACCAGACCAGCGGGGCGCTCGCGGTCGGTGAGTCACGCAGGCTTGTGAACAGCCACAGTCCCGCCACCGGGAGAATGGTGAGCAGGGGCAGGCAGCGACGGATCCACTCGCGCAGCCCGCCCCAGGGCGATGCAAGCAGCAGCGCGGCCACGACGCAGAAGAATGCGGCGGTAAGGACGTGGGCAAAGAACAGCAAGTGCAGCCAGAGGGCGATCTTCGCGTACCGCGGCCATACGTCACCGCCGCGGGTGTCCAGCAGGGCGCGCAGGAACAGGAAGCCGAAAGGCGCGGCGACGATGAAGTTGAAGAATCCCCACTGGTATGCAAAGCCGAAGGGCAGCAGCAGAAGCATCCAGTTCCACGCCGCTGGACAGCCCATGCGCCTGCAGAAGCGCCCCGCGGCCCACGGAAACGCGCACACTGCGGCGGCCAGCACCAACTTGAACGCCCAAACGATGCCCACCGCTTCGGCAAGGACGAGCACCAGCCCGTAGCCCAGCCAGTAGGGCGTGAACCAGTTCAACTCGAACAGGCCGGCCCACGCCCAGTCCCCAGCCAGGAGACCGCGCACGGCCGACACCTGTGCCGCGTGCTGCGGCATATCGACCATCGGCGGATAGTGCGAGACCAGGACGGGGATCGCACACAGGAGGCAGGCGAGGGAGAAAAGCTTGTCCTGGCTTCCGGGCTTCAGCGGGAAACTCATCGTGGAGGGATCAGGTGGTGGCGACGGCAGGCAGGCTGGAATGGCAGCGCGTGCGCGGCCAGAGGCGGGATGGCCTTCCGCGGACATGGCACCGATCGTCCGGCGCACGAAGCGGGGTTGCGACGTGGCGGGTCATGGTGTCGGGCAGAACGCCCGTTCCGCCTGGAGTGACGGCTGCGCCGTGCGCAGCTTCGTGACCGTCGTGGTGGCCACCTGCGTCGCGCGCCTGCGCTCTTCCGCCGTGGGCGTGAAACCCAGCGCCGGCAGTTCGCCGCAGAACGCCTCGAGATGGCCCAGGGCGGTGTAGTTGTGCAGATCGGACAGCACCGCCTGCATGATGATGTTGCTCGCCATCTCGCGGTCGCCGAGCAGCGCCGCGGTGACCGCCATGCTGGCCAGCAGCTTCGCGCCGTCCTGCTGGGGGAGCGTGGCGATATTGCGGTAGGCGATGTCGAAGTAGTGCATCGCGGTCTCGTACTCGCCCTTGCCGTAATAGGCCGCGCCCATGTTCAGCGGTACCCGCGCGCTGGTGCTGCCCTTGTTGCGTGCGATCTCCATCAGCTCGCGCGAGGCCTCGTCGGTCATGCCGTAGAGGGTATAGGCATAGATCAGGTTCTCTCGCGCGAGCTGGGACGACGGGTCCTTTTCCACGGACCAGCTCCACAGCACCAGGTCCTCCTTCCACATCGGCACCACCGAGCGCACCACCAGCAGCGAGGCTAGCACCAGCGCCACGCCGAGCGCCCAGGCGGCTCGCGTGGCGGCCACGCTGGCGCGCAGGCGCAGCAGCGCGTACGGCAGCATGGCCAATAGCAGGGCAGTGGGGAAGTACATGAAGCGCTGGTGGATCACGCTGCTGCCGATCGGCAGCGGCATGAGGTGGATCACCGGCAGGTAGGCGCACAGCCAGGCCAGCAGCACCCAGCCCACGCGCCGGCCGCGCAGCGCCAGCGCCACGATCGCCAGACTGACGGCAGAGGCCACTGCGATCGCCGCGGCATGCGCCCGCAGCGTGCCCGATCCCTGCCAGTCGAAGCTGTGCTGCAGGGCATTGCCGGCGAATGGCAGGAAGGTCAGCTGCAGGTACTTGACGACAGCGGTCCCCCACAGGGCGATGCGATGCTCCAGCGAAGTGTCGACCGAGAAGGGAACGTAGCCGTCCATCGCCTGCGCGCGCAGCAGCAGGTAGATCAGGCCGGCGCCGAGGATTGCCGCGTACGCCTTCCATTCGCGCGCAGTGAATCCGTCGGCCAGGACCACCCGGCCGTCCGGCCGCGTGGCGGCCCCGAGCAGCAGTGTCTGGGCTCCGATCGCGATCGGGAGCACCACCACGCTCTCCTTGCACAGCGCGCCGGCGAGAAAGCACGCCGCCAGGGCCAGCGCGCGTGTCCAGTCGCGCCACGCCAGGCCAGCGACCCACAACGCGAGCAGCATCGCGACGCTGGCCATCAGGTCGAAGCGCGCGGAGATCCACAGCACCGCCTCGGTCAGCGCCGGATGCACGATGAAGGCGCTGGTCAGCAGCAGCGGCAGCCAAAGCGCGGTGGCGGATCGTTGCGGCGCCATGGCCAGTGCCGCGCGGCGTGCGAGCAGGTAGACCAGCACGCCCGAGATCGCGTGCCAGGCGAGATTGATCCCGTGCGAGAGTGCCGGGTTGCGTCCGGACGCGATGGCCTCGGCGTAGAGGCTGAACATCGACAACGGCCGGAAGTAACTGGCCTGGTTGAACAGCGGCTGGAGCGCGGAGTGCAGCGCCTCCCCGTACGTGTTGATCCAGGCATAGTCGGTGAGGAAGTATCGATCGTCCCAGACATAGCCGTTGCGCAGCGCCAGGCCGTAGGCGAGCGCCGTCAGCGCCACGATCCAGGTCAAGGGCAGGAGGTCCTGCCGCCACGATTGCCGCATCCCCAATTTTCGATCCCCGATCCCCAGCAGGGGACACGTTAGCCAGCGGAGAGACAAAAGAAAACCCCGGCCAGGGCCGGGGTTTTCGGAGTTGCAGGATACCGCGTTGCGCTTACGGGCGGCACTCGGCCGGGACGTAACGCTCGGTGCCGGCGGTGGTGGTGCACTCCCAGTTGACCGGCGCGGTCGCGGTGGACTGCGACGGGGTGAAGGTAAGGGTCGGAGCAGTATCGGCGCCCGTTGACCGAGTGGCCGTGTAGATGATGCCGTCGGCGATCGAGATGCTGGCGACATAGTCGGTGCCGTTGGCCGGGAAGCTGAAGCCGGCGGCGGCTCCGGTCGACACGGCAGTCGCAAAAATGCCCTGCGACGATGCGGTCTCCGCCACGGCGAGCTTGGCCGGTGCGGTCTGGGCGACGGCTTCCGACACGCGGGCGCGGACGGTGTAGTCCTGGTAGGCCGGCAGGGCGATGGCGACGAGGATGCCGAGGATCGCGATCACGATCATCAGTTCGATCAGGGTGAAGCCTTTCTGGAACGTCTTCATGGTGTATCCCCTAGGAGTGGATGCAATTTCACGTGCCCCGCTGGGCCGGCCGCGCCGGGGTCCTGTGGGCAGCCGTGCAACAGCGCACGTGCGGGGATAGGTTACGCACGATGCGTGCCAAGAACGACGGTCGGTGCGTTGCGGAAATGTGGATTGAGGCCCGTCACAGTCCTGACGGCCTTACCAGGCAGCGACGAGGTGCCATGATGGTCGGATGGCGTCACATTGTGACGTCCTGCGACAGATACTGATGTCGTAGCCGCCTTAGACCCGGCAACCGCGAGTCAGGGCGTGATGGTGCGCACGGGTCGGCCGCTCGTTGCATCGACCAGCATCCGCCCCTCATCGCGCCGGGACACGATCGGCACCAGCCTCAGGTCGTCCGGGGTCGCGCCGACGTCACGCCTATCGGTGATCGGCAGGCCGGCGCCTGCATCAGGCCGCGCGGCCTTGCGGAGCATCTCCGGCGCGACTTCGGCGAAGTCGAGGTAATACTTCGGTGAGCGCTCGACGCCCGCTCCGCCGGCCATGAATTCATCGATGATCAGCCGGCGCTGTTCGGGGTCGTCCGGCATCCGCGTGCCGACGAGCACGGGGCCGGTCCACGACAGGCGTCGCCATTCCGGCCGCGTGCCCTGGGCGAGGTCGTCGTCGGAGATCTCGCTGGCGAATACCAGGGTGAAGGTGTCGGGTGTGCCGACCAGGAACACCGGGCGCGCGGCCCACAGCGTGTGTAGGCCGTAGGCCAGGAACGCGAGCTGGCAGATGGCGATCACGGTGAGGTCGAATTTCAGGCCCCATTTGCCCTTGCGGTAGAGGATCAGGGTGAGCAGCGGGCCGGCGGTGAGGTCGATGCCCAGCATGACCAGCAGGATGCGGTCGAGGCCGGCGACGCGGTACAGGGCGTGCGGGTACCAGAGCAGGAAGGCGGACAGGGCGATGCCGCCGATGACGAGAATGCTCAGGAGCAGGTGCGATCCGGAGGCTTTCCAGCGGTTCATCGGAAGATTCGAGGTGTGGCCCGCGGCGGATTCTTCATGCGATGAGGGTGTGTTGGCAAGTCGGTTACAGGCGCTCCTGCGGGGCGGGGTGGGGGTGTTGCGCGTGTAGGAGCGGCTTCAGCCGCGATGCGTCTGATGAGGGCGACGATGCGGCGGGTGGTCGCGCCTGAAGGCGCTCCTACGGGGCGGTGGCGTGGGCGGTACGTGCGTAGGAGCGGCTTCAGCCGCGATGGGCCACGCTAGTCGATCCCGAGCTTCTTGAGCTTGTAGCGCAGCGCGCGGAAGGTGATGCCCAGCGCGGCGGCGGTCTTGGTCTTGTTGTAGCGGTTTTCCTGCAGCGCCTGCTGGATCGCGGTGCGCTCGATTTCCTCGATGTACGAGGGCAGGGCGCTGCTGGCGGTGTCGAAGGGACTGGTGGTGCGCGGGTCGGCGCCCGCGGCGGCGGGCGCAGGCGTGGCGTGGCCGTGGCCGGCCGGTGGCGGCGGCATCATGCCCGTCGATGCGGGCAGTTGCAGGTCGTCGGCGTGGATGGTGTTGCCGTCGGCCAGGGCGAGCGCGCGCTCGAGGATGTTCTCCAGCTCGCGCACGTTGCCGGGGAAGGCGTAGCCCTGCAGCGCGGCGACGGCGTCGGAGGCGAGCGTGGGCGACGGGCGCTTCATCGCCTTCGAGAGCCGGTCGAGGATCGCCGCCGAGAGCAGCGGCAGGTCGCCGTTGCGCTCGCGCAGCGAGGGCACGGGCAGGCCGATGACGTTGATGCGATAGAACAGGTCGTGACGGAACTTGCCGTCGGCGACCAGCTTCGACAGGTCCTTGTGGGTGGCCGAGAGGATGCGCGTGTCCACCTGCACCTCGTTCTGCGAACCGACCGCCCGCACGCTCTTTTCCTGGATCGCGCGCAGCAGCTTGACCTGCATCTGCAGCGGCAGTTCGGCCACCTCGTCGAGGAACAGGGTGCCGCCGTCGGCGGCCTGGAACAGGCCCGGCTTGTCGCTGTTAGCGCCGGTGAAGCTGCCCTTCTTGTGGCCGAAGAACTCGCTTTCCATCAGCTCCGACGGAATCGCCCCGCAGTTGACCGGGACGAACGGCCCGCCCGCGCGCGAACCCTGGGCGTGGATGGTGCGCGCGACCAGTTCCTTGCCGGTGCCCGATTCGCCGCTGATGTGCACCGGCGCCTGGCTGCGCGCGACCTTGGAGATGGTCTGGCGCAGCGTCACCATCGGCGGCGAGGTGCCGATCAGGCGGCCGGCCTCGTCGGGCTGGGCGAGGCGGCGGGTATTGAGTTCGAGCGCCTGGCGCACCAGGCCGCGCAGCACGTTGATGTCGACCGGCTTGCTGACGAAGTCGAACGCCCCGGCCTTGAGCGCCTCGACCGCGGCCTCGACGTTGCCGTAGGCGGTGATCACCGCGACCGGGGTGGAGGGGAAGCGGGTGGAGATCTCGCTCACCAGTTCCAGGCCGGAGCCATCGGGCAGGCGCATGTCGGTCAGGCACAGGTCGTAGGAGACGGTGCCGAGCATCTGCCGGGCGGCGTGCAGATTGGGCGCGGTATCGGTCCGCAGGCCCATCCGCCCCAGGGTCAGCACCAGCAGTTCGCGGATGTCGTGCTCGTCATCGACGATCAGGGCGCTGCGGTTTTCGTTCATGGAAATGGGGCGGTCGTCGCAAGGTGACCAATATTGACAGTTTTTGACGCAGGTGACGAGGGTGTGGAGACGACGGAATGGCGCCGCAACCTCCGGTCGCAGGCGGCCTCGCCGGTCCGAGGGCCGTGGGCCGTGGCGCGACCGGGAAACCGGCGACTGGCGAGCGGTTCGGGGATGCGATGGCGTGGGGGATGCGATGGGGATGGGGGCGGTCGCGCCTGAAGGCGCTCCTACGGGGCGGGCCGTGTAGGAGCGGCTTCAGCCGCGATGCGTGGGTCGGGGATGGCGACGCGGCGGCCGGTCGCGCCTGAAGGCGCTCCTACGGGGGCGGGGCGTGTAGGAGCGGCTTCAGCCGCGATGCGTGGGTCGGGGATGGCGATGCGGCGGCCGGTCGCGCCTGAAGGCGCTCCTACGGGGGGGCGGGGCGTGTAGGAGCGGCTTCAGCCGCGATGCGTGGGTCGGGGATGGCGACGCGGCGGCCGGTCGCGCCTGAAGGCGCTCCTACGGGGGCGGGGGCGTGTAGGAGCGGCTTCAGCCGCGATGCGTCCGGTCGGCGGTGACGATGCGGCTTGTGGTCGCGCCTGAAGGCGCTCCTACGGGGCTTGCGGAGGGCTGCCGGAATGGGTGCTACGGCTGCAACAGGGCGTGCTGCGGCGGCAGGGTGACGCGGAAGCACGCACCGCCGCCCGGGACCGACACGTACTCCAGTTCCGCTTCGTTGGCGCGGCAGAGCTCGTGGGCGATGTACAGGCCCAGGCCGGTGCCGTTTTCGGAGGTGGTGAAGAACGGGCGGAACAGCTGCGACGCCACGGCTTCCGGAATGCCGGGACCGCGATCGAGGACGCTGATCCTCGGCGTGCGGTCCTCCTGCTCCAGGTGCAGGGCGATGCGCGGCGTCTCGCCGGGCATGTGCCCGTAACGCACCGAGTTGTTGACCAGCGCGGTGACGATCTGCTGCAGGTGGCGCGGATCGAACATCACCGGCAGCCTGGCGAGGTTGCCGGTGACGCGGATCTTCGCGTTGTCCTCCGGCACGATCAGCCGGTATTCCTCGATGAAATGGCGCGCGAAGTTGACCAGGTCGATGCGCTCGGGCTTGGCGCGCTCGCGGCGGGCCAGGCCGAGCACGCTTTCGACGATGCCGTTGGTGCGCAGGCACTGCTGGTGGATGATCTGCAGCAGGCGACGGTCGCTGGTGGACAGGTCGTGCGATTCCTCGAGCAGCTGGGTGGCGTAGCTGATCGCGGCCAGTGGATTGCGGATCTCGTGGGCGAGGCTGGCGGAAAAGCGGCCCATCGCGGCCAGCGTGAGCGACTCGGCGCGGCGCGACAGCATCGAGGTGTCGTCGAGGAACACCAGCGTGGAGTCGCTGGTGGCGAGCAGCCGGGCGAATCGTGGCAGCACGTCGGCCTTGTCGGTGCCGCAGGCCATCGGCGCCTCGTTCTGCTGTCCGTCCTGCAGCCATTGCGCCAGGCGCATCGCCAGCTCGGGCGCGACCTTGGCCAGCTCCTTTCCGTGCATGCCGTGATCGTCGCGGTCTTCTTCGTCGCGCAGCAGCAGTTGCGCAGCCTCGTTGGCCATGCGCACCCGGCCGCCACCGTCGATCAGCATCACCCCGGTGCGCATGCGGCGGATGATCAGTTCGTTGATCTCGGCCAGGTTGGCGGCTTCGGCGCCGCGCTGGTCGGCGAGCTGCTGGGTGGCGCGCACCTGCCGGCCCAGGTGGTGCATCAGTGCGGCGACCGCGAAATAACCGACCGCGAACATCAGCACTTCGGCCAGCGGCCGGTTGGCGTGCACCTGTTCGACGCGATCCCAGGCGTACTCGGCCACCAGCGCGGCCGAGGCCGCCACGGCGAACCCCATGCTCCAGCGCATCGACAGGAACAGCGAGGCGGCGGCGATGTTGAACACCAGCATGAGCGCGATGCCGGGGCCGGCGCCGGGCATCGCGTGCGTGGCCAGCAGGACGACGACGATGTCGATCGAGATGCCCGACACCACGTGCGGCACGAACCCGCCGGGCAGCCGCCGCGCGTGCATGAGCAGGCCGAGCGACAGCAGCAGGTAGGCCGCCGCCACGCCCTGGGCGAGCGAGGGCAGGTGCATCGGCCCGATCAGCGCCCCGACAGGGCTGAAGACCACCAGCGCCAGCAGCGCCGATTCGAGGACCCGGTACAGCGCGAACAGGTACAGCTCGCGACGCAGCGACTGGTGATGGGCGGGGTGGTCTGCGTCGGGTGCGGCCAAGGGGGAGTCGGCGCGATGGGGTGGGCCGGAGTATAGGCGTGGATCGGGCGCCGGGGCGCCGCAGGGCGCGGCCGAGCGCCAACTTTGCCCGCGGGCGGCGCATCGGCGAGAATATGCGGCCGCGTGCCGCCAGCTGGCCTCCGGGTCCGGGCCGCCACGCGATCCTCCCCAGCACGGACCCCACATGAACTTCCACGAATACCAGGCCAAGCAGTTGTTCGCCGACTACGGCATTGCGGTGCCCGCCGGGCGCGTCGCGCGCTCGCCGGAAGAAGCGGTGGACGCCGCGAAGGCGATCGGCGGCGATTTCTGGGTGGTCAAGGCCCAGATCCACGCCGGCGGCCGCGGCAAGGCCGGCGGCGTCAAGCTCGCCCGCAGCCTCGACGAGGTGCGCGAGTACGCCAAGGGCATGCTCGGCACGAAGATGGAGACCTACCAGTCCGCCGGCGTCGCCCTGCCGATCGACAGCGTGCTGGTCACCCAGGCCACCGACATCGCGCAGGAGCTCTACCTCTCGGTGCTGGTGGACCGCAGCACGCAGTCGATCACCTTCATCGCCTCGAGCGAGGGCGGCGTGGAGATCGAGAAGACCGCCGAGGAGAACCCCGACGCGATCCAGACCCTCAACGTCAACTACGTGCAGGGCCTGCAGCCGTACCAGTGCCGCGAGATGGGCTTCGCCCTGGGGCTCAACGCCAAGCAGGTCGGCCAGCTGAGCAAGATCATGCTGGGCCTGTACAAGCTGTTCAACGACAAGGACCTGGCGCTGGTGGAGCTCAACCCGCTGGCGGTGCTCAAGGACGGCAACCTCGCCGTGCTCGACGGCAAGGTCAACTCCGACGACAACGCCAGCTTCCGCCACGCCGACCTGGTCGCGATGCGCGACATCCGCCAGGAGGACGAGACCGAGGTCAAGGCCAGCCAGCACGACCTCAACTACGTGACCATGGACGGCAACATCGGCTGCATGGTCAACGGCGCGGGCCTGGCGATGGCGACGATGGACGTGATCAAGCTCGAGGGCGGCGAACCGGCCAACTTCCTCGACGTCGGTGGCGGCGCCAACAAGGAGCGCGTGACCGAGGCGTTCAAGCTGATCCTCTCCGACGAGGACGTGAAGGCGATCTTCGTCAACATCTTCGGCGGCATCGTCCGCTGCGACATGATCGCCGAGGGCATCATCGCCGCGGTCAAGGAAGTCGACGTCAAGGTGCCGGTGGTGGTGCGGCTGGAAGGCACCAACGTCGAAGAGGGCAAGAAGCTGCTACGCGAGAGCGGGCTGGCGATCACCCCCGCCGACGACATCAACGACGGCGCGAAGAAGGCCGTGGCCGCGGTCAAGCAGGCCGCCTGATACACCCACTTCCATCTTGTCGTCTCGAGCGCAGCGAGAGACCTGCTTTTTCACCGGGTAGCGGGCACCCGGAAGCAGATTCCTCCCTGCGGTCGGAATGACAGCAACAGGACAATCAGATGAGCGTTTTGGTCAACAGGAACACCAGGGTGATCGTGCAGGGCTTCACCGGCCAGCAGGGCACCTTCCACGCCGAGCAGATGCTCGACTACGGCACCAAGGTCGTCGGCGGCGTGACCCCCGGCAAGGGCGGCAGCGAGCACCTCGGCCTGCCGGTCTTCAACACCGTGCGCGACGCGGTCACCGAGACCGGCGCCGATGCGTCCGTCATCTACGTGCCGCCGCCGTTCGCAGCCGACGCGATCCTCGAAGCGGCCGACGCCGGGATCAAGGTGATCGTGTGCATCACCGAGGGCATCCCGGTGCTGGACATGCTGCGGGTCAAGAACGCGCTCAAGGGCTACGACGATGTCGTGCTGATCGGGCCCAACTGCCCCGGCGTGATCACTCCCGGCGAGTGCAAGATCGGCATCATGCCCGGCCACATCCACAAGCCGGGCAAGGTGGGCATCGTTTCGCGCAGCGGCACGTTGACCTATGAAGCCGTCAAGCAGACCACCGACGCGGGCCTGGGCCAGTCGACCTGCATCGGCATCGGCGGCGACCCGATCAACGGCACGAACTTCATCGACGCGCTGAAGCTGTTCCAGGACGATCCGCAGACCGAGGGCATCATCCTGGTCGGCGAGATCGGCGGCAGCGCGGAAGAGGAAGCGGCCGAGTACATCGCCGAGCACGTGACCAAGCCGGTGGTCGGCTTCATCGCCGGCGCCTCGGCGCCGAAGGGCAAGCGCATGGGCCACGCCGGCGCGATCGCCTCGGGCGGCGCCGGCACGGCCGAGGGCAAGTTCGCCGCACTGGAGAAGGCGGGCGTGACCACGGTGAAGTCGCCGGGCGACCTCGGCGCGGCGATCGCGAAGCGCCTGAACGGCTGAGCCCGCCGAAGCGCTTGAATGGCCGACGCGGCGGCGCCTTCCGGTGCCGGCGCCTGAACGGAAGGCCGCCTTCGGGCGGCCTTTCGCGTTGGAGGAGCGGAGGGGGCGCCTGCCGGGGCTGGCTTGTGTCGCCGCGCGCGGCGTCCGCCGTGCGTTGGCGGGGAGGCCTGCCGTAGCGGCGTCG
>NZ_JAETWA010000013.1:0-103776 GCF_016774335.1 Luteimonas saliphila | reverse complement strand
CCGCGACCGCTCCAGCGACGAGCCACCAGCCCCGCGCCGGCACGCGATGCGTTCGCGCGCCATCGCGCACGGGCCACGTTGACGCCCGCCGTACGATGCGCATAATTCATGCGCATCATCTGGAGGTCGGTCATGCGCATCCGTGAAGACTACGCCGGCTACGGCAAACGCGCGGCCAATGTCAGCATCAACCAGGGCCTGCTGGAAGAGGCCAAGGCACTGGACATCAACCTGTCCGCAACGCTGGAGAAGGCGCTGGCGGCGGAGGTGCGCGCGCGCAAGCGCAGCCGGTGGCTCGAGGACAATCGCGAGGCGATCGCCGCGTACAACCGGCGGATCGAGCGCGACGGCATGCTGAGCGACCACGTCCGCGCGTTCGTGGCCGGGTCCGGCGAGTGAGCCAGTTCGTCGCCTATGCCAATGCCGACGGTGCGTCGAAGCGGTTGATGCCGTACCTGCTGGACGTGCAGAGCGACCTGATCGAGACGGTCGGATCGCGCGTGGTCGTGCCGCTGGTGGCGATCGAGCACGTCGGCGGCGTGATCGACACCCTGATGCCCTGCCTGGCCGTGGGCGAGCGACAGGTGGTGATGGATACCCCGCAGATCATGGGCATCCCGGTGCGCATGCTCGGCAAACAGGTCGCCGACCTTTCCCACGAGCGCCAGGCCATCCTGGCCGCGGTCGACATGCTGACGCACGGAATCTGACATGACCGACACCCTCCGCATCGCCATGGCCCAGTTCGACTTCCCGGTGGGCGACGTGCGCGGCAACACCGACCGCATGGTGGCGATGATCGCCGAGGCGCGCGACGAGTACGGCGCCGACATCGTGCTGTTCCCGGAACTGGCGATCAGCGGCTATCCGCCGGAGGACCTGCTGATGCGGCCCTCCTTCCTGGCCGAGTGCGAGGCCGCGCTGCGCGAAATCGCGGGGGCGGCCACCGGCATCGTCGCGGTCCTGGGCTGGCCGGAGTCGGCCGGCAGCATCCTCTACAACTCGGCCAGCGTGCTGCGCGCCGGCAAGGTCGAGGCGACGTACCGCAAGCGCGAATTGCCGAACTACAACGTGTTCGACGAACGCCGCTACTTCCACGTCGACCCCGACGGCGGCAGCTGCGTGTTCGAGGTCAAGGGCGTGCCGGTGGGCCTGGTGATCTGCGAGGACCTGTGGTTCGCCGAACCGCTGGCCGACACGGCCGCCAGCGGGGCGCAACTGGTGCTGGTGCCGAACGCATCGCCGTTCGAGCGCGGCAAGCACGCCCAGCGCGACGCGCTGCTGTCCGAGCGCACCCGCGAGAGCGGCGCGGCCCTGGCCTACGTCAATGTGGTCGGTGGGCAGGACGCGCTGGTCTTCGACGGTTCCTCGGTGGTGGCCGACGCCGACGGCACCGTGCATCCGGCCGCGTCCGCGTTCGCCGACCTGTGGCTGGTGGTGGACTACGACGTGGCCACGCGCAAGTTCGCGCCGGTCGTGTGGCAGGACGACGGCGACGAGAGCATGGACGCGCTGGCCTGGCGCGCGATCGTGCGCGGGATCCGCGACTACTGCGGAAAGAACGGATTCGCCAAGGCATGGCTGGGCCTGTCGGGCGGGATCGATTCGTCGATCGTGCTGGCGCTGGCGGTCGATGCGCTCGGCGCCGGCAATGTCACCGCGGTGCGCATGCCCTCGCGCTACACCGCGGGGCTGTCCAACGATCTCGCGCAGGAGCAGTGCGACGCGCTAGGGGTGACGCTGCTGTCGCTGCCGATCGAGAAGCCGTTCCAGGGCTTCCTCGACGCGCTGGCCACCACGTTCGAAGGCCGCGAACCCGACACCGCGGAGGAGAACCTGCAGTCGCGCACCCGCGGCGCGCTGCTGATGGCGCTGTCGAACAAGTTCGGCGGGCTGCTGCTGACCACCGGCAACAAGAGCGAGTACGCGGTCGGCTACGCCACCATCTACGGCGACATGTGCGGCGGCTACGCGCCGATCAAGGACCTGTACAAGACCGAGGTCTACGGCCTGGCGAAGTGGCGCAACACGGTGGGCGGCGCGCCGGTGATCCCGCCGGGCGTGATCGCACGGGCGCCCTCGGCGGAACTGCGCGAGAACCAGGTCGACCAGGATTCGCTGCCGCCCTACGACGTGCTCGACGCGATCCTGCGCCGCTACGTGGACCTGGAGCAGTCGCGCGACGACATCGTCGGCGCGGGCTTCGATGCCGGCACCGTGGACCGCGTGTTGCGCCTGGTGCGCACCAGCGAGTGGAAGCGCCACCAGGCGGCGCCCGGGCCCAAGGTGTCGCGACGGGCGTTCGGCCGCGAGCGGCGCTATCCGATCAGCAACCGCTATCCCGCCTGACCGGCGACGCCGGCGACAGGGGCCGGACGCGGCCGCGACCGGTCTACCGAGGTCGATCCGGCTTGCTGGAAACGCGTGCGGGCGTCGATGTCCGCTGCGGCGGCGTTGCGAAGGGCCCGGCATGGCATGAATCCCGTGCCCCCGTAGGAGCGCCTTCAGGCGCGACCCGGCCTGCGCGACCGGGCCCATAGGGCAGCGGGCATCGAACGCGTCAGCGGTACCGCCGACAGGGTGGATGCATCGTGGCGGCGCGGGTTCGCGCTAATGTGTGTGGATCGCAACGAAACGAGCGCGACCAGGCATGGGCAGGAAATCGAAGGCGCGGCGCGACAGGCCGCAGCGCGCAGGGGCGGGGCCCGCTACGGGCGCGCAGGGTGGACCGGTCCGGGCAGCGACGGGCAAGGCCGATATCGCGCTGCGCGTGCTCGCGGTGACCGGACTGCTGCTCACCGGCTACCTTTCGTTCGTCGCATGGCAGGACACCGGCGCCGCGTTCTGCACCGAGGGCTCCGGCTGCGAGGTGGTGCAGGGCAGCCCCTGGTCGCGCTTCCTAGGCCTGCCGATCGCGGCCTGGGGCGCGCTGCTGTACGCCGCGCTCGCGTGGACCGCCTGGCGGCCGGCGACACGGCCGACGCTGCGGCTGGCGCGCTGGCGCCGCCTGTGGCGGCTCTCGTTCCTGGGACTGGCGATCAGCGTCTATCTCACCGTCGCCGGCCTGGTCGCACTGCAGGCCGTCTGCGCCTGGTGCCTGCTGTCGCTGGCGGTGATGCTCGCCATCTTCCTGGTCGTGCACGCGACCCGGCCCGACAGCGCACCCGGCGCGCCGTGGACGACCTGGATGCTCGGCAACGGCCTGCTCGCGCTCGGCCTGCTGGCCGCGCTGCAGATGTCCGCGATGGGCCTGCTGGAACGGCGCGAGGACCCGCGCCTGCGCGCGCTGGCCGAGCACCTGGCGCAGTCGGAGGCGAAGTTCTACGGTGCCTCCTGGTGCCCCGAGTGCACGCGACAGAAGCGACTGTTCGGTGCGGCGGCGAAGCGGCTGCCGTATGTGGAGTGTTCGCCCGAAGGTCGCGGCGGCGGGGTCGCGTTCGACTGCATCAGCGCGCGGATCGGCGGCTATCCGACCTGGATCATCGACGGGCAGCACCACGTCGAGGTGATCGAGCCCGAGCGCCTGGCGCGGATCAGCGGGTTCGACTGGAACGAAGCCGCGACGCCGTAGGCACGCCCGCAGGCGCACGGGATGCCCGTAGGAGCGCCTTCAGGCGCGATTGGCGATCGCATCGGCTTACCCGACCAAACGCATCGCGGCTGAAGCCGCTCCTACAGGGGTACCACCCCGCCCCACAGGAGCGCCTTCAGGCGCGACCCGGGGTGCCGATAGAAGCCGCCCTCAGGCGCGGTGTCCAGGGTCGCGCCTGAAGGCGCTCCTACGGGAGCCGTGCGCTTTGCTCGCCGGCGGGGATCGTGGGGTCGTCGCGCTGCGGTCATCCAGGCGCCGCATGCGAAAACGCCGCCTGGAGGCGGCGTTTCGAACGAGACGGAGGACGAACCGGTCAGTCGCGGTCGTCGTTGTCGATCGCCGACTTCTCGCCTGCGAACGGATTGAGCTTGCGGATGTTCCACGGGTAATTAGGCCAGTCGCCGGCCAGGAACGGGTGGTCCGGTTCGTTCTGCTGCAGCACCCGGCGCGCATCCGCTGCCAAGGTCTCGTTGCCCAGTTCGGTATAGGCGGCGACGAGTACCGCCACCGCGTCGTTCTGGAACTCGCTCTGCGGGTAGGTCTCGAGCAGGTAGGTGGCGCGGTCGGCGGCGGCGACCCAGGCGTCGCGGCGCAGGTAGTACAGCGCGACCTCGATCTCGTGGCGCGCGAACATGTTGCGCAGCGCGACCATGCGCTGGCGCGCGTCGGCGGCGTAGCGGCTGTTCGGGTAGCGCTCGGTCAACGTGTTGAAGTCGGAGAACGCCTGATTGGGCGTGGCCAGGTCGCGCCGGCTGGCGTCGAGCTTCCACACGCGCTGCAGGAACACCGTGTCGCGGTTGGAGTTCACCAGGCCGCGCAGGTAGTACATGTAGGGAGTGTTCTTGTGCGTGGGATAGGTCCGCAGGAAGCGGTCGATGGTCGAGATCGCCTCCTCGTTGTTGCCCATCTTGAACTGGGCGAACGCGGTCTCCATCAGCGCCTGTTCGGTATAGGGGCCGTAGGGGTACTGGGCGAGCAGGCGACGGTAGGTGACCACCGCGCCGCTCCAGTTGCCGTTGTGCATCTGTCCCTGGCCCTTGTCGTAGAGCTCCTCGACGGGCACCCCCTCGTTCTCGTCCTCGTCCTTGAAGACGCCCTTGATCCGCGCGCACCCGGACGTCGTCAGGACGATCACGAGCAGCAGCAGCACGGCGCGACGGAACGGGGAGGGTCGGACGATCATGGGCACCGGGGCAGGCAAGGCACGAAGCGGGGATAATACCAGCCCGTCCCGGCCGCCCGGGCGCGCCGCCTGAACCACAGCCGTCCATGTCCCCTCCCGCTCCCGACTCCATCGAACAACGCGAGGCGCTCGTGCCCGGGTCCGCCGCCGGGCGCCGGTTCGATGCGGTGCTGGCCGAGCTGTTTCCCGAGTTCTCCCGCTCGCGCCTGGCCGAGTGGATCCGTGCCGGCGACGCGCAGCTCGATGGCCGCCAGGTGCGTCCGCGCGATCCGGTCCGCGGCGGCGAGCAGGTGCGCCTGCGCGTGCGCCTGGCGGTGGAGACGCAGGCGGTCGCGCAGGACATCCCGCTGCGGATCCTGCACGAGGACGCGGATGTCTTCGTGATCGACAAGCCCGCGGGCCTGGTGGTGCATCCGGGCGCTGGCAACGCCGACGGCACTTTGGTCAACGCATTGCTGCACCGGGATCCGGTGCTGGGGTCGTTGCCGCGTGCCGGCGTGGTGCATCGGCTCGACAAGGACACCTCCGGGGTGATGGTGGTGGCGCGCACGCTGCAGGCGCAGACCGCACTGGTGGCGCAGCTGTCCGCGCGCGGCGTGCATCGCCAGTACCTCGCGGTGGTGGCGGGCGCGCTGGTCGCCGGCGGCACCGTGGACGCAGGCATCGACCGGCATCCGCGCGACCGGATCCGCATGGCGGTGCGCGAGGACGGCCGCGACGCGGTGACCCACTACCGCCTGCGCGAGCGCTTCCGCGCCCACACCGCGCTCGAATGCCGGCTCGAAACCGGCCGCACCCACCAGATCCGCGTGCACATGGCGCACCTCAAGCACCCGATCATCGGCGATCCGCTGTACGGCGGGCCGCTCAAGCTGCCCAAGGGCGCGTCCGACGCGCTGGTCGCGGCGTTGCGCGGTTTCCGGCGCCAGGCGCTGCATGCCGAGACGCTGGAATTCGCGCACCCGACCACTGGCGCGCCGGTGCGCTGCAGCGCGCCGGTCCCCGACGACATGCTGGCGCTGATGGCGGCGTTGCGCGAGGACACGGCCGCGTATGCGGACGCGGAGCGCAGGCACCGGTGAGCGCCCGGGTCGACGCGACGGCGCCGTTTGCCGGCAACGTGCGTGCGTTCACCACGGTGCGGCACGGCGCAGGGGCCTCGGCACCGCCGTTCGACCGGTTCAACCTGGGCAATTTCCGCACAGACGACGGCGACGATCCGGCCGTGGTGGCGCGCAACCGGGCGGAACTGGTGGCGCGCTTCGGACTGCCTGCGTCGCCGCACTGGCTGAAACAGGTGCACGGCACCCACGTGGTGCGGTTCGATGCGCCGGCCGGGCCGGAAGGCTGGCCCGAGCCCGAAGCCGACGCGGCGGTCACCTCCATGCCCGGTGTCGTGCTTGTCATCCTCACCGCCGATTGCCTGCCGGTGGTGTTCGCGGCCAGGGACGGCAGCGAGATCGCGGCAGCCCATGCCGGCTGGCCGGGTCTGTCGAAGGGAATGCTCGAAGCCACGCTGGCCGCGATGCGGACGCGCCCCGGCGACGTGGTGGCATGGATCGGCCCCTGCGCCGGTCCGCGACGCTACGAGGTGGGCCGCGACGTGTTCGAGGCGTTCGTCGCCCAGGATGCGGGCGCGGCCGCCGCGTTCTCGCCCACGCGCCCGGGCCACTGGCTCGCCGACCTCCCCGCGCTGGCGCGCCGCAGGCTCGTGGCCGCGGGCATGGCCGCCGGCGACGTCCATGGCGGCGACCTGTGCACGATCGAGGACCCCGGCCGCTTCTTCTCCCACCGCCGCGACGGCCGCAGCGGCCGGATCGCGACGATCGCCTGGGTCTCCCCCCCGTAGGAGCGCCTTCAGGCGCGACGGGCACCGCGCGCGAAGCAGGGCGTGCGGAAAAGCGCACCGTGCCCGACCACCCCGGGCAACGGATCCCACATCGCATCGCGAGGACCGGCGCCGTCCACCGACCGCTGCGGCCGACGCATTGCGGCGGCAGCCGGCGGACCCCCGCACGCATCCTCCTCCCGGACCTTCCCCGCGCCGCGCTTTACATTAATCTGACAGGGCTCCTCCCACCCCACGCCAGGACCCTCCCCATGACGAAGGCCCCGCTTCGCCGGTTCCCAGCCCTGCGCCTGTCCGCGCTCGCGCTGGCGCTGTCCCTGCCCGTCGCCGTACAGGCGCAGGAAAGCCCCCAGGCCGATCCCGCCGATGCGGTCACCCTCGATGCGCTCGAGGTCACCGCCCAGCGTCGGGTCGAGAACATCCAGGACGTGCCGGTGTCGATCAGCGTGCTGTCGGGCGAGAAGCTCGACGTACTCGGCTCCGGCGGCACCGACGTGCGCTTCCTGTCGGGCCGGGTCCCCAGCCTCAATATCGAGTCCTCGTTCGGCCGCGCCTTCCCGCGCTTCTACATCCGCGGCTACGGCAATACCGATTTCCGGCTCAACACCTCGCAGCCGGTGTCGCTGGTCTACGACGACGTGGTGCAGGAGAACCCGATCCTGAAGGGCTTCCCGGTGTTCGACCTCGAACGCATCGAGGTGCTGCGCGGCCCGCAGGGTTCGCTGTTCGGGCGCAACACCCCGGCCGGCGTGGTCAAGTTCGACTCGGTGCGGCCGTCGCAGGAGTTCGGCGGCTACGCGCAGCTGGGCTACGGCAGCGACGACATGTGGAACTTCGAGGGCGCGGTCGGCGGCGCGCTCGGCGAGCGCTGGTCGGCGCGCGTGTCGACGCTCTACCAGCGCCGCGACGACTGGGTGCGCAACGAATATGACGGCCCCAACGACGGCTTCGAGGGCTACGACGAATCCGCCGCGCGCGCGCAGCTGCTGTACGAAGGCGACGGCTTCGAGGCCCTGCTGAACGTGCACGCGCGCCACCTCAACGGCAGCGCGCGCCTGTTCCGCGCCAACATCATCGAACCGGGAACCAACGACTTCGTCGCCGGCTTCGACCGCGAGGTGGTGACCCAGGACGGGCTGAACTCCTCCGAGCTCGACAGCCACGGCGCGAGCGCGCGCCTGCGCTGGGAGCTGGGCGACTACACCCTGCATTCGATCACCGGTTACGAGTCGCTCGAGACCTTCAACCGCGGCGACATCGACGGCGGCTACGGCGCGGTGTTCCTGCCCGACTCCGGCCCGGGCGTGATCCCGTTCGCCTCCGAGACCGCGGACGGCATTCCCGACCATTCGCAATGGAGCCAGGAACTGCGCATCGAGTCCGACTACGGCGGCGCGCTGGACTGGCAGGCGGGCGTGTTCTGGTTCAAGGAGGACTACCGGGTCGACAGCGTCAGCTACGACTCGCTCAACGGCAGCGCGCAGGACGGTTACCAGCGCATCCGCCAGACCAACGACGCCTGGGCGGTGTTCGGCGCGCTGACCTGGCAGGCGACCGACGCGCTCGAACTGCGCGCGGGCCTGCGCTACACCGTCGACGAGAAGCAGCTGACGGTGGAGGAGTACTGGAACACCGGCTTCGCGGCCTGCGTGCTGGCCGGCAAGTGCACGCTGGAACAACTGGCGGCGCTGGAACCGGACGGCGACCTGTCCGCATCGCCCGAGGACAAGAAGCTCAACTGGGACCTGTCGGCGACGTTCGAGCTCAACGAGGACGTGAACCTGTACGGCCGGGTCGCCACCGGCTTCCGCGGCAGCAGCATCCAGAGCGCGGGCGCGTTCAACGGCAAGTCCGTGGCCGGGCCGGAGACGTCGACCGCGGCGGAGTTCGGGGTCAAGGCCGACCTGTTCGACCGGCGCGCGCGGCTCAGCGCCGGCGTCTTCTACTACGAGGTCGAGGACCAGCAGCTCACCGCGGTCGGGGGCGCGGCCAATGCCAACATCCTGCTCAACGCCGAGAAGTCGACCGGGCGCGGCTTCGAGTTCGACCTCGAGGCGTGGCTGGGCGACTCGTTGCTGGTGACGCTGGGCAGCGGCTACAACGACACCGAAATCGAGGACGACGACCTCGCCGTGGCGGTCTGCGCCGCGTGCACGGTGACCGACTCGCGGGTCGGTGCGCTGGCGGCGATCGACGGCAACCCGTTGCCGCAGGCCCCGAAGTGGACCCACAACCTCACCGCGCGCTGGGGCGTGCCGGTGGGCAGCGGCGAGTTCTTCGTGTTCACCGACTGGGTCTATCGCAGCGAGGTGAACTTCTTCCTGTACGAGTCGATCGAGTTCACCGGCAAGTCGCTGCTCGAGGGCGGCCTGCGCGCGGGCTACCTGTGGAACGACGGCGACTACGAGCTCGCGACCTATGGCCGCAACATCACCGACCAGGAGCGCATCGTCGGCGGCATCGACTTCAACAACCTCACCGGCTTCATCAACGAGCCGCGCACGCTCGGCGTGGAGTTCACGGCGCGGTTCTGAGCCGGGGCTACGGCCAGCGCTCCGCCGCGCCTGAGCCAGCGCAAGGTGCAGCCCGGCGTGACGCAAAGGGATGTGGCACCGCACTGCGCCGGTCGATGCGAAGCGAAGTGGTGGAGGGCGCCCTTTCGAAGGTCTGGACAAAGCGATATGTCATTCCGAACGCAGTGAGGAATCTCGAGAAGTCAGCGCGTAGATTGACCAGCTGCTGTGAAGCGCTTCCCGCTGCGCTCGAAATGACAGTTGGTCAGACGTTCCCTTGCGGCCGCCCCGCGCGTCTGGTCGCGATCGGGCAAGGCGGAAGGATGACCCTCGCGTTCCCGTGATCCACGCTCCGCAGGGGCGATCGACTGCGCGGAACGCGCATCTCCTCGAGGCAGCACCCATGAGCCAACCCCCGACCCGCAACCCACCGCGCTGGTTCGTCGCCGGCGACGTCAACGGCTTCTTCGGCCTGGTCATCGACAACCTGTCGATCCTGGGCTTCATCGCGATGGCGCTCATCGGGATCTTCGGCGTTCCCGCGGACGTGGTGTTCCAGCGCATGTTCCCCGGGACCGCGCTGGGGGTGCTGCTCGGCAACCTGGCCTACTCCTGGATGGGGCGAAGGCTGGCGGCGAGGACCGGGCGCGACGACGTCACCGCGATGCCGCTGGGGCTGGACGCGCCGACCAGCATCGGCATGGCCCTGCTGGTGCTGGGCCCGGCATTCCTCGCGTTCAGGGCCGATGGCCTGGACGAACGCGCGGCGGGCATCGCCACGTGGCAACTCGGCATGGCCGCGCTGGTGGTGATGGGCCTGTTCAAGACGGCGTTGTCGTTCGCCGGCGACTGGGTGACGCGGGTGCTGCCGCGGGCGGCGTTGCTGGGGTCGATCGGCGGCGCGGCGCTGGCGTTGCTCGGTTTCCTGCCGCTGGTGGAGACCCTGCGCAACCCCGTGGTCGGGCTGGTGACGCTGGGCCTGCTGCTGTACCTGCTGGTGGGGAAGGGCCGGTTGCCGCTGCGCATCCCCGGCGTGCTGTTCGCGTTCCTGGTCGGGGTCGCGCTGTATTACGGCCTCGGCCTGGCCGGGCTCGGCGTGCCCGGCTTCGCGTTGCCGGAGGCGGTGCCGCTGGCGCCGTCGCTGCCGTGGCCGAACCTCGGGTTCCTGGCCGGGCTGGCGGACACCGTGCCCTACCTGCCGCTGCTGCTGCCGTTCGGCCTGCTGATGATCGTCGGCGGGATCAACGTCAGCGAAAGCGCGCGCGCGGCCGGCGACGATTATCGCACCCGCGACGTGCTGCTGGTCGAGGCGCTCGCCACGCTGGTCGCCGGGATCTGCGGCGGCGTGGCGCAGACCACGCCCTACATCGGCCAGCCCGCCTACA
The DNA here is from genome assembly GCF_016774335.1 of Luteimonas saliphila. Classification (GTDB taxonomy): domain Bacteria; phylum Pseudomonadota; class Gammaproteobacteria; order Xanthomonadales; family Xanthomonadaceae; genus Luteimonas; species Luteimonas saliphila. The sequence continues at coordinate 93,254 of NZ_JAETWA010000013.1, read as the reverse complement.
AGCACATGGGCGCGCGCACCGGCTACACGCTGCTGACCGGCCTATTCGTCGGCATCGGCGGCGCGCTGGGGATCCTCGCCGGCCTGGTGCAATGGCTGCCGCTGGCGGTGCTGGCGCCGATCATCGTCTACGTCGGCATCGACATCACCCTGCAGGCCTTCCACGAAACGCCGCGCCGGCATGCCGCCGCGGTGGCGCTGGCGTTCCTGCCGTCGCTGGCCTACCTGCTGACGATCAAGGCCGGCAATCCGGCATGGATCGCGCCCGAGCGCTTCGCCGAACTCTACGCCGACATCGGCAGCCATGGCCTGCCGGATCTCGCCGCGATCGTCACGCTCGGCAACGGCTTCATCATCACCGCGATGCTGTGGGCCACGGCCGTGGTATTCCTCGTCGACGGGCGCGTGCGCGGCGCGGCAGGCGTGCTGCTGGTGGCGGCCGCGTTGACCCTGTTCGGCGTGATCCACTCGGTCGATCCCCGCGGCGGCGTCTACCTGCCGTGGTCCCTCGGGGGCCTGCGACAGGCGATCTGCTTCCAGTTCGCCGGCGCCTACGTGGCGTTGGCCGTGGTACTGGGCCTGCTGTCGCTGCAACGACAGGTGCCGTCGGTCACGGAGTGAGTCGCGACGCCTTGCACCGCCTTCGGGCGCGGCTATGCTTTGCGCCCGTATCGCATCGACCAGCCGCATGAAACCCACGTTGTTCCAGCAGGCGCTCGGCGCATCCTACTTCCGCCTGCCGGAGAGCCTGCGGCGGTTGCACGGACAGCGTGGGCGCGAGCGCTGGAGCGGGGTCGGGGAGATCGAGCGCGGACGCAATCCGCTGGCGCGGATGTGCGCATGGATCGCCGGGCTGCCGAAGACCGCCCGCGAGGTCGCCACCAGCGTGGAGTTTTCCGTGGACGAGGAGGGCGAGACCTGGAAACGCGATTTCGGGGGGCAGAAGATGGTCTCGCGGCTGACTTTCGACGACGGACTGTTGCGCGAACGGCTGGGCCCGCTGCAGTTCCGCTACGCGCTGCACGGCAACGATGGCGCGATCTGGTGGACCGTGGCCGGCGTCCGGCTGTTCGGCATCGTGCCGCTGCCCGCATCGCTGTTCGACGACGTGCGTTGCCGCGAGTACGAAGACAACGGCCGCTACCGGTTCGAGGTCGACGCCGTGCTGCCGGTGGCCGGCCGGGTCATCCGCTACCAGGGCTGGCTCGAGCCGGTGTGAGCCAGCCGGCTGCGCGGCAGCGCTACCGCTGGTTCGGGCGCCGCGATGCCTTCCCTGCCCGACCCGGCGCAGGCGCACCGGGTCCTGGTGGAATCGTCGCCCGCGCCAGTCCGCCCGTCGGGCGATCCACCCGCCCGCTTTCCTTCCCGGGGTCTTGCATCCCCCGCCGCCGGCCCGCATCTGGGGAGCATGGCCGGGCATGCCGGCCCCTGATTGCGAGGAATCCCCATGCGGATGGACAAGCTCACCTCGCGTTTCCAGCAGGCGCTGGCGGACGCGCAGTCGCTGGCCGTGGGCCGCGACCACAACATGATCGAACCGGTGCACCTGCTGGTGGCGCTGCTCGACCAGCAGGGCGGCGGCACGCGCCCGCTGCTGTCCCAGGCCGGGGTCAACGTGCCGCTGCTGCGCGAGCGGCTCGGCGAGGCGCTGGAAGCGCTGCCGAAGGTGACCGGGCAGGCCGGGCAGCTGTCGGTCGGCAACGATCTCGGCCGCCTGTTCAACGTCACCGACAAGCTGGCGCAGCAGCGCGGCGATGCGTTCATCGCCAGCGAGCTGTTCCTGCTCGCGACGCTCGAGGACGGTGGCGACGCCGGCAAGGCGCTCAAGGCCGCGGGCGCTACGAAACAGAAGCTCGAGGCCGCGATCGACAAGGTGCGCGGCGGCGAAAGCGTCAAGGACGAGAACGCCGAGGAATCGCGCCAGGCGCTGGAGAAGTACACCATCGACCTGACTGCGCGCGCCGAGGGCGGCAAGCTCGATCCGGTGATCGGCCGCGACGAGGAGATCCGCCGCACGATCCAGGTGCTGCAGCGGCGCACCAAGAACAACCCGGTGCTGATCGGCGAGCCCGGCGTGGGCAAGACCGCGATCGTCGAGGGCCTGGCGCAGCGCATCGTCAACGGCGAAGTGCCCGAGGGCCTGAAGAGCCGTCGCGTGCTGTCGCTCGACATGGGCGCGCTGATCGCGGGCGCGAAGTTCCGCGGCGAGTTCGAGGAACGGCTGAAGGCGGTGCTGGGCGACCTGGCCAAGCAGGAAGGCAACGTCATCCTGTTCATCGACGAGCTGCACACGATGGTCGGCGCGGGCAAGGCCGAAGGCTCGATGGATGCCGGCAACATGCTCAAACCGGCGCTTGCGCGCGGCGAGCTGCACTGCATCGGCGCGACCACGCTCGACGAGTACCGCAAGTACGTCGAGAAGGACGCCGCGCTCGAGCGCCGTTTCCAGAAGGTATTCGTGGGCGAACCGAGCGTCGAGGACACCATCGCGATCCTGCGCGGGCTGAAGGAGCGCTACGCCGTGCACCACGGGGTGGAGATCACCGACCCGGCGATCGTCGCCGCGGCCACGCTCTCGCACCGCTACATCGCCGACCGCCAGTTGCCGGACAAGGCCATCGACCTGATGGACGAGGCCGCCTCGCGGATCCGCATGGAGATCGACTCCAAGCCCGAGGAACTCGACCGCAAGGAACGCCGCCTGATCCAGCTCAAGATCCAGCGAGAGGCGCTGAAGAAGGAGAAGGACGCGGAATCGAAGCAGCGCCTGGCCGACCTCGAAACCGAGATCGGCGCGTTGGAACGCGAGTACAACGACCTCGAGGAAATCTGGAAGGCCGAGAAGGCGGCGGTGCAAGGCGCCACGAAGATCAAGGAACAGATCGAGGCCGCCAAGCTGCAGCTCGAATCGGCGCAGCGTGCGCAGGACTACGCGAAGATGAGCGAGATCCAGTACGGGACCCTGCCGGAACTGGAGAAGCAGCTGGCCGCCGCGCAGCAGGTCGATACCAAGGACTTCAAGCTGTTGCAGGATCGCGTCACGGCCGAGGAGATCGCCGAGGTCGTCGCGCGCTGGACCGGCATCCCGGTCAGCAAGATGCTCGAGGGCGAGCGCGAGAAGCTGCTGAAGATGGAAGACGCGCTGCATGGCCGCGTGGTCGGGCAGGACGAGGCGATCAAGGTGGTCTCCGATGCCGTGCGCCGTTCGCGCGCCGGGCTCAGCGATCCCGACCGCCCGAGTGGTTCGTTCCTGTTCCTCGGCCCCACCGGCGTCGGCAAGACCGAGCTGTGCAAGGCGCTGGCCGAGTTCCTGTTCGACAGCAACGATGCGATGGTGCGCATCGACATGAGCGAGTTCATGGAGAAGCACGCGGTGTCGCGGCTGGTCGGCGCGCCCCCGGGCTACGTGGGCTACGAGGAAGGCGGCTATCTCACCGAAGCGGTGCGGCGCCGCCCGTACAGCGTGATCCTGCTCGACGAGGTCGAGAAGGCGCATCCGGACGTGTTCAACATCCTGCTCCAGGTGCTCGACGACGGCCGCCTGACGGACGGCCAGGGGCGCACGGTGGATTTCCGCAACACGGTGATCGTGATGACCTCCAACCTCGGCAGCCAGATGATCCAGGAGCTGTCCGGCGACACGCCCGAGAGCTACACCCAGATGAAGGCGGCGGTGATGGGCGTGGTGCAGGCGCACTTCCGGCCGGAGTTCATCAACCGGCTCGACGATATCGTCGTGTTCCATCCGCTGGACAAGGCGCAGATCAAGTCGATCGCGCGCATCCAGCTGCGCGGGCTGGAGAAGCGGCTGGCCGAGCGCGGCATCCGCATCGAAGTGTCGGACAAGGCGTTCGATCTGCTGGGCAACGTCGGCTTCGACCCGGTGTACGGCGCGCGGCCGCTCAAGCGTGCGATCCAGCACCAGCTGGAGAACCCGCTCGCGCAGAAGATCCTGTCGGGCGCGTTCGGCAACGGCGACACGGTCCGCGTCGACGCCGAAGGCGGGCACCTCGTGTTCGTCGCCGCCTGAACCCCGACGCACCGTAGCCCGGATAAGCGAAGCGCATCCGGGTCGGAATCGATCGGCGACGCGCAGACCCGGATGCGGTCTTCGACCTTATCCGGGCTACGCGGGCGGTCGGACGCGTCCGGTAACGCCGACACTCTCCACGTGGATGCGGACGGCGGGCACCCGGTCCTCGTCGCCGCCTGAACCCGACGCACCGTAGCCCGGATAAGCGAAGCGCATCCGGGCCGGAATCGATCGGCGACGCGCGGACCCGGATGCGGTCTTCGACCTTATCCGGGCTACGCGGGCGGGCGGCGATTGCGCAAGATCGGGAACGCGGATCGCCTGGGGGCGGGGCATGCTGGTGGCGTGTCCCTCGCTTCCAGGAGACCCGATGAAAACCGATACCCGCATCGCCTGCGCCAGGCGTATCGACGCCGTGGTCGCGCACCTGCAGGCCACAATGGCGCGTGACGAACCGCTGCCCGATCTGGCCGATCTGGCGCGGATCGCGCATTTCTCGCCGTTCCATTTCCATCGTGTCTGGCGCGCCCTCACCGGCGAGCCGGTGGGGCGCACGGTGTCGCGGTTGCGGCTGCTGCGCGCGCTGGAGCTGCTGCGCGATGCCGACGTGAACATCACCACGGTCGCCCAGGCCGCCGGCTACGACACCGCGCAGGCTTTCGCGCGGGCGTTCCGCGACGCGCTCGACGCCAGCCCGGGCGAGGTGCGTGGCCGGCCGGAGCGGATCGACGCCGCGGTGGCGCGGCTCGGCGCACCGACCGTACCGTCCGGCCAGGATCCTGCACTGCAGGTGGAAGTGGTGTCGCTGGCGCCGTTCGAGGTGGTCGCGCTGCGCAACCGGGGCGCATTCGCCGACCTCGACGCCGCGTTCGGGCGGCTGTTCGGCTGGGCGGCCGAAGCCGGGGTCGTCGACTCGATCGTCGGCCTGCATGGCGTGCCGCATGCCGACCACCGCGAGGTGCCGCCGGAGACGCTGGAGTTCGACTGCGCGATCGAACTGGCGGTGCGGGCCGATCCGTCGCCGCCGCTGCAACGCATGGTCCTCGACGGCGGGACGTTCGCCCGCGTCCGCCACGTCGGAGCCTACGACGGGCTGGAAGACCTCATCGACAGGGTACTGGCGCACTGGTGGCCCGACAGTGGCCACGCGCTGCGCGATGTGCCGATCCGCTATGCCTTCCAGGACGATCCCGAGGTGGTGCCCGAATCCCTACTGCGCGCCGACATCCTCCTGCCGCTGGCCCCGGGCGCCTCCTGATCCGCCGGCCCGCGCATGCACCCATGCCGCGTGGCGATGGTTGTCGCTGAAACCGAGCCACCACCCGGCCACGCGCCGGGCTATCTTGGTCTGCCGCGGAACCGACGCAGTGAGGCCCATGAGCGAGCAGAGCTGGAAGCCCGAAACCATCGCCGTCCACGGCGGCTATTCGCCCGATCCGACCACGCGCGCGGTGGCCGTGCCGATCTACCAGACCGTCGCCTACGCCTTCGACAGCGCGCAGCACGCGGCCGACCTGTTCGACCTCAAGGTGCCCGGCAACATCTACACCCGGATCATGAATCCGACCACCGACGTGCTCGAACAGCGCGTCGCGGCCCTGGAAGGCGGCATCGCCGGCCTGGCGCTGGCCTCGGGCCAGGCGGCGATCACCTACGCGATCCAGACCATCGCCGAGGCCGGCGACAACATCGTCTCGTCCGCGGCGCTGTACGGCGGCACCTACAATCTGTTCGCGCACACCCTGCCGCAGTTCGGCATCGAGACCCGCTTCGCCGACCATCGCGACCCGGACTCCTTCGGCAAGCTCATCGACGGGCGCACCAAGGCGGTGTTCGTCGAATCGATCGGCAACCCGCTGGGCAACATCACCGACATCGAGGCGGTGGCGAAGGTCGCGCACGCGCACGGTGTGCCGCTGATCGTGGACAACACCGTGGCGACGCCCTACCTGTTGCGGCCGATCGACTTCGGCGCCGACATCGTCGTGCATTCGCTCACCAAGTACCTCGGCGGGCACGGCAACAGCATCGGCGGCGCGATCGTCGATTCCGGCCGCTTCCCCTGGGCCGAGCACAAGACGCGCTTCCGCCGCCTCAACGAACCCGACGTGAGCTACCACGGCGTGGTCTACACCGAAGCGCTGGGCCCGGCGGCCTTCATCGGCCGCGCGCGCGTGGTGCCGTTGCGCAACACCGGCGCGGCGCTGTCGCCGTTCAATGCGTTCCTGATCCTGCAGGGCATCGAGACCCTGCCGCTGCGCATGGACCGGATCAATGCCAACACGATGGCGGTCGCGCAGCACCTCGCCCGGCATCCGAAGGTGGCGTGGGTGAACTACGCCGGCCTGCCGGACCATCCGGAGCACGCGCTGGCCAGGAAGTACCTGCGCGGCGAAGGGGCATCGGGCCTGTTCACCTTCGGCCTCCCGGGCGGGCGCGAGTCCGGTGCACGCTTCCTCGATGCGCTGCAGCTGTTCACGCGGCTGGTGAACATCGGCGACACGCGCTCGCTGGCCACGCACCCGGCCTCGACCACGCACCGCCAGCTCTCGCCGGAGGAACTGGCGCAGGCCGGGGTCGGCGAGGACACGGTGCGCCTGTGCATCGGCATCGAGCATCTCGACGATCTGCTTGCCGACCTCGGGCAGGCCCTGGCACAGGCCTGACCGGAGTCACGCGTAGCGCTCGAGCAGGATCCGGATGCCGGCGCCCGCCGGCATCCGCAGGCACTCGTGCGCGAGCGGCGAGACCGCGCTGTCCACGGGATTGATCTCGATGACCCGCGTGCCGCGAGTGCTCGCGAGCCGTGGCAGCGACGCGGCCGGATGCACCAGCCCGGACGTGCCGACGACGACCAGCAGCTCGCAGCGTCCGAGCACGGCGACCGCGCTGGCCCAGGCATCCTCCGGCAGCGCCTCGCCGAACCAGACCACGCCGGGCCGGAACGGGCCGCCGCAGGCGTCGCAGGCGGGGGGCGTCTCGCGCACGCCGTCGACGATCGCGTCGAGGCCATCGACGATGGGATCGGGCTCGCGCGTCGCGCCGCAGTCCAGGCAACGCGATGCGAACAGGCGGCCGTGCAGGTGGATCGCCTCGCGCATGCCGCCGCGCTCGTGCAGGTCGTCGACGTTCTGGGTGACCACCTCCACGGCGTGTCCGCTGCGGACGAACTCCGCGATGCCGAAGTGTCCTGCGTTCGGCCGCGCCCGACGCACCATGGCCGCGCGCCAGCGGTACCAGCCCCAGACCAGGGCGGGATCGCGGCGGAACGCGTCTTCGGTCGCCAGCGTCATGGCGTCGTAGCGCGACCACAGCCCGGTCAGCGCGTCGCGGAACGTGGGGACGCCGCTCTCGGCGGACATGCCGGCGCCGGTGAGGAAGGCGATGCGCATGGCGCCGGTGCCGACGTCACGCCGCGGCGGGCGTGGAACCTTCGCCGCCGGGTTGGCGCGCCGGCCTGTACGGCGGCGTGGACATCACCATCTCGGCGAGCGAGAACGCGAGTTCGCGCTCGGCCAGGACTGCGCCGTCCGCGCCGTGTTCGAGCAGGTGGCGCACCTCGGCGTCGCTGTGCGCGCGGGCGAGCACGGTGATCGACGGATTGAGCGTCTTCATGCGTTCGATCGTCTCGCCCGCCTCCAGCGCCTGGGGAATGGCGAAGATCGCCATCCCGGCGCGGCCCGGCGCGGCCTCCAGCATCACCGCTTCGGAAGCGGCGTTGCCGCGGACCGCGTACAGGCCGGCGGCGCGCGCGCGCGCGACCAGGTCGGCATCGTCCTCGATCACCACCAGCGGCACGCCGCGCTGGTGCAGCAGCTCGGCAAGCTGGCTGCCGACGCGTCCGTAGCCGACGAGGATCGCGTGTCCGGAGACATGGTCGGGCACCGCCGGCGCGTCCGGTTCGTGGACCTCGGCGGCTTCCAGGGCCGCGGCATCCGCGGCCAGCCGCGCTTCACGGCCCGATAGCCAGGCGAACAGCAGCGGGTTGACCACGATCGACAGCAGCGCGCCGGCGAGGATCAGGTCGCGTCCGGTCGACGGCAACAGGTCGAGGGCGACGCCGAGGCTGGCCAGGATGAAGGAGAACTCGCCGATCTGCGCCAGGCTCACCGAGATCGTCAGCGCGGTGCCCTTGGGATGGCGGAACAGGCGCACGATGCCGTAGGCCGCGAGCGACTTGCCGACCACGATGATCAGGAACGTCGCCAGCACCTGCCAGGGATGCTCGATCAGGATCATCGGATCGAACAGCATGCCCACCGAGACGAAGAACAGCACCGCGAACGCATCGCGCAGCGGCAGCGAATCGTTGGCCGCCTTGTGGCTGAGCTCCGACTCGTTGAGCAGCATCCCGGCGAAGAACGCCCCCAGCGCGAACGACACGCCGAACAGCATCGCCGAGCCGAAGGCGACGCCCAGCGCGATCGCCAGCACCGCGAGGGTGAACAGCTCGCGCGACCCGGTGCCGGCGATCTTCTCCAGCGTCCAGGGGATCACGCGGCGGCCGACCACCAGCATCACCGCGACGAACAACGAGACCTGGACCAGCGTCTTGAACAGCGCCACCGCGATCGTGCCGGCCATGCTGCGCAGGCTGGCGCCTTCGGCAAGCGCCTCGCTGTCGGCGATCACCCCGGCCAGCGCCGGCAGCAGCACCAGCGCCAGCACCATCGCCAGGTCCTCGACGATCAGCCAGCCCACCGCGATGCGGCCGCGGCGGGTGTCGAGCAGGCGGCGCTCCTCCATTGCCCGCAGCAACACCACCGTGCTCGCCACCGACAGCGCCAGGCCGAACACGAAGCCGTTGATCGGGGACCAGCCCATGCCCCAGGCCAGCAACCAGCCGAGCAGGGTAGCCACGGCGATCTGCACGATCGCGCCGGGGATCGCGATCGCCTTGACCTCGAGCAGGTCCTTGAGCGAGAAGTGCAGGCCGACGCCGAACATCAGCAGCATCACCCCGAGCTCGGCGAGCTGGTTGGCCAGGTCCTGGTCGGCGACGAAGCCGGGCGTGAACGGACCGACGATGATGCCGGCGACGAGGTAACCGACCAGCGGGGACATGCGCAGCCGGTTGGCCAGCGCGCCGAGCACGAAGGCGACGACGAGGCCGACTGCGACGATGTTGATCAGGTCGGTGTCATGGTGCATCGAGGCCGCGGCGGGGGTACGCGATGGGAATCCAGTGTGGCGGATGCGTGGACGACGGGCAATTCCCGCAGGCGGTCGCGCTGTGCGGCCGCGGTGCAGTCCCGCGCACTGGGGCGCGCGTCGAAGGCGCCGTCTGCAGGTGGTGACGGCGCCGGACGGGCGATGCTTCTTCGCCTCGGCGTTTGCATTGCCGATCGCGGCGTCGACACGGTGTGCGGGCCGCCGGCGCCCGCGTGCAGCGTCAACGTTGCGGTGCCGTCCGCACGACCCGCGTCCGGCTGGCGCGGTCGTGCCACGTCAGCCGGTCGCGATCGATCCACGCCCACCAGAATCCCAGGCCGGCTGCCAGCAGCGAGAGCGTCGCGATCGCATAGCGACGCCACAGGGCAGCGCGCGTGGGGAGGCTGCCGTCGATCCCCTCGACCCGGATCCGCCAGGGCCGCATGCCGAGGGTCTGTCCGCCGCGGCGCCAGCTCGCGGTGGCGTACAGGCCGGTGACGAACCAGCACGCCACCCACAGCAGCCACTGCAGCGCGCTGAAGGGCGCGATGTTCTCCTGCGGGTCGTGGTGGCCGAGGTACGTGTGGCTGACGGTGAACAGCGCCGACAACAGGAACCACAGCGCCATGGCGGGCAGCAGGTCGTAGAGCAGCGCCAGCAGACGGCGACCGACGAGGGCGGCGGGAGGGCGCGTTCGGATGTCGGCGGCGGTGCCTGGCTGCATCCGCACAGGATAGCGGTTCGACGTGTCGGCTAAGCTGTGCCGATGCCCAGTACCACGCCCGCCGAACGACGCCAGCGTGCGCAGCGCCTGCCGCCGTTGCGCGAGGCGGATGACGACGCGATCGCCGCCTTCCTCGATGCGCTGTGGGCCGAAAGCGGCGCGGCGCGGCAGACGCTGGACGGCTATCGCCGCGACCTCGAGGGCCTCGCGCGCTGGCGCGACGGGCGCGCCGGCGGGCTGTCCGCGCTCGACCGCGCGGGCCTGTTCGAGTATCTCGCCGACCGAACCCGCGATGGCTATTCGGCACGCAGCAACGCCAGGCTGCTGACCGCGCTGCGCGCGTTCTTCGCCCACCTGCGTCGCCGCGGCGTGCGCGACGACGATCCGGTCGCGCTGATCGATCCGCCGCGGCTGCCGCGTTCGTTGCCCAAGGCGCTGGGCGAGGCGCAGGTCGAGGCGCTGCTGGCCGCGCCCGATATCGACAACCCGGAAGGGCTGCGCGACCGGGCGATGCTGGAACTGATGTACGCCTGCGGGTTGCGCGTGAGCGAGCTGGTCAACCTGCCGGCCACCGCGGTCAACCTGCGCCAGGGCGTGCTGCGGGTGACCGGCAAAGGCGGCCGCGAACGGCTGGTGCCGTTGGGCGAGGAGGCGCAGCACTGGCTCGAGCGCTACCTCGCGCAGGCGCGGCCGCGGTTCGCCGGCAAGCGCGCGCTGCCGACGTTGTTCCTGACCACATCCGGGGAGCCGCCGAGCCGACAGCAGTTCTGGACGATGGTGAAGAAGTCGGCCGCCGTCGCGGGCGTCGATCCGGCCGAGGTCAGCCCGCACGGGCTGCGCCACAGCTTCGCCACCCACCTGCTCAACCATGGTGCCGACCTGCGCGCGTTGCAGATGCTGCTGGGCCACAGTTCGCTATCGACCACGCAGATCTACACGCTGGTGGCTCGCGAGAAGCTGCGGCAGTTGCACGCCACGCATCACCCGCGCGGTTGAGGACGGCCGCGCGGAGCGAGCCCAGGGGATGCCGCTTCGCCACCGCGCGCAGGATGACGCCGGCTCTGGCGGATCGCGGCCGGTCGCACGCTTCGAAACACGGCGTACACCGGTCGTCCCGGGCCGCGCGGCGGTTGGTTGCTGCGCTGCGTCAAGTCGCCCGGGAGGCGCGATGTTAGCGTTAACATTCCGTCCCGGGGAAATGCCATGATCCGTTCGTACAGCCGTCGTCCGCAGCCCGGCCCACGCCGCGCGCTCGCCTCCGTCCTGGCCCTCGCGCTCGCCTGGCCCGTGACCGCCTCGGCCGAGGCGCCGGTGCTCAACGAACTCGAGTACTTCCACAAGCGCGGTCTCGACGTGCTGGTGTTCAACAACTACTACGACGGGCTGTTCAGCGATTCCAAGCATGCGGGCGTGGAGCTGGTGCACCACGGCGTGCGCACCGCGACCAACGGCGACGTGCGCCTGAGCCCGACCCCCGAGCAGTGGGACCCGGTGGCGTTGATGGTCGACCGCCAGGTCGACCGCGCCAGCGGCACGGTCACCACCCGGCTGGGCTATGCGGCCGAGTCGTTCGAGTACAGCATCCGCGTGGCGCCGGCGGGCGAGGGCGTCCGGCTGCAGGTGGTGTTCGACCAGCCGCTGCCGGCAGCGCTCGAAGGCCGCGCCGGCTTCAACCTCGAGTTCCTGCCCTCGGCCTACTGGGGCAAGAGCTGGCTGAGCGACCGCGGCAGCGGGCAACTGCCGCTGTACCCGTCCGGCCCGACCGGCCGCGATGCCGAAGGCGAGCCGCGGCGCCTGCCGATGGCGAGCGGCCGCACGCTGACGCTGGCACCGGAAGATCCGCAGCGGCGCGTCACCATCCGCTCCCGCGATGGCGAACTCGGCATCTACGATGGCCGCAACCAGGCGCAGAACGGCTGGTACGTGGTGCGCGGCGAGCTGCCGGCCGGCAGGACCGGCGTGGTGCTCGAATGGACCCTCGAAGGCAACACCGTCCCCGGCTGGACGCGCGAGACCGTGATCGGCCACTCGCAGGTGGGCTACCACCCCGCGCAGCGCAAGGTCGCGGTCCTGGAGAACGACCGCAACGGCGCCGCCCCCGGCCGCGCGCGCCTGCTGCGCATCGACGCCGACGGCCGCGAGCACCAGGCCCATGCCGCGGAGGCGAAGCACTGGGGCCCGTACCTGCGTTACGAGTACTACACCTTCGACTTCTCCGACGTGCGCGAGCCCGGTGTCTACGTGATCGAGGCCGCGGGCCAGCGCAGCAACGCGTTCCGGATCGCCGCCGACGCCTACGCCACCGCGTGGCACCCCACCCTGGACGTGTTCTTCCCGGTGCAGATGGACCACATGTTCGTCAACGAGGCCTACCGGGTGTGGCATGGCCGCTCGCACATGGACGATGCGCGGCAGGTGGAGCCGAACAAGGAACACTTCGACCTGTTCGGGCAGGGACCCGACCTCGATTCGCCGTTCCAGCCAGGCGAGCACATCCCGGGGCTCAACTACGGCGGCTGGTACGACGCTGGCGACTACGACATCCGCACCCAGACCCACTACGCCACCGTGATGTCGCTGGTCGATACCTGGGAGCAGTTCCGCCCGGAGCGCGACGAGACCACCATCGACCAGGACAGGCAGCACGCCGAGATCCACCGCCCCGACGGCGTGCCGGACCTGCTGCAGCAGATCGAACACGGCACCCTGGCGCTGATCGCGCAGCACCGGGTGTTCGGCCACGCGATCCCGGGCATCGTCGAGCCCGACCTGGGCCAGTACACCCATCTCGGCGACGCGGTGACCAAGACCGACGGCAAGGTCGACGATCCGAATGATCCGGATTCGCCGAACGACGACCGGCTCGCGTTCACCACCAACACCACCGCGCTCAACTTCGGATCCGCCGCCGCACTGGCGGCCGCCGGGCGCGCGCTGCGCGGCTACGACGACGCGCTGGCCGAGGAATGCCTGGCCACGGCGAAGAAGGTGTGGGAGTTCGAGCGTTCGCGCGAGCCGAACCTGTTCCGGGTCGGCAACACCACCGGTGGCGACCCCGAGGACGAGGAACTGCGCGCCGCGGTGCAACTGCTGCTCAGCACGGGGGAGGCGAAGTACGCCGAACGCATCGAGGCGCTGTGGCCGGCGATCGACGCGCGCTTCGGCTTCAACGCCGCGTATGCGGTCGCGGCGCTGCCGAACATGGGCGAGGCCTTCCGGGCGAAGCTGCGCGCACGCGCCGAGGCATTCAAGGCCGAGCGCGCGCAGATGGTGGCGGAGAACCCCTATGGCGTGCTGATCACCCGCGGCGGCTGGGCCGGCAATGGCGCGGTGATGGGCATGGCCACCACCAACTACCGGCTGCACAAGGCGTTCCCGGACCTGTTCGACATCGAGCCGACCCTGCAGGGCCTGAACTACCTCTACGGCACCCATCCGGATTCGAACATCTCGTTCGTCTCCGCGGTCGGCGCGAAATCCAAGCAGGTGGCCTACGGCATGAACCGCGCGGACTTCAGCTTCATCGCCGGCGGCATCGTGCCCGGCGTGCTGGTGCTCAAGCCCGACTTCCCCGAGAACAAGGAAGACTGGCCGTTCCTGTGGGGACAGAACGAGTACGTCATCAACATGGGCGCCAGCTACATCTACCTGGTGCATGCGGCGCAGGACCTGCTGTCCACGCAGTAGGCGGTCTCGCGCAAGGCCCGGTCGACCAAGCGCCCCCGCGCGCTGTCATCGCCGCGAACGCTGACCCATCGGGTCGATCGTCTGCGAGGAAACTCCGGGCATGGCAGGGCCCCTTCGGCCTGCGTGCCCTGCGGGATTGATCTCCCGTGCCCGTCCGGGGCGGGGCTGCGGGTGGTCGGCCCGGATGTCCTCCCGACCGCCTCATCAGACACCTGTCATCCCGAGCGCAGCGAGGGATCTTTCGACCGCCCGGATCCTGGTGCGCCCCGCAACGCCAGGCCAGCGAGCGCGTGGGGGCCGGGCCTCAACCCGGAAAGGAGTTCGCCAGCGCGAAGACCACCGCCAGCACCAGCGCCGCCCGCAGCAGCACGATGCCGGCCTGCTCGCCGAGCTTTCGGAATCGCAAATCGGGTACGCGCATCATCGTCTGTCGCCGTGTCCGTCCCGCCTTCCCCGCGGGTCGCAGCAGATAGATAGCAGGAACCGTGCCCGCCCAAAGCGGAACGCAGTGCGCGAATCCGTTGCCGGAAAGTGACCGAACCCGGCAGTTTCCCGCGGGGTGACGCGTCACTGTTGGACGTGCTGGCCGGTCCCGACGGTCGCGGGCGACCTGACCGGGCCACGCCCGGGTCCGCGTCCGGGCCGCCGCGTCTTCCGCCTGCGGCATGCCGGGCGCACGCGCGCATTTCCGCTTCCGCCCGCCAGGTCGTCGCGGCCCGGCCATGGTCTCGCGCCGCATCGGCGCGCCTGGAGGTGCGCGATCGCGGCGGGAGCGGACGGGCATCGGGCTCACCTGCGCACGGGCCCGGCCGACGCGTTCCGTCTGCGGAAGGCGAGCGCCGGCATCCTTGTGGCGCCGCATCCGCCGCCGTGCACATCCCCGTCAAGTGGTTTCGTCTAGTCTCGAGGCCGATCCCGCACTCCGGCAGCGAGTGGCCCGCCCTGGAGAACCGCGCAATGTCCTCGAACGTCGCCCGTCCCCATGTTCCTGCATTCCATCCGTTCCATCCGTTCCACGCCCTGCTGCTCGGCGGTGCGGTGACGCTGTTCCTCGGCGCTTTGCTGGGTGACGTCGCCTATGCGCGGACCTACGAAATACAGTGGAACAATTTCGCGTCGTGGCTGATCGTCGGCGGCCTGGTGGTGTCCGCGGTCGCGCTGGCCTGTTCGATCTTCGGTCTCCTGCCTTCCCGCCGCACGCGCCAGTCGGTCCTGCACGCGGGACTGCTGCTGGCGACATGGCTCGCGGGCCTGCTCAACGCCCTGATGCATGCCCGGGACGCCTGGGCCAGCATGCCCGGCGGGCTCGTGCTTTCGGTGATCGTCGTGGTGCTGGCCTGCCTCGCGACCTGGCTGGGATGCTGGGCCACACGCATCGGAGCAACGCCATGAACCGCCTGGCCTTGCCCGCTGCGCTTGCGCTGGCGACCGCGCTGGGTGGCTGCGGCCGTGAGCCCGCACCGTTGCAGTACGGACCCAACCCGGAACTGCCGGAGCCCCGGCGCGGCCTGCTGCCGGACATGGTCATCGCCGAGCCGGCCGGGTGGGGCGACCGCCTGCCGACGGTGCCGGAAGGTTTCGAGATCCGCGCCATCGCCACCGACCTGCTGATCCCGCGCCAGACTCTGGTATTGCCCAACGGCGACATCCTCGTGGCCGAGGGACGCGGCGGCAATGCGCCGAGCCTGAAGCCCAAGGACGTGATCGCCGGGCCGATCAAGGCGGCCGGGACCACGCAGGTGGAAAGCGGCGACCGCCTGACCCTGCTGCGCGACGCCGACGGCGATGGCGCCTACGAAGTGCAGACGGTATTCGCCGACAATCTCGACGCGCCCTACGGTCTCGCCCTGGTCGGCAACGATCTCTACGTCGCCAACCAGGACGCGGTGGTGCGCTTCGACTACCGGCCCGGCCAGACCCAGGCCAGCGCCGGCACGCCCGAGACGCTCACGCAGCTGCCCTCGGAGATCAACCACCACTGGACCAAGGCGATGACCGCCAGCGCCGACGGTCGCCTGCTGTACGTCGGCATCGGCTCCAACAGCAACATCACCGAGCGTGGCATGGTCGCCGAGGCCGACCGCGCCATGATCTGGGAAATCGATGCCGCCACCGGCATGCATCGGCCCTACGCGACCGGCCTGCGCAATCCGACGGCGCTCGCGATCCAGCCCGGCAGCGGCCAGCTGTGGGCGGTGGTGAACGAGCGCGACGAACTCGGTCCGGACCTGGTGCCCGACTACCTCACCTCGGTGCGCGAAGGCGGCTTCTACGGCTGGCCCTGGGCCTACTGGGGCCAGCACGTGGACGACCGCGTGCGGCCGCGGAATCCGGACAAGGTCGCCGCGTCGATCACGCCGGACTACAGCCTCGGCGCGCACGTGGCGGCGCTCGGGCTCGATTTCTCCAGTCCGGTCATGGGCCCGGAGTTCGCCGACGGCGCGTTCGTCGGCATGCACGGCAGCTGGAACCGTTCCGACCCGGTGGGCTACAAGGTGGTGTTCGTGCCGTTCCGCAACGGCCGGCCGGCCGGCGACCCGGTCGACTTCGTCACCGGCTTCCGCGACGACGACGGCACCACCCGCGGCCGTCCGGTGGGCGTGACCGTGGATCCGCGCGGCGCGCTGATCGTGGCCGACGACCTGTCGAACACGGTCTGGCGGGTGTCGCGGATCGATGGCCCGCACCGGGTCGTGCCCGGTGCCTCGAACGGGCCGGCCGACGCCGGTCGGGACAGCCCCGCGGCCGAACCGGCAGGGGCCTCGCCGACGCCGCCGTAGCAAGCGCCGCGCCTGACCGCGATCCGGCGCGACGACCGGGCCGTCGCACAGCGTGCCGACGCGGCGTGATCGTCGCGACACCGACCTGCGTCGCCGCCAGTCGAGAACTTGCCCAAAAAAAGAAAAAGCCCTTGGAGGTCAAGGGCTTATTCAGAGATCTGGCGGAGAGGGGGGGATTCGAACCCCCGAGGCGCTATAAACGCCTGCCTGATTTCGAGTCAGGTACATTCAACCGCTCTGCCACCTCTCCGGAACCTGGTGTCGCGTGCGGTCCGGTGCTCGACACCGGGGGGCGCAATGATACGGACCGGGGTGCCGGTGGACAAGGCGCGGCGGGTAGACTAGTCGGCCCGATTCCCCCCGGAACCCCCTCCATGTCCGAGATTTCCGTGCCCGTCTCGTTCGGCGAACTGCTCGACAAGATCGCGATCCTGCAGATCAAGTCCGAGCGCATGTCGGACCCGGCCAAGCTGGCGAACGTACGCAACGAGCTGGCCGCGTTGGAGAACACCTGGATGGCGCACCCGGCCGCCACCGGCGACATCGCCCGGCTGCGCGCCGACCTCAAGGCGGTCAACGAGCGGCTGTGGGTGATTGAGGACGACATCCGCCTGAAGGAGAAGGCCCAGGCCTTCGACGAGGAGTTCGTCCGGCTCGCGCGCAGCGTGTACTTCGAGAACGACACCCGCGCCCGGATCAAGAAGGACATCAACCTGGCGCTGGGCTCGGCCTACGTCGAGGAAAAGTCCTACCAGGACTACGGCGCCGGCTCTGGCGCCTGAGGGACGGCGCGTCGCGACGCGGCAACGGCTACGCCGGTGCGCGGGCGGAGACAGGCGTTATTTTCAGTG
Organism: Luteimonas saliphila; assembly: GCF_016774335.1. Lineage (GTDB taxonomy): Bacteria > Pseudomonadota > Gammaproteobacteria > Xanthomonadales > Xanthomonadaceae > Luteimonas > Luteimonas saliphila. Next base: position 76,029 of record NZ_JAETWA010000013.1, on the reverse strand, counting down.
TCCGGCTTGCGGGGGCGGTCGGCGCCGACTCGCCCCCGGGATCGGGTGCCGGACAGGCGGGTCGGAGAATCGCGTTGCACGTGTAGTTGCAGTCGCACGTCGCGAATACCGCGAAATGGTGGCGTGAAGCCGGTTGCCGTTGGTGACTGCCGAGGGCGAGAGGACGCCCGCAGGGGCGCCGCGTGCGGCTCAGCGATGGTCGCTGCGGTAGCGCTCGAACGCGGCGATCGCGTCGTCGACCGTGACCAGGTCCATGACGCCGTCGAACTCGATCTTGGTACCCCAGGCGAGTTCCGTGGCGGGTTTGCCGAGGTATCGGCGGGCCGCGTCGTCGTAGCGGTCCACGCAGTAGCGACGGTCCGAATACGGGCCGCTGCGCGCGGGGTTGCTGGCCGCATGCAGCCCCAGCACCTTCGTTCCCATGGCATTGGCGATGTGCATGGGGCCCGAATCGGGCGTGACCACCAGCGCCGCGCGCTCAAGCAGGGCGGGCAACTGCTTGAGCGTGTCCTTGCCGACCAGGTCCAGCGCCGGCGCGCGCATCGCCGCGAGGATGGCATCGGCCGTGTCGCGCTCGAGCGCGCTGCGGCCGCCGCACAGCACGATCCGCCAGCCCTGGCGCGCGGCGTGGTCGGCGAGGGCGGCATGCCGGTCCGGGAACCAGTTGCGGCGCACGTGGCTGGAGCAGGGCGAGACCAGCAGGGTCGGCGCGCCATCGTCCGGCCACTGCGCGCGGGCCCAGGCGCGGGCCTCGTCGGGCACCGGCATCTCCCAGCGCACGGCGTCCTGGCGCAGGCCCAGCGGTTCGCAGAAGCTGCCGATCGCGTCGAGCACGTGGATGCCGGGGCGGTCGGGAATGCGTTCGTTCACGAACAGCCCGTGCAGGTCCTTCGAGCGCGCACGGTCGTAGCCGATCCGCCGCCGCGCCGGGACGAAGGCCGACAGCAGGTTCGCCCGCGCCGCCACCTGCATCTGCAGCAGGGCGTCGAAGCGGCGGCCGCGCAGGGAGCGGCGCAGGGCACGCATGCCGGCCAGCCCGGTCTTCTTGTCGTAGACGAGGAACTCGACCCCGGGCAGCCCCTCCAGCAGGCGCTGCTCGCCCTTGCCGATCACCCAGGTCAGGGCGACGTCGGGCCAGGCGGCCCGCAGCGTGTGCACCAGCGGCAGCACGTGGGTCACGTCGCCCAGCGCCGACAGGCGCAGCAGGCAGATCGAGCGGGGGGCTGCGGGGGGGATCGTCACGGCTTGTTAGACTCGCTGGATGGCCGCGTTCGACGCCACTGAGAGCCTGACGCCCTTCCACGATCATCGTGGCAGCGGGGAGTATGGGGCGATTCTGTTCGACTTGACGCAACTGCGGCAAGTCGACCCGCGCTGGTTCGACCCGCAGGAATGGGGCATGCGTGCGCGCCAGGTGGATGGCAGCGGCCGCGGCGGCGCCTGGTTCGTCGAGGCCAGCCACGGCCCCTGCGTGCTGCGCCAGTACCTGCGCGGCGGGCTCGCGGCGAAGGTCAGCCGCGACCGCTATCTGTGGCGCGGCGCCAACCGCACCCGCGGCTTCGCCGAGTTCCGGCTGCTGCGCGAACTGCTGCGGCGCAAGTGCCCGGTGCCGCAGCCGGTCGCCGCGTGCTATCTGCGCAGCCGTTTCAGCTATCGCGCATGGATCATCGTCGAGCGGCTGATGGACGTGCAGTCGCTGGCCGACCTGGTGCTGGCCGCGCCCGCGGACGCGCCGTGGGACACCACCGGGCGGCTGGTCGCGCGCTTCCATCGCGAAGGCCTCGACCACGCCGACCTGAACGCGCACAACGTGCTCTTCGACCCGGCCGGCAAGGGCTGGATGATCGATTTCGACCGCAGCCGCATGCACATCCCCGATACCGCCTGGCGCGAGCGCAACCTGCAGCGGCTGCTGCGTTCGCTGCACAAGGTGGGTGGCGACGGGCGCCGCGACGCGGTCGACGCCGGCTTCGCGCGCCTGCGCAAGGCCTACGACGCACGCTGGGCTAAGGGCAACTAGCCGTGATCGCGCACGCGCATCGAATGGCGTCCACGGCCGCCGCATCGGCAGGGCCGTGCTGATGTGGTCCTTGCGCTTCCACGGCGTGGGCAATGCCTCGGCGACCGAGCTCGGCTCGCCGATGGCCACCATCGAGCGCGACGGCGCGCCGTGGCTCACCATCGATTGCGGCAGCGAAGGCCTCAGCGCCTGCCTGGCGCAGTACGGCGAGCCGCCGCGCGCGCTGTTCGTCACCCACACCCATCTCGACCATGTCGGCGGGTTCGAGCGGCTGTTCGTCTCCGGCTACTTCGACGCCGCCCGCCGTGGCCGCATGCCGGTCTACGTGCCGGCCGGAGTGGTGCCGCTGCTGCACCAGCGGGTGGGCGCGTATCCGAACGTCCTGGCCGAGGGCGGCGCCAACTTCTGGGATGCGTTCCATCTCGTGCCGGTGGGCGACGCGTTCTGGCACGACGGGCAGCGGCTTGAGGTGTTCCCGGCGCGCCATCACTGGCCCGGGACCGCGTTCGGCCTGCGGCTGCCGGGCAGCGTGGTGTGGAGCGGCGACACCCGTCCGATCCCCGACCAGTTGCGTCGGCATGCCGACGCCGGCGAACTGATCGCCCACGACTGCGGACTGTACGGCAATCCCTCGCACAGCGGCATCGCCGACCTCGAGCGCGAATACGAGCCTGCCGTGCTGGCGCGTTGCGTGCTCTACCACTACGCCTCCGCGGCCGATGGCGACGCGCTTGCCGCGCGTGGTTACCTCGTGGCACGCATGGGCCAAGCGTTCCCGCTCGAAGCGCCGCTTGCGCCACCCGGCGACGTGGCATGAACGCGCAGCCGCAAGTCCTGTCGGCGCCGCTGGACCGGATGGGCCGGCCCTTGCGCGACCTGCGGCTGTCGGTGATCGAGGCCTGCAACTTCCGCTGCGGCTACTGCATGCCGGCCGACCGGGTGCCCGACGACTACGGCTTCGACGCGGCGGGGCGGATGACGTTCGACGAAATCGAGGCGCTGGCACGCGGGGCCGCGCGCGTGGGAGTGACGAAACTTCGCATCACCGGCGGCGAGCCGCTGCTGCGCAAGGGCCTGCCCGCGCTGGTGGCGCGGCTGGCGCGCATCGGCGGCATCGACGACCTGGCGATGACCACCAACGGCGCGCTGCTCGCGCGCCACGCCCATGCGCTGCACGAGGCCGGGCTGCGCCGCATCACGGTCAGTCTGGATGCCCTGGACCCGGCGCTGTTCCACGCGTTGTCGGGCGGGCGTGGCGAGGTGGCCGATGTGCTGGCCGGGATCGCGGCCGCCGAGACGGCCGGTTTCCGTCGGCTCAAGATCAACTGCGTCGTGCAGCGCGGCGTCAACGACGATGCCGCGCTTGCGCTGATCGAATATTTCCGCGGCAGCGGGCACGTCGTGCGCTTCATCGAATACATGGACGTAGGCACATGCAACGGCTGGCGACGCGAACGGGTGGTGCCGTCGGCGGAGCTGCGCGACCGAATCCACGCCCGCTGGCCGCTACAGGCGCTCGACGCCAACTACCGCGGCGAGGTGGCGCAGCGCCACGCGTTCGTCGATGGCGGCGGCGAAGTCGGTTTCGTCAGTTCGGTCACCGCGCCGTTCTGTGGCGACTGCCACCGCGCCCGGGTTTCGGCGGACGGGCGCCTCCATACCTGCCTGTTCTCGGCCGATGGTGTCGATCTGCGCCCGACGCTGGCGCAGGGCGAGTTCGCCGTGGCCGAGCGCCTCGCGGGTTTGTGGACGGCGCGCGCGGACCGTTACAGTGAACTGCGTGGCAGCGCGCAGGCCTCGCGCCGCCACGTGGAAATGTTCCTGGTGGGTGGTTGAGGCCGATGAGAAGGGCGTTGCCTGCGGCCAGTCCCGACGCCTATGTCGCCGCACTCGACGGCTGGCGGCTTGCGCTGGTATCGCGCTTGCGGGCGATCGCGCTCGAGCCGGCGCAAGTCGAGGAACGCATCCGTTGGGGGCACCTGGTCTACTCGGCGAACGGGCCTGCTTACCTGATCCGCGCAGAGGATGCGCGCATGCTCTTCGGTTTCTGGCGCGGGCAGCGCCTGCGCGATATCGAATCGCGGCTCAGGCCCGGCGGAAAGTACGAGATGGCGACCCTGGCGCTGTGCGAAGGCGATAAGATTTCCCGGGAGACGGTGCGCCGGCTTGTCTCGGCGGCGATCGAGCTGAACGCCGCGCATGGCGATCCGACCGCACTGGCGAAGTCCGCCCGGAAGTGAAGACAGCGATGGCAGCGAGAGCGCAGTTGACCCACCTCGATGCCGACGGCCGGCCGGCCATGGTCGATGTGTCCGCCAAGCCGGTGACCACGCGCCGCGCGCTCGCCGAATGCCGCGTGCGCTTTCCCGCGGACGTCGCCGCGCAACTGCACGCGTCCGGCCTGCGCAGCGCCAAGGGCGGGATCGTCGACACTGCCGTGATCGCCGGCACGATGGCGGTCAAGCGCACCCACGAACTGATCCCGTTCTGCCACCCGCTGCCGATCGAAGGCGTGCGCATCGCGATCGACTGGCGCGGCGAGCGCGAACTGCGGATCGAATGCCTGGTCACGACCACCCATCGCACCGGTGTGGAGATGGAGGCGCTCACCGGCGCCACCGTGGCCGCGTTGACGGTGTACGACATGTGCAAGGCCCTCTCCCATGCCATCGTGATCGGCCCGGCGAAGCTGGTCGGCAAGCGCGGCGGCAAGCGCGATGTCGGGAAGGTGGGCTGATGGCGCGGGTCACGCTACTCTATTTCGCCAGCCTGCGCGATGCGGCCGGCGCCGCATCGGAAACGCTGGAGTCCGCTGCGCCCGACCTGGCGGCGCTGTACGAGGAAACGCGCCTGCGCCACGGCTTCGTGCTGCCGTTGGCGCATCTGCGCGTCGCGGTGGACGGCGCGTTCGCCGCCTGGACGGACGCGGTTCGCGACGGGACCGAGGTCGCCTTCATTCCACCGGTGTCGGGTGGCTAGCCCCGGGCCGGCGTTGCGGGCGCCTCGTCGGCCGCACGCGTGCGGGCGGGCCGGGATGATGGATCCGCGCCGCGCATTGCCGGAGCCTCGGCGGTGAACCGTTTCGGCATCGCCGCCGAACCGATCGACATCGCGCCGCTGCGCGCGCGCCTGCTGCACGAACGCGCAGGCGCGTTCGCCGCCTTCGAAGGCTGGGTGCGCAACCACAACGACGGCCGCCCGGTGGACGGGCTGCGCTACGAAGCCTATGTCGCGCTCGCCGAAGCCGAAGGCGAGCGCATCGTGCTCGAGGCGCTGGAAAAATTCGGTGCGCTCGATGCGTGCTGCGTGCACCGCGTGGGCGACCTGCCGATCGGCGAGCTCGCGGTCTGGGTCGGCGTGAGCGCCGCGCACCGCGACGCGGCCTTCGACACATGCCGCTGGATCATCGACGAGGTGAAATCCCGGGTGCCGATCTGGAAGCACGAGCGCTATACCGATGGCAGGTCGGACTGGCTGCATCCGCGCCAAACTCATCCCACAGACTCCGGGGGCTGACACCGTCGCCACGGGCAGCGGTAGCGGGCAGCCGTTCCGCAGAGTTCGTTGCTCCCCGGTCCATTCCATGTCGTTGGCTACGCAGAGGTTGTCATGAAGCGATTCACATTGTTTCTGCTGGGACTGTCGCTCTGCCTGGCGTGTGTGGCGGCGCTTGCCCAGGGCACGCTGCTGGTCGGCAACAAGAGCGACGACACCGTCTGGCGCCTGTCGCTGGAGGACGGTCGCCGCCTGGGCGAGATCGCCAGCGGGCAGGGGCCGCACGAGATCGCCGTGTCGCCCGATGGCCGCCTCGCCGTCGTCACCGACTACGGGCACCAGCAGGCCGGCCACTCGCTGACCGTGCTCGATCCGGGCGCAGGCAAGGTGCTGCGCTCGATCGACATGGGCCGACACGCCCGCCCGCATGGCATCCGCCTGCTGGCCGATGGACACGCACTGGTGACCACCGAGCAGAGCCGCTCGCTGCTGCGCGTGGATCTGGAGGCCGGCGAAGTGGCGCAGGCGATCGAGGTGGGCGACGGCGTCGGCCACATGGTCGCGCTGGCGGGCGATGGCGAGACCGCGTACGTCAGCAAGATCGCCGCCGGTACGGTGGCGCGCATCGACCTCGCCACCGGCCGCAAGACGCATGAGGTTCCGGCGGGCGACGGCGCCGAAGGCATCGAGGTCGCGCCCGACGGCCGGGTCTGGGTGACCAACCGCGCCGAGGACACGGTGACCGTGCACGATCCGGACACGCTGGAGACGATCGCGACGCTCCCGAGCAAGGGCTTTCCGATCCGCGTCGTGTTCACGCCCGACGGCCGCCATGCGCTGGTGACCAACGCCATGTCCGGGAGCATGAGCGTGTTCGACGCCACCGACCACCGCCTGGTGGCCACGGTCGCGCTGCAGCCCGAAGGCGCGGAGACCGGGCAGAGCATGCTCGGCCAGGGTCCGATGCCGATCGGCGTGATCGCCGATCCCGCGCGGCCGCGCATCTATGTCGCGATCAGTGGCGCCGACCGCATCGCCGTCATCGACGCCGACGAGTGGCGCGTGCTCGACTTCTGGGCGACCGGGCGCCAGCCCGACGCCCTGGGAATCGTGCCGTAGCGGCGACGGAGACCTCGCACCATGGACGGAGATACAGAATGCGCGCCCACCTGCTGATGTTCCTCGGCCTGGCCTGCGCCACCGGCTGCAGGACGTTGCCGGCCGAGCCGCCCGAGCCCGTGGCAAATGTGGATGTGGCGCTGATGCCTCCGCCCGCCGGCGCGGCGCGCATGCAGCTCGATGCCAGCCAGGCGTTCGTTTTCCCGCAGTTGCTGGAGTCGCCGATGCCCGCCTATCCAGCGGACGTTCTGGCGCTGCGCCTGCCGCCGGTGGAACTGTGCGTGGAAGTCGATATCGGCAGCGAGGGAAGCGTTACCGACGTGTCCCCCCGCAGCGACGAAAGCTGCCGCGCGCTGGCGGAGCCGCAGCACGCCACTCGCTTCGCCGACGCTGTCGCGCAGGCGGTGCGCCTGTGGCGCTACGACCCCGCACTGGTCTGCCGCACGCCCGACGGCCGCGCCGTGGCGGATGCCTGTGCCGAGGCGGACGCGGTGGAGACGCCGGTGGCGCTGCGATTGTCCTACGCGTTCGCGTTCAGCCAGCAGGACGGCAAGCCGAAGGTGGAGCTGGCGTCGGGGAAATGATGGCGATGGCCGCGCGGCGGGAATTCGTCTGCTGACGTGCATCCTCGACGTCGCCGCGGGCAGGGGCAGGGAATGGCCGCGGTTCGCTGCGCCAGAAATGGCGATGGCCCCGCCAGCTTGCCTCGGCACCCGCGTCGATCGATACCGTTGCTGCCTTCCGGCCCTGGCGGGGTTTTCGATCTAGCGTCGCGAGGGGCCGACGGGGCCACCATAGGACTGGACATGTGAAACGCCCCTGCCGGGGCGCTTCATGAATCTGGCGGAGAGAGGGGGATTCACTCGGCGCTGCGCGCCTCGCCCTTCGGGCGGCTTCGCCGTGCAAACCGCTGCGCGGTTTGTCGAACCCGCGGGGGTTCTCACCCCCACTCCGGAGCCGCCGGCGAAACCCACGCGACCCGAACCACCACACCACTTGAAACTGGCGGAGAGAGGGGGATTCGAACCCCCGAAGCGCGGTTTAGACGCTTACACACTTTCCAGGCGTGCTCCTTCAACCACTCGGACACCTCTCCGTTCCCGCCCGGGCGGCCATCCTGCCCCCCGATCGGACCGGTGATTTTAGCGGCCGCGTGGCGTTAAAGCGAGTCGCAGGTCCCTTTTTGGGGGCGAGGAGTTCAGCTCCGGGGAGGATCGGACGAGGTTGGGCGTCGGCCACCGCGTCGAGGCCGACCGTCTCGCCCGCGAGAACGGCTGGCCGTAGCCCTGGCGCCCCGGGTGCGCTGCGCTTACCCGGGCTACGGCCGTGCGCCCGCGCCGCGTCGCCCGGATATGGCCGCAGGCCGCATCCGGGGAATGCCGCGGAGTCGAGTGCGCCGGATCATGCGAATGGACGTTTCCTCCGCACGGCAGCGCATTCCGTGCCCGGACAGGCAGATTTTTCCGGGGCGCGGCACAATGGGCGCATGTCCTACCTCGTCCTCGCCCGAAAGTGGCGTCCCAAGCGGTTCGCCGAGCTGGTGGGCCAGGAACACGTGGTCCGGGCGCTCTCCAACGCGCTCGATTCGGGCCGGGTCCACCACGCCTACCTGTTCACCGGCACCCGCGGTGTCGGCAAGACCACGATCGCGAGGATCTTCGCCAAAAGCCTGAACTGCGAGAAGGGCACCGGCGCCGATCCCTGCGGCGAATGCGAGACCTGCCTGGCGATCGACGCCGGCCGCTACATCGACCTCCTCGAGATCGACGCCGCCTCCAACACCGGCGTCGACAACGTCCGCGACCTGATCGACAACGCGCAGTACATGCCCTCGCGCGGCCGCTACAAGGTCTACCTGATCGACGAAGTCCACATGCTGTCGAAGCCGGCGTTCAACGCGCTGCTCAAGACGCTGGAGGAACCGCCGGGCCACGTGAAGTTCCTGTTCGCGACCACGGATCCGGAAAAGCTGCTGGTGACCGTGCTCTCGCGCTGCCTGCAGTTCAACCTCAAGCGCCTGGACGAGGAACAGATCCGCGGCCAGATCGAGATGATCCTCGGCGCCGAAGGCATCGACGCCGAACCGGGCGCGATCCGCCAGCTGGCGAAGGCCGCCGACGGCAGCCTGCGCGACGGCCTGTCGCTGCTCGACCAGGCGATCGCCTATTCCGGCGGTGCGCTGTCGGACGAGGTGGTGGGAAAGATGCTGGGCACTGTCGACCGCACCCGCATCGGCGCGCTGCTCGAAGCGCTGTCGACGGGGGACGGCGAGCGGCTCATGGCGGAGGTGGCCGCGCTGGCGGAGGTCTCGCCCGACTGGGCCGGCGTGCTCGATGCGCTGGCCGGGGCGCTGCACCGGATCCAGGTGAAGCAGCTCGTGCCCGCGGCGACCGCCGAGGGCGACGGCTTCGACGTGGAAACGCTGGCCTCGGCGCTGCGGCCGGAACTGGTGCAGCTCTGGTACCAGATGGCCCTGGGCGGCCGACGCGACCTGCCGCTGGCGCCGAGCCCGCGCGCCGGATTCGAGATGAGCCTGCTGCGGATGCTGGCGTTCCGCCCGGTCGAAGCCGACGCGCAGGCGACAGCCGCGCCCGCCATGCCGGCGCGGCCACGCGCCGAGGGGTCGGCGGCCGCCGCGGCGCGTGCGGCGATGGACTCGGACATGACCCGGGCATCCACCCGGCAGGCGCCTGACCGCCTCGCGCCAACGCACCCGGAGCGCGCCTCGGCGACGCCGCGAACCGGCGTCCCTGGTGTAGCGGCGTCGCCCGCCGAACCGGTGCGCGACGCGCCGCCCGCAACGATCGTGCGCCCGGCACCGGACATGCACTTCCGCGCAACCCCTGCGGACGCCCTGCCGTCGTCTCCGATCGAGGAGCCCGGCGCTGGCGCCGCTGCGAAGCATGGCCCGCTCGACGCCCCGGGCTGGCTCGACCTCGTCGCCGGCCTTGGCCTGCGCGGTCCGGTCCGCGAGCTCGCCGCGCACGCTGCGTTCGTCGGCTGGGACGGCGGGACCCTGCGCCTGTCGCTGCCCGCCAGCGACGACCACCTGAAGACGCCGTTCCTGGTCTCGCAACTGGCGAATGCGTTGACTCCCGCGCTCGGAGCGACGCCGCAGATCCGCTTCGACGACGATGCGCCCGCCACCGGCGAGACCCTGCACGCCCGCAACGTGCGCCAGCGTGATGCGCGCCAGGCCGCCGCCGAAAGCGCGTTCCTGTCCGACCCGAACGTGCAGCGGCTGATGCAGCAGCAGGGTGCGAAGCTCGTCCCCGATTCCATCCGACCCTACGACGAAGGCTAGAGAACCAGCATGCGTGGAAACATCGCCCAGTTGATGCAGCAGGCGCAGAAGATGCAGGAGAACATGCAGCGCGTGCAGCAGGAGATCGCCGAGCTCGAAGTCGCCGGCAGCGCCGGCGGCGGCATGGTCACCGTGACCCTGTCCGGCGCCAAGGAGTGCCGCAAGGTGCGGATCGACCCGAGCGTGCTGTCCGACCCGGAAATGGCCGAAGACCTGGTGGCGGCGGCCTTCAACGACGCCTCGAACAAGATCGACGCCGCCTCGAAGGAGAAGATGGCCGGCGCGACCGCCGGCATGTCGCTGCCGCCGGGAATGAAACTGCCGTTCTGAGAGGAGCGGCGATTGGTGATTGGTGATTGGTGATTCGAAGATCAGCCAAGCGACGTCGCGGTTACCAATCACCAATCGCCAATCGACCAGTCACGGCCTGCCGATGTCCTCCCTCCTCGAACAGCTGATCGAAGCCTTCCGGATCCTGCCCGGCGTGGGCCAGAAGACCGCGCAGCGCATGGCCTACCACGTGCTCGAGCGCGAGCGCGAGGGCGGGCGGCGGCTGGCCTCGGTCCTGTCGGAGGCGGTTGAACGCGTGGGCCACTGCGCGCGCTGCCGCGACTTCAGCGAAACCGAGGTCTGCGCCACCTGCGCCAGTGCCGTGCGCGACGCGCACCAGCTGTGCGTGGTCGAATCGGCGGCCGACCGGCTCGCGATCGAGCAGGCCACGGGGTACCGCGGCCTCTACTTCGTGCTGCAGGGGCGGCTGAGCCCGCTCGACGGCATCGGCCCGCGCGAGATCGGCCTCGACCGCCTGTCGGACCGGCTTCAGGAGGGGCAGGTGCAGGAACTGATCATCGCCACCAACCCTACCGTGGAAGGCGAGGCCACCGCGCATTACCTCGCCCAGCTCTCGCGCCAGCACGGCGCGCGTCCGAGCCGGCTGGCGCATGGCGTGCCGCTGGGCGGTGAACTCGAGTACGTCGACCGGGGCACCCTGTCGCACGCGTTCGGCTCGCGCAGCGAGATGGTTTAGAGCCGGGATTGGGGATCAGGGATCGGGGATTCGGAAAAGCGATTCTCCGGATCCGCTACGGAGGCGAATCGAACCGGACGGGTCTTCGGCTGGACAATACAGGTGCGGGGTATGCTCTTCCCGATTCCCGATTCCCGATTCCCGATTCCCGATTCCCGATTCCCGATTCCCGATTCCCGATTCCCGATTCCCGGCCAGCCATGCCCACCCTCTTCCACAAGATCATCCGCCGCGAGATTCCCGCCGATATCGTGTTCGAGGACGAGCACGTCATCGCCTTCCGCGACATCGCGCCGCAGGCGCCGGTGCACGTGCTGTTCGTGCCGAAGGAAACGTTCGCGACCCTCAACGAGGTTCCGGCGGACAGGCCCGAGGTGGTCGGCCGGCTCGCGCTGGCGGCGGCGCGCTATGCCAAGGCCCAGGGTTTCGACCAAGAGGGCTACCGTATCGTCATGAACTGCAATGGCGACGGCGGCCAGACCGTGTTCCAGATCCACCTGCACCTGCTGGCGGGTGCGCCGCTGGGGCGGTTCGGAGCGTGAGGGCGGTGATTGGTGATTCGTGATTCGAAGAGACAGCACCTGCGGACCGCTTTTCACGAATCACGAATCACCAATCCTCCGATCACGGCTCCTCTCACCACCAGCCCCACCACGGCCACGGCTCGGGCCGGGTGATGACGTTGACCGCATCGCGCTTGGGCCACAGGTAGACGACGTCGGCGGCGACCCTGGGGAAGCGGTAGTCGTACTCGCCGATGCGACGGGTCTCGTAGCCGCTGATCCGGCCGGTGAAGGTGACTTCGCGATTGACCTCGAACACCGCCGGGTCGTAGAAGCCGGTGCGGCAGGCGATGAAGCGGCCGTTGGTGTCGTCGCTGGCCCAGTACGGCCGCCCGGTCGCGGTCAGGCGCGTGGAGATCATCTCGAAGCAGGTTTCGTCGGCGCGCGGCTCCACCTGCACGATGCGGCCGCCCCAGCGCACCGGCGTGCCGCTGCCGTCGGACTGCATCAGTGCGTGCGGCGTGGCCTCCCTGTAACTGCCCTGCAAAGGCCTGGGCTGGGAGGCGCAGGCGGCCAGCAGCAGGGTCGCCACGGCGGGAACGAGCAGGCGGACGGTCATGGCGGCGGCTCCGGGGGGCGGTTCATGCGGGGCGGTATCTGCGCAGCTCGCGGATCAGCGGGCGCGGATCGTCCCCATCGATGCGTGGAGCGTAGCGCCATTTCGCGAAACGCGCGCTGAGTGCGAGCAGGGCCTCGGCGTCGGCGGGCCGGGCCGCAGCCACGCGCCGCGCCCACTGCTGGGCCGGCTCGTGGGCCTCGCGGCCCAACCCGAGGCGGGCGTAGCGTGCGCCGAGTCGACGCCAGGAGCGCAGCACCGGATCGCCGCTGCGCTCGGCGCGTGCGGTCAGCCACAGCATCCAGCCCAGTGCGAGAACCGCACAGGCGCCGAACAGGCCCACCAGGCCGCGCGCGCCGGCCCGGTCCAGGCCGATCGGACGCAGGATCGCCAACTGGCGAGTGGCGTCGAAGCCGAGCACGAGATCGTTCCAGCCGCGGCGCAGCCAGTCGCCCAGGTCCAGCATGGGCGTGACGCCCGGCAGCCCGCCGAAACCGCCGCCGTCGGCGCGGTCGTCGATGGTGTCGTAGATGCGTTCGGGCGCGACCGCTGCGGTTGGATCGACCCGCACCCAGCCGCGGCCCTCGAGCCAGACTTCCGCCCAGGCGTGTGCGTCCTGGCGCCGCACGATCCAGTAGCCGCCGATCGGATTGCGGTAGCCGCCGACGTAGCCGGTCACCACCCGCGAGGGAATCCCCGCCGCGCGCATCAGGATCACGAACGCCGAACTGAAGTGTTCGCAGAAGCCCTGCTTCCAGTCGAACAGGAATTCATCGGCGGCATGGCGGCCCGGGAGTGGTGTGTCGAGGGTATAGCCGAATTCCGCCCGGATCATGTCCATGGCGCGATCGACCAGTGCGGCGTCGTTGCCGACACCCAGTTCGCGGCGCCACTCGCGCGCGAGCGCCACCGTCCGCGGGTTGTAGCCTTCGGGCAGGCGCAGCGCGCTTTGCCGGATCAAGACCGGCAACTGCGGCTCGAACGTGCGCGGCGGCGCCGCGCGCATGCGCCAGCGGGTCACCCGGGACAGTGGCGCGTCCACCTGCAGCACGTGGTCCCACGCGACGCGGGTGCCCGTGGGCACCACGTCCGGCAACTCCAGCGCGACCAGCGTGCGACGCTCGGTCGGTTCGACCTCCATCTCGTAGTCCCAGGCCAAAGGCGCGCGGGTGGTGGCGGGAACGGGGATGCCGCGAAGCCAGCGCGAACGCGTCCAGCTCCGTCCGTCGTAGTCCATCAGCACCGGGCCGCGCCAGTACATCTGCGTGGTGGCCGGCGTCGGGCCGGTAAAGGACACGCGCAGCGCCGGGCGATCGTCGGTCATGAAATCGACCCACTCTCCGGGTCGCATCTCCTCCGACAGGCCGGGCCGCGCCAGGGCGCGTTCCGGTATTCCCCACAGCGGCGACCCGATCCGGGGGAACAACCAGAACGTCGCCAGTGCCAGCGGCAGCCCGATCGCTCCCAGGCGCAATACCGCCACGACGCGCCGCCATGGCCGGACCGGTGTAGTATCGCCCGACTCGTCTTCGGACAACTGCAGCAGCGCGACCAGCGCGAGCGTCACGCCCGCCAGGCCCAGCAGCAGCGAGACCGGGCCCTGGTCGAGCAGGAACGTGGAAAACGGCGCGAACAGCGCGAACCCCACCAGGCTGCGCGCGTCGCGCAACGTGACCAGCTCGCCGGGCTTGAGCGCCAGCATCACCGCAAGCAGCGCGCAGGCGACGTCGCGGCCCAGTGCGAAGCGGAACATGCCCAGCACGGCGCCCACCAGCGCCAATGCCAGCAGCATGCGCAGCCAGCCCGGCAACGGTCGCCGCCAGGACAGCGCACCCATCGCGAGGCCCAGCGCGACGCTGCCGATCGCGATCGGCGCGGGCAGTTGCGGCAACAGCGGCATCAGGCACGCGGCGCCTGCGGCAAGCGCCCACGCGCGCGCCGTGGTCGAGAGCGGAGGCGATTCAGTGCGCGCCATCGGCATCCGTCTCCCCGGGCATCAACGCGAGCGCACGCAGGCAGGCGTGGCGATGCGCGGGCCCGGTACCCGGACCGATCGCCGTGTGGCCGGGCAGCAAGAGGCTGTAGCGCCGCATCTCGCGTTCCGCCTCGTCGACCCAGCCCGCCAGTCGGCGAATCCGGTCTTCACGGGCCAGCGTGGAGAGCGTGTTCCAGTCCAGCACGACGTCGGCGCCCAGCGGCTGCTCGAACTCGCGCACGAGCAACGCATCGCGACGCGCCGACGCCTTCCACGCCACCGCCCGGCGGCTGTCGCCGTGGCGCCAGTCGCGCAGATGGTGCACGTCGTCGCCGGCCGGGTGCAGGCGCGACTGCTGGCTTTCCCCAAGCCCATACGGCAGCGGGGGGCTGCCGGCTTCCGGCGCCGGGTAGACCAGCAGCGGCCTGTCGGCCCAGGCGTAGGCCCAGGCGCGGGCGAGCCCGAGGGGACGCGTGGTGGAGATGCGCAGCCGCCCGGGCGCCAGCCAGCCGCGCCGCGACGTGGGGATCGACAGCACCGCTTCGCCTGCACCGTCGTCCAGCGACAGCACGGCCGACTGGGCGCCGCAGTCGACCCGCAGCCCGCGCCGCGCGCGTCCGGCCGGCGCGCGTGCATGGATCCGCAACTGCAGGGGCGTCCCCGCGGCGACCGGTTCGGCGCCGATGGCGTGGATCTCCAGCCCGCCGAGCTGGAGCTGCGCCTGCAGCAGGCTGGCCACGGCGGCCCCGGCGAGCAGCAGGCACAGCAGCAACGCAGGATTGTTGTTGTAGTTGAGCGCGCCGACGCCCATCGTGAGCAGCAGGATCGCGAAGAACGCGCCGAATCGCGTGGGCAGCACGTAGATCCGGTGGCGGTCGAAGCGCACCGGCAGCGATTCCGGCGTGCGCCTGCGCACCCATGCGTCGAAGCGCGCGCGCAGGCGTTGCCGCAGGCCAGCCGGCATCAGCGTCCGAAGACGGCGGCGGCCGTCGCGCGCCGCGTGCCGGTCCGTCCGGCGTGTGGCGCGATCGGCGAGTTCGATGCGACGATCGTACGGCGTCGCGACTCGCGTCCGGACCGCGCCGGGCCGACGCGCATGGCCACAGGGACTCGGAACGGTGGCATCGCCCCGGCCTAGTCCACCGGCACGCCGCGCAGGATCGATTCGGCCAGCGCGGCGCCATCGCCGGCCTCGCTTCCGGGCACCAGCCGATGCGCGGCGACCGGGGCGAAAAGCGCCTGCACGTCCTCGGGCAGCACATGGTTGCGCCCCTGCAGCATCGCGTACGCGCGCGCCGCCCGCAGCAGTGCGATGCCGGCGCGCGGCGAAAGACCGACGCGGACGCCCGCCGCGTGGCGACTGCGGCCCAGCAGCGCCTGCACATAGGCGACCAGCGCTTCGCCGGCGTGCACGCCGGCGACCGCGCGACGCAGGCGCAGCACGTCCTCGGCGCCGAGCGTCGGCATGGCCTGCGCGATCAGCTCGCGCCGGTCCTCGCCCGAGAGCAGCGCGCGCTCGGCATCCTCGTGGGGATAGCCCAGCGTGAGCCGCAGCAGGAACCGGTCGAGTTGCGAATCCGGCAACGGATAGGTGCCCGACAGGTCCACCGGGTTCTGGGTGGCGATGACGAAGAACGGCTCGGGCAGGCGGTGGGTGGTGCCGTCGACCGTCACCTGGTGCTCGGCCATCGCCTCGAGCAGCGCGCTCTGGGTGCGCGGTGGCGCGCGGTTGATCTCGTCGGCCAGCAGCACGTTGGCGAACACCGGGCCGGGGTGGAACTCGAACCGCCGCGCCTGCGCGTCGAAGATCGACACGCCGACGATGTCCGAGGGCAGCAGGTCCGAGGTGAACTGCACGCGCTGGAAGCCCAGGCCCAGGGTCGCGGCGAGCGCATGCGCGAGCGTGGTCTTGCCCAGTCCCGGCAGGTCCTCGATCAGCAGGTGTCCGTCCGACAGCAGGGCGACGAACGCCAGCCGCACTTCGTGCGCCTTGCCGAGCACGAATCCGTTCACCTGGGCCTGCGCCGCCGTCAACGCGTCTTGATCGCGGTCGGTTAGCATGGCCGGTTCGTGGATGGCGGCGGGCACGGCGCACTCCTTTCGATACGGATTCGAGTGTAGCGGGGTTGCGTAGCAATGCGGGAACGGGAAGGCATGCGTGCGGCGTTCATCACGCTCTGGTCGGCGGTCGTGCTGGTCAAGCTGGTGGTGGCCGCGCGCCTGCCGCTGTTCGTCGACGAGGCGTTCTACTGGCAGGAAGGTCGCCACCTGGCGTGGGCCTACTCGGACCTGCCGGGCCTCACCGCCTGGACGATCCGCCTGGGCGGCACGTTGTTCGGCGACGGAGTGCTCGCGGCGCGATCGCTGTTCCTGCTGGTGTCGGCGCTGCTGCCCTGGCTGGTGGTGGCGATCACCCGACGCCAGTTCGATGAGCGCCAGGCCTGGACCGCCGGCTGCGCCGCGCTGGTGCTGCCGCTGTTCGGCATGATCGGAGTGATGGCGCTGCCGGACGTGCTGATGGCGCTGGCGACACTGCTTGCCCTGGACGCGCTGACGAGGATGTTCCGCGGCGTGACCCACGCCAACGCCGTGCAGCTCGCGTTCGCCCTGGCGATCGGCGCGCTGAGCCACTATCGCTTCATCGCCGCGATCGGCGCGGGCTTCGTCGCGCTGCTGCTGATCGCGCGGGGACGCGAGCTGCTGCGCGATCCGCGTCTGATCATCGCGATCGCCTTCGGCGCGGCGGCATGGATGCCGCTGCTGGCCTGGAACATCGAGAACGCGGAGGCCGGACTGCGCTTCCAGCTCGTGGACCGCCATCCCTGGGCCCTGCATCCGGATGGCGTCGCGTTTCTCGGCATCCAGGCCGCGCTGGTGACGCCGCTGCTGTTCGTGGCATTGCTGTGGGCCGCGTGGAAGTTCCATCGCGCGGACGATCCGGCGCTGCGGTTGCTGGCGCTCAGCGGTGCGATCGTCATCGTCGGCTTCTTCGGGCTCGGCTTCTTCGCCGACACCGAGCGGGTCAGCTTCCACTGGCCGCTGCCGGGCTATGTCGCGCTGCTGCCGCTGCTGCCGGCGGCGATCGCCGGCTGGCCGAGGGCGGTGCGCGTCGCGACTTGGTCGCTGGCGGCGGTCGGGCTGGTGGCGGTGCTGGGCTACCACGTCGCGGTGTCGACGCCGGAGCTGCGCGCGCGCGCGGCCGCGCTGAAGTGGTATCCGTCCAATTTCGCGGGCTGGGACGTGCTGGCCGACGAGGTGCGTCGCGCCCGCGCCGGGCTGCCCGCCGACACCCGGCTGCTGGCCGACAACTTCAAGATCGGCGCCGAACTGGGGTTCGCGCTCGGCGAAACCGACATTCCGGTGCTCGACCATCCGCTCAACCGCGCACACGGCCGCGCACCCCAGTTGCAGTTGTGGGGGCTCGAGGTCACTTCGCGCGAAGCGCTGGCCGGGAAGCCGTTACTGCTGGTCGTCGGCACGAGCGACGTGCCCTACCGCGACCTGCTGGCGCGTTACCACGCACTGTGCCGGCTGCTCGGCCCGCTGCCTGCGCCACGCGTGCTCAACGTCGACCACGGCCGCCAGCGCTTCCTGCTGCTGGCGTGGCCGGAGGGGTTGCCGCACGCGCCGAAGGCGGGCGAAGAGGAGCGCGCGTGCGTCACCCCGGCGATGGCGTGGATCGACACCCCGCCCTCCGGCGGCGCCGTATCCGGCGACTTCGAGGTGGCCGGCTGGGCGTTCAAGGATGGCGTCGGTCTGGCGAAGGTCGAGGTGCTGGTCGACGGGCGTCCGGCGGCCGTGGCCGAGTACGGCCTGGCCAGCCCGGGGACGGCGACGTACTGGAAGATTTCCACCGATCCGCGGCACCCCGCCGTGGGCTTCCGCGCGAAGCTCGAAGCTGGGACGATCCCGACGGGACGCCGCTGGCTGGGGCTGCGCCTGCATGGCGCCGACGGCAGCGTGGAGGACTGGAGCGAAGTCCCGATCCGGGTCGACGCCGCGGACTGAGGCTTCGGGGGAACTCAGGGAATGGCGAAACCGCGGGCGCGCAGCAACCGCGCGGTGGCGATCAGCGGCAGGCCGACGAGAGCGGTCGGGTCCCGGGTGTCGATCGCGTCGAACAGCGCGATCCCGAGCCCCTCGCATTTGAAGCTGCCCGCGCAATCGAGCGGCTGCTCGAATTCGACGTAGCGGGCGATGTCGTCGTCTCCCAGCGGGCGGAAGCGGACCGTGGTGGTGTCCAGCGCATGGCCGGTCGCGCCGTCGGGGCCCGCGACCGCCACCGCGGTCAGGAACACCGCCTCGCGCCCGGACATCGCCTGCAGTTGCGCGATCGCCGCCTCGTGCGTCCCGGGCTTGCCGAGCACCTGGCCGTCGCAGCTCGCGACCTGGTCGGAACCGATCACCACCGCATCCGGCCGCCGCGCCGAGACCGCCTCGGCCTTGGCGCCCGCCAGGCGCAGCGCCAGCGAGCCGGGCGCTTCGCCGGGCAGGGGGCGCTCGTCGACGTCGGGTCGCGCGGTGTCGAACGGCAGGCGCAGGCGCGCCAGCAGTTCCGCCCGATAGCGCGACGTGGAGGCGAGGACGAGCCCTGGCATGCCGGTCCGGGTCGCCGTTCAGTGCAACGACGCGCGTGCGCGTTCGATCTGCAGCAGCTGCGTCTCGATGTTGTCGCGGGCCGCATCGATCGAGGCGCGCACCGTATCGAGCTGCTCCAGCGACGCCTCCCGGCCGTGCAACTGCAGCCACAGCCGCTGCCGCAGCATTTCCTGCATCGCCTCGCGCACCGGGTTCTGCTCGTCGCCGGCGATCGCCTCGATCTCCGAGCGCGCGGCCCGCAGCCGGTCCTCCAGCGCATCGGCCGAATCCAGCAGCTGCGCCATCGCCCGGTTGCGGCGCCCACCCCGGCGGCGCAGCCAGAACGACAGCGCGAGCATGGCCGCGACCAGCAGCAGGGAAAGGGCAAACAGGGTCACAATGACGCTCCCGGGGCGGGGGTGCAGTCTGCCCCGGGCCGGCAGCGGCGGCAAATTCCCTGCCGCTTCAGGGAGTTGCCGATCCGGGGCCTGTTTGACAGGGCCAGCCGGCATCCTTAAAATTCAGCGGCTTATGTCCGCGGAAATGCCCGAGACCCTGGACGCCTGGCGAATGGTTGCCTCGCGGCGGGAATTCGAAGGCCGGGTCGCGTTGTCCGCGCTGGCGAGGCTGCGCGACGCGCTGTCCGGCACCGGGGGCGAGGTGGTCTTCGCGCTCGGGTTCGATCGCGACACCATGCAGGTCCCGTACCTGGAACTGAGGATCGATGCGGAGTTGCCGCTGCAATGCCAGCGCACCCTGCAGCCGTTCCTGTTCCCGGTGCGGTCGGTGCAGCGGCTGGGCCTGATCCGCGACGAGGCGGACGAGGCCGGGCTGCCGGCCGGCTACGAGCCGCTGCTGGTGCCGCAGGACGGCGTGCTGCGGCCGCTGGAACTGGTGGAGGACGAGTTGATCCTCGCCATCCCGGTGGTGCCGGTGAAACCGGGCTCCGAAGCGGTGGAGCGCGACTGGCCGGTGTCCGCGGAAGAAGAGGTGCGTGCCAATCCCTTCGCGGGGCTGGCGGCGCTAAAGAAGCAGAGTTGAACCACACAATCGAAGCGTTCCGCGCCGTCATGGCGGACCCGAGCAGTCGCAACAACCGAATCGTTCCTGGAGCAATCCCATGGCTGTGCAGAAATCCCGCGTCACCCCGTCCCGTCGTGGCATGCGTCGTTCCCACGACGCGCTGACGGCGAAGCAGCTCGCCACCGACCCGACCTCGGGCGAGACCCACCTGCGCCACCACATCACCGCCGACGGCTACTACCGCGGCAAGCAGGTGATCCAGCCGAAGGTCAAGGTCGTCGAGGAAGACTGACCCGTCCGGGCCCGCGTGCGGGCCCGGTGGACATCGGCATGCCGACGGCGTCCGCGCTGCGGCGACCCCGCGGCATGGAGGCCGCCCGCATCGATCCGAGGGCCGTCCCCGAGATGAGCAGCGAGCGACTGTATTCCCGTATCGCCGGTACCGGCAGCTACCTGCCCTCCAAGGTGCTGACCAACGACGACCTGTCGAAGATCGTCGACACCAGCGACGAATGGATCGCGTCGCGCACCGGCATCCGCGAACGCCACATCGCCGCCGAAGGCGAGACCACGGTGGACCTCGCGTTCCAGGCCTCGCTGCGGGCGATGGAGGCGGCCGGCGTGGCGGCGGACGAGATCGACCTGATCGTCCTCGGCACCACGACGCCCGACCTGATCTTCCCGTCCTCGGCCTGCCTGCTGCAGCATCGGCTGGGCATCGCCGGCTGCGGCGCGTTCGACGTCAACGCCGCGTGCTCGGGTTTCCTGTACGCGCTTTCGGTCGCCGACAAGTTCATCCGCTGTGGCGACGCGAAGACGGTGCTGGTGGTGGGCTCCGAAACCCTGACCCGCATGGTCGACTGGACCGAACGCGAGACCTGCGTTCTGTTCGGCGACGGCGCCGGCGCGGTGGTGCTCAAGGCCGATGACGAGACCGGCATCCTCAGCACCCACCTGCACGCCGATGGCGGCAAGAAGGAGTTGCTCTGGAACCCCGTCGGCGTGTCGGTCGGGTTCCGGGAGAACGAGAAGAACGCGGGCGTGCGCATCCGCATGTCCGGCAGCGACGTGTTCAAGTACGCGGTCAAGGCACTGGACTCGGTGGTCGAGGAAACGCTCGAAGCCAACGGCCTCGACCGCCACGACATCGACTGGCTGATCCCGCACCAGGCCAACCTGCGCATCATCGAGGCCACGGCCAAGCGCCTGGACATGCCGATGGAGCGCGTGATCGTCACCGTCGACAGGCACGGCAACACGTCCTCGGGTTCGGTGCCGCTGGCGCTCGACGAGGCGGTGCGCTCGGGCAAGGTGCAGCGTGGCCAGCTGCTGCTGCTCGAAGCCTTCGGCGGCGGCTTCACCTGGGGCTCGGCGCTGCTGCGCTACTGATCCTGTGCCAGCAGGCGCGCCCGGGGGACGGGTCATCGCCATCTGTCGTTTCGATGCGACTTCCACTGCCATTTCGACCGCAGGGAGAAACCCTGCCGTTGCATTGCGGACTGCTGCCCCGAGATTTCTCCCTGCGGTCGAAATGACGAATGGGATGGGCCGATGTGACAGGAGGAGGGTGCGCTGCCAGCAGGCGCGCCACGCACTCCCCGAAGGGAAACGCCCGGGATTCGACGGCAGCCCCGGGCGATGCCGGGTTTCCAGGGATCGTACCCGCGCGGCATACGCCTCGGTACAGACGAGGCCCCGCGTTTGCCCGTATCATCGCGCCCTGTTTTTCCTCCGGAAGCCGGCGTGACCGATCCGCAACTCGCGTTCGTGTTTCCCGGGCAGGGCTCGCAGTCGGTGGGCATGCTCGCGGAACTCTCGGAACTGCATCGCGTCGTGCGCGAGACCTTCGACGAGGCGTCGGACGGCGCCGGGGTCGACCTGTGGGCGCTGTCGCAGGGCGGCCCGGAGGAACAGCTCAACCGTACCGAGTACACGCAACCGGCGCTGCTGGCGGCCGGGGTCGCGGTCTGGCGCGCATGGCAGGCGCAGGATGGCGCGCAGCCCGCGCTGCTCGCCGGGCACAGCCTCGGCGAGTACGCCGCGCTGGTCGCGGCCGGCGCGTTGTCGCTGAAGGATGGCGCGCACCTGGTGCGGATCCGCGGCCAGCTGATGCAGGATGCCGCGCCTGCCGGGACCGGCGCGATGGCGGCCGTGATCGGTGCCGAGGACGCGCTGGTGGAGGAAGTCTGCAAGGCCGCCTCGCACAGCGACGTGGTGGTGCCCGCGAACTACAACTCGCCCGGCCAGATCGTGATCGGCGGCGATGCCGCGGCGGTCGAGCGCGCGCTGGCGCTGCTGGCGGAACGGGGCGTGCGCAAGACGGTGAAACTGGCCGTCAGCGTGCCTTCGCACACGCCGATGATGCGCGAGGCCGCGAACCGGCTGTCGGAAACCATGGCCGGCCTGGCCTGGCGCGAACCCGCCTTGCCCGTGGTGCAGAACGTGGACGCGGAAGTGCACCAGGGCGTGCAGGCGATCCGCGACGCGCTGGTGCGCCAGCTCTACCTGCCGGTGCAGTGGACCGGCTGCGTGCGTGCGCTCGCCGGCAAGGGGGCCTCGCGCATCGCCGAGTGCGGCCCGGGAAAGGTGCTGACCGGGCTCGCCAGGCGCATCGACAAGGACCTCGATGCGCGCGCCATCGGCGGCGTCGGCGACTTCGAGTCCGCGCTCGCCGACTGGGCGGCCGCCTGATCCTCCAACGCTCGAACCAAAGGGAGCTGTCATGACCCAACCCCTGCACGGCGAGATCGCGCTGGTCACCGGCGCCAGCCGCGGCATCGGCGCCGCGATCGCCGACCTGCTGGCCGCGCAAGGCGCGACCGTGGTCGGCACCGCCACCTCCGAAGCCGGCGCGCAGGCGATCGCCGCGCGTCTCGCGGCGCACGGCGGCCATGGCCGCGTGCTGGATGTCGCCGAACCCGGCGCGATCGAGGCACTGGTCGAGTCGATCGGCAAGGACGTGGGCGCGATCTCGATCCTGGTCAACAACGCCGGCATCACCCGCGACAACCTGCTGATGCGGATGAAGGACGAGGACTGGCAGGCGATCCTCGACACCAACCTCACCAGCGTCTACCGCGCGTCGAAGGCGGTGATGCGCGGCATGATGAAGGCGCGCAAGGGCCGCATCATCAGCATCGCCTCGGTGGTCGGCGTTACCGGCAACGCCGGGCAGACCAACTACGCCGCGGCCAAGGCCGGCATCATCGCCTTCGGCAAGTCGCTGGCCAAGGAGATCGGTTCGCGTGGCGTCACAGTGAACGTGGTCGCCCCCGGCTTCATCGAGACCGACATGACCGCCGTGCTGCCGGAGGACGCGAAGAACGCATTGATCGGCCAGATCGCGCTCGGCCGTCTCGGCCAGGCCGCGGACATCGCCAGTGCGGTCGCGTTCCTCGCCGGTCCCGGCGCCGGCTACATCACCGGCGAAACCCTGCACGTCAACGGCGGCATGTACATGCCCTGAGGGAGACGTTCCAGGGTGGGCGCGGCCTGGCCGCGACACACCCTAAGTTGCCGATTCCAAAGGGATTGCGTGACCGGATTCGCGGTCCGCATCCACACTCCCGGGGCCGCGCGGCGGCAACGCGCTATCCTCCCCCCGGATCAGCCCTTACACTTGTCACCGAAACAGCCTCCGCGGAGCCAACAGCCAATGAGCAGCATCGAAGAACGCGTCAAGAAGATCGTGGTCGAACAACTGGGCGTCAAGGAAGAGGAGGTCAGCGCCAGCGCTTCCTTCGTGGACGACCTCGGCGCGGATTCGCTCGACACCGTCGAACTCGTGATGGCACTCGAGGAAGAGTTCGAGTGCGAGATCCCCGACGAGGAAGCCGAGAAGATCACCTCGGTGCAGCAGGCGATCGATTACATCAAGGCCCACGTCAAGGCGTGATGCCCGTCGGCTCCACGCCCGGTCGCATCCGGCCCGGCGCAGCCGCGCAGGCGATGCCATCCGTCGACCGTTGAACCGGTCGACCTGAAACAACACCGGGGCCGCTTTTTGCGGCCTCGCGTGTTTTGCGGCGCGCCGCATCGTGGCGTGCAGCGCCGTCCCATGCAGTGAGGAGAGAGTCGACCATGTCCAAGCGCCGCGTCGCCATTACCGGCATCGGCATCCTGTCGCCGCTCGGCAACGACCTGGCGTCGAGCTGGGACGGCATCGTCAACGGCCGGTCCGGGATCGGCCCGATCACCCACTTCGACCCGTCCGCGTTCGCGACCCGCATCGCCGGCCAGGTCAAGGACTTCGATGCCTCGCAATGGATCGCCGCGAAGGACATCAAGAAGATGGATCCCTTCGTGCACTACGGCGTGGCGGCGGCGTTGATGTCGATCGCCGATGCCGGACTTGAAGTGTCCGGCGAGGCGGCCGACCGCATCGGCGTGGCGATCGGCGCCGGCATCGGCGGCCTCAAGGGCATCGAAGACACGGCGATCAAGTACCACGAGGGCGGCCCGCGCAAGATCTCGCCGTTCTACGTGCCGAGCACGATCATCAACATGATCTCCGGCCATGTCTCGATCATCACCGGCGCGAAGGGACCGAACATCGCTGTGGTCACCGCCTGCACCACGGCCACCCACAACATCGGGCTGGCGGCGCGGATGATCCAGTACGGCGATGCCGACGCGATGATCGCCGGCGGCGCCGAGTTCGCGACCACCCCGACCTCGGTCGGCGGCTTCTGCGCGATGAAGGCGCTGTCCACGCGCAACGATGATCCGCAACAGGCATCGCGTCCCTGGGACCGCGATCGCGACGGTTTCGTCATGGGCGACGGCGCCGGCGTGCTGGTGCTGGAAGAGTACGAGCGCGCGAAGGCGCGCGGCGCGCGCATCTACGCCGAGCTGGCCGGCTTCGGCATGAGCGGCGATGCGCACCACATGACCGCGCCCAGCGAGAACGGCGAGGGCGGGGCGCGCTGCATGGTCGCCGCGATCCGGGATGCCGGCATCGATCCGTCCGCGGTCGGATACATCAACGCGCACGGCACGTCCACGCCACAGGGCGACCTGGCCGAGACCATGGGTATCAAGTCGGTGTTCGGCGCGCATGCGTCGAAGCTGATGGTCAGCTCGACCAAGTCGATGACCGGGCACCTGCTCGGTGCCGCCGGCGGGGTCGAGGCGGTGTTCTCGGCCATGGCGATCCATGCCGGCGTGATCCCGCCGACGATCAACCTCGACAACCCGTCCGAGGGCTGCGACCTCGACTACGTGCCGCATACGGCGCGCGAGGCGAAGATCGACATCGCGTTGTCGAATTCGTTCGGGTTCGGTGGGACGAACGGGACGCTGGTGTTCAAGCGGGTCTGATCGATTCCGGTGCGATCGGGACAGGGTCGTCGTTTTCGTGATCCGTGATCCGTGATCCGTTGGGTTTTTGGCCTACAGATCTGAGGCAAGAGCTTCCGCTCGCCGTAGGCGAGCGGGTTCATTTCTTTTGAAGCGCCAAAAGAAACGAACCAAAGAAAAACGCTTTCCCCGCAACGGCACAAGCTCGCGGCTCACACAGGATCGAGATTTTCCGACTCGCCATCCATGGCTCGGTCGGAAAACGCCGCACATCCTGTGCGGCGCCCTCCGGGTCTGCAGGGTGACGCGGTGGTTTATGGAAAGCACAAGTTAAGGTGATCTTCCTGCAACTTGGGAAAAACACGCCGGTGCTACTGGCACCACCAGTTCCGGCGAGCAGCGCGTTGACGCGTCTGCTCTCTCCTGTTTCCTGCTCTTGACCTGGGTGAGGCGACCTTGGGGTTCGGAGACCCGGAGGGCGGCGCGCAGGACGCGCGCCGTTTTTCGCCACGGCAGGGATGCCGTGTCGAAAAATCCCGTTCCCGCCTCAGGTCGCGAGCTTGTGCACTTGCGGGGAAGCGCCTTTTCTTTGGTTCGTTTCTTTTGGCGCCATCAAAAGAAATGAACCGGCCGCCGCAGGCGGACGGAAGCTCTTGAGATCGGGGCTACGGAAGGCAGTCGGGATACCCGGCAGCCCGACGACTTTGCCCGCTCGCGTCCTGCCGCGATGCGTTTGCTCTTATCCTTGCTCTCCCGAACCGGGATATCGCCCCACGGCGTTGCATGCTGGTCACCCGCCCCCTCCCGACCACCACCGACCTGCTGTCGCTGCACCGGCTGGCACCCGCGCGCTATCCGCTGCTGCTGCAATCGGTGGCGCACGGCACCGCGCAGGGACGCTGGGACCTGCTGCTGATGGCGACGGGCCAGTCCCTGACCCTCGCGCCGGACGGGACCACGCGCGACCAGGCCGGCCACGCGCTTCCAGGCACATTCCTCGACGCGATCGATCGCGCCTGGCAATCGCTGCGGGTGGCGCGCGAGGAGCCGCGCTGGCCGTTCCGCGGCGGTTGGGCGCTGCTGCTCGGCTACGAACTCGCGCAACAGGTCGAGCCGGTCCTGCAGTTGCCCTCGGCCGAGGGAGGCTTGCCGGTGGCGCAGGCGCTGCGCTGCCCGGCCGCGGTGCTGCGCGACCACGCCAGCGGCGAATGTGTCGCGGTTGTCGAATCAGACGACGCAGCGATGCTCGACACCATCGGCGACGACCTCGCCCGGACGAGTCGGCTCGCCGCGATGCCCGCGTGGCAGCCGCCTACGAGTGTGGATGAGGACGCGCCGGATCGGTTCGTCGAGGGCGTCGCCCGCATCCTCGAATACCTCGCCGCCGGGGACGTGTTCCAGGTCAACCTGTCGCGTGGCTGGTGCGTCGGGTTCGAGGTTCCGATGGATCCGGCGCGGCTTTACGCGCGCCTGCGCGAGGCCAATCCCGCGCCGTTCTCGGGGCTTTATGCCGGCCCGGACTGGGCGGTGGTCAGCGCCTCGCCCGAGCGCCTGGTCTCGGTGCGCGGCGACGTGGTCGAGACCCGGCCGATCGCCGGCACCCGGCCGCGCTTCCCCGGCGACGACGATGGCGCCCGGATGCGCGAACTGATCGGGCATCCCAAGGAGCGCGCCGAACACGTGATGCTGGTCGACCTGGAGCGCAACGACCTCGGGCGCGTCTGCGTGCCGGGCAGCGTCGAGGTCGACGAGCTGATGACGATCGAGAGCTACGCGCACGTGCACCACATCGTCAGCAACGTGCGTGGACGACTGCGCCGCCAGGCGACGCCGGGCGAGGTGATCGCCGCCGTGTTCCCGGGCGGCACCATCACCGGCTGCCCGAAGGTGCGCTGCATGCAGGTCATCGCCGAACTCGAGGGCACCGGGCGCGGCGCCTACACCGGCGCGATGGGCTGGCTGAATCGCGACGGCGACCTCGACCTCAACATCCTGATCCGCAGCGCCGAGGTCGAAGGTGCGCGCGCGCGCTTCCGCACCGGCGCCGGGATCGTGGCCGATTCGGACCCGCAGCGCGAGCTCGACGAAACCCGGGCCAAGGCGCGCGGCATGCTGCAGGCGCTGTTCCCGACCGGCGTCGACGGCAGGGTATCCTGAGCCGATGACGAACCGATCCCCATCGATGGAGCCGCGGCATGGCCGCTGAGCGCAGGCGCAGACGCGGCCTGGGCCTGTTCTTCATGCTCTCGGCGCTGCTGGCGGGCGCCGCCGGATACTGGCTGTACGACCGCTACACCGGCTTCGCCGATACGCCGCTGGCGGGCATCGGCGAGGACGCGTCGCTCGTCGTGGAGCGCGGGGATTCTTTCGCCCGCGTGCTGGGCAAGCTGCGGGCCGCGGGCGCGACCGTCGGACACGACGCCGAATGGCAGTTGCTGGCGCGCCAGCTCGGCGCCGATGGCCGGATCCAGGTCGGCGAGTACGCGCTCGATCCCGCGCTGACGCCGCGACTGCTGCTCGAGCGGATGCGCGACGGCAAGGTGGTCAGCTACCGCTTCACCCTGGTCGAGGGATGGAACATCCGCGAGCTGCGCGCGGCGCTGGCGAAGGCGAGTCCGCTGGTGCAGACGATCGGCGAGGTCGACGACGCCGCGCTGATGGACGCCCTCGGCCATCCCGGCGTGCATCCCGAGGGCCGGTTCCTGCCCGAGACGTACGTCTACACCCGCGGCGACAGCGACCTCGACCTGTTGCGGCGCGCGAACGCCGCGCTCGGCCGGGCGCTGCAGGCGGCGTGGGAATCGCGTGCCGCCGACATTCCGTTGAAGAGCGCAGACGAGGCGCTGGTGCTGGCCTCGATCATCGAGAAGGAAACCGGGATCGCCGAGGAGCGCGCGCAGATCGGCGGCGTCTTCGCGCGCCGGCTCAAGCGCGGCATGCGGCTGCAGACCGATCCCACCGTGATCTACGGCATGGGCAGCGCGTACGACGGCAACATCCGCCGCGCCGACCTGCTCGCCGACACGCCTTACAACACCTATACCCGCGACGGCCTGCCGCCGACGCCGATCGCGATGGCCGGCATCGACGCGATCCGCGCCGCGACCAACCCGGCCGACGGCGACACGCTGTACTTCGTCGCGGTCGGAGACGGCAGCGGCCGCCATGTGTTCTCGCGTACGCTCGACGAGCACAACGCCGCGGTACGCGAGTACGTGCGCCGCTACCGCGAACAGTTCGGGCCGAGATGAGCGGGACGGGATCTCCCGGGAAGCCGACCGACGCCGTCCGTGGCGAAGCGGCGCAAGTTCCGGACGCCCGGCACCGGCCAGCGGCGGCCGGGCATCCGGACCCGCGGCAGCCGCCGATCGGGCAACGGCCAGGCGTGACGCCTCATCCGCGCTTCGTCTCGCTGGAGGGCGGCGAGGGCGCCGGCAAGACCACGGTGCTCAACGCCCTGCGCGAGGCCCTGCGCGAGGGCGGCGACGAGGTGGTGGCGACCCGCGAGCCCGGCGGCACGCCGCTGGCGGAGCGGATCCGCGGTCTGCTGCTGGATCCCGCGCACGAGGCGCCGTCGGCCGAGGCGGAGCTGCTGCTGATGTTCGCCGCCCGCGCGCAGCACGTGCACGAGACGATCGCGCCGGCGCTGGCGCGCGGCGCATGGGTGTTGTGCGACCGCTTCACCGATTCCAGCTACGCCTACCAGGGCGGTGGCCGCGGCCTCGACGCCGCCTGGATCGCGGAGCTGGAGCGGCGCGTGGTCGGCCTGCAGCCGGGACTGACCCTGCTGCTCGACATCGACGTGGCGCGCGGGCGCGAACGTACGCGCGGCCGCGACCTGGTGCCCGACCGGATCGAATCCGAGCGCGACGAGTTCTTCGAGCGCGTGCGGGCGACGTATCGCGCGCGCGCGGCCGCCGAACCGGGTCGCTTCCGCGTCATCGACGCCTCGCAGGCGGCCGCCGAGGTGGCCGCCGAGGCGGTGCGTCAGTGGCGGGCATGGCGGGAGCAGGCATGAACGATGCCCTGGCCCCCTGGCAGCAGCGCGCGCACGACCAGGCGCTGGCGTCGCTCGCCGACGGCCGGCTCGGCCACGCGCTGCTGGTCTGCGGCCCGGCCCGGCTCGGCAAGCGCGCGGTCGCCGAGCGGCTCGCGGCACACCTGCTCGATGCGCACGAGCCACGCGCGGCGCACCTGATCGCGGCCGGCACCCATCCCGACTTCCATCTCGTGACCCTGCAACCCAACCGCGAAGGCACGAAGCTGCGCACCGAGATCGTGATCGAACAGATCCGCGAACTTTCGGAGAAGCTGTCGCTGACGCCGCAGTACGGCGGCGCGCAGGTGGCGATCGTCGATCCGGCCGATGCGCTCAACGCCTCGGCCGCGAACGCCCTGCTCAAGACCCTGGAAGAGCCGCAGCCCGGCCGTTACCTGTGGCTGGTGGCGTCCAACCCGGCGCGCCTGCCCGCGACCATCCGCAGCCGCTGCCAGCGGCTGGAACTGCGCTTGCCGCCGCGCGACGAAGCACTGGCGTGGCTGCGCGCGGCCGGACACGTCGACAAGGCCGCCGCGGAAGCGCTGGATGCCGCGCGTGGCCATCCCGGCCTCGCCGACAGCTGGCTGCGCGATGGCGGTATGCAGTTGCGCAAGGACGTGGCCGGGGATCTGGCCAAGCTCGCGCGCGGCGATGCGGCGCCGATCGAAACCGCGCAACGCTGGGTCGCCGACGAGGACGCGGCGCTGCGGCTGCGCCACGCCGCCGACCTGGCACTGGCCGAGGCCGCGGGGTTGACCGATCCGGCGCGAATCCGGAAGCTGGCGCAGTGGTTCGATGCGGCCAACCGCACCCGCGACCTGCTGCGCACCACGGTGCGCGCGGACCTCGCGGTCGCGGAACTGCTGCTGGCATGGCGTGGCCCCGCAGCGCAGCGCGCCGGGACGGGATCGAGGACTCACCGATGAGCAGCACCGCGGGTGGCGCACGGCAGGGCATCCTGTCGCTGACGCTGAAGGACAAGACCCAGTTGTACGGCGCGTACATGCCGTACCTGAAGTACGGCGGCATCTTCGTACCCACGCCCAAGCGCTATTTCCTCGGCGACGAGGTGTTCCTGCTGCTGACCCTGCCCGAATCCAGCGACCGCCTTCCGGTGGCCGGCAAGGTGGTCTGGGTGACGCCCACCGGTGCGCAGGGCGCCCGCACCGCCGGCGTCGGCGTGCAGTTCGCCGACACGCCGGAAGGCGAGGCGGCGAAGAACCGGATCGAGACCCTGCTCGCGGGCACGCTGAGCGCGGACAAGCCCACGCACACGATGTGAGGGCGATGGGCCTGCGTCTTCCGGTCGCCGGGCTGCTGGCGGCGTCGCTCCTCGCTCCAGCCTTCGTGGTGGCCGGCGTCGGGCGGGTGCAGTTGGATGATGGGCACCTGCAGGTCGAAATCGCGCCGGCCCTGGGCGGGCGCATCGTGCATGTGTCGCTGCCCGGCCGTCCGAACCTGCTGAAGGTGGGCGCGGCGGTCGATGCCGTGCCCGACCCGGTCCCCGCAGCGGACGGCGAGAACATCCCCTACATGGGCCACGAGCTCTGGACCGGCCCGCAGTCGGGCTGGTGGCTCGACCAGGACGTCAACCCGCAGCGCCGCGCCGCCGCCGCGCAGTGGCCGCCGGACCCGTGGCTGGCGAACGCACGCAACCGCATCGTCGAACGGGCTGCGGACCGGCTGGTGCTGGAGGGCATGCCCAGCCCGGTGAGCGGGCTGCGGGCGACGCAGGCCTTCCGCCTGTCCGGCCAGTCGCCCGCGACGCTCGAACTGTCGGCCGAAGCGGTCAACGTCCGCGATCGCGAGGTGCGCCGCGATCTCTGGTTCAACACCCGCCTGCCTGCCGGCAGCCGGGTGTTCGTGCCGGTGGCGACACCGGGCGACGCGCGGCTGCGCGCCGACGAGACCGAGGCGTACGCAGGTCCGGTCGCCTGGTGGGAGGATGGCCTGTACTCGCTGCAGCTCGATCCGCCGCCGCAGGGCAAGACCGGACGGCGCGGCAAGATCTTCATCGCGCCCTCCGCGGGCTGGATCGCCGGCTTCAACGCAGGGCAACTGTTGCTGATCCGTTTCGGGCGGCAGCCGGACGAGGCCATCGATCCCGAACATGGCCAGGTCGAACTCTACCTCGACTGGCATCACGGCGATCCCGACGCGGGACTGCTGGAACTGGAAGTGCACGCGCCGATGCGCACGCTGGCGCCAGCCGAATCGATGCATGCCGGCGAGACCTGGACGGTATTGCCTTACGACGGCCCCGACGGGATCGAAGCCCAGCGTGCGGCACTCGTGCAGGCGCTTGCGGCGCTGGACATCGATGGCTGGCAGTCACCGCGCAAGTCGCCACCCGAGTGAATCTGCCCGGGCGCGACGAGGTCAGTCCGGTTGCCGCAACGCCGGGTTGTCCCAGCCCGGGCGCGGCGCGAAGCGATCGCCGTACTTCGCCTGCAGGGCCATGAGCCGTCCAAGCAGGACGTCGGCGCCGGTTTCGCGGATGGTCTGGATCGGGCCGCCGCGGAACGGCGCGTAGCCGGTGCCGAAGATCACGCCGGCGTCGAGCAGGTCCGCATCCTCGACCACGCCGTCGTGAAGCGCGGCCACCGCCTCGTTGAGCAGCGGCAGGATGAGGCGGTCCTCCAGGTCGTCGGGCGCCTTGTAGTCCTTGGCGACCTCGGGCTTCTTCGGCTTGCCGTCTTCCCAGGCGTACAGGCCCTGGCCGTCCTTCTTGCCGCGCTTGCCCTGTTCGGGCGGTGTGGCCAGCGCCGGCGGGATCGACAGCCCGAGGAACGGCGCGAGCTCCTGGCCGACGCCGTAGGCGACGTCCAGCCCGACGGTGTCGATCAGCTCGATCGGCCCCATCGGCATGCCGTACTTCACCGCGGCCCTGTCGATGACCGGTCCCGGGATGCCCTCGGAATACGCGAGCGCGGCTTCCAGCATGTACGGGAACAGCAGCCGGTTGACCAGGAAGCCCGGCGTGCCGGCGACCGGCACCGGCAGCTTGTCGAGCGCCTTGCAGAACGCGGCCAGGCGCTGCTCGGTGGTCGCGGCCATGGCGTCGTGGCGCACGATCTCCACCAGCGGCATCAGCGCCACCGGGTTGAAGTAGTGCAGGCCGGCGAACTGTGCAGGTCGCGCGAGATCGCCGGTCAGTTCTTCGAGCGGAATGGAGGAGGTGTTGGTGGTCAGCAGCGCGTCGGTCTTGAGCCGCGGTTCGACGGTGGCGTACAGCTCGCGCTTGGCCTCGGCCTGCTCGATGATCGCCTCGATCACCAGGTCGGCCTCGCGGACGCCATCGCCGGCGAGGTCGGACTTCAGCCGCGCGGCGACTTCGGGCCGCTTCGCCTCGTCCCTGACCTTCTTCGCGAACAGGTCCTGCGCGCGCGCCAGCGCGCCGTCGATGTACTTCTGCTCGCGGTCCTGCAGCGTCACCCGGAAGCCCTTGTAGGCCGACCACGCGGCGATGTCGCCGCCCATCACCCCGGCGCCGACCACGTGCACGTGGGCGATGCCATGCGGTTCCTTCCCGCCGAGCCCCTTGAGCCGTTCCTGCAGGAAGAACACGCGGGTGAGGTTGCGCGCGGTCGGCGTGCCGGCCAGCTTCACCACCGACCTGCGCTCGGCCGAGAGCCGCGACTGGATCCCGCCGCCGCTGCGCCGCCAGGTCTCGATCAGCGCGTACGGCGCCGGATAGTGCTCCTTGCGGGCCTTGCGCGCGACCTGCTTGACCAGCACCGGCGCCAGCACCTGCCGCACGGGCCAGGTATTGGTGATCCAGCCGAGGAAGCGCTGCTTGAACGGACGCTGCCGGCCTTCGAGCGCGAGCTTGACCGCCTCGTCCAGCAGCAGCGCCGGCTCGACCACCTTGTCGACCAGGCCCATCGCCCGCGCGGACGACGCCGACAGCGTGCGCCCGGTGAGCATCACGTCCATCGCCGCCGGCGCGCCGACCAGGCGCGGCAGGCGCACACTGCCGCCCCAGCCGGGATAGATGCCCAGCTTCACCTCGGGCAGGCCGATCCGGGTCGAAGGATCGTTGCTGGCGATGCGGTAGTCGCAGGCCAGCGAGATCTCGGTGCCGCCGCCCATGCAGAAGCCGTGGATCGCCGAGACCGTGGGGCAGGGCAACTCGGCCAGGCGCTGGAAGACCTGCTGGCCGCGGCGGATCGAATCGCCGATCGTGCCCCTGCGGTCGAACTCCGCGAACTCGCGGATGTCGGCGCCGGCGATGAACCCCTTCTGCTTGGCCGAACGCAGCACCAGGCCCCGGGGCGGCTCCAGCGCAAGCCGTTCCAGCAGGCCGTCCAGCTCGAGCAGCACGTCCTGGGCGAAGGTGTTGACCGACTCGCCCTCGCGGTCGAACGACAGCACCAGCACGCCATCCGGGCGCAGCTCGACCTGCCAGTGGCTGAAGCGCAGTCCATCGAGGCCAGCGATCATGCGGGACCATCCGTTAACGTATGGGAAGCCCTTTATGATCCCGGGCTTGTTTCGCCGCCGTCAAATCGGCGCCCCGGCAACGCCCCCTGAAGGGCGGAACGCGGCCGCGGAGGCGGCATGGCTTGCGGCATGGGCCGCCTGGCCCCAGATCGGACAGACTCGGGGACGGAACTTCCACCCCTGCAACAGGTCACAGCTCCCGGTCGGAAGGCCGGGCGACAGGAGCGCCGGGCCCGATGGCCGAGATCGACACCCAACAACTGGACCTCGAGCTGGTCAAGCGCGTGCAGCGCGGCGACAGCGCGGCCTTCGACCTGCTGGTGCGCAAGTACCAGCACCGGATCGCGGCGCTGATCGGCCGCTATGTCGGCGACTGGAGCGAAGTCCAGGACGTCGCCCAGGAGACCTTCATCCGCGCCTATCGCGCGATCGGGAATTTCCGCGGCGACGCCCAGTTCTATACCTGGCTGCACCGGATCGCCGTGAACACCGCCAAGAACCATCTCGTCGCCAGCCATCGCCGTCCCCCCGGCGGCGACATCGACATCGAGGATGCCGAGCAGTTCGATTCCGGCATCCGCCTGCGCGACGGCGATACGCCGGAGCGTGAACTGATGCGCCAGCAGCTGGAACAAACCGTCATGCGTGCGGTCGAAGCACTGCCCGAGGAGTTGCGGCTGGCGATCACGCTGCGCGAGGTCGACGGCCTGAGCTACGAGGAGATCGCCCAGCGCATGGATTGCCCGATCGGCACGGTGCGCTCGCGCATCTTCCGGGCGCGCGAGGCGATCGACCAGGAGATGAAACCCCTGTTGGACAGCGACACCAGAACGGAGCGTGCGGCACGATGAACCCCGTCGACGACAACGAAGCCCTGCACATCGGCCCGGACCCGGACAAGCTGTTCGTGTACCACCGCCAGCAGCTGTCGGCGATGCTCGACGGCGAGCTCTCGCCCGACGAGGCCAAGTTCATGCTGCGCAGGCTGCAGCACGATACCGAGCTGGCGGCGTGCTGGGAGCGCTGGCAGGTCGGTGGCGACGTGCTGCGTGGCCGACACAACGACCTGTTGCCGGGCGATTTCGCCCAGCGCGTGGCGCTGGCCCTGGCCGCGGGTTCCACGGTGTCGGTCGAGATCGCAGCCGCGACGCGTGGCGGCCGTCCCAGGTTCGCCCGCTGGGGCGGGGGCGCCGCGATCGCGGCCTCGGTCGCGTTGCTCGCGGTCTTCGCCACCCGCCAGTTGCCGGAACCGGACGAGTTGCACCAGGAGGGCGCCGCGGCCCCGCTGGTCGCGGAAGCCTCCACGCCACCTCCTTCGATCGCGCTGCCGGCCGTGCAGCCGGCAGCGGCCCCTGCGATGGCCGATGCGGAAGTGCCCGCAGCGCCCGCCACTCCGCTGCGGGACGCTTCGGCCGCACTCGCCGCCACCGCGCTGGCCGCGGCCGAGGTGCCGCGGCGCGTTTCCGAGCGGCGCGCACGCACGCAGCCCCGGCCGACCTCCGGTCGCGTGCAGGCGGCGAGCGACCTGCCCGCGCCGGTCGCGGTCGCGGCCAACGACGAGAGCGTGCCGGGGTCGATCCTGTTGCCCGGAGACCTCGCGCCCGCAGGCGATCCCTTCGCCATGCCGCAGACCGCCAGCGCGCGCCCGTGGCCGCGTTCGCTGCTGCCGTCGACCAGCGCCGCCTACACGGTGGCGGGCGGTGGCTTGGCGCCGCGCGAGCAGGAATTCGAACCGTTCATGCCCGGCCATCGCAGTGCGCCCTGGCCGGCGACCGAGTCGCCTGAGCCGTCCGGCACGCCCACGGCGCAACCTTGATCGCCCTGGCGACGGAGTCGCTGCGTCCGCGGCCGCGATCCCCGCGCCTGCCCGGTTTTCCCTTCCTGTCTTTGTCGAGCGCTTCGTCCCGATGAAAACCCCGCTTTACGCCTTCGCCCTGATCCTGCTCACCTCGGCCGCGACCACCGCACTGGTGCTGCCGATCGCCACCGCCCAGCCGTCTCCCGAGCCGCAGGCCGCGGCCGTGCCGCTCGCCGGGCAGCCGACCGCGGTGCCGGCCGCGCCGCTGGTCAGCGGCCTGCCGGATTTCACCCGGCTGGTCGAACAGGTCGGCCCGGCGGTGGTGAAGATCGACACCACCACGGGCCGACGCGCCGGTGCGCGTGGCAACGCGCAACAGTCGCCGGACGACGTCGTTCCCGGCGAGGACCAGATCCCCGAGATCTTCCGCCGTTTCTTCGGCCCCGGTTTCCAGATGCCCGGCCCCGGCGGTCAGGGCCCGGTACCGCGTGGTCGCGCGATGGGCACGGGCTTCCTGATCTCGGACGACGGCTACGTGCTGACCAACCACCACGTCATCGACCGGGCCGACGAGGTCAAGGTGACGCTCAGCGACCGCCGCGAATTCACCGCCAAAGTGGTCGGCAGCGACGAGCGGTCCGACGTGGCGCTGCTCAAGATCGACGGCAGGGGCCTGCCGGTGCTGCGCACCGCCAACGGCGCGGCGGTCAAGCCGGGGCAATGGGCGGTGGCGATCGGCTCGCCGTTCGGGCTCGAGCAGTCGGTCACCGCGGGCATCGTCAGCGCGGTCGGCCGCAGCAACCCCTACGCCAACCAGCAGTACGTGCCCTTCATCCAGACCGATGTCGCCATCAACCAGGGCAACTCCGGCGGCCCGCTGCTCAACACGAGCGGCGAGGTGATCGGCATCAACTCGCAGATCTTCAGCAACTCCGGCGGCTACATGGGCGTGAGCTTCGCGATCCCGATCGACGTGGCGATGAACGTGGTCGATCAGTTGAAGAAGACCGGGCGCGTGCAGCGTGGGCAACTCGGCGTGCAGTTCCAGGCCAGCGGCATCACGTCCGAACAGGCGCGTGGCTTCGGCTTGCCCGATACGCTCGGTGCGCTTGTCAGCGAGGTGGTGCCGGGCAGCCCCGCCGAGAAGGCCGGCATCGAGCCGGGCGATGTGATCCGCAGCGCCGATGGCATCGCGATCCGCCAGCCCAGCGACCTGCCGCCGATCGTGGGCAACAAGGTGCCGGGTACGAAGATGAAGATCGGCGTGCTCCGGGACGGTCGCGAGCGTACGTTCGACGTGACCCTGAGCGAACTCGACGAGGGCGCGGTGGCCGGCGGCGACGCGCTGCGGCCGGGCGCGCCCTCCGCCGGCGCGCCGGCGGGCAACGCGAATGCCCTGGGACTGGTCACCCAGGACCTCACAGACGCGCAGCGGCGCCAGCTTGGCCTGGATGCGAGGGAAGGCGTCGCCATCACGCGCGTCGAGGGCATGGCCGCGCGCGAAGCGGGGCTGTCGCCGGGCGACGTGGTGCTGCGTGTCGGCCGCACGCCGGTGGGCAGTGCCGCCGCGCTGGCGCGCGAACTGCGCGATGTGAAGCCGGGCCAGACGGTCATGCTGCTGGTGCGCAGCCGCGGTGGCGGCAGCCGCTTTGTCGCGATCACCCCCGACGCGGACGACTGACCTCCGGCGCGTTTCGACCTGCCGGCGGGGTAGCGAGGGCATCGGGCTCGACGCCTGCGTGGCGGCAGATCTTCCGATCCGGGGCGTGCCCCGGGCCCGCGCCGCAGGCCGTGCGCGGGCCGCGCCGAGCGGCGGACCGGGGTTCGCCCTATGCGATAATCCCACGTTGTCCTGACGACCCTGCGGCCGCCGCCTCCCCATGTCCGACCCGATGCGGCTGATCCGCAACTTTTCCATCATCGCCCACGTCGACCACGGCAAGTCGACCCTGGCCGACCGCATCATCCAGCTCTGCGGCGGGCTCGAGGCGCGCGAGATGGAGGCGCAGGTGCTCGACTCGAACCCGATCGAGCGCGAGCGCGGGATCACGATCAAGGCGCAGTCGGTGTCGCTGCCGTACACCGCGGCCGACGGCAACACCTACCAGCTCAATTTCATCGACACCCCCGGGCACGTCGACTTCAGCTACGAGGTCAGCCGCTCGCTGGCCGCCTGCGAAGGCGCGCTGCTGGTGGTCGACGCCGCCCAGGGCGTGGAGGCGCAGTCGGTCGCCAACTGCTACACCGCGGTCGAGCAGGGCCTGGAAGTGGTGCCGGTGCTCAACAAGATCGACCTGCCCACCGCCGACATCGAGAAGGCCAAGGCCGAGATCGAGGCGGTGATCGGCATCGATGCCTCGGACGCGGTCGCGGTCAGCGCCAAGACCGGGCTCAACGTCGAACAGGTGCTCGAGGCGATCGTGCACCGCATCCCGCCGCCGCGGCCGCGCGACACCGACAAGCTGCAGGCGCTGATCATCGACTCGTGGTTCGACAACTACCTGGGCGTGGTGTCGCTGGTGCGGGTGATGCAGGGCGAGATCGTGCCGGGGCAGAAGATGCTGGTGATGTCGACCGGACGCACCCACCAGATCGACAACGTCGGCGTGTTCACGCCCAAGCGCAAGGCGCTCAAGAAGCTCGGCGCCGGCGAGGTGGGCTGGATCACCGCCAGCATCAAGGACGTGCACGGCGCGCCGGTCGGCGACACGCTGACCCTGGCCGCCGACCCGGCGGCGAAGCCGTTGCCTGGTTTCCAGGAGATGCAGCCTCGCGTGTTCGCGGGCCTGTTCCCGGTCGATGCCGAGGACTACCCGGATCTGCGCGAAGCGCTGGACAAGCTGCGCCTCAACGACGCCGCGCTGCGCTTCGAACCGGAGAGCTCCGAGGCGATGGGCTTCGGTTTCCGCTGCGGCTTCCTCGGCATGCTGCACATGGAGATCGTGCAGGAACGGCTCGAACGCGAGTACGACCTCAACCTCATCAGCACCGCGCCGACCGTGGTCTACGAGGTGCTGCTGACCGACGGCGAGGTGATGCCGCTCGACAACCCGGCCAAGCTGCCGCCGGTGAACAAGGTCGAGGAGATCCGCGAGCCGATCATCCGCGCCAACATCCTGACCCCGCCCGACTACGTCGGCAACGTGATCACGCTGTGCGAGGAGAAGCGCGGCAGCCAGATCGGCCTGCAGTACCTCGGCAGCCAGGTGCAGATCAGCTACGAACTGCCGATGGCCGAGGTGGTGCTCGATTTCTTCGACCGGCTCAAGTCGGTCAGCCGCGGCTACGCCTCGCTCGACTACCACTTCCTGCGCTTCGACGCCGGCCCGTTCGTGCGCGTGGACACGCTGATCAACGGCGACAAGGTCGATGCGCTCTCGATCATCGTCCACCGCACCCACGCCGACCGTCGCGGTCGCGAACTGACCGAGCGGATGAAGGAGCTGATCCCGCGCCAGCAGTTCGACGTGGCGATCCAGGCGGCGATCGGTTCCCAGGTCATCGCCCGCACCACGGTCAAGGCGCTGCGCAAGAACGTGCTGGCCAAGTGCTACGGCGGCGACATCAGCCGCAAGAAGAAGCTGCTGGAGAAGCAGAAGGAAGGCAAGAAGCGGATGAAGCAGGTGGGCCGGGTGGAGATCCCGCAGGAAGCGTTCCTGGCGGTGCTGCAGGTGGACAACAAGTAGGGGATGGCGTGACATGATGAAATGGTTCGAGGTCGCGCTGGTCGTCCTGACCTTCGCCACGGGCATCACCTGGCTGCTGGACAGGCTGCTGTTCGCCAAGCGCCGCGCACGACGCGGCGGATTGCTGGAGGAGAAGGAACCGGTCGTCGTCGACTACGCGCGGGCGTTCTTTCCCGTGCTGTTCTTCGTCCTGATCCTGCGCAGCTTCATCGCCGAGCCGTTCCGGATCCCGTCCAGTTCGATGATGCCGACGCTGCTGGTCGGCGACTTCATCCTGGTCAACAAGTTCACCTACGGCATCCGCCTTCCGATCAACAACCGCAAGGTGATCGCGCTGGGCGAGCCGCAGCGGGGCGACGTGGTGGTGTTCCGGCCGCCGCACCATCCCGACCAGGACTGGATCAAGCGCGTGGTCGGGCTGCCGGGAGACCTCGTGGCCTACCGCGACAACACGGTCTACGTGAACGGCGAACCGTTCGCCTACGGCCCGCCGCGCGAATACGTCGGCGTCGGCCGCGGTCGCGAGATGACCGGCGCCGGGCTGATCGATGAAACCATGCCCGGGCGCACCCACCAAGTCCTCGAGACCCGGCGCCCCGGCGGCTTCGACCCGGGCGAGGGCGAATGGCGCGTGCCGGCGGGCGAGTATTTCGTGATGGGCGACAACCGCGACCGCAGCGACGACAGCCGGTTTTGGGGTACGCTGCCGGAGAGCCAGCTGCGCGGGAAGGCGTTCCTGGTGTGGATGAACCTCGACTCCAGCGCGCCGGGCTGGGTCGACTGGGGCCGGATCGGCGGCAGCATTCCGTAGGGCCGGGCGGAGCTGTCAACGCGGGGCCGGCGACAACGGGACCAACGGGGGATCGAGACATGAAGACGCGTCGCAAGCAGGACGGCATCACGCTGTTGGGGTTCATCATCGTCGCGGCGGTGGTGGGTTTCTTCATCTATATCGCCATCAAGTTGTTCCCCATGTACTCCGAGTACTACGGAGTGAAGTCGGCATTGAAAGGACTGGCTGCGGAGCCTGGCGTCGGCAGCTACGAGCCGAGGCGGATCAACGATCTGTTCTTCCGTCGCCTGTACGTGAGTTATTCGAAGAACGTCAAGCAGGAGCACGTCAAGCTCACGCGCATCGACGGCGGATGGCAGATGGATGTGAAGTACGAAGTACGTACGCCTCTGGTCGCCAATCTGGACGTGGTCGGTCGGTTCAATGCGACGCAGAACCTGATCCGAAGCGGTGAGGCCAACTGAGGGTGCCGCCGGCCAGTTCGCCGGCCATGCCTTTTTCGATCCGGCGCTGCTGACGCAGGCGCTCACCCACCGCAGCGCGGGCGCGCCGCACAACGAGCGGCTCGAGTTCCTCGGCGACGCGCTGCTCGGGCTGATCGTCGCCGAGGCGCTGTACGCGCGCTGGCCGAAGGCCGACGAGGGGTCGCTCACGCGCGCCCGCGCCGAACTGGTGCGCGAATCCTCCCTGGCTTCGGTCGCCAGGCGGCTGGAGATCGGCGAGCGGCTGGTGCTGGGACCCGGCGAGATGAAGTCGGGGGGGCATCGGCGCGATTCGATCCTGTCCGACGCCCTCGAAGCGATCATCGCCGCGATCTACCTCGACGCCGGTTTCGAGACCTGCCGCCGGATCGTGCTGCCCTGGTTCGAGGAGGCGGTGTCGGCGGTCCCGGCCAGCAAGGTCGGCAAGGACCCCAAGACCCGCCTGCAGGAGTGGCTGCAGGCGCGGCAGAAGCCGTTGCCGCAGTACGTCCTGCAATCGGAGGCCGGCGAGGAGCATGCCCGCGTGTTCGTGGTCCGCTGCGTGCTGTCCGATCCGGCGATGTCGGGCGAGGGAGAGGGCGGGTCGCGTCGCGCGGCGGAGCAGGTCGCGGCGGAGGTGGTGCTGCGCCAGCTGCCCGCCGGCTGAGCCGGGGAAATCGGGTGGATTTGCCCTCGCCCCGTCCGCGCGCGGACAATGCGGCATGAGCAACCAAACGCATCGGGCCGGGCACGTCGCGGTCATCGGCCGGCCGAACGTCGGCAAGTCGACCCTGGTCAACGCGCTGGTCGGCGCCAACCTCAGCATCGTCTCCAACCGGCCGCAGACCACGCGCCACCGCCTGCTCGGGATCGCCACCGTGCCCGGCGGCCAGATCGTGTTGGTCGATACGCCGGGCCTGCACCGCGACGACGGCAAGCGGGCGTCGACCGCGCTCAATCGCGTGCTCAACCGCGCCGCGCGCGGCGCGATCGAAGGCGTCGATGCGGCCGCGCTTGTGGTCGAGGCCGGTCGCTGGGACGAAGAGGACACCCTGGCCTACGACACCTTGCGCGCGAGCGGCCTGCCGGTGGTGCTGGTGGTCAACCAGGTGGACCGGATCGCCGACAAGGCGAGCCTGCTGCCCTACCTGCAGCGGGTCAACGAGGGACGCGATTTCGCGGCGGTGCATCCGGTGTCCGCGCTCAAGCGCCAGGGGCTGGAGCCGCTGGTCGCCTCGCTGCTGGCGCAACTGCCCGCGCAGCCGGCCCTGTACGGCGAGGACGAACTCACCGACCGCAGCCAGCGCTTCCTCGCCGGCGAACTGGTGCGCGAACAGCTGATGCGCCAGCTCGGCGCCGAGCTGCCGTACGCCACCACGGTGGAGATCGAGTCGTTCACCGAGGAACCTTCGCCGAAGGCCGGGGT
This sequence comes from Luteimonas saliphila, assembly GCF_016774335.1. GTDB lineage: Bacteria > Pseudomonadota > Gammaproteobacteria > Xanthomonadales > Xanthomonadaceae > Luteimonas > Luteimonas saliphila. The sequence continues at coordinate 34,425 of NZ_JAETWA010000013.1, read as the reverse complement.
GATGTACCGCATCGGCGCGGTGATCTGGGTCGAGCGCGAGGGCCAGAAGGCGATCGTGATCGGCAAGGGCGGCACCCGCCTGCGCGACATCGGCAAGCGCGCGCGCGAACGCATGGAGCAGTTGTTCGACGCCAAGGTGTTCCTGCAGACCTGGGTGCGCGTGCGCGAGGGCTGGTCGGACGACGAGTCGGCGCTGCGCAGCCTCGGATACGGCGACTGACCGCCGGTCACGCGCGGAGCGGGGTGATGGGACACGAAGCGATCGCACCGCTCGAAGGCTACCGTCCGGGTGACACGCCGCACCTACGGATCGTGCCGGGGCGCCGCGGGTCGTGGCTGATCGCGTACCCGGCTCGCATGCGTCCGCGGTTCCTGCCCGCCCGATGACCGCAACCCGGGTCGTCGCCGCGCTCGCCGACGTCTGACCGTGCGCTACGCCGGCGAACGCGGCTACGTCCTGCACGCGCGGCCGTGGCGCGAGACCAGCCTGCTGGTCGACCTGCTCAGCGAATCGCATGGCCGTCTCGGCCTGGTGGCGCGCGGGGTGCGCGGCCCGAGGAAACAGGCCCAGTTCGCTGCGCTGCAACCGCTGCAGCACGTGCGCATCGACGCCGTGCAGCGCGGTGAACTCGCCCAGCTGACGTCGGTGGAGGCACTCGATGCACCGCCGCCGTTGCCGGGACATGCCGCGCTCGCTGCGTTCTACGTCAACGAGCTGGTACTGCGCCTGGCGCCGCGGCAGGATCCGCATTCCGCGCTCTACGCCCTTTACGGAGAAGTGCGCGCGCGGCTGCACGATGCCGCCGACCTGGCGTGGACGCTGCGCCGTTTCGAACGCGACCTGCTGGACGCGCTCGGGGTCGGATTCGACTGGGCGCGCGACGGCGACGGCGGCGACATCGATCCGGCCGCGCGCTACCGGTTGGACCCGGAGCACGGGCCGCGGCGCGTGCTGGGAGAACGCGTCGGGGAGTCGCGAGGCCGCTACGCCACCGGCAGCGCGTTGATCGCGCTGGGCGACGATCGCAAGCCCGGCCCGGGGGATCTCGACAGCCTGCGCCGCGCGATGCGCGACGTGCTGTCCCAGCATCTGGGGCCACGGGGGCTGAAATCCTGGGAGCTGGCGGCCGACCTCGCGCGGCTGGCGGCCCGTCGCCCCGGTCAGGGCGACGACAGCGTGTCCTGAACCGCGGCCAGGAAGTCCTGCAGCGCCGTATTCGAGGCAGGGGCGTCCCGCAGCCGTGTAGCCGCTACATCCAGCCGCGCCGCGCCCACGAAACCGCATCCGGCGCGTAGCCGGTGTAGGGCGCCGCGCAGCGCGTCGTCGTCACCAAGGCCTGCGGCGGACGCCACCGTGTCGCGCGTCGCAGGCAGCTCCGCGATGAACAACGCGCGCAGCGCCGCGACATTCCCGGCATCGCCGGCGAGCGCCGCGAGCGCCTGCGCCTCGTCCCATACCGGCGTGTCGCGCGCTTCGACGGGCGTTTCGACATCCGCGGCGACTTGCGCGGTCGATCCGTCGTCGAGTGCAAGCCGCAGCGCGTCCGTCCACGCGCCGGCCGGAAGCGGTTTGGCGAGAGTGCTGGCGAAGCCGGCGGCGAGCAGCGCGGCGTGTTCGGTGCGGTCGCGCGAGGCGGTGTGCGCGATCGCCGGCGTGGTCAGTCCGCGTTCGCGCAGGTCCTGCAGCAACTCGCTGCCGCTACCGTCGGGCAGGTGGGCGTCGATCAGCCACAACGCATGCGCGTGGCGGGTGGCGAGCACGCGGGCCTCGGCCACGCTACCAGCCAGATCGACCACGGCCGGCAAGCCCTCGGTCGCAGCCTGGAGGAAGGCGCGGCTGGTGGGGTCGTCCTCGACCAGCAGGATCCTCGGATTCATCGTCGCCTCCCTGCGCAGCGGATATGCTCGCCCGATGCCTGTCCGCATCTTAACCCTGTTGCTGATGGCGTTCGCCGCCTGCCAGGTGCAGGCACGGACCGCGACCGCCAGCATCGCCACGATCCGGGCACCGGGCGTCGAACTTCGCGACGTGCGGGTGCGGCTGCATTGGCCCGCCGGCGCGACAAGCGGCGAGTTGCGGGTCGAGGCCGCGCGGATCGAGGCGGACGCGCTGGGTGATGGCTACTTCGACGTCGAGTGGGAGTGTCCGCTGGCGCGTGCGCAGGACGACGCGTGGCAATGCGCCGGGCCGTTGCGCGGCAAGGGCGGTGCGCCGATGCGGCTTGCCGTTGACCTGTCGACCGCGCGCACCGATGCGGCGCTCACCCAAGGCGATGCGCGCCTGGCGCTGCATCGCAATGCCGCCGCACCCGACACCACAAGCCTGCGCCTGGAACGGGTGCCGCTGGCGTGGGCGCAGGCGCTGCTCGCGCAGGGCTGGCCGGCGGGCCGGATCGGCGCGGGCGTGGCCGATGGCACGGTCGCGCTGTACACGCCGGCCGGCCGGCCGCTGCGCCTCGAGGGCCGGCTCGCGGTGGCGGGGCTGGCACTGGAATCGGAGGATGCCAGCGTCGCGATCGGCGATCTCGATGGCGAAGTGGTCTTCGACTATCGCCAGCCCGCCGGTGCCGGCGCGCTGGTGACGATCGACGGCCGACTGCGCGACGGCGAAGTGCTGGTCGGCAACACCTACCTCGCGCTCGGCGCGCGACCGGTCCGGTTCGGCCTCGACGCACGGCAGTTGCCCGGCGGCGGCTGGGCTGCGCCGCGCCTGGCGTGGCAGGACGCGGACACCCTGTCCGCCGAGGGCAGCGCGGTGCTCGCCGCCGACGGCGGACTGGAACGACTGGAACTGGATGCGCGCAGCCCGGTGCTCGCTGCATTGCCCGGGCGATATCTGTCCGGCTGGCTCGGCCTGGCCGGCTTGTCCGATCTGGAACTGCAAGGCTCGGCCGGCGTGCGGGTGCGGATCGATGCGGGCGAACTGCGCTTGCTCGACGCGGATTTTGCCGCCGTCGATGTGCGCGATCCGCAGCAGAGGTTCCGGATCGACGGATTGCAGGGAACCTTGCGCCACGCCTTCGCCGACGCCGGCGACAGCGGGTTGCAGTGGCAGGGTGGCGCGCTGTACGGACTCGCCTTCGGTCCGATCCGCCTGCCGATGCGCAGCGAAGCGGGCACGCTGCGCCTGCGCGAGCCGGCGGAACTGTCGATGCTCGGCGGAAGGGTGCGCCTGGACGGTTTCACCCTGCGTCCCCCGGACGCCGGAGCGGGTCTGCGCCTGGGTTTCGGCCTCGAACTCGATGCGCTCGACCTCGGCCAGCTCGCGCAGGCGCTGGGCTGGCCGGCATTCCGCGGCACGCTCGGCGGACGCATCCCGAGCGCGCGCTATGCCGATGAACGGCTCGAGTTCGATGGCGGCCTGTCGATGCAGCTGTTCGAAGGCCGCATCGATGTGGGCGCGTTGTCGATGGAACGTCCGTTCGGCGTCGCCCCGACGCTGTCGGCGGACCTGTCGCTGCACGACCTCGACCTGCTCGGCATCACCGAGGTGTTCGACTTCGGCAGCATCACCGGCCGCCTGCATGGCCGCATCGACGGCCTGCGCCTGGTCGACTGGACCGCCACCGCCTTCGATGCGGAACTGCATACACAGCGGCGCGCCGGGGTCCGCCAGCGCATCAGCCAGCGCGCGGTGCAGGACATCTCCAGCGTCGGCGACGCCTCGTTCGTGACCAGCCTGCAGGGGCGACTGATCGGCCTGTTCGACGACTTCGGGTATCGCCGCATCGGCATCGGCTGCCGGCTGGCGAACGAGGTCTGCCGGATGTCGGGCCTGCATTCAGCGGGCGAGGGCTTTACTATCGTCGAAGGGGCGGGCGTGCCGAAGCTGCAGGTCGTCGGCTTCAATCGCGACGTCGACTGGCCGACGCTGGTGGAACGCCTCGCTGCAGTGGCCGCCGGAGATGTCGCGCCGGTGGTGGACTGACCCGGCCGCCGCGAGGCGGTCATTCATCGCAACGGGAGCCTCGCATGCGTCGCCTGGTAGCAATGCCGATCCTCTTCGCGCTGGCGCTGTGCGCCTGCGTCACCATCAACGTCTATTTTCCCGCCGCCGAGGCGCGCGAAGCGGCCCGCGAGTTCGTCGAGAACGTGATCGGCGACGAGGCGCAGCCCGCTCCGCCACCGTCCGGCGACGGCGGCATGGCGCTGCGCCAGCCGCGCTTCGATCCGTGGATGCTGCTCGGCATCGGTTCGGCGCACGCCCAGTCGCAGCCCGACATCACCATCCGCACCCCGGCGATCCAGGCGATCCAGTCGCGGATGGAGTCGCGTTTCAACTCGACCCTGCGCGCGCACTTCGATTCCGGCGCGCTGGGCTTCGCGGGCGATGGCACGATCGTGGTGCGCGACGCGGCGTCGCTGGCGATCAAGGACCGGGTCGCGGTCAATGCCGCGGTCGCCGACGACAACCGCGACCGCAAGGCGGTGTACCGCGAGATCGCGGTCGCCAACGGTCATCCGGAGTGGGAATCGCAGATCCGCGACGTGTTCGCCCGGCAATGGATCGCGAGCGCACGCCCCGGCTGGTGGTACCAGCAGGGCGGGGCCTGGAAGCAGAAGTAGCCGCGCGGGACGGCCGGCCCTGGGCCGGCCGGCAGGTGGTGACGCAGGCTTCGGGCCGTTGCGCAACGGCCGGGAAAAGCCTGTTTCTGCGACAATGCGCGGCCCGCACGCAGCCTGACGTCACGTGGCCCGGATCGACCAGACCCCGTTCGAGCTCGACATCCTCGACCTGAGCCACGACGGCCGCGGCGTCGCCCGCCGTGCAGCGGGACATCCGAACGCCGGCAAGACCGTGTTCGTGGCCGGCGCACTGCCCGGCGAGCGGGTGCTGGCGAAGCAGGTCGCGCGTTCGCGCCATTTCGACGAAGCCGACACGCTGCAGGTGCTGGAGGCCTCGCCCGAGCGCGTCGCGCCGCGCTGCGCCCATTTCGGCGTGTGCGGTGGCTGCGCGTTGCAGCATCTCGAGGCGTCTCGACAGATCCTCGCCAAGCAGCGCGTGCTGCTGGAGAACTTCGAGCGCATCGGCCATGTCGCCCCCCGCGACGTGCTGCCGACGCTGACCGGCGGCGCCTGGCACTACCGCCGCAAGGGCCGGTTCTCGGTGCGGCGGGTGGAGAAGAAGGACAAGACCCTGGTCGGCTTCCGCGAACGCGATCCGCGCTTCGTCGCCGACCTGCGGGAGTGCCATACCGTGGTGCCGGCCGTGGAGGGGCTGATCGTGCCGCTGTCGACGCTGGTCGACGGCCTGCGGGCGCGGCGCGAGATCCCGCAGATCGAATTCATCGTCGGCGACCCGACGCCGGATTTCGACGGCGTGGCGCTGGTGCTGCGCCACCTGCAGCCGTTGTGCGACGTGGATCTCGCGGCATTGCGCGGATTCGCCGAGCGCAACCGCGTGGCCGTCTTCCTGCAGCCCGGGGGCGTGGACTCGGTGCGTCCGCTGTGGCCGGCGCAACCCGCCCTCTCGTTCCGGCTGGAACCGTGGAACGTGACGCTGGCCTTCCGGCCGCTGGATTTCATCCAGGTCAACGCCCGGCTCAACGAGGCGATGATCGCGCGCACGTTCGAGCTGCTCGACCTGCAGGCCGGCGACCGCGTGCTCGACCTGTTCTGCGGCCTCGGCAACTTCACCCTGCCGATGGCGCGCGTCGCGGCGGAGGTGGTCGGCGTGGAAGGCGAAGCGGCCCTGGTGGCGCGCGCGCGGGAAAACGCGGCGCTCAATGGGTTGGACAACGCCACCTTCCACGACGCGGACCTCACCCGGGACCATCGCGGCACGTCCTGGATGCGCCAGGGGTTCGACAAGCTGCTGCTCGACCCGCCACGATCGGGTGCGATCGACGTGCTCAAACAGCTGCCGCTGGAGCGCTTCGGCCGCATCGTCTACGTCAGCTGCCATCCAGGCTCGCTCGCGCGCGATGCAAGCTACCTGGTCAACGAGCGCGGCTGGTCCCTGCGCAGCGCCGGCGCGATGGACATGTTCCCGCAGACCGCGCACGTGGAGTCGATCGCGCTGTTCGAGAAGAAGCCGTGATTGGTGATTGGTGATTCGAAGGAGCGCGATCTGCATCGCTTCCTCGGAGCACAGGGTTTTTTCTTCCGATTCCGGCGGGAGAGGTCGAATTTCCTTGCCGGCGAGCAATCACGGCGTATGCTCCGCCGAATCACGAATCACGAATCACGAATCACGAATCACGAACCCCATGCCCCTCGAAATCGAACGCAAATTCCTGGTCTCCGGCGATGGCTGGCGCGCGCAAGCGCATGCGGTCCTGCCGATCGCGCAGGGCTACCTCAACACCCTCGATTCGCTCGAGCACGGCGGCCAGAAGGCCTCGGTGCGCGTGCGCATCCAGGGTGAAGCGGGCTACCTCAACATCAAGTCGCGCGAGCCCGGCCACACCCGGCAGGAGTTCGACTATCCGATCCCGGTCGAGGATGCGCGCGCGCTGCTGGCCCTTTGCGTGGCGGGCGTGATCGACAAGCGACGGCACCTCGTACGGCATGAGGGGCATCTGTGGGAAGTCGACGAGTTCCTCGGCGAGAACGCCGGCCTGGTGGTCGCGGAGATCGAACTCGCGCGCGCCGACGAAGCCTTCGCCATGCCTGCCTGGGCGGGGCGGGAGGTCACGGACCAGGCGCGCTACTACAACCTTGCGCTGGCATCGCGACCGTATGCACGCTGGGGCGCCGCGGAACGGGATTGACTGCACGCGGGCTCGGCCCGCCGTGCGGGTCCACGCCCTTGAGCGCCGGAAGAAGGAGCATCCCCGCCGGCGACTCGTGAAGAATTCGTTTCGGGAGGCCGGCTCCATGCGATGGCGAAGGCCGATTGCCCCGCGGCGACCACCCGGCATCTGCGACAATGCCGCCCGTGCGCAGCCGCGCACGCCATGGAGATCCAAAGGATGCTCGTGATCGGCGTTGCCGGCATGGAACTCACCGCGCAGGAGCGCGACTGGCTGCGGAACGACGCCTGCGCGGGCGTCATCCTGTTCAAGCGAAACTTCAGTTCTAGATCGCAGGTGATGGCGCTGTGCGCCGCGATCCGCGAGGCGGCGCCGCGCCCCGTGCTGATCTGCGTCGACCAGGAAGGCGGCCGCGTGCAGCGCTTCCGCGAAGGATTCAGCGACCTGCCGCCGCTCGAAGGCTTCGGCCGCCTGTATGCACAGGATCCGGATGGGGCGCTGAAGCTGGCCGAGGAACACGCCTGGCTGATGGCCAGCGAGATCCGCGCCACCGGCGTCGATCTGAGCTTCGCGCCGGTGGTCGATGTCGGTCACGGCAACCTCGCGATCGGTGACCGCGCGTTCTCGGACGATCCCCAGGTGGTCGCGCAGTTCACGCGCGCCTACGTCCGCGGCATGCACGCTGTGGGCATGGCCGCCACGCTCAAGCACTTCCCCGGGCACGGCACCGTGCGCGAGGACACGCACTTCGACGACGCCGTCGACGACCGTCCGCTCGACGCGATCCGGGCGCACGACCTGGTGCCCTTCGTCGCCGGCATCGAGGCCGGCGCCGACGCGGTGATGCTGGCGCACGTGGTGTACCCGCAGGTCGCGCCCGAACCCGCCGGCTACTCGCCGTTCTGGATCAACGACATCCTGCGCGGGGAGATGGGCTTCCGCGGCGTCGTGTTCTCCGACGACATCGGCATGGCCGCGGCGTTCTCCGCCGGCGGCATCAAGGCCCGCGTCGACGCGCACCTGGATGCGGGCTGCGACGTGGTGCTGGTCTGCCATCCCGAGCTCGTCGACGAATCGCTGGCGGCGGTCAAGGATCGCAAGCTCAACACCATGGCCCTGGTCGGCCTGCTCGGCCGCGGTGGCCTGGGCTGGGATGGCCTGCTGGCCGACAGCCGCTACAGCGGCACGCAATCGCAGCTCGCGACCCGACTGGGACAGACCGCATGAACGTGCCGAGGCTCTCCGACGTGCTCGACAGCGCCGAGCTGATCCACGATCGCGAGGCGCTGGAAGACGCGATCGAGGAGATGGCCGATGCCATCTGTCCCGAGTACATCGACGACGAGCTGCCGCCGCTGTTCATCACCGTCATGCATGGCGGCCTGCCGTTCGCCGCGCAGCTCGCGTTCGCGCTCGGCGAACGCGGCCTCGACCTGGAATTCGACTACCTGCATGCCACCCGCTACCGCGGCAACACCACCGGCTCCGGCCTTGCGTGGCTGCACCGCCCGGCGACCCCGATGCGCGGCCGCCGGGTGCTGCTGGCCGACGACATCCTCGACGAGGGCCACACGCTCAAGGCGGTGAAGTACTGGTGCGAGGACCAGGGCGCGCTCGACGTGCGCGTCGCGGTGCTGGCGACCAAGGCGCACGACCGCTGCGTGGACGGCATCTGCGCCGACTACGTGGGCGTGGAAGTTCCCGACCGCTACGTGTTCGGGTTCGGGATGGATTTCCACGAGCAGGGGCGGAATCTGCCGGGGATTTATGCGTTGGGGGATGGGGGGGAATAGGCGGGGGTGGTGCGCTGCTGCTTTCGTCGCAAAGTTTGACCTGACCTGCGCTCGCCTAATCGGGATTTGACTGTTGTTGGCGCGGTGGCATTCTTGTGAGGCAAGAGCTTCCGCTCGCCATGGGCGAGCGGGTTCATTTCTTTTGATGAGCGTCAAAAGAAACGAACCAAAGAGAAACGCTTCCCCGCAAGTGCACAAGCTCGCGATCTGGCCCGATGACGGAATTTTTCGACACGGCATCCATGCCGTGGCGAAAAACGGCGCGCGTCCTGCGCGCCGCCCTCCGGGTTACCGACCCACGCAGGCGCATCACTTTCGAAAAGCGCGGAACGCGCGTCTTCGTCTCGCCAGTCGGGAGGCGATAAGACGCTTTTGGCAAATGGAGTCCTTGTGTTGAATCATCGCCGTCCCTGCAGAGACAGAAGCGTTACAAGCAGCGCTTGTTGTGGAATCGCCTGCAGAACTCACCAGACCCGGAGGGCGCCGCACAGGATGTGCGGCGTTTTCCGACCGAGCCATGGATGGCGAGTCGGAAAATCGAGATCCTGTGTCAGCCTCGAGCTTGTGCCGTTGCGGGGAAAGCGTTTTTCTTTGGTTCGTTTCTTTTGGCGCTTTCCAAAAGAAATGAACCCGGCCGCCGCAGGCGGACGGAAGCCCTTGAGTAACGAATTCTGGCGAGACAAGCGACTTGTGCCGCCGAACGATCCGATGCGGTCAAGGCACGAACATTCCGCCACATGAGTGTCCTTCGCGATGCGGCTGTATCCTCCCCGAACCACCAAATCGCTCTCCAACCCCATGAACCCCACTCCCTCCCTCGCCGTCATCGGCGGCACCGGCCTCTACGCGCTCGCCGACCTGCAGGACGTCGAGACCCACCAGCCGGTCACCCGTTACGGCGCGCTGTCCGGGCCCGTACGCGTCGGTACGCTCGACGGCCGGCGGGTCGCGTTCCTCGCGCGCCATGGCGAGGGCCATTCGGTGCCGCCGCACCAGGTGAACTACCGCGCCAACCTCGCCGCGCTGCAGGCGCTGGGCGCGACCCGGGTGCTGGCGTTGAACACCGTCGGCGGCATCACCGAACGCTTCGGCCCACGCGTGCTCGCCTGCCCGGACCAGTTGATCGACTACACGTGGGGGCGCGTGTCCACCCTCTGCGAGGAGCCCGGCACCGAGGTGCTGCACGTCGATTTCGGCGACCCCTACACGCCGTCGCTGCGGCACCGCGTGCTCGACGCGGCGCAGGTCGCCGGCGTCGCGCTCGTCGACGGCGGCTGCTACGGCGCCACCCAGGGTCCGCGACTGGAGACGAAGGCCGAGATCGCGCGCCTGCGCCGCGACGGCTGCGACCTGGTCGGCATGACCGGCATGCCCGAAGCCGGGCTCGCGCGCGAGCTGGGACTGGACTACGCGTGCCTCGCGATCGTCGCCAACTGGGCGGCCGGCGCGGGCCCGGATCCGGACGAGACGATCACGCTGCAGGACGTGCTCGACAACGTCGCCGCGGCCTCGGCGGGCGTGCCGGCGCTCGTTTCCGCGCTGCTGGCGGGGTGATTGCATCGACCCGGCGGGCTTTGCATACTCGGCGGGCCCGGCCGGACGCCTTGCAAGCCCCGCCGGGCGCCACCAGCCATCACGAGGTTCGCGAGTCATGCAATACGGCACAGTGAAGTGGTTCAACGACGCCAAGGGGTTCGGGTTCATCGCGCCGGAAGACGGCACCGCCGATGTCTTCGTCCATTACTCGGCGATCGACTCGAAGGGGTTCCGCAGCCTGCAGGAAGGCCAGCGGGTCCAGTACGAAGTCACCCAGGGTCCGAAGGGTGCGCAGGCGGCAGGGGTGCAACCGGTCGTCTGACCATGTCGGCAACGGAATCTTCCGGCCCCGCCCTGGCGGGGCTTTTTTCTGCGCGCGGGCCGGTCGGGTGAAGCGACTGCGCATCGCGATCGTCGGCTACGGCAGCGCCGGCCAGTGCGCGGCGGTGCTGCTGTCGCGCGACGGGCACGCGGTGGAGGTGTTCGAGCGGGTGCCGGTGCCCGGGCCGATCGGCGCCGGATTCCTGCTGCAGCCGAGCGGCCTGCAGGTGCTGTGGCGGATGGGGTTGTTGCCGCAGGTCCTGCGGCATGGTGCGGTGGTCGAACGCCTGTTCGGCCAGACGCCCTGCGGGCGCGCGGTGATGGACATGCGCTACGCGGCGCTCGATCCGCGGCTGGCGGGGATCGGGCTGCAGCGCGGTGCGCTGTTCTCGATCCTGGCGCAGGCGTTCGAGGGCCATCGGGACGTGCGCGCGGGCGTGCGCATCGTCGCGCTCGACGACGACGGGCGCACGCTCCACGACGAGGCCGGCGCGCGCCACGGGCCGTACGACCTCGTCGTGGTGGCAGATGGCGCGGGTTCGCTGCTGCGCGCGCGGCTCGGGCGCGTCCGGCTCGACCAGCCGTATCCCTGGGGGGCGTTGTGGTGCCTGCTGCCGGCATCCGGCTGGCCGCACCTGCGCGAACTGCGGCAGCGCTATGTCGCCGCGCGCAGGATGATCGGGCTGCTGCCGGTGGGCACGCGCCCCGGAGACGACGCACCGAAGCTGGGATTCTTCTGGAGCCTGCCGACAGGCACGTTCGACACCTGGCGCGAAGCCGGCCTCGATGCCTGGAAGGCCGAGGTGCGGGCGATGTGGCCGGAGGTCGCGCCGCTGCTCGATGCGATCGCCGCGCCCGCGCACCTGGCGCGCGCCAGCTACCGCGACGCGGTGCTGACGCAGTGGCATCGCGGCCATGCGGTGCTCATCGGCGATGCCGCACACGCGATGAGCCCGCAACTGGGGCAGGGCGTGAACATGGCGCTGATGGATGCGATGGCGCTGGCCGATGCGTTGCGCAGCGGCGATCCGCTGCCGGAGGCGCTGGCCGCGTTCCAGCGCGAGCGCGTCCGTCACGTGGCCATCTACCAGCAGTGGAGCCGCTGGCTGACGCCGATGTTCCAGTCCGACCACGACACGGTGGCGAAGCTGCGCGATCTCGCGCTGCTGCCCGCGGGCAGGCTCCCGTTCGGCAGAACGCATATGCTGCGGGTGCTGAGCGGCACCCAGCAGGGCCTGTTCGGCCGGATCGCGCTCGACGAAGGCTTCGTCGACGCGCTGGCCGATGGCGTGCGTGGCCGCGGCGAAGGGAGGATCGCGTCATGACCGGATCTGCCACCCACGAGGTGTCCAACCAGCCGCCGGAATTCGGCCCGCGCGACCTGTGGCGCGACGATGTCCTGCTGCGCGAGGCGCTCGCGCGCGAAGGCGGCGCGGCGTTCGCCGACCGGATCGCGGCCTACGGCGCGCTCGCCGGTGGCGACGTGCTCGCGTGGTCGTACGAGGCGCACCGCGACCGTCCGCGCCTGCACACCCACGACCGCGGCGGCCACCGCATCGACACGGTCGAGTTCCATCCGCATTACCACCGCGTGATGGAGGCTGCGATCGGACACGGCGTCGCCGGCCTGTCGTGGGCCGAGCCGGTGCCGGGCGCGCATGTCGCCCGCGCGGCGCTGAGCTACCTGCACTACCAGGCCGAACCGGGCAGCAGTTGTCCGTTGACCATGACCCATGCGGCGGTCCCGGTGCTCGCGCGCGCGCCGGCGCTGTACGGCTGGGTGCAGAAGGTGGTTGCCTGCCGCTACGACGCGCGCGACTTGCCGATGGCCGACAAGGCCGGCCTCACCCTCGGCATGGGCATGACCGAGAAGCAGGGCGGCAGCGACGTGCGGGCCAACACCACGAACGCGACACCGCTGCCGGGCGGCGACGACTACCTGCTGCGCGGCCACAAGTGGTTCTTCTCCGCGCCGATGAGCGACGGCTTCCTGGTCCTGGCACAGGCCCCGGGTGGGTTGACCTGCTTCCTGCTGCCGCGGCGCCTGCCAGGCGGCGAGCTCAACGGCTTCCGCCTGATGCGGCTGAAGGACAAGCTCGGCGACTGGAGCAACGCCTCGTCCGAGATCGAGTTCGATGCCGCGCGCGCGCACCGCGTCGGCGACGAGGGGCGCGGCGTGGCCACCATCATCGGCATGGTGATGCTGACCCGGCTCGACTGCATGCTCGGCTCGGCCGGGTTGATGCGGATGGCGCTGGCGCAGGCGCTGCACCACTGCCGGCACCGGCATGCCTTCGGCAGGGCGCTGGCCGACCAGCCGCTGATGCGCAACGTGCTGGCCGACCTCGCGGTCGAATCGGAGGCCGCGACCGCGCTGGCGATGCACGTGGCGAACGCGGTGGACGCCGCGCCGCGCGACCCGGCGCAGGCCGCGTTCGCCCGCATCGCCACCGCGATCGGCAAGTTCTGGATCTGCAAGCGCGCGCCGGCCTTCGTCAACGAGGCGCAGGAATGCCTGGGCGGCGCCGGCTATGTCGAGGAATCGCTGCTGCCGCGCCTGTACCGGCAAGCGCCGCTGAACTCGATCTGGGAAGGCAGCGGCAACATCCAGTGCCTGGACGTGCTGCGCGCGCTTGCGCGGGAGCCCGCGACCGGCGAGGCGCTGCTGGCGCGCCTGGACCTGGCGGCGGGCATCGACGCCGGCTTCGATGCCGCGCTCGCGGCGTTGCGCGCGGACCTGGCGAAGCCGGCCGCCGAGGCCGATGCGCGCCGGCGTGTGGCGGACATGGCGCTGCTGCTGCAGGCGGCGGTGCTGCTGCGCGCCCGATCCCCGGCCGCGGCGACGTTCTGCCGCAGCCGGCTCGGCGGCGCGCGCGGGCTGGTCTTCGGCCTGCTGCCCGACGACGCACCGGCCGGCGACCTGCTCGCCCGGGCCTGCCCGGGCTGAGCGGCGAACCCGCCGGCGCTCACCCCTCGACGCGCAGCTCGTCCAGGGCCTGTTCCAGCGTCACGTGGCCCAGGAAGCCGCCGCCGCCGGCCGGGGACTCCCCGCGCTCGATGGCGTGGGCGAAGACCACGGCCGGATCGGCCTGCAGCCTGTCGAACAGACGCTGCACGTGGGGATAGTCCTGGCGGTCGACCACGTCGTGATACTTGGTCCAGCGCGCGATGCCGACGAAGTAGGCGTCGGCCAGCGAGCGCCGGTCGCCCAGCAGCCATTCGCGCTCGCCGAGCATGGCTTCGAGCTGCGCATGCGCGAGCGCGACCTGGTCGCGGCCGTACCCGCGCAGCGCGGCCTTGTCCGCTTCGGGCAACGCGTGATCGACCAGGTGCCACAACGGCGCGAACGCGTTGAAGAAGGTGGTGTTGAGCCAGGCCAGCATGCGGTTGAGGCGGTCGAAATCGCGCGTGCCCTGGGCGAAGCCGAGGCCGCGGTCGATCCCGGACGCGGCGATGTGGTTGAGGATGGCCACGCTCTCGCTCAGTGCGGCGCCGTCCGCAGTCAGCAGCGCGGGCGTTTCCCGCACGGGGTTGATGCGACGGTAGGCGGCGGTGAGGCCCTCGGGCAGGGCGATGCGGCACAGCCGGTAGGGCCGGCCCAGCCACTCCAGGGCGACGATGGCGCCGAACGAGCAGCCGGAGGGAACACCGTAGAACAGGATCGGGGACATGGCTCGGGGATCGAAAGTGGAGGAGCGGCCACGGTACCGGCGTGGACTTTGGCGGGGTAGTCGGCGATAAATGGACTTATCGTCCATGAATGCAGACATTTCACATGAATCCCAACGACCTGCTGTTGTTCGCCGCCGCAGTCGAGCACGGCGGTTTCGCGGCGGCCTCGCGCCAGCTCGGCATCCCGAAGTCGACGATCAGCAAGCGCGTGGCGCAGCTTGAGGCCGCGCTCGGCGTGCGCCTCATCCAGCGCACCTCGCGCAGCTTCCAGCTGACCGAGGTCGGGCGCGATTTCCACGAGCATGCGCGGGCGGCCCGGATCGAGATGGACGCCGCGGAAGAGGTGGTGCGCCGGCGCGTCGCCGAGCCCAGCGGAACGGTCCGCCTCACCGCGTCGATGCCGGTGGCGCAGGGGCTGCTGGCCGGCCTGCTGCCGCAGATCGCGTCCAGGTATCCAGCGCTGCGGCTGGACCTCGACGTCACCGACCGCTTCGTCGACCTGGTCCAGGAGGGCTACGACCTCGCGGTGCGCAGCCATTTCGCGCCCTTGCCCGATTCCGGCCTCGTGCAGAGGCTGCTCCATGTGGAGCCGGTGGTGCTGGTCGCCGCGCCGGCCTACCTGTCCGCACGCGGCGAACCGCAGGCGCCGGAGGACCTGCAGTCGCACGACGGCGTCCTGGTCGGCACCCATGCGCGGGAATGGATCCTCGCCGACGGCAGCGGCCGCCGCGTGCGGGTCGCGCCGCGTCCGCGGATGACGGCGAACGAATCGGTGGTGCTGCTGTCCGCGGCTGCGCACGGCCTGGGCATCGCGCCCTTGCCGGCGCCCATGTGCCGCGACGCGATCGCGTCCGGCGCGTTGCGGCGCGTGCTGCCCGACTGGCAGGCGGGCGAGGTGACCACCACCGTGGTGATGCCGCACCGGCGGGGGATGCTGCCGGCGGTACGCGCGGTACTCGATCACCTGGTGGCGCACGCGACGCCGGAGTGAGCCTCAGGCGTCGATTGCTGCCGCCTGCCTGGCCGCCTGCGTGAGCGCGCCCATCGCTGCGAGATAAGGGCCGGGACCATGGCTGACGCGCGCCACGCCCAGCGCGGCGAGCCGCGACAGCGACGGTGTGTCCGGACCCGCCATGACGTTGACCGGCAACGGCGAGTCCCGCACCAGCCTCGCGATCAGGGCCTCGTCGGCCAGTCCCGGGGCGAACAGGCCATCCGCGCCCGCCGCTGCATACGCGCGTGCGCGCTCGAGCGCGCGTTCGACCATCGCCGCGTCGTGCGCCTCGGGTGGCGACTGCAGGAACACGTCGGTGCGCGCATTGAGGAACAGCGGCACGCCTGCCGCATCGGCGGACGCGCGCGCCTGCGCCAGGCGCAGGGCCTGGTCCGAGACCGCGCGCAGGCCACCGCCTGCGGGATGGCCGTCTTCCAGGTTGCAGCCCACCGCGCCGGCCCCGATCGCCCGGGCGACGGTGGCGCCCACCTCCGCGGCCGTTTCGCCGTAGCCGCCCTCCAGGTCGACCGTGACCGGGAGCGTGGTCGTCGCCACGATCCGCGCGAGGTTGTCCATCGCCAGCGCCAGCGGCATGCGCTCGCCATCGGCATAGCCGTGGGCCGCGGCCACCGACCAGCTGCCGGTGGCGATCGCGTGCGCACCCGACTCGGCCACCGCGCACGCGCTGCCCGGGTCCCAGGCGTTGTACAGCACCAGCGGCTGCAAGCCTGCGTGCAGCGAACGGAATACAACGGCCTTGTCGGCTTGCGTGCCCATGCATCGCTCCCGGGAAGTGGATGGTGTGTGGTGGCTGTGGTGCGGCGGAAGACTGCTCGATCGGGGGCATGGCGCCAATGACGCGCACGGTCATGCCGGCATGACCTCGCAGGTCATGGCGCGGCTGAACACGTGCGGCTTATGCTCGGCGCATGGAGAGCAGTCGCGTCCGCCAGACCGATCCCGCGGCCCTCGCACCGGTGGGCACGCTGCTGCGCGAGTGGCGCGCCGCGCGACGCGCCAGCCAGCTCGACCTCGCCCTGTCGGCAGGCATTTCCACCCGCCACCTGAGCTGCATCGAGACCGGCAAGGCGCAGCCGGGCCGCGAGCTGCTGGCGCGCCTCGCGGATGCACTGGACATGCCGCTGCGCGAACGCAACGCGCTGCTGCTCGCCGCGGGCTACGCCCCGGCCTATCCGGAGAGCGCGTTGCATGCGGTGTCGCTGGCGCGGATCGACCAGGCGATCGACGCGATCCTCGCGCAGCAGGAACCGTACCCCGCGTTCCTGATCAACCGGCAATGGGACGTGCTGCGCGAGAACGCCGCCGCCGTCCGGGTGAACCGCGCCGTGCTCGGACGCGACAGCGCCCACCGCAACATCATGCGCCAGTTCTTCGACCCGGCCGACCTGCGCTCGGCGATCGCCAACTGGGAGGAGGTGGCCGGCGAACTGGTCCACCACCTGCACGACCGCGTTGCGGCCGCGCCCACCGACGCAAGCGCGCGTGCGCTGCTCGACGAGGTCCTCGCCTATCCCGGCGTGCCCGCGCATTGGCGCCTGCGCGACCTGTCGCGCGCGCCGTCGCCGCTGCTGACCACGCAGCTGCGCAGCGGCGAGGTGGTGTTGCGCTTTTTCTCCACCATCACCACCTTCGCGATGCCGCGCGACGTCACCCTCGACGAGTTGCACATCGAGTGCTGTTTCCCGGTGGACGAGGACACCGCCGCGCATTGCCGGGCGCTGGCACGCGCGGATTGAAGTCGCGCTGCACGGCGCCGTGAAGCGGACACGAAAGAGGACGCATGCCGGGGCATGCGTCCTCCGGGCGGATTGGCGATGCGTGACGACGCCACACTCGCGCAGGAAATCCGGCAGGTCCTGGGGAGCCGGTGCTTGCGGGTGTCGGTGAGGCCGTGCGGCGCGCCGGAGCAGAGGGGGCCAGCCTCGGCATGCCCGACGCCGGGCGTCGGACCGGGAAGGCGTATTGCGCGACACCTGCCGGGATCATGGGTGAGGTAAAGTCGCGAAAAATTGACCAGGAGTCCCGCATGGCCGACAGGCTCGCCGCCCTTATGATCCACTTCCCGGTGAGCGCCCAGGTGTTCAACACCGGCCCGCTGTGCGGCATCAACACCGTCGAAAGCGATGGCGAACACGGCCAGCTGCACCTGGTGCGCGAAGGCGCGGTCGAGGTCGTCCACGGCCGCGAATCGCTGCGCGTGGAGCGGCCCAGCCTGCTGCTGTATCCGCGGCCGCTGACCCACCGCTTCGTCACCGATCCCGAGCGCGGCGCGGACATGGTCTGCGCGCACCTGGCCTTCGAGGGCGGCTCGGCCAATCCCATCGCCGCGGCGTTGCCGCCGGTGGTGTGTCTGCCGCTGGACGAGGTCGGCGGCGCGGCGCCGGTGCTGGCGCTGCTGTTCGAGGAAGCGTTCGAGCATCGCTGCGGACGCGTCGCGCTGGTCGAGCGCCTGTTCGAGGTGGTGATGATCCAGATCCTGCGCCAGCTGATGGAAAGCGGCGAGGTGCAGGGCGGGCTGCTGTCGGGGCTGTCGCATCCGCGCCTGCGCAACGCGCTGGTGGCGATGCACGAGGCGCCGGCGAAGGACTGGTCGCTGGACGAACTGGCGCAGGTTGCCGGCATGTCGCGCAGCGTGTTCGCCGCCAGCTTCCGCGAGTCGGTGGGCACCACGCCGGGGCAGTACCTGCAGGGCTGGCGCATCGGCCTGGCGCAGCAGGCACTGCGGCGCGGGCGGCCGCTGAAGATCGTGGCGCCGCAGATCGGCTACGGCAGCGAGGCGGCGCTGTCGCGCGCGTTCAAGGCCCAGACCGGGCGATCGCCGCGCGAGTGGCGCAAGCAGGTCGTCGCCGCGGCCGGCTGAGCGGCCGGGCCAGCGTCAATCGATGAACTGCAGCCG
The DNA here is from genome assembly GCF_016774335.1 of Luteimonas saliphila. Classification (GTDB taxonomy): domain Bacteria; phylum Pseudomonadota; class Gammaproteobacteria; order Xanthomonadales; family Xanthomonadaceae; genus Luteimonas; species Luteimonas saliphila. The sequence continues at coordinate 16,497 of NZ_JAETWA010000013.1, read as the reverse complement.
CGCGAGATTCGCGTAGAGCCCGTCCTGCGCCAGCAGCTCGGCGTGCGTGCCCTGGGCGACGATCCGGCCCTGGTCCATCACCACGATGCGGTCGGCCTTGAGGATGGTGGCCAGCCGGTGCGCGATCACCAGCGTGGTCCGGCCTTCCATCAGGTGCTCGAGCGCGGTCTGCACGGCGCGTTCGCTCTGCGCGTCGAGCGCGGAGGTGGCCTCGTCGAGCAGCAGGATCGGCGCGTCCTTGAGCAGGGCGCGGGCGATGGCGATGCGTTGCTGCTGCCCGCCCGACAGGCGCGCGCCGCGCTCGCCGAGCTGTTCGTCGTAGCCGGCCGGGAGCGCGGACAGGAACTCGTGCGCCTCGGCCGAGCGTGCGGCGGCCTCGATTTCGGCGTCGTCCGCTTCCAGCCGGCCGTAGCGGATGTTCTCGCGCGCGCTGGCGGCGAAGATCGCCGGTTGCTGCGGCACCAGCGCGATCGCTTCGCGCAGTTCCACCGGATCGAGCTGGCGTACGTCGACGCCGTCGACCGACACCTGGCCCGCCTGCGGATCGTGGAAGCGCAGCAGCACCGAGAACACCGTGCTCTTGCCGGCCCCGGAGGGACCGACCAGGGCCACGGTTTCGCCGGGCGCGACGCGCAGGGAGAATTCCTGCAACGCCGGCGCCTCGGGGCGCGTCGGGTAGTGGAACGAGACCGCGTCGAAGCGCAGTTCGCCGCGCAACGGGCGCGGCAGCGCGGCTGGATGCTCGGGCGCCGCGATGTCGCCGCGTTCGTCGAGCAGTTCGCCGATCCGGCCCATGCCGCCGGCCGCGCGCTGCAGTTCGTTCCAGACTTCCGCCAGCGCGCCGACCGAGCCGGCGCCGAGCAGCGCATAGAGCACGAACTGGCCGAGCGTGCCGGCGGTCATGTCGCCGCGGATCACGTCGTGCGCGCCCGACCACAGCACCAGGATGATCGCGCCGAAGATCAGCGAAATGGCCACCGCGGTGACCAGCGACTGCACGCCGATGCGCTTGCGCGCGGTGGCCACCGACAGCGCCACGGCGTCGGTGAACCGTCCGCGCTCGTAATCCTCGCGCGCGTGCGCCTGCACCGTGCGGATCGCGCCGAGCGACTCGGCGGCCAGCGCGTTGGCCTCTGCGACGCGGTCCTGGCTCTGCCGCGAGATCTTCTGCAGCCGTCGCCCGCCCAGCACCAGCGGCAGCACCAGCAGCGGGATGCCCACCAGCGCCCACACCGCCAGCCGCGGGCTGGTCACCAGCAGCATGACCACGCTGCCGAGCACGGTCACCGTGCTGCGCAGCGCCACCGACATGGTGGTGCCGATCACGCTGCGCAGCAGTTCGGTGTCGGCGCTGAGCCGCGACACCAGCTCGCCGCTGCGGTTGCGTTCGAAGAAGGCCTGGTCGAGCCCGACCAGGTGCCCGTACAGCCGGTTGCGCAGGTCGGCGACCACGCGCTCGCCCAGCAGGGAGACGAAGAAGAAGCGCGCGGCGGTGGCCAGCGCCAGCGCCAGCGCGACCAGCAGGACCATGGCGAAGGTCGCATCGATGTTGCTGCCGCTGCTGAAGCCCCGGTCGATGATGTGGCGCACCGCGACCGGCAGCGCCAGGGTCGCGCTGGACGAGGCCACCAGCGCCAGCAGCCAGGCGAAGAACAGGCCCTTCTGGCGCATGACGAACGGCCACAGCGTGCGCAGCGAACCGAGCGGCACCCTCGAGGCGGGCGCATCCTGCGCGATGGGCGGGGTGCCGGGCGCGCCGCCGCGCCGGTCGTGGGAAAACGCCATCAGCCTTCAGTCTTCGAAACGTGCCCGGTCACGCGTGGCGTCGCGCAGCCGGGTTTTCAAGTCCGCGAGCGCGCTTGCGGGCAGCTCCAGCGCGAGGCAGGCGCCCGTGGCGTCGAAGTCCTCGTCCAGTTTGGTCGCCGCGAACACGGGCAGCAGCTGGTGCAGGGTCGAGACGTCCTCGAACCCCACGTGCACGCGCACCCGGGCGGTTTCGACCAGTGCCAGGCGTGGCGCCAGGCGCAGGCATTCGGCCGCCGCACCGCCATAGGCACGCACCAGCCCGCCGGCCCCGAGCTTGATGCCGCCGAACCAGCGGCTGACCACCACCACCACCCGGTCGAGGCCCTGGCCGTCGATCGCGGCCAGGATCGGGCGTCCCGCGGTTCCGGCCGGTTCGCGGTCATCGCTGCTGCGGTATTCGCTGCCCAGTCGCCAGGCCCAGCAGTTGTGGTTGGCGTCGGCGACCGAAGCCTGGCGGATGACCTCGACAACGTCTTCCAGCGAAGCGACCGGCGCCGCATTCGCCACGAACCGACTGTGTTTGACCTCGATGGCGTATTGCGCCGGCGCGGCCAGCGTGTCCGGGCTCATTCGCGCAGCAGCGGACGCAGGTCGGCGGGGACTTCGGCCTGGGGGTGGCGGCGCACGAATTCGCGCAGGCTGGCGCTGGCCTCCTCGGCTTGCCCGGCGTCGCGCAGCTCGCGGATGCGCTGCAGCCACGTGGCGCGCACTTCGGGCGAATCGACCGAGGCCGGGGGCTGGTCGTCGAGCGGCTGGTCGGCGTGCGCGTCGACCGTCGCGGGCGCCGGTTCGATCCGCGAGCCGGTCACGATGATCTCGTCGAGGGCCGCGCCCTCTGCCTCGGTGCGTGCAGCCGGCGGCACGGCGGCCGGAGCGGCGGAGGGCCTGCGCTCGAACGCGGCGTCCCCGCCTTCGGCGTCGGGGCGCGGAGAGTCCGTTGCCGCGGCGGGCGGCGACGGCACGAACCTCAGCTCCCCGGAGGCCGGTGCCGGCGGGGCCGGGGGCGTAGGGGGCGGCGGCGGGGGGGCGACCTGGTCGAAGACGATCTCGATCGAATCGCTGTGCCGCGCCCGCGCCTCGGCCGGCGGCGCGGCCGCGCGCTGAGCCGACGCCTGCTCCCGCGGATGCTCTGCCTTGCGCGTGGCGGCCTGCCGGGCGGCGGCGTCCGTCGCGGTGCGGTCGTCCGCCGCCGCGGCCTCGCGCCGATCGCGTGCGGCGGATGCCGTGGGTGCGGGGCGGGGTCCGGACATCGCCCTGGCCTCGTCCGCCGCGACCGTGGCGGCACCGGCTTCGGCGGCAGGCGCCTCTTCGGCGTCGCCGGTCGCGATCGGTGGCGCGGCGGTCGCGCGTGCCGGCACGGGCTCGGCGACCACGGCCCGCGGCAGTTCGAGCTCGGACGGCGCCGACAGGGCCCGGGTTTCCGGCAGCGGACGCAGTTGCCAGGCGATGCCCACCGCCACCGCCAGCGACGCCGCGATCCCCAGCCCGACCGGCCAGCGGGGGCGCCGGGACCGCCCGCGCACGCCCGGCGAGGTCGAGCCTCCCCCGCTGTGCTGGGCGCGCGCAGCGGCCAGGATCGCCGCGTCGAGCGCCGCGGAGGGCGCCGCCTGCGGATCCAGCCGCGACAGCCGACCGGCGAGGTCGCGCTCTTCCGGCGTCAGCGGTTCGTGGTCGCGGCGGCTCATGCCCCAACCCCCGCGCCGAGCTGCGCGCGCAGCTTGTCCATCGCGTAGCGCAGGCGCGATTTCACCGTTTCCCGGCCGACCCCGGTCACCTCGCCGATCTCCTCCAGGCTCAGTTCCTGCTCCAGCCGCAGCACGATCACCTCGCGCTGCTCCGGCGGCAACGCGTCCAGCGCCAGCTGCAGTTGCCGGCGCTGCTCGAATTGCGACAGCTGCCGCTCCGGCGTGTCCGGGTCGGGCACGCGCGCGGTTCGTTCGTCGGCGTCGACCGGCGCCGGCGGGCGGTGCTGCCGCGCGCGCCAGTGGTCCGCCAGCCGGTTGTGCGCGATCCGGTACAGCCAGGTCGCGAACGCGGCCTCGGGCGTCCAGTTCGCACGCGCGGTGATCACCTTCTGCCAGATGTCCTGGAACAGTTCGTCGGCCAGCGCCCCGTCGCGCAGCTGCCGCAGCAGGTAGCGGTACAGGCGCAGGCGATGCCGCCCGTACAGCGCCTCGAACGCCGCCACGTCGCCGGCCGCATAGGCCAGCATCAGCGTCTCGTCGCTGGGCTCGGGTGGATCGTCGGGGGCGGCCTCGTTCACCCGCAGCAGGGTAAGGCCTGCCCCGGGCGGCGGGAAGCGGGTTCCGTGGCGCCAGGGCCGTTGGGGAAGCGGCAGGTGGGCGATGGCGATCGGCATGTCCAGGCTAACGGATCGGCGAGGGCCAAGGGGTTGCCGGAGCGGGACCCGAATCTCGTTATGCTCCCTGAATGGAGATGCCGACCCCGTGAATGTCCCTGCCACCGAGGCGAACGTGCCCGGCCCCCAGACGCATGCGGGACTGGACGGCATCGCGCCGCTGCTGGCGCGCACGCTGCCCGCGGGCGCGACCGTCGCGGTCGGCTGGAACGATCCGCTGCTCGGCGTCGGCGCCTCGCGCAGCGCGGCCGCCACGCCCGCGCACGCCTCGGCGGTCGACGGCATGCTCGGCGGCGACCCGCCGGGCGCGGACGGCTACGACATCAGCGCCGCCTGGACCCTCGACGCCACCCGGGTCGCCCTGGTCGCGCAGCCCGGCCGGCAACTGCCCAGCGCGCTGCGCGAGGGCTGGCTGGCGCTGGCGCGCAGCACCATCGACGCCACCTTTTCCAGCGCGCGCGCGCAGTCGCGCATCGACGGCCTGCGCAAGTCCGAGCGCCTGCGCCAGGCCCTGTACGAGATCGCGGACCTGTCCGGCGCCAGCCTCGACATGCAGGAAATGCTGGCGCGCATCCACGCCGTCGTCGGCACCCTGATGCCGGCCGACAACTTCTACATCGTGCGCTACGACGAGGTGCGCGAGACCGTGCGCTTCCTCTACTTCGTCGACGAGCGCGATCCGTGGGTGGCCGATCCCGACGAGGAGATCCCGGTCCGGGAGATGCCCAACAGCCTGACCGTGGCGATGCTGCGCCACGGGCAGCCGATGCTCGGCCCGTCGGCGCAGGTCCGCCGCTCGCTCGGCGTCGACAAGGATCCCGCGCACGGCCCGGACAGCGCCGACTGGCTGGGCGTGCCGATGCGCCGCGAAGGCTACGTCAGCGGCGCGATCGTGGTGCAGAGCTACGACCAGCCGCAGCGCTACACCCACGAGGACCGCGCGCTGCTGGAGTTCGTCGCCCAGCACATCCTCACCGCGCTCGACCGCAAGACCGCGCAGGAGCAACTCGAGCGCCGGGTCGACGAGCGCACCCGCGAACTGCAGCACGCCAACTGGGTGCTGGAGGCCGAGATCGTCGAGCGCGAGCGCGCCGAGCGCCTGCAGCGCGCGCTGTTCCGGATCAGCGAACTGTCGATCACCGCCGGCAGCATCGAACGCTTCTACGCCGAGGTGCACGGCGTGATCGACGAACTGCTCGACGCGCGCAATTTCTACATCGCGCTGCTGAGCGACGACGGGGCGCGGCTGGAGTTCCCGTACTCGGTGGACGAGCGCGACCCGGTGCGCCGTCCGCGGCGCCTGGGCCGGGGCCTGACCGAGTACGTGATCCGCCACGGCGAGGCATTGCTGGTCGACCGCTACGGCATGGCCCAGCTCGAGAGCGCCGGGCAGATGCGCGGGCACGGTTCGCTCGCGCACTGCTGGCTGGGGGTGCCGCTGTCGCGCGACGGCGCCACGGTCGGCGTGATCGCGGTGCAGAGCTACAGCGCGGACGTCGGCTTCACCCCCGCCGACCAGGAACTGCTCACCTTCGTCGCCCACCACGTCGACGGCGCGCTCGCGCGCAAGCGCGCGCAGGAATCGCTCAAGGCCACCCACGCCGAACTCGAGTTCCGGGTCGAGGCGCGCACCCGCGAGCTGGAACAGGCCAACCGCGAGCTGCGCGCGCAGATCGGCGAGCGCGTGCGCGCGCAGCAGCGCCTCACCCACCAGGCGCGCCACGACCACCTCACCGGCCTGCCCAACCGCGTGTTCCTGCTCGACCGCCTCGACAGCATGATGCTGCAGATGTACGAGCCGGGGCGGTTGCCGTTCGCGGTGCTGTTCCTGGACCTCGACCGCTTCAAGCTGATCAACGACTCGATGGGGCACGCCGCGGGCGACGCGATGCTGATCGAGGTCGGGCGCCGCATCCGCGGCGCGATCGGGGTGGAGGACGTGGTCGCGCGGCTGGGCGGCGACGAGTTCGCGATCGTGCTCGACGCGGTCGCCGATGGCGACGCCGCCACCGAGACCTCGACCAGGATCCTGAAGAAGCTCGGGCGCTCGATGTGGGTGGCCGGGCGGGAGCTGTTCCCCTCGGCCAGCATCGGCATCGCGCTGTGGCAGCCGCGCTACCGCCACGCCGACGAGCTGCTGCGCGACGCCGACGCGGCGATGTACCGCGCCAAGGCGCGCGGCCGCGACCGCAGCGAGCGCTTCGACGAGGAGATGCGCGCCGAGGCGATGCGCCTGCTCGACCTCGAGGCCGACCTGCGCCGCGCGATCCAGCGCGACGCGTTCGAGCCGCATTTCCAGCCGATCGTGCGCCTGTCCGACGGCGCCGTGGTCGGGCACGAGGCGCTGCTGCGCTGGAAGCACGAGCTGCACGGCGCGCTGCCGCCGTCGGAGTTCCTGCGCGTGTGCGAGGACAGCGGCCTGATCGAACAGGTCGACTGGCTGCTGTACCAGCGCGTGGTGGCTTGGATGGGGCGGCACCCGGACGGCTACGTGTCGATCAACGTGTCGCCGAAGCACTTCCACGCCGACGACTTCGCCGAGCGGCTGCTGCGCATCATCGCCGACGCGCGGGTCGATCCGCACCGGCTGCGGATCGAGATCACCGAGGGCGCGCTGCTCGACGACGCCCCGCGCGCCGCCCGCGTCCTCAACACCCTGCGCGCCGAGGGCGTGCTCGCGCTGCTCGACGATTTCGGCACCGGGTTCTCGGCGCTGTCGTACCTGCACCGGTTCCCGATCCAGGCGCTGAAGATCGACCAGAGCTTCATCGCCGGGCTCTCCGGCGAGACCCATGCCGAGAGCCTGGCGCTGGTACGCGCGATCCTGGCGCTGGCCGGGACGCTCGGCATCGACACCATCGGCGAGGGCGTGGAGACCGAGCACCAGCGCCAGCTGCTGGCCGGCCTGGGCTGCGCCTACGGCCAGGGCTACCTGTTCGGGCGCCCGTCGGCCCAGGTCGAAGGCCGCGCCGCGAAGGCGCGGCCTGCCGCCGTCAGCGTGCGATCGCGCTGACCTGCGGTTCGCCGGCGCCTTCGCCGTCGGCCACCAGCACCCGCGAGGCTTCCACCAGTTCCAGGAATTCCGCGCGCAGGCGCCAGCGGTCCGCGCCCTGCGCGGCGCGAGCGGTGCCGGCGATCGCCTGCCAGTCCCACTGCGCCAGGTTCTCTCCGCCGCGCAGCGCATCCGCCCACGCCGCCACGCTCGCCGCGAAGCGCATCGACTCGCCGGGCTGCGCCCGGATCGCGCTGCGCAGGATCGGCGTCTCGATCAGGCGGCTCGCGGTCTCGCCCGGGCGCTTGTAGCGCAGGCGCAGGTGCGCGAGCTCGCCGGCCTGCGCCGGAGCCGCCGTGGGCTGCCTTGCGCCATAGCGCAGTGGCGGCAGCCGTTCGGCGCCCGAGCCGGCGAGGGTGATCTCGTACAGCGCGGTGACCTCGTGCCCCGCGCCGATGTCGCCGGCGTCGACCTTGTCGTTGGCGAAGTCCTCGCGCGCCAGCATCCGGTTCTCGTAGCCGATCAGGCGGTACTCGGCTACCTGCGCCGGGTTGAACTCGACCTGGATCTTCACGTCCTGAGCGATCGTCAACAGGGTCGAGGACATCTCCTCCACCAGCACCTTGCGCGCCTCCTGCAGGGTGTCGATGTAGGCGTGGTTGCCGTCGCCGGCATCGGCCAGGCGTTCGGCCAGGTGGTCGTTGTAGTTGCCTTGGCCGAAGCCGAGCGTGGTCAGGGCGATGCCCGACTTGCGCTGGTCGGCGACCATCGTCTCCAGCGAGCCGCCATCGACCGTGCCGACGTTGAAGTCGCCGTCGGTGGCCAGGATCACGCGGTTGACGCCACCCTCGACGAACGCGCGCCGCGCCATCGCGTAGGCCAGGCGGATGCCGTCGCCGCCGTTGGTGCTGCCGCCGGCTTCCAGCCGTTCCAGTGCGGCGAGGATCTCATCCTTGCGGTCGCCGGGCGTGGGCGGCAGCACCAGGCCCGCGGAACCGGCGTAGACCACGATCGACACCCGGTCCTGCGCGCGCAGCTGTCCGGTGAGTTCCGCGAACGACTGCTTGAGCAGCGGCAGCTTGTCCGGCGAGTTCATCGAACCCGAGGTGTCGAGCAGGAACACCAGGTTCGCCGGCGGCAGTTCCGCCTTCGGCACGTCGAAGCCCTTGATGCCGATCATCAGCAGGTGCCGGCGTTCGTCCCATGGCGCCGGCGCCACCTCGGTGGTGGCGAGGAACGGCGTGGCCAGCGAATCCGGCCCCGGATGGCCGTAGTCGAAGTAGTTGATGAACTCCTCCGCGCGCACCGCGTCCGCCGGCGGACGCACGCCCTGGCGCACCATGCGCCGCACGTTGCTGTAGCTGCCGGTGTCGACGTCGATCGAGAAGGTCGACACCGGCTGCTCGGCCACGCGCTGCACCGGGTTGTCATCGCGCTCGGCGTAGTTCTCCGTATTCGCCGGCTGCGCATGGGGCGGCGGCGCGACCATGTCGTAGAGCAGCGGTGCGGAAGCCGGCGCGGGCGCGGCGAGCATGCGCACGGCCATCGCCTCTTCCGCGTGCACCCGCGTGCCGGTCACCACGACCTGGTCGCGTCGCGAGCGCTCGGCGTCGACCAGACGCGCTTCGGTCGGCGGCGCGGGTGGCGCGGGCGGGGTTGGTGGCGGCATCGGTGCCTGGTGCGCCGTGCCGTCGCTGGACGCAGTGGCGGGCGACTGTGCGCCGCGCCCCTCCGGCGCGGTGCTGCAGGCGGACAGGGCGATGGCGGCGAACAGGGCGGCGGCGAGGGCGGTGCGTTGCATGGCAGGACTCCCGTGGTGGACGCGGGAATGAACGCGCGAGGCTTCCTGATGGGGTTGCGACGGTGTGCGTGCGCGCTGGCTGCGCCATCCGGGCGTTCGCAGCAGAGGTGGCTCGCCTCCCACCGAGAGGGCCGCGGACGCGGATTGTTCTTCTGCTCATGGATTCGAGGGAGTACCGAAGGCGGCCGCGGCCGCCCTGCGATCCCGTCCCCCGTTCCGCGGGACGGGCGACCGCGATCGCCTTGCACTGCCTTCCCCCGCCTGGCAGGGGAGGCGCCGAAGGCGATCGCCTTGCATTCCCTTCCCCCGCTTGGCGGGGAAGGTGCCGAAGGCGGATGGGGCGCGCCACCGGCGCGCAGGCTTCCCGCATACGATTCCGCAATCCGGACCCCTCCCACCGCCCCGGCATCGATAATCCCCCGATGCCCATCGACACCCGCCCCCCCGCCATCGCCCTCATGGGCCCCACCGCCTCCGGCAAGACCGCACTGGCGCTGGACTGGGCGCAACGCTTCGGCGGCGAGATCGTCAGCGTCGACTCGGCCCTGGTCTACCGCGGCCTCGACATCGGCGCCGCCAAACCCGACGCCGCCGAACGCGCGCGCGCACCGCATCACATGCTCGACCTGCGCGATCCCTGGCAGACCTACTCGGCCGCCGAGTTCGCACGCGACGCGCGCAATGCGATCGCCGCCATCCTCGCCCGCGGCCATCTGCCGATCCTCGCCGGCGGCACCGGGCTGTACTTCCGCGCATTACTGCGCGGGCTGTCGCCGATGCCCGACGCCGATCCGGCCACGCGCGCGGCGATCGCGGCCGAAGCGGGCGATCGCGGCTGGGCGGCGCTGCATGCGGACCTGGCCAGGATCGACCCTGCCGCCGCGACCAGGATCCGTCCCGGCGATCCGCAGCGCATCGCGCGCGCACTGGAAGTGTTCCGCATCAGCGGCCGCCCCATCAGCGAATGGCAGCGCGGACCCTCGGTGTCGCCGCGCCTGCCGGTGAGGGTGCTCAAGCTGGTGGTCGCGCCGCACGAGCGCGCCGTGCTGCATGCGCGCATCGCCGCGCGCCTGGATGCGATGCTCGCCGCCGGGTTCCTGGACGAGGTGCGCGCATTGCGCGCCCTGCCGCAGTTGCGCGCCCATCCGGCGCCGCTCGACCTGCCCGCGATCCGCGCCGTCGGCTACCGCCAGGCCTGGGAATGCCTCGACGGTGGCGGGGACGCCGCGGCGTTCCGCGACCGCGCCATCTTCGCCACCCGCCAGCTCGCCAAGCGCCAGCTCACCTGGCTGCGCGGCGAACTCGACGCCCTGTGGTTCGATCCGGCCGGGCGGGGCGGCGAGCTGGACGACGCGGTGCATCGCTTCCTGGGCTCTGGACGGCCTCGCCAGCGGCCCGTCGCTACGGACAGCCGCCCCCCGATGGCGCACGACGGCATCGACCCCGACGCGTAGGAGCGCCTTCAGGCGCGACCGGATACCGAGGCATTCGAGAACGAGATCGGGGCGCCCGTCGCGGCTGAAGCCGCTCCTACGGACAGCCGACCCCCGATGGCGCACGACGGCATCGACCCCGACGCGTAGGAGCGCCTTCAGGCGCGACCGGGTACCGAGGCATTCGAGAACGAGATCGGGGCGCCCCGTCGCGGCTGAAACCGCTCCTACGGGCAGCCGACCCCCGATGGCGCACGACGGCATCGACCCCGACGCGTAGGAGCGCCTTCAGGCGCGACCGGGTACCCAGGCATTCGAGAACGAGATCGGGGCGCCCCGTCGCGGCTGAAGCCGCTCCTACGGGCAGCCGACCCCCGATGGCGCACGACGGCATCGACCCCGACGCGTAGGAGCGCCTTCAGGCGCGACCGCGATCCAAGCGTTCCAGCGCCACCTCCCGCCCGTCGGATGGACCCCCGCAGGCACCGCATTTGTGACCGCCGACGCCCCGACGCCCCGCGCAGGCCGGCCGGTTGTGTACCATCGGGAGGTCGCCGCCGTCGGGGAAGACGCGGGTCGGGCGATGCGGCCGGGGAGGCCTGTCGAGGGTCCCCCGCCGGACACAACAATAACCAAGCTGGGGAAACAGCAATGTCCAAGGGGCAATCCTTGCAGGATCCTTTCCTGAATGCGCTGCGGCGCGAACGCGTACCGGTGTCGATCTACCTGGTCAACGGCATCAAGCTCCAGGGCGTCATCGAGTCCTTCGACCAGTTCGTCGTGCTGCTGCGCAACACGGTCAGCCAGATGGTCTACAAGCACGCCATCTCCACCGTGGTGCCGGCGCGCAACGTGCGCGTGGGGCCAGGCGGGGGCGTGGTCCAGGCCGCCGAGGGCGCAGAAGACCTGACCGCCGAGACCGCCTGATCGTCCGGATGCGGGCGCCCCTCGGCGCCCGCGGTTGAAGTCCGGGCCGGCGGCCTCTATGTCCAGTGGCTGAGCCACCCGCCGAGTCCCGATGCCGACCCAACTGTTCGAACGCTCCCGCAAGGGCGAGCACGCCCTGCTGATCCAGCCCCATGCCGGAGGCGCGCCCGACGAGGCCGAGCTGGAGGAGTTCGCCGAACTGGCGCGTTCGGCCGGCGCCAGCGTGGCCACCCTGCTCACCGCGCGGATCGACAAGCCCAATCCCGCCACCCTGATCGGCAGCGGCAAGCTCGACGAGGTCAAGGCCGCCTGCGAGGCCTCCGGTGCCGACCTGGTGCTGGTCAACCACCACCTCAGCCCCGGCCAGGAACGCAACCTCGAGAAGCTGCTCGAGCGGCGCGTGGTCGACCGCACCGGCCTGATCCTCGACATCTTCGCCCAGCGCGCCCGCAGCGCCGAGGGCAAGCTGCAAGTCGAACTGGCCCAGCTCAAGCACATGGCCACGCGCCTGGTGCGGGGCTGGACCCACCTGGAGCGCCAGCGCGGCGGTTCGATCGGCCTGCGCGGCCCCGGCGAGACCCAGCTCGAGACCGACCGCCGGCTGCTGCAGAAGCGCGTCGACCAGTTGCAGAAGCGCCTGGACAAGGTGGAAGTGCAGCGCACCCAGATGCGCCGCGCACGGGTGCGCAGCGAGATGCCGCGGGTCGCCCTGGTCGGCTACACCAACGCCGGCAAGTCGACCCTGTTCAACGCCCTGACCGGCGCCGACGCCTACGCCGCCGACAAGCTGTTCGCCACCCTCGATCCCACCGTGCGCCGGATCGGGCTGCCCAGCGGACCGGTGGTGCTGTCCGATACCGTCGGCTTCGTCCGCGACTTGCCGCACGAACTGGTCGCCGCGTTCCGCGCCACCCTCACCGAGGCACGCGAGGCCGACCTGCTGCTGCACGTGATCGACGCCGCAGACCCGCTGCGCGAGGAGCGCATGGGCCAGGTGGAGGCGGTGCTCGCCGAGATCGGCGCCGGCGACATCCCGCAGCTGCTGGTGTTCAACAAGATCGACCGCATCGAAGGCGCGGTCGCGCGCCACGATCGCGCCGAGGGCGAGGCCTCCGCGGCGGTGCCCGACCAGCTCGCCGGCCGCGAGCGGGTGTGGATCTCCGCCCGCGACGGCTTGGGCCTGGACCTGCTGCGCAACGCGCTGTCGGCACGGCTGGCGCAGCGGCGGATCGTCGCCGACATCGACCTGCCGTCCGATGCAGGCCGCCTGCGCGCCCGCCTGCACCAGCTCGACGCGGTCCGCGGCGAGTCGCAGGACGAGACCGGCTGGCGGATCAGCATCGACCTGTCCGAGGCCGACGCCGCGCGCCTGGCCGCGCAGCCCGACGGCGCCGCGCTGCGCCGGCTCTTGCCCGAACTCGCCGCCGACCCCACCCTGTAAACTAATCGACCCGCTGCCGCAGGGCGGGGCATGTCCGCACCCGGATGCCGAGCATCCCCGCGCCATGCACGCCCCGCGGCCGCGAGCCGCAGCAAGCAGCGCCGTCCCTGCCCGGGGCAGCGTGACCACCCGACTGGAGCAGGCATGGCCTGGAACATTCCCGGCAAGAACAACGACGACCGGCCGCCCGAACGCGACCGGTCCGGCGGCAACGGCCGCAACCCATGGCCTCCCAAGCGCCGCCGCGGCGGCAACGGCCTGGGCGACGTCGGCAACCGCCTGCGCGACCTGTTCGGTGGCGGCGGTGGCGGCAATCCGCTGCGCTGGATCGGCATCGCCCTGGTGGTCTGGCTGGTGTTCAACTGCTTCGTGCTGATCGGCGAACAGCAGCGCGGCGTGGTGCTGCGCTTCGGCCAGGTGGCGCGGATCATGCAGCCGGGCCCGAACTTCAAGCTGCCGTGGCCGATCGAGCGCGTCACCAAGGTCGACGCCACCAGCGTGCGCACCTTCAGCAACAGCCTGCCGGTGCTGACCCGCGACGAGAACATCGTCACCGTCTCGTTCAACGTGCAGTACCGCGTCGCCGACCCGGAAATGTTCCTGTTCGGTACCCAGAACGCGGTGCGCGTGCTCGAGCAGATCGCGCAGAGCGCCGTGCGCGAACAGATCGGCCGCGCCGACCTCGACACCGCGCTCAACGCGCGCGGCCCGCTGTCGGTGGCCGCGTCGACCGCGCTGCAGGCCTCGCTCGAGGCCTACCGCACCGGCCTGGTCGTGACCGAGCTCAACCTGCAGGACGCGCGACCGCCGGAAGAGGTCAAGCCCGCGTTCGACGAGGTCAACAGCGCCCAGCAGACCAACGAGCGCCTGGTCAACGAGGCCCGTGCCTACGCCGCGCGCGTGGTGCCCGAGGCCCGCGGCGACGCCCAGCGCCTGCGCACCACCGCCGAGGGCTACAAGACCGCCTCGGTGGCCCGCGCCACCGGTGACGCCGAACGCTTCACCCTGCTGGTCGACGCCTACCGCGGCGCGCCCGAGGTGACCCGCAAGCGCCTGTGGCTGGAGACCGTGGAGCAGGTGCTGGCCGACAACCGCAAGGTGGTCGGCGGCGACGGCCGCCAGCTGATCTACGTGCCGATGAACCAGGCCGCCGGTGGCAGCGACAGCCCGGCGCCACCGGTGCTGCCGGCCGACATCGTGTCGCCGCCGGTCGGCGCCACGCCTGACGCCAGCCTGCCGCGCCCGACCCGTGGCGCGCGCGCCGATGGAGGCAACCGATGAGACTCAACCTGATCGCCCCGATCGTGGTGATCGTGCTGCTGGCCCTGCTCGGCTCGGTCTACGTCGTGCGCGAGGGCCAGACGGCGCTGGTGCTCAACCTCGGCCGCGTCGCCCGCACCGACATCGGCCCCGGCCTGCACTTCAAGATCCCGCTGATCGAATCGGCGCGCGTGTTCGACCGCCGCTTCTACGCCGCCGAGTTCTCGCCCGAGCGCTACCTCACCTCCGAGCGCAAGGACGTGAGCGTGGACTTCGTCGCGATCGGCCTGATCAGCGACGTCGCCGACTTCTACCGCGCCACCGGCGGGCAGATGGACCTGGCCAGCGAGCGCCTGGCGCCGATCATCAAGGACTCGCTGCGCAACGAGATCAACGCGCGCACCCTGCAGCAGCTGGTCTCGGGCGACCGTGCCGAGATCATCGCCAAGCAGCTCGAGGGCATCAACGCCGCCGCCAGCACCCTGGGCATGCGTGTGATCGACATCCGCCTCAAGCAGATCGACCTGCCGACCGACAGCGACGTCATCGCCCAGGTCTACGACCGCATGCGCGCCGAACGCCGCCAGGTGGCCAGCCGCCTGCGCGCCGAGGGCGAAGAGCAGGCGCGCATCATCCGCGCCCAGGCCGACCGCGAGCGCACCGTCCTGGTCGCCGAAGCCGAGCGCGATGCGCAGAAGCTGCGAGGCGAGGGCGATGCCGAGGCCACGCGCCTCTACGGCATCGCGGCCCAGCGCGACCCGGCGTTCTACACCTTCCAGCGCAGCCTCGAGGCCTACCGCGCCTCGTTCGCCGACGGCAACGGCGTGATCGTGCTCGAACGCGACGACCCGTTCCTGCAGTACATGCGCAGCGACCGCTGAGGCCGCGCGGCTTCGCCGCGCTCCCCTCACCACGACTCTTTGCCGCACGCGGGAGAGGGCAGCAGTTGCTTCCCCCGTTGGCGGGGCATTGCGCCCTTCAGGGGTGGAAGGTGCCGAAGGCGGAATGGGGCGCGCCGAAGGCGCGTCCTGTCTCAAGCGAAGCCGCGTCGTGCGTCATGCCCACCCGGCACCAAGGGCGAAAAAGCCCCCATCCCGTCGACACATCCACCCCGAGGATGCCCCACCATGAATGACCTCTGGGCCGCCCTGTGCCTCGTCGCCATCCTCGAAGGCCTGATGCTGTTCGTCGCCCCCGGCGGCTGGAAGCGCGCCGCCCAGCAGCTTCTGGCGATGCCCGACGCCCGGTTGCGGAGGATCGGCGGCATCGTCCTCGCCCTCGGCCTGGTTGCCCTGTACTTCATCCGCAACTGACGCCGCCTCGCCGTAGGAGCGCCTTCAGGCGCGACCGGGCACCTCGCAAACGCGCAGGCTATCCGGGGCAAAACGGTCTGGCCGGCCTCGTGAACGGTCGCGCCTGAAGGCGCTCCTACGCGCCTCGGTCGACCGGAGCGCAATATCGCCATCCCGACCAGCGTGTGAAGTTGTCATCCCGAGCGCAGCGAGGGATCTGGCTCGAGACCCCCCTTCACGCAGATCCCTCGCTGCGCTCGGGATGACAGGGTGGCCCTGAGGCATCCAGCGACCGGCTGACATGGCGGCCGCACCCTGCACCCGTGCCGCCGCCACGCTCCACTGTCAATCCACGTTCGGCGCGGCGCCCCAGTCGCCCGGCGACGCCTGCATCGTGAAGCGCCGCTCGCCACCCGCCATGATCTGCTTCTGGCGCAGTTCCGCCCGCGAAGCGGCGCGCCGTCCAGCGTCACCCCTGCCACGTACCCGTTTTCTGGCGCGAAGTTGTCCGCCACCACCGTGAAGCGCTTGCCCCAGGCAGCGTCAGCGTCGCACGCGGCACGAACCGCCGCCCGATCACACAGGTATTGCTCGCCGGCGCGACCGGATAGAACCCCAGCGCGGTGAACACGTACCACGCCGCCATCTGCCCCAGGTCGTCGCTGCCCGACAGGCCGTCCGGGCGCGCCGCGTGAAGGGCACCGAGGTCGCGTGAAGGGGAGAAGGGCGGAACTGGCCCCGGTCCGGCAAAACCCGGATAATGCACAAAAGCCGGATGGGCCGATTCCACGAGAGACGGTCCACCGGCTTTTTCCGTGCATGACACCCGTAGGAGCGCCTTCAGGCGCGACCCGGTCGTCCGGCGCGGGCGAACATCCGGACGTGGTCGCGGCTGAAGCCGCTCCTACAGGAGCAATGCGGTAATGGGTCGGTCGGTCGTAGTGTCGGGCGCGGAGACGGTCCACCCGCTCGTTCCGAGCGTGACGCCCGTAGGAGCGCCTTCAGGCGCGACCCGGTCGTCCGGCACGGGCGAACATCCGGACGTGGTCGCGGCTGAAGCCGCTCCTACAGGAGCAATGCGGTAATGGGTTGGTCGGTCGTAGTGTCGGGCGCGGAGACGGTCCACCCGCTCGTTCCGAGCGTGACGCCCGTAGGAGCGCCTTCAGGCGCGACCCGGTCGTCCGGC
>NZ_JAETWA010000012.1 GCF_016774335.1 Luteimonas saliphila | reverse complement strand
CCGAGCGCAGCGAGGGATCCCGTGACCCACCCCCGGACCAACCCGGCCCGCGCGTCGCTCGCTACCCTTCCCGCCCCGGGGCCGCAGGCCGGATGCTCATCCCGAGCGCAGCGAGGGATCCCGCGCGAACCCCCCGCGAGTCAACGATGACCATCGAACACGCATCCGAACTCGAAGGACTGCAGCGCGCAGGGGCATTGGTGGCATCGATCCTCGCCACGATGCGCGAGGCGGCCGTTCCCGGCGTGCGCACGCGCGAGCTCGACGCGCTCGGTGCCGGGATGATGCGCGAGGCCGGCGCGCGCTCGGCACCGCAGCTGACCTACGGCTTCCCCGGCGCGACCTGCATCAGCGTCGACACCGTCGTCGCGCACGGGATTCCCGACGACACGCTGTTGCGCGAAGGCGATCTGGTGAACATCGACGTGTCGGCCGAGCTCGAAGGCTACTTCGCGGACACCGGCGCGAGCTTCGTGGTCGGCGCGGCGTCGCCCGGCCAGCAACGGCTGCTCGACGCCACCCGCGAAGCGCGCGATGCCGCCATCGCGCAACTGCGCGCTGGCGAACGGATCAACGGCATCGGCCGGACCATCGAGTCGGTCGCCGCCCGTCGCGGGTTGCGGGTGATCCGCAACCTCGGCAGCCATGGCGTCGGCCGCGCGCTGCACGAGTCGCCGGGCAACATCCCGGGACACTACGATCCGCGCGACGCCCGACGCCTGCACGAGGGCATGGTGATCACGATCGAGCCGTTCCTCGCCACCCACAGCACCCGGGCCGAAGACGCCGGCGACGGCTGGTCGCTGCGCTGCCAGCGCGGCTTTGCGGCGCAGTTCGAACACACGGTGGTCGTCACCGCAGGCGCGCCGATCGTGGTGACCTGAACCCGACGGAGGACCGCGCATGGGCTTCATCCGCAAACTCAAGGACCGCTGGCAGCAGGCCGACACCCTGCTGTGCGTCGGCCTCGACCCCGATCCGGCGAAGTTCCCCGATGCCTACGTCGACAGCGCGCCCGATGGCAGCGGGGACGCGCTGTTCGCATTCTGCCGCGACATCGCCGACGCCACCGCCGAGTTCGCCTGCGCGTTCAAACCGCAGATCGCGTACTTCGCCGCGCACAATGGCGGCGAGGTCGCGCTGCAGCGCCTGATCGCCCACCTCAACGGCGTCCATCCCGACCTCCCCGTCATCCTCGACGCCAAGCGCGGTGACATCGGCGCCACCGCCGAACAGTACGCGGTGGAAGCCTTCGACCGCTTCGGCGCCGACGCGGTCACGTTGAATCCCTACATGGGCCGCGACTCGGCGGCGCCGTTCCTGCAGCGCAACGATCGCGGCTGCATCTTCCTGTGCCACACCTCGAATCCGGGCGCACGCGATTTCCAGGAACTGCAGGTCGATGGCGCACCGCTGTACCAGCACATCGCGCGCACCATCACCAGCGACTGGAACGCCAGCGGCAACTGCGCGCTGGTCGTCGGCGCGACCTTCCCGGAAGAGTTGAAGGTGATCCGCGGCATCGTCGGCGACATGCCGCTGCTGATCCCCGGGATCGGCGCCCAAGGCGGCGACGTCGCCGCGGTGGTGCGCAACGGCGCGACCGCCGACGGCACCGGACTGATGATCAACTCGTCGCGCGGCATCCTCTACGCGTCGATGGAAGCCGGCTACGCGGACGCCGCGGCCAGCGCCGCCAAATCGCTGCGCGACGAGATCAACCGCCACCGCTGAAGCCGCAGATCGGCGCCGGGCTGCGATGCCTGTAGCGCTCGAACCGCGCCCGCGCGGCGGGCGGCCGACGACCGGTCCGCTCGGACGACCGGTCCAGATGGCGCCTCAGCAGCCGGCCCGCCGGAGCACCGCCAGCGGAAGCCGCGACCAGATCGCCAGCCAGATGGCGCAGCGCTCGACCCCGCCCCGCCGCTCCCACTCGAATCGGCGGAAATAGCGCCACAGGCCGCGATGCTTGTGCCACTCGACGAACACCGGGCGCGAACGGCTGGACACGCCGCGCAGGTGCAGCACGTCGATGTCGTTCGCCACGGCGACCACGGCGCCGGCCGCGCGCGCGCGACGGCAGATGTCCAGGTCCTCGGCGTGCAGGCGATAGCCGGGATCGAAACCGTCGATGCGCTCGAACAGTGTGCGCGGCAACAGCATCAATGCGCCGGATACGGCATCCACCGGCTGCAGCGCGCGTGCCGGGTCGCGCGGAACCGACAGATCGCGTGCCGCTGCACCGCGCAGCATGGCGCCGAAATCGGGATCGCGACGGCGCGCGGCCGGGTCGCGCACGCCGTCCTCGCCGACCAGGTCCACGCCCAGCAATGCGGGCACGTCCAGCGCACGCGCATGCGCGCGCAGCCGCGACAGCGTGTCGTCTCCCACCAGGCAATCCGGATTGACGAAGGCGATCCAGGGCGCGTCGGCATCGCGCGCGCCCTGGTTGCAGGCGACCGCGAAGCCCGGGTTGTCGGGATTGCCGATGAAGCGTACTCGCGGGTCG
Source organism: Luteimonas saliphila (assembly GCF_016774335.1). GTDB lineage: Bacteria > Pseudomonadota > Gammaproteobacteria > Xanthomonadales > Xanthomonadaceae > Luteimonas > Luteimonas saliphila. Next base: position 17,683 of record NZ_JAETWA010000012.1, on the reverse strand, counting down.
AGCGAGGCGTGGCGCTGCACGACGGCGAGCGTCGCGTCGGTGGAGCCGTTGTCGACGACGCGGATCTGCGCGATCCCCGCAGCCGCGCGCAGCCGGGTCAGGCAGGCTTCGATCGTGCTGCCGTTCTGGTGGCTGACCACGACGGCCACGATGTCCGCGGCTGCGGGCGGCGACGCCACGTTCAAGGCGAGGCGTCCCGGGAGGCCGGGGGTTCCCCCGCCGCATGCTCCTCCTCGATGTCGCCATCGCCATTGCCGACTTCGTGGTCCGCAGACGCCGTCGCCACCGCGTCGCCACCCGGAAACAGCTGCTGCTGCGCGGGCGCCTCCTCGATCGCGGCATAGCGGCGCGCCAGCGACTGCCGGCTTTCGTACAGCGGATCGTCCATCAGGAAGGCCGCCAGCCGCGAATGCCAGGTCGGCCAGCGCGCCGCCAGCGCGTCCATGTCGCCATCGCACGGGCCGCCCTCGCCGCCGCGCGCGACGAACGCGGTCTCGCACAGCACGTTGCGCCAGCCCAGGCCGGACAGGCGCAGCGACAGGTCGATCAGCGCGGCGTACCACGAGCCGTAGCTGGCCGCATCGAGCCCGCCCGCCTTGCGCCGGGCGCTGCCGCGCAGCATCACCGCGTGCGCGACCGCGGCCGGCAGTTCGGGATGGATCGGCGGCATCGCCGCGCAGGCGCGTGCCAGCCGCGTCGGATCGCCGGGCATCGGCGCGATCTCGCCGATCCGCGGCCAGGCCGCGACCTCGCCAGCGTTGCACCAGGGCGTGGCGCTGGCGATCGCGGCATCGCGCGCGAAGCAGGCGGCGAGCTGGGTCGCCCAGCCGGCGGTGGGCACCGCATCGGGTGCCAGCACGATCACATCGGCATCGCCGCAGGCGGCGAGCATCTGGTTCACGTGTTCGACCTCGCCGAGGCGTCGCTGCCGGCGCGTGTAGTCGGCCTGCAGTGGCGTGGCCGCGAGCCAGCGTTCGATGATCGCCAGGCCACGCGGACCGGCCTGCGCATCGTCCGCCAGCCACACGCGGGTCCCGGCGGGGGTACCGGCATCGAGCGCGGCGAGGCAGGCATCGAGTGCGTCGTCGTCGACGCCGACCGGCAGCAGCACGACCGGCAGCTCAGCCATGCAGGTCCCCGGATGCCGCCACGTGCGCGCCTCAGTCCCTCGCCCGGTGCAGCGGCTCCATCGCGCGGAAGCGGCGGCTGTACTCGTCGGTGAGGGTACGCGCCTCGGCGTTGTTGCGGATGATACGTGCGGTGATCAATACGATCGTCTCACTGCGGGTGGTTTCCGAGCTTTGAGTCCCGAACAACGCCCCCAGCACCGGTATCCGGCTCAGGCCCGGGATTCCACCAGCACCACGCGTCACTCCGTCGCTGATCAGACCTGCCAGCATGACGGTATCGCCGTCCTGCGCCGCGGCCTCGGTTTTCAGCCGCCTGGTGCTGATACGGGGATTGGGTTGGGATTCGGAGGTCGCGGATGGCGAGCTGATCTCCTGCACGATGTCGAGGAACACGGTGCCGTCGACCGTGACCCTCGGCCGGACCTTCAGGATGGTACCCGTCTCGATGTACTGCACCGATGTCAGACTGGTATCGCCGCCCAGGATGGGATTGACCGAAACCGACTCGATCGGAATGCGGTCACCGACGTTGAACTCGGCCTCGGCGTTGTTGCGGACGAAGACCGACGGGGTCTGCAGCAGCCGAACGTCCGTCACCCGGTCGAGCGCACGGATGATCGCCGCCGCATCGTTCCTGACCAGGGTCCACGCAAGGCCGGGGCCGGACACGCCACCGACGCTGCCCGCCAGCGTGCTCCAGCGACTGGGTCCACCGGCCTCGGGTGGCAGGAATTCGGGAAACCCATTATCCGTCATGGCCCGTTCGACGAACCACTGCACCCCGTACTCGAGTTCACCGGTCAGCTGGACCTGCACGACCTGCGCCTCGATATGCACCTGCAGCGGCATCACGTCGAGCCGTTCGACCACCTCGCGGATCGATTTCCAGGCCGAGGGCGTGCTGCGCACCAGCAGCGCATTGGTCTCGTCGAGCGCGGACACGCCGACGCGGTCGCCCTCGACCTCGAGCGTGACGGCGCTCGCGCCACCGCGGTCCTGGCTCAGCGACAGCGAACCGCTGCCGAGCCCGCCGCTGTTGCCCGAGCCGCCACCCAGCGATCCCATCGAGTCGTCGCCGTCGACCCTGCCGTCGCTGCCGAACTGGCCCGTACCGCCGCCGATCGAGGCGGGGGTCAGGCCGGGCATCAGCGAGCCGCCGGTGTCGTTGCCCCCGCTGCGCCCGCCGCCGCCGCCGAACACCTCGGCCAGGCGCTCGGCGAGGTCGCGCGCCTTGATGTACTTGAGATCGTACGAATACAGGCGCATGCCGGCGCCGGCGCTGTCGATGCGCTCCAGCCAGTCGCCGATGTCGTCGAGGTAGTCGGGCTGCGAGGTGATCACCAGCACCGCGTTGGCGCCTTCCAGCGGCATGAAGCGGAACATGCCCGCGACCGGCGACTTGCTCTGTTCGCCGAACACCTTCTCCAGGTCCGCGACCACGCGGGTCGCCTTGCCGGTCTGCAGCGGGAACACGCCCACGGACATGCCCGACAGCCAGTCGACGTCGAAGATCTCGATCGTGCGCAGGTAGTTCTCCAGTTCCACCCGCGAACCGGAGACGGTGATCGTGTTGCGGCCGTTGTCGACCGCGACGATGGCATTGGGCCGTGCGTAGGGCTTGAGCACCTTCTCCATCTCGGTGGCGGAGATGAAGCGCAGCGGCACCACACGTACCTCGAAGCCGCGCGCGGCCGCCGCGCCGCCGGTGCGGGGGGCGACGGTCCCCGAGGGCAGCGCCGCATCCGCCGGCACGATCTGGTACATGCCGCCGCTGTAGACCATGCGCGCGTTGTTGTCGGCCAGCGCTCGTTCGAGCAATACATAGGCCTGCGCCGGACTGACCGTGCGCGGCGTGGCCAGGGTGACCGTGCCCTGCACGCCCGGAGCGATGGTGTAGTTCTGTCCGAGCATGTCGCCGAGGATGGCCTTGACCACGGCGTGCAGCGGCTCGCCCTCGAAGTTGAACGAGGCCTCTCCGGTGCTGCCGCCGAGGTTGGGCGGCGCAGCCGCGGCGGCGCCCTGGTTGATGACCTGGCCGGTGCCCCTGCGGATCTGCGCGCGCGGACCTTCGTCGTCTTCCAGCACTTCGGCCTGGACCCCGCCGGGCCCTGCGGCGCCGGCCTGCACGGGTGCCCGCTGCTGGCCCCGCGACAGCGTCGGCGGCGGCATCGAGGCGCAGGCCGCGAGCAGGATGGCCAGGCAGGCTGCGATGGCGGATTGGCACGAGGTTCGGGAAGTCATCGGCACAGTCTATTTGGTCTGGTTGGCTGGCTGGTTCGAACGCGCCGATTCTTCCTGGCGCAACCGTGCGCGGCGCTCCTCGATGCGGCGCCGGATCATCTCCACCTGGTCCTGCGCCGCCTGCTGCTGGGCCGCGGCATCGGTGGCGCCCCCGGGCGCTCCCGGTCCTTGCGGACCGCTCTGCTCCGGTGCCTGCGCGCCACCCGTGGCGCGCGGCCGCACCACCATGTCGGCATCGGCGACCGCGGGCGGCGCCGGCCCCGGCATGCCGGAGGCGTCTGCCGGTGGCGCCGCGATCGCGGTCGGAGCCTGCCCGCCGACGCCGTCGAACACCCGCAGCTCCAGCGTGCGCTCGCCCTCCGGTCCGGCGAACACCGCGCGCCGCGCCTCGACCGACTGCAGCACCCAGCCGGGTGCGGAGTCCGGCGCCCCGCCCTGCTTGACGCGCACCGGATCGCCGCCGCCGCCCGGCTGCAGGATCACCATCTGCAGGTCGGGCGTGCGCAGCACGCTGGTGAGCATGTAGTCGAAATCGTTGCTCGCCTCGCCGGTCTCGCCCATGGGATCGATCACGAACGGCTGCGGGCGGCGGTTGTCGGTGAACAACGGGCGCGCGGCGATGTCGCCGTACTGCGGCAGCGGCCCGAGCCGTTCGTTGCCGGGCGCGCCGGGCGTGGGCAGCGTCTGCCGCAGCGAGGGGTCGTCGTCGAGCCGGTCGATGCTGCCGCCCATGCCGAACATCGCCAGCACCCAGACGCAGAGCGCCCAGCCGGCGAACGCGGCATACAGCCAGGTGCGTGCACCGGCGTCTTCAGCGCGCATCGGTGGTCCCCGCCCCCGGCACCGGCTGCAGGTAGCCGGACAGGTCGAAGCTCGCGTCGACCCCACCGCCGCTGCCCTGGTTGCCGCTGAACTGGTAGCGCTGGGCGAGGATGTTGAGATTGTCGACGAACAGGCGCGGCGAGCCGCTTTCCAGCGAGTGCAGCACCGCGGCGAGCTCGGGGTTGCCGCAGGTCAGGCGCACCTGCACGGTGGCGCGCGGAAAGCGTTCCTGGCGGGTATCGTTCATCGGCTGGCGATTGCTGATCGCGCAGCTGCGGTTGCCGGGACTGGCCTGCAGCACGGCCTGTTCGAGGCGCTGCACCAGCGCCGACGTCGCCAGTTGCACGTTGGCCTCGGCCATGAAGCCCGGCGCGCTGCCGGCCGCGGCGCGCGCGGCGTCCAGGCGTTTGCGCACCTCCGGCGCCTGCTGCAGCTCCATGCGCGCGCGAAGGTCGCGCTCGCGTAGCGCATCGATGCGCGCATTGGTCTCGAGCAGCGGCACCGTCCACCACGGGTGCACCAGCAGCAGGTAGGCGAGCGCCAGCACGCCGGCGAGGATCGCCAGCGCCAGCCAGCGGTCGCGGCTAGCGGGCTCCGGCTGCATCCGCCGCCTCCGCCGTCGCGGTTCCATCCTGCGCTCCGGTCGCCGCCGTCGCCAGCGTCGCGGTCAGGGTGAAACGATCCATGCGCGTGCGCGGATCCGGCTGCAGCGCGCCAGCCAGGGCCGGCGAGGTCCACAGCGGCGAGCCCTGCAGCCGGCCGACCAGCGCGGACGCCTCGCTGCTGAGGCCGATCAGCAGGACGCGGTCGCCCTCGACCGACAGCTTCTCCAGATAGGTGCCGTCCGGCAGCCGCCGCGCGAGCTCGTCCATCACCTCGACCATGGTCGGCTTGCCGGCGCGCGTGGCCCGCAGGAACGCGCCACCCTCGATCAGGTCGAGCAACTGGCGCTTCTCCAGCGACGCACTGCGCGCCTGGCGCACGGCGTCGTCGACCTGCTGCGCGAACACCTCTGCCGCCGCCTCGCGGTTCGCCAGCATCTGCCACATGCCCGCGAACAGCGCCGCCGCCGCGACCAGCAGCAGCACGGCATTGCGGCGGCGCCACGGATCGTCGCGCCGGCGACGCTGCGCGCCGCCCATCAGGTCGACGCCGAGCGGTTCGTCGACGGCATCGGCGGCGTCCACGCCCGCCAGTGTCGGCGCGAGCGGCCCGAGGCCCTCGAGCGCCGCATCCAGCGTCGCCTTCGGCACCACCACCAGCTCCGCCTCGAGCTGGTCGTCGCCGCGGCGGCCGAGCATGCGCGCGTCGTAGCTCACTTCGGCGGCGGTGAAGGGTGTCTGCCGGTCGATCTCGAAGCCGAGCACCTCGCGCAGGCGCTCGCCCGCCGCCGCGGGCAAGGTCAGCTGGCGACGCAGCACCGCGGTCGCCGGCAGCACCAGCCAGCGCGGCACCTCGGCCATGCGCGGCGACAACAACGTGCCCAGGGGGTCGCCCTCGCCGGATACGAGTTCCGGCATCGGCACGTCGGCCAGCATGCGCACGCCCTCGCCCCGCCACAGCGACAACTGCAGGTCGCTTCCCGAACGCCGCAGCAGCAGCCGCTGCGGCGACAGCCCGAACAGGTCGCGCATACGCGCCGGCAGCCAGCTGGCGAGCGCGCGCGTCCACCAGGTGCGGAAATCGCGCAGGCGCGGGCGCAGCGAACCCTCGACACGGCGCAAACCGCCACGCAGGCCCGACGATGCCGTTCCGGATTGTTCGACGACGGCCATCATCGCGGCGACGCGCCTTCCTCCCATCTCATGACGGTGAATGCCGACCCGGGCACGCCACTGGGCCCGAGCCGGACCACGGCGCGCAGAACGGATTCGCGCCCGTCCCGGAGCCGTGCACGGCTGTCGATACTATACGTGCCGCTGCCGGCGCCCACGAACGAGGGATCGCCCGGTTGCGGGGGACGTTCACGATTGGCCAGTACCTGCTCGGCGTCGATGCCCATCGAGGCCAGTACCGCCGCTGTCGCGAAGCGGGGGTCGGGGATCGGCAGCCCACTGTGGATCGTCAGGTGCCCCGCCAGCCGCGCATAGATGTCCGGGGTCATCCCCAGCACCTGTTCGACCTCGGCGACGGTCTCGAACGGCGCGTCCTTGGCTCCCCATGGCAGGCCGGCGGCCGCGTACTGCGGATCCTCGGCGCCGCCCTGCGGCTGGGTCAGGTCGTCCGGGTCGCGCCAGTCGACGATCGCCGCCGCCACCGCATCGGCCGCGTCCGGCTCGACCCCGACCGCGCGCATCAGTGCGGCCAACGCGGCGACATCGGCGGCATTGAGGTCGAGCTTGCCCGACTCGTCGACGATCCGCACCTCCACCTCGGCATCGGCGAAGCGCCACGGGTAGGCGCGACCGTCGGGCAGCCACTGCCGCAGCGGATCGGGGTCCGACACGCGCGTCGCCGCGTACTCGAGGCCCGCGCGCGCGGCCTGCGCGGCGACCAGGCCGCTGCCGAGCGTGCGCGTCTGCAGGTACTCGATCTGCGCGGTCATCGCGAACGCGCCGATCAGCGCCGCCAGCAGCGCGGTCAGCCACAGCACCAGGATCAGCGCCGCACCGCGCATGCGCATGCGACGGCGGCTCACGGCACCATCCCGCCCATGCGCTGCGGCAGCATCACCACCAGTGGCGGCCAGTTGCCGCCGCTGCGGCTGGCCAGTTCCACCGACACCTGCAGCGGCAGCGTGTCGACCTGTTCCCAGCGATCGCTCCATTCGCCGAGCAGGCCGTCCTCGCCGATACCGCGGTAACGGAAACGCGCTTCGACCAGGTCCGGCACCAGCGGTTCAGATGGGCGCGCGTTGCGGTCCTCGATCGTGCCGCCGGCGATCGCCATCGAGAACGCAACCGCGAGCTGCGGGCCGCCCTCGCCGTCGAGCACCGCGACATCGTGCAGGTGCGGGCCGCCGCGACCGAGGTAATTGGGCAGGTCTGCGACGAAGCGGATCCGCTCCGGCTCACCGATGAAGCGGACCATGCGACCACTGTCCTCCTCGATCGCGAACGCGATCGGCGTAGCGGACGACAGCCGCCGCCGCAGGAAGCCCTCGACCGCGCGCATGCGCTCGGTGCGGGCGGCGAGCGCCTCGCCGCGATCGACCGTGGCCGTGGCCGCGCGCAGGGTGGCGAAGCCGAGTGCGAGCCCGGCCGCCAGCAGCGTGGTCGCGAGCAGGATCTCGAGCAGCGTGAATCCGCGCTGCCGTGCACCTACCGCCCTCACGCTAATGATGCCGTCGCCACGGCTAACGCCAGTGAATCGCCTGCACGAACCGTCCTTCTGCCGCCGCCCACCCACCGACCACGCGTCAACGATGCCGTCGCCACGGCCGACGCCAATGAATCGCCCGCCAAGCCCGCCCTTCGCCTGCCCCACACGCTCCACCGACCGAACACCAGCAACACCGCTGCCACGGTCCACCCTGCCCCTCCGCCGCCACCAGCCCCCCCTCACCCCGACACCCCCGATGGATCCGGCTGCACCAGTCGCAGCGAGTGCAGCTGCAGCCGCTCGCGCGGACCGCCCTCGCCCCAGGTCACCACCAGTTGCAGTTGCAGCAGTTGCGGCGCGAACGGGTCGACGGGCTGCCCGGGCGGGCGGTCGCGATCGGCGAACGGCGCCACGTCCAGGATCCAGCGGTAGCGGCCGCCCTCGAACTGGCCGTCGCGCCGCCCGGGCACCAGCACCTCGCCGACGCCGACCTCGTCCAGCAGCGATTGCGCATGCAGCGCCGCGCGCGCGACGTCCGCGGACCAGCGCACCTGACGCACGCCGCCGGACAGCGTGCCCAGCAACAACGTCAGGGCCAGCCCCAGCACCGCGAACGCGACGATGATCTCCAGCAGCGTATAGCCCTGCTGCCGCACGCCGAACGACCTCCGGCGATCGATGCCGTCGCTGCGGCCGATGCCGATGAATCGCCTGTCGAAACCGCTTTCCTGCCGCGGGCCGCGCGCCGACGACGCAGGACCGATGGCGGCGTCGCGGCCGGCGCCGGGGCGCGAGGACACGGACCCTTCGCGCCGCGCCCGACGTGCCGGCGCGAAGACAACGATGCCCTCATCATGCGGTGCGCAATGCCCCGATGCCGAACCGACGATTCGGCCGCCTCGGCGGACACCGGTCGATCGCCCGGGCGTCGGAAGCCTCATCGCGCCACCTCGCCCCGCCGCAGCGTGACCTCGCCCGTCAGCCAGGCGACCTCGATGTTCCATGCCGCATCGCGCAGGCTGAGCTGCACGCGCCCTCCGGTCGAGGCGCCGTCGCCGAAGAACACGATGGCACCGACGCCCTGCGCCGGCTGCACCTCGCGTGCGCCGATGAAGTGCACGTCGAGCTGCTCCGGCAGATCGCCGCCGCGGCCGTTCGCGCCCTGCCAGGCGCGTGCGGCGGGATCGACCGTGAACCGCTGCGGCGTGCCCGTGGCGATCGCGTGCGCTCGCGCGAAGCGCAGCTGGGCCGTCAGCTCCTTGGCGCTGGAGCGCAGCGCCATGCGGTCGAAGCCTCCGGTGAGAACGCCCGCCGCGAGCAGCCCGGTCGTGGCGATCAGCGCCATGACCAGCAGGACCTCGAGCAGCGAGAAACCGCGCTGCGACGACGCGACCCGGCCGCGCCCTGCCCGCCCGGGGAGGGCGACCCTGTTCCGCTGCGGATGGCGGCGAACGCCACGCATGCTGCTGTCCGCCGCGACAGGACGATCGTTCAATCGTTGCGGATGTCGGCGTCGACGCTGTCGCCGCCGGGCTTGCGGTCCGCACCGTAGCTGACGATGTCGAACGGCTTGCCGTCGCCCGGCGCACGATACTCGTAAGCCGTATTCCATGGGTCCCTCAGCTCGGACACCTTCGCGTAGGGTCCAAGCCAGCCGACCGCGCCCCCAGGCTGCACCACCAGCTGGTCGAGCGTGGCTGGCAGCGTCCCGGTGTCCATCTCGAACTGGTGGACCTTCTCGGCCAGCGTCTGCACCTGCGCCTCGGCCAGGCGTACGCGGGCGCGATCGCCGCCGCCGAGGATGCGCGTGGCCGCGAACGCGACGATGCCGCCGATCAGCACCACCACCAGGATGATCTCGATCAGACTGAATCCGCGCTGCGAATAGCGTAACGCCGCATCGGGAATGAGGCCGTCGCCGCGCTGCGCGGATCCCAACGCGGTTTCGTCAACGAGGCCGTCGCCACGGCCGACATCAGTGAATCGCCTACGGACCCTCCCCTCCGGCTGCCGTGCACCCATCGCCTGCACGTTGGTGATGCCGTCGCCGCGCCACGCGGATCCCACCGGCGCATCTTCAACGAGGCCGTCGCCACGGCTGACACCAGCGAATCGTCCGCGCGAGAAACGATCCAGCCCCCTCTGACTGCCCGCTACCGCCTCCAGCGCCCGATCACCTGCCCCACCCCGCACCTGCCATCGTCGATTCCGCATCGTCTCAACCCTCCAGTCCCGTGTCGTGCATCGCATCATCGCGCGTACCGTATGAATCCTTCACCCGATCACGTTCGTCAGGTCGTAGATCGGCACCAGCACCGCCAGGATCACCACCATCACCACCAGCGCCAGCAGCATCGTGATCGCCGGCACCAGGGCGGCGAGCATGCGGTCGAGCGCCTGGCCGGTTTCCTGCTCGAAGGTGTCGGCGGTCTTGAGCAGCATCGCATCGAGCGCCCCGGACTCCTCGCCCACCTGCACCATCTGCAGCGCCAGCCGCGGGAAGCGCTTGCCCTTGCCCAGCGCCGCCGACAGGCCGACGCCATTCTTCACTTCCTCCGCCGCGGCTTCGACATCGGTGGACAGCACGCGGTTCCCGACCACGGTCTTGCCGATGCCCAGCGCCGCCATCAGCGGCACGCCGTTCTTCAGCAGCGTGCCCAGGGTGCGCGCGAGTCGCGCCGTCTCCAGTCGCGCCGCCATCGGCCCCACCAGCTTCTGCCGCAGCAGCCAGCCGTCGAAGCGGGTGCGGAATACCGGGTCGCGCAGGCGCCGGTCGAGCCACCACAGCGCCAGCGCCGGCACCACCAGCAGCACGATCCACCAGTCGCGCACGAACAGGCCGAGCGCGAGCACGATCTTGGTGAACAGCGGCAGCGGTGCGTCGAGGCTCTCGTACATCGCCGCGAACTGCGGCACCACGTAGCCGAGCAGGAACATCAGCGACAGCGCCACCATCACCACCAGGATGGCCGGATAGATCAGCGCGTTCACCACGCGACCGCGCAGCAGGCGGCTGCGTTCGAGGTAATCCGCAAGCCGCTGCAGGGTGTCCTCGAGGCTGCCGCCGGCTTCGCCGGCGCGCACCATGTTGATGTACAGCCGCGAGAACGTGCCGTGCTGACGCTCCAGGGCGGCAGACAGCGCGGTTCCGCCGCGCACCGCATCGCGGATCTCCAGCACGGTGCGCCGGGCAGCGGGCTCCTCCGGCAGTTCCAGCAGGATCGTCAGCGCACGGTCGAGCGGTTGCCCGGCGCCGAGCAGGGTCGCCAGTTGCTGGGTGAACTGCACCAGCCGCTGTCCGGCGAACGGCTTGGGCTTGAACAGCGACTTCCACGATGCCGCGCCCCCGCCTTCGCTGGCGAGTGCCGCCTCCACCGGCAGGTGCCCGAGTTCCTGCAGGCGCAATACCACCTCGCTGTCGCTCACGGCTTCCATCTGCCCGTCGAGCATCTCGCCGCGCGAGTTGAGCGCCTTGTAGCGGTACAGGGGCATCGACGTTGGCCTACTCGCAGCGCACCTTGCCGTTGGCGACCACGCGCGGGTTGCCAAGCGCGAACTCGCGCACAGGCTGTCGCCACATCTCGAACGAAGAGATCCCGGGCGTCAGTGCGCAACTGCTGGTGTAGGTGAAGCGCTCGCCGTCCTGCGACAGGTACAGGTCGAACTTGACCGCGACCGGCAGCGCGCCGCTCACGGTCAGCATCGGTTCGTCGTCCGTGCCGCTGCGGACCGCGCGCAGGTTGCCGCCTCCGTCCACCGCCGGAACCGCCGACGCCACCTTGCCGTCGACCACGTCCACCTGCAGCGCGAGTGCGGGCCTTCCGCTGCCGATCGCGAATCCTGCCAGCTCGTTGCGCGTCGCCTCCATCGGAGCGCCCCGTCCTGCCGCCTCGGCGGCGGCCGCCGCCAGGACTGTCGCCAGCGTAGCGACGAGCAGCGTAGCCAAGCCAATCCGCGCGAGCGCCGGTTCACGCATCTTCCGTCACCCGCAGCACTTCCTCGATCGTGGTCACGCCGGCCAGCGCCTTGGCGATGCCGTCCTCGTACATCGTGCGCATGCCGTGCTTGCGCGCGAGCTGCTCGAGCTCGCCCATGCCGGCGTGGCGCATCACCGCGCGGCGCAGCTCGTCGTTCATGACCAGGAACTCCATGATCGTGGTGCGGCCGAGGTAGCCGGTGGGCGCGATCGCCGAACCGCGCGCGCGGTAGAGGAAGATCTCACCCTGCGGCTGCAGGCGACGCAGGCCGAACTTCTCGATCTCCTCGGGCGAGGCCGGGTACTGCTCCGCATGCGTCGGCTCGAGCCGGCGCACCAGGCGCTGGGCGAGGATGCCGTTGACCGTCGAGGTCAGCAGGTAGTCCTCGACGCCCATGTCGAGCATGCGGGTGATGCCGCCGGCGGCGTTGTTGGTGTGCAGCGTGCTGAGCACGAGGTGGCCGGTGAGCGCGGACTGGATCGCGATCTTCGCGGTCTCCAGGTCGCGCATCTCGCCGATCATGATGATGTCCGGATCCTGGCGCACGATGCTGCGCAGCGCATGGGCGAAGTCGAGCCCGATCTGCGGCTTGGCCTGGATCTGGTTGATGCCCTCGATCTGGTATTCGACCGGGTCCTCGACGGTGATGATCTTGACGCCGGGTGTGTTGAGCTTCGACAGCGCCGTGTACAGGGTGGTGGTCTTGCCCGAGCCGGTGGGGCCGGTGACCAGCAGGATCCCGTGCGGCTGTTCCAGCACGCGCTGGAATGCAGGGAGGAAATCGCCGGTGAACCCGAGCCGCTCGAAGTCGAACACCACCGTCTCGCGGTCGAGCAGGCGCATCACCACGCTCTCGCCGTGCGCAGTCGGCACCGTGCTCACGCGAAGATCGAGCTCCTTGCCCTGCACGCGCAGCATGATGCGCCCGTCCTGCGGCAGGCGGCGCTCGGCGATGTTGAGCTTGGCCATGATCTTGACCCGGCTGATCACCGCCGCGGTCAGGTTCGACGGCGGGCTTTCGCCATCATCGAGCACGCCGTCGATGCGGTATCGCACCTTGAGCCGGTTCTCGAACGGCTCGATGTGGATGTCGGAGGCACGCAGTTCGACCGCCCGCTGGATGACCAGGTTCACGAGGCGGATCACCGGCGCCTCGGACGCCAGGTCGCGCAGGTGTTCGACGTCGTCCATGTCGCCGCCGCCTTCGCCGTCCGCGGTCTCGACGATCGCGCCCATCGCGCTGCGGCCCTGGCCGTGCCAGCGCTCGATCAGATCGTCGATCTCCGAACGCAGCCCGACCACCGGCTGCACCTGGCAACCCGTGGCCAGGCGCACGGCGTCCAGCGCGTAGCCGTCGTGCGGATCGGCCATCAACAGCGCCAGCCGGCCGCGGCTCTCGCCGATCGGGCACAGGTGGAACTGCTTGAGGAAGCGCACGCTCAGCGGCTGCGCATCGGGCAGCAGTTCCGGCGGAGAGGCCGGCAGCTCCTTTCCGGAAAGCAGACGCAGGCCGAGCGCCATGGCGCAGGCCTCGGCATGGTCGCGCTCGGACACCAGGCCCAGGCGCGACAGCAACATCAGCAGCGCGCCGCCGGTTTCTTCCCGCAGCCGGCGCGCGCGGGCGAGGTCCACGTCCTTGAGCTGCTGCTTCGCGAGCAGCACGGCGAGGATGCGGCCTTCCGCGTCCTGGGCCTCGGGCTCGCTGACGGCAGGGTCGGGAATCGCGTTCACGGGGAGCTTCCGACGGGGTACCCGACTTTACCAGCTTGCCCGGCGACGCTGGATGACCCGCCGCCATCGCGTCGTGGGCGCATCGCTCAGCGGCCAGCAGCCGCGTCGGCCGGCGCCGGGCGCAAGCGCCCGCAAACCGCGCCTCGCCGTGGTCGCGATGAAGAACAAAAAAAAGCCCCGGCCTCGGCCGGGGCTCAGGTGACGACGCGACTGCGATCAGTTGTGGCGGGCAGTCAGCCGCACGTTGGCGTAGGCGCGCGCGCCGACCAGCTTGATGTAGTACGTCCCGGCCTGCGGCGCGTTGACGCGCACCGTCTCGTTGTTGCCGGGGCGCGAGGAACGGTAGTCGGCATCTTCCGCGGTCGGCTCCTCCTCGAAGCTGACCAGCAGGTTGACGTCGCCGCTGCCACCGGTGGTGGTGATGCTCAGCGGACCGCGGGCGCCCTCGGGCAGGGTGATGCTGTAGAGCGTTTCGCTGCCGGCCGTACCGGACAGGCCGGTCGCTGCCACGCCATTGACGATCGGCGTCGCGTCCGGCGCGCAATCCACCTCGCAGGGCGGTTCGATCGCCTTGGCCACGGCCGCAGCGGCGTTGACGATACCCGGGCCGATCGGCTGCGAGGCCGACGGGGCGACAGTGAACGGGGTCACCGTATCCTGCAGGATGTCGAGCACTTCGGCCGGCGTCAGCAGCGGCATGCCGGCGTCGAGGCGCGCGCCCTGCATCAGCGCGACCACGCCGGCCACGTGCGGGGCGGCCTGCGAGGTGCCCGCGGAGCCACCGTAGGCAGTGGCGGGGTTGATCCCGGCGAGCGGGGTGGGCGTGGTGGTGCTCGGGTTGCGGGCCTGCCAGACGAAGCCGTCGAAGATCTGGGTGCCGCTGCTGCCGTCATTGGCGTACACGCCGCCGCCGGGCGCCGAAATCTCGATCCCGTCGCCGAAGTTGGAGTAGTAGGCGCGACGGCTGGTCACGCCGTTGGAGGCGACCGTGATCACGCCCGGGCAGTTGCCGGGCGAATAGTTCGAGGTGTTCGCGTTCTGGTTGCCGGCCGCCACCACGACGACGGCGCCCAGCGCATTGGCCTGCGCGATGGCGTCGGCCTCGTAGTCCGTGCAGGCCCCCGCGCCGCCGAGGCTGAGGTTGATCACGTGCGCCGGGTTCTCGTTCATCGGCATGCCCTCGACCTCGCCGCCTGCGGCCCAGACGATGGCGTCGGAGATGTCGGTGTCGTAGCCGCCGCAATGGCCGAGCACACGGATCGGCAGCACGTTGGCGTTGTAGGCCACGCCGGTCATGCCGATGCCGTTGTCGGTGGCCTGGGCGCCCGCGGTGCCGGCGACATGGGTGCCGTGCCACGAACTGTTGCGCTGCTGACAGGTTTCCGCGCCCGGGTAGCCGATGGTCCAGTCGCCCAGGTCCCAGCCGCCGGGCACGCGGTCGTCGGTGTCGCGGCCGGAGACGAACGCATCGGAGATGAAGTCGTAGCCGGCATCGGCCAGCGAAGTGTCGATGTCAGGATGCGCGGTGATGCCCGTGTCGAGCACGGCGATGGTGACGCCGTTGCCGTCGGCCAGGTCCCACGCTGCCGAAACGTTCGCGCCACCGCGGTTGGGGCCGCCGTCGAAGGTCGCGGTGCCGTCCGGGGCCAGCATGTGCCACTGGTACTCGACGAAGAGCGGGTCGTTCGGCACGTAGGCCGGCTGCACGTCAGGCAAGCGCGCGATCTGGCGCAGGCGATCGGGGCGCACCGAGACCACGTTGGGATCGGCCTCGAGCTGGCGCAGCAGGGCGTCGGCCTCGACCCGGTCGAGGCTGCGCGAGACCTTGATCAGGTGCTGGCCGGTGGCGAGCCTGCGCAGGTGGCTGGCGCTGGTCGCCCGGCCCTTGGCCAGGCCCGAGCGCGACAACGCACGGGTGACGTTCGCCGCGGCGGCGCTGCGGTCGGTCTTCTCGCGCGCGCCGTCGCGGTACTCCACGACGAAGCGGTGGAACAGCTGCTGGTCGCCGAGGCTCGCCGACAGGTTGGAAGTGTCCGCGGCGAACTTCGCCTTCTTGCCCGCGGTGGCGCCGGTGGCGCCGATCGCGGCGATCACGGCGATGGCAAGGGTGCAGGGGAGGATGTTGCGCTTCTTCATGGAATGCCCTCTCTGGGAACGTGGGTCGACTCGCACATGGACGACGCGACCGGAACAGGAGGCGCGCCGCAATGACCGTCTGTTGCAATCACACTGGACTCGAACGCGATCCCCGCGACCGACGGATGCGCAGGTTCGCGCGCCGCGGGGACCTTTTTTTCCTGCGGACGGCAGGCCAGGGGCCTGCCTCCCGCGTGCACGTCACCAACCGAAGCCGGCGCCGACGCCTACCGAGTTCTCGTCGCCACTGAACGCGCCACCGACGGTGATCGTCGCGCGGTCGCTGATCGCGCGCTGGTACCCGAGCGACAACGCGCTCTGCCCGCCCTGGAAACCGATGCCGACGCCGACCCTGTTCTGGGTGCGGATGCCCGCGGCGCTGGTGGCCATGTTGAGCATCGCCGCGCCCATCGCGCCCTGGCGGTCGATCCGGCGGTCCTGGTCGGTGAAACGCTGCTCGAGCTGGGACTGGTAAGCGGAGAAGCTGTCGCTCCAGGCGTTGAACTTCTGGTCGGTATAGGCATTCGCGTCGGCCACCGCCTGGGTGGCGGTCGACTCGAGCTGGGCGACGTTCACCGCGTCGGTGGCCTGGGTGCCGGCCGCGACGTTGGTGACCTGGCGCTCGTTGCCGGCGCTGCCCACGGACACGGTGTTGGCGCGATCGGCCACCGAACCCTGCCCCAGCGCGACCGAGCCGGCCGCCGTCGCGCTGGCGCCGTCGCCGATCGCGGTGGCGGTCGACTGGGTCGCGACCGCGCCCTGGCCGACGGCGACCGCGGTCGATCCGGTGCCAGCCGCTTGCCCACCGCCGTCGCCGGACGCGAGTCCGCCGCCGGTTTCGGCCTGCGCGCCCGTGCCTGCACCGCCGGTGTCTCCGAGGCGGCGGCTGCCCGCCGAGGTCGCATTGGCACTGGAGGCCGTCGCGGACGAGGAACCCTCCAACGCGGTCAGGCGACCGTCGATCAGGCTGATCTGCGCATCAACCGCACCGAAGGCATCGCCGACGCTGAAGTAGGTGCTGCCCTGGATCATGAATGCCGGCGCGGACAGGGTCCCGAATGCCGTCACCTCCGAGCCCCCGCCGATGATCTGCGCGGTACTGTCGAGGGCGTCGTACATCTGGCCGCCGGTGACTGCGTCGGTGCTGCCGAGCGCGATCCGGCCATCGGCGACATTGGTGATCTGGCGTTCGTTGCCCTCGCTGCCGACCGACACGCTGTCCTCGCGATCGGCGATCGAATCCTGCCCGAGCGCGACGCTGTTCTCGGCCTGGGCGTAGGCGCCGGAGCCGATCGCGGCCGAGAAGTCGGCCAGCGCCACCGCATTGCGGCCGACCGCCAGGCTGGTGGTGCCGGCCGCATTGGCGAAGGCGCCGATCGCGGTCGCGAAATCGGCATTGGCGGTGCCCCCCGAACCCACGACCACCGCGGCCGAGCCCCAGGCGGTTGCGCCCGGGCCCAGGACCACCGCGCCGTCGCCTACCGCGGTCGCGGAGGCGCCCAGCGCGATCGCATACTGCCCGCTGGCCGCGGCGTTGAAGCCCACCGCGGTCGACTGGTCGGCCAGCGCGAACGCGCCGCTGCCGTAGGCCGAGGCCCCCTCGCCCACCGCCGTCGCCGACTCGCCCGACGCCGTCGCGTACTCGCCTTCCACGTACGCCCCGTTGTCGCTGTCCGCACCGCCCGATGCGGCGAAGTAGCGCGTGTGCTCGGTCGCCTCCTGCAGTTGCCCCACCGTCGCCGCGTCGCTGGCGGCGATGCCGTCGCTGACGTTCACGATCCGGCGCGTCGCCGGATGCGTGCCGCCCGTGCCGTTGCCCACCGACACCACGTTCGCTTCCGTCGCGCGCGAGCCCGCACCCAGGGCCACGCTGCTCTCGCCGTTGGCCCAGGCGCTCAGGCCCACGGCCGTGGCGTTGACGCCCGCCCCGTAGACGTACGAGTCGCGGCCGATCGCGGTGCCGCCGGCCGCCGTTGCCCAGGCGAACTGGCCCACCGAAGTGGCGTTGTCGGCCGTCGCCCGCGCCGAGCCGCCGATCGCGGTGGCGTTGAGGCCGGTCGCGTTCGAGCTGCTGCCCAGGGCGGCGCTGTTGTTGCCGCTCGCAGTCGCGGTGTTGCCGATCGCCGTGGCGTTCAGGCCGCTGGCCGAGGACGAGATGCCGACCGCGGTCGTGCGGGTGTTGTTCGCCTCGGCGCCGTAGCCCAGCGCGGTCGAGAAGTCCCCGGTGGCTTCGGCGAACCCGCCCAGGCTGGTGGACGCCAGTCCGGAAGACACGCTGCTGTAGCCGATCGCGGTGGCCTGCAGTCCATCGGCCGTGGCCGCCGCACCGCTGGCGGTGCTGAACGCGCCGTTGGCCTGCGCGCCCGCGCCGAACGCGCTCGCCCC
>NZ_JAETWA010000011.1 GCF_016774335.1 Luteimonas saliphila | reverse complement strand
GCCCGCCGGCCGAAGCGGGGCCCGTCAGGTCGCGGCGAGACCCTACAGCTGCGGCACGGATGTCCTGGACCGCTGCGTCACGCGCGACGCCACGCGCCGCAAATGCAGGACACGCACATCGCTTCAACGACGGCGCCCGGCGCGCAGGAGCGCGATGCGCATCGCAGGCGCGCCATCAATCCGCGACCGGCAACTCCAGCGTCTCCTTGACCTCTTCCATCACGATGTAGCTGCGCGAGTCGCGCACGTGCGGCAGGGTGAGCAGGGTGCTGCCCAGCAGCTTGCGGTACGAGGCCATCTCCGAAATGCGCGCCTTGATCAAGTAGTCGAAATGGCCCGACACCAGGTGGCATTCGAGCACGTTGGGCAGCTTCAGCGCCGCGCGGCGGAACTCCTCGAAGATGTCGCCGGACTTGTAGGCCAGGCTGATCTCCACGAACACCAGCAGCCCGGCCTTCACCGAGGCCGGCGCCAGCCGCGCGTGGTAGCCGGTGATCACGCCGTCGCGCTCGAGCCGGCGCACGCGCTCGGTGCACGGCGTGGTCGACAGGCCCACCCGCTCGCCCAGTTCGGTGAAGGGAATGCGCCCCTCCTGCTGCAGGATGCGCAGGATGCGGCGGTCGATGCGGTCGAGTTCGCGCGACTTCATGGTCCTGCCCGGGACGGTCTCGACAGGAATATTAACTGCCGTTTCGAGGCAAATCGGAATAATCAACTGGATCTGACTTCCTATACTGGTTGATACCCCGGTTCCGCGACAGCTGCCCGCGGTGGCGACCGCGGACGGCAGGGCAGCGTCCTGCCCGCCGGTCGCACGTGGCGGACGACCGTTGAGACACCATCCTTCAATGGCTTCTGGCGAGGCGACAGGCGATGCGCATCCTGATCCTGGGCTCCGGCGTGATCGGCGTGACCACGGCGTGGTCGCTGCGCCGGCAGGGCCACGACGTGGTGGTCGTCGACCGTGAACCCGGTCCCGCCCTGGAAACCAGCTTCGCCAACGCCGGGCAGGTTTCTCCCGGCTATGCCTCGCCCTGGCCGGCGCCGGGGATTCCGCTCAAGGCGGCGAAGTGGCTGCTCTCGCGCCACGCGCCGCTCGCGATCCGCCCCACCGGCGATCCGGAACAGTACCGCTGGCTGTGGCGGATGCTGCGCAACTGCACCCACCACCGCTACGCGGTCAGCAAGGCACGGATGGTGCGGCTGGCCGAATACAGCCGCGACTGCCTTGGAGAACTGCGCAGCGAGACCGGCATCCAATACGAACAGCGCACCCTCGGCACCACCCAGCTGTTCCGCACCCAGGCACAGCTCGATGGCGCCGCACGCGACATCGCCGTCCTACGCGAATACGGCGTGCCGTACGAACTGCTCGATCGCGACGGCATCGTCCGCGTCGAGCCGGCGCTTTCCCGGGTGAATGACACGCTGGCCGGCGCGCTGCGCCTGCCCGGCGACGAGACCGGCGACTGCCACCTGTTCACCACCCGGCTGGCGACGCTGGCCGCCAGCGCGGGCGTGGAGTTCCGCTTCGGCCAGGAGGTGCAGGCATTGCTGGGCGATGGCGAGCGCCTGGCCGGCGTGCGCATCGGCGGACGCACCGAGACCGCCGACGCCTACGTGCTCGCCCTCGGCAGTTGGTCGCCCAAGCTGCTGGCGCCGCTGGGCGTCCGCCTGCCGGTGTACCCGCTCAAGGGCTACTCGCTGACCATCCCGATCGTCCGCCCGGAGCTGGCGCCGCACTCCACCGTGCTCGACGAGAGCTACAAGGTCGCGATCACCCGGTTCGACCAGCGCATCCGCGTCGGCGGCATGGCCGAGGTGTCGGGCTACGACCGCTCGCTGCCGCGCAGGCGGCGCGAGACGCTGGAGATGGTGGTGCGCAGCCTGTACCCGGAGGGCGGCGACCTCGATCGCGCCGAATTCTGGAGCGGCCTGCGCCCGTCCACGCCCGATGGCCCGCCGGTGGTGGGCGCCACGCGCTACCGCAACCTCTGGCTCAACACCGGGCACGGCACGCTGGGCTGGACCATGGCCTGCGGTTCGGCGCGGTACCTGGCCGACCTGGTCGACGGGCGCACGCCCGCGATCGACCCCGAGGGCCTCGACATCTCGCGCTACGACCGCCCCTGGCCGATCCCGACCGGGCTGCGCTGACATGCGCCCGTCCCGCGCCACCATCGACCTCGACGCCCTGCGTCACAACTACCGGCATGCGCGCGCGCTCGGCGGCGGCCGGGCGCTGGCCGTGGTCAAGGCCGATGCCTACGGCCACGGCGCGGTCGCCTGCGCGCGCGCGCTCGAGGGCGAGGCCGACGGTTTCGGCGTGGCCTGCATCGAGGAGGCGCTGGAACTGCGCGAAAGCGGCATCCGCGCGCCGATCCTGCTGCTGGAAGGCTTCTTCGACGTCGAGGAACTGCCGCTGGTCGAACGCCACGACCTGTGGACCGTGGTCGCCACGCCGTGGCAGGTGGACGCGCTCGAGCGACATCGCGCCTCGCGTCCGTGGCGGGTCTGGCTGAAGCTCGATTCGGGCATGCACCGGCTGGGCCTGTCGCCGGACGAATACCTGCCCGCCTGGCAGCGCCTGCGCGCGCTGCCGTGGGTGGACGCGATGGTGGCGATGAGCCATTTCTCGCGCGCCGACGAACTGGGCCACGACAGCACGCGCGCCCAGCTCGCCACCTTCGACGCTGCGCTCGCGCAGTTGCCCGCCGGCACCCCGGCGAGCCTGGCCAACTCGGCCGCGCTGATGGCATGGCCGCATTCGCGCCGCGACTGGTCCCGCCCGGGGCTGATGCTCTACGGCTCGCACATGCTCGACGCGCCGCGCGCGGAAGCGGATGCGCTGCGCGCCGTGATGCGGCTCGAGTCGAAGGTGATTGCGGTGCGCGAGCTCGCCGCGGGCGAGCCGATCGGCTACGCCGGCACCTTCACCACCACGCGCCCGACGCGGGTGGGCGTGGTCGCGGCCGGCTATGCCGACGGTTACCCGCAGTACGCCACCTCGGGCACGCCGGTGGTCATCGACGGCCGGCCGGGCGAGCTGATCGGACGGGTCTCGATGGACATGCTGACCGTGGACCTGACTGACCACCCCGCGGCCGGCCTGGGCAGCGACATCGAACTGTGGGGCCCGCGCCTGCCGGTGGCCGACGTCGCCGCACGCAGCGGCAACAGCCCCTATCGCCTGCTGACCGGCCTCAAGCGCGTCCCGCTCCGATACGCCGGCCAAGGCCCGTTCCCGGCAACGCCCCCGTCGTAGGAGCGGCTTCAGCCGCGACCTGGATCCCGGCGACGCGCCCATGCATCACGGCAACCCGCCACGGGAGCGTGAGAGCGCCTAGAACCGCCAAGCCCCCTGCAGCATCGTCTCGCCGTCGTTGGGCTGGTGCAGGCTGGCATTGGAGATGTGCCGGGCCAGCAGCGAGAACCGGCCCCACTGCCACCCGATCGTACTGATGAACTGCGGCGAGCCGGAGAGCGCACCGGTTTCCCCACTCTGAACGCCGACCCCGAAACCTCCGACCAGGCCACTCGGGCGCTCGTAACGCAGACCGCCGTGGAGCAGGGTGACGTCGTCGCCGTTGCCGTAGTCCGAATCGCTGCGCCCGCGCATGTGCATCGCGCCGAGCTCCCAGTGCAGCATCCCGCCACGGAATTCGCGCCAGGCCGGCAGCCAGGCGACGGCCACGACCGGCGTGTCCTCGTTGTCGCGTGTGAAGGAGACGCCGGCCCCGACCTCGAATTCGTCGGCCATGGCGGCGGCACTCCACCCGCACAGCAGAGGAAGCGCCAGGACGGCGAGCCGGCGCGAGGCAATACGAATCGATGGCGGCATGGGTGGCAGGCCTGGGGAGACCGCGGAAGGATAAGACCAGCCGGGGCGAAACGCAGCGCCGCCTCGCCGGTTTCGCCGGCACACTGCGTTCCGGCCGGGCAGCCGGTTACCCTGTCCTGCCTTCCCGCCGGACGCCCTGCTTGATCGCTCCGCCGCCTGCGCTTTCCGGCCATGCCGAGGCCGACTTCGCGATCGAATCCGGCCGTTGCGGTCCGCTGCGGGTGTGCGCGTCGACCCGCGGCGACGCGGTGTTCGACCGCTTCTTCGCCGCCTACGACCACGCCTTCGTGCTGCCCGACGAGAAGGAGGGCCGGGACGGCTTCCTCGCCTGCCTGGCCCTCAACCACGGCGATGCGCAGACGCGGCTGCTCGCGCGCTTCGGGCCTTTCCGCGAATGGGTGCTGGTGGCCGAGCGCGACGGCGACGTGGTCGGCGGCGCCAACTTCATCTGCCACGCGGTCGCCGCTCACGACGGCGCCCCCCAGCTGGCGATGAACCTCAACTACGTGTTCGTGACGCCCGCGCATCGCGGCCGCGGGCACCTGCGCGACATGGTCGCGGCCAGCCGCAGGCTGGCGCGGATGTCGTTCGCCGGCGCCGGCGCGGACGCCGACACGCTGTCGCTGCGCATGTTCATCGAGCTCAACGACCCACTGCTGATGGAGGCCGACGCCTACGCACTGGACAACGCGGTCGCCGGCATCGACCAGTTCGACCGGGTCGCGGTCTGGGCGAGGCTCGGCGCGCGCATCCTCGATTTCCCCTACCTGCAGCCGCCGCTGTCGAAGGCGCAGGCGGCCGACTCGGGCCTGATGCTGGGCGTGGTCGACGCGCCCGGCACCACGCTCGACGCCTGCGTGCTCGGCGCCCACCTCGAACGCTTCTTCGCGATCTCGGTGCTGAAGGACGGCGACCCGCGCGCGCAGCCGGCCACGCGTGCGCAGCTGGACCTGTGCGCCGGGCGCTGCGCGCAGGGCGGCGGATTTGCATTGCTCGATCCGCTGCCGCATCTTCCCGCATTGCGCGCCGAGTCCGGCCGCGAGGCGCCGCGAAGGGGGTTTCGCGAACGCCTGGCCGGGCTCGCGACCGGGTAGCGCACGCCCGGCCACGACGGGGACCGCATGATCGCCGGAGCACCCACCATCGAATCCCTGCTGGAGGACGCGCTGGCCCTGCGCGACGGGCCGGGCCGCCTGCACCTGACGCTGTCGTTCCTGGTCGAGGAAGCGCGCATGCAGGCGCTGGTGACCGACCGCGAGGGACGCTGCTACTGGAACCGCGCCCTGCTCGCCACGCTCCGCGGCGACGACGACCCCGACGCCGACGACTACCAGGACAGCCGCCGCCTCGGACACGCCATCGAGCCGCTGTTCAACGACATCGCCGACCGCCAGCGCGGCCTGTTCATCCAGGATTTCCTGCTCGACACGCCGAGCGATCCGCGCCGCGGCGACGACGCCGACGGCGAGAACGTCTGCGACGAGGTGGAGCTGGCGTTCCCCGCGGACGTGCGCTGGGAAACCGAGGGCGACCGCTTCGCCCTGGCGCTGTCGGCGCCGGTGCGGCTGGCGGCGCGCTGCCGCGCGTTCTGGGTCGCGCATTCGAACACGGCGCTGACCTACCACCTGTCGCTGGAGCTGCCTTACGCGCACGACCACGCGCACTACTACGCGCTGTCGCTGCTGCAGAAGGCGGTGTTCCCGAGCGAGGGCACGCGCTGGCTGGACGGCGGGGACGACGGCCTGCGCGTGCGTTCGCGCCTGGCCGGCGCGGCGCTGCCACTGCAGGCCTACGTGGCGGCGATGTTCGAACGGCACGCGGCCAGCCTGCTGGCGGGCGTGCGCGTCGCACTGGCGCGTCGCGGCCTCGAGATGGCACCACCCTCGCGCGAAGGCGGGCTGTGGCGCCGGCTGCTGCTCTCTGTCGACGGCCCGGACCACGCCCCGCCGCGCGCGCTCGGCGAACTGCGCTGTCGCACGGTGTTCCTGCTGCAGGATCCGTACTTCTTCGCCCTGCTGCGGCCGCAACTGCGGACCGGCCTGCGCGAATTGACCGCGATCCGCCCTGCCCGCGGCGGCGACGGCCGCAACCGCTACGACGAGGCCGACCTGCAACCCGGGCGTTGCCCGCCCGCGCACCTGGACTACTACTTCGTCTCGGGCTTCCTGCAGAACATCCTCGACTTCCTGCGCCAGGACGTGTCCGAGATCCAGGACGGCACCGACCCGATCTACCCGCCCGCCGGCATCGACGACCAGGACAGCCATTTCCTGGTCTACGCCACCCAGAGCTCGGTGTACGAAGTGGTGGCCGGTTCGCGCAGCCTCGAGGTCGGGCGCGGCTGGATCGGTACCTGTCCCTACCTGTTCCTGGTGCATCTGATGACGATGCACAACGAGTCGCTGGTGCGGACCTACGAGGCCATGGTGCGCGGCCTGATCGAGAAGCTCGAACGCGACGGCCTGCTGCACGCCGACGCGATCGACGACACCCGCGCCTATTCCACCCACGTGGCCGACGAGGCGTTCGAGGCGTTCCGCCGGTTCCGGCTGGACACCTTCAACCACGTCGCCAGGCACCGCTACTTCAACGTGCTGCGCTACGACACCGAGCGCGAGTTCTACGAATCGATCGAGACGGTGCGCGGCATCAACCAGCGCGAGGAATACTGGGCCAAGGTGGTCGGCGAGCTGGAGCAGACGGTCGACGACCTGCGCGACAACGAGGCGCAGAAATCCGAGAAGTTCCTCGAACGGGTGCTGTTCTACGTCGCCTTCCTGGGCATGCTGCAGGTGGTATTCCAGCTGATCGACTTCGGCTTCGACGGCGCCTGGGCCAAGCTGCGCTACGCGCTGGCGGCGAGCGTGGCGACGGTGGCGGTGATGCTGGCGCTGTTCCATTCGCGCGGGCTGATCAACAGCCGGCGCTGGCGCCAGGCGCTGCGGTTCCGCCGCAGCCGGCGCCCGGACGATCTCTCGCGGCGCTGAGCCGGCTGCATGCCGCCGCGGCCGCGGGCGGCGTCGGCTACCCTATCCGGCCCGAATCCACAGCCGCGCCCTGCCGTGACCGCCGTTGCCTGCTTCTGCACCTGCCCCGATACCGGCACCGCCGGCCGCATCGCCGACGCGCTGGTCGCCGAGCGGCTGGCTGCGTGCGTGAACATCCTGCCGGGGATCACGTCGGTGTACCGCTGGCAGGACGCGGTGGAACGCGCCGACGAAGTGCTGCTGGTCGCCAAGACGATGCGCGCACGGCTCGAGGCGCTGACCGCATGCGTGGTGGCATTGCATCCGTACGAACTTCCCGAGGTGATCGCGGTCGATATCGCCGGCGGCCTGCCCGGATACCTGGACTGGCTCGCCGCCGAAACCCGCCCCGGAGCCGACGAGTGAACCTGTTGCAGCGACGCTTGCGATGCGCATTCGCCGTGCTGGCGCTGCTGGGGGCCACGCTGCCTGCGGTCGCGATCGACGAGAGCCAGCTGCTGCCGGTGGACGAGGCCTTCGTGCTCGAAGCGCGCGCGGTGTCGCGCGAGCGGATCGAGATCGAATGGAAGATCGCAGACGGCTATTACCTCTATCGCCACCGCACCGCGGTGCAGGAAACCGGCGGCGGCTTCAAGTCCAATCCGCTGCAACTGCCCGCGGGCAAGCGCCATACCGACGAGTTCTTCGGTGAGGTCGAGACCTACCGCCGGCAACTGACCGCGGTGTTCACCGGCGCGGCCGCGGATGGCGTCGACCAGGTCACGTTGCAGGTGAAGTACCAGGGCTGCGCCGACCTGGGCATCTGCTACCCGCCGCAGACGCGCGAACTGCGCGTGGCCTTGCCTGCCGCCGGTGCGTCTCCGGGCGCGGCGGTTTCTGCTGCCGGTTCGCGCACCGCGCCCGGCGCCGCGCCCACGGGCGATACCGGTTTCGCGGCCCTGGGTCGCACCCTGTCGGGTGCTCGGCCCCCGGCCCCGCTGCTGGGCACCGATACCGCCGGCCGCGCGCAGGCGTTGCCGCTGCCGCCGCAACAGGCGTTCGGCTTCGAGGCGATCGCCGACGGCGGCGATGCGTTGCTGCTGCGCTTCACCCCGGCGCCCGGCTACTACCTGTACCGCGACCGCAGCAGCTTCCGCGTGGACGAACCCGCCGGCATCACCGCGGATACGCCGCGCTGGCCGCCGGGCAAGGCGCATCGCGACGAGCACTTCGGCGAAGTGGTGGTCTATTTCGACCAGGTCGACGTGCCGCTGCCGCTGCGCCGAAGCAATCCCGATGCGGCCCGCGTCACCCTCACCGCGACCTTCCAGGGCTGCCAGGACGAGGGCATCTGCTATCCGCCGATGACGCGCACGGTGGAGGTGGCGGTGCCGACGGGAAAAGCGGGGTCAGAGTCACTTTTCCCGGCTGATTCTCCGGAGCCTCCAGGCCAGTCGGGGAAAAGTGACTCTGACCCCGGTTTTCCCGCTTTTTCCGCCCCCGGCTTGCCAGGCGCGGAAAGCGACCCTGCCTCCGCCGCCACACCCGCCCCCGACGCTTCCGCTGACAACGCCGCGCGTACGCGCCCGCCGGGCGCGCTGCCGCCGAAAGGCGGCGCACTCGGCGCGCTGCTGCTGGCCCTGCTCGGCGGCCTGGTGCTCAACCTGATGCCCTGCGTGTTGCCGATCCTGTCGCTGAAGGTGCTGGGCTTGGCGCAGAGCGGCGAAAGCCGTGCCCGCGCACGCAGCCATGCGCTCTGGTACACGCTCGGGGTGCTGGCCGCGTTCGCCGCGATCGGCCTGCTGGTGCTGGCACTGCGCGCCGGTGGACAGGCGCTGGGCTGGGGCTTCCAGTTGCAGCAGCCGTGGTTCGTCGCCGCGCTGGTGTACCTGATGTTCGCGGTCGGGCTGAGCCTGTCGGGTGTGTTCACGCTCGGCGGCGGCCTCGGCAACCTGGGCCAGTCGCTGGCGGCGCGGAGCGGGCCCGCCGGCGACTTCTTCACCGGGGTGCTCGCCTGCGTGGTCGCCAGCCCCTGCATCGCCCCGTTCATGGGCGGCGCGCTGGCGTTCGCCTTCACCGCTCCGCCGCTGCTGGCGCTGGCAGTGTTCCTGATGCTCGGCCTGGGCCTGGCGCTGCCGTTCCTGCTGGTCGGCTTCGTGCCGGCGCTGGCGGACCGGCTGCCGAAACCCGGCGCGTGGATGGAAACCTTCAAGCAGGTGCTGGCGTTCCCGATGTACCTGACCGCGATCTGGCTGCTGTGGGTGCTCGGCAAGCAGCGCGGCGTGGATGCGATGGCGCTGGTGGCGGTGGGGCTGGCGGTGTTCGCGCTGGCGCTGTGGTGGCACGAGCGCAGGCGCTGGACCGGCCGCCTGCCCGGGCGCGTGCTGGCGCTGGCCCTGGCGCTGCTGGCGCTGTACCCGGTGTGGAAGGTCGGGACGCTGCCGCCACCGGCGCGCGCGAGCGAGGCCGCGGACGCGCTGCAGCAGGCGTGGACGCCCGAACGCCTGCAGGCGCTGCGTGCAGAGGGTCGCGTGGTGTTCGTCAACATGACCGCCGACTGGTGCGTGACCTGCAAGGCCAACGAGCGCCGCGTGCTCTCGCAGCCCGCCTTCCGCGAGGCCCTGCGCGAAGTCGGCGCCGCCTACCTGGTCGGCGACTACACCAATACCGATCCCGCGATCACCGCCTTCCTCGACCAGCACCGCGCCGTCGGCGTGCCGCTGTACGTGGTCTACCCCGCCGGCGGTGGCGAGGGCGAGGTGCTGCCTGCGCTGCTGAGCGATGAGATCGTGGTTTCGGCACTGGCGCGCGCCGCGCGATGAAGATCACGCCGCTGCGGATCGTGCTGGTGGCGGCTGTCTCGGGCGGCATGGGGCTGCTGGCCGCACTGCTGGCGACCGGGCCCGGACCGCTGCTGGGCAGCGACCTCGGCCAGCGCGTGCTCAACGACGCGCTGACCGCCAGCGCACCGCCGCTGCCCGATGGCCAGGCGGTGGCGCGGCGCGGAGAAGCGTTGCCGGCGGTCGAGGTCGCCGCGCTCGATGGCGGGCAGATCCGCCTGCCCGGCGACTTCGCCGGTCGCCCGCTGCTGGTGAACGTCTGGGCCAGCTGGTGCGGCCCGTGCATCAAGGAGATGCCGGAACTGGACCGTTTCGCCCGCGCGCAGGGCGAGGGCGGCATGCAGGTACTCGGCCTGGCGTTGGACGATCCGCAGGCGGTGCACGAGTTCCTGGGCCGCATCCCGGTGGGTTACCCGCAGGCGATCGACGTGCCGGGTCCGGCCGATGCCGGCGTGCGCCTAGGCAACCCCAGGGGCGTGCTGCCCTACTCGATCCTGGTCTCGGCCGACGGGCGCCTGCTCAAGCAGAAGATCGGGCCGTTCGAGGACGGCGAGATCGACCGCTGGGCGGCGCACTGAGCGGTCAGTCCAGTCCGGCGAAGGGTTCGCGCCAGGCGTCGAACTCCTGCAGCCGCGCATGCCAGGCGCGGATCCGCGGGAACGGCTCGAGCGGGATCCGCGCCTCTTCCGCGAACGGCAGCGCCGCGGCCACGCGGAAGTCGGCATAGGTCGGGGCATCGCCGACCAGCCAGCGGCGGCCGGCGAGCGTGTCGTCGAGGATGGCGGCGAACTCGCGGAAATCCCGATCCGCCGTTTGCAACGCCGCCAGGTCGGACGCCCGGTCGAAGTAGCGCGGTACGACGATGTGCTCGAAGTAGAACACCCCGGCGGCGCCGGTGAAGTGATGGGCGGCCCAGCTGACCCAGAGCATCACCTCGGCACGCTGCGCCGGCGGCCAGAAGCTCTCGTCGAAACGCTCTGCCAGGCGCATCGCGATCGCGTCGGTCTCCCACAGCGTCAGCGCCGGCTCCACGAGGATCGGCACCCGCGTGTTCGGGTTGATCGGCCGGAACGCCTCGCGCTCGCGGCCCATCGGGTCGGCGCGGACGAACCGCAGCGGCGCGCGTAGGTGCCGGGCCACGGCCACCGCCACGCGCGGATTGAGATTGTGGGAGTAATAGAGGGTGTCGGCAGGGGGAGGGGCCATTCGGGGTCCTCGGAATCTGTGCGCGTGCATCGTCGAAACTGTGCGCCGGAAATCGACATCGTGGCCAGCCCCGGTCCCGGTGCCGCGGCATCGTATCCACGGCCGCGCACCGCGGCGATTCCGGTTTCAAGTGGAACGTGATTAGAGCCACAACTCCAACAAAGGCTTAACTCCTTCAAACTTCGGCGAACTGGACACCATCCACGCCTTGGCCCAGACTGCGCGCCTGTCCCACCGCCGATCTGCCGATGGCCAAGCTGCTGCTCCTGCACGGCCCCAACCTCAACCTGCTCGGCACCCGCGAGCCGGAGGTCTACGGTCACGCCACGCTGGCCGACATCGACGCCGGACTCAAGGCCAGTGCCGATGCCGCCGGCCATGCCCTGGAGAGCCTGCAGTCCAATGCCGAGCACGTGCTGGTCGAGCGCATCCAGGCCGCCCGTGCCGACGGCACCGCCTTCATCCTGATCAATCCGGCCGCCTTCACCCACACCAGCGTGGCGATCCGCGACGCGCTCGCCGCGGTGGCGATTCCGTTCATCGAGATCCACCTGTCCAACCCGCACGCCCGCGAACCCTTCCGCCAGCACAGCTATTTCAGCGACAAGGCGGTCGGCGTGGTCTGCGGCTTCGGTGCCGACAGCTACCGCTACGCGCTGGATGCGGCCCTGCGTCACCTGGCGCCGGACGCCTGACCCGACTTCCCGTTCTGCAGCCCCGGATACCAAGAGGCCACCCATGGACCTGCGCAAGCTCAAGAAACTCATCGAACTGCTCGAGGAATCCAACCTCGCCGAGATCGAGATCAAGGAGGGCGAGGAATCGGTGCGCCTCTCGCGCGGCAGCGGCGGCGCCCCTGTGGTCTACGCGCCGGCGCCCGCCGCCCCACGCAGCGCCGAGCCGGTGATGCCGATGCTGTCCCCGGTCGACGGCGCCACCGGCGGACGCGCGCCGGCCGAGGCCGGCTCCGGCCTGCCCGACGGCCATGTCGTGAAGTCGCCGATGGTCGGAACGTTCTACCTGTCGCCCGCGCCCGACAAGCCGCCGTTCGTCGCCGTGGGCCAGGCGGTGAAGGCCGGCGACACCCTGGGCATCATCGAGGCGATGAAGATGTTCAACCCGATCGAGGCCGACGCCTCCGGCACCGTGCTCGCGATCGTCGGCGAGAGCGGCCAGCCGGTGGAGTTCGACCAGCCGCTGTTCGTGATCGGCTGAAGCGCCGGGAATCGGGAATGGGGAATCGGGCATCGGTGAAGCGACCCCACGAGGGGTTGGAGGTCTGGCGTGATGCCATGGACCCTGTCGAAGCCGCGTACCGGTTCTCCGCGGGCTTTCCCGATTCCGAACGCTTCGGCCTTACCGGCCAGCTGCGACGGGCCGCGGTCAGCGTTCCATCGAGTATCGCCGAGGGCGCTGCGCGACGCTCGCGCGCCGACTACGTGCGATTCCTCGCCATGGCGCGGGGATCTCTGTCGGAAGTCGACACGCAGATGCAGATCGCACTGCGCCTTGGTTTCGCCACGAGAGCGGAAGCCCTCGATGCACTGATCGATCGTGTGTTCGCCCGATTGACCGCGCAGATGAAAGCGCTCGCGAACACGTCCCCGCCGCCGGTGCCGCCACCCGATTCCCCATTCCCCATTCCCGATTCCCGAGCTCCCCATGCTTGATAAAGTCGTCATCGCCAACCGCGGCGAGATCGCGCTGCGCATCCTGCGCGCCTGCCACGCGCTGGGCATCCGCACGGTCGCGGTGCATTCCACCGTCGACCGCAATCTCAAGCACGTGGCGATGGCCGACGAGTCGGTGTGCATCGGCCCGGCGCCGTCGAACCGCAGCTACCTCGACATGCCGGCGATCATCGCCGCCGCCGAGGTCACCGACGCGCAGGCGATCCATCCGGGCTACGGCTTCCTCAGCGAGAACGCCGACTTCGCCGAGCGCGTCGAGCAGTCGGGCTTCGTCTTCATCGGGCCGAAGGCGGACACCATCCGCCTGATGGGCGACAAGGTCGAGGCGATCCGCGCGATGAAGGAAGCGGGCGTGCCCTGCGTCCCCGGCAGCGGCGGTCCGCTCGGCGACGACGTCGACGCCAACCTGAAGATCGCCCGCGACATCGGCTACCCGGTGATCGTCAAGGCCGCCGGGGGCGGCGGCGGACGCGGCATGCGCGTGGTCCATACCGAGGCGGCCCTGGCCAACGCCATCGGCACCACCAAGCAGGAAGCCAAGGCCGCGTTCGGCAACGACATGGTCTACATGGAGAAGTTCCTGGAGAACCCGCGCCACGTGGAGATCCAGGTGCTCGCCGACGGCCAGGGCAATGCCATCCACCTGGGCGAGCGCGATTGCTCGATGCAGCGGCGGCACCAGAAGGTGGTCGAGGAAGCGCCGGCTCCGGGGATCAGCGACGAACAGCGCGCGCAGATCGGCAAGGTCTGCGTGGAAGCCTGCATCCGCATCGGCTACCGCGGCGCCGGTACCTTCGAGTTCCTGTTCGAGGACGGACGTTTCTATTTCATCGAGATGAACACCCGGATCCAGGTCGAGCACCCGGTCACCGAGATGGTTACCGGCATCGACCTGGTGCGCGAGCAGCTGAAGATCGCCTCGGGCCAGAGGCTGTCGATCCGCCAGGAAGACGTGGTGCTGCGCGGCCACGCGATCGAATGCCGGATCAACGCCGAGGATCCGGAGACCTTCCTGCCCTCGCCCGGCCTGATCCAGCACTTCCACGCGCCCGGCGGCCCCGGCGTGCGCGTCGATTCGCACATCTACGAGGGCTACAGCGTGCCGCCGAACTACGATTCGATGATCGGCAAGCTGATCGTGCACGGCGCAGACCGCGCCCAGGCGATTGCGCGCATGCGCGTGGCGCTGTCGGAGATGGTGGTCGACGGCATCCGCACCAACATCCCGCTGCAGCAGCGGATCATGGCCGACGCCGGCTTCCAGTCGGGCGGCCAGAACATCCACTACCTCGAGAAGCGCCTGGCCGAGCGCAAGGACAAGGCGCTGTCGATCGGTTAGTCGTGCTGCAGCAGCGGCCTCCCGCCCCCGATGGCCGCGGGAGGCTCGACGCGCCCATTCTCCACCGGCCGATCCGCGGCGTCGCGCTGGGTGCCGGGGATCGGCACGATGCCGTCGCTGGCGGCGGGATTCGTCACCACCACGTACTCGCTGGATCCATCGGGCCACACGATCCGCAGCGTGCTCCCCGGTGCCAGCGAAGCGAATGGCGCGCCGCTCTGCGCACGATACAACGCCGCCATCTGCGCCGCGCCCAGGTTGCGCATGTCCTCGCTTGCGTGGACGGTGACCGGCGAGACCTGGGACAGGTCCGCGTACTGGTCCTCGCCCGCGTCGAGCACGGTCACCCCGATCGCAGCCACGGAATACACCGCGAACAGCAGGATCCAGAACAGCGCCGCGAGCCTGCGCTTCCTCATGTCGTACTTCATGGTGCTCCTCCAAAACGATCCACCAGCGCCACCACCGCGTCGCGCACGAGGTCGGTGCTCTGCCGCGGCACCGCGGCGTCGTAGACGAACTCCTCGAAACCCTGCCCGGCCCTGCGCGAGCAGATCCCGCCGTTGACGCAATAGGACGTCATCAGGGTGCTCTGCGGCCCGCAATCGACTCCCATGCGGCAGGCAGCCAGCTGCCAGACGATCGCGTGGTACTGCGGCGCAACGTCCTGATCCAGCATCGACAGCCAGCCGGGCACGTCGACCGCCGTGGCCATCGCACCGAAGGCCTCCGCATCCCCGGCGCTGCCGATCCGTTCCAGCAATGCGTTGCCGTAGTCGCTGGCGGTGGACAGCGGCTCTCGGCGCGCCAGCAGTTCCGCTTCCGCCGCCAGGCTGCCACCGCGCGCCGCTTCCAGCCGCAGCTGGCGGACACGCACCTGCGACAGGCCGTCGGCCGGAGTGAAACGGCGACAGCGCGCGTCGACCCGGGCGCGCGCGGCGTTCATCGCCTCCGATGCGGGAAGGCCCGTGCCCGCGAGTGCCGCGCTGTCGCGCGCGAACGCGGCCGGATCCGCGGCATACACCGCGCAGTAGTCGACCACCCGGCTCATCAGCCAGGCGGCTTCGGGATCGCCCTCGCGCAGCGCCGGAAGCAGCCGCTGCGAATACTCGAACAGGTCGCCCGTCGTTTCGAAATCACGCCTGCGCGACGGAACGGCATCGGCCGGGTTCGCCTCGCGCACCGGGGCGTTGCCGCGCAGGCGGTCCTCCACCGCGCGGGGCGTGGCCGCTTCGCGCCGCGCACCATCGCCGGCCACGGTCGTCGGTGCGGGCTTCGGCGGGGCCGTCGACGTTCCGACGCCGTCCACGCCGCGATCCAGGCGATGCGCCAGCAGCCCTGCCGCGAGCAGCATGCCCGTCGCGGCGAGCAGGACCGTGCGCGGCCGCCAGCGCCGCCCGCCCACGTCCCGCCACGCATTGTCTTCGCCGACCTGCATCGACAGCTCCAGGGTTGGCCCACGGCCGCCGGCGCGTCTTGCGCCGGACCGCACCAGCTTGCGCGACGATTCTATCGCGTCCGCATCCGGAACCTGGCGGCGCCGGTCGTCCGACGCCCGTCAACGCCTCGGGAATGGCCCGCGCGACAGATCCGCATGCAGCAGCCGGTGGAACAGGTGCTCCCCGGCCTCCCGACGCGCCGAGAGGCGACCGGTGTCGTAGGCGCGCGAACCCAGGCCGCGCTGCACCGACCCGCAGATCGCCGCGTCCTCGTCCTGGACGATGTCGCCGACGGCGATGCTGGCTTCGTTGCGCTCGCGCGCCGCCTCCGACACGTCCTCGAACCAGAAGTCGAACACGACCTCGGTGCGTGCCGGCCCCAGCGGCAACACGAGGTGGGTGTCCATCATGCCCTCGTACCAGTTCACCATGAAATTCGGATGGAACCAGTAGTACGCCGCGCGCTCGCCGCCGCGCACGGACGTGAACCGCACGTCGTCGCCCTTGGCCATCGGCGCCGACTGCAGGCAGTGGTGGCGGCCGGTCTCGACCGTGTAGCGCGCGAAGTCGAGCACGCTGTTGAGACCCTTGTGCAGGTGCGGGACGTGGTAGCCGCCATCGAGGAAATTGTCGACGAATACCTTCCAGTTGCAGTCCAGCAGGTAGCGACGGCGGGCGAACCAGTGCAGGCGGTCGAGCCCCAGCGCGCGCACCCCGGCGATGGCGCTGTCGCCGAGGAACTCCTCCAGCGTCGGCCCGGTGCGCTCGATGCGCACGAACACCCAGCGTTCCCACTGCGCGATGTCGACCGGCACCAGGCCGTTCGCGGCGCGGTCCAGCGGGCATTCGTCGCCGAAGCCCGGCGTGCCCTTGAGCGTGCCGTCGAGCGCGTAGGTCCAGCCGTGGTAGGGGCAGCGCAGGTGTTTCGCGCAGCCCTGCGGCTGCGTCATCACCGCAGCCGCGTGGTGGCGGCAGACATTGAAGAAGCCGCGCAACACGCCGTCGTCGCCGCGCACCACCAGGACCGGCTCGCCCGCGATCCCGCAGGTCACGTAGTCGCCGGGCTCGCGCAACTGGTCGAGGCGGCCGGCGCACTGCCAGTGACGTGCGAACACCGCGCGCCGCTCCAGCTCCCCGATCCGCGGATCGAGGTACCACGCCGAGGGCGGCGTGCTGGCTTCGGCCAGCGGCAGCGATGGGTCGTACTGGCCGATCAGCTCGGCGACCGGTGCGGTCATGCAGGCCTCTTCGCACCCTGCGGCGCGCGGGAGTCGGCGATGGCCGCATCGTAGCGCACGCGCCCCCGCAGCCGATGCCACCGACCGCCAGGACAGGCTTTCCCGCTGCGGTATCCTGTCGCGGTCTCGCGCTGCCGCGCCATCGAGGCTTTCGTTCCCCGTGTTTCCGGTCCTGCTCCGACTGCTGCTGTGCCTGGGCCTGCTGCTCGACACCGTCGCACCGGCGGTCGCGGCCACGCACGTGGCGATGTCCGCACTCGATGCCGGCGCCGCCATGCCGATGGCGGTCGACCAGGCCCCGGATCGCGCAGGCCACGCCGCCGCCGACTGCCATACCCGGCGCGACGCGACGCCGCCGCCCACAGCGCCCTCCGCGCAAGGCGATGACGACTGCCTGCAACGCTGCCTCGACCTGTGCCTGCAGCACGGGTTCGCGGCCCTGTCCCCGATGCCCCCGGTGCCGGCCGCCGGGCACGTGCCTGGGCCTTCGCGTACCGCGCGCACGCAGGTCCACGCCGTGCACGCCTTCCCGCTGCTGCGACCTCCGATCGCCTGAGCTTCGCCGCGCGCTCGCGGCCCGGATGCGTTGTCGCGTTCCGACCCGGGCGCGACGCCTTTACCCGAGAAGGGCGGACGCGCACGCGCGCACCCGCCATGGAGCACGAGATGATCCGCAGGAGCCCACGACTCCCCGCGCAGGCGCTGGCCTCGCCTACGCGCCGCACCTTCGTCCAGGGACTGTTCCTCGGCGGCGCCGCGCTCGCAGCCGGCACGCTGCGGGTGCCCGCGCACGCACGCGATGCCGTCGTCGCGCGTCCCGGCACCGAACTCGCCGGCACCGATTTCCGGCTCGACATCGGCCCGGCGATCGTCAACTTCACCGGCCGCACGCGTCCGGCGATCACCGTCAACAACGCGCTGCCCGCACCGATCCTGCGCTGGCGCGAAGGCGACACCGTCATACTGCGCGTGGCCAACCACCTGCCGCCCGGGATCCAGACTTCGATCCACTGGCACGGCATCCTGCTGCCGGCGAACATGGACGGCGTGCCGGGCATGAGCTTCGACGGGATCATGCCCGGCGAGTCGTACCTGTACCGGTTCACGCTGAAGCAGTCCGGCAGCTACTGGTACCACAGCCACTCGCTGCACCAGGAACAGGCCGGACTGTACGGCGCGATCATCGTCGACCCGCTGCGGCCTGCGCCCTACCACTGGGACCGCGAGCACGTGGTGCTGCTCTCGGACTGGACCGACCTCGCCCCCTCGGACCTGTTCGCTCGCCTGAAGAAGGCGCCGCACTTCGACAACTGGTACAAGCCCACCGTCGGCGACTTCTTCCG
This sequence comes from Luteimonas saliphila, assembly GCF_016774335.1. Taxonomy (GTDB): domain Bacteria; phylum Pseudomonadota; class Gammaproteobacteria; order Xanthomonadales; family Xanthomonadaceae; genus Luteimonas; species Luteimonas saliphila. The sequence continues at coordinate 117,999 of NZ_JAETWA010000011.1, read as the reverse complement.
CGACCTGCGCCGCGACGGACCGGCGGCGACGCTCGCCGACCGCCGCGCCTGGGGCGAGATGCGGATGACGCCCACCGACCTGTCGGACGTCAACGGGCACACCTACACCTACCTGATGAACGGCGTCACCCCGGCCAACAACTGGACCGGCGAATTCCGCCCCGGCGAGAAGGTGCTGCTGCGCTTCATCAACGCCTCGGCGATGACCCACTTCGACGTGCGCATTCCCGGGCTGAAGATGACCGTGGTCGCGGCCGACGGGCAGTACGTGCATCCGGTGAGCGTCGACGAGTTGCGCATGGGCGCGGCCGAAACCTACGACGTGATCGTCGAGCCCTCCGGGCAGGACGCCTATACCATCTTCGCCCAGGACATGGGCCGCACCGGCCATGCGCGCGGGACGCTGGCGGTGCGCGGCGGACTCGAAGCGCCGGTTCCGGCGGTCGATCCGCGGCCGCGGCTGACGATGGCCGACATGGGCCACGGCGGGCACGACACGCACGGCAAGGGCACGGAAGGCGGCTGCGGCGCGGCGATGGCCGCGGAGGGCGGCTGCGGCGCGAACATGCAAGGCGCGCACGCCAGCCACGGCGGTGGCGGCATGCAGTCGCATCCGGCCAGCGAAACCGGCAATCCGCTGGTGGACATGCAGACGATGAGCCCGGCGTCGAAGCTCGACGACCCCGGCATCGGCCTGCGCAACAACGGCCGGCGCGTGCTGGCGTACGCCGACCTGAAGAGCGTGTTCGAAGATCCCGATGGCCGCGACCCGGGCCGCACCGTCGAGCTGCACCTCACCGGCCACATGGAGAAGTTCTCCTGGTCGTTCGACGGCATTCCCTTCGCCGGCGCCGAACCGTTGCGGCTGAACTACGGCGAGCGCATGCGCATCGTGCTGGTCAACGACACGATGATGCAGCACCCGATCCACCTGCACGGGCTTTGGAGCGACCTCGAGGATGCCGACGGCAGCTTCATGGTGCGCAAGCACACCGTCGACATGCCGCCGGGCACGAAGCGCAGCTACCGCGTGCGCGCCGATGCGCTCGGCCGCTGGGCCTATCACTGCCACCTGCTCTACCACATGGACGCGGGCATGATGCGCGAAGTGCGCGTGGAGGAACGCTCGTGAGCCGGCTCGCGTCCCCCACGCTGCTCGCCCTGCTGCTCGGAGTCGGTACGACCGGCAACGCGCTCGCGCAGCACGACCATGATCCGCCCGCGGACTCTGCGTCGCGCTGCACGCCGGAGCATACCGCGATGGGCCACTGCACCGCGCGCGATCCAGCGCAGGAGCCGCCCGCACCGCATGGAGACCACGCCCCTGCGTGCACGGCCGGGCACGCCGCGATGGGGCATTGCACCCCGGAACCGGCCCCGCCGCCCGACTGCCCGCCGGAACATGCCGCGATGGGCCACTGCACGCCCGGCGGTGGCCCGGAGCAGCCGCGCGAGCCGATCCCACCGCTGACCGATGCCGACCGCGCCGCGGCGTTCCCGATGCTGTCGCACGCGGGGATGGAACACGGTCCCACGGTCTACAGCCGGGTGAAGTTCAACCGCTTCGAGGCCTGGGACGGCAGGCACGCCCGTGGCCAGGCGTGGGAAGGCAGCGCTTCGATCGGCGGCGACATCCACCGGCTCTGGCTGCGCAGCAGCGGACAGCGTGAAACGGGGCGCACCACGTCGTCGAACGTCGAACTGCGTCACTCGCGCGCGGTGGCGCGCTGGTGGGACGTGGTCGCCGGCGTGCGCCAGGACGTCCGCCCGGCATCGCGCACCCGAGCCGCGTTCGGCGTGCAGGGCATCGCGCCGTACATGTGGGAGGTGTCCGCCATCGCCTACGTCGGCGATGGCGGCGGGGTCGCGGCGAAGCTGGAAGCGGAATACGACCTGCGCTTCACCAACCGGCTGGTGCTGCAGCCGCTGCTGGAGATCGAACTGCACTCGGAGGACGACGCCGCGCGCGGCGTCGGCAGCGGCCTGTCGAAGGCCGAAGCCGGGCTGCGCTTGCGCTACGAAGCCGCGCGCCGGTTCGCCCCCTACATCGGCGTCTCGCACGAGCGCACCTTCGGGCGCACCGCGGACTTCCATGCCGCCGAGGGCGAGGCGTCGCGCGACACGCGGCTGGTAGCGGGCGTGCGGTTCTGGTTTTGAGGCCTGCCCTCATCCGCCGTCGGGCACCTTCTACCCCGGAGGGCACGCCGGGGGCGCGGACCGGCCATCGCTTGCTTCGCCAGTTCCATGGGCCCGGGAGCCCCCGGACACTCAGATCTCCAGCGTCGCCCTGGGTGGCAGCGACCAGTCGATCGGCGCCTGGCCGTGTCGCGCGAGGTACTCGTTGGCCGCGGAAAAATGCCCGCAACCCAGGAAACCGCGATGCGCCGACAGCGGCGAGGGATGGGTGGTGCGCAGCACCCGGTGCCGGCGCGGATCGACGATCGCACCCTTCTTCTGCGCATAACTGCCCCAGAGCAGGAACACCAGTCCCTCGCGCTCGCGGTTGAGCACCTCGACCACGTGGTCGGTGAAACCCTCCCAGCCCTTGCCCTGATGCGCGCCAGCGCGGCCCTCCTCCACGGTCAGCACCGCGTTGAGCAGCAGTACGCCCTGCCGCGCCCACGGCATCAGGTAACCGTGATCCGGCCGCGCGATGCCGAGGTCGCGCTGGATCTCCTTGAACATGTTGTCCAGCGACGGCGGCACCGGCACGCCCGGGCGCACGGAAAAACACAGGCCGTGCGCCTGGCCGGGACCGTGGTACGGATCCTGCCCGAGCACCACCACCTTCACCGCGTCGAACGGGGTCGCCTCGAACGCCGCGAAGATCTGCGGCCCCGGCGGATAGACGCGGGCGCCGGACGCCTTGCGCTGGCGCAGGAAGGCCGAGAGCGCCTGCATGTCCTCGCGCGCGAACCAGTCGCCGACGCGCGACTTCCAGGAAGGCTCGAGCCGGACCCCTTCCCCGCTCATGCCTGCTGCGAATGCAGGATCGGCAGGCGCGCGAGGCGCAGCTGGAACAGGGCCTTGGTCGCCAGCAGCCGCTCCTCGATCGGCTTGAGCACGAGATCGTTGGCGCCCTGGCGCAGTAGCGCCGCCTGGTTGTCGCGGTTGTCGTCGCCGGTCATCACCAGCACCGGCAGCCGGCGCTTGCCGTAGCCCAGGCCGTTGCGCACCTTGTCGAGCACGTCGCGTCCGTCCAGTTCGCCCTTCAGATACAGATCGGTGAGCACGAGGTCGGCGCCGGGCGCGGCCTCGGTACCGGCGTAGGCCTCGAGGTAGGCGATCGCGTCCTCGGCGTTGGTGACATGGGTGACGCGCATCTGGTGGGCCTCGAGCATCCGCCGGATCGCGACCGCGACGGTGCGGCTGTCCTCGATGTACAGGACGTGGGCGTCGGGAATCGGCTGCGGCTGGACGTAGCCGCGGATGAACGCGGCCAGCGCGTTGTGGCCCAGGCCCTTGTCGAAGTAGTCGGTGACGTCCTCGGTGAAACGCCGGTCCTCCAGGTGCGACTGCACGTCGCCGGAGATCACGATCACCGGCACGTAGCGCTGGCCGCCGGCCTCGCGCACTGCGCGCGCGACCTGCAGGCCGTCGCCGTCGGGCAGCACCAGCGCGGTGGTGACGAGGTCGACCGGCTCGCCGCCCAGCGCCGCGCGCGCCTCGGCCAGGCTGCCGCCCTCGACCACGCGCACGCCCGGCAGTTCCTTCTGCAGCACGGCGTGGATCAGCTTGCGCACCAGCTTGGAGCCGTCGACCACGAGGACGCAGGGATTGTCGTTGTCGAGGTGGCGGAGGTCGTGCGAGATCATGCGTCAGGTCTCGGTGGGGCGCGTCTGCCGCAGGAAATGGCCGGTGACCAGGTTGGCCCCGAGCCAGCCGAGGGCGGTCGCAACGGCCAGCACCGCGACCGTCCACCGCATATCGATACCGGCGAGTGCGAAGCGGCTGCCGTAGCTCGCGGTGAGTTCGGCCAGCGGATCGCGCAGCGCGAATCCGGCAGCCGCCAGCAGTCCGACCGCCAGCGCGCCCGCCGCGAGGCCGTACCACGCGCCCAGGTACAGGAACGGGCGACGGATGAAGCCGTCGGTGGCGCCGAGCAGCTGCAGCACGCCGATCTCCTCGCGCCGCGACTGGATGTCCAGGCGCACGGTATTGCCGACCACCAGCAGCGCGCCGAGGCCGAACAGGGCCGCCAGCACCCAGGTCACGCGTCCGCCGAAACGCAGCCAGGTGTCCAGGCGCTGCCGCCATTGCGCGTCGTGCTGCACCAGCTCGGCCTCGGGCAGCTGCTGCAGCGACGAGGCGACCATCAGCTCGTCGCCCGCGGGCGTGATCACCAGCGCATGCGGCAGCGGATTGTCGTCGCCGACCGCGTCGACGATCCCCGCCAGCGTGTCGTCCGCGCGCAGCGATTCCATCGCCTGTTCCGGGGTGACGTGCTCGACGCTGCCGATGTTGCCGCGCGCGCGCAGTTCGTCGGCCAGGCGCGCGGCGCGTTCGGCGTCGACGTCCTGGCGCAGGAACACGCTGATCTCGCGCGAGCGCTCGATGTTGCCAGCCAGCCGTTCGACGTTGCCCAGCACCAGCCACAGTCCCAGCGGCAGCGCCAGCGCCAGCGCCATCACCGCGATCGTGAGCAGCGCCGCCCAGGGCTTGCGGAACACCCGGCCGAGGCTGGCGACCAGGCTGTAGAGGTGGTGGTCGAACCAGGTACCAAGCGGCGAGGTCAGGCCCGCCGTGGCCGCGCGCGCCTCATTCATCGGCCAGGTCCTCGGGCGCGATGTCGTCGGCGAGTCGGCCGTGATCGAGCACCAGCACGCGCTTGCGCATGCGCTTGACCAGTCCGAGGTCGTGGCTGGCGACGAGCACGCTGGTGCCGCGCTCGGGGAGCGATGCGAACAGCGCCATGATCTCCGCCGACAGCGTCGGATCGAGGTTGCCGGTGGGCTCGTCGGCGACCAGCAGCCGCGGTTCGCCGACCACCGCGCGGGCGATGCCGACGCGTTGCTGTTCGCCCGCCGAGAGCTGGGTCGGCAGCGCGCGTTCGCGATCGCCCAGGCCCAACCGCTCGATCACGCTGCGCACGCGCTTGCCGATCTCGCCACGGCGCAGGCCGCGCAGGATCAGCGGCAGCGCGACGTTGTCGAACACGCTGCGGTCGGTCAGCAACCGGTGGTCCTGGAACACCACGCCCACTTCGCGCCGGTGCAGGGCGACCCGGCGCCCGCGCACCTTGAGCAGGTTGCGCTCGTTGAACACCACCGCGCCCCGGCTCGGCCGCTCGGCGAGGTGGATCAGCTTCAGCAGGGTGCTCTTGCCGGCGCCGGAATGCCCGGTGATGAACAGCATCTCGCCCGCGGACACGTCGAAACTGACCTCCGACAGCGCGACGCGGCCGCCTTCGTACTGTTTGCTGACGCTGTCGAAACGCAGGACGTTCATGGCAGCGGAGTATCGCAGAAGTCGGAAACGCCGAACGGACCCGTGTCGCGGCTTTTCACGCGTCGACACCGCGGTTCCGTCCCGCTCGGGATGCCCGCGTCCACGCAGCCTGGCGCCCGGAACGGAAGCAACCTTTGCAGCCTCCGGCGTGCGTCCTGCCGGCATGCGCGCGCGGGCGCGCCAAGCGTGTGCCCAGCGCGCCCTGCATCGACCCGGATCAGTGCTGGTTCTGCGGTGCCCGCGTGACCAGCTTGCGCAGGCGCGCGCCGATGCGCGAGAGCAGCGACGGCTCTCCCGCGGACGGCACCTGCGCATCGCCACGCGGCGCGCGCTGCGGACGCGGCTGCTGCGATGTCGAAGCCCTGGCTGCGCGCGGCTGCGCGGCGTCGCGACTGCCGGCATCGCCATTGCCGTTGCCGTTCGTCCGCGAATCCGCCGCGCCTTCCACCCGCTGGCCGCGCCGGCGCTTGCGGCGCTTGCGCGGCGGGCGCGATTCGTCCGGCATCGCCGCGGCCACCGCGCCCGCGGCATCGATCCCCGTCTTCGCTTCGGCCGCGGCCATGGGCGCCGCTTCCGCCACCGGTGACGTGGCCGCTTCGGGCTGCGGGTTCGGCCTGCGCGGGCGACGCGGGCGCTCGCCGCGTTCGCCATCCGCGTGCGGGCCGCCGCGGCCGCCGGCCGGACGCGCGCCGCGGCCACCGCCGCGCTTGGCGTCCTCGGCCGCCTTGGCCTCACGCACCTCGCGATAGATCTCGCCGATGCTGTCGCCGTCCTCGTTGTCGCCCGTGTCCACCACCGCGTCCGGACGCGTTTTGCGCGGCACCGGCACCAGCAGTTCCGCGGTCACCGGCTCGGACGGAATCTTCTGTTCGATGTAGGCCTCGATGTCGGGCAGGCCCACCGCGTAACGCTCGCAGGCGAAGCTGATCGCATCGCCCTCGGCACCGAGCCGCGCGGTACGTCCGATGCGGTGCACGTAGTCCTCGGCGTCGAACGGCAGGTCGTAGTTGTAGACGTGACTGACGCCGTCGATGTGCAGGCCGCGCGCGGCGACGTCGGTGGCGACCAGGATCTCGAGCTGGCCGGCCTGGAACTTCTTCAGCAGCGATTCGCGCTTCTTCTGCGGCACGTCGCCCGACAGCACGCCGACGCGGTAGCCGGCGCGCTCGAGCGAACGCGCGACGCGCTCGACGAAGGCCTTGGTGTTGACGAACACCATGGTCCGCGCGCCCTCGCTGCGCGAGAGCAGGCCGATCAGCAGCGGCAGCTTCTCCTCGTCGGAGGGGTAGTAGAGCTTCTGCCGCACTTTGGCCGCGGTGATGAACTCGGTCTCGACGACGATCTTCTCCGGCTCGTTCATGTGCTCGTAGGCCAGCTCCAGCACGCGATGGCTCAGCGTGGCGGAGAACAGCAGGGTCTGCCGTTCGGTGCGGATCGGCATGCGCCGCAGCAGGAAGCGGATGTCCTTGATGAAGCCCAGATCGAACATGCGGTCGGCCTCGTCCAGCACGCAGACCTCGCAGGCGTGCAGCGACACGACCTTGTGCTGCTTGACGTAGTCGATCAGACGCCCGGGCGTGGCGATGATCACGTCGGCGCCGGCCTGCAGCAGCGAACGCTGCTTGTCGTAGTCGACGCCGCCGTAGACCAGGGCGAACTTCAGGCCCGTCTCGGCCTCGAGCTTCATCGCGTCCTTGTGGATCTGGATCGCCAACTCGCGGGTCGGCGCCAGGATCAGCGCGCGCGGATCCTCGGGCTTGCGTTCGGCCAGCGCCGGCCGCGACAGCAGCCGGTTGATGACCGTGACCAGGAAGGCCAGGGTCTTGCCGGTGCCGGTCTGCGCCTGGCCGGCGACGTCGCGCCCGGCCAGAGTGATCGGCAGGGTCAGCGCCTGGATCGGCGTGCAGCGGGTGAATCCCGCGGACTCGAGGCCGGCCAGCAGCGCGGGATGCAGTTCGAAGCTGGAGAAGGTGATGTCGGTAAGTGGTTTATCGCTCATGGATTGGATCTTGTATGCCGCTCCGCGGCCTGCCGTGTGCCTGCAAGTGCCTCCCGGTCCGCTTGGGTCGCCGCAAGGCGGGGGGCCCATCGCCGCATCGCGGCGACCCAAACGGGCAGGGAAGTGCTTGAAGCTGCATGACACGCTCTGGTGCTTGCGTGGGTGGCGCCCGCATCGCAGACTGCCTGGGAACCGGGGATGGCGCCGAAGGCGCGGCTCCCCGGAAGCTCGCGGACCATGGGCGCATGGGGTCGCCCCGGGGGTTTCCCGTTGAGGGGGCCCTTGAAACGGGCCGCGAATCCCCAAAGTTTACCATCCATCCCGGTATCGCCGCCGCCGCGGCAGCCGCCCCAGCCCAGGAGCCTTTCGTGAGCGAGCACGTGTTCCACGCCACCGACGCCGATTTCGAGTCCACCGTGCTGCAGTCCGCCGAGCCGGTGCTGGTCGACTTCTGGGCGCCCTGGTGCGGGCCGTGCAAGATGATCGCCCCGGCGCTGGACGAACTGGCCGACGACTACGCCGGCAAGGTCCGGATCGCCAAGGTCAACGTCGACGAGAACCGCGCCACCGCGCTCAAGTACCACGTCCGCTCGATCCCGATGCTGCTGCTGTTCAAGGATGGCCAGGTCCAGGCCACCCAGATCGGCGCGGTCGGCAAGGCGCAGCTGGCGCAGATGATCGACAAGGCGGTCTGAGCCGCCCGCGGGCCGCCTGCGCCCGTCGGCACGGCGAGCCGCACGCCGCGCCGGCACATGAACGCAGCGCCCGCAGCCCCGCTTGCCGCGCCCCCCCGCGCGGTGTTAGCTTGACCCGATCCGGCGTGTATCACGGCGCCGCACCCCGTCTGAACGACTCCCGTCAACACTTCCCGCCCGGTTCCGGGCGCTCGCAGCAAGCGAGGAATCCGCACTTGTCCGACAACACCCCCGACGACGGCGACACCGCCGCCAAGCCCGTGCGCAAGACTGCCGCCCGCGCCCCCAAGAAGGTCGCCAAGGCCGCGGATGCGGAGGCGCCCAGGCTGTTCGAGTCGGCGCCGACGCCCGCCGAGCCGAAGGCCGCCGCACCGGCGCCACCGCCCCCGCCGCAGGCGCCTCCTGCGCCACCGCCGGCTGCCGATTCCGCGCCGCCCCAGGCAGCGTCCTCGGGCGCTGGTGAGACGCCCCAGGGCGAAGGCGGCCAGCAGCGCCAGCCTTACGACGGCAACCGCAACAACCAGAACAATCCGAACAATCCGAACGGCCCCGGCGGCAACCGCCGCGACCGTTTCCGCAACCGGCGCGACCGACAGCGCGGCGGCGATCGCCCGCGCGATGGCGGCCTGCCGCAGGACGATGGCAGCAGCGGCAACGAACAGGCATCGCGACTGCCGCCCCCCAACATCCCCGAAGGCTTCCCGCAGTATTCGCTGGGCGACCTCAAGCGCATGCCGGCGCACAAGCTGCTCGACATCGCCGAGCAGCTCAACATCCACGAAGGCGTCGCCCGCGCCCGCAAGCAGGACGTGATCTTCGCCCTGCTCAAGGTGCTCACCCGCACCGGCGAGGGCGTGCAGGCCGACGGCGTGCTCGAGATCCTGCCCGACGGCTTCGGCTTCCTGCGCGGCGCCGAGGCCAGCTACCTGGCCGGCCCCGACGACACCTACATCTCGCCCTCGCAGATCCGCCGCTTCAACCTGCGCACCGGCGACCACCTCTCCGGCCGCATCCGCTGGCCGAAGGACGGCGAGCGCTACTTCGCGCTGAACGTGGTCGACACGATCAACGGCGAGCCGCCGGAGGCGAGCAAGGGCAAGGTGCTGTTCGAGAACCTGACCCCGCTGTTCCCGCGCAGGCGCTTCAAGCTCGAGCGCGGCGACGGGTCCACCGAGGACATCGCCGGCCGCATCCTCGACCTGATGGCGCCGCAGGGCAAGGGCCAGCGCGCGTTGATCGTCTCGCCGCCCAAGGCCGGCAAGACCATGCTGATGCAGCAGATCGCCACCGCGATCACCAGCAACCACCCGGACGTGCACATGATCGTGCTGCTGGTGGACGAGCGCCCCGAGGAAGTCACCGAGATGCAGCGCACCGTGCGCGGCGAAGTGGTGAGCTCCACCTTCGACGAACCGGCCGCGCGCCACGTGCAGGTCGCCGAGATGGTGATCGAGCGGGCCAAGCGCCTGGTCGAACACAAGAAGGACGTGGTGATCCTGCTCGATTCGATCACCCGCCTCGCCCGCGCCTACAACAACGTGGTGCCCAGTTCCGGCAAGGTGCTCACCGGCGGCGTCGACGCCAACGCGCTGCACCGCCCGAAGCGCTTCTTCGGCGCCGCGCGCAACGTCGAGGAAGGCGGCAGCCTGACCATCATCGCCACCGCCCTGGTCGACACCGGCAGCGCGATGGACAAGGTGATCTACGAGGAGTTCAAGGGCACCGGCAACTCGGAAGTGCACCTGGACCGCCGCATCGCCGAGAAGCGCGTGTACCCGGCGATCGCGGTCAACCTCTCCGGCACCCGCCGCGAGGACTACCTGATCGAGCCGGAAATGCTCCAGAAGATCTGGATCCTGCGCAAGCTGCTGCACCCGATGGACGAGATCGCGGCGATGGAATTCCTGCTCGACAAGATGAAGTCGACGAAGTCCAACGACGAGTTCTTCGCTTCGATGAAGCGCTGAGTACCGGACATCGCGGCAACAGGAAGGCGCCGGGCAACCGGCGCCTTCCTCTTTTCTCCGCCCGGGTTCCAGGACGTCGGTACTGGGGATGGGGCCGCTTTTTCTACTGCATCGCGTCGCCGCCTTCCCTGGCGAGCTTATGGACCCAGCCGCGACCGGCAGACCCTTGGGTGCGAAATCAAGGAGGCGGCGCCCCCGCAAGCCGGACAGACGCGGCGCTTTCCCTCGCGATGGCCGCTTCCGCGCCGGCATCCGCGGCAATCCCGAATCCGTCGCGCGCTCGTCCCATCCGAGGCAGGAATGCGTTGGCCGCGCGCTCCGACGGCCCAGACGCGTTGGCGCCGCGCGGCACGGGCGCCCCGGGGCGCCCGTGCCGATTGGACATGCCCGCATTCCGGTCGCACCATGCAGGTCGCGGACGCCGGTTCGCCGACCGGCATCCGGCATGGAAAACCTTCCAGGGTCCCTCGCCATGTCCCGTGCCGCCGCCTTCCTCGCCAATGCCCGCGGCCGCCTGGCCCAGCTCGATGCCAGCCTCGAGAGCGCGATGCTGCCTGCCGACGTCGCCTGGACGCTGTGCGGCTTCGCCGGCAAGGAACTCGAACTGGTCGACGCGATCGTCTACCTGTGCGATCCCGGCGGCCGCACGCTGACCCAGCAGGCGGCCTGGGGACCCAAGCGCGCCGCGAGCCGCGTGCTCGAATCTCGGATCACCCTGGCGCTAGGGCGGGGCATCGTGGGCCAATGCGCGCGACTGCGCCTGCCGCAGCGCACGGGCGACGCACGCTTCGATCCGCGCTACGTGCCCGACGACCAGTCCAACCTGTCCGAGCTCGCGGTGCCGATCCTGCTCGGCGACACGCTGTTCGGCGTGCTCGACAGCGAGCATCCCGAAAGCGACTACTACACGCTCGACCACGAACACGCGCTGTGCGCGATCGCCGAGCGTGGTGCCGGTCGATTGCAGGCGCTCGCGTCGCGCTGAAACCCGGCGGGTTCAACCGCCTCCGATCGGCGTCAGCAACTTCAATCCCGTGCCGGCCTGGTGCACCTGGCCGGCGATCAATGCGTCCGGTGCGATTTCGAACCCATCGAGGCTTTCCATCTGCCAGGGCACCGGACTGCGCGGACCGGGCACATAGGCTTCCCACTGTCCATAGCCTGCCGGCCTCGAATCGTAGAAGCGGTAGTCCACCGGCACTCGCGCCGTCCACGACTCGTCGTCCGCCCACTCGCCCGTGCTGGGAGGACGGAAGGTCCACTTGCGCGCGGCCGCCAAGGCCGGCTTCGCCAGGATCTCGCGCATGCGGGCCAGCTCCACCCCGCTGCCGACGACCCGCAGATTCACCTGCTCGACCGCCGCGTCCTCCACCCGACCGTCGCGATTCACCTTGACGACGACGTAGACCGTGCCATGCGCACCCCCGGCGAGCGCCCGCATCGGGTAAGCCGGAGGCTGGAGGTCGAGCGCGGACAACTGGTCGCTGGCCCCGGCCGCATCGTCGGCAGCGCCCGCACCCTCGCGCGCGAGCTGCGCGGCGATGTTCACCGCCTCCCGGCCGAAGTAGCCGTCGCGGATCGAAACCCGGAAGCGGCCGTCCTCGAAACGGTTGGCCACCAGCAGCAGGCTCATCCGTGCGCTGCCGTGCGCCGGCTTGCCATCGACCACGATCGGCTCGAAACGCCAGCCGGGGACGGCTGCGTCGACCAGGTTCGCCACCACCTCCGGCAGCTTCTCGCGTTCGTCGATGGTCCACCCCGCGACGGCGCCGTCCAGCGTGATCGTGACCCGGCCGGTCACCAGCATGCTCGCCTCGATCTGCTTGCGGGCTGCGGCCACGCCCGCGGCCTGGACCGCGCCTGCGGCGAGCGAGAGCACGAACAGCAAACACCACGACGAACGGATGCGCACCCTCATTACCATGCTCCCTGGCGATCACGGCCCCCATCGAGCTGGGCATGCGGGCATGCGCGGCACGACTCCCTGGCGCAGCCACCGGGCGGACGACAACCGGGCGCTGCCAGCGGAATGTAGACCCGGCCATGCGCGTCCGCAAGCGGCCCTGCCACGCGGGCGAGAGGCCTCCCTCAGCCGCGGTCGCGCAGGAACCGCGCCATCGACACCCCGGCCTGCACAGGTACGTATTCGTGGGCGACATCGACGAAGCCGCGCATCACCGCGATCTCGCGCGGGGTGCGGTTGAGCGCGTCGCGCGCCTCCGGGTCGGCGCCGGCGCGCAGCAGGCGCTGGGTGACGCGCAGCAGGCCGTGCAGTGCGGCCAGGTGCAGGGGGCCGAAGCCGCGCGGGTCGCGCGCGTCGAGCGCGGCGCCCTCGTCGAGCAGGTGTTCGATCACCGCCAGCAGCACGTCCTCGTCGCAAGCGGTCCCGGGCTCGGCGCGCGCGCCCACCAGCAGCAACAGCGGGGTGACGCCGCCCGCCGCGACCGCGTCGACCTCGGCACCGGCCAGCAGCAGAGTGTCGAACAGGGCCACCAGCCGGGTGCGGTCGCGTGCGGTGAAGCCGTACAGCGCCGCGCAATGCAGCGGTGTGAGCCCCTGCGCATCGGTGGCGTGGACGTTGGCGCCCGCGGTCATCAGCCGCGCGCACAGTTCCGGCAGCCCCAGCGCCGCGGCCAGCATCAGCACGGTGACCTCGCCGGGCAGCCGCTGTTCGAGCTTGGCGCCGGCGGCGAGCAGCCGCTCGACGATCTCGCCATGGCGCATGCTCACCGCCGCCGACAGCGGGGTGGCGCCGGTGTGCGCGACGTGCTGCGGCTGCGCGCCGCGCGCCAGCAGCAGGTCGACCACGGCGCGGTGGCCGCCACCACTGGCGCGCAGCAGCGCGGTGCAGCCCTGGGCGTCGACGGCATCCACCGCCAGGCCGAGGTCGATCAGCCGGCGTACCGCATCGGCGTCGCCCGCCATCGCCGCGGCGGGCAGGTCGGCCGGTTGCAGCGCGCGCCGCGGCAGCGGCCAGCCGCGCCAGTCGAGCCAGTCGGCGAGGTCGCGCCGGCCGCTGGCGAGCGCGACCCCGAGCGGGGTCTGGCCGTCCTGCGCGCGCATGTCGATCGCGGCGCCATGCCGCACCAGGGTCTTGAGCACGCCCTCGCGCGCCAGCGCGGCCGCCAGGTGCAGCGCGGTCATGCCGCGCGCGTCGCGCGCATCGGCATCGACCCCGATCGCGAGCAGGCGTTCGATCAGGCGGTCCCAGCCCAGGTGCACGGCCAGCGACAGCGGCGGATCGCCGCCGGGCGAGGGGGCGAACGGATCGGCGCCGCGTTCGACCAGATCCAGCGCGCACTGCTCCAGTGCACGGCCGGCCTGGTCGCCTTCCACGCAGGCGGCCAGGAACCGCGCCAGGCCACCGCTGCCGGCCGGCGAAGCGCCGTGCCGCAGCAGGGCCTGCAGCGCGGGCACGGCATCGGGTCCGCGCGCGAGCAGCCGGAACACCGCGGTGTCACCCTCGGCGTCCCGCGCCTCGAGGTCGGCGCCCTGCGCGACCAGCCAGTCGATGCGCGCGAGCGAAGGCGTCGCGTCGTCGTCGAGCAGCAGGGCGCCGAGCTCGGCCGGAGACACCAGCGCGGCGACGCGCTCGAGGTCGTCGAGACGACCGGCGTCCAGTCCCTCGCGCAACAGGGTCTGCGGCGTGCGGTCCTCCAGCGCATCGCCGGCCTCGGACTGCACGCTGGCCGGCAATGCGTACTCCGGATCGAGCAGCGCCACCAGCCGCCAGCGCCCGGCTTCGGCCGCCAGCTCCGCGGCGCGCTTGCCGTCGTGCCCGCTCGCATGCGGATCCAGTCCCAGTTCCAGCAACCGCGCGACCAGCGCCGAGGACGGTGCCTCGGCGACGCAGGCCAGCAGCACTGCATTGCGGCCTTCGGCATCGAGGGCGTGCGGATCGGCCTTGGCCGCGAGCAGCGCTTCGAGCACCGCCGCACCCGCCCCGCGCGCGGCCTCGAGCAGCGCCGTGGACTCACGGGCATCGCGCGCGTGGACATCGGCACCGGCGTCGAGCAGCGCCGCGACGACCTCGGCATGGCCCTGGAACGCGGCCACGTGCAGCGCGGTACGCCCTTCGCGATCGCGTGCATCGACCTTCGCCTTGTGCCGCAGCAGCAGTTGCACGCCGGCAGGATCGTCCTCGTCGCCGCCGGCCGCGGCGACCAGTGCCGGTGTCCCCCCCTCGATCGCCGGCTTCGCGCCGCGCTCGAGCAGGAAGCGCGCGAGGCGCCAGTTGCCCGCGGCGCAGGCGACGCCGAGCGGGGTCAGTCCTTCGAGGTTCTGCAGGTCGAGTTCGGCCGAGGCATCCTGCAGCAGCGCGGCCACGCCCGGATCCGAGCTGCGCGCGGCGTGGTGCAGCGGCGTACTGCCGTCGTGGTCCGCGGCGCGCGGATCGGCGCCGTTGGCGAGCAGGGTCATCACCGCTTCGGGACGGCCGTGCCAGCTGTCGCGCGTGGCCGCCAGCAACGGGGTCAGGCCGGCGTGCACGGCGTTCAGATCGACGCCGCCGGCGATCAGGGCGCGCAGCAGGCGAAGATCGGGCAGTACCGCGGCGAGGACCGGAAGGCTGCGCTGGTCGCGCTCGTCCGGGGAGGGCAGCGCATGCATGTCGGCCCCCGCTTCGATCAGCGCCAACGCCTGGTCCACCCGTCCGCTGCGGGCGGCGGCATACAGGACGGGGTCGAGGTCGCCATCGAACGCGGGCGGCGGCAGGCGGGCGACATCGCCCTCCATTTCCACCACCGGGATCGCCAGCACGCCGGGGCCGGGCAGGCGTTGCAGCAGGTGGTGCAGCAGCGGCCAGGCGACGGCGCAGGCGCCCGCCAGCGCCCAGCGCGCCTGCGGCAACAGCAGTCGTGGCCATGCCAGCAGCACGATGCAGGCGAGGATCGTGCCCACGCAGGCCGCGGCCACGACCCCGTGCCAGCCGGACGCGTCGCGGTCGCCGAGGGCCTGCCAGTGCCGCGCCAACGGTCCGCCCGCGCCTTCGGTCGCGTGCCACAAAGGCCAGGTGCGCCACAGCCCGAGCACGCACAGGCCCGTCACCGCGCTCAGCGCCAGCGCCGCACCGAGTCCGCCGCTCTGCAGGACCGCGAGCAGCGGCCACCCCACCAGCAGCGCGGCAACAGCCAGGCCGATCGACCACAACGCCAGCAGCGCGCGGGCGTCGCCCAGCAACGCGGCGCGTTCCATGGTCCGCCGTTCGCGCCAGCCACGCACCGCCAGCGCCAGCGCCGGCTGCGCCAGCACACCCGCCAGCGCCGCGACCACGCCGCCGACGCCAGCGACCAGGGCCAGGGCGCCGCCGGCCGCCGCCGCGACCAGGGCCTGTCGTCGACTCGCCGGGGCTTCAGGCATCGGTGCCCCAGTCCTCGTGCATCGGATCGACGTCCATCGCCGGCGGAAACTGCAGGTGGAAGCCGCGCGCGGCAAGGTTCGCGCGCACCTCGGCCGGGTTCTCGCGGGCCAGCGTACGCGTCGGGGTCAGTGTCAGGTCGAACACGAACCGCAGCGGGCCCAGCTGGGTGCGCAAGGGTTCCGGCAGGCGCTCGAAACCATTGCGCTCGGCGAGGAACACATAGGTGTCCGCCTTGCGCTGGCTCTTGTAGACGTAGGCTTGCATGTCCGTCCGCGGGCTTCGATCACGGAATTGTGCGGGAAAACCGCGGGTTGCGGTACCGATGCAGCACGGCCGCGGTTCATGCGGGCAGTGGTGCGCCCACCCCGGGGCGTCGCGCTGCTGGGGTAAGCTGGCTCCGTCGTCCCGACAGATGCGTGCATGGACCTCCAGGACTCCGTCGCCACCGAGATCGTCCCCGCCTCCGACTGGAACGACGACGCCTACCGGGCCCGTTTCGAGGAGCTGTACGCCCAGCTGCGCACGATCGCCCGGCGTGAGCTGCGCGGCTTCGCGCGCGGCACCCTCGACACCACGGTCCTGGTGCACGAGGCCTACCTGAAGCTCGATGGCGCCGCGCTCGATGTCAGCCGGCGCGGCCCGTTCCTCGCCCTTGCCGCCAAGGTGATTCGCTGCGTGCTGATCGACCACGTGCGCGCCCGCGGCGCCCACAAGCGCGGGGGCGATGCCGCCCGGGTCACGCTCTCCACCGACCTGCCGCTGGAAGGTGCGCAATCGGGTCTGGACGTGCTCGACATCGAACGCGGCCTGCGCGCGCTGGAAGCCGTGGACCCGCGGCTGGCGACGGTGATCGAATTCCGCTTCTACGCCGGCATGGAGTTCGAGGAGATCGCACGGCACCTGGGCGTGACCTCTCGCACCGTCCACCGCGACTGGCGCAAGGCGCGCGCGTTCCTGCTCTCGCACCTGGGCGAGGCCGCGTGACCCCCGACCGGATGCGATGGCTACGGCTGTCGCAACTGTTCGATCGCGCGATCGACCTGGATCCCGCGCAGCGCGAGGCGCTCCTCGATGCCGAGTGCGCCGACGACCCGTCGCTGCGCGCCGAACTGCAACGGATGCTCGACGCCGATGCTGCCGACAGCGCGTTCGATGCCGGGGCGCGCGGGATCATCACCCTGCACGGGGATGACGACGAACGTCTCGATGGCGACGGCCACTATGACGCCCCCGCGACGCGCCTCGGCCCCTGGCGGATCGATCGCGAACTCGGGCGTGGCGGCATGGGCACCGTGCACGCGGCGCACCGCGACGACGACACGGCGCAGCGGGCGGCGATCAAGCGCCTGCGCCGGCGCTGGGACGGCAGCACGCAGGCGCAGCGCTTCCTGCAGGAACGCCGGATCCTCGCGGTGCTGTCGCATCCCAACATCCCGCGGTTGCTGGACAACGGCATCGACGACGAGGGCCGGCCGTGGTTCGCGCTCGAGTTCATCGATGGCAGTCCGCTGACCGCGTGGGCGGATGCGCGACGGCTGTCACTGCACGAACGCGTGGTGGTGTTCGGACAGGTCTGCGAGGCGGTGCAGCATGCGCACGAGCATTTCGTGGTGCATCGCGACCTCAAGCCGGCCAACATTCTGGTCGACAACGATGGCCGCGCGAAGGTGCTCGATTTCGGCGTCGCCAAGCGCATGGACGAGGCCGCAGGTTCCACCCGCACCGGCATGTTCGCCGGCTTCACGCCCGAGTACGCCGCGCCGGAGCAGATCACCGGCGGCGCCATCAGCGCGGCGACCGACGTGCATGCACTGGGCGTGGTGCTGTACCAGCTGCTCGCCGGCAGGTTGCCCTTCACCTTCCCGGCCGACGACCTGCGCGCCGCCGCCGAAGCGATCTCCACGCAACAACCGCCACGTCTGGAACAGGCGATCAGCACCGGCAGCGACGACGATGTCGCCATGCGCCTGCGCGAGCGCCGCACCGACACCCGCGCATTCCGGCGCTTCGTCCGCGGCGACCTGGGTCGCATCATCCAGACCGCGCTGGCCAAGGAACCACAACGGCGCTACGGCAGCGTGCGCACCTTCGCCGATGATCTGCAGAGATTCCTCGACGGCCGCCCGGTGTCGGTGACCGGCGATACGTTCGGTTACCGCACCCGCAAGTTCGTGCAGCGCAACCGCGGGGTCGCGAGCCTGGCGGCGGTCACCGCGATCGTGGTGGTGCTGGGGATCGCGAGCGTGCTGCACCAGTCCGGCCGGGTCCGCCAGCATGCGACGGAAGCCGAACGCCAGGCGGAACAGGCGCGGCGCGTGCGCGATTTCGCGATGCAGCTGCTGGCCGATGCAAATCCGACCAACGCCGCCTTCGGCGGCGACCTGGAACGGGTCTTCAGCCACGCGGCCACCGGCCTGGTCGAGCGCTTTTCGGGGCAGCCGGACCTCTTGGCGCAGATTGCCGACCTGCTCGCCTCCACCATGTCCGACTCGGGAGAGCGCGAGTCCGCGGAACGCCTGCTGCGCGAGGTCCGCGGGACACTCGCCGCGGATCCGGCCGCGGCGCCGTGGGCGCGCAAGCTGATCGACGTGCGCCTGGCGCAGGAAACCCTGGCAGGTGGCCATGCGGCGGAAACCGATGCGCTGCTCGATGGCACCATCGACACGCTGTCCCCGGACCAAGCCGAGCATATCCCGATCCTCACCGACGCCTGGCAGGTGCGTGCCTACCAGCGCTTGAGCCAAGGCCGCGAGCCGGAGGCGCTCGAGTCGGCGCGCATCGCCTCGCGGCTGGCCCACGCGCACATGCCCGCAGACTCGCGCGTGGTGGCACATGCGGACCTGGCGCGGCTGATCCTGCTGGCCACGACCAGCGTGGCCGCGCCGCCGCAGGCGCTTGCGGAAGGCTCGTCGATGTTCGAGTCGGTGCGCGGCTTCTACGGCGACACCCACCCGGTGACCCGCAATGCGTTGAAATACATGGCCATGCTGCAGCAGGAGAACGGCATGGTGCGCGAGGCGGAAGCCACATATCGCCAGCTGCTGGCTGCGGCCGCGGCCACCGGCGACGAACGTCGGCTCGCCCTCGCCGGACTGGAGCTGGCCTCGCTGCTGGAAGAGGACGATCGCCTCCGCGAGGCGGTAACCGCGTACGACGAGGCGATCAGGCACGGTGCGGAGCACAACGCGCCTGACCGGCAGTTCATGCTGGCGGCACGCAACAATCGTGCATTCACCTGGTATCGCGCGGGGGACTGGAGCCGCGCCGCGGAAGGGTTCGACGACGTCGCCTCCGCCTGGCACCGCGTCCACGACGATGCCGACCACGCCTACGTCCTGTCCGCGCGCACGCGCCAGGCCGATGCGCTGGTGGAATCCGGGCAACTCGCCCGGGCAGGGCAACTGCTCGACGACCTGCTGCCGCGACTCGCCACGCACGATCCGGATTTCCATCCGCTCGGCCTGTCCGTGCGTGCCAAGCTGCATCTGGCGCGGCGGGATCCGGCGGCGGCCCGGCACGACATCGATGCGGCCTTCGCCGCAGCGTCGCAAGGCAGCCTCACGCCGCGCAGCGAGGCCGCCCTGTGGGGCGTGCGTGCGCGCGTCCTGCTCGCGCAGGGCGAATCCGGCGACGCATCGGCCGCCATCTCCGAAGCCGCGGCCCGCCTGCAGGACGCGGACCCATGGCGCAACCCGGAACGTGCGCGGCTCGCCTTGCTGCAATTGGAGGCAGGGCCGACCGCCGTCGCCGCCACGCTGTGCGATGCGCTGCGCGACGCGATGCGTTCGCAATCCGCCGACGAGGATTCGCCATTCCAGAAGGACGTGCGCAAGGCCGTGGGGCGCTGTCCCGGCTGACCCACCTGGCACCGCTAAGGCCTCCCGGCAACGCCGCGGCGGCCGTGTTCGACGCTCTCGATCGAGGACGGTCGCCTGCGACCTTGTTCCGCACGCGGCCGACGCAGCGCGACGTCGCCACGACCGTGCTCCACCGCGAGCTGTCGACCGACGACTCCCGGCGGGCACGGTTCATGAAGCGCCGACGACGCGCCGTCCAGACCTCGATGCGGACAAGCGCACGAGGCGCGGCCTGGTCGCGCTCCCCGGCCGTGTCCGCCCCATGTCAGTCCGCGACCGTCCTTTCCGATCCTCCTGACTGTCGGCCACTTTCCGGCCAGTCAGAGAGATCGCCATGTCGCACCGCACCGTACCCTCCAGTCTTCCCCTACGCCGCGCATCATCGTCGCTGTGCCTGGCGCTTGCCGTCGCGGGCGCATTGCCGCGGCCGGCGGCCGCCGACGCCACACCCGAATGCAACAACGGCCCCGAGTACGGCAGTACCGAGTGCGGAACCAATTCGACCGCTTCGGCCAACCGGGCCAGTGCCTTCGGCTTCCAGGCCGCTGTCGGCCGTCCCGGAGGCACCGCCATCGGTGCCGAGGCCGTCGTGGCCCAGGCGTTCGGCATCGCGATCGGGACGGGAGCGCGTGTCAACGAGGGAGGTGGCGGAGCGATCACCATAGGCCCGATTCCCACCCAGATCGGAGGCACGGCGATCGGTGCCCTCGCGCGCACGCAGGGCGACAACAATGTCGCTCTCGGCGGATACGCGCTCGTCGGTATCCGGACAGGCTTCACCGCAGTTCACGATGGCACCGCGATCGGCGCGGCATCGCTGGTTTCGGCCGACGGGGGGACCGCGCTGGGGGCCAACACCTCGGCATCCGGTGCGGACGCGATGGCGATGGGCCGCTTCGCCAGCGCGACGGCGGCCAACAGCGTCGCGATCGGGGCGCGGTCCGTGGCCGATCAGGCCAATACCGTTTCGTTCGGCTTCGACGGCTACCAGCGACGACTCACCCAGGTCGATGAGGGCACCGAGGACACGGATGCGGTGAACCTGCGCCAGATGCGCGCGGCCGACGACGACCTCGGCGGCGGCATCGCCGCCTGGCTCGGCGGGGGCGCGGCATATGCCGGTGGCGCGTTCACTGCGCCGGTGTACGTGATCCAGTCGAACAACTACGGCAACGTCGGCGCGGCCTTCGGCGCCGTCGATGCCGCACTGGACAATATCAACCAGCGCATCGTCGATGTCGGCGGCATCCAGGGCGAGCGTGGCTACAGCGCCTACGAGGTCGCGGTGCAGAACGGCTTCGCCGGTACCGAAGCCGACTGGCTGGGCTCGCTGCAGGGGCCGGCCGGGCCCGGCGGCCCGCAGGGTCCCGAGGGTCCCGCCGGTGGCGGGCCGCGCAGCGTGGTCTACGACGACGACGGCCGCGACGTGCTCACCCTGGCCGGCGCCGACGGCACCACGATCGCCAACCTCGCCGACGGCGTGGCCGCGACCGATGCGGCCAACGTCCGCCAGATCCAGGCCGGCGACGCCGCCACCCTGGCCTCGGCCAACACCTACACCGACACCGTCGCGGTGCAGACCCTGCAGTCGGCCAACGAGTACACCGACAGCCGCTTCGCGGCCTGGGATGCGCAGCTCGATTCGATCCAGCGCGGCATCGACGACCGCTTCCAGCGGCAGGATCGCCGCATCGACCGGCAGGGGGCGATGGGCAGCGCGATGCTGAACATGGCGATCAACGCCGCGGGTTCGCAGAGCCCACGCGGACGCATCGCGGTGGGTGCCGGCTTCCAGGGTGGCGAGCAGGCGTTGTCGGTCGGCTATGGCCGCAAGGTCGGAGAACGCGCATCGTTCTCGCTGGGCGGCGCGTTCAGCGGCGGCGAGAAGTCGGCAGGCATCGGCTTCGGGCTGGACCTGTGACCCGGCCGTCCGGCACGCGCCGGGCGCGGTTGTCCTGCGGCTCCTGTCGCAAGCCCGCCGGCGCGGGCATCCCTGTCGCGGCCCGGATGCTCGACATCGGCCGGCCGCCGCGCCCACCCGGCGTTCGCGGGCCTGGCTCGACGGCCTGACGTGGCAATGCCGCAGCGGCGCTCGCCGTCCGATCCCCGCCATGCCCGCATGTCAGTCCGCGGCATGATTTCCCGATCCACCTCCTGACGGGCGGTCCAGCCCTTTCAGGAGAACGTGATGACTCGTTGCTGCAACCCTGTCTCCAACCGCCTCCGGCGTTCGGTTGCGCTGGCCTTGCTGTCGTTGGCCGGCGGCCACGCGGCCGCCGGAGACACCTGCGTCACGACTCCGGTGCAGGCTGGGGCCGATGCCGCGTATGCGGGCGATTGGCAGAGTACGCTCGCCTGTGGACGCCAGTCGTTCGTCACCGGCGCGTTCTCGGTCGGCTACGGCGCCCATACGACCAGCGTCTACGACGGTGCGGCCTTGTTCGGTTACAACGCCGACGCCTTCACCCGGAACAGCACCGCCATCGGCAACGGCGCGATCGCGGGATTCAACGGCCCCGGCGAGCTGTCCAACCGGACCGGCTCCACGGCCGTCGGCGCCTACACCAACGCAGCGCGCGGTGCCGTGGCCATCGGCCTGTGGTACGACGTCGACCGCGACGGCTCGCTGGATGAGAACGAGCGCACGATCGCGACCAACGAAGGAGCGGTGGCGATCGGGGCCGCCACACGCGCCGACGGCATCAATGCGGTGGCCATCGGCTTCCGAAACACCGCCGCGTCCAGCGGCGTGGGGTTGGGCTCGCTCAATGCGGCGGCCACATATGGCACCGCCGTCGGGTACGACAACACCGTGGCCTTCGGCGGCAGCGCGCTCGGCCTGTCGAACCGGAGCGGCTCGTACGCCGCCGCCTTCGGCGGTTTCAACCAGGCAATGGGGCAGTACTCGCTGGCGATGGGCTACACCAGCGAGGCAACCGGAGCGTCCAGCGTGGCGATCGGCGCCAACGCCAACGCCACCGTCGACAACAGCGTCGCCATCGGCAGCGGTTCGGTGGCGGACCGCGAATTCACCGTGTCGATCGGCTCCCCGGACCGGATGTACCAGATCGCGAATCTCGCCGCGGCGACCGCGGACACCGACGCCGTCAACCTGTCTCAGCTCTTCCCCGTCGCCACCGCGCTCGGCGGCGGCGCCAGCTACGCGGGCGGCGTGTTCATCGCACCCGGCTACGACATCCGCGGAACCTCGTACGACAACGCCGGCGATGCGTTCTTCGCCATCGACGCCTGGCTGGGCGATGTCGAGGCCCTGATCGCCGAGGCGGGTGGCGTACCCGGGCCGCAGGGTCCCGCCGGACCGCAGGGACCCGAAGGTCCGGCCGGTGGTGGACCGCGCTCGGTGATGTACGACCAGGATGAGGGCGACACCATCACGCTGAACGGGGAGGACGGCACACTCGTCTCCAACGTCGCCGACGGCATCGCCGACATGGACGCAGTCAACGTCCGGCAGATGCGCGCCGGCGATGCGATGACGCTCCAGTCCGCCCGGGCGCATGCCGATGCGGGCGACGCGGCGGCCCTGCAAGCCGCGCAGGTCCATGCCGATGCCGGAGATGCCGCCACCCTGGCCTCGGCCAACACCTACACCGACACCGTCGCGGTGCAGACCCTGCAGTCGGCCAACGAGTACACCGACAGCCGCTTCGCGGCCTGGGACGCGCAGCTCGACTCGATCCAGCGCGGCATCGACGACCGCTTCCACCAGCAGGATCGCCGCATCGACCGGCAGGGCGCGATGTCCGGCGCGTTCGCGGGCATGGCGATGAACACGGCGGGCCTGTCCGGCCGCAACCGCGTCGGCGTAGGCGTCGGGGCCCAGGGCGGCGAGCAGGCCCTGGCAGTGGGCTACCAGCGCGCCGTCGGCGATCGCGCCAGCGTGTCGCTCGGCGGCGCCTTCAGCGGCGGCGAGAAGAGCGTGATGGGCGGCGCCGGCTTCAGCTGGTAGCGCGCGCCGGGCGCGCGCACGCGGTCCCGCACGAAGGCGGGACGTCGCGTCGCCGGCGGGCGACCGGAGCGGAACTCCGCTCCCGTCCCCGTTCCGCGGCCCCGCCGCAACGCGATCGCGGCGCCGGGCATGACCTGTGGCCCGGCCGCGTCGCCGGGTGGGCTGATACCCTGCCCGGCGGTCCGTCACCCGCCATCGCCATGATCCGACGCCTGTCTGTCCTGCTCCTGCTGGCCGCCCCCGGGCTGTTGCAGGCCCAACCCGCGCAACCGCTGACCCTGGAGCGGGTCATGGCCGATCCGGACTGGATCGGGCCGCCGGTGGAGCAGGCCTGGTGGTCGTGGGACGGCAAGCGCGTCTACTACCCGCTCAAGCGCGACGGCAACCGCATCCGCGACCTGTACGCGCAGGACATCGCCGGCGGCGCGGCGCAAGGGGTGGACGGCGCCGCACGCGCGGGCATCGATGCGCGCGACCCGGTGCTCGACCCGCAGCGCACCCGCATGGCGTTCGTGCGCAACGGCGACGTGTTCGTGCGCGACCTGCGCAATGGCGCGCTCACCCAGCTCACCCGCAGCGAGGCCACCGAGGCCGCGCCGCGCTGGAGCAGCGATGGCGCCCTGGTCTGGCGCAGCGGACACGACTGGTACCGCTGGAACGCGGCCGACGGCGCCGTCGCCCATGCCGCGGCACCCAAGGCCGAGGACGATCCGGCAAAGCCGCCGAAGCCCGACCTGCTGCGCGAGGACCAGCTGCGCCTGGTCGAGACCCTGCGCCGCGAGCGCGCGCGTCGCGAAGCCGCACGCGAACAGGAAACCGACTGGCGCCGCGCCGATCCCACCCGCGCACCCGCGCCCGTCTACCTAGGCAAGGATGTCGAGATCGCCGCGACCGCGCTCTCGCCCGACGGCCGCTGGCTGCTGGTCGCCACCGAACGCAAGCAGGACGAACGCGGCCAGGGCGGCAGGATGCCGATGTACGTCACCGAGTCGGGCTACGAGGAGTTCGAGGACGTGCGCACCCGGGTCGGGCGCAATCCGCCGCGCGCGCAGTCGTTCTGGCTGGTCGACATGCGCGACGGTGCGCGCCGCGAGCTGAAGACCGATGGACTGCCCGGCATCGGCGACGACCCGCTGGCGCGGTTGCGCAAGGCCGCCGGCAAGGAGCCGCTGAAGGGCCCGCGCCCGGTGCGCATCGAGGACGACGGCGACGGCATCGCCTGGAGCGCAGACTCGCGCTTCGTCGCGCTGATGCTGCATTCGGTCGACAACAAGGACCGCTGGCTGGCCACCGCCGAACCCGCCGTCGCGACCCTGCAGTCGCGCCATCGCCTGAGCGACGAGGCCTGGATCAACTGGGAATACAACCAGTTCGGCTGGCTCCACGACCAGCGCACGCTGTGGCTGCTGTCGGAGGAAAGCGGCTGGTCGCACCTGTACACGGTCGATGCCGGCCGCGGCGGCCGTGCGCGCGCGCTGACCTCGGGCCGCTGGGAGGTCTCGCAACCGGCGCTGTCGCCGGACGGCTCGCGCTTCCATTTCGCCTGCAACCGCGCACGTCCCGGCGACTACGAGCTGTGCACCGTGCCGTCCGCCGGCGGCGAGGTACGCGAGCTGACCGACCTGGGCGGGGTCGAGGGCTTCGTCGCCTCGCCCGACGGCACCCGCCTGCTGCTGCGCCACTCCTCGAGCTATGTGCCGCCGCAGCTGGCCGTACTCGATGCCGATGGCGGCAACCTGCGCACGCTCACCGATACGCGCAAGCCCGAATACATCGCCCATGACTGGCTGCAGCCGGAGGTCGTGCAGGTGCCCTCGAAGCACGGCGCCGGCACGATCTGGGGCAAGTTCTACGGTCCGAAGACGCTCGAGCCCGGGCGGCGCTATCCGGTCGCGCTGTTCGTGCATGGCGCCGGCTACCTGCAGAACGTCAGCGACCGCTATCCGAACTATTTCCGCGAGCAGATGTTCCACAACCTGCTGGTGCAGCGCGGCTACATCGTGCTCGATCTCGACTACCGCGCCTCCGAAGGCTACGGCCGCGACTGGCGTACCGCGATCTACCGGCGGATGGGCCATCCGGAGCTGGAGGATTACCTGGACGGCATCGACTGGCTGGTCGAACAGCGCCAGGGCGACCGCGAACGCGTCGGCGTCTACGGCGGCAGCTACGGCGGCTTCATGGCCTTCATGGCGCTGTTCCGTGAGCCGGGCAAATTCAAGGCCGGCGCGGCGCTGCGCCCGGTCGCCGACTGGACCCAGTACAACCACGAATACACCAGCAACATCCTCAACACGCCCGACATCGATCCCGAGGCCTACCGCGTTTCCTCGCCGATCGAATACGCCGACGGCCTCCAGGGCAGCCTGCTGATCGCGCACGGCATGATCGACGACAACGTGTTCTACCGCGATTCGGTGGTGCTGGCGCAGCGGCTGATCGAGCTGCGCAAGGACAAGTGGGAACTGGCGAGCTACCCGCTCGAGCGGCATGCCTACCAGCAATCGGATTCCTGGTACGACCAGTACCGCCGCGTCCTCGAGTTGTTCGAGCGTACGCTGAAGTGAGGCCCGCGGCGGGCACGGCCGAGACCTTGCGACCATCGCCGGCCAAATGGCTGGCGATGGTCGCGATCTCGGCGGTGTTCGTCTGGATCGGCCTGCGCATCATGGGCACGCACCCGCTGATCGGGTGGAGCAGCCTCGTGTTCTTCGGCCTGTGCGGCGGGCTCGCGGTGCTGAACCTGCTGCCCGGGGCGAGCTGTCTGGTGCTCGACGAAGACGGCTTCGAGATCGTCTCGCTGTTCCGGCGCTCGCGGGTGCGCTGGACCGAGGTGGCGCGTTTCGGCGAAACGCGGGTGGGGCTGCACCGGCTGGTCGGCTTCGACTTCGTCGACGGCCACGCCGGCAGCGACCGGCTGCGCCGCGTCAACCGCAACCTCAGCGGTTTCCAGGCCGCGCTGCCGGACACCTATGGCCTGTCCGCACGCGATCTGGCTGCGCGCATGGACGTGCGGCTCGCCGCGCACCGGGCGGACGCGGCCTGGCGCGCCTGATCCGCGCCAGGTGCGGCGGAATACGCGTCTGACGCGCCGTCTCGCAAGAAGCCTTCCGTCGTTCCGGCGAAAGCGGGGATGACGGCGCTGGAAGCATGCGGCACGGGGCACCAGGCGGTACGGCGCACTAGAATGTCGGCATGGACCGCTTCGACGACATCCGCGACTACCTCACGGGCCTCCAGGACCGGATCTGTGCCGCGATCGAAACCGCCGACGGCGGTGCCCGTTTCGTCGAGGACGCCTGGCAGCGCCATCCCGATGGCGCCGGCAGCCACCTGCGCGGCGGCGGGCGCACGCGCATCCTGCGCGACGGCGCGGTGTTCGAGCAGGCCGGGATCGGGTTTTCCGACGTCTCCGGCGACACCCTGCCGCCTTCGGCCACCGCGGCGCGCCCGGAACTGGTGGGCGCCTCGTGGCAGGCGGTCGGCGTGTCGCTGGTGTTCCATCCGCATAATCCCCACGTACCGACCACGCATGCCAACGTGCGCCACTTCCGCGCGCAGCGCGATGGGCAGACGGTGGCCTGGTGGTTCGGCGGCGGCTTCGACCTCACCCCCTTCTATCCCTTCGACGAGGACGTACGGCACTGGCACCGGACCGCGCGCGACCTGTGCGAGCCGTTCGGCGGGGAACAGCGCTACGACGCGCACAAGCGCTGGTGCGACGAGTATTTCTTCCTGAAGCATCGCAACGAGACGCGCGGCGTCGGCGGCCTGTTCTTCGACGACCTGCACGGCGACCTGGAACAGGACTTCGGCTACCTGCGCGCGGTCGGGGATGGATTCCTCGATGCCTACCTGCCGATCGTCGAACGCCGCCGCGACACGCCCTACGACGAGCGCGAGCGCGCGTTCCAGCTCTACCGCCGCGGCCGCTACGTCGAGTTCAACCTGGTCTACGACCGCGGCACCCACTTCGGCCTGCAGAGCGGCGGCCGCGCCGAATCGATCCTGATGAGCCTGCCGCCGCTGGTGCGCTGGGAGTACGGCTACGCACCCGAGCCCGGCAGCGCCGAAGCGCGACTGCACGACTACCTGGTGCCGCGCGACTGGCTGGCAGGCACCTGAGCGCGATGCACGACGCCACCACGCAACTGCAGGCCAACCTCGAGGCGATCCGTGCACGCATCGACGTGGCCTGCCGTGGCGCCGGCCGCGATCCCGTCGACGTTCGCCTGCTGCCGGTGAGCAAGACCGTGGACGAAGCGCGGCTGCGAGCGGCCCATGCCATCGGCATGCGCGAGTTCGGCGAGAACAAGGTGCAGGAGGCGCTGGCCAAGTCCGAGGCGATGGCCGACCTGCCCGACCTGCGCTGGGTGCTGATCGGCCACCTGCAGACCAACAAGGCGAAACATGCGGCGCGCTTCGCCAGCGAGTTCCAGGCGCTCGACAGCCTGCGCGTGGCGCAGGCGCTCGACACGCAGCTGCAGAGGCACGGCCGCGCGCTCGACGTGCTGGTGCAGGTGAATACCTCGGGCGAAGCCAGCAAGTTCGGCCTGGCGCCCGATGACGTGCCCGCCTTCATCCGTGAACTGCCCGCTTTCTCGTCGCTGCGCGTGCGCGGGCTGATGACGCTGGCGCTGTTCTCCGAAGAGGCGACCCGGGTGCGCCCATGTTTCGTGCGCCTGCGCACGCTGCGCGACCGCTTGCGCCAGGACGCACCGGACGGTATCGCGATGGACGAACTGTCGATGGGCATGTCCGGCGATTTCGAACTCGCGATTGCCGAAGGCGCGACCACGGTGCGCGTCGGCACCGCCCTCTTCGGCAACCGCGATACGCCCGACAGCGCTTACTGGCCCGGCCTTGCGGGCGCTGGCGACGCGGGCGCGGCGTGAGCGCACCGGGCACGTTCATGCCGTCTGCGGGAACGCGACTGGTCGACGTCATCTCGATCCAGTCGCAGGTCGCCTACGGCGGTGTCGGCAACGCCATCGCGGTGCCGGTGCTGCAGGCGCTGGGCCTGCAGGTGGCGCCGGTGCCGACCGTGGTGCTGGGCAACACCCCGCACTACCCGACGATGCACGGCGGCGCGCTGCCGCAGGACTGGTTCGAGGGGCTGCTCGACGACCTCGAGGCGCGCGACGTGGCCTCGCGCGCGCGGATGCTGCTGGTCGGCTATCTCGGTTCGCCGCAGCAGGGGTTGGCGCTGGCGCGCTGGCTCGACCGCGTCCACGAGCGCAACCCGAAGCTCGCGGTCCACATCGATCCGGTGATCGGCGACCACGACACCGGCTCCTACACCGATCCTGCGCTGGTGCCGGTATGGCGCGACCATCTGCTGCCACGCGCGGAGGGGCTGACGCCGAACCACTACGAGCTGGAGCAACTGGGCGGCCGCCGCCTGCGATCGCTCGATGACTGCGTGGAGGTCGCCGCCGGCCTGCTCAGCGACACCACGCACTGGGTGGTGGTGACCAGTGCCGCGCCGGAGACGTGTCCGCCCGGGACGCTGCAGCTGGTTGCGGTATCGGCCGACGGCTGCGAAACGTTCGAGCATCCGCTGGTGCGGCACGCGGTGAAGGGCGTCGGCGACATGTTCGCCGCGCTCGTCGGCGGACGCATGGTCGATGGCGCATCCCTGTCCGAGGCCGTACGCCGCGCCTGCGACGACGTGGTCGCGGTACTGCGCCACGTGCAGGCGCAGGGCTGGCAGGAGCTGGCGCTGCCGCGGGCGATCGCGCGTGCGTTCGATTGAAGCCGTCCTGCTTGCAGAGGACGCGCGTTCCAGTCCCACCGCAGTCCGAGGTGTGCCGCACCACAGATCGCGGCTGAAGCCGCGCCTACGGGTATCGCACCGCCATCGCGCAGCACGCCCCTGCCCGGTAGGAGCGCCTTCAGGCGCGACCACACGAGGCGACGGCGGACGCCACGGCGATATCGCGGCTGAAGCCGCTCCTACATGTATCGCACCGCCATCGCGCAGCACGCCCCTGCCCGGTAGGAGCGCCTTCAGGCGCGACCACACGAGGCGACGTCGGACGCCACGGCGAGATCGCGGCTGAAGCCGCTCCTACATGTATCGCACCACCATCGTGCAGCACGCCCCTGCCCGGTAGGAGCGCCTTCAGGCGCGACCACACGAGGCGACGTCGGACGCCACGGCAAGATCGCGGCTGAAGCCGCTCATACATGGATCGCACCGCCATCGCGCAGCACGCCCCTGCCCGGTAGGAGCGCCTTCAGGCACGACCACACGAGGCGACGGCAGACACCCCGGCGAGATCGCGGCTGAAGCCGCTCCTACATGTATCGCATCGCCATATCCGCTCCTGCGGTGTCCTGCGCCGGGAAGGCGGTTGCCGCTGCGATGTCTCAGAACGAAGCGTTGAGCTTGACCCACGCCGTACGTCCGGGTTCGTGGATGCGCGTCGGGTCGGCCGGATAGCCGAAGGCGCTGTTGCCGGCGAGGTTGAGGTGCTCGGCATAGTCGCGGTCGAACAGGTTGTCGATGCCGGCGGCCAGGCGCCACTGGTCGTTGATACGGAACGCGCCGTTGAGCGAGAACACCGCGAACCCGCTGCTGGGTCCCAGATCGCGGCCGACCACATTGCCCAGCGCCGGACTGACCCTGTCCTGCGAGGACGCCGCGCGCAACAGCGCGCCAGCGGACCATGTGCCGTTGTCGTATGCGGCGTTGAGCCGTGCCTCCAGCGGCGGCATCTGCGGAAGGGCCTGGCCGGTCTCGGCCAGTTCGCCCCAGGAGTAGGCCAGCGTGCCGCCCAGCTTCCAGTGTTCGGCCGCACGCCACTCCACGCCGGCCTCGCCGCCGCGGATATTCGCATCGGCGTTGCGCGCGCGCGTGATCGTCCCGCCCATGCCGTCGATGTAGTCGAAGGCGATGTAATCGCTCATGCGCCCGGCATACGCCGAGACCCAGGCATCGATCCGCTTGCCTGCATGGCGCATGCCGACGTCGAGCTGGGTGGTGCGCTCGGGCTGCACGCCGGCAAAGGCGTTGACCGCGCCGTCCGGGCCACGGTTGGGGGAAAACAGTTCCCAGTAGTCGGGCATGCGCCGGGTGTGGCCGATGCCGGCGTACCAGCGCAGCGGCCGGCCGTCGAGGTCCTGTTCGAAGCGGACGAAGGCCGAGGGCAGCGTTTCCGCGCGCGTCTGCCCCAGGGTCGGGTTGGGCATCGGCATCATGCCACTGGTCGTGGCGCGGCGGTCCTCGGCTTCGCTGCGGTCCACGCGCGCGCCGGCGATCACGTGGTTGCGCGCATCCAGGTGCCAGTGCAGTTCGGCGAAGGCGCCGGCCTGGCGGAAGCGCGCATCCACCGTCCACGGCTGCGCGAGGTACTGGCCGCGGCCCATGGCGCTGCGGCGCGAATGGCGGCTGCTGCGTGCGTCGACGCCTGCGGTGAGTTCCCAGTGTTCGCCGCCGAAGCCGAACGCGGAACGGCCGCCGCTGGTGCGGTGGGCGACGTTGCTCGCCATCGGCATCGCCATCGTGCCGTTGGGGTCCGGGTCGCGCAGCGTGTAGTTGTCCATGACGTGGTCGACGTCGTTGTAGTAGAGGTTCGCCGCGATCTCGCGCAGCCGGCCCTGCATGCCCTTCTTCTCGAAGCGCAGTCCGTAGGTGGTGCGGTCGAACCGGGTACCGTCCATGGCGCGCCCGGCATAGCGCGCCTGGCCGTCGCCGGTGCCGACGCTGGCTTCCAGCACGGTATCCGGATCCGGCGTCCAGCCGACAGCGGCGTCGGCGTTCCACTTGTCCCAGGCCGAGGGCACGCGCCGTCCGGCGCCGTCCTCGTAGTCGTCCGATTCGGAGCGGTTGGCCGTCAGCCGCCCATACACCTGCGGAGTGCCGGCGATGGCATCGAGCACCTGGTCGTTGCGACCGTGGCTGGCGAACATGGCGCTGCCTTCGAGGCGCAGGCCGGGCACATCGAAGTACGGGATCTCGCGTTCGAAGCGCACCGTCCCGGCCGAGGCGCCGCCGCCCCACAGCACCGTCTGCGGCCCCTTGACGATGGTCAGCCGGTCGTAGGTTTCCGGCGACACGTAGGACATCGCGTTGTCCATGCGCGAGGGGCAGGCGCCCATCAGTGCGCCGTCGCCGGCGAGCAGGTTCAGGCGCGAACCGAACTGGCCGCGCAGCACCGGATCGCCGTTGCTGCCGCCGCTGCGCAGCGTGGCGAAGCCCGGCACGGTCTTGAGGTAGTCGGCGCCGTCGCTCGCCGGCACCGGCTGCCGCGGCAGGCGCGGATCGGTGACCCAGGTGAGCGATGCCACCGGCGCCACGCCGACCACCACCAGGCTGTCGAGGTCGACGATGCGCTCGTCGCCGGGCACGACCGATTCCGCCGCCCGCGCGTCGGCCGCCGCCAGCTGCCACAACGCCAACGCACCCGCCACTGCCACGCACAACATCTTGCCCTTCATCTCGATTCCTCCGTTCATGGCGCCATTGCAGCGCCGTTGCGCACATGGAGGAAGGGACAAAATGTCCTGTTCGTGCAGTCGCTTGACCTGCGTCAGGCCGGCCACGCGATCGGCTTTGCGCCTGACGCAGGTCAAGGTCGAAAGTGCGGGTTCACGGGATGCTGCGGTTGCCGCGGACTGCTTCGCGCGCGGATGACGCGCCCACGCCCGGGCGGACACCCATCTTCCAGGATGCAAGCCATGACCCAGTTCAACATCCATCTCGACCAGCGACTGGACAACGTCGCCACGTTCGAGCGTCGCCTGCAGGCGCAGGATCCCGCCGCCCTGGCCGATACCGCCGCCGGCAACGTCCTGCGCGTGTCCACCAGCCTGGGCGAGGACGAGATCGCCGCGAGCCTGCGCATGGCCGGACACACCGGCGAGACCGTGCAGATCGAACGCCAGGCCTCGACCTGCTGCGGTGGTTGCGGGGGCTGATCGCAGCGACCGCGACGCTGCCGGCCCGATGGTCCGGGCCTCGACACGACAGCCCATCCGCCTTCTGCACCTTCCACCCGCGAAGGGCACAATGCCCCGCAAAGCGGGGCAAGGACATGCGGTTATTCGACCGTGACCGCCTTGGCCAGGTTGCGCGGCTTGTCGACGTCGGTACCGCGCGACAACGCCGTGTGATACGCCAGCAGCTGCACCGGGATGGTGTGCACGATCGGGCTGAGCACGCCGACGTGGCGCGGGGTGCGGATCACGTGCACGCCCTCGGACTCGTTGAAGTTGCTGTCGGCATCGGTGAACACGAACAGCTCGCCGCCGCGCGCGCGCACTTCCTGCATGTTCGACTTCACCTTCTCCAGCAGGCTGTCGTTGGGTGCGATCACCACCACCGGCATCGCCGCATCCACCAGCGCCAGCGGGCCGTGCTTGAGCTCGCCGGCCGGATACGCCTCGGCGTGGATGTATGAGATTTCCTTGAGCTTGAGCGCGCCCTCGAGCGCGATCGGGTAGTGCACGCCGCGGCCGAGGAACAGGGCGTGGTCGCGCGGCGCGAAGCGCTCGGCCCACAGGGCGATCTGCGGCTCGAGGTTGAGCGCGTGCTGGATGCTGCCGGGCAGGTGGCGCAGCGCCTCGATGTACTCGCCCTCCTTGTCCGCGTCGAGCCGGCCGTGCAGCTTGGCCAGCGTGGCGGCGAGCGCGAACAGGCCGACCAGCTGGGTGGTGAAGGCCTTGGTCGAGGCGACGCCGATCTCGGCGCCGGCGCGGGTGTAGAACACCAACCGGCTGGCGCGCGGGATCGCGCTCTCGGGCACGTTGCAGATCGAAAGCGTCTTGTCGTGCCCGAGCGACCTGGCGTACTTGAGCGCCTCCATCGTGTCCAGCGTTTCGCCCGACTGCGAGATGGTGACGATCAGCTGCTTCGGGTTCGCCACCGCCTTGCGGTAGCGGTACTCGCTGGCGATCTCGACGCTGCACGGCAGTCCGCTGATCGCCTCGATCCAGTAGCGCGCCACCGAACCGGCGTAGAAGCTGGTGCCGCAGGCCAGGATCTGCACGCCCTCGACCCCGGCCAGCACCTCGTCGGTGTCCTTGCCGAACAGCGCCGGCTCGAATGCGCTGGCGTCGATGATCGCCTCGAGCGTGTCGGCGATCGCGCGCGGCTGCTCGTGGATCTCCTTCTGCATGAAGTGGCGGTACGGGCCGAGCTCCAGCGACGCCAGCGAGACATCCGACAGGTGCTCTTCGCGCTGCACCGGCGCATCGTCCGCGCCGAACACGCGAACGCCTTCGCGGCTGATCTCGGCGGTGTCGCCTTCCTCCAGGAAGATCACCCGGCGCGTGTACTGCACGATCGCCGAGACGTCGGACGCGACGAAGTTCTCGCCCTCGCCGAGGCCGATCAGCAGCGGGCAACCCATGCGCGCCACCACCATGCGGCCCGGCTCCTTGCGGCTGATCACCGCCAGCGCGTAGGCGCCGTGCAGCTCCTTGACCGTGCACTGCAGGGCGCCGAGCAGGTCCTGGCCGCCCTTGAGGTAATGATGGATCAGGTGCGCGATCACCTCGGTGTCGGTCTGCGACTCGAACGCGTAGCCGAGCTGTTGCAGCCGCTCGCGCTGCTGCTCGTGGTTCTCGATGATGCCGTTGTGCACCAGCGCCACGCCGTGGCTGATGTGCGGATGCGCGTTGGCCTCGGTGACGCCGCCGTGGGTGGCCCAGCGCGTATGGCCGATGCCGAGCGAGGCTCGCACGCCTTCGGCCTGCGCGGCGGCTTCCATTTCCGAGACGCGGCCGGTGCGGCGCACACGGCGCACGTCGCTGCCGTCGACCAGGGCGATCCCGGCCGAGTCGTAGCCGCGGTATTCCAGACGCTTCAGTCCGTCGATCAGGACCGGAACCACATCGCGATCCGCGATCGCGCCGACGATGCCGCACATGAATCCGCATCTCCCCGAGTGTCCGCCAAGTGTACGGGAAAGGCCTGTCCGACCGGACAGCCTGAGTGTCCGCGCGGACACCCGGACAGACGCATTTTCCTTTAATGATCAACGGCATCGACGTTGGCACGGAGGTTGCGTGCAACCTTCCTGCCTCCTTCGACATCCATTGACCTGCCCATGGACCAGCCCGCCCGCATCCGCGACACCTCCGGCCAGGACCAGGTGCTGGCCCGGCCCTCCGGACTGCGCCGGCTGCCGAAGGCCTGGCTGCTGGGCGGCGCCGCGGCGCTGGTGCTCGGCCTGCTCGCGGCCTGGGTGATAGGCGGCTGGGCCTCTGGCTCCAGTTCGTTCGATGCCTCGCGCATCCGCATCGCCGAGGTCACCCGCGGCGACCTGGTGCGCGACCTGTCCGCCGACGGCCGCGTCATCACCGCCAACAGCCCGACGCTGTACGCGATCGCCGGCGGCACGGTGACGCTGAAGGTGGTCGCCGGCGACGTGGTCGAGCAGGGCCAGGAACTGGCCGTGATCGACAGCCCCGAGCTGCGCAGCAGGCTGGTGCAGGAGGAATCGACCCTGGCCAGCCTGCAGGGCGAAGCCAACCGCGCCGTGCTCGATGCCCAGCTCACCCGCTCCGACGCGCAGAAGCTGCTCGACCAGGCGCAGATCGACCACACCGCCGCGCAGCGCGACGTCGAGCGCTACCAGCGCGCCTTCGAGGGCGGCGCGGTGTCGAAGAACGAGTACGATCGCGCGCTCGACGGAATGAAGAAGGCCGACCTGGGCCTGGCCGCGGCGCGCAAGGATTTCTCGCTGCAGGGCGAGGGCGCGGGCATCGACGCGCGCAACAAGCGCCTGCTCGCCGAGCGCCAGCAGGCAGTGGTGGGAGAACTGCGCCGCCAGGTCGAGGCGCTGACGCTGCGCGCGCCGTTCGACGGCCAGGTCGGCCAGGTGCAGATCGCGCAGGGCACCAACGTCGCGGTCAACGCGCCGATCCTGAGCGTGGTCGACCTGAGCATGTTCGAGGTCGAGATCCGGGTGCCGGAGAGCTTCGCTCGCGACCTGGCGATCGGCGTGCCGGCGCAGGTCACCAGCAGTGGCAACCGCTACGCGGCGCTGGTGTCGGCGGTCTCGCCCGAGGTGGTCAATGGCGAGGTCACCGCGCGGCTGCGCTTCGACGACGGCCAGCAGCCGCCCAACCTGCGCCAGAACCAGCGTCTGTCCGCGCGGATCGTGCTCGACACGCGCGAGGACGTGCTGATGGTCGAGCGCGGCCCGTTCCTGGAACAGGACGGCGGGCGCTTCGCCTGGGTGGTCGACGGCAGCAGCGCCGTGCGACGCCCGATCCAGGCAGGGGCCGCCAGCCTCAACGCCGTGGAAATCGTATCGGGACTGGAGGCGGGCGAGCGCATCGTCGTCTCCGGGACCGACCAGTTCGCCAACGCGGACCGCGTCCGCATCTCTGGACAATGACCATGAACGCCTTCGCCCATTTCCCCACCCGCCTGCACTGGACCGCGCAGCAACTGGCCGATGCCGTCCCGCTGCGCCTGCACGAAGTGTTCGCCTTCGACGCCGCGCGCGACAATGCCAGCCGCGCCGCCGCCAACGGCGAGCGCGCACGCGCCCGCACAGCCGCCGGATACGTCGGACGCTCGGCGCTGCCGGGCCGTTTCGGCGTGCACTGAGCCGCGTCCGCTTTTTCCATCCCGGTCTCGCCGGGACGCGTCCGCCTCTCTCTCCGGACAGCGTCCCGCGGCATCGCCGCCACGGCCGGGATGGCCCTTCTCACCGCCGCGCCCGAAGGAATACACCATGCTCGACATGCGCCAGGTCACCAAGGTCTACCGCACCGAACTCGTCGAAACCCATGCCCTGCGCTCGCTCGACCTGCACGTGGGCGACGGCGAGTTCGTCGCCGTCACCGGCCCGTCGGGCTCCGGCAAGACCACCTTCCTCAACATCGCCGGCCTGCTGGAGACCTTCACCGGCGGCGACTACCACCTCGACGGGGTCGACGTGAAGGGGTTGAGCGACAACCAGCGCTCGCGCCTGCGCAACGAGAAGATCGGCTTCATCTTCCAGAGCTTCAACCTGATCCCCGACCTCAACCTGTTCGACAACTGCGACGTGCCGCTGCGCTATCGCGGCATGCCCGGCAACGAGCGCAAGCTGCGGATCGAGCAGGCGTTGTCCCAGGTCGGGCTGGGCTCGCGCATGAAGCATTACCCGGCGGAACTGTCGGGCGGCCAGCAGCAGCGCGCGGCGATCGCACGCGCGCTCGCAGGTTCGCCGCGGCTTTTGCTGGCCGACGAACCCACCGGCAACCTCGACTCGCAGATGGCGCGCAGCGTCATGGAGTTGCTGGAGGACATCAACTCGCGCGGCACCACGATCGTGATGGTCACCCACGACCCGGAACTCGCCGCGCGCGCGCAGCGCAACGTGCACATCGTCGACGGCATGGCGACCGACCTGACGGTGGAACCGAGCCTGGCGCGAGTCGCCCGCCGCGAAGCCGAATCCGTCAGCGCCGTTTAAGCAGGGGCCGGACCCGCCATCGCGCCCGTCGTTTCCCGGCGGCATTCCAACCGACACATCGGCGGGCCAGGGCCCGCCCTACGGAGCCAATCCATGTTCGGCTACTACCTCAACCTCGCGCTGCGCAGTTTCAAGCGCAACAGGGTGCTCACCGCACTGATGGTCCTGGCGATCGCGCTGGGCATCGGCGCGTGCATGACCACGCTGACCGTGTTCCGGGTGCTGTCCGGGGACCCGATCCCGCACAAGAGCAGCCAGCTGTTCTACGTGCAGCTCGATCCGGAGAGCGCGTTCGGCTACGTGCCGGGGGAGGAGCCTTCGGACCAGATGACCCGTTTGGACTCGGAAACGATGCTGCGCGAGAAACGTGCCGACCGCCAAGCGATGATGACCGGCGGCAACGTGTCGGTCACGCCGGACAATGCCGACCTGGTGCCGTTCATGGCGACGTCGCGCTACACCAGCGCCGACTTCTTCGCGATGTTCGCGGCGCCGTTCCTGCACGGCAACGGCTGGAGCGAGACGGAGGACACGGCCGGCGCACGGGTGGCGGTGATCTCGAAGGAGCTCAACGACAAGCTGTTCGGGGGCGGCAACAGCGTC
The DNA here is from genome assembly GCF_016774335.1 of Luteimonas saliphila. Taxonomy (GTDB): domain Bacteria; phylum Pseudomonadota; class Gammaproteobacteria; order Xanthomonadales; family Xanthomonadaceae; genus Luteimonas; species Luteimonas saliphila. The sequence goes on along the minus strand of NZ_JAETWA010000011.1, from coordinate 80,683 downwards.
GGCAAGCAGGTCAACCTGGCGGGCAACGACTTCTCGGTGATCGGCGTGCTCGACACCTGGCGCCCGACGCCGCGCTTCTACGACATGTACAGCGAGCGCTATGGCGAGCTGGAAGAGGTGTTCCTGCCGTTCTCCACCTCGCGCGAGCTGTCGCTCTCGCGCAGTGGCAGCATGAACTGCTGGGGCGACAGCGGCGGCGATTCGACCTCGCTCAACGCGCCCTGCACGTGGATCCAGTACTGGGTCGAGCTGGACAGCCCGCAGAAGGCTTCCGCGTATCGCGACTACCTGGTCAGCTACTCCGAACAGCAGCGCCAGGCCGGGCGCTTCGAGCGCGAGGCCAACGTGCGTCTGCGCAACGTCATGCAGTGGCTGGACCACAACAAGGTGGTGCCCGGCGACGTGGTGATGCAGCTGTGGCTGGGCTTCGGCTTCCTGCTGGTCTGCCTGCTCAACACCGTGGGCCTGCTGCTGGCCAAGTTCCTGCGCCGCAGCAGCGAGATCGGCGTGCGCCGGGCGTTGGGTGCGTCGCGGCTGGAGATCTTCAAGCAATGCCTGGTCGAAGCCGGCACCATCGGGCTCGCCGGCGGCATCCTCGGGCTCGGCCTGTCGTTGCTCGGCCTGTGGGCGGTGCGCCAGCAACCGGCCGACTATGCCGAGCTCGCGCATCTGGATCTGGGCATGCTGCTGACGACGTTCGCGATCGCGATCTTCGCCAGCCTGTTCGCCGGCCTGCTGCCCGCCTGGCGCGCGATGCAGGTAACGCCCGCCATCCAGCTCAAATCCCAGTGACCATCGCTGTAGGAGCGGGCCATGCCCGCGACCGCAACAGCAGCCAGTCGACGACGCATCGCCGGACGTGATGCGGGCCACCCACAACGCGTCCCTGTCGCGCCCATAGGGCGCTCCTACAGGACGATGCTCCGGAGAACCACCATGGAAATCCGCCCCATCCTCTCCACCCTGCTGCGCCACAAGACCGCCGCCGCGCTAATCGTGCTGGAGATCGCGCTGACCTGCGCGATCATCTGCAACGCACTGTTCATGATCGGCGAGCGCATCTCGCAGGTCACCGAAACCAGTGGACTCGCCGAGAACGAGATGGTCCGCGTGCAGTTGCTGCCGGTCGGCGACGACGCCGACGCCAACGCGCAGACGCGTTCGGACCTTGCGATGTTGCGCGGCCTGCCTGGCGTCAAGGCCGCGACGGTGACCAACCAGGTGCCGTTCGTGAACTCCTCGTGGAACAGCGGTGTGCGGCTCGATCCGGACCAGCAGACCACGACCCTCAACGCCTCCAACTACATGACCGAGGAGCAGTTCATCGATGCATTCGGCCTGAACCTCGTCTCCGGACGCAACTTCACTGTGGACGAGTACGTCGACTTCGATGTGCTCAACGCCCCCGAAAGCGAGGCACGCGTCGCCAGCGTCATCGCCACCCGTTCCCTCGCCGAACGGCTGTTCCCCGGCGAAGATGCCGTGGGCAAGTCGATCTACGTCTGGGGCAACGAGCCGGTGCGGATCGTCGGCATCGTCGAACACCTGGTCCGGCCGAGCATGCAGGGCGGACCGACAGCGCGGGAGTACGCACTGATCATGCCGGTGCGTGCCAGCTACACCATCGGCGGCAACTACGTGCTCCGGACCGATCCCGAGCGCCGCGCCGAAGTGCTGGCCGCCGCCAGCGAGGCGCTGCGCGGCAACGGGCCCCGTCGCATCATCCTCGAAGAGAACACCAAGACCTTCGAGGAACTGCGCCGCGAGTTCTACCAGCAGCCGCGCTCGATGGCATGGCTGCTGGCGATCGTGTGCATCGCGCTGTTGTTCGTCACCGCGCTCGGCATCGTCGGCCTCGCCAGCTTCTGGGTGCAGCAGCGCACCAAGCAGATCGGTGTGCGCCGCGCGCTGGGTGCGACCAAGGGACAGATCCTGCGCTATTTCCAGACCGAGAACTTCCTGCTCGCCACGATCGGCATCGTGATCGGCATGTTGCTCGCATACGGCATCAACCAGTTGCTGATGGGCAAGTACGAGCTGCCGCGGCTGCCGTTGTACTACCTGCCGATCGGCGCCCTGGCGTTGTGGCTGCTGGGGCAGATCGCGGTCTTCGGACCGGCGCGCCGCGCGGCCGAGGTACCACCGGCGATCGCGACCCGGAGCGTCTGATGGCGTGGCCGCGGACATCGCAACCGGCGACGGCCGGGGGCGCTCGCATGCGGATGTTCGCCGGGCCCTTGCTTGGAGCCTTGTCCGCCCTCGTCGCCTGCCACGCGCAGGCGACGGACGCGCCGTCGCCGGAGGGCCTCGCCGAAGCGATTGCCGCGCAGGATGCCTCGGTGTTCGAGGCCTTCAACCGCTGTGCCGATCCGGCCCAGCTGGAAGCGCACGCCGGCCATTTCGATCCGCGGGTCGAGTTCTACCACGATGCCGGCGGCGTGACCTGGACGCGGGACGAGATGCTGGCGAACACGCGCAGGCACGCCTGCGGAAAGTACACCCGCGAACTCGTCGCCGGCAGCCTGCGGGTCCATCCGGTCCACGGATTCGGCGCGATCTCGCAGGGCACGCACCGCTTCTGCCAGGCGACTTCGGGGACGTGCGAGGGCGTCGCGGACTTCACCATGGTTTGGCGGCACGATGCCGGCGCGTGGCGCATCACCCGCGTGCTCAGCTACGGCCATCGTGCCGCCGCGGACTGATCGGCTTACGATACGCACACACCCATTCCTGCAGGCACGATGCCCACCGTCCTCGTCATCGACGACAACCCGTCCGTCGCCACCGCGCTCGACCTGCTGTTCTCGCTGCACGAGATCCACGTGCAGCGCGCGGAAACGCCGGAAACGGGCCTGGCGCTGCTGCAGCGCGGCGGCATCGACCTGGTCATCCAGGACATGAACTTCCGCGCCGACACCACCTCCGGCGACGAGGGCGTGGCGCTGTTCCGCGATATCCGCGCGCAGCACCCGGACATGCCGGTGATCCTGCTCACCGCGTGGACGCGGCTGGAATCGGCGGTCGACCTGGTCAAGGCCGGTGCCGCCGACTACGTGGGCAAGCCCTGGGACGACCACAAGCTGCTGGCCTCGGTGAACAACCTGCTCGAGCTTTCGGAAACCCGGCGCGAGCTGGCCGCGCGCAGCGGTGGGGAGCGCCGGCGTCGCGAAGCGCTGGCGCGGCAGCACGACCTGCGCGGCCTGGTGTACGACGACGTCGCCAGCGAGACCGTGCTGGCGCTGGCGCTGCAGGTCGCACGCTCCGAGCTGCCGGTGCTGGTCACCGGGCCCAATGGCGCCGGCAAGGAAAAGTACGCCGAGATCATCCACCACAATTCGGCGGTGAAGTCGGGCCCGTTCGTGGCGGTGAACTGCGGCGCGCTGCCCAGCGAACTGATCGAGGCCGAGCTGTTCGGGGCCGAACCCGGCGCCTACACCGGCGCGGGCAACAAGGCGCGCACCGGCAAGTTCGAGGCCGCCGACGGCGGCACCCTGTTCCTCGACGAAATCGGCACGCTGCCGCCGGCGGGGCAGGTGAAGCTGCTGCGGGTGCTGGAAACCGGTCGCTTCCAGCGCCTGGGCGGCAACCAGGAGCGCACCGTGAAGGTGCGCGTGGTCAGCGCGACCAATGCCGACCTGCCGGCGATGATCGCCGACGGCCAGTTCCGCGAGGACCTGTACTACCGGCTCAACGGCATCGAGCTGCGCGTCCCGCCGCTGTCGCGCCGGCCGCGCGACATCCTGCCGCTGGCGCGACATTTCCTCCCCGCCGGAAAACAGTTCGGCGAGGGTGCCGAACGCGCGCTGCTGCGCCACGCCTGGCCCGGCAACGTGCGCGAACTGCGGAATGCGGTGCAGCGCGCGGCGCTGCTGTCGGGCGAGCGCATCGAAGCCGAGGCGCTGGGCCTGCAGGCGCTGGCATCGCCCCCGCACGCGCATGGCGGGGGCGACGAACCCGATCGCGCCGCGATCGAGGCCGCGCTGGCTCGCAGCGGCGGCGTGCTCGCCCAGGCGGCGGCCGACCTCGGCCTGTCGCGGCAGGCGCTGTATCGCCGGCTCGACCGCTACGGCATCCCGCGCGGCTGACACGACGCATCGATGCGCATCCTCCGCGTCCTGCCGCTGGCGATCCGCATGGTCGCGCTGGTGCTGTTCGGCGTCGCCGCGACCGCCGGGCTCACCGCGCTGCTCGCCCAGTGGCTGATACCGTGGCAGGCGGCGCTGGCGGCCGCGGCCGTGGTCGGCGCCACGATGGGCATCGTGGTCTGGCGCACGTTCGTGCCCTTGCGCGCGCTGTTCCGCGCGCTGGCAGGGACCGTCGCCGGCTACCGCGACGGCGATTTCAGCTTCGGCATCACCTGGGACCGCTACGGCGACCTGGTCGAACTGGTCGACGCCCACAACGAACTCGGCCAGGCCCTGCGCGACCAGCGTCTGTCGCTGGTGCAACGCGAACTGTTGCTCGACACCATGGTGCAGAACACGCCGGTGGCGATGCTGCTGCTCGACCCGTCCCGGCGCGTGGTGCTGGGCAACCTCGCCGCGCGCCGCATGCTCGGCGATGGTCGGCGCCTGGAGGGCCACGCGCTCGATGCCCTGCTGGACGCCGCGCCGGCCGCGGTGGGCGAGGCCTTCGCGCGCGGCGGCGACGGCATGTTCACCGTCGGCGACGAGGACCACGAGGACATCTACCACCTCGCCCGGCGCACGTTCCGGCTCAACGGCCGCCGGCACGAATTGGTGCTGCTGCGGCAGATGACCGCCGAACTGCGCCGCCAGGAAGTGCAGACTTGGAAGAAGGTGATCCGCGTGATCAGCCACGAGCTCAACAACTCGCTGGCGCCGATCGCCTCGCTGGCGCATTCGGGTGCCGAGCTGCTGCGCCGTGGACAGTACGAGAAGCTGCCGATCGCGCTGGCGACGATCGAGGAGCGCGCGCGGCACCTGGAAGGGTTCCTGCGCGACTACGCGCGCTTCGCCAAGTTGCCGTCGCCGCGGACCGAGCCGATGCGGTTGCCGCAGTTCGTCGAGAAGCTGCGCACGCAGATGGACTTCGCGATCGAGGGCACGGTTCCCGACGAGGTGGCGCGCTTCGACCCGGCGCAGCTGGAGCAGGCGCTGCTGAACCTGATCAAGAACGCGCACGAATCCGGCACCGCGCCCGGGACCGTCTCGCTCGCGGTGCGGCGCATCGCCGACGGCTGGCGCATCGACGTGCTCGACCGCGGCAGCGGAATGAACGAATCGGTGCTGGAGAACGCGCTGCTGCCGTTCTATTCGACCAAGCGCAGCGGCACCGGCCTGGGGCTTGCGCTCGCGCGCGAGATCGCCGAGGCGCACGGCGGCCGCATCGCCCTACTCAACCGCGACGGCGGCGGACTATGCGTGTCGATGGTGCTGCCGCGCCCGACGGACGTTGGTTGACGATCCTGAAGAACGCGCCGCCGCGCGCCGCGCCTGCGGACGATGTGCGGACGCCGCTTGCGGATGGCGCGCAGAACCGGGGTCAGAGTCGACTTTCCGCTCTTGATGGCACCGCTTCGGAAACGCCCGGAAGGAAAGTCGACTCTGACCCCGGTTCCGGGAGGCGCTTCTACGATTTCTTCGGCCGCGTCCACCCTTCGATCGCGACCTGGCGCGCGCGCGCCAAGGTGAGCTTGCCCTCCGGCGCGTCGTGGCTGACCACCGAGCCCGCACCGATCGTCGCCTCCGCCCCCACCGTCACCGGCGCCACCAGCACCGTGTTCGAACCGATGAAGGCGCCGTCGCCGATGACGGTCTTCGACTTGTTCACGCCATCGTAGTTGCAGGTGATGGTGCCGGCGCCGACGTTGACCTTGGCGCCGATCTGCGCGTCGCCGAGGTAGGTGAGGTGGTTGGCCTTGCTGCCGACTCCGAGCGTCGCGTTCTTGGTCTCGACGAAATTGCCCACGTGCACGCCGTCCGCCAGCACCGTGCCCGGCCGCAGCCGTGCGAACGGACCGATCGTCACCGCCCCCTCGGCGCGCGCGCCCTCCAGATCGCAGTGCGCGCGCACCTCGGTGCCGGCGCCGAGCACCACGTCCTTGAGCCGCGTGAACGGCCCGATTCGCACGCCATCGCCGAGCTCCACCCGACCTTCGAACACCACGTCGACATCGATCTCGACGTCGCGCCCCACCACCACCTCGCCGCGGATGTCGACGCGCGCGGGATCGGCGATCCGCGCCCCCTGCAGGCACAGCGCCCGCACCGCGCGCAGCTGGAACGCGCGCTCGAGCTGCGCCAGTTGCCAGGGATCGTTGGCGCCCTCGGTTTCGCGCGCATCGTCCACGCGCACGATCTCGGCCGCGGTGAAGTCGGCCGCAGCCATGGCGGCGACGTCGGTGAGGTAGTACTCGCCCTGTGCATTCTCGTTCGACAGGCGCGAGAGCCACTCCTTGAGCGCGGTGGCATCGGCCACGATCACGCCGGTGTTGACCAGACGCACCGCGCGTTGTTCGTGGTTGGCGTCCTTCTCCTCGACCACGGCGGCGACGCGGCCTTCGGCATCGCGCAGCACCCGGCCATATCCGGTCGGGTCGTCGAGCTCGGCCACCAGCAGCGCGAGCCGGCCATCGGCCCCCAGCAGTCGACGGAGCGTGGCCGCGGTGAACAGCGGCGCGTCCCCGTACATCACCAGCACGCGCGCATCGTCGGGCACGTCCGGCATCGCCTGGCGCACGGCGTGGCCGGTGCCGAGCTGGCGAGCCTGCTCGGCCCACTGCAGATCGTCCTGCGCGGCGAATGCTTCCCGCACCCGATCGCCACCGTGGCCGTGGACCACGTGGATGCCGGCCGGCTGCAGTTCGCGGGCGGTCGCGATCACGTGCGCCAGCATCGGCCGGCCGGCGACCTTCTGCAGCACCTTGGGCAGCGACGACTTCATGCGCTTGCCCTCGCCGGCGGCGAGGATGACGACGTGCAGTGGCGTGCTCATGGGACTTCCATCGGGACCAGAATGCGATTCTAGGGTGGCCGGGGCGCGATGTCCGGCTTTGGGCGTGCGGCAGGCTTGCTTTGCATGGAATCCCGGATGCGGCCTTCGGCCTTACCCGGGCTACGCGGGGCCGGATCGTAGCCCGGGTAAGCGCAGCGCACCCGGGGAGCAGATTCCCCCAGGCCCCGTCCGCCGCGACCAATTCGAGAATGTTTTATTCACCCCATGCCGGTTAGGCTTGCCGCCGATGACCTTCCTGCCCGTCGCCCGAAACCGGCTCCCGGAGCGCGGCCTATGAACCTGCGCCGCCAGGGCAGCCACTACCTCGTGATCGGCGGGCTGCAGTACCTGGTCGACTGGGGCGTCACCGTCTGGCTGTCGTACATGGGCATGGTGCTCGAGCCGGCCAACATCACCGGCCGCGTCAACGGGGCGCTCCTGGGCTACTGGCTCAACGGCAAGTTCACCTTCGCCGGCGACGACACTGCGGTGGGTCGCGTACAGCTCCAGCGTTTTGCCCTGATGTGGCTGTGCACCACCGCTGCCAGCACCGCGGCGGTGGGGGCGATCGACGACGTGTTCGGATTGAAGTCGGCATGGCTGGCGAAACCACTGGTGGAGGTCATGCTGGGCGTGATCGGGTTCGTGCTGTCGCGGCACTGGATCTACAAGCGCTGAGGAACCGGGCCGCTGCGCCGCAGCCGATGCCCGCCCACTGCACCACGCGCGCCGGCGCGGCAAGCGACTCGAGGGTCACGGCTGAAAGGTGCAGGTTCGCCCATGACGGGAGTGGCTTTCGGGCCCGTCGGCCTTGCGGATGAAACAGCTGTGCCGCTCGCCTCCGCAACCGTGGCGGCCGGTCAGGGGGCCGCGTCCACCGCGCGCCGAAGCCGCGGCAGCACGCGCTCCAGGGGCAGCGCCGGGACGTTGCCGCGGTGGCCGCGCGTGGTCGTGGCCCGGAACAGCGAGTTGATGATCGCCTCCTCGGTCGCCTCGACGACCGCGTCGAACAGCGGGCTCATCGACTCGTTGGACAACAGCTGCTGCGCGTGTCGCGCTGTGTCCCCGGACCTGCGCACCTCGCGCGCGGTCGAAAACGCGATCACGTAGTCGCCCGAACCATTGCTCATCGAGGACCCGGTACGCCCGACGCCGAGTAGCGCGCGTGCCGCCAGCCGGCGGAGCAGGCGGTCGTCCAGCGGCGCATCGGTGGCGACCACGATCATGATGCTGCCATCGCCGGTGGCCGGCGGCACGTCGTTCGCGCCACGCGATGCAGTGCGTTCGGGGCGGACGTCGTCGAGCGCCATGCCGCCGATCGTGAGCCGACCGCCGTAGTTGCTCTGCACCAGCACGCCCACGGTGTGGCCGCCCTGCCCCTCGTCGAGTCGGCGCGAGCTGGTGCCGATGCCACCCTTCCAGCCGAAGGCCACCGTTCCGGTGCCGGCACCGATGGCGCCCTCCTGGACGTTGTCCGTCGAGGCGATCTCCAGTGCATGCACGACGTGTTCCGCCCGCAGGGGGCGCGCGCGGATGTCGTTGAGATAGCCGTCGTTGGTCTCGCCGACCACGGGATTGAGCGATCGCACCTCCTCCATCCCCGGCTTCGCCAGCTGCCATCCGACCAGCGCATCGGCCGCGCGCCAGACGCCGAGCGTGCCGGTCAGCAGGATCGGGGTTTCCAGTTCGCCCAGTTCGGCGACCTGGCTGACGCCGAGCAGCTTGCCGTAGCCGTTCCCGATCACGATCGCCGCGGGTACACGCTCGCGGTAGAGGTCGCCCGGGTGCGGCAGGATCGCGGTCACGCCGGTGCGGATGGCATCGCCCTCGAACACGGTCGCGTGCCCGACGGCCACGCCCGGCACGTCGACGATCGCGTTGCGTGGGCCGGTCGGCAGCAAGCCGATCACCACACCGGCCTCGCGAGCGCGCGGCCGTTCGACGCTCGTGTCAGGGAGTTCCACTGCCTGCGCTGCGCCGCACGCCACGACAACCAGCAGCCAGGCACTCCTCCAGTTCGCCATCGCTCGTTCCCGGGATCGACAGGGCGCCCATTGTGTCGCAATCCTCGCAGCCGGTACCTTTCGGGCAGTCGCGATCATGCCGCGTCTGTCACAGACCGCAGCCCGGATCCCGTCGTCCGCGCGAAGGCGGCAACCAGTGCCAACTGTCGCTGCAGGCGTGATACCCGTGATTCCCGCCTTCGCAGGAATCACGGCGTGGTCGCGGGAGTGGCGGTGTCGGCTGCGGGAATGACTGCGAGACCCAGCCATCACGCCGCGGTTTGCAGTGACTACTGCCGGCGCCGGAAAGCAGGACGCCGGCGCATGGCCGGTGTCCCGATTCCCGCATGAACAGCAGCGGCCGTCAGTGCTTGAGGTTCTTGCGCAGGCGCTCCAGCGCCGACAGCTGGGCCATCACCTCGGCCATCTTCTGCTGCGCCTCGGCGATGTCCATCGCCTCGCCGCGACCGGCCAGCACGCGCTCGGCCTCTTCCTTCGCCGCCCGGACCGCCGCCTCGTCGATGTCGTCGGCGCGGATCGCGGTGTCGGCCAGGATCGTCACCACCTGCGGCTGCACCTCGAGGATGCCGCCGCCGATGGCGAAGTCGAGCACGCTGCCGTCGGGCTGGGTCACCACGACCTTGCCCGGCTTGAGCCGAGTGATCAGCGGCGCGTGGCGCGGCGCGATGCCGAGCTCGCCCATCTCGCCGGTGGCCACGACCAGGGTCGCTTCTCCCTGGAAGATCTCGGCCTCGGCGCTGACGATGTCGCAACGGATGGTGGTCATGATGCCTCGCTTTGCGAGGCGGGAATGGGGAATGGGGATTGGGGAATGGAAAGGGCACGTTCTGCCGGTTCCATCCTCGCTGCCTCAGTTCGTACCCAGCCCGCCTTGTCGATTCCCGATTCCCTATTCCCTATTCCCGAGAAGATTTCCGCCCTACGCGGAAATCTTCTTGGCCTTCTCGACCGCCTCGTCGATGGTGCCGACCATGTAGAACGCCTGCTCGGGCAGGTGGTCGAACTCGCCGTCGACGATGCCCTTGAAGCCGCGGATCGTCTCCTTCAGCGACACGTACTTGCCCGGCGAGCCGGTGAACACCTCGGCCACGTGGAAGGGCTGCGAGAAGAAGCGCTCGATCTTGCGCGCGCGGGCCACGGCCAGCTTGTCCTCTTCGCTCAACTCGTCCATGCCCAGGATCGCGATGATGTCCTTGAGCTCCTTGTACTTCTGCAGCGTCGCCTGCACCCGGCGCGCGGTGTCGTAGTGCTCGTGGCCGATCACGTTCGGATCGAGCTGGCGCGAGGTGGAGTCGAGCGGGTCGACCGCCGGGTAGATGCCCAGCGAGGCGATGTTGCGCGACAGCACGACGGTGGCGTCGAGGTGGGCGAAGGTGGTCGCCGGCGACGGGTCGGTCAGGTCGTCCGCGGGCACGTACACGGCCTGGATCGAGGTGATCGAACCGGTCTTGGTCGAGGTGATGCGCTCTTGCAGCACCCCCATTTCCTCGGCCAGCGTCGGCTGGTAGCCCACCGCCGACGGCATGCGGCCGAGCAGCGCCGACACTTCGGTACCGGCCAGCGTGTAGCGGTAGATGTTGTCGACGAACAGCAGCACGTCGCGGCCTTCGTCGCGGAAGTACTCGGCCATGGTCAGGCCGGTCAGCGCCACGCGCAGGCGGTTGCCCGGCGGCTCGTTCATCTGGCCGTAGACCATCGCCACCTTGGACTTGGCGTGGTCCTCGATGTTGACGACGCCCGACTCCTGCATCTCGTGGTAGAAGTCGTTGCCCTCGCGGGTACGTTCGCCCACGCCGGCGAACACCGACAGGCCCGAGTGTTCGGTCGCGATGTTGTTGATCAGTTCCATCATGTTGACCGTCTTGCCGACGCCGGCGCCGCCGAACAGGCCGACCTTGCCGCCCTTGGCGAACGGGCACATCAGGTCGATGACCTTGATACCGGTTTCCAGCAGTTCGGTGGTCGAGGACTGGTCCTCGTAGGACGGCGCCGCGCGGTGGATCTCCCACGACACGTCGGACTTGACCGGGCCGGCCTCGTCGATCGGGCGACCCAGCACGTCCATGATCCGGCCCAAGGTGCCCAGGCCCACCGGCACCGAGATCGCGCGGCCGGTGTTTTCGGCGACCAGGTTGCGCTTGAGACCGTCGGTGGAACCGAGCGCGATCGTGCGCACCACCCCGTCGCCGAGCTGCTGCTGCACCTCGAGGGTGATCTCGGTGTTCTGCACCTTCAGTGCGTCGTACACCTTCGGCACCTCGCCGCGCGCGAACTCCACGTCGACGACCGCGCCGATGATCTGAACGATCTTGCCCTGACTCATTTTGATGCTCCGGTTAACTTTGTTCTGTCCGGACGGCATCTGCCATCCGGTTGGGTTTTCGTGATTGGTGATTCGTCATTCATGATTCGGGAAAGCGCGCTTCGCTGCCTTTTTCGAATCACCAATCACCAATCACGAATCACCGCCGTCGTCAGACGGCCGCCGCTCCGCCCACGATCTCGGAAATCTCCTGGGTGATCGCCGCCTGCCGGGCCTTGTTGTAGACCAGGTTGAGCGTATCGATCAGCTTGGTGGCGTTGTCGCTCGCCGACTTCATCGCGACCATGCGCGCCGCGTGCTCGGACGCCACGTTCTCCATCACCGCCTGGTAGACCAGCGATTCGACATAGCGGGTGAGCACGTAGCCGAGCACCGATTCCGCGTCGGGCTCGTAGATGTAGTCCCAGTCGTGCTGGGCCACGGCTTCCGACGGCGGCAGCGGCAGCAGCTGGTCGAACGCCGCGCGCTGGGTCATGGTGTTGATGAAGTCGTTGTAGACCAGGAACACCTTGTCGACCTCGCCCTGGTCGTAGGCGTCGAGCATCACCTTGACCACGCCCACCAGCTGTTCGACCTGCGGCTGGTCGCCGAGGTGGCTGACGCTGGCGCGCATCTGCAGCTTCAGGCGGCGGAAGAACACCGTCGCCTTCTGGCCGATGGTGACCACGTCGACCTCGACGCCCTGATCCTGCCACTTGCGGATCTCGCCAAGCAGCTTGCGGAACAGGTTGTTGTTGAGGCCGCCGGCCAGGCCGCGATCCGACGAGACGATCACGTAACCGACGCGCTTGATCTCCTTGCGCTCGACCAGATACGGATGCTGGAACTCGGAGTTCGCCTGCGCGAGATGCCCGATCAGCTGCCGCATGGCGCGCGCGTACGGGCGCGAGGCCTTCATCCGCTCCTGCGCCTTGCGGATCTTCGAGGCCGAGACCATCTCCAGCGCGCGCGTCACCTTGCGGGTGTTCTGCACGCTCTTGATCTTGGTCTTGATTTCCCTGCCACCGGCCATCTGCTCGCTCCGCTCGCGGCGATTCGTGATTGGTCATTGGTGATTCGAAACATCGAATCCCGCGCCGCCCACTCACCCGCTGTTGCTGTTGCTGTCGTTGTTACGAATCACCAATCACCAATCACACCGGCTCAGTAGGAGCCGGTCTTCCTGAAGTCCTCGATGCCGGCCTTGTAGGCGGCCTCGATCTCGTCGTTCCAGTTGCCGCTGCCGTTGATCTGGTCGATCAGCGCGCCCTGGGTGTTGGCGAAGTGCGCGTGCAGCGCTTCCTCGAACGCCAGGATCTTGCCGACCGGCACGTCGTCCATGTAGCCCTTGTCCACCGCGTAGATCGACAGCGCCTGGTAGGCGATCGACATCGGCGCGTACTGCTTCTGCTTCATCAGCTCGGTCACGCGCTGGCCGCGCTCGAGCTGCTTGCGGGTGGCTTCGTCGAGGTCGGAGGCGAACTGCGCGAACGCCGCCAGCTCGCGGTACTGCGCCAGCGCGATGCGGATGCCACCCGAGAGTTTCTTGATGATCTTGGTCTGCGCCGCGCCACCCACGCGCGACACCGAGATGCCCGCGTTCACCGCCGGGCGGATGCCGGCGTTGAACAGGTCGGTCTCGAGGAAGATCTGGCCGTCGGTGATCGAGATCACGTTGGTCGGCACGAACGCGGACACGTCGCCGGCCTGGGTCTCGATGATCGGCAGGGCGGTCAGCGAACCGGTCTTGCCTGTGACCTTGCCTTCGGTGAACTTCTCGACGTAGTCCTCGGACACGCGCGCGGCGCGTTCGAGCAGGCGGCTGTGCAGGTAGAACACGTCGCCCGGGTAGGCTTCGCGGCCCGGCGGGCGCTTGAGCAGCAGCGAGATCTGGCGGTAGGCCACGGCCTGCTTGGACAGGTCGTCGTAGACGATCAGCGCGTCTTCGCCGCGGTCCATGAAGTACTCGCCCATGGTGCAGCCCGAGTACGCGGAGATGTACTGCATCGCCGCCGACTCGGACGCGGTGGCCGCGACTACGATGGTGTGCGCCAGGGCGCCGTTCTCTTCGAGCTTGCGCACGATGTTGGCCACGGTCGAGGCCTTCTGGCCGATCGCGACGTACACGCACTTGATGCCGGTGCCCTTCTGGTTGATCACCGCGTCGATCGCCATCGCGGTCTTGCCGGTCTGGCGGTCGCCGATGATCAGCTCGCGCTGGCCGCGGCCGATCGGGATCATCGCGTCGACCGACTTGTAGCCGGTCTGCACCGGCTGGTCGACCGACTTGCGCCAGATCACGCCCGGCGCCACGCGCTCCACCGGCGCGGTCAGCTTCGCATCGATCGGGCCCTTGCCGTCGATCGGCTCGCCCAGCGCGTTGACCACGCGGCCGAGCAGTTCCGGACCGGTCGGCACCGACAGGATCTGGCCGGTGGTCTTGGCCACGTCGCCCTCGCGCAGGTGCTCGTAGTCGCCCAGCACCACCGCGCCGACCGAATCGCGCTCCAGGTTGAGCGCCAGCGCGTAGGTGGGCGTGCCCCCCTCGGCGGCGGGCAGCTCGATCATCTCGCCCTGCATCGCGTCGGCCAGGCCGTAGATGCGCACGATGCCGTCGGCGACCGAGGTCACGGTGCCTTCGTTGCGCGCCTCTGCGGACAGCTTGACCTTTTCGATGCGGGTCTTGATCAGTTCGCTGATTTCGGACGGGTTGAGCGTGGTGGTTGCCATTTGTCTTTTCCTGGTCGCATGCCGCGGTCCGCGGCATTCGGATTTCTATTGTCTGTTCGTGATTGGTGATTCGTGATTGGTAATTGGATAGAGCGTCAGTGCCTTCTGCTTTTCCGAATCACGAATCACCAATCTACGAATCACGCGTTAGCTTGCTAACGCACTGTGCAATCGCGAGAGCTTGCCGCGCAGCGAGCCGTCGATGACCACGTCGCCGGCGGCGATCACCGCGCCGCCGATCAGGGCCTCGTCGACCGCCGTCTCGATCTCGACCTCGCGGCCGAATCGCTTGCGCAGCGCGGCCTTGATCGTGTCCAGCTCGCTGGTCGGCAACGCCGTGGCCGAGGTGACCGTCGCCTTGACGACCTGCTCGGCCTCGTCGCGCAGGTCCTCGTACAGGGCCGCGATCTCCGGCAGCATGGCCAGCCGGCGGTTGTCGGCCAGCAGTGCGAGGAAATCGCAGAATGCGGCCGGGGCGTCGTCGGGCGAGAGCAGTTCCACCGCCTGTTCGCGGACCAGCGCCGGATGACCGAGCGCGGCCGCCGCCTGCGGATCGGCCGCGACCCGCGCAGCGAAGCCGAGCGCCTCCGACCACGGCGCGAACGCACCGGCGTCCTTCGCGATCATGAACGCGGCGCGGGCGTAGGGACGGGCGAGCGTGAGGGCCTGGCTCATCGGATCAGGCCGCCTGGTCCGACAGCTGCGTCGCCAGCTCGTCGAGCAGCGCCTTGTGGGCGCTGGCGTCGATCTCACGGCGCAGCAGCTTCTCGGCGCCGGCCACCGCCAGCGTCGACACCTGCCTGCGCAGATCCTCGCGGGCACGGTTGGCGGAGGCGGCGATCTCGGCCTCGATCCGCGCCTTCTGCCGCTCGCCCTCGGTGATCGCCTCGGCCTTGGCCGCATCGACGATCTGGTTCGCGCGCTGGTGCGCCTGCTCGATGATCTCGTTGGCCTTGGCGCGCGCCGCCTTCAGTTCCTCGGCGACCCGCTCCTCGGCCTGCGCCAGGTTCTTCTGCGCGTTGTCCGCGGCCGCGAGGCCTTCGGCGATCTTCTGCTGGCGCTCCTCGATGGCGTTCATCAGCGGCGGCCAGACGAACTTCCAGGTGAACCAGATCAGGATCGCGAACGCGAGACCCTGGCCGAGAAATGTGGCATTGAATTGCATCGTGATGCTCCGCGATTGTCACGCGGGCGCAGGACGCGCCCGACCGTGCCGCACGCCGTCGAACGGCGCGCGGCAGCCAGCCCGATCAGCCGCCGGCGGCAGTCTGGACAGCGCTGAGCAGCGGGTTGGCGAACGCGAAGAACAGCGCGATCGCCAGGCCGATGATGAACGCGGCGTCGATCAGGCCGGCGAGCAGGAACATGCGGCCCGACAGCATCGGCACCAGTTCCGGCTGGCGCGCGGCGCTCTCGAGGAACTTGGAGCCCATGATGCCGATGCCGATGCAGGCGCCGAGCGCGCCGAGGCCGATGATGATGCCGATCGCGAGCGCGGTGTTGCCCTGGACGGCGGCGATGAGAGCGGTGAGTTCCATGGTGACTTCCTCGGTGGATCTACAGGGTGAAGGGGAAAACGACTTCGGGATGGACCGCCGGGGCCGCGGTCAATGCGCTTCGGACGACATCGAGAAATAGACGACCGACAGGATCATGAAGATGAAGGCCTGGAGGGTGATCACCAGGATGTGGAAGATCGACCAGGCCGCGCCCGCGAGCACCGCGCCGACGAAGGCGAGCGCACCGCCGGCCTTGGCCGCGAGGCCCGCCTCCATCATCAGGTTGCCGCCGGCCATGCCGAGCAGCGCGATCAGCAGGAACACCAGCTCGCCGGCGTACATGTTGCCGAACAACCGCATCGCCAGGCTGACCGGCTTGGACAGGTATTCGATGACGTTGAGCGTCAGGTTGAACGGCGCCAATACGACCTTCATCACGCCATGGCCATGGAACGGGGCGGTCAGCAGTTCCTTGCCGAAGCCGCCGAAGCCCTTGGCTGCGATCGCGAACGCGAACATCAGCAGCAGCACGGCCAGCGCCATCGCCGAGGTGATGTTGAGGTCGGTGGTGGGCACGGCGCGGAAATACTCCTGGCCGGCCGCCGCGGCCGCTCCCGGGAAGAAGTCCACCGGAATCATCTTCAGCGCGTTCATCGCGAACACCCACACGAAGATGGTGAGCGCGATCGGCGCGACGAAGCTGCGGTTGCCGTGGAACACGTCCTTGACCTGGGTGTCGATGAAGCCGACCACGATCTCGATGAAGGCCTGGAACTTCGACGGCACCCCGGCGGTGGCGCGGCGGCCGACGAGCCAGAAGGTCCCGATGGTCAGCACGCCGAGCAGCACCGACACCAGCAGGCTGTCGACATTGAGGGTCCAGAACGTGCCCTCGCCGATCGAGACCTGCCAATGCTTGAGGTGATGGGTGACGTATTCGCTGGGGCTGTCGCCGGCAACGCGGAGGAGATCACGGATCATCGAAGCAACCAGGGCAAGCCGATCATGGAGACCAGGAAGGCCGTCAGGGCCCCTCCCAGCACGAATTCCGCAGGCAGACCGGCACCATGCATCGCCAGGACGAGCCCGGCACCGATCACCAGCCACTTGAGCGAGGTTCCCACCAGCAGACGCGCGAACATGCGTCCTGCGGGAGCCACCGGCGAACGCCCGGCAGTGCGCCAGCCGAACATCGCGAACCCCGCCGCGATCACGGCCGCCCCCGCCAGGAAGGCCACCGCGGGCAAGCCCCCGGCAGCCACCGCCAGCACCCCCGCGCCGGTCAGTCCGACCGCGGCCTGCACCATCGGCAACCGCAGGGCGGCGCGACGGGTCGGATCGGGTCGGGGACTTCCTGGCTCGGGCTGCTGCAAAGCCTGAAAAGTATAGCAGCGGGGCATTTTCGGGGGCAACCTTGTGCGGTGCACCATGAGGCTGGGCGGCCGTTCAGGAAGCTGCCTGACCGCAATCGGGCGTGGTGCGCCCGCCCCCGGGACGGATGCGGTGCGCACCTGGCGCAGGCGACATGCTTGTCCACCAGGCCTCGACGCACGCTCGCGGGCCGGGCCACTCGCTTTCGTCCGCGCATCGCTGTCGCGCGCACATCGATCCAGGCACATGAGCGAACATCCTGCGTTCGCTGATCTCCATCATGTCTCGCCGACCGTATCTCGCGTCGGCCACACCCTCGACGCACACGAGGCCGTCGGACATCGAGGTCGCCGTGCCCTCGTTGCGCGACCACGCTTCACGGCGACTGCACCGCGGAACCCGGAGGATGCGCACCCTTGCGAATCTTCCCCCATGCAGGAGCACCCAGTGAACCATCGTTCCAGGATCGCCACCGCCGTTGCCGCCGCACTCATGCTGCCGTTCGCTTTCGCCGCACAAGCGCAGGATTTCGCCGAACCCGCCCGCTTCGAACTGCGTTTGTCCGCATTCAACCCGGAAGCCAATATCGCCTTCCGCGGCGATGGCATCGCCACCGATGGCGAGCGCACCGAGGAACTGGAGGCCGCGGGCGACATCGGGGTCGATGGGCGCTGGCGCCCGCGTGGCGAGTTCGCATTCAACATGACGCCGCGGCAGTCGTTGCGCGTGAACTACTACGACTACCGGCGCGAGGAGTCCTGGCGATTCGACGGCGAATGGGTCGATCCGGGCGGCATCTTCGATGAAGTCGCGCTGCCGGGGGATCCTGTGGAAGTGCCCAGCGTGGATCTCGATGGGCGGCTCAGCTTCGAGCTGGCGAGCGTGAACTACGATTTCGCCGTCGTCGACACGCCCCGCTTCGAGTGGGGCCTCGGCCTCGGCATCACCCATGCGTCGCTCGAGGCGCGCGCCACCGGCCGTTCCACCGGCACCGACGCGCTCGCCCCCGAATGGGAACGGGTGAGCTGGAAGCGCGACGGCACATCGCCCAACCTGCACACGCGGCTGGCGTGGACGCCGGCGCCGCGCTGGCGCGTGGAAGTCCAGGGCCAGTACCTCGACACCCGCTGGGGCGACTTCATCGACGAACGCGGGCATTTCGAGCGCGGCGGCCTGCTGGTGGAGTACCTCGTCACTGAACGCGTGGCCCTCCACGCCGGCTACGACTGGTTCCGGCTGAAGCTCAGCGACGACTACCGCGGCTCGTTCGATCCACCGCCCGAAAGCGGCGTCGGTACGGTGGACGTGAGCGGCCGGGTCACCGGGCAGTTCAAGGTACACGGCCCGATGGCCGGCGTGACGTTCAGGTTCTGAGCGGCCTTCGGCGTCCTGTCGCCGCAATGCAGGCAGGGAACCTTCGCCCGCCGGGATGGTCTCTCCCCTCGTGGGCCTGTCCCGTATCCTCGTCGACCCTCAGGCAGGCCTGCCCACGAAGCCCCGGCATCGCCGGGGCTTCGTTCGTCTCCCCGGCGCGGTCATCCGGGTGCGCCTGACGAATCCGCCGCCCGGCGGGCGGGCCCGCAACAACTCCAGTGGGCCGTCATGCGCGATGGAGCACGCTGCGGCCGAGGCGGCCCCAGCGCGGCGTTATTTCTTCTTCGGCAGGTACAGGTCGGTGATGGTGCCGTCGTAGACCTCGGCCGCCATGCCCACCGACTCGCTGAGCGTCGGATGCGGATGGATGGTGTGGCCGATGTCGGCGACCTCGCAACCCATCTCGATCGCCAGCGCGGTTTCGGCGATCAGCTCGCCGGCATGCACGCCGACGATGCCGGCGCCGATGATCCGGTGCGTGGCCTCGTCGAACACCAGCTTGGTGAAGCCTTCGGTGCGCGACAGCCCGATCGCGCGGCCCGAGGCCGCCCACGGGAACTTGCCCACGCCGACCTTGAGCCCCTTGGCCTTGGCCTCGGTCTCGGTGACGCCGACCCAGGCGATCTCAGGATCGGTGTAGGCCACCGACGGGATCACGCGCGCCACCCACTCCTTCTTTTCGCCGGCCGCGACTTCCGCGGCGAGCTTGCCTTCGTGCGTGGCCTTGTGCGCCAGCATCGGCTGGCCGATGACATCGCCGATGGCGAAGATATGCGGGACGTTGGTGCGCATCTGCGCATCGACGTCGATGAAGCCGCGGTCGCCCACGCGCACGCCGGCCTTTTCGGCATCGATCTTCTTCCCGTTCGGCGTGCGGCCCACCGCGACCAGCACGCGGTCGAACAGCTTGCCGTCGGGGATGTTCTCGCCCTCGAAGGCGACCTCGATGCCCTTCTTGACGGCCTTGGCTTCGACCACCTTCGTCTTGAGATGGGTGGACACCCCGCCCTTCTTCAGGCGGTCCGCCAGCGGCTTGACCAGGTCCTTGTCGGCCCCCGGCATCAGCTGGTCGGCGAGTTCGACCACCGTCACCTCGCTGCCCAGGCCGCGGTACACCGTGGCCATCTCCAGGCCGATGATGCCGCCGCCGACGACCAGCAGCTTCTTCGGCACGTCGGCCAGGTCCAGCGCGTCGGTCGAATCCATGATCCGCGGGTCGTCCCACGGGAAGCCCGGCAGCTTCAACGCCTGGCTGCCGGCGGCGATGATGCACTGGCCGAACCGCAGCAACTGCACCTTGCCGTCGTCGCCGGCGATTTCGATCTCGTTGGGCGAGACGAACCGGCCGGTCCCCTGCAGCACGCGCACCTTGCGCTGCTTGGCCATCCCGGCCAGGCCCTTGGTGAGCTGGCCGACCACCTTGTCCTTGTACGTGCGCAGCTTGTCGAGCGCGATCTTCGGCTTGCCGAACTCGACGCCGTACTCGCCGGCGTGGCTGGCCTGCTCGATCACGTCGGCCGCGTGCAGCAGCGCCTTGGACGGGATGCAGCCGACGTTGAGGCAGACGCCGCCGAGCGCGGCATAGCGTTCGACCAGCACCGTGTCGAGACCGAGGTCGGCGGCGCGGAACGCGGCGGTGTAACCGCCCGGGCCGGCGCCGAGCACCACGATGCCGCATTCGACATCGGCCTGGCGGCCACTGGCGGCGGCCGCCTGCGGAGCCGGTTCGACCGGCGCGCGATGGGACTGCGCCACCGGCGGTTTGCTGCCCGGCGCCACCTTCTGGCTCGCGCCCACGGGGGGCGACGACGGCGACGCCGCTGCGGTTTCGATCACCGCGACCACCGCGCCTTCCGACAGCGTGTCGCCGACCCCGACCTTCACTTCCTTCACCACGCCTGCGGCCGACGAGGGCACCTCCATCGTCGCCTTGTCCGATTCCAGCGTGACCAGGCCCTGGTCCTTCGCCACCGTGTCGCCCACCGCGACCAGCACTTCGATCACGGGCACATCGCTGTAGCCGCCGATGTCGGGCACCTTCGCCTCGACGGTGCCGCCACCGGACTCCGGCGCCGACGCCTTGCGGGACTCCGGCGCATTCGCGGACGCAGGCGCCTTTTCGGATTCCGGTGCGGACGACGCGGCGGCAGGCGCAGGTGCGCTGTCCGTCGCCGGGACTTCGCCGCCGGTTTCGGCCTCGACCACCACCACCACGCTGCCTTCCGACACCGTATCGCCGACCTTGACCTTCAACGCCTTGACCACGCCGGCATGCGAGGACGGCACTTCCATCGTCGCCTTGTCCGACTCCAGCGTCACCAGGCCCTGGTCCTTCGCCACCGTGTCGCCGACCGCGACCAGCACCTCGATCACCGGCACGTCGTCGTATCCGCCGATGTCGGGGACCTTCACTTCAATCGGGTTGGCCATCGCTTGCTCCTTTGGTTCCGGGTGCGCCGGCGTCGGTGGTCGACGCCTGCTGTTCGCGTAGTTCGGCTTCGCGCGCGTCTTCCTCGATCGCCCGCCGGGTGTCTTCGCCCGCGTCGTTGCGCGCCAGTCGCGCGCGCTCCTCCCGCGGCAGCGACGCCTCCGCCCCCGCAGGGGCCTGGTCGTCGTCGCGACCGGGCGCCTGTCCGCGCAGCAGGGCCAGCGCGTCGTCGCCGCTGCGCCCGAACGCGCTGCGCAGGTGCAGGTCGCGTTGCGGGAAGGGAATCTCGATGCCGTGTTCGTGCAGCGCGGTATCCAGCTCCCACAGGTACGCGGCCCTGATCGCGGCATTGCGGCGCGCCGCCTCCTCGGTCAGCCACACCGCAAGGACGTACTCCACCGCGCTGTCGCCGAAGTTCATCAGCCACACCTGTGGACGCCGGTCGTCGTCGGTCGCGAGGGTGAACGGCACGCGCGCCGCCGCCTCCAGCGCCGCCTTCTTGACCAGCAGCTTGTCGGTGCCGTAGGCGACGCCGAACGGCACGCGGATGCGGCGATGGTTGGAGCCATGGGTCCAGTTGACCACGCGGCCGCTGACGAATTCGGAGTTCGGCACCAGCACGTCGATGCTGTCGTTGGTGGTGATCAGCGTGGAGCGGATGTTGATCGCGCGCACCACGCCGCGGATGTCGTTGTCGAGCTCGACGAAATCGCCCACCTTCAGCGAACGGTCGAACAGCAGGATCAGGCCCGAGACGAAGTTGCTGAAGATCGCCTGCAGCCCGAAGCCCAGGCCGACGCCGATCGCGCCGGCGAACACCGCGAACTGGCTGAGAGGCATGCCGGCCACGTTCATCGCGGCCAGGAAACCGATCGTGATCAGCACGTAGTGCGCGAGCCGCGACACCGTGTACAGCGCGGGCTGGCTGACGCCGCCGCCGCGGCCGCCGTAGCGGGCGATCGTGCGCTGCAGCAGCTGCGACACCACCCACGCCACCACCAGCACCACCAGCGCGGCGATCATCGCGCCGATGGTGATACCGCCCAGGCCGAACGCCTGCAGCGGCGCGTAGCCGAGTACGGCGCCGGCACCGTCGCGCGCCTGCCCGGCGGCGGCGGCGGCCTGCGATGGCGCGGCGGCGGCTACCGCATGCAGCATCCGGCGCCTACAGCAGCACGCGGCGCATGTCCGCGAGCAGTTGCGCGAGGTAGGCGGTGAAACGCGCGGCGGCGGCGCCGTCGATCACGCGGTGGTCGTAGCTCAGCGACAGCGGCAGCACCAGGCGCGGCTGGAACTGCTTGCCGTCCCACACCGGCTTCATCGACGATTTCGACACGCCGAGGATCGCGACTTCCGGCGCGTTGACGATCGGCGTGAACGCGGTGCCGCCGATGCCGCCCAGCGAACTGATCGAAAAGCAGCCGCCGGACATCTCGGCCGGGCCGAGCTTGCCGTCGCGCGCCTTTTTCGCCAACTCGCCCATCTCCTGGCTGATCTGCAGCACGCCCTTCCTGTCCACGTCCCGCACCACCGGCACCACCAGGCCGTTCGGCGTGTCGGCGGCGAAGCCGATGTGGAAGTACTTCTTCAGCGTCAGCGTCTCGCCGGCGGCGTCGAGCGAGGCGTTGAAGTCGGGATACTTCGCCAGCGCGTTGGCGCTGGCCTTGATCAGGAACGCGAGCATGGTCAGCTTGACGCCGGACTTCGCCTTCTCCGCCTCCTGGTTGAGCTGCACGCGCAGCGCCTCGAGGTCGGTGATGTCGGCATCGTCGAACTGGGTGACGTGCGGGATCATCGCCCAGTTGCGCGCGAGGTTGGCGCCGGAGATCTTCTTGATCCGCGACAAGGGCTTCTCTTCCACCTCGCCGAACTTGGCGAAGTCCACCTTCGGCCAGGGCAGCAGGCTCAGGCCGTTGCCGCCACCCGCGGCGGCCGGTGCCGCAGCCGCGCCCGACAGCACGCCCTTGACGTACTTCTGCACGTCTTCCCTGGTGATCCGGCCGCCCTTCTCCGAACCGGTCACCTGCGACAGGTCCGCGCCCAGTTCGCGCGCGAACAGGCGCACCGCGGGACTGGCGTAGGGGACCTTGCCCGGGATCAGGGCCTCGGCCTCGAAACGCAGCGGCGGCGCGACCGGACCGGCCGCCTTGCCGGCCTGCGCATCGATCGAGGCCTGGGCGATGTTGTCGGGCTTGCCCCCTACGGCGACCGGCTCGACCACCGGATCGGGCTCCTTCGCCTTCGTCGGCGCAGGAGCGGCAGCCGCGGCGGGCGCGGCGGCCTTCGGCGCGTCGCCTGCGGCCGCGGCCTCGATCACCGCGACCACGCTGCCCTCCGACAACGTATCGCCGAGCTTGACCTTCAGCTCCCGCACCACGCCGGCGAATTCGGCGGGCACTTCCATCGTCGCCTTGTCCGACTCCAGCGTCACCAGGCCCTGGTCCTTCGCGACGGTGTCGCCGACCGCGACCAGCACCTCGATGACGGGGACGTCGTCGTAGCCGCCGATATCGGGGACGCGGGATTCTTTCAGGTCGGCCATACGGCCCTCTCGAGACGGCAAGGGGATTCCTATTGTGTCCGCATGTCCACCGCTCGCCAACCATCGGGCGGCGAATGGCGTCGCGGCGGCCGCTGGCTGGCGCGAAGCCCCTGTTTGCGGGGCGGATCCGTGGTCTGCAGGATCGGCGAGGCCGGTTGCGACCGGTCGAAACTGCGCTCGCGTCGCTCGGACGCCATGGCAGCCGCATGGTTGCGCCTGCAACGTCCGCGTGCGGCCGTCACCCGCTTACCTGCCCGACGTTCACGTTCATCGCGCCGAGCGCGCGATGCGGATCGCGGCCCGCCTCGAGGGGCCGACCGTGACGTCGATCGTCGGCACGCGCTCACCTGGCGCCGCATACGGGCCTGTCACCACGATGAACGCCCGCCCCACGCATGAAACGGATTCGGCTCACGCGCGCGTTTCGATTCATCTACTCATCGCTACGGTGTGTTCGCCCACCTCGAGGGCAACGCCCACCTCAAGGGCAAAACGGCTACACCCACAACCACATGAGGAGTCCCCCATGCAGTCCTTGCGTTCCCTTGGTCTTTCCGCCGCCATCGCTTCGATCCTGGTCGCCCCCGCCGCCTTTGCCCAGGACGCGGGCGATACCGCTTCCGGCAAGCGCTTCTCGGTCGTCGGCAGCGCCACGATCCTGCAACCCGATTCCGATCCGCTGCCCGGTTCGCGCATCGACGCCGACGGCGACGTCGCGCCGACGCTCAGCGCCACCTACCACGTCACCGACAACATCGGCGTGGAACTCTGGGGCGCGGCCGACAAGTTCAACCATCGGGTGCGCGGCGACGCCGGCAAGATCGGCACCGTCGATTCCCAGCCGATCGCGCTCAGCGGCCAGTACCACTTCGGCGATGCCGACAACACCTTCCGCCCGTTCGTGGGCCTGGGCTACCACCAGACCAACATCAGCGACGAAGACATCGCCACCGCCGACGGCTCGCACGTCGGCCTGACCTCGCCCAAGGGCGCGATCGGCACCGTGGGTGTGGACATCAACATCACCCCGACCTGGTTCGCGCGCGCCGATGCGCGCTACCTCGATGGCGACGCGGATGCGAAGCTGGCTGGTCAGACGGTCGAGCGCGACATTCGCTTCAACCCGTGGACGGTCGGCGTCGGTATCGGCGCGCGGTTCTGACCGATGACGCGACGGCCCACGCGGCCGGACCCGTTCCCACGTTTCACGCAACGGGCCCTGTCGGGCCCGTTGTTCCTTCCGGGGCATGCGCAATGGCCGATCGCACCGGCGATCAGCGTATCCAGCGCCGCGACAGCATGCCCAGCCGCCGCAGCGTTCGCCGCAGTCCCCATGCGAACGCCAGGTGGTAACCCAGCAGCAGACCGGCCATGGCCCAGAGGCTGGCCGGATCGGCCAGCCACGGCCACGACACCGGTGCAGGCGTGCCCTCCCAGGCGCGATGCCAGGCTTGCCACGCGGCGAGCGCGACACGCACCGCGGCCAGCAGGAGCAGGCCCGCCACCAGCCAGGCATTGGCGGTGTAGTGCAACCGGCCGTTGCCGGCTTCGAAACGCGCCAGCCGCAGGCCCACGACGCCGATCGCGACCCCGGCCAGCAAGCCGCCACCGGCATTGAACGCCGCGCCGTCGATCCAGATCGACCCGATCCCCGCGCCCAGCAGGAACAGCACCGACGACAGCAGCAGTCCGAACGCATTGAAGCTCACCCATCCCGATTGCGCCCGCCGCCGGGAACGCCCGGCACGGTAGCGCTGCCACAACCCCAACGGCCAGAGCAGCAACGCCAGGGCGAGCAGCAGCAGAAGCAGGAACGGGATCAGCAGCAGGGGCATGGCGGAATGCTAGCGGGCGATCATGGCGGTGGCGTCTGCGCCGGATCCGGTGGGCGCGGTCCGCCGACGATGCGTTCGCGGCGGATCAGGTACAGGCCGCTGGCGATGATGATCGCCGCGCCCAGCCAGGTCATCGAATCGGGCAACGCCTGCCAGACCAACAGGTCGAGCAGCACCACCCATACCAGCGCCGCGTACTCCAGCGGCGCGATCTGGCTGGCCTCGCCGAAGCGGAAGGCATGCGTCAGCGCCACCTGCCCGAGCGCGCCGGTGACGCCGATGAGCGCGATCACCGGCCAGTGCGCGCGCTGCAACGGATGCCAGTCGAACACCGCCACCACGCCGGCGAACAGCCCCAGCAGCACCAGGAACCAGAACACCATCGCCTCGGGGCTGTCGCGCATCGCAAGCTTGCGCACCGTGATCGCCGCGATCGCGTAGCTCAATGCCGCGAGCACCACCGCCAGTCCGGCCAGCGTCGCCACGCCCTCGCCGGTCGGTCGCAGCACCACCAGCACGCCCAGCAGGCCGACCGCGATCGCGGCCCAGCGCCGCGGCCCGACCTTCTCGCCCAGGAACGGCACCGCCAGCGCCGTGACCATCAACGGCGCGACGAAGACGATGGTGTAAGCGGTCGACAGCGGCATCCGCGCCAGGCCATAGACGAAGCCGGCCATCATCGCCACGCCCAGCAGGCCGCGCAGCAGGTGCAGCCGCCAGTGCACGCGCAGCAGGGTGCCCGCGCGCCCGCTCACGGCGATCCACATCAGCACCAGCGGCAGCGCCGAGACGCTGCGCAGTACCGCCACCTGGAACGGCGGGTAGTCGCTGGCGATCCATTTCATGCCCGCGTCCATCAACGCGAACAGCAGCCCGGCCGCCAGCATCCAGGCGGCCGCCGTGCCGGGGCGATGTTGCGCCCCGGGGCTCATGCGCCGCGCAGGCTGGCCATGTCGATCACGAAACGGTAGCGCACGTCTCCGGCGAGCATGCGCTCGTAGGCGCTGTTGATCGCATCGATGCCGATCAGCTCGATGTCGGCGGCGATGCCGTGCGCGGCGCAGAAATCCAGCATCTCCTGGGTCTCGGCGATGCCGCCGATCAGCGAGCCGGCCAGGCGCCGGCGTCGGCTCACGAGCGCAGACGCCGACAGCGCTGCGGGCTCCGGCATGCCGAGCAGGACCATTGTGCCGTCGACCTTGAGCAGGCCGAGGTAGGCGTTGTAGTCGTGCTGCGCCGAGACCGTATCGATGATGAAGTCGAACTGCCCGCGATGGGTCTTGAACACCCTGCCGCTGCCGGTGGCGGCGAAGTCCTGGGCCCCGAGCGCCACCGCGTCGTCGCGCTTGGATTCGCTGGTGCTGAGCACGGTGACGTCGGCGCCGATCGCCGCCGCCAGCTTCACCGCCATGTGGCCGAGGCCACCGAGGCCCACCACCGCGACCCGGTCGCCCGCGACCACGCCGAAGTGGCGCAGCGGCGACCAGGCGGTGACGCCCGCGCACAGCAGCGGTGCGGCGCGGTCGGGCGGCAGCCCTTCGGGTATGCGCAGCACGTATTCCTCGTCCACGACGATGCGCGTGGAGTAGCCGCCATGGGTGGGCGTGCCGCTCCCGCGCTCGCGCGCGTTGTAGGTGGCGGTCATGCCCTCGTCGCAGTACTGCTCCTGCCCCGACCTGCACTGCGGGCATTGGCGGCAGGAATCGACGAAACAGCCGACCCCGACCATGTCCCCCGGCTCGTAGTTCACCACCTCGCCACCGGTCGCCGAGACCCGGCCGACGATCTCGTGCCCCGGCACCATCGGGAAGATGCCCTTGCCCCACTCGTCGCGCACCTGGTGGATGTCGGTGTGGCAGACCCCGCAGTAGAGGATCTCGATCTGCACGTCGCGCGGACCGGGCGCGCGGCGCTCGATCGCGAACGGCACCAGCGGCGAGCCGGCGTCACTGGCGGCGTAGGCGGGAATCAGCGTCATGGGACGGTCTCGATGCGGGGACGGGCATGATGCCGCATCCGCCGCCCGCCGCGCGGCTCAGCCGCTTTCGAGTACCCGACCGATGCCGGTTGCGTCGATCTGCGCGACCGCCGCGGCCAGCGCCGCCGGGTCGGTGCCGCGAACGAAGCCGATGCGGAAATGCACCTCGCCCGCGGGCGTGCGCGAGGAATGGATCGACTCCAGGCTGACCCGGTGGCTTTCGAACACGTGCAGCAGCTCGCGCAGCGAGCCGGGACGGTCCTGCGGCAGGTGCACGCTGGTGAACTGCCGCGCGACGAGGTCGGCGAGCAGGTAGCCGAGGCGCTCGTAGGCATGATTGCCCTCGGCCAGCGCCTGTTCGCCGAACGCCTCGCGGCTGTGCAGGAAGCGCTCGCGGAAGCGCGCGCGCGCCGCGTCGTCACCCTGGCGAACCAGGTCGCGCAGTTCCGAGAGCTGCGCCAGCAGGCTGTCCAGCACCTCCGCCGAATGGCGGTTGCCGAACTGGATCTCCTCGTATATCGCCGGGTTCAACGACAGGATGCGCGCGGCGATCGCGGCATCGAGTTCGAACGAGGCCGAGCGGAACGGCATGATCGAGGCCAGCCCGCCGACGCGCTCTGCGTACTCGCCCAGGACGCCCGCCTGGGCGAGGTGGGAGGCATGCACCATCGCCTGCACCAGCGCCATCATCCGGTCGTGGCGCTCGGCGCCGGCATGCACGCATTCGCCTTCCAGCGCCTCCAGCAATCCTTGCAGCCAGGGCCGCCAGCGGTCCACGCGCGCCTCGCACACCACCAGCACACGGCCCTTCAGGGTCGGCGCCTTCGGCGGCGCGGTCATCGGGTGCAGGCCGACCACCTCGGCGCGCGAGCGCAGCATCGCCTCGACCGCGCCCTGCTTGATCGAGGTGATGTCGAGCCACAGCCGGCCGGCTTCGCGCCCGGCGGACAGGCGCACGTACTCGTCCACCAGCGCCGCGGTGGAGCGGATCGGGGTCGCGAACAGCAGCACGTCCGCGCGCTCGAGCAGCGCCTCGGGGGTCTGGCCGCCGGCATCGCCTGGGTCGTGGCCGATCACCTGCAGCCCCATGCGCCGCTCGAAGAACCCGCGCAGCCAGCGGCCGTAGGTGCCGGCGCTGCCGACGATGCCGATGAGGGGGGAAGGGGTCACGCAACGTTCCGTGGCGCGCCCACGGCAGGCGCGGCGACACGGTAAGGTCTGCCACGCCCGCGCGCATCCGTTGCGTGCGCAACCATGCGGTACCCTATGGTCCGGCCAGCATTTTCGTAGGAGCGGCTTCAGCCGCGAACGGGCGCTCGCTCGCGGCAGGCGATCCCGCCCGAGGCGCTACCGCAGTTTCTCGAGCCGGCGTCGCGACGTATCCATTTCCACCCATTCACGCTACCGGACCAACATGCCTTCCTTCGACATCGTCTCCGAAGTGGATACCCACGAACTGATCAATGCCGTCGACCAGGCCAATCGCGAGCTGTCGACCCGGTTCGACTTCAAGGGCGTGGAGGCGAGCTTCGTGCGCGAGGACGCGGTGATCACCCAGTCGGCGCCCAGCGAGTTCCAGCTGCAGCAGATGACCGACATCCTGCGTGCGCGGCTGATCGCGCGGAAGATCGACGCGCGCTGCCTGGAGTTCGGCGACATCGACACCAACGTCGCCGGCGCGCGCCAGAAGGTCACGGTGCGCCAGGGCATCGAGCGCGAGTTGGCGAAGAAGATCCAGGGCAAGCTCAAGGACGCCAGGCTCAAGGTCGACAGCCAGATCAACGGCGACAAGCTGCGGGTCAACGGCAAGAAGCGCGACGACCTGCAGGCGGCCATGGCGCTGCTGCGCGGCGAGGACTTCGGCCTGCCGCTGCAGTTCGACAACTTCCGCGACTGAGAAGACAGCGATGGACGCCGAAGCGGTCGAGCACGACATCCGCCGCTGGCTGGAGCGCGCGGTGATCGGCCTGAACCTGTGCCCCTTCGCCAAGGCGGTGTACGCCCGGCAGCAGGTGCGGATCGTGGTCAGCGACGCCAGTACGCCGCGGGCCCTGCTCGAACAGCTGGGCGAGGAGATGGCGTTGCTGCGCGACACGCCGGCGGAGCGCGTGGATACCACCCTGCTGGTGCATCCGCAGGTGCTCGGCGATTTCCTCGACTTCAACGACTTCCTCGACGATGCCGACGCGCTGGTCGAGGCGATGGAACTCGATGGCGTGCTGCAGGTGGCGAGCTTCCACCCGGACTACCGCTTCGCCGACTGCGCGGCGGACGATGCCGACAACCTGACCAACCGCGCGCCCTGGCCGATCCTGCACCTGCTGCGCGAGGACAGCGTGGACCGGGCGGTGGCGGCGTATCCGGAACCCGATGCGATCATCGAACGCAACATCGCCACCGTGCGCGCGCTCGGTTTCGACGGCTGGCGTGCCCTCCTGACGGGCTGACACCGCGCTTGCGCGCGTGGAGGAAGCTGGCCCGGAACGCAGGGCGTCCGGATGCCCGCGCCGCATGCCCCGCCCCCTTGCCCACGGTCGCGGCTGAAGCCGCTCCTACCGCCCGCGCAAGGTCCGGGCACCCCGTAGGAGCGCCTTCAGGCGCGACCCGCCGCCAGTCGCGCCGCCAGCAGGCAGCGCGCCTCGTCCAGCGAGCCCACGATGCGATGCCGCAGCGCACGCACCGCCTCGTCCGGCGCCAGCATGTCCGGCACCTGCACCGGGGTCATGCCCGCCGCCAGCGCGGCGCGCACGCCGGTCGGCGAGTCCTCCAGCACCAGGCAGCGCGCGGGATCGACCTGCAGCCGCGACGCCGCGAGCAGATAGACGTCCGGCGCCGGCTTCGGCAGCGCCACATCGCTGCTGGTGCAAACCGTGTCGAACCGGTCCAGCAGTCCGGCCGCGCGCAGCTTGCGCAGGGCCAGCGGACGCCGGGTCGAAGTGGCCACCGCGCGCGGGATCGCGCGCTGCGCCAGCCAATCGAGCAGCGCCACGATGCCGGGCCGGTGCGGTACGCCGGCGTCGACGCGCACCTCGTACAGCGCCTGCGAGCGCTGCAGCAGGGCCTGCGTAGCCTCGGCACCGAGTCGCTCGGCCAGGATCGCTCGGCAGGCGGCATCCCCCTGCCCGACCATCGACAGCCACAGCGCCTGCTCCAACGGATGTCCGGCTTCGGCGGCGGCCCGCGCCAGGCAATCGATGATCGCGCGCTCGCTGTCGAGCATCAGCCCGTCCATGTCGAACACCACCGCCTCGGGCATGAAGGCCAGGGGCTCGACCCCGCTCATGCGGCGCGCCCCGCGAACAGGCGCTCGAGATCGGCCGCATCCAGCGCGCGCCACCGCCCTTCCGCCAGGCCGTCCAGCCCGAGGCCGCCGATGCACTCGCGATGCAGCGCCTGGACGTGGTTGCCGACCGCCGCGAACATGCGCCGCACCTGGTGGTAGCGGCCCTCGGTGATCGCCAGCCGCGCATGGGTGTCGTCGATCGCTTCGAGCAGCGCCGGCTTCAGCGGCGTCTTTTCCGATTCGAGCAGCAGGCTGCCGCTGGCGAAGACCGCCGCCTCGTGCCCGCGCAGCGGCTGCGCCAGCGTCGCGAGGTAGCGCTTGGGCAGCTGGGCGCGTGGCGAGATGATCCGGTGCAGCAACTGTCCGTCGTCGGTCAGCAGCAGCAGGCCGCTGGTGTCGCGGTCGAGCCGGCCCACGGTGGACAGCGCCGGATCGCGCAGCCGGAAACGGGGCGGCAGCAGGTCGTACACGAGGCGGCCAGCATCCTTCGTCGAGCAGGTGTAGCCGACGGGCTTGTGCAGCATCAGCACCATGCCCGGCGCGGGATCCAGGGGCGCGCCGTCGAGGCGCACGCATTCGTGCGCGATCCGGTCGTCGGCATACAGCACGGCGCCGTCGGCATCGGTGATCCGGCCCTCGCCGAACAGCGCCTGCACCTCCCGGCGGCTGCCGTAGCCGAGGTTGGCGATGTGCCGCAGCAGCTTCACGAAGTTCGACGCGCGCGCATCGCAGCGCCTGCCCGGCCGGGCGTTGCCGCCGGTGCGGCCGATCCGGTATCGGCCGCCGGCAAGGGCGGACGCGGCCTCGGCTCGGCGCCTGTATCGGCGCCCGATGGGCCCGTGGCGGAACGCCTGCAGTCGCTCACCGCCCGCGCACCGCCTCGATGACCTTGAAGCCGCCGCGCTGGGCGACGATGCGCACGGCGGCGAAACGCGCACCGAACGCCTCCTCGTAGGGCAGATGCCGGTTGGCGACCAGCCACAGCACCCCGCGCGGCTGCAGCGCTTCGGCCGCCGCCGCGATGAAGGCGCGGCCGATCTCCGGCCGCGATTCGCCGCGCAGCGCGTGGAACGGCGGATTGGAGACGATGAAGTCGTAGCGCCGGTCGAGCCCGGCGGTGACGTCGAGCCAGCGAAAATCGAGCGCGACGCGCGAGGCATGCGCGGCGAGGTTGCTGCGCGCGCAGTCGAGCGCGCGCATTTCGGCCTCGATCACGTCGAACGCGGTGACGCCGGGGCAGCGTGCCAGCACCTCCGAAGCCAGGTAGCCCCAGCCGGCGCCGAGGTCCGCGCCGTGCCCGGACAGCGTATGTGGCAACTGTTCCGCCAGCAGCGCCGAGGCCGGGTCGACCCGATCCCAGGCGAACACGCCCGGACGGCTGGTGAAGCGTCCGCCCAGGATCGGTCGCGGCGCGTCCAGGTCACGCCACGACGCGGCCAGCGCGGCATCGGCGCGGTCCACCGGCGCCCAGAACACGCGGCACTTGTGCTTGCTCAGCACCGAGGCCGCGCCGAACAGCGCCTCGAAGTCGGCCTGGCCGGAGCGGGCGCCGGCGTCGTTCGGCATCGCCGCCACGACGATCCCGCCGGGCGCGCTGCGCGACAGCGCCCTGGCCAGCAGCGCCCGCGCCTCCTCGCGCTGCCGCGGCGGCAGCACCAGCACCCGCGCGTACGCGCCGTCGCCGTCGACGCGGGCGTCGAACCCGGCGCGTTGCAGCGCCTCGTGCTCGGGCCGGAACGACTGTTCGCACACCAGCGAGCGCGGCGCATGCGCGTGCAGCGCCGCGCCTTCGCGTGCGCGCAGGAACAGCGCGCCGGCTTCGGGCCAGTCGAGCTGGTCGCTTGCGAACGGCAACAGCAGCGCATCGAGGGCGGGGTCTTGCATCGTCGCGTCGCATCCGGATCCAGGCGCCGGATTCTACCGGGGTCGTCCCTGCGCAGGGGGCGCACCCAACGTGCCGCGTACGCGACGTTGACCGCACGGGAACATTCGCACGGGCAGGCTGTCCATCAAGGGAGCGAGGACCCACTTCCGGAAACCCCAAGGAGCAAACCCCCATGCGTGCACTGTTCGTCGGCGGCGTGATCGACAACAACGAACTCGACCTGGACGGCCACGAGCCGCCCAAGCATTACCCGCCGCAGACCGGGAGTGGGCAGTCCCGATATCGCCTGCACGCCGTCGGCCATGGCAACGGCGGCATCGCCTGCGCGGTCTACGGGGCGCCGGACATGGAGCCGGGGGAGATCCTGCGCGTCAGCGACGAGCGCGGCTATGCGCGCCGCTTCGAGACGGAGCTGCAGACCGTGGAGTGAACGGCGGCTTCCAGTGAACCTGTCGCCCTGGCGGCGGCTCGGCCGCGGGGCGCCCTGGAGCGCTGGACGATCGGCAGCCACAAATCGACCGCAGCCGTCCGCGGGCTGTTGCAACGTTCCGGACCCGTACACGCCGGACCCGAGGAGAGCCGACGGTCAGGCGGGCGTCGCCCTGCCCGCCGCGTCGAGCACCCGTCGCACGCCGTTCGGCAGCCAGGACAGCAGCAGGCACAGGGCGGCGATCACGCCCCACTGCGCGGCCTGCGTGCCGAACAGCTCGCCGGCCAGCGTCCACCACCGGGCACCGTACACCGCCACGGCTCCCGCGCCCGTCAGTGCCATCGCCGCCAGCAGCACGTGCAGCAGGACGCGTTCGAGACTGGACTCCGGGGCCGGGTCCCGCCTCCCGGACGCGGCGAGCCGCGCGACCGCGGCCGCGAAATCGACGGGCGGCTGCGATACCGGCATCGTGCGCAGCGCGCGCGCGAGCAGCAGGTCGCGGCGATCGCCCGCCGCACCCGACAACGCGCGTTCCTGCGCCTGCCAGTCGCGCTCGGCGACGCCAGGCAGGCGGTCCCCGACAGGGCGGTCCGATGGCTTGGATGTGTTCATGCGGCGAAGACTCCCACGGTCGGTTCCAGCAGGCCCCTCAGCTGTTTGCGGCTGCGGAACAGATGGCTCTTGATCGTACCTTCGGCGAGCCCGGTGACCCGTGAAATCTCGCCGATCGGCAACTCTTCCAGGTGATACAGCGTCAGCAGCGTCCGCTGCAGCGGCGGCAGGCGCTCGATCGCCGCGTGCAGCAGGGCGACCGCCTCCCCGTCCGCGGTCGATGCCTCGAGGTCGAAGCCGTCGCCGATGCTCTCCAGCAGCGACCGGCCGTCGTCGCCGCCCGCGGCGTCGGCCAGCGGAATCCGCTTCTTCTCCAGGTGGCGCTTGGCCACCGAATAGGCGACCTGGGCGATCCACGATTTCAGCGCGCTCTCGCCGCGGTACTGGTGCAGGGCCTGGTGCACCCGCAGGAAGGCCTCCTGGCACAGTTCGCGGGTGTCCTCGGGGTGGCGCACCATGCGGTCGATCACGTGCCAGCACAGGCCCTGGTACTCGCGCACCAGCCGCTCGAAGGCGCCAGGCGCACCCGCGAGCACGGCCTCGACCAGGGCGCGGTCGGCCTGCAGGGTGTCCTGGGGGGCGGGGAAAGCGGGCATCCGGGACAGGGATACGCCGTTCGAGCGGGCGGTTGCAAGGCCGGAGGGTCGTGCCCGGCAAGCCGGCTGCAACCGGTCGCGCCGGGCCGGTATCTCCTGTTCCGAACCCGCCGCACCCGCTCCATCAACCGGATCCCGCCACCATGGATATCGAAGTTCTCATTCCCATCACCCTGTTCGTCTGCATCTACCTCGCGATCAAGGCCGTGGTCGACGCGCGCGCGCGCAAACACATGCTCCAGTCCAACGGCTCGGAGGAAATGCTGCGCACCCTCATCGACGGCGAGGAAACCCGTCGTCGCCAGGCCTCCCTGCGCTGGGGCGTGATCCTGGTGGCGCTGGCGGTCGGGTTCGGCCTGATCGAGGCGGTCGACTGGCAGGAGCCCTCGCCGGGCCTGTTCGCGATCCTGCTGGCGGCGACCGGCGTCGGCAATCTCGCCGCCTACTACATCGCGCGCCGGACGAAATAGCGGCACCCGGCTTGCCGGCCGCGGCTGCGTGCGTCGCAGCGGCGGCCGGCGGCTGCGACTTTGGTCGGACCCGGTCCCGGCGATCCGTGGAACCTACCCGTGCGTACGGCTTGTGCACGGTATTTCCGCGATACTTCACGACCTCGAAGCTCGCGGGTCGCCCGGTACGATGAAGGATTCATTCAGCTACGAACAACTGATCGCCTCCGGCGAGGGCACCCTCTTCGGGCCCGGCAGCGGCCGCCTGCCGCTGCCGCCGATGCTGATGTTCGACCGCATCACCCATATCGACGACGACGGCGGCGCGCACGGCCTGGGCCGGATCGAGGCCGAACTCGATATCCGTCCCGACCTGTGGTTCTTCCAGTGCCACTTCAGCGGCGACCCGGTGATGCCCGGCTGCCTGGGCCTGGACGCGATGTGGCAGTTGATCGGCTTCTACCTCACCTGGCGCCGGTTGCCCGGTCGCGGGCGCGCGCTCGGCGGCGGCGAAGTGAAGTTCACCGGCGAGGTGGGACCCGAGGCGAAGCTGGTGCGCTACGAGATCGACATCAAGCGCGTGATCCAGCGCAAGCTGATCCTCGCCATCGGCGATGCGCGCATGCTGGTGGACGGCCGCGAGATCTACACCGCCGGCGACCTGCGCGTGGGCCTGTTCCAGCGGACCGACGGCCAGGGGGACGCCACGGCATGAGCATGCTTCCCGGCCATCGCCGCGTGGTGATCACGGGCGCCGGCATCGTCTCGTGCATCGGCAACGATGCCGGGAGCGTCGCGGACGCGCTGCGCCACGGCCGCTCCGGCATCCGCGCCGACGCCTCGTATGCGGAGATGGGCCTGCGCAGCCAGGTGTCCGGCATGCCGCAGGTGGACGTTGAGGCGCTGATCGACCGCAAGCTGCGGCGCTTCATGGGCGATGCCGCGGCCTACGCCTATCTGTCGCTGCGCGATGCCATCGCGCAGTCCGGACTCGACGAGGCCCAGGTGTCGAACCCGCGGACCGGCCTGATCATGGGGTCGGGCGGAGGTTCGCCGACCAACCAGATCGAGTCGGCCGACACCCTGCGCGAGCGCGGCATCCGCCGCGTCGGCCCCTACCAGGTGACGCGCACGATGAGCTCGACGGTGTCGGCCTGCCTGGCGACCGCGTTCGGCGTCAAGGGACTGAACTATTCCATCTCCTCGGCCTGCGCCACCTCCGCGCACTGCATCGGCGTCGCCGCGCAGCAGATCCAGGCCGGGTTGCAGGACGTGGTCTTCGCCGGCGGCGGCGAGGAGGCCAGCTGGGGCATGGCGATGCTGTTCGACGGCATGGGCGCGCTGTCGAGCAGGTACAACGACACGCCCGAACGCGCCTCGCGCCCCTACGATGCCGACCGCGACGGTTTCGTCATCGCAGGCGGCGGCGGCGCGGTGGTGCTCGAGAGCCTGGAGTATGCGCAGGCGCGCGGCGCCACCATCCTCGGCGAACTGGTCGGATTCGGCGCGAGTTCCGACGGTGCGGACATGGTCGCGCCCTCGGGCGATGGCGCCATCGCCTGCATGCGCACGGCAATCGACGGACTCGAGGGCGGCATCGATTACGTCAACACCCATGGCACCTCGACCCCGGTCGGCGATGTCAGCGAGCTGCGCGCGATGCGCGCCGTGTTCGGCGATGCGATGCCGCCGTTCTCCTCGACCAAGTCGCTGACCGGCCACTCGCTGGGCGCCACCAGCGTGCAGGAGGCGATCTTCTGCCTGCTGATGCTGCAGCGCGGCTTCATCGCCGGCTCGATCAATGTCGACACGGTCGATCCGGAGGCGGCGGACCTGCCGCTGGTGCGCGAGAGCCGCGACGCCGAGCTGCGTACGGTGCTGTCCAACAGTTTCGGCTTCGGCGGCACCAACGCCAGCCTGGTGCTGCGTCGCTGGGAAGGTTGAGTCGCGCCGGCATTCGTTCCCGGGTGCGCTTCGCTTACCCGGCTACGCGGCCTGAGGACCGTCGCCCGCCTCGCGTAGCCCGGATAAGGCCGCAGGCCGCATCCGGGGACGACGAGGATGCGATATCCATGGCCGGTTCCCGGGTGCGCTTGCGATCGGTCCCGGGTGCGCTGCGCTTACCCGGGCTACGGATGATGCGGTCGGCGTTCCGCCATCACCGCGATCCGCACGCCACCGGTTTCCACCACCTGCCCTGCGCGGATCTTGCAGGTGCGCCGCAATTCCACCGCGCCATCCACCCGCACCGCACCGCGCGAGACCAGCGCCTTGCCGGCGCCGCCGCTGTCCACCACGCCACACAGCTTGAGCAGTTGATGCAGCTCGATGAAGTCGCCTTCGAGCGCGAATTCGGTCACCACGACCGCGCTCACCCCTGCAGCTCGCGCAGCGTCGCCGACGGCGGCGCGTCGAGCACCTTGCGCGTCGCCAACAGTCCCGCCAGCAGGGTGACCAGCACGCCGACCGCGCTGCCCACCGCCGCCAGCGTCCAGTTCGCGCGCCACGGCAGGTCGAAGACCTGTACCGAGATCACGCCCGCCAGCACCGAGGCCGCGATCGCCGCGACCAGCCCCGCCAGCAGCCCGATCGCCGCGAACTCCGACACCTGCGCCATCCGCAGCTGGCCACGACTGCCGCCCAGCGCGCGCATCACCCCGCCCTCGAGCAGGCGTTCGTCCTGGCTGGCGCTCACCGCCGCCAGCAGCACCAGCACGCCGGCCAGCAGCGAGAACCAGAACACCACCTGGACCACGGTGGAGACCTGGTCGGCGGTGTTGCGCACCTGCGCGAGCACCGCGTCGACATCGATCACCGACAGGTTCGGGAACTGCTGCACCAGTTCCGCGGTGAAGCGCGTGCGCTCCGGCGGCACCTGCACCGCGGTGATGTGGCTGGCCGGATAGCCGTCGAGCGCCCCTGGCGAGGCGAGCACGAAGAAGTTCGGCTGGAAGCTCTCCCATTCGACATCGCGCAGGCTGGTGATCGGCGCCTCGAAGCGCTGGCCAGCGATGTCGAAGGCGATGCGGTCGCCCACCTGCCAGCCGAGATCGCGCGCGAAGCCCTCTTCCACCGACAGCTGCGGGCTCGCCGGCGTGCCGTTCCAGAACTCGCCGGCGGTGACCTTGTTGTCGTCGCGCAGGGTGGCGGCCATCGACAGGTTGAACTCGCGTTCGGCACGCCGCTGCGCCTGCCGGTCCTGGTCGGGATCGCCGGAACGGTCGGCATAGTCCGCACCCGAGGTGGGTACGCCGTTGCGCTCGACCAGGCGCGCGCGGACCATCGGGAACAGCACCGGCTCGGACACGCCCTGCGCGGCGATGAACTCGCGCACCGGCCCGACCTGGTCGGACTGCACGTTGATGATGAACCGGTTCGGCGCGCTCTCCGACAGCGCCAGCTGCCAGCGGTCGAGCAGGTCGGTGCGCACGAAGGTCAGCAGCAGCAGCGCCATCAGGCCCAGGCCCAGGGCGCTGACCTGGGCGATGCTGGTGCCGGCGCGGCGGCTGACGTTGGCCAGCCCGTAGCGCAGCGCGCCGCGCAGCCGCGAACGCAAGCGACGCACGGCAATGATGAGCGCCCAGGCGATGAGCGCGAGCACGGCCAGCGTCGCGGCGATGCCGACCAGCATCGACAGCGCCAGCGTCGCCGAACCGGCCTGCCACCACAGCAGGGCGGCGAGGCCGCCGAGGCCTGCGAGCGCGACCACCCAGGCCGAGGGTTCCATGCCGTCGAGATCGCGGCGCAGCACGCGCAGCGCGGGGACGCGTCGCAGCGCCAGCACCGGTGGCGCACCGAACGCGAGCAGCACCACCATGCCGACGCCATAGCCGTGCAACGCAGGCCACACGCTGGCCGGCGGGATCTCCACCTTCAATGCCTGCGACAGCCAGCCGGCGATCGACCATTGCAGGGCGAACGCGATCGCCACGCCGATGGTGCAGGCGATCAGCCCCAGCAGCACCAGTTCGCCGACATGGATGCCGACCAGGGTGCGCTGCTGCGCGCCCAGGCAGCGCATCACCGCCACGCCCGACAGGTGCCGTTCGCTGTGGCGGCGCGCGGCCATCGCCACCGCCACCGCCGCCAGCACCACCGAGACCAGCGCCGCCAGGCCGAGGAAACGACCGGCCCGATCCAGCGAGGAACGCACCTCGGGACGCGCGTCGGTGATCGTCTCGATGCGCTGCCCGCGCCCGAGGTTGGCCTTGGCCGCAGCGGTGAAGCCCTCGACCGCCGCCGCGCCGCCGGCCACCACCAGCCGATAGCGCACGCGGCTGCCTTCCTGCACCAGGCCGGTGGACGCGAGGTCGGCGAGGTTGAGGAAAGCCTTGGGCGCGACGTTGAAATAGTCGATCGAGGCGTCGGGTTCCTGCACCACCAGCGCGGCGAGACGGAATTCGCGCGTGCCGATGCCGACGCTGTCGCCGACGCGCGCGCCGAGCGTGTCGGCGCCGGCGCGGCTGAGCCACAACGTGCCGGGTTCGGGGATCGCGCCGGCATCGCGCTCGACGCCGTCGTCGCCGGCGATGCGGAACGTGCCGCGCAACGGAAAGCCTTCGCCCAGCGCGCGCAGGTCGCCGAGGCGCAACTGCGCGTCGGCGCCTGCGCCGACCCGGATCATGCTGTCGAGCTCGACCGTTTCGGTCCGTCGCAGCCCGGGCGCGTCCGCGGCCTCGAGCACCGCGCCGGCGATCGGCGCGTCGCCGCGCACCAGCGCGTCGCCGCCGAGCAGGCGGTTGGCCTCCATCGCCAGCGCGCGTTCGGCGCGGTCGGTGACGAAGCCCACCGACGACACCGCCACCACCGCCAGCACCAGCGCGCCGGCGAGGATGCGGATGTCGCCGGCCTTGATGTCGCGGCGCAGTTGCCGCCAGGCGAGCGCGAGCGTCCTCATGCGCGGCTCACCGGGTCTCGTCCGACACCAGCCGGCCGCTGTCCAGCCGCAGCGTGCGGTGGCAACGCGCGGCGAGGTGGTCGTCGTGGGTCACCAGTACCAGGGTGGTGCCCGCCTCGCCGTTCATCGCGAACAGCAGTTCGATGATCGCCTGGCCGGTGTTGGTGTCGAGGTTGCCGGTGGGTTCGTCCGCGAACAGCAGCGAAGGCCGGGTCACGAACGCGCGCGCCAGCGCGACGCGCTGCTGCTCGCCGCCGGAAAGCTGCTTCGGATAATGGTCCAGGCGCTCGCCGAGGCCGACCTTGCGCAGCATCTCGCGCGCCGGGGACTGCGCATCGTCGTCGCCGCGCAGCTCCAGCGGCAGCATCACGTTCTCCAGCGCGGTGAGCGAGGGCAGCAGCTGGAAGTTCTGGAACACGAAGCCGACCTTGTCGCCACGCACCTTCGCGCGGCCGTCCTCGTCGAGCGTCGAGATCGTGGCGCCGTCCAGCGTCACATTGCCGTCGCTCGGCGTATCGAGTCCGGCCAGGAGCGACAGCAGGGTGCTCTTGCCGGAGCCGGAGGCGCCGACGATCGCGACCACGTCGCCGCGGGCGATCTCGAAGCCGACGCCTTCGAGGATGGTCAGTTCGCCCGAGGGCAGCGTGACCCGCTTGCCCAGGCCAGCGACATGCAACGCGGGCGCTGCGGACGGATTCGGCGGGCCGTGGGAGACGGCGGCACGCGGCGCGGGGGCGTCAGCCATGTTCATTCCGGATTGGTTATCGTGGACCGCAGGCGCTACGGCGCGAGACGGACGAGGACACAGATGAGAGAAGGTTATGCGGCCTGCCGGCGCCCGATGCAATGGGCCATCGGTTTACTCGCGCTGCTGGCGCTGCTGCCCGCGTTCGCCCAGCCCGCGCCCGCGGCGGACCCGGCGCCGCGCACGGTGCTGGTGATGGGCGATTCGCTGTCGGCGGGCTACGGCATGTCCGCGCGGGAGGGTTGGGTGGCGCTGCTCGGCGAACGGCTGGCGCAGGACAGGCCAGGCTGGCGCGTGGTCAACGCCAGCATCAGCGGCGAAACCACCGCCGGCGGCTCCGCACGCATCGTCGGCGAGGTGCTGCGCCACCGGCCGGACGTGGTGGTGATCGCGCTCGGCGCCAACGACGGCTTGCGCGGGTTGCCGCTGGCGGAGGCGCGGCGCAACCTCGCCCGCATGATCGGCGCCTCGCAGCACGTCGGCGCGAAGGTATTGCTGGTGGGCATGCGCATGCCGCCCAACCTCGGCGCCGACTACACCGCCGGCTTCGAACGCAACTACCGCGACCTGTCGCGGCTGTTCGACACCGCGCTGCTGCCGTTCCTGCTCGAACCGATCGCGCTCGACCGCGAGGCCTACCAGGACGACAACCTGCATCCGACCGTCGCGGCGCAGCCGAAGCTGCTCGACCACGTGTGGACGGCGCTGGAACCCTTGCTGGAGTAGCCGTCGCAGGGCCGCGCGGGGTCGTGCGCACGTTGCGCTCCGGATCGCCGGCACGCCCGGCCGACCCGGCAGGCGCGTGGCCTGGACCGGGGCGCGGCGGTCCAGCGCGCGTGCCTTGTGAGTGGGATTGGAGCAGGCGCCGGCGACCCGGCTGTCGCACCAACATCGCCTCGGGGGGTCGCGAGCGCACCGGCTCGATCGCCGGCTCCTGCCCTCCCGCCGTGGCCGCACGCGCGGGTGCGGCATCGAGCCGCGCGCGCCCGTCGGCGAGCCAGGCCTGCGCGGCGGGGGTGCCCATCAGGCGCTTCGATGCCTCGGAAATCGTCGCCGCGTCCCCGGATTTCAGGGCGCCGAGGAAGCGGTCCAGCGCCTCTCCCGCTTCCCCGGCAGCAACGTGCGCACGGACGGGTTCTGCGCGCGAGCCTGCCGGTCGCGGCCAGCCGCCTCCGCCTGCAGCGCGGTACTGCGTGACTGCAGCAGTTCGCGCGCGGCCTGTTCGCGCCGCGCGATCTCGCTGTCCAGGCTCGGGATCACCGCGCTGGCCATGCCGTGGCGTTCCACCGCCTCGTGGACGCTGCCCTTCGCCTGCTGCACCAGGCATACCGTGCTGGCCACGTCGATCGCGGTGAAGGGATCCCCCGGGCCGCAGGTCACGACCGTGCCGGCCAGCATGCCGGTGGTGCCGCCCAGCGCGGCGCCAGCCGCTGGCGCGCGACCGGCGACACCCAGGATGCGCTCGCCGGTGGCGTCGAGCCCGGCCTCCAGTTGCGCGCCGACCCGCGCCAGCTGCCCCCGCGTCGAGGCGCCGGCGCGTTCGATATCGCCCTGCATGCGCAGTGAGCGTGGGATCTCCACTCTCGCGAAGCTGCTGCAGCAGGAGCCTCTGTTCTTCGTGTCGAGTCGTCATGACGGTCCCTGTCATTGGAGTGCCTCAGAGCAATGGGATTTCCGTTTCCTCATGCGGAAAGCCCCGGCGTTCCCGCATCACACGGTAGTGCCCCGGCATCGGAGGGCGCTCGTGCCCAGCAGACAGCGACCATTGCTGACATTTGCGCTGCCATGCGGGATCGTCCGGGTTGCCCGGATGCCAGAAGATCGCCTCGATGGCCTGAGAGCCCGCGCTTTGCACAGGCTCGCCGTACGCGTAGTCCAGCGCAGGATCGGCAACATGCCCCAGCAGCCAGTGCACCATCATGAACCCGCCACGAGATGCATAGACGTTCAGTATCGGCGCCCAGCAGATACGTTCGCATTCGCATCCGCCCCCCGCTCCACCAGCAACTGCACGTTGCGCCACTGGTTCTGCTTGATGAAGGCGTGGAACAGCAGCGCCTCGTTGTTGGCGTTGCGCGTATCCGCGTCGCCGCCGTGGTCGAGCAGCAGCTGCAGGTAGACGGGATCGTCCCGCTCGGCCGCCCAGACCATGGCGTCGGCGTGGTAGTGCTCGCCGCGATCGCTGGGGGAGCGCTTCTTCGCGTTCGGATCGGCGCCGTTCTCCAGCATCGCGCGCAGGCCTTCCGGGCTCTTGCTGTAGATCGGCCACACCAGCAGCGGCATGCCGCCGTCGCTGCTGCCGAAGATCGCGTCCGGATCCACGCCCTCGCCGCGCATCAGGCGGCGCACTTCGGCCGCATCGCCATGTTCGGCCGCGATCGCCAGCGCCTGTGCGCGCGGATCGGAGAAGGCGCGCTCGAGCACGCCCTGGTGACGCGAACGCCGGTCCGAGGCCGACAGGCCGGAATCGCAGGCCGACAGCAACAACAGCCAGGCCAACGCCAGCCACGCCGCGCCATGCGCGCGGCACCGGCACGAGGGTCGAGGCAGCCGCGGTGACCGGCACGCACACCGCTGCAGACCGGGAATCCTTCCCCTTCACTCCGTCCGTGGTGGATCCTGCGCCATCGGGTGATGGACCCAGATTAGCGGAGAATCGGACCCGGCGCGCGCGCCGCTTCAGCGCGCGTCGGTGCCGGCCAGCAACGGATACGGATTGACCGGCGTGCCGTTCCACCACTGCCGCTCGGGCGTCAGCGCGAACACCGCGAAGTGCAGGTGCGGCGCAGCCGGGTCGGCGTTGCCGCTGCTGCCGACGAAACCGATCACCTCGCCCCGCCTGACGTCCTTGCCCTCGGCCAGGCCCGGGGCGTAGGCCTGCAGGTGCGCGTAGTAGTAGCACCAGGCGCCGGATGGCTCGAACTGGTAGATGGTCAGGCCGCCGCGCTCGCTGTCGAACAGCTTCTCGATGCGGCCGTCGGCGACCGCCAGCACCGGTGTGCCGGCCGGCGCCATGATGTCGAGCGCCTCGTGCATGCGTTCGCCGCCGCGCGCATCGCCGAAGGTGTCCTGCAGGTCGCTGGCGCCCAGGCCCTGCACCGGCACGATCAGGCCGGCCGGCGATGCGGGCAGGTTCGCGATGCGCGGCCCGGCAGTCGCGTCCGGCGCGGTCGTGCGCCTCGCCCCGGCGCCCGCGTTGCCCGGTGCTGGCGTGTCCGGCCGTGCGGGCGCGCCCGTGAGCACCGCCGGCCCCGGTCGTGCGGGCTCATCGCCCGCGACGTCCGGCCCGACCGTCGGCGTCGGGCTTTGCCGCCACAGCGGACCGTCGCTGCCGCGCAGCAGCCACCAGACCAGGTTCGCGGTCAGCAACGCCAGCGCCAGCCCGATCAACCAGCGCACGCACTCACTCCTGCAGCAGCGCCGGCGTCCCGGGCTTGACCGCGTCGGCCACCGCGCGCGCGCTCCAGTTGGTCATGCGGATGCAGCCATGCGATTGGGTCTTGCCGATCTTTGCCGGACTGGGCGTGCCGTGAATGCCGTAGTGCTCCTTCGACAGGTCGATCCAGACCGTGCCGACCGGATTGTTCGGGCCGGGCGGCAGGGTCGCCTTGGCGTGCGACTCGTCAGCATCCCAGAACAGTTCGGGGTTGTAGTGGAAGGTCGGATCGGTGGCGACGCCCTCGATCTTCCATTCGCCGATCGGCAGCGGATCGTGCTCGCTTCCGGTCGAGGCCGGGAACTGCGCGTAG
Organism: Luteimonas saliphila; assembly: GCF_016774335.1. Taxonomy (GTDB): domain Bacteria; phylum Pseudomonadota; class Gammaproteobacteria; order Xanthomonadales; family Xanthomonadaceae; genus Luteimonas; species Luteimonas saliphila. The sequence continues at coordinate 36,997 of NZ_JAETWA010000011.1, read as the reverse complement.
ACCGTGCCGTCGGCATCCTGCAGCCGCACCACGGAATCGCTCCTGTCGACCAACACGGTCGCGGCCGGCGCCAGCGCCGGCAAGCCGGCGACATTGGGGACCACGATCTCCGTCCCCGCGGCCAGCTTCTTGCCCGGATTGAGCCTGGCCAGCAATGTCGGCGAGGCATGGAATTTCTCGCCGACCGCTTCCTCCACCGAGGCGAAGCCGAGCGCATCGAGCTTCGCCTTCTCCATGATGTCGTCGGGAATCTCGTGGAACGGGCCTGCCACGTCTTCGGCGGTGAGCGTGTAGCCGACCAGCGCCGGCGCGTCGTCTTCGGCCAGCGCCTTCCATGTCGCCGGGTCGAGTTCGCCGGTCGGCTCGAGACCGCGGGCGCGCTGGAAGCCGGCGATCGCACGGGTGGTGTTGCTGCCCGCACCGCCGTCGATCTCGCCCGGGGAGAAGCGCGCGCGTTCGAGCAGGACCTGGGCGCGCAGCAGTGCGCCGGCGGCATCGCCGGTCGCGGCATTGACGGTGTCCGGGGTGAGCGCGGCGGCTTTCTCCGGGTCGGCGAGGGCCTGCGCCGACACAAGCGCCAGCAGCAGGGCGAACAGGGGCGTAAGGCGGATCATGCGCGGACGTCCGTTGCAGGAATCGGCCCGCATCATGGCGTCGCCCGCTGCGTGCGGGGCGTGAACGCCGGCGCCCCGCGCGCAAGCGGTTCAGGCGCCAACGGTCGCGTGCGAAGCGCCGCGCGTCGGTCGCCAGCGCGGTTTTCTGGACCGTTAAGCTCGGCGGGCGCAGACTGCGCCTGTTGCCCCGGAGCCCTGCCATGACCCGCACCGTGCGCCTCCTCCTGATCCTCGTCGTCCTGTTCGCCACCGCCACCGCTGGCGCCAGGACCCGCAACGTCACCGATCCCGACGCCCCCCGCAGCCTGCCCGCCGACGGCGCGGTCAGCGTGCAGTGGACCGATCCGGCCGAGTTCACCGACCTCAAGTTCAGCGGCAATCGCTGGCGTGCCAGCCAGGGCAACTGGGTGCACCAGCTGGCCGAGCACCTGCGCGAATCCGCCGGGAAGCGCCTGCCCGAGGGCGAGCGCCTCGAGGTGACGATCACCGACATCGCGCGCGCCGGGCGCTACGAGCCGTGGCATGGCATGCACATGCAGGACGTGCGCATCCTGCGCGACCATTACCCCCCTTCGATGAAGCTCGACTTCAGGCACTACGCCGCCGACGGCAGCCTGATTGCCGAAGGCAGCCGCGCCTTGCGCGATACCGGCTACCTGACCGGCGGCGGCCTCAACATCGGGAACGACCACCTGTATTACGAGAAGCACATGATCGACGCGTGGGTACGCGACGAGGTGCGTCGGGCGTCGGTGGCGAGCAACTGAGCCGCGCCTCCCCGGACGCCTGGGGAACGATCAAGCGATAGCCCCGGCATGCAGGGGCTTTTTTCGTCGCGTCGTCGACCTTGCGCCGCGGCGCGGGCGCGACGGAGGGGTCGCTTCACGCAGGCACGGGCAGCGGATTGCGATAGGCGAACGGCACTTGGTGCCAGTAGGGATACGGCCGCGCCACCGCACTGGCCGCATCCAGCTTCGCCACCTGCCCGGGCGACAGGGTCCAGCCGACCGCGCCGAGGTTCTGCCTGAGCTGCTCCTCGTTGCGCGCGCCGATGATGACCGAGGATACCGTCGGCCGCTGCAGCAGCCAGTTCAGCGCGACCTGCGGCACGGTCCTGCCGGTTTCCGCCGCCACCGCGTCGAGGGCATCGACCACGTCGTACAGGTACGCGTCGTCGACCTGCGGGCCGCTGTCGGACACCGCCCTGGACTGTAGCCGGCTCGTTTCCGGCAGCGGCGCGCCACGCCGGAGCCTGCCGGTCAGGCGGCCCCAGCCCAGCGGACTCCAGACCACGGCGCCCACGCCCTGGTCGAGTCCCAGCGGCATCAGTTCCCACTCGTAGTCGCGGCCGACCAGCGAGTAGTACGCCTGGTGCGCGACGTAGCGCGTCCAGCCGTGGCGCTCGGCCGCCGCCAGCGACTTCATCAGGTGCCAGCCCGAGAAGTTCGACACGCCGAGGTAGCGGATCTTGCCGGCGCGCACCAGCGTGTCGAGCGTCGACAGCGTTTCCTCCACCGGCGTACGCGCATCGAAGCCGTGCAGCTGGAACAGGTCGATGTAGTCGGTGCCCAGGCGGCGCAGCGAGCCCTCGACCGCATTGATCAGGTGGTGACGCGAGGAACCGACCTGGTTCTCGCCGTCGCCGAAGCGGAAGGTCGCCTTGGTGGACAGGATCAGCGCGTCGCGCGGACGGCCGCGGATCGCCTGGCCGAGGACCTCCTCGGCCGCGCCGTTCGAATAGATGTCGGCGGTGTCGAACATGGTCAGGCCGGCGTCGAGGCAGATCTCGACCAGGCGGCGCGCGCCGGCGGCATCGGTATCGCCCCAATGCCTGAAGAAATCGCCCTTGCCGCCGAAGGTGCCGGTGCCGAAGCTGAGCGCGGGCACCCGGAAACCCGATGCGCCTAGATAACGGTATTCCATGGACGGTTCCGTTCCTGTCTGGGGGAAGGCGGATTGCAGCCGATCGCAACGCGCCGGCGCAAGGCCGCCCGCGGGACGCAGGGTTGCGCGGCGCGGCGCGGCCGCGTTGCTATGCTGCAGCCATGGCGGTCTACGTCGACGATGCGGTCACCCTCTGGCGCGGCAGGCGCTGGGCGCACCTGATGGCCGACACGCTGGACGAGTTGCATGCCTTCGCCGCACGGCTGGGTCTTCCGCGCCGCGCCTTCCAGGACAAGACCAGCGGCGCGCACTACGACGTGAGCACGGATCTGCGCGAACACGCGCTTGCGCTCGGCGCGGTGCCGATCTCGCGCCATCGCGACCGCGCGCTGGTGCGCGCAGTGATCGCGCGCGCGAAGGCGCAGGGCCGGGGCGAGGCGCCCTGACCCGTGCGCGCACCGCCCGGCGGACGCGGCTATCCTTCCGGCCATGCCGCGCACCGTCCAGGTCACCCGCTACGTCACGCCCCTGCGCGAGGGCGGCTCGATGCCGGCCGTGGTGGAAGCGGACGACGACGGCATGTACGTCGTCAAGTTCCGCGGCGCCGGCCAGGGGCCGCGCGCGCTGGTGGCGGAGTGGATCGTCGGCGAACTCGGCCGCGCGCTCGGACTCGACGTGCCCGAGATCGTCTTCGCCGAGCTCGATCCGGTGCTCGCGCGCACCGAGGGCGATCCGGAGATCCAGGCGCTGGTCCGCGCCAGCGCGGGCCTGAATCTGGCGATCGACTACCTGCCGGGCGCGGCCAACTTCGATCCGCTGGCATGGGAACCCGACCCGGTGCTGGCCTCGCGCATCGTCTGGTTCGATGCCTTCTGCAGCAACGTCGACCGCACCGCGCGCAACCCCAACCTGATGCTGTGGCACCGGCGTCTGGTCCTGATCGACCACGGCGCGGCGCTGTACTTCCACCACGGCTGGGACGGGGATCCGTCGCGTGCCGACACGGCGTTCCCGCTGATCCGGGACCACGTGCTGCTGCGATGGGCCGACCACGTCGGGCAGGTGGACGCCGAACTTGCGTCGATGCTCACCCCGCAGCTGATCGCCGGCATCGTCGCGCAGGTGCCCGACGCGTGGCTCGACGGACCGGATGCGTTCGCCGACGCCGCCGGCCAGCGTCGGGCCTATGTCGACTACCTGCTGCGTCGCGTCCAGCAGCGCAACGCCTTCGTCGGAGGAATCGCCGATGCGCGCGGTTGAGTTCTACGACTACGCGGCGATCCGGCTGGTACCGCGGGTGGAGCGCGGCGAGTTCATCAATGTCGGGATCCTGCTCTCGTGCGCGGCGCGTGGCCACCTCGACGTGCGCATCGAGCTCGACGAGGCGCGGGCACTGGCGCTCGACCCCTCGCTCGACCTGGCGCTGGTGCGGCGGCTGCTCGGCGCGATCGAAGCCGTCTGCCGCGGCGGCGCCGATGCCGGGCCGATCGGGTTGCTGCCGCCGCGCGCCCGCTTCCACTGGCTGACCGCGCAACGCAGCGCGATCCTGCAGACCTCGCCGGTGCACGGCGGCAAGTGCGCCGATCTCGACGCCACGATGGAACACCTGCTGCAGCGGATGGTGCGCGTCGCCGGGCGCGGCTGAGGGCTCGGCTACAATGCGCCAGGTTTCCCGCAGCGCCCCACCATGACCGATACGCCCCCCGACCGCCTGTCCAACGACCCGCGCAGTCCCCACTACGACGCGGCGATGCTCGAACGCGGCATCGGCATCCGCTTCAAGGGCGTGGAGCGGCGCGACGTGGAGGAGTACTGCGTGAGCGAGGGCTGGATCCGCGTCGCCGCGGGCAAGGCGCTCGACCGCCGCGGCCAGCCGCTGACCATCAAGCTCAAGGGCGAGGTCGAGGCCTGGTTCAAGCTGCCCGACACGGAATGAGACCGCGCCTCGCGCTGGCGTCGCGGCCACTGCGAACTGCAGGATGCGCGAACGGTCGATGCGGGGACACGCGCCCGCGGCGCGAAGCTGGCACACTCGCCTCCGCACCAGCACGTCCGCAACGCCCGAGGAATCCGCCATGCCCGGCTTCGACCTGACGCCCCCCGACGCCACCCAGCGCGCCCGCCTCGAGTCCACCCTCGACGAGGCCGAACGCCGCGTGCTGCTGGCGCACGGCACCGAGGCGCCGTTCTGCGGCGTGTTCCTCGACAACAAGCGCGAGGGCGTCTACACCTGCCGGCTGTGCGGGCTGCCGCTGTTCCGCTCCTCCGCCAAGTTCGACTCGGGCACCGGCTGGCCGAGCTTCTTCGCGCCCTACGCGCCCGAACACATCCGTTACGTGCGCGACAGCAGCCATGGCATGGTCCGCACCGAGGAAGTCTGCGCGCGTTGCGGCAGCCACCTGGGCCACGTGTTCCCCGACGGACCGCCGCCGACCCGCGAGCGCCACTGCCTGAACTCCGTCTCGCTGGCCTTCACACCGGCGGGCGAGCCCCTGCCCGATCCACTCGGCCGCGGCGGCGCCGAGGCCGGCAAGGCCGACTGAGCCGCCTCCACCACCCCAGGACAAGGAATTTCGCGATGCAATACCTGCTGCTGGTCTATACAGACGACACGCTGCTCGAGGCGCTGCCCGAAGGCGAGTACGACCGGCGCATGCGCCACTGCCTGGAAAGCGCCGATGAACTCGCCGAACGCGGCACCCTGCTCGGTTTCCAGCAGCTGGAGCCGGCGAAGACGGCGAAGTCCGTCCGTCGCCGCGGCGGCAAGGTGAGCGTGGTCGACGGTCCCTTCGCCGAGACCAAGGAAATGCTGGCGGGCTTCAACCTGATCGAGGCCGACAGCCTGGAGGAGGCGCTGCGCCTGGCCGAGCAGCTGCCCTGGACCGACACCGGCTGTATCGAGGTGCGCGAGGTGCGCGACATCGATGCGGTGCGGCGACGGGTGGGGGCGACGGCGCGCCCGGCCGCTGCCTGAGCGGATGCTCGGGCATCAGGCGCCCGCGCCCTCGAGCTCGCTGCGCGAACGGTCCCAGCCGGCGACGCGATTGCGACCCTGCAGCTTGGCGGCGTACAGCGCGCGATCCGCGGCCGACAGCATCCGCGTCGGCGAGCGCGCCTGCCCGGCTGGCGCGACGAACACGCCGATGCTGACGGTCATCCACGGCGCGACCACGGACACCGGATGCGCCATCGCCGCATCCTCCACCCGCTGGCGCAGCCGTTCGGCGATCGCCAGCGCCCCGGTCTCGTCGCACCCGGGCAGCAGCAACGCCAGTTCGTCCCCACCGTAGCGCGCGGCCAGATCGGCCTCGCTGCCGGCGAACTCGCTGCAGATCAGCGCCAGCCGGCGCAGGCATTCGTCGCCGTGCAGGTGCCCGAGCGCGTCGTTGAGCTGCTTGAAACAATCCGCGTCGACCAGCAGCAACGCCAGCGGAGCGTCGCGCCCGGACTGGTGCGCGCACTCCTCGGCCAGCCGCTCGTCGAAACTGCGGCGATTGGCCAGTCCGGTGAGCCCGTCGACCGTCGACAACTCGCGCAGCTTGCGGTTGGCCGCCTCCAGCTCGGCGACCACCCGCGCGAGGTGGATCGCACCGGCGACCTGGTGCGCGATCGCATCGAACACCGCGCACGTCTCGGCGGTGAAGAATTCCTCGTCCGTGCTCTCGATGTTGAGCACGCCGTGGAGGCGGCCGCGGTGCCGGATCGGCACCACGTACTCCGAGCGGACCGCGGGGTTGCCCATCACGTAGTCCGGATCCACGGCCACGTCGGCGATCAGCTGCGCCTTTCCGGTGCGCGCGCAGCGCCCCGCGACGCCCATCGACACATCCCAGATCGCCACGTCGAATGCCGCGAAGGGGAGGTCGCCGGCCCAGACTTCCTTGATGAAGCGGCTGCCGCCGTCGTCGAGCAGGACGATGCTGGCGATCGGCACCGGCAGCCGGCGCGCCACGCAGTCGACGATCCGCTGCAGCACATCGTCCAGTCCCTCGGCCTGCAGCGCCTCGCGCGAAATATGCGCCAGCACTTCCGACAAACGAAGGTCAGCCGTGGACAGGCCTGGACCAGACGCGGCCGCATCGTCGTCCCCTGCCGCCCGCGAACCCAGATCGGGCATCCCCACCTCTCCCCGGAAACGCGGCAGTGTAGCGTCACGCGACGCGCTGTCCGCAACCTGCGTCACGGACGCAGAACTCAATGACCGGTGGCGCCCCCGAGGTGCTCGGAGAGGAACGCGAGCAGCTGCGTGTAGTAGCGGCGCCTGTGTTCCTCCTTGCGGAAGCCGTGGCCTTCGCTGTCGATGTAGAGGGTCTGCACCGGCACGTCGGCCGCCTCGAGCGCGCGCTGCATGCGCTTGCTGTGCACGATCGGCGCGATGTCGTCGGCGCCGCCGGCGGCGAGGAACACCGGCACCCTGATCCGGTCCGCCAGGTTCACGGGCGAGCGTGCGGCCAGGGTGTCGCGTTCGCCCATCCAGTCGTTGGCCCAATGCCGCATCCAGGCGGCCGAGCGCGCGCGGTCGGCATGCAGCGCCGGCAGGTCGTAGACGCCCACGTAGCCGACCGCACAACGATAGAGATCGGGTTCCTTCGCCGCGCCCATCAGCGCCGCGTAGCCACCGTAGCTCGCCCCGACGATGCAGATGCGCGCCGGGTCGGCGACCTTCTCCCCGATCGCCCAGCGGGTGGCGTCGGTGAGGTCGTCCTGCATCGTCCCGCCCCATTCCTGCGCGCCGAGCGCCCGGTAGGCGCGTCCGTAATTGCCGGAACCCCGGTAGTTGATCCGCAGCACCGCATACCCCGCGGCGGCGAGCAGTTGCGTGTCGAGGTCGAAGTCCCAGGCATCGTGGATGCCGTACGGCCCCCCGTGCGGCATCACCACCGTCGGCAGCGGCGCATCCGCCGCGGCCTGCGGGCGCGTGAGGTAGCCATGCAGCACCACGCCATCGCGCGCCTGGAGCTCCACCTTGCGCGTGGGCGCCATCGTCCCGGGCGCGAACCAGACCATGCGCGCGAACACCCCGTTGGCGGTCTTGGCCTCGGTATCGAACAGCAGGTACTCGCCCGCCTCGCGGTCGTTCCAGGCGCGAACCATCATCAGCCGGCCATCACGGGTGGTCGAGGTGATCTCGACTCCCGACCCTGGCATGGCCTTTTCCAGCATCCGGTAACGGCGCGCCATGGCCGACCCCTCGTCGAAGAAGCGCATGCGGATGCCGTCGTCCATGTAGCGCGCGCCGACCGGCGTGCGCCCGTCGACGTCGAAGAGGATCGCGTCGGGATCGACCACCGGATCGCGCAGCAGCGGCTTGCGCGCAAGCGTACGCATGTCCCAGGCCTCGATCTGGTCCGGCCCCCGAGCCTGGCTGACCTGAACGTAGGCGGTGATGCCGTCGGCCGCCATGCCGAGCGCCTCGGCGATGAAGCCGCTCTGCGCCGAATCGTTGACCAGCTTCCAGGGTGCGTCCGCCCCCTCGCGGTAATGCAGCTTGCGGTAGTTGCGCTCGTCCAGGCCATCAGCGAAGCGCACGGCGCCGGCCGGATCGAGGGTGAAGCCGGCGCGACGCACCGGCGCGGAGACGACCACGTTGCGGCGGCCGCTGCGCAGGTTGAGCGTTTCCACCTGGGTCTTCGGGGTCGCACCCGGGATCCAGGTCGCGATCATCACCGCGCCCGGCTCCTCGGGCAGGGGATCGATGACCGTCGCCAGTTCCACCGCATCGCCCGCCCCGTAGCGCTGCACCAGGCCGACATCGTCCTTGCGGCCGAACAGTCGCTTCACCCGGCTCCCGTCGAGTTCGAGCGCGTGGAGTTCGCCCGTGGCGTACAGCGGATCCTTGCTGCCGAAGCTCTGCGCCATGGAAATGACGATGCGGGTCTCGTCGACCCACCAGAAGTCCCACACCGCCGAGTTCGCGACGCCCATGCCGCCGGCGACGACCTTCTTGTCGGCGCGGTCGAGCACGACCAGGACCGTCCGGTCCTCCAGCGGCACCGTCGCCGCCAGGTGCTTGCCATCGGGCGAGATCTTGATGGTCTCGTAATGGTCGCGCCTGACGTACGGCGTCAAGTCGATCTGCGCCTGCGCCGAAGCCGGCGATGCCACCGCAACGGCCAGGAGGGCCACCGCGAGCCGCCGCGCGAACGCCCACATCCGTGTCTGCATGTCCTTTCCCCCGCCGCGCCCCCGCGCGGCATCCCCGCGCGCATCCTAGCGCGAGAACGGGCACGGCGGCGATGCCCCCGGCTCAGGGCACCACGAACACAACCGCGGTGCGGGCGGGCACGTGGAAGGTGCCGCTTTCCCGGTCGTAGCGCGCGGCCGCGGCGCGACGGTCGGCGGCATCGCGTGCGCGGTGCACGGGATGCAGCCTGTAGCCCTTGCCCGCCTCGGCGGCGATCGGCAGCGCGTGCGCGCGCTTGTCGGCGTTGATCAGGTAGACCAGCTCGCGGAAGTTGGCGCCGGGATAGCCGCGCCCGTCCAGGTGCGCCACCAGCACCGTCGGTTCCTGCGCGCTGCCGGTGTTGTGGAAGCGCAGGCGCTGTTCGATGTCGCCGGCGGTACGCATGCGCAGCAGTGTGGAACTGGACCGGATGCGCAGCAGGTCGCGGAACGCGTCGCGCGTCCATGCGATGTCGGCCGGCATCGGCGCGATCGACGGATCAGCCAGCAGCGGCGCCATCACCGGCCAGTTGCCGCCGTTGTCGGACTGCATCGGCAGGCCGACGCCGAAGTTGTTTCTGCGATAGGTCCAGTCGAGCGCGTTGAACCAGTCTCCGCTGTCGTAGCTGTTGCGGTCCAGCGACTTGCTGCGCAGGGTGTCGATGCCGGCATGGAAGTAGGCCACGCCCTGGCTGAAGGCGGTGAGCGCCGCGCCCAGGACCTGCACCCGGGCCCGGTCCTCGCGGCTGGTCGTGCGTGGCAGCTTGTAGACATTGGCGTCGAACAGGGTGGGGTTGTCGTGGTTGTCGACGTAGTTCACCACTTCCTGCGGATCGACCACGTAGCCGGCCGGCTGGCCGTTGTAGTCGATCCGTTCCAGCGGCAGCGTCGCGTCCCAGTGGGTGGTCAGCGGATAGCTGCGGATGGAGCCGGCGAGTCCGACCCTGATGATGTCGGCCGACCACATCAGCGCGTTGTGCGTGTGGCCGCCGCCGCTGCCATTGTCGTCGTAGTACAGGCCGTTGAGCCAACCCTGGCTGCGGATCAGGTCGATGCCGTTGTCGAAGCCCGAGCCGCCGCGCGCGTGGTCGCGGGCACGATCGCTGAAGGTGCCGATGCCGGTACCGTTGAGCGAGAGCTGCGAGGCCTGCACGAAGCGCGCGCCATTGGCGACTTCGCCGAAGTTCCAGCCCTCGCCGATCAGCTGCACCGGTCGCCCGGCCGCGGCGTTGACCTCGTCCTGCAGTCGCACCATCACCGCGCGCGGCTGGTGGCCCATCAGGTCGAAGCGGAACGAGTCGACGTGGTACTGCGTGGCCCACAGCTTCACCGAATCGATCATGAGCTTCCCCATCATCAGGTGCTCGGTGGCGGTGTTCTCGCAGCAGGTGGAGCGTTCGATGCCACCCTGCGCATCGAGGCGGTGGTAGTAGCCGGGCACGATCCGGTCCAGCACCGACTTCGCGTCCTGGCCGGAGGCGCTGGTGTGGTTGTAGACCACGTCCATGCCCACGCGCAGCCCGGCGCCGTGCAGGGCCATGACCATCGCCCGGAACTCGCGCACGCGTGCGGCACCGTCGTGCGCATCGCTGGCGTAGCTGCCTTCGGGCGCGTTGAAATGCCAGGGGTCGTAGCCCCAGTTGAAGCAGTCGCTGCCGCGGGTGGCCGCGACCGCGGCCTGCTGCGCGTCCGAATCCCGCGCGGCATCGGGCACGTCGGGCGTGGTGCAGCCGACTTCCGGCACGCTGGAAAAATCGTAGGCGGGCAGCAGGTGCACGTCGGTCAGCCCGGCCTGCGCCAGCGCGCGCAGGTGGCGCATGCCGTCGCTGTTGTACTGAGCGAAGGCCAGGTACTTGCCGCGCAGCGGCGCGCGCACGCTGGCGTCGTTGACCGAGAAGTCGCGTACGTGCAGCTCGTAGATCGACATGTCCTCCTGCGCGCGCACCACATCGGGCGTACGGTCGCGGGCCCAGCCCGGCGGCATCAGCGCCGGCGAGGACAGGTCGCCGATGTAGCTGCGCTGCGAATCGGCATCCAGGCTGATCGAGTACGGATCGGTGACCAGGTTGCGCACCAGGCCGACGCCACGCACGAACACCTCCACCACATAGCGGTAATGATCGCCGGCACGCAGCGCGCGCGTGGCCACCGACCAGCTACCCGTCGCCGGATCGAACTGCATCGGCTCGAGCAGCGGCGCGTCGCCGCGCCCGCGCTCGCCGCACAGCCACACACGTTGCGCGGTCGGCGCCCACAGCCGGAAATGCGCCTGGCCGCGATCGAGCGTCACGCCGAGATCGTCCAGGCCGTCGGCCGCGGTGTAGCGCGCATCCAGGTAGCCGGGCAACTGGGTGGTGGTCGCGCCGAGGACGCGACCGTCTTCGTCCTCCTGCACCAGCACCAGTTGCCGGCGCATCAGTTCGGGCAGTGAATCCAGCTGGTCGGCCGGCACCTCGAGCACGGCGCCCGCGCCCACCCAGCGGAAACGCTCGGCCACGTCAGCAGGTACCTCGTGCTGCGCCACCTGCAGTGACAGCGCGCCGTCCGCACCGGCGACCGCCACGCCCTTGCGCGCGACCACCTGGCCGGTCGCGGAGTGGTACAGGCGGAAACGGCCGGAGGTGTCGGTGCGCGGCCAGCGCAGCAGGCGTTCGGACAGCCAGTACGCGCGCGCATCGGTGGTCGACGCGCGCGCGATGTCGGGCGGCAGGGTGAACACGCGCGGTTCCTGCTGCACCAGCCAGACGTGACCGCTTCGATCGGCGATCGACAACGCGGAGAACACGATGCGGATGTCCGAGGTCCAGCCATCCTTGTTGTCGACGCCGCCGTCCGGGTTCGACGGCAGCCCGTGCAGTACGAGATCGACATGGCTGCGCGCCGCATCGCCCTGCGGGTTCAGCACCGGCAGGTCGAACGCGACTTCCGACCCGTCGTCGGAGACCGCGTAGTTCGGCATCGCCGACAGCGGCACCGGATCGTTCCAGTCGCCGAGCGCGAGGCCGGGCAAGCGCGACACGTCGATGCCGCTGCCGTCCCACAGGTGCAGGCCCCAGTGCGGGTAGGTGCTGTCGTAGCGTCGGTAGTGCACGCGTACGGTATCGATGTCGGCGCTGCCGGCCAGCGGATTGCGGGTGTAGACGGTCGCGTCGCCCGAGCGCAGCCACAGTTCGCGACCCTCGACGAAGCGCCAGGTGCGGTCGACGCCCGGATCGCCCACCTGCCCCGGTGGATGGACGATGAAGCCGAAGCCGACCGCGGACGGATGGGTGAACGCCGCGGCTTCGATGTCGAAGTACGCGCCATAGTCGTCGACGCCCGAGCGCGGCAGCGGCGCATCCCAGTTCACGCCCGGATAGTCGGCCAGGTAACGCCCGTCGGCATCCACCTGCCAGACATGCAGGCCCCAGTCGCCGTAGGTGCCATCGGGCCGGTGGTAGCGCACGCGCACGTCGGTGGCCGCGCCGCCGTCGCCGCCCACGGGCACCGGCGCCAGCACCGTCGCGTGCGGCGCTTCGCAGATCGTGGCGGCTTCGCCGTCGTCGGCGGCGGATGCGGGGTTCGGTGGCGCGGCCGGGGTCGCTGTCGTCGTCGACGCAGGGACGCCCGCGCTGGCGAGCGGCTCGTCGCATCCCACCACGCAGAGCGCGAACGCGAGCGGGAGGGCGACGCGCAGCGTGCGCAGGCAGGCGGGGAATGGATTGCGCATGACGGACCCCCGCAGCATGTCGGAGAGAAGCAGGCTGGTAACGGCGACGAAGGACAGCGCGAGCGCGCGGCTCGCGCATCGCCATCGAGAAGCGCATCGACTGTGCCTGCCGGCAGCCCCTGCGGCAAGGGAACGCTGGCCCATCGCATACGTATTCAACGCAGGTGCAGCATGGATTTCGCGCAGACCGCGTCGAGCTGTTGCATGCCGCGCCCGTGCCGCGCGATCGCATGCGGGGGCGATCTCCGGAGAACGCCATTCCGACCGTCGCCATGGATCCGATTGCGGGAAACGGACCACGGCATGGCCCGTGAAGATGCGGCGCTTCCGCGCCTGGCAGCGCGTCTATCGCGGCAGGTGGACAGTGGCCGCGCAGGCACTACCATCGCCCCATGCGAATGCCCGTCGAGAACGCGACCCCGGATCGCCGCCGCTTCCTGCGCAGCGCCGGATGGTCGGCGCTCGCGCTGTCGATACCGCCGGCGCTGGGCGGCTGCGCCAGTCGCGCCGCCGCCACGGCCACCGACGCCGCACCCGCCTTCGCCGCGCCACCGCCGCTGGCGCCGATCTTCGCCACGCCCGACCGCATCATCGCCATCGACGTGTGCACCCGCCCGTTCCGCGCGCAGGGCCCGCGGATCGAGGCCGAACGCATCGGCGACCACACCGTCGTCCACAACTACGGCCACGGCGGCGGCGGCTGGTCGCTGTCGTGGGGCTCGGCTGCCGAAGCGCTGCAGCTGATCCGGGCCACGGGCGAGCGCGAGCTCGCGGTGGTCGGGTGCGGCGCGATCGGCCTGACGACCGCCCTGCTCGCGCAGCGCGGCGGCCTGCAGGTGCGCATCTATGCGCGCGAGCGATTGCCGCTGGTGCCTTCGTCGTTCGCGACCGGGGTCTGGTCGCCGGCCTCGCGCATCGCCGCCGCCAGCCATGCCACGCCCGCGTTCGAGGCGCGCTGGGAGCGCATGGCGCGCACCTCGTTCCGCAGCTACCAGACCCTGCTCGGGCTGCCCGGCGAACCGGTGGGCTGGCACGACTTCTACCACCTGTCTGGCGGGCCGGGGATCCGGCGCCAGCATGGCGGCGAGGCGTCGCCGGAGCCGGCGTATGCGGACCTCGAATCGCGCCTGGTCGACGACCTCGGCCCACGCTCCCGGGCGCTGGCCGGAGGCGCTCATCCGTTCAACGCCGCGCGCGTGCGGCGCAAGCCGCGGCTGGTGTTCAACCTCGCCACCTATTCGCGCCTGTTGCTCGGCGATTTCCTGCAGCTCGGCGGCACCATCGAGACACGCACCTTCCACAGCCCCACGGACCTCGCCGCGTTGCGCGAGAAGACCGTCGTCAACGCCACCGGCTACGGCGCGCGCGCGCTGTTCGGCGACGCCTCCCTGGTGCCGGTACGCGGGCAGACCGCGCGACTGATCCCGCAACCGGAGGTCGGTTACGGCCTGGCCCATGGCGGCCACAACCTGTTCGTCGTGCCGCGCGGCGACGGCATCCTGGTGCAGACCCAGGAACCCGGCGACTACGACAACGACGACACCACGCCGGACCCCGCGCTGTCGGTGGCGGCGGTGCAGCGGCTGGCGGGGTTGTTCCGGTGAGCGGTCGCGGATGGCTGCCCGCGCTGCTGTTGCTCGCCTTCGGGTCGGCAAGCGCGGCCGGGCCGGTCGCGAGCGCGCGCGTCGCCTTCGACCGCGACGGCATCACCGAAACCCGAACGGACGGCCTGGCCGACATCGCCGCGCAGCGCGCCGTCACCGCCGACGACCCGGTACGCGTGGCCTCGGTCTCCAAGCTGGTCGTCGCGATCGGCGTGCTGCGCCTGGTCGAGGCCGGCCGCCTCGACCTCGACGCCGATGTGTCCGATGCGCTCGGCTGGACCCTGCGCCACCCGCAATGGCCCGACGCGCCCATCACCCTGCGCCTGCTGCTCTCGCACCGCTCGGGGCTGACCGACGGCGCCGGCTACTGGCAGGTGCCGCTGGGCGAGGAACTCGCGCCCCTGCTCGACGATCCGCGCGCCTGGGACGCGCAGCACCCTCCGGGTGATTTCTTCCGCTACGCCAACCTCAACTTCCCGCTGGTCGCCGCGGTGATGGAACGCGCGACCGGCGAGCGCTTCGACCTGCTGATGGACCGCCTGGTGCTGGCGCCGCTCGACATCGCCGGCTGCTACAACTGGGACGCGTGCGACCCCGCCACCGCCGCGCGCGCAGTGGTGCTCTACGACGGCGAACGCAAGCCCGTGCGCGACGACCACCATGGCGCCAAGCCCGCCTGCAACGTGATCCCGGCTGCCGACGGCGACTGCGACCTCGCGTTGTGGCGCGCCGGCGCCAACGGCGCCACGTTCTCGCCGCAGGGCGGGCTGCGCATTTCCGCCAACGGCCTGACGAAGGTCGGCCGGCTGCTGCTCGGCGAGGGCGAGGTCGACGGCGTGCGCCTGCTCTCGCCCGATTCGGTGCGCATGCTGCTCGAGCCGGTGTGGACCTCCGCGCCCGGCAACGGCGTCGGGCACGAGGAAGACACCGGCGACGGCCAGGCCCGCGCGTTCTTCTGCCGCTACGGCCTCGCCACCCAGACCCTGGCCACGCCGCTGCCCCAATGCGGCGACGATCCCTTCGGCGACGGCGTCGCCCGCGCCGGCCATGCCGGCGATGCCTACGGCCTGAAGTCGGGCCTGTGGATCGACCGCGCCGCCGGCAGCGGGGTGGCGTATTTCGCCACCGGCGTGGACAGCGGGCAGGGAGGCGGGCATTCGGCCTTCAGCGCGGTGGAGGAACAGCTGGCGCGGGGCACGATGCCACTCCAGGCGCCACGAGCCGACCGGGACTGAACGCGCACCCGTGCGAGCGCCTTGTCGAATGCAGCCGCAGGCGTTCGTCGTCATCGGCAATCCCATCCGGAGGAAACCCATGGTCCAGGCCGTCAATCCCTACCTCAACTTCGACGGCAACACGCTGGAAGCCTTCGAGTTCTACCGCCGCGTGTTCGGCGGCGAGTTCCCGATGGTCCTGCGATACCGCGATTTCCCCGGCAACATGGGCGCCCCCGGGGACGCCGCCGACAAGATCGCGCACATCGCGCTGCCGATCGGACCGGCCGTGCTGATGGGCACCGACGTGGTCGGCGACCAGGTGTCCTCGTTCAACCCCGGCAACAACAGCTACATCGTGCTGGCGCCGGACGACGCCGACGAGGCGAAACGGCTGTTCGACGGCCTCTCCGCCAACGGCACCGTGGTGATGCCGCTGCAGGCCACCGAGTGGGCCGAGCAGTACGGCATCGTCACCGACCGTTTCGGCGTGCAGTGGATGGTCAGCTACGAGGGCGCGAACCGGTTCCGCGGCTGATCCATCGCGCAGGCGCCGTGCAGCCGGCGGCTCGCCGCGCCGGCCACGGCGTGCTACAAGACGCGCCGTTTCCGGCCGACCCCTTCCACGCATGGCGCTTGAACATCCGACGCGGCCATCTGCGTTCTGGGCGCGGCTGGCCCTGACCGGGCTGGCCGCGTTCGTGCTCGCCGCGATCGCGCTGCACCTGCTGCGCCCGGACCTCGATCCGGTCGAGCGGCAGATGAGCCTCTACCTGATCGGTGCCTGGGGTCCGCTGCTGCAGGCGGCCTACGTGGCGCTGGGCGCGGCGATGGCCGGGCTCGCCTGGGGCGTGTACCGCGCGCTGCCATCGCACGCGCGCAGCGCCGCGCCGGTGCTGATGTTCGCGCTCGGTGGCGCGTCGCTGGCGACGACCGCCTATGCGTGGATGGACATGCCCGGCGCGGACATGACGATGGAAGGCCTGGTTCACGGCATCAGCGCCCAGGCCGCGTTCCTGTTCGCGACCACGGCCATCGTGCTGCAGGCACTGCGCCTCCGCCACGATCCGCAATGGCGACGCCACGTCCGCTGGCTGCTGCCATGGGCGCTGGCCTGTTTCGCTGCGGTCTGGGTGCTGGCGCTGTGGCGCGACCTGCCCCGCGGCCTGTCGCAGAAGGCGGCGATCGCGCTGATCGTCGGCTGGCTCGGCGCGGTCGCCGTGCTGCTGTGGCGGCGCACCAGGCCGCACCCGCGCTAGGGCGGATGCGCGCGGCGCCATGCGCCTGCGCCATGCGGTCAGGATCCTCCGCCGCGCTGCAGCTGCGCCCCTTCTTCCTCGCCGTAGCTCAGCCACAGGCTCGCGCTCTGCGCATCGACGAACACCTGCGCCTGCAGCCCCGCATCGAGCGCCGACAGTACGCAGTACTCCACGGTATCCAGGCCACGCGGCTTGACGTGCGCGATGCGCAGCCGGCCCAGCCGCGGACCGACCTCGGCGACCAGCGTGCGCCACTCGTCGGCACTCAGCGGCGGCCCGCCCAGCTCGTCGACCAGCAGCAGCTGGCGCGCCGGCTGCGCCGCCACCGCATCGGCGATCGCGCGCCAGTAGGCGAGCGTGTTGGGCAGTGTCGTCGTGCCGGTGACGTGCGCATGCAGGCGCCCGCCGGCCTCGCGGCGCAGTTCCATGTGGACATCGTCATCCATTGCGCGCCTCCCGCCGTTCGCGGCGAAGGTAGGCCGTGACGCCACCGGGACCGGCACGCTGCAATGGCAGCCCGCCCGATCGATCCCGTCGCGCCCCCGATGCCGGCAGCCGTCAACCCGCGAACGTTCCCTGCGCCGATCCTAGCGTGAATCCCGGGAAAGGACCCGTGAAAGATGCCGCGCGGGCGAATTCTCCGGACCAGCGTGACGCATGGGCGGGCGCCAGGGCGCACGCGGCGGGCGCGGGGTGCGCAGCGGCAAAGCGCGGCCCCCCGGTCACGTCCGGATCACCCGCGCTGGTCCACTCTCGGCACCTGGTTTTCGACGGAGCACGGAGATGGGATTCCTCAAACTGTTCGCGGCCGGCGCGCTCGGCTTCCTCGCCTACAGGTCCTGGCAGCGCCACCAGGCCGGCCCGCGCGCGCTGCGTGACGACGGCGAGCGCACACCGCCGCATGGCGATCCGATCCTCGCCGGCGAGCGCATCGACGCGTCGCCTTCCCCGCGCCCTGCCGCGCAGGCGAGCCGCGGCTTCGGCGAGCCCTGAGCGCGCAGCCGCAACGTCCGCGTCACGGATCACCCCCGAAGGGAGCCCGCATGCGCCTGCTCGTCCTGCTGACCGCGCTCGCCATGCCCATCGTGGCCTGGCTGTCCAACACCGGTGCGTTCGGTCCCGACAACGGCACCGTGTCCGATCGCTACCCCACCCTGCTGGTCGCGGCGGGCTACGCGTTCTCGATCTGGGGCCTGATCTTCCTGCTCGACCTCGCCTATGCCGGCTGGCAGGCCAGCGGCGATCGCCGTCGCGACGCCACCCTGGGACGCATCGCGCCCTGGGCCGCGGCGGGCTTCCTGCTCACCACGATTTGGATGCCGCTGTTCTCGTACGAATGGTTCTGGCTGTGCCTGCTGGTGATCTTCGGCGCGATGGCATGCCTGGTGCGTTGCGCCGTGCTGCTTTCGCGCGATGCCGCGCCCCGCAAGGGCCAGTGGGCCTGGGCCTGGCTGCCGCTGTCGCTGCATGCCGGCTGGCTGACGCTGGCCGCCTTCCTCAACCTGGCGCAGGTGATCGTCGCGTACGGGCTGCTGCCTGTCGATGCGCAGTTGCCGTGGAGCCTGGTGTTGTTCGCGATCGCGGCCATCGCGTTGCTGGTGCTCAACCAGCGCATGCGCGGCAATGTCGTCTATGCGTCCGCGGCGCTGTGGGCGCTGGTCGCGGTCTACGTGAGGCAATCGGAGAGCGACCTGGCGGGCGCGGATGTCGCAGCGTGGCTGGCGGTGGCGATCGCGGTGGTCCTGGTGGTGCAGACGTTGATGCTGCGGCGTCGCCATCGCGGCGGGCCGCTCCCGCATGCGGGGAGCCGCACGCCGGTCGAGTGAGCCGGCGCGGTTGCGGCTGCCGCGATCCCCGTCAACACGCCAGGCCGTCCTTTTCCTTGTGCGAGAGGCAAACCGTCGTTGGACGCCCACTGTCGATCCAGCCCGGTCGCTTCGAATCCTTCCTGCGGGCGCCTCGAGACACCTCGGGATGGTCGGCGTTGCCGGTCGCCCCGCCTTCAATGCATGGCGTCCGCGCCCCCGCGTGCATGCCGCGTGGCGGCCCCGCCAGCCGCCAGCATCTCCAGCGCAGCGACGCGGCCCTCGGCATCGCGCTCGATCCGCACCCGACGCGTCGGCTCGCCCTCGATGAAGAACAGGTCGCGCGACAACGGCAGCAGCCGCAGCGGTGGCCGGCGACCCTGCCGCAGCCGCAGCGCTTCTCCCATGCGCTCGAGGCGCAGCGCGCCGTAGTCGCCGGCGATCGCGTCCAGTGCCGAAGACGACAGGGGCGCAGCCGTGGCGAGCAACGCCTCAAGCGACCAGCGCGCCGCATCCTCCCCGCCACGCTCGACGATGGCGGACAACGCCAACCGTCGCGCCTCGTTCAGCGCATCGATGCTGGCGACTTCGACATCCGGCGCCACACCGCTGCCTTCCCAGTTGCCGCCGGTCACCGGACTCACCGGCGAACCCGTGGAGACGAACACGCTGAAGCCCCCAATCAGCCGGAATGGCCGCCCCGGGTTGGCCGCGCCTGCCGTGGCCTCGCCCACCAGGGTGGCGCGTCGCGCGTTCTTCAGCGTGTAGGCGAAGGCTTCCGCGGCCGATCCGGTGCGCCCGCTCACCAGCACGTACAGCGGCACCTGCGTGCGCGGCGACGCATACGGCCGCGCGGGCGCCTCGGATTCCGTGCCCTGGCGCGAATGGAAGGTGTTGTAGATGTCGCTGCCCGCATCGACGAACGCGCTGGCCAGGTAACCCACCATCGCCGGCGAGCCGCCGCCGTTGTCGCGCAGGTCGATCACCATCGCGTCGGTGTGCGCCAGCAGTTGCAGCGCGGCATCGATCGACTGTCGTGCCGGCGGCTGCGTCGCATCGAAATCGAAGTCGAAGTCGGCGAAGTAGCGCAGGTCCAGATAGCCGACGTTGCCGGGAAACACCTGCACCTGGCGGATGCCGAAGTTGTCGCGGGCGGGATCCGGCCCCGGCGCCGGCCGGCGCACCCCCGCCTGTCCAGCCCCGTCCGCCGACCAGGACACGTTGAAGTGCCGGTCCTGCGGCTCGAGCGCGGTGGTCAGCGCCGTCGCGAGATCCCGCGGATCATGGAACCGCTCGAACGCACCGCCCGCCGCTTCCGCGCGCAACTGCGCGGAGATCGCCGCACCGCGCTCGGGATCGAAGTACTCGCGCTCGATCGTGTCCGCCACTTCGGCGACGACCTCGCGCGGCTCCGCGGCAGGCAGGCCGGAGGAGAGCAACAGGGCGAGGACGCTGGCGACGATCTTGGGCACGGGCGAGTCCTTCTGGAGACGGATAACCACTGTGGATGCGCGGGGCGGCGAAAGCGTCGCGGCGAGGCATCCGCACGCTCGAACGACGCGCCTCGCTCCGCTCGTCCCGGCGCAGCGTGGTGCCTGCCGCGCCCGCGAAGGCCACGCTGACCGGGCCGGATCCCCTGCCGGGTCGCAAATCGTGTGCAATGGACAAAGTCAGCGGATACCGCGCCACGCCGGCGCGCTAGGCCCGCGTCTGCCGCGCCTCTCCCGCCGCCGCATCCGCCGCCAGCCGTGCCTGCAATGCCTCGCGCAAGGCGTCGCCGACCGGCAGGCGCAGGTCGAACTCGTCGCGCAGCACGTGCATCACCTCGTCGGCGTCGGCCAGTTCGCGGCGCCGGCTGGGCGCGCCCAGGCGATGGATCGCGAAGCTGCCGTTGTGCAGGGTTTTGCGGATGCCGTCGCCGGTGCGGGCCACGCGCAGGTGGCCGATGAACGGCGAACCAGGGTGCGTCGATACATACCAGCTGCCGACTTCCAGATCGATGTCGAGCTGGGGTTGCAGGTCGAACGCGTACAGGTCGCGCCAGTCGCCACCCACCCGGGCGCGCAGCAGCCAGCCACCGTCGCGTTCGAGCAGCTGGTAGGGCTCGTGCGGCGTGGGCTGCACGGCATCGGTGTGCAACTGCAGCGGCGCGGTCGGCACCATGCCGCCGAATCCCACATCGCTGGTCCAGGCCGCGCCGTCGAGCGTCACCAGCAGCGTCATGTGGGTGCGCGCCAGTGGCGTGTCGCCTTCGATCACGCGGGCGGTCAACGCCCGTGCGTCGAAGCCCAGGTGCTGCAGCAGCGCGAGGAACAGCCGGTTGAGCTCGAAGCAGTAGCCGCCGCGCCCCTCGTGCAGCAGCTTGCGCTCGAGCGACGGCAGGTCCACCGGCACCGGCTGGCGCAACAGGGTGGCGATGGTCTCGAACGGGAATTGCGCTGTGTGCCGAAGCTGCAGCGTGCGCAAGGTGTCGAGCGTCGGCGGCGGCGGTGCATCGAAGCCCAGGCGGGCGAGGTAGGGTCCGGGATCCTTCAGGGGTGTCGACATGGCGGCATTCGCAAGGAGGGGCTGCCGCCACGTTAGGGCCTCAAGCGCGGTCGAGGTCAAGGCACGGCGTCTTCACCGCCCTTCCCGTCATCCGTGCAAGCGCACAGGAATCCCTCCGGACAGCGGCAGGGCGGCATCACAGATGCGGCCCCCACATCATCCGCCACGCGCCGAACACGCCCAGCGCCGACAGCAGTGCGCCGCTCGCCAGCACGCCTGCCACCGCGCGTTGCATCGTGGGCCCGGCGCGTTCGGCGCGGAAGTACAGTTCGGCCACGGCCAGCGGGAGCAGGTAGCAGCCGAAGCTCCAGGCGATGTCGAACCAGCCGTCCATGCGCGGGCTGTTGCCGCGCGGGCCCTGGTTGAGGATGAACCAGGCCATGAATCCCAGGCGCATCGTCCACACGCCGCTCACCAGCAGCAGCGCGCGGATCGCCCAGCGCGATGGCTGGTCGACCCTGGTCGTGGGCCTGGAAAGCGGTTTCGGCTCGCTCGGCGCGTTCCACCGCACGTTCAAGGCCGCGGAAGGCTGCACGCCAGGCGAATACCGCAGCGCACGGCCCGCTCCCGAGGGGGTCGCGGGACGACAGCCCGCCTGAGGTCTGCCGGCATAGAGCCCGATCGGCAGCGCCGCATGCCTGCATGGCGCTCGACCGGTTGCACCCGAAACCCCGGATCAGGTCGCTTCGCGAAGTGTCTCGACCTCGATGGAGCGCTGTTCCGCAGTTCAATCGGGCGCATCGGTGGCGTCGAGAAGCTGCAGCAGGATCCGTTCGGAGCGTCGCTGGCCGTATCCCTGTCCATAGGCCGTGGACGTGATCGCAACGACGAGACCGTATCGAGGAACCAGGTAGATCTTGTTGCCGCCGTTGCCGGAAGCGAAATGGACGACGATCGAACGCCCACCGCGCTCGTATCGTTTCGTGTACCACATGTACCCGTAGCTGTCGGCGTAAGGATCCAGCATCGATATATCGACGACAGGCGAAATGGCCTCGCGCACCCACTTCGGATCGACGATCTGATGCTGGCCAACCCGTCCGTCATTCAGGAACAGGTTGCCGAGCTTCGTCATATCGCGCGCACTGATGCCGAGATTTCCCTGGCCCACGCCTTCCCCTTGCGGGCCGCGCCGCCACGAGACATCGCTGATGCCCAATGGTCCGAACAGGTGCTCCTGCGCGAAGCGCTGGAGTGACATACCCGATGCGTGCTCCACGACGGATCCCGCGAGGAACGCGTCGAGGGACGAGTAGACGTATCGTTCGCCCGGGGCGTATTTCATCGGCACCGCGTAGGCAAACGGGATCCATTCCGGGCTTGCGTCGAGCCGGTCCTCGTTGCCCTTGCTTCCCGGGTCGTCGTCGTCCGCATCGAGCCCCGACCGCATGGTGAGCAGGTCGCCGATCCGGATCCGTCGCTGTTCCGCGGGCATGCCTGGGGGCAGGATGTCGGCGATCGACTGATCCAGTCCCGTCAGCAGACCCTGCCGGATCGCGATGCCGACCAGCGTGGAGGTGATGCTCTTGGTGGCGGAGCGGATGTCGCGCAAGGTCCGCGGGCCGTCGCCATTGAAGTACCGCTCCGCCGCGATGCAGCCGTGGCGGGTCACCACGACGCCCCTCAGGTCTCCCGTCAGATCGCGCGACAGGTCATCGAACAGCATCTCCACGGCTGCCGTATCGAAGGTCTCTCCCGCGACCGGCACGCAAGCTGGAGGCCCTTCGCCCTCCACGACGGCGGGGCTCGAATCGACGCCGCCACAGGCCGACAGAAAGACGGCGAGAAGCATGGCTTGCAACCGGTGCCTCATGTCTCCCTCCTTCGGCCTGGAGAACGATGGATGCCGAAGCGTGCCACAAGGTTGCCATCGGACGCCGGCCC
This sequence comes from Luteimonas saliphila, assembly GCF_016774335.1. Lineage (GTDB taxonomy): Bacteria > Pseudomonadota > Gammaproteobacteria > Xanthomonadales > Xanthomonadaceae > Luteimonas > Luteimonas saliphila. The sequence continues at coordinate 14,315 of NZ_JAETWA010000011.1, read as the reverse complement.
GGGTGGCAGGTGTGGCGGGCGGTGCCCGTCACGAAAACGTCGAACCACGGCGCACCGCCGCCAACGGGTTGGGCGGCGACCGCCCGGGCGCCGTCCCGCCTCTGGCGGGGCCACGACGGCGTGCCGCATCCGGGCAACGCGATCAGCTCATTCCCGCCACCACGCCGTCGTCGGCTGCGGCGCGCCCAGGTCGAAATGTTCGCCCATGCGTGGCGTGGCCAGCGCGAGGCCCTGGTCGGCGGCGAGCCTGCTGACGCGTTCGAACGGGTCGTCCCAGGCGTGCATGGCCAGATCGAAGGTGCCGTTGTGGATCGGCAGCAGCACGCGCCCGCGCAGGTCGGCGTGCGCCTGCACGGTCTGTTCGGGCAGCATGTGCACGAAGGCCCACTTGCGGTCGTAGGCGCCGGTTTCCAGCAGGGTCACGTCGAACGGACCGAAGCGGCGGCCGATTTCGGCGAAGCCATCGAAGTAGCCGGTGTCGCCGCTGAAGAACAGCCGCAGGCCGGCATCGCCTTCGCCGGTGGGCGGATCGAGCAGCACCCACGAGGTCCACAGCGTGCGGTCGCGATCGAACAGGCCGCGCCCGGAGAAATGCTGCGCCGGCGTCGACACGATGCGCAGCCCGTCGAATTCTGCTTCCTGCCACCAGTCGAACTGGCGCACCTTGGCCTCCGGCACGCCCCAGGCGACCAGGCGGTCGCCCACGCCCAGCGGCGCGAGGAACACCTCGGCCTTGTCCGCCAGCGCCACCACCGCATCGCGGTCGAGATGGTCGTAGTGGTCGTGCGACAGCAGCACGCCGCGCAGCGGCGGCAGCTCGTCCAGCGCGATCGGCGGTGCGTGGAAGCGCTTCGGGCCCATCCATGCGAACGGCGAGGCGCGCTCGGCGAAGACCGGATCGGTGATCCAGAACCCGCCGCGCAGCTTGATCAGCAGCGTCGAATGCCCCAGCCGGAACAGGCTGCGATCCGGCGCCGCTTCCAGCGCCGCGCGCGTGAGCGGCAGCACCACCGGCGGCGTCGCCGGCACCGTGGTGGCGGGCTTGTTGAAGGTGAAATCCCACAACACCCGCGCCATGAAAGCCAGGCCGTCGGGCGGGCGCGGCCTGGGGTTGCTGAAGCGGCCATCGGTGGCCTGCGGCGAGGCCGGATAGTCGGCCAGGGGCTGGTTGGTGCGGACGAACGACAGGCTGCAGGCACTCACGGCGAGGACTCCGAAGGCGAGGGTCAGGGCGATCAGGCGGCGCCCGCGGGTGCGGCGGCGCGTCGGGGAAGGGGCGGTCATGGGTGGCGTCCAGAAACTACACTGTGCAGTGTAATTACCCAATTCCGGAAAGTAAACTGCCCGGTGTAAACTTGGCCCCATGGCCGCCCGTCCCGAAGCCCGCCTCGACGCCCCCACCCGCCTCACCGACCGCAAGCGCGCCGCGATCGTCGACGCCGCCGTGGCCGAGTTCCGCGCAGCCGGCTTCGAGGCCACCAGCATGGATCGCGTCGCCGCCCGGGCCGGCGTGTCCAAGCGCACGGTCTACAACCACTTCCCGAGCAAGGACGCGCTGTTCCTGCACATCGTCGACACGATGATGGCGAGCGGCGGCGACGAGCAGGCCACGCCCTACCGCGCCGACGCCCCGCTGCGCGGACAGTTGCTGGAGCTGGTGCGGCGCAAGCTGCGCCTGCTGCACGAGCCCGACTTCGCCGACCTGGCCCGTGTGGCCATCGTCGCCGGCCTGCATTCGCCCGATCTCGCCCGCCAGCTGGTGGAGCTGCTGGGCCAGCGCGAACATGCCATGACCGCCTGGGTGCGCGCCGCCGCCGCCGACGGCCGCCTCGCCACCAAGGACCCCGCCTTCGCCGCCACCCAACTCGAATCGCTGGTCAAGGGCGCCGCGTTCTGGCCGCAGGTGGCGATGGGGCAGCCGCCACTGACCGAAGCGCAACAGGCGGCCGTGGCCGAATCGGCGGTGGAGATGTTTCTGGCGCGCTACGGCTGAAGCCGCGCGGCGCCCCACCGGGGGAGGGGCAACGCCGTCAGCGGCTCAGGGGCCGCACTGCCAGCGCCCGTCGAACGTGCGACTGGCGCCATCGGCGCGCTGGTAGGTGAGCGTGGCGGGGCGCGGAGGCGATTCGCCGCCGCCGGTCGCCGGGCCGGTCACGGCGATGACGATGGTCTTGCCCTGCCCGGTGAAGGTTGGGTTCTCGAGGATGCCGTCGAAGCCACCCGGTGCGCGGATCGCTTCCACGTAGCCCGCGACCTTGACGATGCCCTGGGCCGGTTCCTCCGAGGCGACCATGCCGCGGGCGAGCAGGATCGGCGCCGCATCGTCGGCGGAGAAGCTGCAGGCGAGTTCGCCGGAGAGGTCGGCTTCGGTGAGATCCTGTTCGGTCAGCGCGTCGAGCCGGATCTCGGAGCCGTCGCCGCCGATCGTGTCGCTGCCGGATGCAGGCGCGGCTGGAGCCTGCGCGCCCTCGACGTTCTCGGGCACCGCGGCGGCCGGCGTAGTGTCGGGTGCCGCATCGCGCGACGCATCCTGCGCCGGTTCCGGGGCCGGCGAGCACGCCGCGAGCAGCGCGACCGTCAGCAAGGCGAGCGCAGCCGACGCAGGCGCGCGGCGGGAATGGGAACGAATGGAATTCCTGCAAAGCATCGGCTGTCCTCGGGATGTCTTCGAAATGGCCGCGGCGCGTTGCCGCCCTGCGCCGCCGTCGACGGCATGGTGGCGACGCAGGGCTTCGATCCAGGTGAAGACGGGTCATGGCGCGTGGCTGCCTCGATGTACGCGGCATGCAGGCAGACGCGCGCCACGCGTCGCACGATCCGGCTTGCGCATGCGCTCACAGCCGCGCCGCCTGCACGTGCATCCAGTCGCGACCGATGGCGCGTCCGAGCGAGATCCAGCCATGCGCCTCCCAGATGTCGAAGAACTTCCTGTATTCGCGTCCGCAGAACAGCGCCTGCGGGCAGCGCGTGGTCAGTCCGTTGGGCCCCGCGAAGAAATCCCAGGCGCAGCCGTAGGCGTGCATCGACCAGGCCGTACCGCCACGCATGCGGCGCGGGTTGTAGGTGCCGGCGTTGCGGTCCAGTCCCAGTCGGCGCAGCTCGTCGATGCCGTACTTGCGCAGGATCTCCCGCATCGCCGCCTGCGCGCTCTCGGCACAGCGCGCATGCATCTGGACCCGGGCGACCCGGTGCGACAGGTTCCAGTCCAGGCGCATCGGGAACGGCAGGTCGATCATCACCAGTTGCCGCTCCACCGCCGGCCCCGGCGCGCCGTAGTACCCGTTGCATCCGGACTGCTTCGGGAAGCCGCTGTCGACGGCCGGCCCGGTGCGCGTGGTGTCCAGCACCAGGTCGCGGCCGTAGGCCTGGCGATGGTTCCACTGCAGCAGCGCGCCGGTGGTCTGGTTGCCGGCGTAGCCGTCGATCACGCCCGGATCGCAGCCGGCGTGCCTGAGCGCCAGCTGCGCGGCGCCGGCCGAGCGGCGCTTGGCCGACCACCTCGCGGGATCGGAGGTGCATTCGGCCGCGTGCGCGACCAGGATCGCATCGATGGCGGCAAGGCTCTTGGGGCCGATCTCGCCATCGATGGCGCCGGTGTAATGGCCGGCGGCGGCGAGTAGGCGTTGCAGGTCGGTCGGCGTCATGGTCGCGACTCCGGTGGGGCCCCTGTTCCGATAGCAACGCGCCGCCGCCAGGGCGGCCAACGTCCGTCGGGCCCGAACCACTCGCGTAGAAACCCTTTCTGATCTGGCCGGGAGTCCGCCCTGACCCCGTTCGCCCGGGCAGCCAACCCGCCCATTCGTCACGAGCGTTCGCCCCGGTGAACGAAGGCAATGGCCTCCGTTCGCGCGTCGCGTCGCTCGTCCTCCCGGCAACCTTGCAGCGGACGCTTCGCTGCTATGATCCAGCCGCGCCCGGAAGGATTCCGGCCCGGGCCGCTACGGCCGCAGGGGGAAACACGCGGCCCATCGGGGAGTCGGGATCGCCACGAAAATCCAAGGACACCGGAATGACGCGCCTCATGCTTGCGGTCTGCATGGTCGTTGCCGCCTGCCTGTTGCCGATGGCGTCGGCCGTCGCACAGGAAGGAGACGATCCCGTTTCACAGCTGCCCTGGCAGCACGGCCCCACCGTCGGGAAGATCGGCGATCGCGCGACGATCAAGGTCCCCGACGGCTACGCCTTCCTGGATGCGGCAGCGACGCGCCGCTTCAACGAGATCCTGGAAAACCCGCCGACCGTCCACGACGAGTACGTGTTGGCGCCGGACGACCTCGACTGGATCGCGTTCTTCAGCTTCAGCGAGATCGGCTATGTCAAGGACGACGAGACGCTGGACCCGGATGACGTCCTGTCCAGCATCCGCTCGGGGCTCGAACACGGCAACGAGGAGCGCCGCAGCCGCGGCTGGGACACGCTGAAGCTCGTGGGCTGGTCGGCCAAGCCGCAGTACGACCAGCAGATCCGGGCATTGGCGTGGGCGATCCTGCTCGAAAGCGAATCGTCCGGCTCGAAGGTCGTCAACTACAACACGCGGCTGCTCGGTCGCCGCGGCGTGATGGAGGTGACCGTCGCCGCGGACCCGGAGGTCCTGCAGCCGGCGATCGCCGACTTCAAGGCACTGGTGCCCGGCTATACGTATGTCGCGGGCGAAGGCTATGGCGAGTTCCGGCCGGGCGACCACGTGGCCGAGATCGGCCTGGCCGCCCTGATCACCGGCGGCGCCGCGGCGGTGGCCTCGAAGAAGGGCTGGCTGGCGGCGATCGGGATCGCCATCGCCAAGTTCTGGAAGCTGCTGTTGCTGGGCGTGGTGGGCGTGGGCGTGGCGATCCGCAAGTTCTTCGGCGGCAAGGACGCGCCACGCTAGTGAACGTGCCGGAGGCCGAGATCCTGCTGGCCGTGGCGCTGGTCGCGCTGTACCTGCAGGACTCGGCGCTGCTGCTGCACTTCGACGAAGTGCTGGTGGAAGGCGGCGGCCGCGGCTGGCGCGTGTCGACCGGCTCCGGACTCGAGCTGCAGGGACGCTTCCTGTTGGTGCCCAACCCGCTGCTGCCGATGCGCACGCGGTTCCGAGCGAGCTGGTTGCGCGCAGGCACCACCCCCGCCGAAACGGCCGATTCGCTCGCGCGCTACGCACGCACGCTCTGGCCGGTGCGCATCGGATCCGCGCTCACCGGCGTGGTCGTGCTGGGCGCCATGCCCTATTCGCTGCTGGGCTCGCGCGATCCGCTGCAATTGCTGGCCGCCCTGGCCGCGGCGTGGCTGCTGATCATCGCCATGTTCGCCTGCCTCGCGCTGCGCCGCGCGACGCTGCAGCTGTCCCGGCGCCAGCTCGGCAAGCTCGCGCTGGAATCGCTGCTGTGCCCACCGCACGCGATCAACCTCTATCGCCGGCTGTGCGCGATGCGCGGATTCCGGAGCGATCCGGTCGCCTTCGCCGCCACGCACCTGCCTGCGGATGCGCGCCGGCGCCTGCAGACCGCTATCGAGGCGCGGCTGGACCTGTTCGCCCAGGCCGACGAAGGCGCCGGCGGCCGCATCTCCGGCCTCGCCGCCGCCCGGGCGCGGATCGCAGGGCAGCTGGCATGAGCGGGCTGGAGATCCTCGCCGCCGCCAGCGGACTGGCGATCGGCTACTGGCTGGTCAGCGTGTTCCTGTCCACAGCCAAGCCGCCTGCCGACGCTGCGCCCGAGGATGCGCCCGAGCCGGACGCCCCGCATGTCGTCGACATCGGCGCACGCCACTGGACCGACGTGCTCGGGGTGCCCGCGGACGCGGACGAAGCGGAGATCGCTGCCGCCTACCGGCGCCGCGCCGCCGAATACCATCCCGACCGCGGGACGACGATGGCCAACGAGATCCGCTCGCTGGCCAGCGAGCGGACGGCGGAGATCGACGCCGCATACGACCAGGCGATGCGGCAGCTACGGCGGCGTCCGACGCCCGGTTCGCGCGAATGACCGGGTGCGGTTCCGCCGGTCGCGGGCCGGAGGCGCCAGGGCCCTGCCGTCGATCCAGCGGGTTGCCGCCGCGCGCCGTCCCTCACGGGACGCAGGCGCGTGCCGCATGGGGGGCCTAAGGGCCGGCATGTTCCTGCGGCGAAGCCCTTCGCAGGCCTGCGTCGAGCCATCGCGTTGATCCGTGCTGCGATCACTGCGCAGGCGTCGCCGGCAGCGGCCTGCGCAGCAGGTAGTAATCGACCAGACGATTGGCGGCAGGCGGATCCACGTTCGCCAGTCCCACCACCACGATGCCTTGCGCCGGATAGACGCGCAGGTCGCCGTTCATGCCCGGCGCGCCGCCGCCATGACCGAACATGCGCACGCCGTCCTGTTCGCGCGACATGAATCCGTAGCCGTACCACGGGGTCTGGTTGCGCGTGGCCTCGGCCAGCAGTTCCGGCGACAGCAACGTGCCCGCCAGCAGGGCGCGCGCGAACTTCAGCAGGTCGCCGGCGGTGCTGTAGCCGCCGCCGGCGGCGGTGCCGCGATACGGCAAGGTGTCGGCCGCATCGGTCCAGGCGCCGTCCTTGCGCGTGTAGGCGGTCGCACGACCCGGCACGGGCACATCCTCGGGCAACGATCCGCTGTCCCGCATGCCGGCGGGCGCGAACACGTGCGTGTCGACGTAGTCGTAGTACGACTGGCCGCTCGCGCGTTCGATGATCGCGCCCAGCAACAGGAAGCCGTAGTTGGAATAGCGCTGCTCCGCACTGGGCGGATGCGTCGGCGCGCGCGCACCGAACAGGCGCACGTAGTCGTCGTGCGTCTTCAGCGACAGGCGCTGCGCATCGAACTCGGGCCCGAAGAAATCGCCGGTGCCGCCCGAGTGCGTCAGCAGTTGCCGGATCGTCACCTTCGCGATCTCCGCGTTCGGATAACCGGGCAGGTATTCGCCCACCGTGCCGTCCAGCGACAGCTTGCCGGCCCGCACCAGTTGCAGCGTGGCGACGGCGGTGAACATCTTGTTCATCGAACCGATGCGGAACTTCGTGTCCAGCGTGATCGGCGCGTCGGCAGGGGCGCCGGCGCGGTTCCATGCACGTTGCAGCAGGACGTCGTCGCCATTCGCGATCAGCAACACACCGGAGAACGCATCGTTCGCCGCCTGCGCATCGGCTTTCGCCACCAGCGCGTCGATGGCGCCGGCCGCGGTCATGCGCGCGACGCGCAGGTCCTCGGGCGGATCGATCGTGCGGATCTCCAGGCGCGCCGGCTCGCCCGGCGTCACCGCCATCTCCATGCGCGCGACCGTGTCGGATTCCATTTCCTGCAGCAGCGCGAGGGCCTTGCCGGGTTCCGACGGCTCGTGGCGCACCAGCCGGAACCCGCCGGTCTCGGCGTGGAACTCCAGCATCCGGTCCACGTCCATGTCCGGCTTCCAACGGTCGCGATAGGCCTCCAGCGGTGCGCGTTCTCCGGAATTGAACGCCGCCAGCCACGCATCCAGCGCCTGCCGTGCGGGATCGACGGCCGATTCGGAGGCCGGAGCGGCAGTGGCGGTTGGCGCGGGGGGCGATTGCGCCAGCAGTGTCAGCGGCAGGCAACAGGCGATGAGCAGGACGAAGGCACGGGACATGTCGGCAACTCTGGAGGGTTCGGTGGAAGCGGATGCGGCGATGATGACGCCGGTTGCATCGGAAGTCGCCGGGCGCGACCCCCAGCGAAGTCGCGGTGCCTCAAGTGTGGTCACCACCGGGTGCGGCGGAAACCGGCAATGGCCTTCTCGCACATGGCCCGGCTGTGCACGCGGCGAGCGAGGCGGGGCCCCTGACGCAAACGGATTCGCCTGGCGCCAGGCAATCGGGCGAACGGTTCCGTCGGATCCGGACGCTCGCGCGCGACAGACGAACTGCCTCCACGCCGCGCTCACTCACCGCTAACGCCACTTCCCTAGATTCGTCCTGGTCGCACAACACACGATCGCGCGATGAAGACCCAACGCCTGCGCCTGTCCAGTGGCCGCGACCTGTCGTATTCCACGGCCGGCGACCCGGGCGCACCCGCCCTGCTGCTCCTGCACGGCACGCCCAATTCTTCGCGCATGTTCCGGCAGGTCGCGCCTGCGCTCGCGCAGGTCGCGCACGTGATCGCGCCCGACCTGCCCGGCCATGGCGCTTCCGACCCGATGCCCGACGCCACCTTCCACGGCATCGGCGAGGCGATCGTCGAACTGCTGGACCGGCTCGGCGTAGGCCCGCGCTACATCTACCTGCATGACTGGGGCACGCCGGTCGGCCTGCACGTCGCGATGGACGCGCCGGAGCAGGTGCTGGGCCTGATCGTGCAGAACGCCAATGCGCACCGCTCCGGCTGGGGCCCGGGCTGGGCGGCGACGCGCGCCTACTGGGAGCGGCCGACGCCTGCACTCGAAGCCGAGGTCACCGCGCACCTGAGCCTCGAAGGCACGCGCGACACCTACGTCTCCGGCGTTCCCGCCGAGGTGGCCGCGTGCATTCCCGCCGCGCACTGGGAAGAGGACTGGCGGGTGATGCAGTTACCCGGCCACCTGGACACGCAACGGGCGCTGATCGCCGATTACGGCCGCTACGCGGAGCGCTTCGACGACATCGCCGCCTGGCTCGAACGCCACCAGCCGCCGGCGCTGATGGTCTGGGGCCGGCACGACATCTACTTCGAACTCGACGAAGTGCTGTCGTGGATGCGCGCCCTGCCGAGGATGGAGGCGCACGTGCTCGACGCGGGCCACCTGCTGCTTGAGACGCATGCGCAGCAAGCGGCGTCGCTGATGGTGGAGTTCATACGCCGGAACCGGGCAAGCGCGGAGACCGACGCCGCGGAGTGAAGCGCACTTGGCGCGGCGTATCCCGCCAGCCGGGTCCGCCCGCGTTCCCGCCTCTAGCGCGGCGCCGAAAGCGCCGTCTCGATCTCCTCCAGCCGCCGCCCGCGCGTCTCGATGCCGTGCCGCAGCAGCATCCAGCCCGACAGCGCCATCGGCGCGGCGATGAGCAGCGCCGACCACGCGAAGTGGTCGAAGAAGCCGACCACGCCCAGCCCCGCGCCGAGGATGCCGCCGGCCTTCGAGCTGGCTGCGACCACGCCCGAGCCGGTGCCGCGCAGGCGCACCGGGTAGATCTCGGCCGCGTACGGGATCAGCATCGCGATCACCCCGCTCACGCTGACCAGCAACGCGGCCGTGGCCACCACCACCCACGCCTGGTCGCGCACGCCGGCGAAACCCATCGCCGCGAACGCCAGCAGCGACAACGTGGTGAACGCGATGAACAGCACCAGCGCGCGCACGCTGCTCCAGCGGTGGTAGAGCCAGATCACCACCGCGATTCCGGGCAGCGCCAGCAGCGCCGAGCGCGCGAGCAGGGCGCTGGCCGCGCCGGCTTCCACGCCCAGTTCCACCAGGTTGGTCGGCAGCCACAGCAGGAAACCGAAGTTCGCCAGCCCCCACGCCACGCCGCAGACCAGCAGCCCGGTGGTGATCGGCGCATGCCGCCCATGCAGCAGCGCGCGCAGGCCGGTGACCGGATGCGACTCCTCCATCACCGGCGCGCCCGGGTGCGCGGCGTCGTCCACCTCCACCGCACCCTGCCCGGGCCCGGCGAACCGGCGCAGCACCTCGCGCGCCGCCGTGTGCAGGCCGGCGTTGGACAGGAAGCGCGGCGACTCGGGGATCCAGCGGTTGAGCACGATGATCACCGCGCCGGTCGGCAGCCCCAGCAACCACAGCACGCGCCAGCTGAACATCGGTTCCAGCCACGCCGCCGCGCCCGCCGCCAGCAGGTAGCCGGCCGACGTGCCCACCCCGCCCAGCGCCACCAGCAGCCAGCCGCGGTGCGCGGCCGGCACCGTCTCGGCCATCAGGGTGAAGGTGATCGGCAGCAGGCCGCCGGCCGACGCGCCCATCAGGAAGCACATCGCCAGGTTCCATTCGAAGGTCGGCATCGCGCCGCAGATCGCGGTGCCCATGAACATCAGCGCCGACAGCAGGATCGCCGCGCGCCGCCCGGCGCGGTCGGCGATGCGGCCCCACACCACCGAGCCCACCGTGGTGCCGGTGAGCGCGAACAGCGCCAGCAGGCTGGAGGTGGACTTGCCGATGGCGTACTCGGCGCCCATGCCCGGCATCACGAAGCCGAGCGTGGCCGGCTTCATCACGTCCACCGCCAGTGCGACCACCAGCACCAGCACCAGGGTGGCGTGGGCGCGGTTGAGCGGCACCCCGTCGGCGACGTGGAAGTGCAGCTGCGCCGCGGGCGCCACACCGGCCCCGGGCAGCCGCGGCAGCATGCCGAAGGCCGACAGCGCCAGCCCCACCGGGATCGCCGCCATGCCCAGCCACATCTCCGTGGTCATCGGCATGCCCACCATCTGCCAGTGCGTGTGCTGGCCCATCATGAACATCGGCGCGTGCGCGAACACCCCGCCCACCAGCAGCGCGCAGCCGAACCAGAACACGAGGGGGTGGCGGAAGGCTAGGCCGTTGATCATCTGCAAAGTGCGCGGGAGCCGGAGCGGAGCGCAAGTGTGCGCGAGCGGCTCCGGGTCTGCATCCCCGTCGCGTCGCCAGTGCGGCGGGACGGCGGGCGCCACGTCGGCATGTCGAACACGCCGCCGCATAGCGGGAGGGTCCCGCCCCCGGCGGCATCGCCGCGGCCGCGGTCATCGCGCACGCGCTCGCCAGGGCCGATCCCCGCGGCACCTGTCCGCGCCGGAGTCAGGTGGTCACGTCCGCACCCGGCTCCGGGCCGGATGCGCAGCGCTCTCCGTCTGCGGCGGATGACGGGAATCGCGGGATGGCACCGCCCGGCGCCTGTCCTCAGAAATCCGCGTCCAGCACGATCCGGTAGCGGGCCTTGCCGGCGCGCAGGTGTTCCAGCGCTTCGTTGACGCGACTCATCGGGAAGTGCTCGGTCTGCGGCGCCACGCCATGGCGGGCGGCGAAGCCGAGCATGCTGTCGATCGCGCCGCGCGAGCCGGTGGGCGAACCCGACAACGCCTTCTGCCCCGAGATCAGCGAGAACGCCGACACCGCGATCGGCTGCAGCGGCACGCCGACCACGTGCAGCCGTCCCTTCGGCGCCAGGGCCCCGACCAGGCCGGGCCAGTCCAGCGAAGCGTTCACCGTGTCGATGATCAGGTCGAAGCTGCCTGCGAGTTTCTTCAGCGCCGCGGCGTCCCCGGTGGTGACCACGCGATGCGCGCCGAACGCGCGCGCCTCCTCTTCCTTGGAGGCGCTGGTGGTGAACGCGGTGACCTCGCAGCCCCACGCCCGGCAGAACTTCAGCGCCATGTGGCCCAGCCCGCCGATGCCGATCACGCCGACCCGCGCGGTGGGCGCGATGCCCAGCTCGCGCAGCGGCGCGAACACGGTGATGCCGCCGCACAGCAGCGGGCCGGACTCGGCCGCGTCCAGGCCTTCGGGCAGCGGCGCCACCCACACCCAGTGCGCGCGCACCTTCTCGGCGAAGGCACCATGGCGCCCGCCCAGGGTGGGTTGCACCTCGCGGCACAGGTGCTGGTCGCCGGCCAGGCAGGCGCTGCAGTGCAGGCAACTGCGCGCGTTCCAGCCCAGGCCCACGCGCTGCCCGAGTGCCACGCCCTTGGCGTGTTCGCCCAGCGCCGTCACCCGCCCCACCGCCTCGTGGCCGGGCACGAACGGATAGGCGGTGAAGCCCCACTCGTTGTCCAGCATCGACAGGTCGGAGTGGCAGACGCCGCAGTGCTCGACCCTGATCTCGACCTCGTCGGCCCCCAGCGGGCCGGGGTCGTATTCGAAGGGCTCCAGCGCGGCGCCGACGCTCGTGGCGGCCCAGGCGCGGTAGGGGGTGCCCATGGCAGCGGTCTCCGGTAAAGAAGGCCGAGACGATACTCCACCGGCGCTTGGCCGGTCGTGATCGGCGCGGCTTCGGAACTTGCCTTCCGGAGGACTGTCCACGACACGACTCCCGACGCGACACCATGTCCATCAGCCCGGCCCCGCCCACCCACACGTTGCGAACGACACAGGTCTCGGCCTGGCCAGTGCGCCCACTATTCTTCGACTGTTGCTGCCCGGGGGAGAGAACCTCTGCACTCTCCTTGCCTCTGCCCCTTCCCCGAGATCCGACTCCGTGCCCCCATTCTCCCGACGCATTGGCGATTTCCATCCGCCGTCCACTTCAAGGCGCCGCCTTGACGCTGCCCTTGCGGTGACGCTGGCGGCCCTGGCGACCGCGTCTCCAGGGCCTGGAAGGACTTCGGAGCTGCCCGTCCAGGTCCTGGCGGCAGCTCCCATTCCGGAACCCGTCGACCGTGTCTTCGCTGGCGCCCTCGAGGTGCATGCCGAAGCGACGGATATCACGCACAGAATCTTCAACGTTCGCGTGCGCATCCCGGTCCAGGCAGCTGGCCCGACCGCCCTGCTCTACCCGCGCTGGGAAACCACCAGCCACGGTCCCAGCCTCACCGCCACCAGTCTCGCCGGGCTGTCGGTGTCGATCGATGGACAGCCGCTGCCCTGGCAGCGCCACCCGATCGATGCGCACGCGTTCCAGCTGGAGATTCCCACGGGTGCGAGCACGCTCGAGGCGACCTACCAGGTCATCGTGGGCGCCGACACGCTGTCGCGGGATCTGGTGGTCGTGCCCTGGCAGCGGTTGGTCGTGTATCCCGCCGGCTGGTACGCCCGCAACATCATGGTGGAGCCCAGCGTGACATTGCCGCCCGGGTTGGAGCCAGTGTCTTCGCTGGAGGTCGAGGCCGTGCAGGACGGGATGGTCGAGCTTGCACCGGTCTCCCTGGAGACCCTGCTCGATTCACCGCTCCATACGGCGCGCCATCTCCGGAAGGTCCCGCTCGCCACCATGGGCGATGCGCCGGTCACCCTCAACCTCATGGCCAGCCGTGCCGAGGATCTCGACCTGCCACCCGAGCGGAAGGCGGAACTGGTGCGGATGCTCGACCAGGTCGCCGCGGTCTTCCCCCCTGCACCGTTCAAGCGCTATGAGTTCCTGGCGCGACTGGAGGACGACGCATCGACAGGCGGCGCCGAGCATCGCGGCTCCAGCGAGATCTCGCTGCCATCGAACTACTTTCGCGACTGGGCGAGCCAGCTCAACGGCCGCGACATCCTCGCCCACGAACTGGTGCATGCCTGGAACGGGCTTTACCGCGTCCCCGCCGATCTGTGGGCGCCGACGCCCAACGTGCCGCAGGGCGGCAGCCTGCTGTGGGTCTACGAAGGCCAGACCGAATTCTGGGGCCGCATCCTCGCCGCGCGCGCCGGGCTGCGCAGTCGACAGGACACCCTCGACCAGCTGGCGCTCGACGCCGCCGAGGTCGCCAATCGTCCCGGCCGCGCGTGGCGCAGCCTGTCGGACGACGTCCGCTACCCGACCTTCATGCTGCAGAAACCGGTGCCCTGGCGCGACTGGCAGCGCCGCAAGGACTACTACCGCGAAGGCGTCCTGCTGTGGCTGTGGGTAGACGCGCTGCTGCGCGAGCGCACCAATGGCCGCCAAGGCCTCGACGACTTCGCACGCTCATTCTTCGCCGCACCGTCCGGCGACGCACCCGCGCGCACTTACACCTTCGATGACCTGTGTGCCGCGCTTGACGCCCTCGCCCCGAACGATTGGGCGGGCGAACTGCGAGCATGGGTGGACGGCCACGAAGAGGTCGACACCACGGCGGGCCTGGTGCGGCATGGCTGGCAGCTGGTCTACACCGACACCCCCACCGCGGCCTACCTGCAGCAGCAGGGCGAGGACGGCGTCATCGACCTGTCCTACTCCATCGGCATGACGGTGACGGACAAGGGCGTGGTCCGGGCGGTGAGCTGGAACGGCCCGGCATTTGCGGCCGGTCTGGCACCGGGCAGCAGGATCGCGGCCGTGCATGGCGAGCCTTTCGATGGCGAACGCCTCGTTGCGGCCGTCCGCAGCGCAAGGCGGATACCCGTGCAGCTGGCCGTCGAACAGGACGGTGAGCGCGTCGAGCGGACACTCCGGTACCGGGGAACGCTGCGCTATCCGCACCTTGTCCGGGTGTCCGGAAGACCTGACACGCTCACGTCGCTACTGGCGCCTCGGCGAGGGATACGGCAGACAAAAACACTCCCAGCCACCCCACTCACTGAGAAATGAAACCTGGGCCTCTTCTGCTCAGGCTTGCTGACCAGCCGTCGCCCGCTCCTAATGCCGCGTCCGCACGGGAGTCAATTCCCGTATCTCTTCGCGATTTGCGAAGGCAGGCGTCGAGAGCCGGTGTGGGCGCGGTTGAGCGGCACCCCGTCGGCGACGTGGAAGTGCAGCTGCGCCGCGGGCGCCACACCGGCCCCGGGCAGCCGCGGCAGCATGCCGA
>NZ_JAETWA010000010.1 GCF_016774335.1 Luteimonas saliphila | reverse complement strand
CCCTGTCGGCCATTCCGTGCATGTCGAGCGGGACGCGCATTCCTCCCGTCCGCATGCGCCTCGTAGGAGCGGCTTCAGCCGCGACCGCCCCGCATCGCCTGGCGCGGACAGGGTCGGGTCGCGCCTGAAGGCGCTCCTGCCGGGGCGGCTTTCGATCGACGGCCGTGTCTCCCCGTCGGTCCTCCACGGACATCGCGATACGGCCGGTCAAGTTTTCAGGACTCGCTGTCGCCGGGAGGCAGCCCCGGACGCCCAGAGTAGGCGTCACCGGAGCAGGCGCCTTCCACGCCCTCCCCCAACCAGGAGACTCGCCATGAACGCCAGCAACCGCCTCTACACCGATCGCACCGCCAGCACCGTCACCACGCCCGACGGCGTGCAGTTGTACTACAAGGACTGGGGCCCCAAGGACGGCCCAGTCGTCACCTTCAGCCATGGCTGGCCGCTGAGCTCGGACAGCTGGGAAGCGCAGATGCTGTTCCTCGCCGAACAGGGCTTCCGCGTGGTCGCGCACGACCGCCGTGGCCACGGCCGCTCCAGCCAGCCCTGGGACGGCAACGACATGGATCACTACGCCGACGACCTGGCGGCGGTGATCGAAGCGCTGGACCTGCGCGACGCGACCCTGGTCGGCTTCTCCACCGGCGGCGGCGAAGTGGCGCGCTACATCGGCCGCCACGGCACGACGCGGGTGAAGAAGGCGGTGCTGGTGTCGGCGGTGCCGCCGCTGATGCTGCGCACCGACGACAACCCGGGCGGCCTCCCGCTCGAGGTGTTCGATGGCCTGCGCAAGGGGTCGATCGACAACCGGTCGCAGCTTTACCTCGACATCGCCTTGGGCCCGTTCTTCGGCTACAACCGCCCGGGTGCGACAGCCAATCCCGGGTTGATCCAGTCGTTCTGGGTGCAGGGCATGCAGGCCGGGCACAAGAACACCTTCGATTCGATCGCCGCGTTCTCTGCCACCGATTTCCGCGAGGACCTGGCCAAGTTCGACGTGCCGACCTTGGTGATCCATGGCGACGACGACCAGATCGTGCCGATCGACCTGGCGGGCAAGGCCTCGGCGGCGCTGGTGACGGGCGCCGAACTGATCGTGTATGCGGGCGGCCCGCACGGCATTACCGACACGCACAAGGATCGCCTCAACCAGGACCTGCTCGCGTTCCTGCGCAAGTAGGAGACTGCGGAAGCGTCTGAGGAACGGCCGCAGCGATTGCGGCCGTTGTTTCTTGCGTGGCCCCTGGGCACGGGGCGAGCGCTGATCACCGTAGTCCCCCGCGCAGGCGCGGTTGCATGGACATTCCGCGGGACGGACGTGGCGTCGATCCTGACCTGCGCGAAGGATCGACGAGGCCGTTCGCGCGAGCGGATTGCCGGGGCGCGATGACGGTCGCGCCTGAAGCCGCTCCTACGGGGCGAATCTTCGCCGCGGGATGCGCGTGGAGCACAGGACGGCGGACACGGCGGTCATGAAGCTGCGCTGTGGAGCATCGCCCCGGTACCGCACCCAGGCCCGCGATTCACATGCCCGTGGTCGCTGCCGCGCGATAGTGGCGACCGATGGCAGACACCGGCACGCTCTATCTGGTTTACGTCGAGACGCGGGAATCGCCGCACCCGGATCCACCGCCGAACCTGGTGCCGCTGGCGCCGGGACTTTACCTGGCCGAATCGTCGCAGACGCGTTCCCAGCTCTACCACGCACTGAAGCGGCGCCTGCAACCGCAACGGTTGCTGGTGGCAGCGCTCGCCGACGACCCCAAGTTCAAGGGCATGCAGGCGGGCGCACTGGCGTGGTTGCGCGCGCGGGGGCGATAGCCGCGATGGGCTACGCAGGGACAAAGCTTCGCGCTCACCGGGCAGTATCGGCGTCGCCCGCCGACAGCAGCTTGCGCATGAAGTGCGACGAGGCCGGGCACAATCCCGAGAACTGCGCGGTGGCGGCGATCCCGGGCGGCGCCCGGTGACGATCGGCGCTCGCATAACCATGCGCCGAGAAGAACGCCGCGGCATCGGTGGTGAGCAGGTAGAGCACCGAACGGGACTGCGCGCTCGCGGATCGTTCGGCCGCGGCCAGCAGCGCGGCGCCGAGGCCCGCGCCGCGGGCAGACGGTGTCACGGCGAGCGAACGCAGCAGCGCGTCGCCGCCGCATTCCTCGAGGGCGACGCATCCCAGCAGCCGCGCTTCATCGAATGCGCCAAGGAAGCGCACGCGGACGTCGGGCAGGTCTGCGGTGGGCAGGCCGCTGTCGCGCAGCAGGCGCGCAACCGCATCGTCGTAGTCGATGTCGTGGATCGGTGGCACGGGGTCGCGTCACGCGGGGCTGGCGGGCGAGCAACTTTTCCTCGAATCACGCCCGAACGCTACTGCCCGGATCGCACGAATGCGCGAGGGCGTAGCGGCAACCTCCCCGCGATCCCGCCCGGTCAACGCAGCAGGACGTCGACGATCAACCCCGTGGCGATGGCCACCAGCAGATAGCGGCCGTCGTCCTGGCGCACCCAGCGGTGGCCGCGCGGCGGCGGCCTGAGGCGGTCGTGGGCGTAATCGTCGATCCAGTAGCCGTCCAGCTCGGCCAGCGGCAGGCGGTCGCCCTTGCGCCAAGCCTGCTTCACCCAGCCCGGCGGCGGCGCCTTGGCATGGTGCGGGCCGCCGGCATGGGCCGGCGGACCCTTGCCGCGCGCATGCGGCGGCGGATCGGCGAACGCGGTGGCGGCAGGCAGCAGCAGGCCCAGCGCCACGGCCAGGGACGCGAGAGAACGGGTGCGGCGTGCGAATCGCATGGGGACGCTCCACGATCGGGAATGCGGACGAACGCTACCCGGACCGTCGTGAACGCGAGGGAAAACCCCCGCACGCCGTTACCGGTGCGGTCAGCGTCGCTTCCGCGGGGACGACACGCCAGGAACCCGTCCGGCCAGGAAGCGACGCCGCCCCCCGTCCCGCATCACCCCGCGGCCGCGGCCGCGGCCACGATCTTGCACATGTTTTCCATCACCGCCTTCTTGCGGGTCATCTGGCCGCCGGCAATGGTGAAATTCAGGGACACGTTGACGCCGCCGGTCTCCAGCGGCGTGACGCGCACGCGCAGCGGTGCGTTGGCGGTACCGCCCTCGCCGCCCTTCACCGGGTTGGCGGCGCGGATGTAGCCGTTCTTCTCCTGCACCGCGACGATGTCCAGGCCCTGCGCCTGGATGCTGTCGCGGACCCGGTACAGCGCCGGCAGGTAGGCCACGCCCGGCACGTCGGCGTCGGTGGCATAGACGCGGCCGCTGCCGAAGGAGCCGTCGACGGTGAAGTTGCGTTCGCAGGGCGCGCTGGCGTCCTGCGTTCCGGCGGCGTACGAAGTGGTGGCGAGGATGGCGAGCACCGCCGCGCAGAGCACGCGTGCATGCTTCATGTGCAAATCCTTTTGTCGATGGCGGGAATCCATTCCGGCCGCGACGGAGGGTCGCGGGCGCACGCCGGTTCCCGGGCGGTCGCGCACCGGGCCGAGTATAGGCGGTGGCCGGCGGACCGAATGGGCTCCGCTGCTCGCGGACATGGCGCAAGCCGGGGTCGGAAACGACTGTGCCGGCACGCATCCGGGCACAGGACATCCATGGAGAACCGGGCCGACCCCGGTGCCGCCCCCCCCGGCGCGGCCTGTCGAAATGCGTCCCGCCCGCCCGTCGTGTCCGGAATCCCACCCGAACGCCCCGCCATGCCCACGCCCACCACGCACGCCACAGCCGTCCTCGACCGCAACTGGCCGCTGGTCGCCGCCGGCGCGCTGCTCGGCTGCGTGGGCATCGGCGCGCTATTCTCGCTCGCGGTGCTGCTGCAGCCGATGAGTGCGGCGACGGGCTGGTCGCGCACGGGGCTGTCGATGGCGATGACGCTGGCGTTCCTCGTCAGCGGCTTAGCGGGTTTCGGTTGGGGCATGCTGAGCGATCGCGTCGGGCCGCGGGTGGTGGTGCTGGCCGGCGCGCTCCTGCTCGGACTGTCTCTGGTGTTGGCCAGCCGCGCGACGACGCTGCTGCAGTTCCAGCTGGCGTTCGGCGTGTTGCTGGGCGTGGCGGTGGCGAGCTTCTTCGCGCCGGTGATGGCGGCGACGGCGGCGGCGTTCGAACGCAGGCGCAACCTGGCGGTATCGCTGGTATCGGCGGGGGTGGGCGTCGCGCCGCTGACGATGTCGCCACTGGTGGCCTGGCTGCTCGCGCACTACGACTGGCGCGAGACGCTGCTGATCGTCGGCGTGCTGGCGTGGGCGCTCACCCTGCCGGCGACCTGGTTCGTGCGCGCGCTGCCTGCCGCGGCGCAACCGCTCGTGGGTCCGGATGCATCCGCGGATGACATGACGACGGCGCAGGCGCTGCGCTCGAAACCGTTCATCGTGCTGGGACTGGCCTTTTTCGCCTGTTGCGCGGCGCACTCGGGGCCGATCTTCCACACCGTCAGCTACGCGGTGGGCTGCGGCCTGTCGGTGACCACCGCGGTGACGATCTACAGCATGGAAGGCGCGGCCGGACTCGGCGGGCGGCTGCTGTTCGGCGCGCTCGGCGACCGCTACGGCGCCAAGCCGGTCCTGGTGGCGGGGCTGTGCGTGCAGGCGGCAGCCGCGGTGTCCTATCTCGCGGTCAGCCAGCTCGACGGCTTCTACGTGGTCGCCTTCGTGTTCGGCCTGGCCTACGGCGGCACCATGCCGCTGTACGCCTCGCTCGCGCGCGAGGCGTTCCCGCCGCGCATCCTCGGCGGCGTGATCGGGGCGATGACGCTGCTGTCGGGGCTCGGGATGGCGCTGGGGCCGCTGGTCGGAGGCTGGCTGTTCGACCGCTATGGCAGCTACGCGTGGATGTACATCGGTTCGCTGCTGGTGGGACTGGCGGCGGCGGCGATCGTCACCGGGTTCCCGACCGCGCGACGGCCGGGCACGCCCAGGGCGCTGTTCGACGCAGGCTGACCGCAGGTGCCGGCCAGCGCACTAAGCCGCCAGATGCGGCACAGTCTCCGCAGGGGCGGTGCGCAGTTCGACCGCGATACCCGCGCGCCGGGCACGATGGGCGCAGGCGCTGGCGTAGTCGTTGGCCGCGGCGATGTCGCTGAAGCAGCCGTCGACGATGCGGTTTCGGGTCACCGACCAGCCGCCGTCGACGTCGCGCTGTACTTCGATTCGGATCCTGCCTTCGATCACCGGGCACCTGGCCGTCTGTTCGCGTTCCGGGCGCGCAGCGTAGGACGCGCACCGTCAAGATCGTGTTGCCGATTCGGGAACAGTTGGTGACAGCGCCCGGGCCGACGCCCGGCCCTTGCGTGCACGGGAGCGGTCATCTGCGGCACCATGGGCGCTTCGGCCACGGCAGGAGGGGAACCGCATGCGACTTCGCGTTCAGCTGGCCGCAGTCGGAATGGCATGGGCGTTGACCTGCGGCGCCACCATGGCGCAGGCACCGGCGTTCGCCTGGCCGGGCGGGCAGCGCGCGGCGGTGAGCCTGTCGTACGACGACGCGGTGCCGTCGCAGCTGGACAACGCGATCCCCGCGCTCGACCGCCACGGCCTGAAGGGCACGTTCTATCTGATCCTCGGCGCGCAGACGGTGCGCGAGCGCCTGGAGGACTGGCGCGCCGCCGCGCGCAACGGCCACGAGTTGGGCAACCACAGTCTGTTCCACCAGTGCTCGGCGCAGGGACCGGGCCGCGAGTGGGTGCAACCGGAGCAGGATCTGGACGCCACCAGCGTGGCGCAGATGCGCGCGCAGGTCGAACTGGCCAACACCATGCTGCACGCGATCGACGGCAGCACCGAGTTCACCTACACCGCCCCCTGCGGCGACCAGCGTGCCAGCGACGGCAACTACATCGAGGCGATCGCGCCGCTGTTCCTCGGCATCAAGCTGGTCGGCGGTGCCGCGATCCCCGACATGCTGGCGCTCGACCGCGCGGCGGTGCCGGTGACGGTGCCGGTGGACATGTCCGGCGCCGAACTGATCGCACTGGTCGAGGAGGCCGGGCGCCTGGGCACGATGATCAACTTCACCTTCCACGGCATCGGCGGCGACCACCTGTCGATCGGCAACCAGGCGCACGAGCAGTTGCTCGCCTTCCTCGCCGCGCACCGCGACCGCTACTGGACCGCCACCTTCCGCGAGCAGATGCGCTGGGTGCGCGCTCGCCAGGCGCAGGCCGCCAATGGCGTCGCGGAGATCAGTCCCGCGCCGGCGCGATGACCCCGCGGCCCGTCGCCGCCCACCAGATGCCGCCGTAGAGGTGCTGCAGGTAGGTGGCGTCGTCGTAGGCCGCCGGCGGATGCCCGAGCGCGGTGGCGAACACGCGTCCGCCATCGTAGCCGTGGTACCAGGCCACTGGATGCGCGTCGCCCATGCCGTGCGCGACCTGCCCCGGCCAGATGCGCGTCGGGTCGTAGCTGGTCTCGTCCACCGACAGCACGGTGCGCAGGCCCTCGACCAGCGGCGGCCCGAACTCGTACCACTCGTCGCTCCAGATCCAGCGGCGCGGCAGTGCGAAGGTGGCGGGGAAACCGGGGTCCTCGATCCGTACGGCGGCGGTCTGCACCATCGGATGGATGCGGAAGGCGCGGCCGATCAGCCGCTCGAACCAGGGCCAGTCGCCGGGCGGGTTGAAGATCAGCGCGCGGTGCACCGCGACCACGCCGCCCCCGGCGCGCACGTAGCGCTCCAACGTATCGCGCTGTGCAGGCGCGAGTTCGTCCCCCGGTGTGTTGAGCAGCACGATCGCCGCATACGGCGACAGGTCGCCCTCGAAGTGCGCCGTGTTCCAGGCCCAGTCCAGGTCGAAACCATGCTGGCGTGCCATCTGCTCGAACCGCGGCTGCGCGACCACGGCGTAGTCGTGGTGGTAGCGGTTGGGTACGGCCACCACCAGCACCCGGAACTGTCCCTGGGCGCGGGCGTCCGGCGCCACCCACGACGCGATGCAGAGGACGAGCAGGGCGACGAGTGTCTTCATGCCGGCATGGTACCCGCGCCGCCGGGCCGGGCGCCTTCGCGCGGTCCTCGCGTGCGCGCTGGGATGCTGTAGCTGCCTCCCCTTTGATCGACCCCATGGCCCGTTCCCGCAAGCGCGGCATGCGCGCACTTTCGACCGGCATGCGCCTGACCGAAATGGCCACCGACGCACAACGGGTCGCGTCGACGCGCCTGACGCGGATGGCGCTTGCCGGTGCGTCGCCGTCGGCTCGCGATCGGCGCGAATTCAACGGCATGGTCGTGGAGAAGCAGATCGCCTTCGCCGAATCCTGGGTCGCGATGTGGACCGAAGCCTGGCACCTGCAGACCCGGCTCGCCCTGTCGTGGATGAGGGGCGCGCCGTCGCCCGCGCGGCAGGCGCAGACGCTGCAGTCGGGGCTGGAGCGGATCGCCGCGCGGGGGATGGCGCCGGTCCAGCGGCGGGTCCGCGCCAATGCCAGGCGCCTGCGGGGCTGAGCGCCCTGCCGGTTCGGCGCGATAGCGGCCCGCAGGCGTCGACGGCCTTGCCGCACCCGTTCTCACGCCATCGCCTCGCGCGGGGTTGGAGTCGCCTCGCACGCCGGCGCGCCGCCGGGATGCCCCGGCGCACAGCACCTGGCCCGCCGGCGTCCCGGCGCCGGAGCCACGTGCCGCCCGACGAACACCGTAGCGAAGGGACATCGGCATCGCCCATCGGATGCACCGGACCGGCGGGGGCCGTCGCTACAATACCGGTCCGCCCGGAACACCCGGGCGTTTCGCTGGTCGAACGACGTCGGACAGGGGAAGGCGGTGCAGGCTGGCAAGATCCACTGGGTGGCCACGCTGAACCGGCGCTACCGGTCGCTGTTCTTCGCGCTCGCGTTCGTGGTGCTCGCCACCCACCTGGCCTACCTGCAGGCCGGCCCGGTGATGTGGACGCTGCTGGTGCTGCAGTTGCTGGCGTATCCGCAACTGGCGTACTGGCGCGCGGCGCGCGCGCACGACTCGCTGCGCGCGGAGATGCAGAACCTGCTGATCGACGGCGTGCTGCTCGGGGCGTGGATCGCCGTCTGGGGCATGCCGCTGTGGATCTCGTTCGTGCTGTTCGTCGGCGTGTGCGTGAACGTGGTGATCTTCATGGGCATGCCCGGGCTGTGGAAGGGGATGGCCGCGGTCGGCTCCGGTATGGCCGCGGTGGCGCTGGTCCAGGGCCTTTCCTTCCGGCCCCACACCGAGCTGCACACCAGCCTGCTGTGCATCGCGCTGCTCACGTCCTACCTGCTGTTCTTCGCCAACGACGCCTATCGCCGCGGCGTCTCGCTGCGCGAAAGCCGGCGCCAGCTGGGCGAGCAGCTGGCGGAGATCACCAAGCTGCAGACGCAACTGCAGGAACAGGCGCAGCGCGACCCGCTCACCGGCCTGCACAACCGGCGTTTCCTCGACGAGGCGCTGGAGCGCGAACTCGCCGCCTGCAACGCGGCCGGAATGCCGCTGACCCTGGTGCTGATCGACATCGACCATTTCAAGCGGATCAACGACACCTACGGCCATCCGGCCGGCGACGAGATGATCCGGCGGCTGGCCGACCTGCTGCGCGAGCGCGTGCGCGACGATGGCCTGATCGCCTGCCGCTAT
The DNA here is from genome assembly GCF_016774335.1 of Luteimonas saliphila. GTDB lineage: Bacteria > Pseudomonadota > Gammaproteobacteria > Xanthomonadales > Xanthomonadaceae > Luteimonas > Luteimonas saliphila. The sequence goes on along the minus strand of NZ_JAETWA010000010.1, from coordinate 144,072 downwards.
GGCGGCGAGGAGTTCCTGCTGATGCTGCCCGGCACCGCGCTGGCAGAGGCCGAGGCGCTGGCCGAGGACCTGCGCGCGACCTTCGAGTCGATGCGGGTCGAAGTGGACGAGCGCTCGATGCGGACCACGCTCTCGATCGGCGTCGCCGGATTCCCCGAACACGGCACCCGGGTACAGAAACTCGTGCTCAGGGCCGACCACGCCCTGTATGCGGCGAAGCTGCGCGGGCGCAACCAGGTGGTGCTTTCGTCGGACGAGGTGGCGAGCGGCCGGGCGCTGCCCGCGGCCGCGCACTGACCGGGCGGCCGCGCGCGTTCACCCGTCGAGGCGGACCGTCCTGCCGCTGCGCGCCGACGCGTAGATCGCCTGCAGGATGCGGACGTCGCGCAGACCTTCCTCGCCCGGCACGCGGGCCGGTCGTCCTTCGAGGATTCCGATCGCGAAGTCGTCCAGCTCGGCGGCGAACAGGTCGATGGGCGGATAGCGGATCTCGACGCCATCGCTGCGGCGGCCGTGGTTGCCTTCGTAGAAGAATGCGGGGTCGAGCTCGAACCAGCCGCGCTCGGCGTTGACCCGCAGTCCCTGGAGGCCGGCGCCGCGGTAGCTGGTGCTGCAATGTGCGAGCACTCCGCTCGGGAAGCGCGCGGTCCAGGCCATGGTTTCGTCGACTTCGGCGAACTTCACAGGATCGGTCTTCGTTTCCATCGCGCTGACCTCGACCGGCTCCTCGCCGGTCAGGTAGCGCGTGGCCTGCAGCGCGTAGATGCCCACGTCCATCAGCGCGCCGCCACCGGCCAGCGCATGCCGCAGCCGCCACTGGTCGGCGTGGCCGACGTCGATCGAGAATCCGGCCTGCACCACCATCGGTGCGCCGAATACGCGCTCGCGCACGAGGCGGATGCCCTCGAGGTGGTGCGGATCGTACCGGCAGCGGTATGCGGTGCCGAGCTGGCGGCCGGCGTCGCGGCAGGCATCGATCATCCGCCGGCAGCGTTCGACCGACACCTCCAGCGGCTTCTCGCAGAACACGTGCTTGCCGGCCTGCGCGGCGGCGATCGCATGGTCGGCATGCAGGGCGTTGGGCGTGACCACGTAGACGATGTCGATGGCAGGATCCTCTGCCATGCGGTGCATGTCGCCGTAGTGGTAGACGCTGCGATCCGGCACGCCGTACCTGGCCTGGAACCGCGCTACGCTCGCGGGCGTACCGCTGACCAGGCCCGTCAGGCGGCAGTGCCTGGTCTTCTGCAGGGCCGGCGCGATCTGGTGCTCGCTCAGGTTGCCCAGCCCGCACAGCGCGACGCCGAGCCTGCGTGACCCGCTCACGGCTCCCGATCGCCGCGTTCGCAAACCCTCGCGCCACCGCCCATGCCTTCTCCCCGGATACGAGACGGCGTTGCGCGCCGACGTCCCATTGTTTCCGCCGCCGCGCCTTCCCGCAATGCGCGCCGCGGTGCGCGCCTCGTGCATTGGTTGCCGATGCATCCATCGCCCCGGGTCGCGGCGCTGCGCCGCAGCGGGATGCGTCGCGCGGGCACGGGCATACTTGCGCGCGGCCGGCCCCGCGCCGCTTCCACCCCCTCGCTGACGGAGTTCCTGCATGAAGGCTTGTCTCGCGGCCGCACTCGGCCTGCTGCTGACCGCATGCCAGCCCACGCCGACGACCGCGCCGTCCGGACCGACGCCTTCCGCGCCCGAACCGCAACCGGCGCTGGTGGACGCGGCGCACATCGATTCGGTGCTGGAGGACTTCGTGCGGGAAGGTTCCGCGGTCGGCGTGTCCGCCCTGGTCTACGAACGAGGACGCGAAGCCTACTTCGGCGCGTTCGGCATGGCCGACCGCGAAGCCGGTCGGCCGATGGCGCGCGACACGCTGGCCCAGGTCTATTCGATGACCAAGCCGGTCACCGGCGTGGTGCTGATGTCGCTGTACGAGGAAGGAAAGTTCCAGCTCGACGAACCGCTGGCGACCTACCTGCCCGAGTACGCCGACGTGCGGGTGTACGCAGGCGACGACGCCGATGGCAAGCCGGTCCTGGTCGCGCCGCAGCGGCCGATCCTGGTACGCGACATCCTGCGCCATACCGCGGGATTCCCGGCCGCGTTCGAGCAGGACAGGCCGGCGCAGCTGTACCGCGACGCGCAGATCGACACGCGCGAGATCAGCCTGGAGGAAATGTCGAGGCGGCTTGCGAAAGTACCGCTCGCCTACCAGCCCGGCTCCCGCTGGCTGTACGGGATCTCGGTGGACGTGCAGGCGCGGCTGGCCGAGGTGCTGGCCGGCAAGCCGTTCGCGCAACTGGTACGCGAGCGCGTGCTCGAGCCGTTGCAGATGCGCGAAACCGCCTACCACGTGCCGCCGGATCGGCGCGCACGCATGGCCGCCGTGTACGAGATCGCCGGCGACGGCTTCGAGCGGCTGCCCGACGACGCCGCGCTCGCCAACGCCTATCGCGAATGGACCATGGATGCGCCCGGCGGCTTCGGCCTGGTATCGACCCTGGACGACTACATGCGCTTCGGACGGATGCTCGTCGAAGGCGGCAGCCTCGACGGCGCGCGCGTGCTCGCCGCGGACACGGTGGCGCTGATGGCGACCGATGCGCTGGCTGCCGACGTGACCGACCGCTCCTGGCTGCCCGGCAAGGGCCAGGTCGGCTTCGGCATCGACTTCGCCGTGCGCCACTCGCCCCCGGCCCACGAGGACGAGGCCTCGGGCGCGGTCGGCGAGTTCTTCTGGGACGGCTATGCCAACACCCTGTTCTGGGTCGACCCGAAGCACGGGATCGTCGCCGTCCTGTTCACGCAGTACGTCCCGCCCGGCGGCACCGACCTGCACAAGGTGTTCCGCGATGCGGTGTACCACCGCGTGGCGGACGCCTCGTCCGCGGGCAGGGGCCCGGCGCCGACGCCCTGAGCCGTGCGTCCCGTCGACGACGCGGCTGTCACGCCGTGCGCGGCAGCTTGGGGCCCGGAAACGAGGCAGGGCAAGGCGATGGCGAAGACGAGCCGCGACGAGGTACTGGTACAGCTGGACCGCGTGGACACCGCGCTCGAATCGGGCGGCGGCGATGCGGCCCAAGTGCTGCGCGAAGCCGGCGACTGGCTGTCGGCACAAGGCGACATCGAACCCGCGGACGCGCTGTATTACCGCGAACGCCTGCAGGCGATCCGCGAGCGACACGGCGCCTGAGTTCGGCGCCCACGGGCGGTTGCGGAAGTAGCCTGCGCCGCCCGGGCGCCACCGTCTGGTCGCCGCCCCGCGCGACAGGGGACGCTAGGCGGCTTCCCCTGCGGGCCACGATCAGCGTCGGGAGGAAGCGGCCTTCTTCGCCGGCTTCGACGCCCGCTTCGAAGCGGACTTCGCGGATACCCCCTTCTTCGCGGCTGCCATCTTCTTCTTCGCGCCTGTCGCATTCCCGGTGGCCGCCTTCTTCGCCGGCGCGGTCTTGCCGGAACGCGCCGTCGCCGCTTTCTTCGCGCCCGCCTTCTTCGCGGTTCCGGTGGCCGTCGACCGCGTCGACGATCGCTTGGTGGCGCGCTTCTTCGGCGCGCCCTCGCTCGACGGCGGCTTGCGGCTGGTGCGCTTGCGCAGGTCGACGATCCGGTTCTCGCCCATCACCTCTTCCTTGCCGGTGACCCGCGCGACCGCGAAGGTCAGCGCCTTGCCCAGCCAGCTGCCGGGGCCGTCCCAGTACTCGATGGTGTCGACCGCGACCTCGATCAGGATCACGTTCGGATCGTCCTTGCCATTCGGAAAGAACGCCTTCATGGCATCGTTCCAGAACCGGTCGATCAGCGCCTGGTCGCGCACCGCGCGCGCCTCGCCGGCGATCGAGAGATAGGTATTCGCGTCCTTGGACGAGTAGGCGACGTTGACCTTCGGGTGCCGGCGGATCTCGCCGACCTTGGGGGTGTCGGCCTCGCTCATGAACCACACGCGCTCGCCGTCGAAGGTCGCGCACTGGGTCGAGAGCGGACGGCTGACCAGGTGCCCGCCCTTGCCGATGGTGGTCAGCATGGCGATGTCGATCTTGTTCATCAGTTTCGCGAGATGCTCGATTTCCTGCTTGCGTGTCGCCATGGGGTCGCTCCGTGCACGTGGAAGGCCCGCAGTGTGGACACGCCGCGCGCGTGGAAGGCGTGAAGGCGAAGCGGCTCGCGCGGGCGCCACGCCGGTCGCATGGTTCGCCTCCGGCGCATGCGAACATCCACGTCATCCGCGACCCGGAACGCCAGGATGCGCATTCCCGTCGATGCCGCCACCGTCGAACACCTGTTCCTCTACGGCACGCTGATGCGCGGCGAACACGCGCATGCGCGTTTCGGGTTGTCCACGCGCGCCGCCTATGTCGGCGACGCCTGCGTGATGGGCCGACTGCACGATCTCGGCGGCTACCCCACCCTGGTCCCCGGCGAGGGGCGGGTGGAAGGCGAAGTGCACCGTATCGTCGATCCCGGACTGCTTGCCGAGCTCGACCTGTACGAAGCCTGCGACCCGGCAAACGAAGCGGATTCGGATTACGTGCGCCGGGTCGTCGCCGTACCCGAGCACGGAGTCGACGCCTGGGTGTATTGCCACCGGGGCCCACCGCCGGAGGGCACGCCGCTCCCCGGACCACGCTGGCGCGCGCCTTCGCGCGAACCGTGAGCCCGCGACTCGACGCGTGCGTTAACGCCGCGGTCGTGCTTTTTTCACGCCACCCTTCCGATGCGGCGCTAGCGTGGCGCCAGCTTCCCACGGAGGTCCCGCATGACCCAGATCCTCTATGCCCAGGACGAGTCCGGCAACCGCCACAAGGTGATCCAGCGCGTGGAATCCCCGCAGCAGGGCGAGGAACACGAGGATCACGGCGCGGCGCGCCTGGTCTACACGCTCGACGACGGCAGTCCGGTGCGGCGGGTCGACAACGACACCTTCCAGATCGTCGGCACCGGCGCGTACATCTCGGCGGTGAGCGACTGACATCGGGCCGCCGGCGCGATCGCGCCGGCCGTCACACCGTGATCGACTGGCTCAGTTCCTGCCAGCTCGGCGGCGCGGGCCAGTTGGCGTCGAGGTTGCCCTCGAGCACACGCCGCAGGTCGCGGCGATCGAGTTGCGGGGCCACGCCATGCAGCAGCGCCAGCGCGTACTCGCGCAGCACCCGTCCGCGCGGCACCACCGCCCAGGTGATGCAGTCCGGGATCTGCGCCGGCGCCGGCAGGATCCGCAGGTCTTCATCCTCGCGCGGGCCGACCGCCATTTCCGCCAGCAACCCGGCGCCGAGTCCGGCGCGCACGTAGGTCTTGATCAGGTTGGCGTCGCGCGCGGTCATCGCGATCTGCGGTTCGACCCCGGCGGCGGCGAAGGCGCGGCGCATCGACGAATCGGCGCGGGTCGAGGATTCGTAGCTGATCAACGGGTGTTGCGCCAGTTCCGCCAGGGTCGGTGCGCGCTGCAGCGCGGCCAGCGGATGCGTGGCCGGCACCAGCAGCACCCGGCGCCAGCCGTACAGCGGCACCGCGAGGCCGCCGCCCGGCGTGGAACCGGCGGTACTGATCAGCGCCAGGTCGGCGCCATCGTGCAGCAGTTGCAGCACCTCGGCGTCGCTGGCGGCCTGCAGGTCGACGTCGACCCGCGGAAACTCGCGCCGGATCGCGGCGATCACCGGCGGCAGCACGTAGCGCGCCTGGGTGTGGGTGGTGGCCAGCAGCAGGCGGCCGCTGTACTCGCCGCGCTCGTTGGCCGCGTAGCTGCGGATGTTGGCGGCCTCGGCCAGGATCCGGCGGGCGTGTTCGATCACGCGCTCGCCGGCCGGGGCGATGCCTTCGAGGCTGCGGCCCCTGCGCACGAACAGCTGGAAACCGAGCTCGTCCTCGAGCTGCTTGAGCTGCTTGGACAGTCCCGGCTGGGTGGCGTGCACGCGCTCGGCGGCGAGCGTGATGTTGAGCCCGGAGTCGGCGATCGCGACGAGGTAGCGCAGTTGGGTCAGGGTCATGCCGGGCGTCCGCGCGGCACTGGTTTCCGCCGCAACTTCATCTTTCCATCCCGATTGAAAGATGGATCGCCGCATCATAGCCACGGTGGCCGGGGCTGTCCATGCGGTGTGCCCGGCCGCTTATGCCTTCGCGGCATAAGCGCAGGAGCGGTCGCCATTTCCACGCCGCCCCCTGCTGTCGCTAGCGTCGCCTTCCGACGACCCGCCTTGCGCCCGATGCCCGAGACCCCCGCCAGCGACCGGCTGTTCCCGCTCTTCGCCGACCTGCGCGGGCGGACGGTCGTGGTCGTGGGCGGCGGCGCGGTGGCCGCGCGCAAGGTGGAGGCGCTGCTGGGCACGGGCGCGCGGATCGTGGTGGGGGCGCCGACGCTGGATCCGGCGCTGGCGATCCTGGCCGCGGCCGGCGAGCTGGAACACCTGCCGGCCGAGTTCACGCCCGCCTGGCTGGACCAGGCCTGGCTGGCGATCGCCGCCACCGACGATGCCGGGGTGAACCGCGCGGTCGCCGAGGCCGGCGAAGCGCGTCGCGTCTGGGTGAACGTGGTCGACGACACGGCGCTGACGCGGATGCACCTGCCGGCCCGGGTCGAACGCGGCCCCTTGCAGATCGCGATTTCCAGCGGCGGCGGCGCGCCGATGCTGGCGCGGCTGGTGCGCGAACAGCTGGAAACCCGCTTCGACGAATCCTTCGGCGCGCTCGCCACCCTGCTCACCCGGCATCGCGACCGCATCCGCGCGCGCTGGCCGGACACGGTCGCGCGCCGCCGCGCGTTCGAGCGGCTGCTGGCCGGTCCGTTGCAAGGTCTGCTGCGCAGCCGCCGCCACATCGAGGCCGAACGGGCCTTCGACCTCGCGCTCGCCGAAGAAGGCGAGGCGACGGCGGCACGCGGCCGGGTCGCCCTGGTGGGCGCCGGTCCCGGCGATCCGGGCCTGCTGACCCTGCGCGCGCTGCGCCTGCTCAACGAAGCCGACGTGATCCTGCACGACAGCCTCGCCAGCGAGGACGTGCTGCAGCTGGCGCGCCGCGATGCACTGCGCATCGCGGTGGGCAAGCGCGCCGGCCACCACGCCACGCCGCAGGCCGACATCAATGCGCTGATGATCCGGCACGCCGCCGCCGGCCTGCGCGTGGTGCGGCTCAAGGGCGGCGATCCGTTCGTGTTCGGCCGCGGCGGCGAGGAACTCGAGGCGCTGCGCGCCGCCGGCATCGACTACGAGGTGGTGCCCGGGATCACGGCGGCGGCCGCCTGCGCGGCCTATGCCGGGATCCCGCTGACCCACCGCGACCACGCCCAGTCGGTGCGCCTGGTGACCGCCCACGCCAGGGAATCGGGCGAGACGCTCGACTGGCCGGCGCTGGCGCAGGAGCGGCAGACGCTGGCGTTCTACATGGGCGTGGCGCGGCTGGAGACGGTGCGTACGCAACTGCTCGCCCATGGTCGCGCGCCCGAAACCCCGTTCGCGCTCATCGAAAACGGCTCTCGCCCGGAACAGCGGGTGGTCGCCGGCACCCTGGCCGACCTGCCCCGGCTTGCGCGTCTGCATGACGTGCAGGCCCCCGCGCTGCTGATCGTCGGCGAGGTCGCCGCGCTCGCCGGCGCCCTGCACTGGTTCGGCGCTCCCCCGCTCGGCGATGCCGCCCCGCTGGCGCACGCCGCCTGACGCCCCTTCGCTTTTCCATCATCCCGAGGCACCCATGGCCCTCTACGACAACATCCTCGACACCATCGGCAATACCCCGGTGGTCAAGCTGCACCGGCTGCCGCCCGCGCACGTCACGCTCTATGCCAAGGCCGAATCGTTCAACCCCGGTGGTTCGGTCAAGGACCGCCTGGCGCTCGCGATCGTGCTCGACGCCGAGGCCAAGGGCCTGCTCAAGCCCGGCGACACCATCGTCGAGGCCACCAGCGGCAATACCGGCGTGGCGCTGGCCCAGGTCGCGGCTGCGCGCGGCTACCAGTTCGTCGCGGTGATGGTCGAGACCTTCTCGATCGAGCGCCGCAAGCTGATGCGCGCCTACGGCGCCCGCGTGATCCTCACACCCGCCGCCGAACGCGGCAGCGGCATGGTGAAGAAGGCGAAGGAGCTGGCCGAGCGCCACGGCTGGTTCCTGGCCTCGCAGTTCACCAATCCCGCCAACCCGGCCTACCATCGCCAGACCACCGCGGCCGAGATCCTGCGCGATTTCGCCGGCCGGCGCCTGGACTATTTCGTCAGCGGCTGGGGCACCGGCGGCACGATCACCGGCGTGGGCGAGGTGCTGAAGGTCGCGCGCCCGGAGGTGAAGATCGTCGCCACCGAGCCCACCGGCGCCTCGCTGCTCGGCGGCAAGGAATGGACCCCGCACAAGATCCAGGGCTGGACCCCGGACTTCCTGCCCGAGGTGCTGAGCCGCACCGTGCACGACCAGCTGGTGCTGGTGACCGACGACGAGGCGATCGACACCGCACGCCGGCTCGCCGCCGAGGAAGGCGTGTTCGTCGGCATCTCCGCCGGCGCCACCGTCGCCGCGGCGCTGAAGGTCGCGGCCGACGCGCCGGCAGGGTCGGTGCTGCTGGCCACGCTGCCCGATACCGGTGAGCGCTACTTCTCCACGCCACTGTTCGCCAACCTGCTGGAAGGCTCGGACGACGAATGGCTGGCCGAAGTCGAGGGCGCGCGCATCGCGGCCTGACCCACCCTCCCCCACGGGTATCGACGCCATGAGCCCTACGCCCGCGCCAGACCCCGACCATTCCACGCCCGTCGCCCGCAGCGGCGACGGGCCGCCGATCAGCGATGCCGAACGCGCCGTGCTCGATGCGGTGCGGGAGCTGGCCTATGGCCAGGTCGAGGTGGTCGTGCATTCGTCGCGGATCGTGCAGATCACGCGCAGCCAGAAACTGCGGCTAGGCGACTGACGCCGGTGCCGCGGCGCTCCGACACCCTTCCCTTCCACAGTGCCGACCGGACGACCGGAGGCGCTTCCCGAGCGACACACGAGGAAACGCCATGCGATCCATCCGTCCAGCCCCACCTCCACGCCCCGCGAAGCCCGCGCGCCGCACCGCGCTCGCGCTGACGCTCGCCCTGCTGTCGGCCGGCGCCGCGGCGCAGGACGTCGTGTCCACGCCTGAAGACATCGCCGAACGCCTGCGCATCGTCGAACGCCGGCTCGGCATTGCGCCGGACGACGGCATCGCGCGGGCCGATCTGGCCGCACTCGACCGGCGCCTGCGCGCGATCGAACTCGGGCTCGACGAGCGCGACCGCCAGACCGCCGCTGCGGTCGCGCCTGCGCCGCCAACGCCACCCGCCAAGCCCGGCCCCGAGATCACGCTGGCCGCGGACAAGGGCGCGTCGATCAGGAGCGCCGACGGCCAGGTCCAGCTCAAGCTGGGCGCGCTGCTGCAGGCCGACCACCGCGTGTTCCTCGACGACGACGCACAAGCGCAGAACGACAGCTTCCTCTGGCGACGGATCCGCCCGACGCTGGAAGGCAGCTGGGGCGATCTGGTCGGTTTCCGCGTCACGCCCGAGTTTACCGGCGACAGCGCGTCGATCGTCGACGCCTATGTCGACCTGAAGTTCAGCCCGGCGGCGACGGTGCGCGTGGGCAAGGTCAAGGGTCCGATCGGGCTCGAACGCCTCCAAAGTGGCGGCGCGATCGCACTGGTCGAGCGCGGCTTCCCGACCGAGCTGGCGCCCAACCGCGAGATCGGCGCGCAGTTGCAGGGTGCACTGGCCTCGTCGAAGGTCAGCTACGTCGTCGGCGTCTACAACGGCGCGGCGGATGGCCGCGACAGTCCCACCAGCAATCCCGACGACGACTTCGAGTTCGCCGGACGGCTGTTCTTCGAGCCCTGGAAGGGCAGCGATGGCGCGCTCTCGGGGCTGGGCTTCGGCATCGCCGCCAGCACCGGCGACAAGACGGGCGCCGGCAACAATTTCCTGCCGCGCTACCGCACCCCGGGGCAGGCGACGTTCTTCAGCTACCGCGCCAGCGTCGCCGCGGACGGCGAGCACAGTCGCTGGTCGCCGCAGGCGTACTGGTATGTCGGACCGGTCGGGTTGCTCGGCGAGTACGTCCGCTCCAACCAGGAACTGGTCGATACCGCCACCGCGGCGCGCGCATCGCTGGACCACAGCGCCTGGCAGGTCGTGGGCAGTTGGGTGCTGACCGGCGAAAAGGCCAGCTACCGAGGCGTCAAGCCGGACCATCCGTTCGCGCCTGGGGATGGCGGCTGGGGCGCGTTCGAACTGGTGGCGCGCTATGGCCGGCTCGACCTCGACGACGACGCCTTCCCGCTGTTCGCCGACCCCGGCGCCGCGGGCTCGGAGTCGACCGCCTGGGCGCTAGGCCTGAACTGGTACCTCACCGGCAACCTGAAGCTGGTCGCCAACTACGCGCATGCGGACTTCGACGGCGGCGCCGCCGGCGGTGACCGCCAGGCCGAGAAGACATTCTTCACGCGCGCGCAATTCTCCTTCTGACATATCCCCACTTCGAACAGGCAGACCTCCCATGAACCTCAAATCCAGGCACGCCCTCGCGGCCCTGATCCTCGCGCTCGCGACCGCCGCCGGCACGGCGTCGGCGCAGAACGTCGAAATCCTCAACGTCTCCTACGATCCGACCCGCGAGCTGTATTCGGAGTTCAACGCCGCCTTCGCCAGGGAGTGGAAGGCCGACACCGGACAGAACCTGACCATCCGCGTCTCGCACGGCGGTTCCGGCAAGCAGGCGCGTTCGGTCATCGACGGCCTGGAAGCCGATGTCGTCACCCTCGCGCTCTCCGGCGACATCGACGCGATCGCCGAGAATTCCAGCCTGCTGCCGAAGGACTGGCAGACGCGCCTGCCCAACAACAGCTCGCCCTACACCTCGACCATCGTGTTCCTGGTGCGCAAGGGCAACCCCAAGCAGATCCGCGACTGGGACGACCTCGCCAGGCCCGGCATCGGCGTGATCACGCCCAATCCGAAGACCTCGGGCGGGGCGCGCTGGAACTACCTCGCCGCCTGGGCCTGGGCCTCGCGCGAATACCGCAAGGGCCCGCTGGTGGTCGACTATCTGGGCAAGGTGTTCCGCAACGTGCCGGTGCTCGACACCGGCGCGCGCGGATCGACCACCACCTTCGTCGAACGCGGGATCGGCGACGTGCTGCTGGCCTGGGAGAACGAGGCGCTGCTGACCCTGGCCGACCCGGCGATCCGCGACAGATTCGAGATCGTCTTCCCGAGCCTGAGCATCAAGGCCGAGCCGCCGGTGGCGGTGGTCGACGCCAACGTCGCGAAGAAGGGCACGCAGAGGGTGGCCGAGGCCTACCTGCGATACCTGTACACGCCCGAAGGCCAGCGCCTGGCGGCGAAGCACCACTACCGCCCCTCGCGTCCCGAGTCCGTGCCGGCAGCGGCCATCTCCCACTTCAGGCCTCTGCCGATGGTCACCATCGACAACGCGTTCGGCGGCTGGGCCAAGGCGCAGCAGCTGCATTTCGCCGACGGCGGCTTCTTCGACCAGATCTACAAGCCGAAGTGATGCGCATGCAGTTCCAGGCATCGCATGCGCGGAGTGCGAACCACGTGAGCGTCCGGGGCGAGCCGATAGCGCGCGAGCCCGCCTTCGTCGCATCCTCCCGCCCGCGCGGGTGCCGTTCCTTGTGGCGCTCACGCGGATGCTGTTCCTTCTCCCGCTCGCGGGAGAAGGTGCCGAAGGCGGATGAGGGTGTTCCCCGGCCACGTCTGGTGCGCGAAGCGCCCACTGCCCCGGCCCTCATCCGGCCCTGCGGGCCACCTTCTCCCGCGAGCGGGAGAAGGGCGGTGCGCGGTCCCGGAACGAGGCGGGTCAAGCCCGCCATGAAACCGGTCCACCGCGTACCGAAAAGGTCCGGGCCCGCCGCGAGATCGCTCGGGTCCGCCGTGGACGCCCGCGACCACTCCTCCACGAAGCTGGCGGACGCACCCCGATGAGCACACTCGCCCTTCCCCTGCCGCGTCCGCGCTGGCGACGTCCCCTGCCCGGCTTCGGGCTCAGCCTGGGCCTGGGCATGGCCTGGCTGGGCGTGGTCGTGCTGCTGCCGCTGACGGCGCTGACCGTGCGCGCCGCCGGGCTCGGGCTCGACGGCTGGCTGCAGGTGCTGCGCGACGAGCGCGTGCTGGCGGCGCTCAAGGTGAGCTTCGGCACCGCGTTCGTCGCCGCGGTGATCGCGCTGCTCGCCGGCGCGCTGGTGGCGTGGGTGCTGGTGCGCTACCGCTTTCCCGGACGGCGCTTGCTCGACGCGCTGGTCGACCTGCCCTTCGCGCTGCCGACCGCGGTGGCCGGCATCGCGCTGACCGCGATCTACGCGCCCAACGGCTGGATCGGCCGCTTCCTCGAGCCGCTCGGCGTCCAGGTCGCCTACCAGCTGGCCGGCATCGTCATCGCGCTGGTGTTCATCGGCCTGCCCTTCACCGTGCGCACGGTGCAGCCGATCCTGGAATCGCTCGGCGCCGACCAGGAACAGGCGGCGGCCTCCCTCGGCGCCTCGCGCTTCACCACGCTGCGCCGCGTGGTGCTGCCGGAGGTGCTGCCGGCGCTGCTCACAGGCTTCTCGCTGGCGTTCGCGCGCGGGCTGGGCGAATACGGATCGGTCATCTTCATCGCCGGCAACAAGCCCTACCAGACCGAGATCGCGCCCCTGCTGATCACCATCCGGCTGGAGGAGTACGACTACAACGGCGCGGTGGGGCTGGCGGCAGTGATGCTGGCGGCCTCGTTCCTGTGCTTGCTGGCGATCAACCTGATCCCGCTGCTGTTCCGCCACGAACGCAGGAGCCGCCACGATGACTGACCACGCCCCCGACGCGGCGCTGCAGACGCCGGCGTGGCTGCGCCGCGCGCTGATCGGCGGCGCGGTGGCGGTGATGGGGCTGCTGGTGGTGCTGCCGCTGCTGATGGTGCTGATCTCGGCCTTCGGCAAGGGCTTCGCCACCTGGTGGGCGGCGCTGACGACGCCCGATGCGATCTCCGCGCTCAACCTCACCCTGCTCACCGCCGCGATCGTGATCCCGGTGAACGCGATCTTCGGTGTGTTCGCCGCCTGGGCGCTGGTGCGCTTCGAGTTCCCCGGCAGGCGCGCACTGCTCGCACTGGTGGACCTGCCGTTCGCGGTCTCGCCGGTGGTCGCCGGACTGTGCCTGGTACTGCTGTTCGGCTCCCAGGGCTGGTTCGCCGACCTCCTGCGCGCGTACGACGTCAAGATCCTGTTCGCGCGCCCGGGCATCGTGCTGGCGACGCTGTTCATCACCTTTCCGTTCGTGGTGCGCGAGCTGGTGCCGCTGATGCAGCAGCAGGGCAGCGAGGAGGAAGTGGTGGCGCGTTCGCTCGGCGCCAACGCCTGGACCATGTTCTTCCGCGTCACCCTGCCCAACATCAAGTGGGGCCTGCTGTACGGCGTGCTGCTGTGCGGCGCGCGCGCGATGGGCGAGTTCGGCGCGGTGTCGGTGGTGTCGGGCCACATCCGTGGGCTGACCAATACCCTGCCGCTGCATATCGAGATCCTCTACAACGAGTTCGACAGCACCGCGGCGTTCGCGGTGTCGTCGCTGCTTGCGGGCCTGGCGCTGGTCACGCTGGTGCTCAAGTTCTGGCTCGAGGCGGCGCATGCAGACGGCCTGGCGCAGTCGCATCGGAGGCACTGAGATGCCCGCCATTCTTCCGCCGCGCGCACCCATCCCTGTTCCGCATCCACGGTGCGACCGGTCCCGTGTTCCGCTTCCGCAACACCACTTCCGGTCCCCGTCCCCGCTTCGGAGCCCCTGACCATGCTGCTTGTCCAGGACACCACACCGCAGCCGCGCCGCGCGTCGCCCCACGACGATGTCGACGGGCCCCATGGTGATGCCGCAACCGGCGCGGCTGGAATCGGCGATGATCGCGCCATGCAGACGAACGGACATGGCGTCGACCTTCGCATCGAGGGAGTGAGCAAGCGCTATGGCAGCACCGCCGCGCTCGACGAGGTTGACCTGCACATCGCCTCGGGCGAACTGGTGGCCCTGCTCGGCCCGTCCGGCTCGGGCAAGACCACCCTGCTGCGCGTCATCGCCGGCCTGCTGCCGGCCGACGCGGGACAGGTGCTGTTCGGCGACACCGATGCCACCCGCATGAGCCTGCGCGAACGCAACGTCGGCTTCGTATTCCAGCAGTACGCGCTGTTCCGGCACATGACCGTGGCCGAGAACATCGCGTTCGGCCTGCGCAGCCGGCCGCGCGCGCGCCGGCCCGACCGCGCCACGATCCGGCGCCGGGTCGACGAGCTGCTGTCTCTGATCCAGTTGCCGGGGCATGGCGAACGCTATCCCGAACAGCTCTCCGGCGGCCAGAAGCAGCGAGTCGCGCTGGCGCGCGCGCTCGCGATCGATCCGACCGTACTGCTGCTCGACGAACCCTTCGGCGCACTCGATGCCAAGGTGCGCGTGGAGCTGCGTCGCTGGCTGCGCCGCCTGCACGACCAGACCGGTCAGACCACGGTCTTCGTCACCCACGACCAGGACGAGGCACTGGAACTGGCCGACCGCGTGGTGGTGCTGCGCGACGGCCGCATCGAACAGGTCGGCACGCCGCGCGAGATCTACGACGCGCCGGCCTCGGCCTACGTCTTCGACTTCATCGGCCGTGCGAGCGTGATCGACGGCGTGGTCGCCAGCGGCCGGTTCTCCGCGCCGGAGCAGTCCGACGACTTCGAAGCCCCCAGCGTGGAAGACGGGCCGGCACGGCTGTACCTGCGTCCGCACGATGCGGCGATCGGCGCGCCGGGCGAAGGCTTCGATGCCGCCGTATCCGCGGTGCACATCCGCGCCGAGCGCATCGTGGTGGAACTGGCGGTCGCCGGACAGCCGAATCCGTTCGAGACCGACCTGGTCGCCACGCCGGGCATCACCTTACCCACCGTCGGCGACACCATCGGCCTGCAGCCGTTGCGCTACCGCGTGTTCTCGAACTGAGCCGCCAGCGGCCAGCGCGGGGTGGACGCAGCCCCGCCGGGCGCGGAGCGCTCTCGGGCCATCAGGCGCTGCGCGAGCAGGCCGGCGGCATCGCGTAATTCGGGGATCGCGGTGATCTCCCACAGGTGCCCGCGCAACAGCGGTCCGAGGCAGTACAACCCGGAGACCGCGCGCCCCGCATTGTCGATCACCGAAAAATCCTCATCCACCTCGATGCCGAAGCCCAGCGGATCGGCACGGATCTGGCCGGCTTCGCGCAGGTGCGTCACCAGGGGATGGGTGGTGCGTTCGATGTCCGTGTCCAGGCCGGTGGCCCGAACCATGAAGTCGAAGCGCTCGACCTGCGCCTGCGCCTGCCCGCGCCCACGCAGCAGGACCTCGATGCCGTCCTCGACGACGCCGGCACGCAGCAGCCGGGCCGCGCGCACCTGCAACTGCCCGCTCACTAGCAGCGCCTCGAGTTCGGTCGCCACCTGCGGCGCGAGCCGGTGCCGGAACGTTTCCCAGTGCGTGCGCAGGTGGCGGGCGAACCGCGCCCGTTGCACCGGCGACAGCCCCCGCCAGAACGCCTGGGTATGCGGGCGCAACGCATCGACCAGTGCGCGCCAGTCGACGACCGCGGTCGCGAGCGATCGCAGCGCGGCGAGCAGCGCATGCAGGTCACCCGCACGCAGGGCATAGAGCACCCGCGGCGGCAGCGCCACGACCTCCGATGGCTGCGGCAGGTGCGAGCGCGGCAGCAGCCCGCGCCGCGAGATGGCGACGATCCCGCCCTGGTGGCGCCGGCGCCTGAGGCTCACCACCACGTCCGCCATGGTCAGGCCCGTGCCGACCAGCAGCACGCGCGCGTCGGGCGGGATGCGGTCGATCGCGTCCTCCTGCCACGGCCAGCCGATGTAGCGTTCGCTCCTGGCCAGTCGCGGCCCAACACCGGCGAGACGCTGCGGCGGCAGCGCACCCGGAGCGAGCACCACGCGGTCGCTGAAGAACTGGCCGCCATCGGCCAGGTACACGCGAAAGCCCCCCAGCGTGCGCTCGACCGCGATGACCTCCTGGTCGATGCAGGTCAGGTTGCTCGACTGCTCGACCGCCGTCTTCAGCCGGTCGCGCAGGTAATCGCCGTACGCGATCCGCGGCATGAAGCCGTCGCGCCCGCGTTCGCCCAAGCTGAGCCAGTCGGCGAAATCGCCGGTGTGCTCGGGGTCCATGCCGAGGTGGCGCGCCCGGACGTTGAGCAGGTGCTCCTGCCGCGCCTCGCCGTAGGCCACACCGCTGCCGAAGGTCGCAGGCGTGCCGACCAGGCACACTTCGGGCGCGTCGTCGCGCGGCGAAGCGAGCAGGGTCGCCAGGGTACTGCCACTGAAGCCGGCTCCGATGATCGTGATGCGCATGCGCCACCCCTCGCTTCGATGACGAGAGTTCTAGCAGCCGCCAGAGGGGCGGTTGCAAGCATTCGGTTAAGCGCGGCGCGCTCGTCGGCCGCGCATTGCATCGGCTGGCGCACGATGCATTGAAAGTAATTGATGTAACAGGCGTGACTGGATGCATGCGCGTATACATGACGTTGCCGCATATGCACATGACACGCGATGATCCCGGCGCGGCCGGATCGCGCTTGCTCCCGCCCCGTGAATACGAAAACCGGGGTCGGAGTCGACTTTCCCCTCGCTTCCACCAGTCGAGCGGTCGTCTGGAAAAGTCGACTCCGACCCCGGTTTTGCTACGAGCGCCCGTACACGTCCTCGTAGCGGACGATGTCGTCCTCGCCGAGGTAGCTCCCCGACTGCACCTCGATCAGTTCCAGCATCTCGCTGCCCGGATTCTCCAGCCGGTGCTTCGCGCCCAGCGGGATGTAGGTCGACTGGTTGGCGTGCAGCTCGAACACGTCGTTGTCGCGGGTGACGCGCGCGGTGCCGCGCACCACGATCCAGTGCTCGGCACGATGCCTGTGCGACTGCAGCGACAGGCGCGCGCCCGGCTTGACCTTGATCCGCTTGACCTGGAAACCGTCGCCCTGGTCGATCGAGTCGTAGCTGCCCCAGGGCCGGTGCACCTCGCGGTGCAGCACGGCGTGGCTGCGCTGGTCCGACTTGAGCCGCGCGACCACGTCCTTGACCTGCTGCACCTTGTCCTTGCGCGCCACCAGCACGGCGTCGTCGGTTTCCACCACCACCAGGTCGTCGACGCCGACCAGCGCCACCAGCCGCCGCGCATAGGCGTAGCTGTTGCGGCTGTCGATCGCGATCACGTCGCCGTGGCTGGCGTTGCCGTCTCCATCCTGTTCGCTGACTTCCCACAGCGCCGACCACGAGCCGACGTCGTTCCAGCCGATGTCGACCGGCAGGACCCTGGCGTCGGCGGTCTTCTCCATCACCGCGTAGTCGATCGAATCCGACGGGCTGGCGGCGAAAGCGTCCCTGTCGAGGCGGATGAAGTCGCCATCGCGGGTCGCGGCGACGAAGGCCTGGCGCACCGCGGCGGCGATGTCCGGGCGGAAACGCTCCAGTTCGGCGAGGTAGCGCGAGGCGCGGAACAGGAACATGCCGCTGTTCCAGTAATAGCCGCCGGCGTCGAGGTAGGACTGCGCGGTCGCCGCGTCGGGCTTCTCGACGAAGCGCAACACGTCGCGCACGCCCTCGCCGGCCGCGGACTGGATGTAGCCGAAGCCGGTCTCCGGCGCCGAGGGCACGACGCCGAAGGTGACCAGCACGCCTGCCTCGGCCGCCGGGATCGCTGCCCGTACCGCGGCGCGGAAGCCTTTGGCGTCGCGCACCACGTGGTCGGACGGCAGCACCAGCAACAGCGGGTCGCCGCCGTCGGCCTGCGCCTGCAGCGCGGCGGCCGCGATCGCCGGCGCGGTGTTGCGTCCCGCCGGCTCCAGCACGATCCGCGCGTGTTCCACCCCGACCAGCCGCAACTGCTCGGCCGCGAGGAAGCGGTGCTCCTCGTTGGCGACCACGATCGGCGCGGTCGAGGCCAGCGGCGCGACCCGCCGCCAGGTGTCCTGCAGCATCGTCTCCTCGCCCGCCAGCGGCAGGAACTGCTTGGGGTAGGCATCGCGCGACAGCGGCCACAGCCGCGTTCCCGAGCCGCCGGAGAGCAATACTGGCTGCAGGTGGGTCATCGCCTCTCTCGCCGGGAATTGCGCGGCAGTTTACCCTTTGCCCGTCCGGCGACCGCCGGCGGGAGAGTCCATGGTTCAGTCCACCGCCCCGCAGACCCGCGACCAGCAGCGCCTGGCATGGATCCGCACCGTGCTGTCCGAGCCGGAGACCGGCCTGGAGCGCGCGTCCTTCGACGCCGACTTCCGCAGCTACTGGCGCACTACCGGCCGCCGCCCGAGCCTGGTGCTGATGGACGCGCCGCCGGACCTGATGGACACGCGCCCATGGCTGGCGATTCGCGAACTGCTGCAAGCCGGCGGACTGCGCGTACCGGACGTGGTGGCGCAGGATCCCGATCAGGGCTTCCTGCTGCTCGAGGATCTCGGCGTCCACACCTACCTGCACGTGATCGACGCGGGCAACGCCGATGCGCTGTTCGACACCGCGCTCGTGCGACTCGTCAAGCTGCAGTCGATCCCGGTGCCGCCCGGCCTGCCCGACTACGACGAATCGCTGCTGTTGCGCGAACTGCAACTGTTCGACCAATGGTTCCTCGGCACCCACCTGGGCATTTCGCTCGATGCACAGGAGCGCGCGTCGCTGGCCGCGGTCTACCGCGTCCTGGTCGAAGCCGCGCTCGCGCAGCCGCAGGTGCTGGTGCACCGCGACTACATGCCGCGCAACCTCATGCCCTGCGGCGACGAGGTCGCGATCCTCGATTTCCAGGACGCGGTGCGCGGGCCGATCGGCTACGACCCCGCCTGCCTGTTCAAGGACGCATTCCTGAGCTGGCCGGAGGAGCGCGTGGCCGACTGGCACGCGCGCTACCATGCGCTGGCGACGCAGGCCGGCCTGCCGGTGCCGCCGTTGCAGCGCCTGCGCCGCGACCTCGACCTGATCGGCGTGCACCGCCACCTCAAGGTGCTCGGCATCTTCGCGCGGCTCAGGCATCGCGACGGCAAGCCGAAGTACGTCGCCGACGCGCCCCGGTTCATCGCCTACCTCGACGCGGTACTGCCGCGGCACCCGGAGCTGCGGCCGCTGGCGGCGCTGATCGAGGCGCGCGTGCGGCCGGCGATGGACGCGCTCGCCCCAGTCGACGCATGATGGCGCGCATATGAAGGCCCTGATCTTCGCCGCCGGCCTCGGCGAGCGCATGCGGCCGCTGACCGACGCCACGCCAAAACCGTTGCTGTATGCCGGCGGCAGGCCGCTGATCGCCTGGCACCTGGAGCGGCTGGCCGCGATCGGCGTGCAGGAAGTGGTGATCAACACCTCGTGGCTGGCCGAACAGTTCCCGGCTACGCTCGGTGTCGGCCGTGCCTTCGGCCTGCGCATCAGCTACTCGCACGAAGGCGAGGTGCCGCTGGAGACCGGCGGCGGCATGTGGCATGCGCGGGAACTGCTCGGCGACGATCCCTTCATCGCCGTCAACGGCGACATCTGGACCGACTACGACTTCGTCCGCCTGCCGCGCGAACCCGACGGCGACGCGCACCTGGTGCTGGTCGACAATCCCGCGCACCACCCGCCGGGCGACTTCATGCTGCAGCCCGACGGCCGCGTGCTGGACGAAGGCGAACCGAAGCTGACCTTCTCCGGCATCGGCGTCTACCGCCCGGGCCTGTTCCGCGACTGGCGCGCGGTGATCGGCGATGCGTCCGGCGCGGACGAGACGCCGCCACGCTTCCGTCTCGCCCCGCTGCTGCGCGCGGCGATGCGGCGCGACGCGGTCACCGGCGAGCGCCACGCCGGCGCCTGGACCGACGTCGGCACGCCGCAGCGGCTGGAAGAACTGGACCGCGCGCTCGACGCGGGTCCGCTCCACGGCGCAAGATAGGTCCCGGACCGCGCGCATTCCGGCGCGATCCCAGCCCCGCGGGTCCCCCGGCCCGACTGTCGAGATCAATTCGGTCGCGCGGGACGCCCACTGCGTCCCGTCCCCCCGGGACCGGCTGCTGGAGAACTGGATGACGACCTCGTCATTGCTTCTGGTCGCCCGCGCGCCTGCGCTGGTCGAGGATGTTCCGGTGGCCGCGAGCGTGGACGGCACGCCGCTGGTGGTGGTGCGCCATCGCGGGCAGGTGTCCGTGTTCCATGGCCTGTGCCCGCACCAGGGCAGCCTGCTCGCCGACGGCGAGGTGGTCGACGGACACCTGGTCTGCCCGGGCCACGGCTGGCGCTTCGACTGCGCCAGCGGCCGCCGCGACGCCGGTTCGCGCGCCTGCCTGCACCGCTTCACCACCCACGTGGTCGACGACGATATCGCGATCGATGCGGGCGAATTGCAGGCCTTCCGCGCGCAGGCAACCGGCAGTGCGACGCCCACGCGCCGGTTCGACTCGCTGCCGGGCCCGCAGGGCCTGCCGCTGGTGGGCAACCTGTTCCAGCTGCGCGAGACCGACCAGCACCTGGTGATGGAGGACTGGGCCGACGAATACGGCTCGATGTACCGGATCCGGCTCGGCGCCTACCGGATCCTGATGGTGGCCGACCCGGCCCTGGTCGAGGACGCGTTCAAGCGCCGGCCCGACACCTTCCGGCGCATGAGCACCGTGGAGGGCATCGCCCGCGGGCTCAAGGCCGCCGGCGTGTTCACCGCCGAGGGCGACGAGTGGCGGCGGCAGCGCAAGGTGGTGGTGCAGGCGCTGACCCACGGCCACCTCAAGCACTTCTTCCCGACCATGATGCGCATCGTCGGGCGGCTGCAGCGGCGCTGGGAACAGGCCGCCGACGAGGGTCGCGAGATCGATCTGCTCGACGACCTCACCCGCTTCACCATCGACGTCACCTCGACCTTCGCATTCGGCCAGGACCTCAACACCATCGAAGGCCACGAAGGCGCGCTGGAACAGCAGATCGGCGAGATCCCGAAGGCCCTGTCGCGGCGCGTGACCGCGCTGGTGCCTTACTGGAACTACGTGAAGCTGCCGGCGGACCGCGCGCTTGACCGCGCCCTGGTCGGCATCCACGACACGCTCGGGCGGCTGATCACCGACGCGCGGCGCCGCCTTGCCGAGGACCCCGGGCTCGCCGCGCGCCCGGGCAACTACATCGAGGCGCTGGTGGCGCAGTCCGACGGCGGCGGCTTCAGCGACGAGGACGTCACCGGCAACGTGATGACGCTGATGCTGGCCGGCGAGGAAACCACCGCGCGCGCGTTGGCCTGGCTGATCCACTTCATGTGCGGGCGTCCCGACCTGCGCGACACGCTGCGCACGGAATCCGACGCCCTGCTCGGCGACGACGAACTGTTGCAGGACTTCGCCACCCACCCGCGCATGGTGCGGATCGAGGCCGCCGCGCTCGAGGCGATGCGGCTCAAGCCGGCCGCGCCGGTACTGCGCCTGGAGGCGCTGCACGACACCGTGCTCGGCGACGTCGAGGTGCCGGCGCGCACACCGGTGTTCCTGCTCACCCGCCATGCCACGATCCGCGCGCAGGCCGCGACCGGGGCCGCAGCCTTCGACATCGAGCGCTGGATCAAGGCCGACGGTTCCACGCTCGACGCCACGTCGGCGAAGGCGTTCTTCCCGTTCGGCGCCGGTCCGCGCTTCTGCCCGGGCCGCTTCCTCGCGCTGCTGGAGATCAAGGGCGTGATCTCGATGCTGTGCCGCAACTTCGAGCTCGAACGCGCCGGCAGCGGCCCGGTCGAGGAGAAGCTGGTGTTCACCATGCGCCCGGACAACCTGGTGATCCGCCTGAAGCGGCGCGCGGGCACACCGCGCGCGGCATAGCCTTTCCGCTGTCATCCCGAGGGCCGCGCCACACGGCCATCGCTCCGCGACAACGGGGCCTTCACCGCGACACGTGCGTCCCCAGCACCTCGCGCAGGAACGGCACGGTGATGCGCCGCTGCGCGGCGAGCGAGGCCGCGTCGAGGCGGTCGAGCATTGCGGCCAGGCCCGAGAGGTCGCGCCCTGCGCGACGCAGCAGCCAGTCGATCGCCGCATCGTCGATCTGCAGCCCCCGACGCCGCGCGCGCAGGCGCAGCACCTCGCCGCGGCCGGCGTCGTCGAGCCGCTCGAGCACCAGCCGCGTGCACTGCGACAGCCGCGAGCGCAGGTCCGGAAGCAGCAGCGGCAGCGCGTCGGGCGTGGCGCGGGCGGTGTACAGCAGCCGGCGCCCGGCGTCGTGCATGCGGTTGTGGAAGTCGAACAACGCCAGCTCGTCCGCATGTTCGCCTGCCACCGCCTCCACGCCGTCGAGCGCCACCAGGTCGAAGGCGTGCATCGCCTCCAGCGCCTCGCGCAGCCGTCCCGCCATGCTGGCCAGGGGCAGGTAGCCGACCCGATGCCCGGCCGCGTCTGCCTCGGCGCACGCGGCCAGCGCGAGGTGGCTCTTGCCGGTGCCCGCCGGCCCCACCAGCAGCAGTGCGCGGTCGCCGCCGGCGCCGGTCGCGAACGCCCGCAGTTGCGCCGCCAGCGCCGGATCGCCGGCGAAGGTGTCCAGGCGCTGGTCGGGTGGGTAGCGCAACGCCAGCGGCAGTTGCGGCGAGGAGGTCGGCATCGGGCTCAGTGATCGTCGCGACGGTCTTCGCTGGCCTCGCCGATATCGTCGTCGAGCACGATCCCGCCATGGCTGCGATGGCCGTCGAGCACGATCTTCGGCCGTTCGCCCGCATACAGGCGGCTCTGCGTATAGCGCTCGTGGGCGAAGCGCAGCAGCACGTTGCCCACCGCCGCGACCGGCAGCGCGATCAGCATGCCGACGAAGCCGAACAGCTGGCCGCCGGCCATGATCGCGAAGATCACCGCCACCGGATGCAGTCCGATGCGGTCGCCGACGATGCGCGGGGTGAGGATGTAGCTCTCGATCAGCTGGCCGACGGTGAACACCACGCCCACCAGGATCAGCAGCTTGAGGTCGAAGCCCTGCGCCTGCACCAGCGCGGCGAGCACCGCCAGGACGATGCCGGTGGTCGCGCCCAGGTAGGGCACGAAACTGATCAGGCCGGCGACGATCCCGATCAGCAGGCCGAGCTTGAGCCCGCCGATCGTCAACCCGAGCGCGTAGATCGCGCCCAGCGCCAGCATCACGATGAACTGGCCGCGCAGGAACGCGCCGAGCACCTCGTCCGATTCCTTCGCCAGGCGCGAGACGGTGCCGATGTGGTCGCGCGGGATCATCGCCGCGACGCGTTCGACCAGCAGGTCCCAGTCGCGCAGGAAGTAGAACGTGAGGATCGGCACCAGCACGATGTTCACGATCCACGTCAGGAACGCGAAGCCGGAGCTGGACAGGTAGCCGAACACGGTCGCGGCCACGCCGCCGGCCTGCTCCCAGTGCGCGCGCGTCAGTTCGATCAGCCGCTGCGGGTCGAGCCAGTTCGTGATCTCGATGCCGGTCCGTGCCTCCACCCAGGGCAGCGCGGTGTCCATGAACCACGCGCGGTACTGGGGCAGCGCCTCGACCAGGGTGACCACCTGGCGCTCGACCATCGGCACCAGGATCAGCACCACCAGCACCAGCAGCATCACCATCAGCACGAACACCAGGGTCACCGCGACCGGGCGCGAGCGGCCGGATCGCTCCAGCCGGTCGACCAGCGGATCGCCGAGCCAGCCCAGCAGCGCCGCCAGTACGAACGGCGTCAGGATCGGGCCGAGCAGCGCGATCAGCCACAGCGCGGCGAACGCGACCAGTCCCCACTGCAGCCGTCTGAGGAAGCGCGCGATGTCGGCGTTCGCGGTCGTGGGGGTGTCGTCCATGCGCTCGCGGCTCCGGGCGGTCAGCGCAGCAGGTAGATCGGCGCGAGCTCGTCGCTGCCATCGACTTCCAGCAGCACCGCCTCGTCGGCCATGCGGCGGAAGCCCGGAAGCCCGGTCAGCAGGTCGAGTTCGAGTTCGAGGCGGTCGTTCGATGCGCGCAGCGGACGGATCGCGCGCACCACCGACATGCGCTGCAGCGCGGCGGCCAGGCGCAGGTAGTCGCCGCCACTGCGCACGCCGCTGAAGACGATGCGCTGCGCGACCGGCTGCGACGGCGCGGTGGCCTTGGCGTAGCGCTGGATCAGCGCGTCCGCGCCGCCATCGGCACCGGCCGCCAGCACGCTGCGCGCATCGCCGCCCTCTTCCGACCAGCGCGACAGCACCCGGCCGTTGTCGACGAAGATCCAGTCGGCCTTCCAACCGGCGTCGCCGCGATAGAGCTTGCCGATCAGCTGCATCGGCGGGCTGTAGCGCGCGGACAGGCGCGCGATCGCGCCGGTATCGCCGCGCCAGATCGCGCCGACCGCGGCCTGTTCCGCGGCACTGCCATTGGGCAGGCCCAGCCGATAGCCGCGCTCGGTCGCCCGCTGCAGCAGCGGACGCGCCACGGAGTTGTGCTGCAGGCCGACCAGGCGCGGGCCCTTGCCGTCGTCGATCGCCAGCCACACCACCGGCTTGGGCCGCGGCTGCGGCCACACCGGCAGGCCCAGCGCGCCGACCAGGGCATCGATGTCGTCAGGCTTGAACCGCACCACGAGGGTGGTACTGAAACTCGGCGCGCCGCTGGCACCCACGCTCTCGTCCTGGCGGTAGTCGAACCCGTCCACGTACTGGCGGGCACGGCGCAGTTCCTGGCCGACCCCGGGACGGCTGGCGATGGCGCGGTCGCCCGACAGTTTCGCGAACACCTGCGCCAGCGCGCGCGCAAACGCGGTCTCGCGCTCGGACTCGGCCTGGCTGCGCACCGGCACCTCGGCCTCGTACACGCCCTGCGCCGACGCACGATCGCCCTCGACGCGCTGCGCGGCCGCCGGCGCTGCCAGCAGCAGCGCTGCTAGCGCCCACCCGATCACCCGGGCCCCTCGAACAGCCAAGCGCATCCGATATCCTTTTCCAGCAGCGAACCGTGCGAAATGGTGCCACAAAGCCTCTTCGCGGTTCCTGACGCCACCACCGCCGCAGGTGTGACCGCCCCGCGGCCGGGCGCCGGCCGGCTGCTAGAATCGCGGGCCGACCGGCCTTCCGCGAGCACCCGTGACCACCCCCTCTCCCGGCCCGACCGGCCTGACCTATCGCGACGCCGGCGTCGACATCGACGCGGGCAACGAGGTGGTCGAACGCATCAAGCCACTGGTCAGGCGCAGCCTGCGCCCGGAGGTGATGGGCGGACTCGGCGGCTTCGGCGCCCTGTTCGACCTGTCCGGCAAGTACCGCGAACCGGTGCTGGTCTCGGGCACCGATGGCGTCGGCACCAAGCTCAAGCTCGCCCAGCAGCTCGGACGCCACGACACCATCGGCATCGACCTGGTCGCGATGTGCGTGAACGACGTGCTGGTGCAGGGCGCAGAGCCGCTGTTCTTCCTCGACTATTTCGCCACCGGCAGGCTCGACGTCGAGACCACCGTGGCGGTGGTCGCCGGGATCGCCCGGGGTTGCGAACTGTCCGGCTGCGCGCTGATCGGCGGCGAGACCGCGGAAATGCCCGACATGTACCCGCCGGGCGAGTACGACCTGGCCGGCTTCTGCGTGGCCGGCGTGGAGAAGTCGGAACTGCGCGACGGCAGCGCCGTGCGCGAGGGCGACGTGCTGGTCGGCATCGCCTCCAGCGGCCCGCATTCCAATGGTTACTCGCTGATCCGCCGGATCTACGACCGCGCCGGCCGCCCGGCCGACCTCGACGTCGGCGGTGTGCCGCTGGCCGACGCGGTGATGGCGCCGACGCGCCTGTACGTCAGGCCGATCCTGGAACTGCTGCACGGCGCGCACGGCCCGGCGATCCACGGCATGGCCCACATCACCGGCGGCGGCCTGACCGAGAACATCGTCCGCGTGGTGCCCGACGGCCTTGGTCTGAACATCGATGCGTCGTCGTGGCGGCTGCCGCCGGTGTTCGAATGGCTGCAGCGCGAGGGCAACGTCGCGCGCGAGGAGATGTGGCGCACGTTCAACTGCGGCATCGGCTTCGTGCTGCTGGCCGACCGCGACGCGGTCGCCGGGCTCGGCGGCGAACTCGCGCGACTCGGCCTCGCCCACTGGCGGATCGGCGAAGTCGTCGCCGCGCGCGACGGCGAGCGCGTGCGCATCGGCTGAAAGGGCCGGGAATGGGGAAGCGGAAATCGGGAACGGGGACGTGCGATGCGCCCGTGCGCCCGCGCGGTACCGGCGCCCGTGAATCCAGCGATCTCCCGGCCCCGGGAGCGGGGTGCCGACCCTACCGCCTCGCCGTCCTCGTTTCGGGCCGCGGCAGCAACCTGCAGGCGATCCTCGACGCGATCGCGGCGGGCACGCTGCACGCGATCGTCGTCGGCGTGTTCTCCGACCGGGCCGAGGCGCAAGCGCTGCAACGCGCACGCGCGGCCGGGGTGCACGCCGAAGCGCTGTCGCCCAGGGACTTCCCTTCGCGCGCCGCGTTCGACCAGGCGCTGTTCGCCCGGATCGATGCGGTGGCGCCGGACCTGATCGTCTGCGCCGGCTACATGCGCCTGATCGACGCGACCGCGCTCGCGCCGCGCGCCGGGCGCATCATCAACATCCACCCGTCCCTGCTGCCGGCGTTCAAGGGCCTGCACACGCATCGCCAGGCGCTGCGGGCGGGCGTCCGTGAACACGGTGCGAGCGTGCATTTCGTCACTCCGGACCTCGATGGCGGCCCGTTGATCGCGCAGGTCCGCGTCCCGGTCGAACCCTGCGACAGCGAAGCGAGCCTTGCCGCCCGGGTGCTGGCCCGCGAGCATCCGCTGCTGGTCGCGAGCCTGCGCCTGTTCGCCGCGGCGCGCGTGACGCTGGATGAAGACGGCGTTCACGTGGATGCACACGCGCTGACCGCTGCGCTTCAGCTGTCGTGCAACGACGCCTTTGCATGATGTCCGGCCTATGCGCCCGACCCCTTCCCTGCTCTCCGCATGCATCGCCGCCCTGGCCGTCGTGGCCGCGGGCGTTGCCGTGCCTGCGCGCGCGCTGGCGCCGCAGGCCGCGGATGCGTCCGCAACGGCCGCTGCCCCTCGCGCCGCGGTCCTGCAGCCTTTCGTCGCCACGTACGAGGCGTGGTACGGCGGCAAGCCCGCCGGCAACGCGACCATGCAGGTGGTCCGCGACGACGCGGCGTCGCGCTGGCGCATCGACCTGGGCATCCGCGGCGACCGCGGGCTGGCCGGGATCGCCGGCCTGAACCTGGAGCAGAGCACCGTGTTCGACGAGGCCAACGGCATCTACCGGCCGCTGTCGCAGAGCACCGTGCGCAAGGCGGCGCTGTTCTTCAACCGCAAGGTCACCGGCACCTACGACTGGCACGCGAACAATGCGCAGTGGACGGGCGACCTCGCCAAGGACCGGCGCGCGCCGGTGCCGATCCGCTACGGCGACATGAGCGGGCTGCTGATCAACCTGGCGGTGATCCGCGATGCGCAGCCGGGCAGACGCCTGCAATATCGTTTCGTCGACGGCGGCCGGGTGCGCGATTATGCCTACCAGGTCGCGGCGCAGACCGAACCGGTGACCGTGGCCGAGCTGAACTACGAGGCGCTGCGGGTGGAGCGCACCAATGGCGGCAACGACGAGACGATCTTCTGGATCGCCGACGGCGTGCCGACGCCGGTGCGCATCCTGCAACGCGAGGACGGCGAGGACGCCGTCGACCTGCGCCTGGTCGAATACCAGGCCGTGCAATGACAACGAGGACCCTGCCGATGTTCCGATCCCCTTTCCGCAGCGCCGCGATCGCCGCCGTGTTCGCACTCGCCAGTGCGCCGCTGGCTGCGGTCGAGCCGTTTACCGCCGATTACGGCGCCCACTACATGGGCATGCAGGCCAACGGCCGCATGACCTTGGCACCCGAGGGCGGCAACCGCTGGAAATACAGCCTCGAAGTCACCGGCGCCGGCGCGCGCCTGGCGCAGAGCACCGTGTTCGAGGCAGACGGCGGCCAGTGGCGCCCGCTGTCCGGGAACGACTCGCAAGGCGGCGAATCGGGACTCGCGGCGATGCTGGTCAAGAAGCGCTCGGTCAACGCCACCTACGACTGGGACAGCGGCCAGGCCACCTGGGACGGGGACGTCAAACCCGACCGCCGCGGTCCGGTGAAGCTGCAGGCCGGCGACCTCGACGGCATGCTCATGAACCTCGCGCTGGTGCGCGATTTCAAGGCCGGCAAGCCGTTGAACTACCGCCTGGTCGAGGACGGGCGGGTCAAACGCCAGGCGTTCCGGCCGGCGGGCACCGAAGAGATCTCGGTCGCCGGCAAGACCCGGAAGGCGACCAAGGTCACCTGGAAGGACGACGACCGCAGCATCACCGCGTGGATCGTCGACGGCCTGCCCGTGCCCGCGCGCATCCTGCAGCAACGGGATGGTCGCGACCATATCGACCTGCAGCTCAAATCGCTGCGCTGATTTCCCACGTGGATCACTGCAACGGTCCTGCCATGCGCAATCGACTCGCCGCGCTCCTGCTCGCCGTCTGCGGGGCTGTATTCGCGGCACCGGCCGACGCCGCGCTCAAGCCGTTCACCGCGCAGTACTCGGCGAAGTACAAGGGCGTTCCCGCCAGCGGCGTGATGGTGCTCGCGCCCCGCGGAAGCCAGTGGGCGCTGGCGATGAGCCTCGAGAACGTGGCGGCGTCGATGAGCCAGGCGACGTTTTTCACCGAGTCGCGCAGCGGAATGCTGATGCCGCTGGGTGGCGCCGACAGGACCAGCTACGTTGGCCAGCGCAAGAGCGTGCCGGCGAAGTTCGACTGGAAGTCGATGCAGGCCAGCTGGAGCGGCGATGCCAAGCGTGCCCGGCGCGGGCCGGTCGCGATCCGTGCAGGAGACGTCGACGGCCTGCTGTTGCAGCTGGCGCTCGCGCGCGACGTGGCCGCGGGCAAGCCGCTGGACTATCGGGTGGTCGAGAACGGCAAGGCAAGGCCGATGCGCTTCCGTCGCGTCGGCATCGAGGCCGTGACCGTCAACGGTCGCACCATGCAGGCGACCAGGGTCGTGTCTTCTTCGAACGGCAAGACCACCAGCGTCTGGATCGCCGCGGGTGTCCCGGTGCCGGTGCGGCTGGTCCAGGCCGAAGGTGGCAGCGAAACCGTCAGCCTGCGGCTGACCTCCTGGAAATAGCCTCCGGCGGGTACCTGGCTACTGCGCCTGCCCATCCCCGTCGTTCGCGAACTCGACCCGGCATTCCACCCGGAACGGCGTCTCGCGATCGCGCAGGTGCACGTAGCGGCGGCAGCTGCGCGGACCTTCGCGCGTCTCGTCGACCGCGATGACCGTGTAGCCCTGCACGATTTCGGCGCGGCTGGCCACGCCGTCGTCGTTCCAGTCCATGCCTTCGGGCGCGGTGCCGTTGAAGCCGGCGATGCCCAGCAGGCGCAGAACCAGCATCGCGGCCAGCAGCAGCACCACGAACGCCAGCAACGCCTTGCGCCTGGGCGAGAATCGCGGCCTCGCGGTGCTCACGCGCGGCGCCTCACGAGATCCGCCGGATCCGCGCGCCCAGGCCCGAGAGCTTGCGCTCGATGCGCTCGTAGCCGCGGTCGAGGTGGTAGATGCGGTCGATCGTGGTGTCGCCCTCGGCGACCAGGCCCGCCAGGATCAGCGACGCCGAGGCCCGCAGGTCGGTCGCCATCACCGGTGCGCCCGTGAGCCTGCCGATGCCCGTCACCGTGGCGCGGTGACCGTCGATCTGGATGTCGGCGCCCAGCCGCATCAGTTCGTTCACGTGCATGAAGCGATTCTCGAAGATCCGCTCGTCGATCGTGCCGGTGCCCTCGGCGATGCAGTCCAGGGCCATGAACTGCGCCTGCATGTCGGTCGGGAAGCCCGGGTGCGGCTCGGTCACGATGTCGACCGCACGCGGGCGCCGGCCGCGCATGTCGACGCCGACCCGGTCGCCCTCGACGCTGATGTCGGCACCGGCCTCGAGCAGTTTCCCGAGCACCGCCTCGAGCGTGTCCGGGCGCGCGTGGGTCGCGACGACGTGACCGCCGGTGATCGCGCCGGCGACCAGGAAGGTGCCGGTTTCGATGCGGTCGGCGATGACGTCGTGGCGTGCGCCTTGCAGCGCATCCACCCCCTGCACCACGATCCGCGAGGTCCCGGCACCCTCGATCCGCGCGCCCATCGCGACCAGGCAGTCGGCCAGGTCCACGATCTCGGGCTCGCGCGCGGCATTGTCGATGGTGGTCGTGCCCTCGGCCAGGGTCGCCGCCATCAGCACGTTCTCGGTCGCGCCGACGCTGACCATCTCGAAGGCGACGTGGCCGCCGCGCAGGCGCCCGGCGCGGGCCTTGATGAAGCCGTGTTCGACCACGATCTCGGCGCCCAGCGCCTCCAGCGCCTTGATGTGCAGGTCGACCGGGCGCGAACCGATCGCGCAGCCGCCGGGCAGCGAGACTTCCGCCGCGCCGTGCTTCGCCAGCAGCGGCCCGAGCACCAGCACCGAGGCGCGCATGGTCCGCACCAGTTCGTACGGCGCCAGGTGGCTGTCCACGGTGCGCGGGTCGACGCGGACGATACCGCCCTCGATGTCGTGGCCGATGCCCGCGCCGAGGCCGCCGAGCAGGCGCGCCGTGGTGCGCACGTCGTGCAGGTGCGGCACGTTGCCGATCTCCATCGGCGCATCGGCCAGCAGGGTCGCGCACAGGATCGGCAGCACCGCGTTCTTGGCGCCGGAGATGCGGACCTCACCTTCCAGCGGCACGCCGCCGGTGACGACGATCTTGTCCATCAGCCGCGCGCCGCCTCGGCCGGGGTGAGCGTCCTCAGCGCGAGCGCATGGATCTCGCCGCCCATGCGCTCGCCGAGCGTGGCGTAGACCATGCGATGGCGCGCGAGCGGCAGCTTGCCGGTGAAGGCCTCGGACACCACCAGGGCCTCGAAATGCACGCCGTCGTCGCCGGACACCTCGACGCGGGCGCCAGGCAGGCCCTGCAGGATCAGATCGCGGATTGAATCGGGGTTCAAGGGGGTCTTCCTGCTGAAGCGCGCATGAGCCGGTCGCCGGCCACCGCCAAGGGGCGGGCCTTTTGCGCCGGGAAGCGCCTAAAATGAACGGCTTAGGTTAACGGAAAGCCTGCCCACCGGATATGGCCACGCAAGCGACATCGTCCCGCGAAGCACCCGCCGGAGCACCGGCCCTCGCCGCCAGCGGTCGGCGCGTGTTCGAGGTCGAGGCGCGCGGTCTGCAGGCGGTGGCCGCACGGCTGGACGGCGCGTTCTCGCGGGCCTGCGAGCGGATCCTCGCCACCCAGGGGCGCGTGGTCTGTACCGGCATGGGCAAGTCCGGCCACGTCGCGCGCAAGATCTCGGCCACGCTCGCCTCGACCGGCACCCCGGCGTTCTACATGCACCCGGGCGAGGCCGGTCACGGCGACCTCGGCATGGTCACCGACGCCGACATCGTGCTGGCGGTGTCGTACTCGGGCGAGTCCGACGAGATCCTGATGCTGCTGCCGGTGCTCAAGCGCCAGGGCAACGCGCTGCTGGCGATGACCGGCCGGCCGCAGTCGACGCTGGCCAGGGCCGCCGACACGCACCTCGACATCAGCGTGCCCGAGGAAGCCTGCCCGCTGCATCTCGCGCCGACCGCCAGCACCACCGCGGCGATGGCGATGGGCGACGCGCTGGCGGTCGCGCTGCTGGAGGCGCGCGGCTTCACCGCCGACGATTTCGCGCGCTCGCACCCGGCCGGCGCGCTCGGCCGGCGCCTGCTGCTGCACATCGCCGACGTGATGCACACCGGCGAGGACGTGCCGCGGGTATCCGGCGACGCCTCGCTGGGCGAGGCGCTGCTCGAGATGAGCCGCAAGCGACTGGGCGTGACGGCGGTGGTCGACGCGCAGGGCGCTCTGCTCGGCCTGTACACGGACGGAGACCTGCGCCGCACCCTCGGCGACCGCCGGGTCGACGTGCATGCCACGCCGATCCGCGACGTGATGACCCGCGACCCGGTCACCATCGGCAGCGACGCGCTCGCGGTCGAAGCCGCGCGGTTGATGGAAACCCGCAAGATCAACGCCCTGCTGGTGCTGGACGCCGACCGCCGCGTGGTCGGCGCGCTCAACGTCCACGACCTGCTGCGGGCGCGGGTGGTATGACCCGCTCCCCGGGCGACGATGCCTGATTCGCCGCAGGTAAAGGCAGGATGCGGTTTCCTGCCTCTGCCGCCTTCTCCCATCCGGACACTCCTCACGTGCCCCACGCCTCCCCCGCCTATTCCGACGAGCTGGTCGCCCGCGCCGCGAAGATCCGGCTGGTCGGCTTCGACGTCGACGGCACGCTCACCGACGGGCGGCTGTGGTTCGACGAGGACGGGCGCGAGTCCAAGGCGTTCCAGGTGCTCGACGGCCAGGGCCTGGTGCAGTTGCGCAAGGCCGGGGTCGCCGTGGCCTTCGTCACCGCG
Source organism: Luteimonas saliphila (assembly GCF_016774335.1). Lineage (GTDB taxonomy): Bacteria > Pseudomonadota > Gammaproteobacteria > Xanthomonadales > Xanthomonadaceae > Luteimonas > Luteimonas saliphila. The sequence continues at coordinate 111,703 of NZ_JAETWA010000010.1, read as the reverse complement.
CGCAACAGCACCGTCGCCGCCAACCGCGCACGCGAACTCGGCGCCGAGCCGCACGTCGACTGCAAGGACAAGGTCGCCTGCCTGGGCGCGATCGCCGCGCGCATGGGGCTGACGATGGACGAGGTCGCGTTCATGGGCGACGACCTGCCCGACCTGGAGGTGCTGCGCGGGGTCGGCTTCGCCGTCGCGCCGGCGAACGTGCACCACTGGCTGCGCGGGGAAGTGCACTGGGTCACCCCGTCGCGCGGCGGCGAAGGCGCGGCGCGCGAACTGTGCGACCTGATCCTGCACGCCCAGGGCCGCGTCGAGGCACTGCTTGCCGGGGGCCGTCGATGAACTGGCGCCTCGCGCTCATCCTCGTCCTGTTCGCCGGCGCCCTGCTGAGCGGCTGGTTCGCCTGGCGCGCGCACCAGCCCGACGCGCCGGAGACGGCGGCCGAGGCGCGCTCGGACTTCATCCTGCGCGACTTCGAGGTGGTGACCCTGGACAGCGACGGCCAGGAGTCGTTCTCGCTGCGCGCGCCCGAGCTGCGGCAGACGCCCGGCGCGCGCACGCTGGAGCTGGTGACGCCGCTGTTCCTGATGCCCGACGAGCACGGCAGCCGCTGGGAGGTCCGCTCGCGCACCGGCTGGGTGAACGAGAAGAGCACCCTGGTCAAGCTGCACGGCGATGTCGTCGCCGACAGCCCGATGGGCGCCAGCCGGCCCACCGTGCTGCGGACCGAGCAGCTCGACATCCACCCCGACGACGACCGCGCCACGTCCGCGGCCGCCGTGACCATCACCAGCCCCGGCACTACAATGCGCGGTACCGGGATGGAGGCCGATCTGGCCGGCAAGCGCATCCAGCTCCTGTCCAACGTGAGCCTGACCAATGACCCGAAACGCTGAGCTCGTCCTGGCGATCGCCGCCATCTGCTGCGCAGGCACCGCGATGGCCAAATCCTCCGACCGCCAGCAGACGATGCGGGTGCAGGCCAACAAGAGCGACTGCACGGTCACCGAATCCGGTCCCTGCGTGCTGACCGGCAACGTCCACATCGTGCAGGGCACGCTGGTGATCGACGCCGCGCGCGCCGACATCCGCCAGGGCGACGGCGACATCCAGAGCGCGAAGCTGAGCGGCTCGCCGGTGCGACTGAAGCAGCAGATGGACAACGGCGGAACCATGAACGCCACCGCCGCCCAGGTCGATTACGACCTGCAGCAGGACACCGTGGTGTTCATCGGCGGCGCGGTGGTCCAGCAGCCCGGTCGCGGCAGCATCGCCGGCGAGCGCATCGTCTACAACATGCGCACCGGGCAGGTGCAGGGCGGCGGCGGCACCGACGGCGGGCGCGTGACCCTGCAGTTCGAGCCGCGCAACCGGGCGCCGGCGGCCGAGACCGACAAGGAAGAGCAGGACTGATGCTGGTCGCCGAGGGGTTGCGCAAGCGCTACCGGCAGCGCGAGGTCGTGCGCGACTTCGGGTTGACCCTGGATGCCGGCGAGGTGGTCGGCCTGCTCGGCCCCAACGGCGCCGGCAAGACCACCTGCTTCTACATGATCGTCGGCCTGGTGCCGGCGGACGAGGGCCGGATCGTGCTCGACGGTCGCGACATCACCGCCGAGCCCATGCACCAGCGGGCCAGGCGCGGGGTCGGCTACCTGCCGCAGGAACCCTCGGTGTTCCGCAAGCTCAGCGTCGCCGACAACATCATGTTGGTGCTGGAACTGCGCGAGGACCTCGATCGCGCCGGTCGCCGCCAGGAGCTCGACAGCCTGCTGGACGAACTGCAGGTGTCCCACGTCGCCGACCAGATCGGCGCCAGCCTATCCGGCGGCGAGCGGCGGCGGGTCGAGATCGCCCGCGCGCTGGCGGCACGGCCGCGCCTGATCCTGCTCGACGAACCCTTCGCCGGCGTCGACCCGATCTCGGTGGTCGAGATCCAGCGCATCGTCGAGCACCTCAAGCACCGCGGCATCGGCGTGCTGATCACCGACCACAACGTGCGCGAAACCTTGGGCATTTGCGACCGGGCGTATATCCTCAACGAGGGAAGCGTGCTCGCGCAGGGGGCTCCGGACATGCTTCTCGCCAATCCCGACGTGCGCCGGGTCTACCTCGGAGAGTCCTTCCGTCTGTAGCCGTGCACGTCGTCCAGGGGATCCGCGGGACGATGAAGCCACGCCTCCAGACATCGCTGGGTCAACACCTCGTCCTGACGCCGCAGCTGCGCCAGGCGCTGCACCTGTTGCAACTGCCGGCGATCGAGCTGGAGGCCGAGATCGCCGCGGCGGTCGAAAGCAATCCGCTGCTGGACTGGGCGGAGGACGCGCCGGCGATCGCACTCGACGGCAAGCCGGCGGCGGGCGAATCGAATGCCGAGGCAGACCGGGACCGGGAGAGCGCCGGGGACGACCGCGGCAACGGCGACGACTGGGAGCGGCGGGAGGACGGCTGGCAGGACGGCGGGGGCTTCGAGTACGCCGGATCCGGCGGCCGGGGCGATGACGACGAGAGCGACCCGGCCAACCGCATGGTGCAGTCGGAGACCCTGCGAGACCATCTGAGCTGGCAATTGCATCTGGGCCACCTGTCGCCGCGCGACCGCCGGATCGGCGCCGCCCTGATCGACGCGATCGAGGACGACGGCTACCTGCGGGTGCCCTTCAGCGAGATCGCCGCGGCGCTCGACCCCGAGCCTGCGCCGGGCGACGACGAGGTCCTCGCCGTGCTGCGCCAGATCCAGCGCATGGACCCGGTCGGCGTCGGCGCCCGCGACCTGTCCGAATGCCTGTGGATCCAGCTCGACACCCTGCCGCCCGACACCCCCGGCCGCGCGCTGGCACTGACCATCGCCACCACCCTGATCGACCGCCTGCCCAAGCTCGGCGCGCGCGGCGTGTGCGACCAGCTCGGTTGCAGCGCCGACGAGGCGGATACCGCGCTGCACCTGCTGCGCTCGATGGATCCGCGCCCGGGTTCACAGGTCGGCGACGTGCCGGCGGACAGCTACGTCGTGCCGGACTGCGTGATCGTCCGGCGCAACGGCGTCTGGCAGGCGATGCTGGCCACCAGCTCGCTGCCGAAGCTGACCATCCACCAGGCGTACGAGCGCATGATCCAGCACACCGCCGGCGACGATGCCGGGTATCTCAAGGGTCGCCTGCAGGAGGCGCGCTGGCTGCTGAAGAACCTGGAGGCGCGCGGCGAGACCCTGCTCAAGGTGGTGCGCTGCCTGATCCGGCAGCAGTCGGGCTTCCTCGAGTTCGGTGCGCGCGCACTGCGACCGCTGACCCTGCGCGAGGTCGCGGCCGAGATCGGCATGCACGAATCGACCGTTTCGCGCGCGGTGGCGCGCAAGCACGTGCACACCCCGCGCGGCACGCTGGCGCTGCGCGACTTCTTCGCCTCGGGCATCGACACCGACGGCGGCGGCGAAGCCTCGAGCGTCGCGATCCAGCAGATGATCCGCAGCCTGATCGAGGCCGAGGACCCGCGCAAGCCGCTGTCCGACGCGCGCCTGGCCGAGTCGCTGAAGGCCTCCGGGGTGCCGGTGGCGCGGCGGACCGTGGCCAAGTACCGCGAGGCCCTGCACATCGCCGCGTCGCACGAACGCATAAGAATCGATTGAACGCCTTTTCATGCGACCTGTCCATGATCCGGGCGCTCGCCGGCCCCGTATCCCTGCGTTAACCTGTTTTCAACCCGCAGCGACCCGTTTCGGGCGATGCTGGAGTCCCCAGACAGGAGGCAGCGCATGCAGATCGAAACCTACGGCCACGACATCGACGTGACACCCGCCCTGCGCGAGTACGTGGACAGCAAGCTGCAGCGCCTGTCGCGGCACCTCGACCGTCCGTTCGAGGTGCGCGTGCAGCTCAGCCTGGACAAGCCCAACCACAAGGCCGAGGCCAACCTCACCCTGGCCGGCAAGGCGCTGCACGCCGATGCCAGCGCGATCGACATGTACGCCGCGATCGACCTGCTGACCGACAAGCTCGACCGCCTGCTGATCAAGCACCGCAAGAAGCAGGTCGACCACCATCGCGGCGAGAACGCGGCGCGCGACGGCAGCTTCGGCTGACCGCGAGGCGCCCACTCCATGCCCTGGACCGACCTGCTGAGCGCGGACCGCATCGTGATGCTGGTCGACCCGGGCACGCCGGCGCGGGTGCTCGATGCCGCCGCGCGCCTGCTCTCGGACGGCTCGCCGGCCTCGACCCGCGCCCTCGCCGACGCCCTGCGCCGACGCGAGCGGCTCGGCAGCACCGGCATCGGCCACGGCGTGGCGATCCCGCACGCGCGCAGCGCGGCGTTCCATGCGCCGCGCGGCGCGTTCCTGCGGCTCGGGCGGCCGATCGACTTCGGCGCGCGCGACGGCGAGCCGGTGGACCTGGTGTTCGCGATGAGCGCCACCGACGCCATGCCCGAGCAGCACCTGCAGCACCTGGCCGGCGTCGCCGAGCGCTTCGCCGACGCCGAGTTCCGCGACCGCCTGCGCATGGCGCGCAGCCTGGAGCGACTGCGCCGGGTGCTGCTGGCGCCCGCGCCGACCGCGAGCGCCGCCTGAGCCTTCACCGATGAACCAGAGCCTGACCGCCCTCGACCTGTTCGAACAGCAGCACGAACGCCTGCATCTGCGCTGGCTGGCCGGCCAGCAGGGGCAGTCGCGGATGCTCGAGTCGGTGGAGACCAATGCCCGGCGGCCGTCGCTGGCCGGCTACCTCAACATCATCTATCCCAACAAGGTGCAGATCCTCGGCACCGAGGAACTGCACTGGCTCGACGGGCTCGACTCCCGCCTGCGCTGGGAGACGATCGAGCGCATGATCCAGTACCGGCCGCTGGCGCTGGTGATCAGCAAGAACCAGTCCTGCCCGGAGGATCTGCGCCAGGCCGCCGAGGAGACCCAGACGCCGCTGTGGACTTCGCCCAAGCGCGGCCACGAACTGCTCAACCATCTGCAATACCACCTCGCGCGCGCGCTGGCGCCGCGGGTGACCCTGCATGGCGTGTTCATGGAGGTCTACTCGATCGGCGTGTTGATCACCGGCGAGTCGGGTTCGGGCAAGAGCGAGCTGGCGCTGGAACTGATCACCCGCGGCCACCGCCTGGTGGCCGACGACGCGCCCGAGTTCACCCAGATCGCGCCCGACGTGCTCGACGGCACCTGTCCCGACCTGCTGCAGGACCTGCTGGAGCTGCGCGGCCTGGGCGTGCTCAACATCCGCCAGATGTTCGGCGACACCGCGGTCAAGCGGAACAAGTACCTGCGCCTGATCGTGCACCTGAGCCGGCCCAACGCCGAGCCGCAGCTGCACGAGGACGGTATGGTGCGCCTGACCGGCGACCTCGGCCTGCGCCGCGTGCTCGACCTGGACGTGCCGATGATCACCCTGCCGGTTATGCCCGGCCGCAACTTGGCGGTGCTGACCGAAGCCGCCACGCGCACCCACATCCTGCGCGCCAAGGGCATCGACCCGGCCGCGGCGTTCCTCGCGCGCCACTCTCACTTCCTCGAAAGCGGCGAGGAGTCCACGGCGCCATGAACGCCCGCGCGCAGCCTTCGGCCAACGACGCCAGCGACCGGCCCGCCGCCTCGCTGCTGATCGTCACCGGCATGTCCGGCGGAGGCAAGACGGTCGCGCTCAACACCTTCGAGGATCTCGGCTTCTATTGCGTCGACAACCTCCCGGCGGAGCTGCTGCCCGAGTTCGTGCGCGCCGCGAGCCATCCCGATCGCGCCGAACAGAAACTCGCGGTCGGCATCGACATGCGCAACCGCGGCGACCTGGCCAGCCTGCCCGAATGGCTGTCGGCGGTGGGCGCGATGGGGCTGGAGCCGCAACTGGTGTTCTTCGACGCCGCCGACGCGATCCTGCTCAAGCGTTACGCCGAGACCCGCCGGCGCCACCCGCTGACCCATCTCGGGCTGGCGCTGGCCGATGCGATCGCGCTCGAACGCCAGGCGCTCAAGCCGCTGCGCGCGCTGGCCGACATGGTCGTCGACACCAGCGAGCTCAACGTCCACCAGCTGCGGCACCGGGTGATCACCGAACTGGGGCTGGGCCACGACTCGTCGCTGTCGCTGCTGTTCGAGTCCTTCGCCTACCGGCGCGGCCTGCCCGCCGACGCCGACTTCGTGTTCGACGCGCGCAGCCTGCCCAACCCGCACTGGGACCCGCGGCTCAAGCCGCTGTCGGGCCGAGACGCATCGGTGCGCGCATACCTGGAGGCGCGGGCCGAGGTCAACGAGTACGTCGCCCAGGTATCGGCGTTCCTCGACACCTGGCTGCCGCGGATGCAGTCCGGTACGCGCAGCTACGTGACCGTCGCCTTCGGCTGCACCGGGGGCCGGCACCGGTCGGTGTACCTCGCCGAAACCCTCGCCGAGCACGCGCGCGAACGCGGCTGGACCGAGGTCGCCACGTTCCACCGCGAGCTGGACTGAATCCGCCGCAGGCCGGCACCATCCCGGCACGGCAGGTCGACCGACACGGGAACGGCCGCGCGGATGACGCCGGTACGCAACGTCCGACCTTCGCCGCCAACGGGGGTCGCCGCCGTCTGCTAAGTTGGCGGCATGGCCGTCGGCATCCTCCTTCTCACCCACTCCGGCATCGGCAGCGCGATCGTCGCGGTCGCCACCGGCATGCTGCGCGGCAACCTGCCGCTGCGGCTCGAATCGTTCGAGGTGCCGTTCGAGGCGGATCCCGAGGCGCTGCTGCCGCAGGCGAGCGCGGCGATGCGCCGGGTCGACGGCGGCGACGGCGTGCTGATCCTGACCGACCTCTACGGCGCCAGCCCGAGCAACCTCGCCGCGCGTCTGTCCAGACTGGGCACACCGTCACGCCGGGTCTCGGCGCTGAGCTTGCCGATGCTGCTGCGGGTGATGAATTATGCTGAACTCCCCCTTGAGGAACTCCCCGCCGTCGCCGCCGCGGGCGCGCGCAACGGGGTGATCCTCGACGACGCCTGAGGCCGACGATGACCGAACGCGAACTGCTCATCGCCAACAAGCTCGGCCTGCACGCGCGCGCGACCGCCAAGCTGGTCCAGGTGCTGTCCGGCTACCGCAGCAACGCGACCCTGGTCGCCAAGGGTCGCGAGGTCAACGCCAAGAGCATCATGGGGGTGATGCTGCTCGCCGCCGGGTACGGCACCAGCGTGGTGCTGCGCATCGAGGGCGAGGACGAGGCCGCCGCGATGGAGGCGGCCGCCGCGCTGTTCGAACGCAAGTTCGACGAGGGCGGCTAGGGACTGCCGCCGCCATCGGCACCGGCCACGCCACGACCGGACGTGGGTGGACAAGGAAGAGTGAGGAACGTATGTCGCAACATGCCCGAATGACGACGCGGTTCCACCTACGTCCGGCTGCATCCGGCCGGCTTGCCGCGTCCGGACGCCCGGCAGCCGGGCCCGGAAACATGGCCCGTCCCGGCACCGACGGTCGGCGCTAGATGCGTCACGCGCTCGCCGGCCATGGCGCGTCGCGGGGCAACGCCCTCGGACGCGCCCGGGTCCGCCTGCCGCACGCCCTCGAGGTCGCAGAGGAGCATGTCGCCGCCGAAGCGGTCGAGGCGGAACTGCGGCGGTTGCACACCGCGATCGACGCGGTGCGCGTGGAAATGCGCAACATGCGCGAGCGCCTGCACGGCGCGCTCGCCCACGAAGTCGGCGAATTCCTCGACCTGCACAGCCTGCTGCTCGACGACCCGGAACTGCTGCAGGGCCTGGACGACCTGGTGCGCAAGGGGCGATACGGCGCCGACTACGCCCTGCGCCTGCAGCGCGACCGGCTGGCGGCCGTGTTCGAAGGCATGGACGATCCCTACTTCCGCAGCCGCGTCGAGGACATCGACCACGTGGTCGGCCGCGTGCACGCCATGCTGCACAAGCGCGACGCGGACCTGCAGGGCGTGGCCGGCGAGATCCTGGTCACCGACGCGATCGCGCCTGCCGAGCTGAGCCAGCTGCAGGCGCAAGGGGTGATGGCGGTGGTCACCGCGGGCGGCAGCGCGCTGTCGCACAGCGCCATCCTCGCCCGCAGCCTGCACCTGCCGCTGGTGGTCGGCGCCCCGCTCGCCCTGCAGCAGGTCAACGATGGCGACGTGCTGCTGGTCGACGGCAGCAGCGGCCAGATCATCGTCGAACCCAATGCCGCCGACCTGCGCGACTACCGTGCGCGGCTGCGCGACGAGAAGCGCGAACGCAAGCAGCTGCACCGGCTGCGCAGGGAGCCCTCGCGCACGCTCGACGGGGTCGACATCCGGCTCTGGGCCAATGCCGAGTCGCGCGAGGACGTCACCGGCGCACACGCGCTCGGCGCCGCCGGCGTCGGCCTGTACCGGACCGAGTTCCTGTTCCTGCAGCGCAGCGAGCTGCCGGACGAGGAGGAACAGTTCCGCGCCTACCGCGACGTGGTGCTGGGCATGACCGGGCGCGCGGTGACCATCCGCACCATGGACATCGGTGCCGACAAGGCGGATCGCACCGGCCTGGCGCTGAGCGACGAACCCAATCCCGCGCTCGGCCTGCGCGGCGTGCGCCTGTCGCTGGCGCGCGCGGACGTGTTCGAGACCCAGTTGCGCGCGATCCTGCGAGCCTCGGGCTACGGACCGCTGCGGGTGCTGGTGCCGATGATCAGCGGCCGCGAGGAGGTGCTTGCGGTGGCCTCCCTGCTCAGGCGCATCGCCCGAGACCTGCGCAGCGAAGGCCACGAGATCGCCGAGCACGTTCCGTTCGGCGCGATGATCGAGGTTCCCGCCGCCGCGCTGGCGCTGCCCTGTTTCATCGCCGACGTCGATTTCATCTCCATCGGCACCAACGACCTGACCCAGTACCTGCTCGCCGCCGACCGCGGCAACGACGCCCTGGGCGAGCTCTACTCGCCGCTGCACCCGGCGATGCTCCGGCTGCTGCACCAGGTGATCCGCACCGCGCGGTCGCGGGCCAAGCCGGTCGCGGTGTGCGGCGAGATGGCCGGCGACGCGATGCTCACACCGCTGCTGCTGGCGCTGGGGCTCGAGGAATTCAGCCTGCACCCGGCGACGATGCTGGAGGTAAGGCGCGCCGTGCGCGCACAGCGGCTCGACGCGTTGCGTGCGTCGGCACCGGCGCTGCTGCGCTGCCGCGACCGCGACGCGATCGAGCGTTGGCTGCAGCGTACGCCGGCAGCCGCGTAGGAGCGCCTTCAGGCGCGATGCCTTGCCCGGAAGATGGCGGCGCGCCAAAGCGGTCGCGCCTGAAGGCGCTCCTACGTGAGGACGGGGTGGGCAACCGGGAAGCGCCGGGCGATAATGCCGCCATGAACGCCTGATCCGCCGCGTCTTCCGGCGCGGCAGCCCTTCGCCCACCGGAGCCGCGCGCATGGCCGAAGCCGTCCGCCACGACAAGACCGCGCGCCAGCTGCGCCTGCTGTCGGACGCGCTCGACAGCGGCCGCCTCGGTCCCGTGCGACGCCTGGTCAACACCCTGGCGCCGGCCGAGATCGGCAACCTGCTCGAATCGCTGCCGCCCGACAAGCGCATGGTCGTGTGGGGGCTGGTCGATCCCGAGGACGACGGCGAGGTGCTGGTGCACGTCGGCGACGAGGTGCGCGAAAGCCTGATCGCGGACATGGACCAGGACGAACTGGTCGCCGCGGCGTCGGACCTCGACATCGACGACCTCGCCGACCTGGTCGAGGACCTGCCCGACGCGGTGATCGACGAGCTGCTGCGCTCGATGGACCGCGACAACCGCGAGCGCCTCGAGCAGGTGCTGTCCTACCCCGAGGACACCGCCGGCCGCCTGATGAATCCGGACGTGGTGACGGTGCGCGCCGACACCACGGTCGACGTGGTGCTGCGCTTCCTGCGCCTGCGCGGCGAACTGCCCGAGCACACCGACCACCTGTACGTGGTCAACCGCCGCCACCAGCTGATCGGCTGGGTTGCGCTGCAGGACCTGGTCACCCGCGACCCGGGCACGCCGATCAACCGGCTGATGGACGACGAGCTCGAATCGCTGCACGTCGACGCCTCGGCCGAACAGGTCGCGCGCCAGTTCTCCGACAACGACTGGGTCTCCGCGCCGGTGGTCGACGACGGCAACGTGCTGCTCGGCCGCATCACCGTCGACGACGTGGTCGACATCATCCGCGAGCAGGCCGAGCACCAGGCGCTGGGCGCCGCCGGCCTGGACGAGGACGAGGACCTGTTCTCGCCGATCCGGCGCGCGGTCCGCGGCCGCGTGGTGTGGCTGGGCATCAACCTGCTGACCGCGTTCCTGGCCGCCGGCGTGATCGGCCAGTTCGACGCCACCATCGAGCAGATCGTCGCGCTCGCGGTGCTGATGCCGATCGTCGCCGGCATCGGCGGCAACGCGGCGGTGCAGGTGCTGACGCTGATGGTGCGCGGTATCGCGCTGGGCCAGGTCGGCGCCAGCAACGCCAGCATCCTGCTGTGGAAGGAGCTGCGCGTGGCGCTGATCAACGGACTGCTGATCGGTGGTCTGGTCGGCGTGGTGGCCCTGGTGTGGTTCCGCTCCTGGCCGCTGTCTCTGGTGATCGCCGCGGCGCTGGTGATCAACTTCTGCTCGGCCGCGCTGGCCGGGGTGCTGCTGCCGCTGCTGCTCAAGCGCATGCACGTCGACCCGGCGGTCGCCGGCACGGTGGTGGTGACGGCAGTCACCGACGTGATCGGATTCTTCAGCTTCCTCGGGCTGGCCACGGTTATCCTGCTGCACTGATGCCAACCGGAGCACGCCCATGCGCCTGGGTTCCCTCGGAGGTCTGATGCTGGCCGCCATGCTCGCCGGCTGCGCTTCTGCGCCACAGCGCGGAGAGAGGGGCGAATTTTTCGAGCGCGAACTGGCGGTCGACGGCCGCGTGCATCGCTACCAGGTCTTCGTGCCCGCACGCGCGGCCGCGCCGGGCAAGGCGCCGGTGGTCCTGTTCCTGCACGGATCCGGCGAGCGCGGCGACGACAACCGGCGCCAGGTCGCGGTCGGGCTGGGACCGTACGTGCGGTCCCGGACCGACGATTTCCCGGCGATCGTCGTGTTTCCGCAGGCCCCCGAAGGCAGCGAGTGGAACCAGCTCGCCGACGTCGCGTTCGCGCAGTTGGACGCGGCCACGCGCGAGTTCGGCGGCGACCCCGACCGCACTTACCTCACAGGCCTGTCGATGGGCGGCTACGGCGCCTGGGAGCTGGCGTTGCGGCAGTCCTACCGGTTCGCTGCAGTGGTACCCGTCTGCGGTGGGCTGGTGCATCCGCGACGGCCGTCGATGGCGGTCACCGGGCTGGCCGACGAAGCCGATCCCTACGCCGCGGTCGCGCAGCGGCTGCGCGCGATGCCGGTCTGGATCTTCCACGGCGCGCAGGACGACCTGGTGTCGCCGGAGTATTCGCGACGGCTCGACGCCGCGTTCCGCGCCGCCGGCGCGCGCAACGTGCGCTACACCGAATTCCCCGATGCCAACCACAACAGCTGGGACCCTGCCTACGCCACGCCGGAGCTGTGGACCTGGCTGTTCGCGCAGCGCCAGCTCGACGCCTTCCGGCAGCAGTGACGGCACCCCCGCATCGTCGCTCGTGAATCCGGGATTCATGGCGGGCTGGCGACGATACGGTGCCCCGGTTCCGCAGGATTCCCGACCATGCCCAGATTTCCGTTCCTCGCCACCGCCGTGATCGCACTGGCACTGTCGGCGGTTCCGACCGCCTCCGCCGCTGGCCCGGACGCGTTCGATCAGCGCGCGCGGGTGGCCAACTACGCCGTTCGCGGCGAAGAATTCCCCGGCGCCGGCTATGAGGCACTGCGCCTGTGGGCGGACGAGGCCGGCGGCACCCGCGTGCGCTATGCCTGGGGCGCCGACGCCAGGGAGTTGTCGCTGGAAGTGCTCGGCCCCGCCGCGACGGGCGAGGGCTTCGCCCTGCGCTTCCGCAATGGCCTGGTGCTCGACGTGGTCCCCCAGGGCGACAGCCTGCGCGTGCGCAGCCGCGACGGTCGATACGACAAGGTCTTCGACTGGCAGTACGAAGGCCCGGTGGACGGTCGCGGCACGTTCTGTACGCCCTGCGTCGACCAGCCCGACGCCGCCGCCTTCGTGCGCCGGCATTTCATCGAGCGCTAGCGTTAGCGCACCAGCAGCGCCTCCAGTACCGCCATCCGCACCGCCACGCCGTTCGCCACCTGACGCAGGACCAGCGACTGCGCGCCGTCGGCGACCTCGTCGGTGATCTCGACGCCGCGGTTCATCGGCCCCGGATGCAGCACCACCGCGGCGGGCGAAGCGCGTCGCAGGCGTTCGCGGGTCAGGCCGTAGTCGCGATGGTAGTCGTCGAGCGAGGCGACCAGGCCTTCCTCCATCCGCTCGCGCTGCAGGCGCAGCATCATCACCGCGTCGACGCCGTCGAGCGCCGCATCCAGGTCGTGGCCGACGATGCAGCCGTCCAGCGTGGCGCCGGCGGGCAGCAGCGCGGCCGGGCCGCAGACGCGGATCTCGCCGGCACCGAGCGTGCGCAGCGCATGCAGGTCCGAGCGCGCGACCCGCGAGTGGCGCACGTCACCGACGATCAGGAAGCGACGCGCGGAAAAATCCTCGCCCAGTGCCTGGCGCAGGGTCAGCATGTCGAGCAGGCCCTGGGTCGGATGCGCGCTGCGGCCGTCGCCGGCGTTGACCAGCGCGGTGCCGGGATTGGCCGCCGCGGCGAGCTCCGCGACCGCGCCGTCGGCGGCGTGACGCACCACGAAGCCGCGCACGCCCATCGCCTCGATGTTCTTCAGGGTGTCGCGCGCGGTCTCGCCCTTGGTGGTCGACGAGGTCGCGGCATCGAAACCGAGCACGTCCGCGCCGAGCCGCTGGCTGGCGCGCTGGAAACTCAGGCGGGTGCGCGTGGACGGTTCGAAGAACAGGGTGCACACCGCGCTGCCGGCCAGTGCGCCGCGCGCGTCGGCGCCCTCGGCGAAGCCGCTGGCGCGGTCGAGCAGCGCGCACAGGGTCGTGCGCGGCAGGCCCTCGAGGGTCAGGAGGTGGCGGAGGCGGCCGTCGGCATCGATCTGGTCGGTCATGGCCGTATTGTCGGGTAAATCGCCGGTGTTGTAGGAGCGCCTTCAGGCGCGACCGGCATTCACGGGGGGGCTGGCTTGTCGCGCCTGAAGGCGCTCCTACAAAGGGGTGGCGTCGCCGGGCGCGGCGACCCAGCGCTCGACGATCACCGCAGCCGCCACCGCATCGAGCGCCGCCGCGTCGCGACGCCGGCGTCGGCCCTGCGCACGGTCCAGCGCGAAGCGCTGGGCGGCCTCGACCGAGCTGGCGCGTTCGTCCATCAGCACCACCGGCAGACGGTAACGCGCCTTCAACTCGCCGGCGAAGGCGCGCGCGCGGTCGCGGATCGGCTGGTCGCCGCCGTCGAGGGTCATCGGGTCGCCCACCACCAGGCCGTCCGGGCGCCATTCCCTGTGCAGCCGGTCGATCGCCGCCCAGTCCACCTGCTCGCCATGGACGTCGATCACCGCCAGCGCGCGCGCGCCGTGGCCGTAGGCGCTGCCGACCGCCACCCCGATCCGGCGCGCGCCCACGTCGAAGCCCAGCACCGTGCCGTCGGCGCGGATCGTGTCCGCGCTCATGCGTGCCCCACGTGCCCTGCGATCCGCATCAGGTCGACGCCGATCTCGCCGGCCGCCGCCTGCCAGCGTTGGTCCAGCGGCAGCGAGAACAGGATCTCCTGTCGCACCGGCGCGGTCAGCCAGCTGTTCTCGGTCAGCTCGAACTCCAGCTGGCCCGCGCCCCAGCCGGCGCAGCCGAGCGCGACCGTGGCGTTCGCCGGCCCTTCGCCGGATGCGATCGCCTCGAGGATGTCGCGCGAGGTGGTCACCGACAGGTCCGCGGCGACGGCGAGCGTGGAATCCCAGGTACGTGCGCCGTCGTGCAGCACGAAGCCGCGCTCCGGATGCACCGGGCCGCCCGCGAGCACGCGCTGCTCCACCAGCTCCGGATCGTCCGACGCGATGCCCATCTGCCGCAGCACCTCGCCCAGGGTGAAGTCGGAGGCGCGGTTGACCACCACGCCCATCGCGCCGTCGTCGTCGTGCTGGCAGATCAGCGCGACCGTGCGCGCGAAGCCGGGATCCGCCAGCGTCGGCAGGGCGATCAGCAGCTGGTTCGCGAAGGAGGACGAGAGCGCGGGCATGGGGGCATTCTAGGCCTTGCGCCGCGGCCGCGCGCCGCCGGCCGGGCAGGTGTTCAGCCGAGGCCGAACTGTTGTTCCTCGGGCGTGGCCAGGCGCACGTCCACCACCTCCACCAGCGCCTCGACCGTGCGCCCGGCCAGCGGGTGGTTGCCGTCGACGGTGATCGCATCGCCGTCGACCGCGGTCACCACCACGTCCAGCGGCCCGCGCGCGGTCTGCGCGGTCAGCTTCGCGCCGACCGCCGGTTCCACCGAGGCCTGCAGCTTGCCGCGCGAAAGCGTCTGCACCAGCGCATCGTGGCGCGGGCCGAAACCGGCTTCCGGCGCGATCGTCACCCGGAAGGTGTCGCCCGGCGCCTTGCCGGCCAGCGCCTGCTCCAGTCCCGGCATGATGCTGCCGGTGCCGTGCATGTACACCAGCGGCGCATGGCCGTGGGTGGACGTGATGGCCTGGCCCTGCTCGTCCTGCAGCGTGAAGTGGACGGTAGCGATGCGGCGGTCTGCGATTTCCATGGCGAAGCCCGTGATGCGCGGAGCCTGCATGTTGGCGCGGACCCCCGACCCGGGGCAACCCGGTGCGGTCCCGGGGTCGCAAGCCAGTCGCCATCGTCTGCAGTGAAACTCAAACTCTTCGCCCATCCGCGGGGCCGTATTCCGTCGACGGCGGACACGGATTACTCGCGCCATCGCCTCTGGGCCACTCTTCGCGATGTGACGGGCCCGCCGAGGCCGGGAGGCATTACGCGGCGAATCTCCTCCGGCATCGGCCCGCAAGCGGATGTCTGCGTGATGTCACCCCGCTGGACGCCACCGGTCACGACGCGGCCCGGCTGCGGCGGCCAGGCGCCGAACGGGCAAGCCGTCATGGCGGTCGCCCTTGCGGAATCGCCGGCCCTCGCGACGCGCTGAGCGGGAGGACGGCGAAAGACCACGCCCCGCAACGCATTCCGGCCGCTCGCGCGGCCGGAATCGAAGCGGGACGACGGGCCTGGATCAGCCCTTCACCGCTTCCTGGTAGCGCCGTTCGACTTCGTTCCAGTCGACCACGTTGTAGAACGCGGCGATGTAGTCCGGGCGGCGATTCTGGTACTTCAGGTAGTAGGCGTGTTCCCACACGTCCAGGCCCAGGATCGGCGTGTTTCCGGAACCGATCCCCTTCATCAGCGGGTTGTCCTGGTTGGCGCTGCTCTCGACCGAGAGCTTGCCGGACTTGTCGACCGACAGCCACGCCCAGCCGCTGCCGAAGCGGGTCAGCGCGGCCTTGGTGAAGGCTTCCTTGAAGGCGTCGAAGCCGCCGAGGTCGCTTTCGATTCGCTTGGCGACGTCGCCGGTCGGCTGGCCGCCGCCCTTGGGCGACATCACCGTCCAGAACAGGGAGTGGTTGGCATGGCCGCCGGCGTTGTTGCGCAGCGGGCCGCGCTTGTCCTCGGGCAGCGCGTCGAGGTCGGCGATGATCTCCTCGGCCGACTTGTCCGCCCACTGGGTGCCTTCCAGCGCGGCATTGGCGTTGTTGATGTAGGTCTGGTGGTGTTTGGTGTGGTGGATCTCCATCGTCTGCGCATCGATGTGCGGCTCGAGCGCGTCGTAGGCATACGGCAGCTTGGGGAGGGTGAAGGCCACGGGGGATCTCCGTTCGGTCGGGATTCGGACCCCATTGTGCCGCGTGCAGGGTAAAAACGGGATCAACCGGTCCGCAATGCTGCATTCCGGCGAACCTCGAGTGCGCTCGACGATCGACTCTCGCAGCCGCAGGTACGGCATGATGCCGGCGTCGAAACCCGACGTGCGCCCCGGACGCCCACGGTGCGCGCCGACCGAGCCCGCATCCATGCCCCTTTTCGCGACCCTCCGCCCAGCCATCGTCGCCGCCTGTGTCGCGCTGGGCGGCGTTGCCGCCTGCACGCCGACAGATCCGCCGCCCACGCCAACGCAGATCATCGCCGCCGGCAACGGACTGACGTGGTATCGCGGCAACCTGCACACGCATACGCTGTGGAGCGACGGCCAGGCCCTGCCGGACACGGTCGTCGCCTGGTATCGCGGGAACGGCTACCAGTTCCTCGCGCTGTCCGAGCATGACCTGTTGCCGGAAGGCGACCGCTGGATCGCCGTCGACCAGTTGCCCGCTGGCGCGCACACCGCCTTGCCGCAGGTGTACGCGGACGGCGACGGCCTGCGCGAACAGGACGGTCGTCGCGAGGTCAGGCTCCGCCGCCAGGACGAACTCGAGGCGCGCTACGCGCAGCCGGGACAGTTCCTGCTGCTGCAGGCCGAGGAGATCTCGGACAACGTCGGTCCGGTTTCGATCCACGTCAACGCGGTGAATCTGCCGACGCGCGTGTCGCCGGCGAGGGGCAGTGACGTGAACGGGACGATCGAGGCGGATTTCGACGCCGCGGCAAGCGCCGGTCGCGCGGCGGGACAGGACGTGCTGCTGCAGCTCAACCACCCGAACTTCACCCATTCAGTGACCGCCGAACAGCTGATGGATCTGCGTGGCAGTCCATTCTTCGAGGTCTACAACGGCCACCCGTTGTCCGACAACCTCAACGACGGCCTGCGTCCTTCGGTCGAGCGGATGTGGGACATCGCCCTCGCATGGCGACTGGACGTGCTCGGCCTGCCGCCGCTCTACGCCACGGCCACCGACGACAGCCACAGCGATCCGGCCGGTGGCGATGCGCCTCCCGGCCGCGGCTGGATCATGGTGCTGGCCGATGCACTGGAGCCGGCATCGCTGTTCGGCGCGATGCGCGAGGGTCGGTTTTACGCCTCGACCGGTGTCCGCCTGCGTCGGATCGTCGCCACCGGCGACCGCATGGAAGTCGAGGTCGACGCCGAGCCCGGCATCGACTACCGCATCGAGTTCATCGGCACCCGATCCCGGTTCGACGTGGCGTCGGCGCCGGCGACGTCCGCGACCGGGCGGCCGCTCTACGCCAGTCGACGGCACCACGACGCGATTGGCGAAGTGTTCGCCGAGCATGCGGCCACCCGCGCCGTGTACCGCTTCCAGGCCGACGACCTGTATGTGCGTGCCCGGGTCACCGCCAGCCGCCGCCACCCGAGGCCCTCGCAGCCGCTGCAGTTCGAGCAGGCCTGGGTGCAGCCGTTGGTGGGTCCCGCGGGCCGCGAGCCGGGTCGGCGCGGACTTGCCGCGCCGGAATCCGCCGACGTGTCCCTGCACTGGGGCGTCACCCGCAGAATGCAGCCGATGGTGCCGGGCGAAGCCGATGCGCTGCTTGGTGCCCGCGCACGAGGCGCCGGATGCGCGCTGGACGCACTGGGAGACGGCACGGGGCGCGCGACCACGACGTTCCGGTCGGGCGATTCCGCGCTGTTCAGCGGCTGGATCGGCAATCCCGCGCGGGGCGAAGCCGCGGACTGGCTCGCGGTCGTGTTGCAGGGCGCCTCGGGCAGCTACCTCGGCGAAGGCGCGCCCACGCGCGCGCGCCCGGATGTGGCGCAGGCCTTCGGCAAGCCCTCGATGGAAGCCAGCGGGTACACGCTCGGCTTCGAGCTCGCGAACGTCGAACCGGGCGAATATCGAATCCGGCTGGTGGGGTATCGCAAAGGCCGCGCCGAGGCCTGCGACAGCGGCAAGGCGCTGAAAGTGCGGTGAGTCACGGAGCGAACGCCTCAACCGCGCGGCGGGAACGCGTACTCGGAATTGAGGCTG
The DNA here is from genome assembly GCF_016774335.1 of Luteimonas saliphila. Taxonomy (GTDB): domain Bacteria; phylum Pseudomonadota; class Gammaproteobacteria; order Xanthomonadales; family Xanthomonadaceae; genus Luteimonas; species Luteimonas saliphila. The sequence continues at coordinate 93,863 of NZ_JAETWA010000010.1, read as the reverse complement.
GAAAGCGACAGGTTCTGGTTGTAGGCGGGGTCGCTGAGCAACTGCGGCCCCCAGCGCTGCAGCATCGCCTCGACCTCGCCGACGAAGCGCGCGCGCTTTTCCTCGGTGTCCTCCGAGCCGCGCGAAGCCGACTCATGGTGGTACAGCTCCGCGAACGGGGTCCAGAGATTGCGGTAGCCTGCCGCGCGCACGCGCAGGCAGAAGTCGATGTCGTTGAAAGCGACCCGCAACGACTCGTCCAGGCCTCCGACTTCCTCGAACACGCTGCGGCGCACCATCAGGCAAGCGCCGGTGACGGCGGACAGCTGCTGCGCGACGCGCACGCGTCCGCCGTGTCCCGGATAGCCGCGCGGCATGCCGCAGTAGACGTGCGCGGCGACGCCGTGGATGCCGAGCACCACGCCGGCGTGCTGGATGGTGTCGTCCGGGTAGTACAGCATCGCGCCGACCGCGCCGACCTCGGGCCGCACGGCATGCGAGACCATTTCCCGCAGCCAGTCGGGCGACACAACCTCGATGTCGTTGTTGACCAGCCCCAGGATCTCGCCATCGCACTGCCCGGCGGCCCGGTTGTTGATCGCCGAGTAGTTGAACGGCGCATCGAAGCGCAGCACGCGCACGCGCGCCCGCAGGCGCAGCTCATCCAGATAGGCCAGCGCGTCCGGTTCGCTCGACTGGTTGTCGATCACCACCACCTCGAAATCGGGGTAGTCGGTGCGCTCGAAGACGCTTTCGACGCAGGTCCTGAGCAGGCAGGCGCGGTCGCGTGTCGGGACCAGCAGGCTGACCCTGGGGGCTGGCGTGGGCAACGGCCAGCGTACGCGGTAGTGGCCGTGGGAGAGTTCCTCCGCCCGTGCGCCCGGGTAGCAGCGGGCCAGATGTTCGTCCACCGCGCGCACGCCGGCCGCGGCGGCATAGTCCTTGGCATCGCGGCTGAGCGCGGTCGAGCCCTCGATCGCCCGCCAGTGGTACAGCACCTTCGGGATGTGGCGTATGCGGGACGGCTCGACGCGCTCGCTGCAGCGCAGGACGAGATCGTGGTCCTGGCTGCCCTCGAAGCCGGGCCGGAATCCGCCGACCGCGCGCACGAGCGAGGTGCGGATCACGCTCAGGTGGCAGACATAGTTCTGGCTGCGCAGCAGGTCCGGGTTCCAGTCCGGCTTGAAGTACGGATCGAAACGACGGCCCTCGCCGTCGATCTTGTCCTCGTCGGAGTAGAGCAGATCCAGGGTCGGGTCGTCCACGATCGCCTGCGCCATCTCGAGCAGCGCGTGCGGCCGCAACTCGTCGTCATGATCCAGCAACGCGACATAGGCGCCGGTCGCCATCTCCAACGCGGTGTTCGATGCGCGGGCGATATGCCCGTTGCTCTCGCGCCGGACGACGCGGATGCGCGGATCCTTCGCCGCATATTCCTCCAGCACGCGGGATACGGCGGGATCGCTGGAGGCGTCGTCGGCGATGCACAGCTGCCAGCGCGGGTACACCTGCGCGAGCACGCTGTCGATACAGCGGCGCAGCCACGGTTCGGGCGTGTTGTAGACCGGCACCAGGACCGAAAACTCCGGCCCCTGCCCGAATGCCGCCGCCCGCAGGCGCAACTGCGCCAGATCGGATCCGCGCAGCGTATCGAAGCACAGGGTCCACGCGGCGTAGGGTTCCGGGCCGATGTCGTGCAGGCGGTTGTACCGTCGCAACAGGGCATCGGCTGCGGCCGACAATCCCGCTGTCCTGGATTCACGCAGGAAGCGCAGCGTTTCCCCGGGCAGGGTGCCGGTGCCCGGAACGCTTCCCCGCAACATTTCCCACAGCGCGCGCAGGCGGCCGATACGGATCAATTGCATCGATTCGACCGCCAGTTCCGCATGCCGCCATGCGGTCCTCAGCCACAACGACAGGGCCGGGCTGTCGAACATCACCAGGAGCTGACCGCCTTCGGCCTGCGCGTCGGCTGAGAGGAACACGCCACGGTCGGGTACCGGGCCGTGACCGTGATCGGGCTGGAGCAGCAGGGGCTGCGGATCGCCATCGACGCCGCGGCACGACAGGCGCAGCAGGTACCAGCCGGCTTCGATGGGCAGCCAAGGCAGCGCGCGTTGCAGCATCAGGCCGCCGCCCGCGTCATCTCCGTGTCGTGGAACGTCCGCGAGCCGTCCCGCATCCCGCACCGGCGGCACCAGCAACGCGTCTTCGGAGAGTGCAGGCCACGGCGCGGGCCGGTAGCTGGCCGTGGCGCGACCGAGTAGCGCGTGTCCGCGCAGGAACAGGCGCCGGCGATACGCCTCGACCAGCGCATTGGTCAGGCCGCGGGGGCCACGCCGAAGGCCCGACATGAGCCGCAGCACGCCGGTGGGCCAGCGTGGCCCGCGTGCGTCGTCAGCCGGCGCGGACGCTGCCCTCCACATCGCACGCAGTGCCGCCGTTCGCCCGATGGGCTCGATCACCACGTCGCCGGCAGGCGGCGCCAGCCGCAGTCGGTAGTGCCCCTGCGCGATCGCGACGATCCCCTCGGCCGTTCCCGCGACGAGGCCCATTGGATACACCCCTTCGCCTTCGCCGTCCCCCTCGCGCGCCAGCAGGATCCGGGGAGCCGGACCGGCGTCCCCGGGCCATGTCGTCGCGATCCGGTACCAACCGGACTCTAACCATCGGGGCTGGCCTGCCGGCAGCGGGGCGTGCTCTCGCATCTGGGAGATCATCGTCGTGAGGGCGCGGTGCCTGGGGGCCGGGCCCGACGCGATGGCGCATTATACGGGAGGGCCTCTCCACCGAGCCTGGGGGCGGTGGCGGCTAGACTGTCGCCATGCCCTTCCTCGAACTGACCATCCGCTGCCGCGTGGACGAACAGCCGCGCCGCGAACATGCGCTGGAGGATATCGGCGCGCTGGCGGTGACCATGCTCGACGCCGCCGCGGATACCGACGACGAACAGGCGATCCTGGAGCCGGGGGTGGGCGAGACCCCGCTGTGGGATTCGATCGCGCTCACCGCGCTGTTCCCGCACGATGCGGATGCGCTGCTGCTGCTGGCCGCACTCGATGCGTTCGACCCGGCGCTGAACTGGACCGCGGCGACGTTCCGCCACGTCGCCGACCAGGATTGGGAGCGCGCCTGGATGGACCAGTACCGGCCACTGCGGTTCGGCGCGCGCACCTGGATCGTGCCGTGGAACCACGCGCTCCCGCCGGAAGCGGAGGCGCCCGGTGCGGCCGTGGTCCGGCTCGACCCTGGGCTCGCCTTCGGCTCGGGCACGCACCCGACCACGTCGCTGTGCCTGCAATGGCTCGACGCGCTGGCTGCGGACGGGCTGCTGCGCGACGCGACGGTACTGGACTTCGGCTGCGGCAGCGGCATCCTCGCGCTCGCGGCGCTCAAGCTCGGCGCGGCGCGCGCCGACGGCGTCGACAACGATCCGCAGGCGCTGCTGGCGACCGGCGACAACGCGGCGCGCAACGGCGTGGGCGACGCACTCTCGGTGTTCGAACCGGCCGTGGCACCCGCCGGCCCCTATCCGGTCGTCGTCGCCAACATCCTGGCCTCCGCACTCGACGCGCTCGCCGAGGTGCTGGCCGCGCATACCGCGCCGGGCGGCCGCATCGCGCTGTCGGGGATCCTGGACGGGCAGCAGGAACCGCTGCTCCAGCGCTATGGGCGATGGTTCGATGCGCTGTCGGTCGCACACGAAGGCGACTGGGTGCGCATCGACGGCCTCCGCCGGTGACGCGCGGCACGGCGGGGCCGCGGTCGCGCGTGATTGAATAGCGCCATGTTCATCAACTGCCGGCATTGCAATGCCCTGGTCGCCACCGATCCGGCGACCGACCTGCCGCCGGAACGCTGTCCGCGGTGCGCGGGGGTACTGCGGCGTCCCGAGTCGCCCGCAACGCCGTCGATGGCCGCCGGGGAGGCGTCGGCCGCACCGGCTGCCGTCGTGGAGGCGGCAACAGCCGCTTCGACAATCGCGGCAGCGGCACCGGTTGCGAACGCGCCGCCACCCGGGACGGCGTCCGAGGCGAAGAGTGTGGCGGATCCAGCAGGCGGCTCGCCGCCCGCGACGAGACCGGCACGGGGAGCCGGCGACGCGGACCGCGCCCGCGAGCCGGTCACCGCGCCAGCGGACATTGCCTCGCCACCCGCGGCACCGCCGGCGGAAACCGCGCCCGCCAAGGACGCAGGGCCGGACGCAGCGGACCCGCTGCCGCCCCTGCCGGCGGACATCGACCCTTCGCCGTCCGGGGACGCCGCGCCGGCGCCCGCCCCGGCCACGGCACCGGACGCACCGGACGCGGCGGGCAGGGACACGCCCGCTATCCCGACGGCAACGGAGCCCGGCCCGGGATTCCTGTCGAGCCCGGCCCCTGCGGCGACGAGCGCCGGCCGCGCGCGGCGGCTGTGGCGTGCGGCCGCGATCGCCGCGCTGGCGCTGCTGCTGGGCCTGCAGGTCCTGCTCGCCGACCGCGCGCGGCTCGCGGCAGACGCGCGCTGGCGCCCGTTCGTCGCCGCGACCTGCGGCGTGTTCGGATGCAGCCTTCCGCCCTGGCGCGAGCCGGCCGCATTCGTACTGGTCGCGCGCGAGGTCCGCCCGCATCCCGATGTTCCCGGCGCGCTGCGCGTGCGCGCGACGTTCCGCAACGACGCCCGCTGGCCACAGGCCTGGCCGACGCTGCTGCTCACGCTTTCCGACGTCGACGGACGCCCCGTGGCCGCGCGCGCCTTCGGCGTGGACGAGTACCTCGGCGAGACGGCGCCGACGCTTGTCGCGCCGGGCCAGACTGCGGACATCGCACTGGACATCCGCGAGCCATCCGTCGCCACGGTCTCGTTCGCGTTCGAATTCGTCCGGTAGCAGGGCCCCGAGCGCCGACGATCCGGGCCCGCCGCGCACGACGGGTCGAATTCGCATTGTCCATTGCGACCGCATGGCGCTAGACTCGTTCGCCCGCGAGGGCCGGCCGCGACGCGCCGGTCGTCGCCAGGCTGCGCCGAGCGTCCAATTGAACACCGCTGAACACACCGAAGCCACTCCACGAAGCCTGCCGCGGGCGCCGCTGCGCGAGCATGTCGCCAACTCGGTGCGCCGCTACCTCGGCGATCTCAACGGCAGCGATGCGGCAGACCTCTACCAGATCGCGCTGCGCGAGCTGGAGATTCCGCTGTTCCTCGAAGTACTCGAGCATTGCGACGGCAACCAGAGCCGCGCGGCCATCATGCTCGGCATCCATCGCGCAACGTTGCGCAAGAAACTTCGCGAATACGGCATCGCCTGAGCCGTGCCCGCACGCAGGCGGCCTATAATTCCGCCTTCGCTTCCAGCCCCGTCCCCGCGATGACCTCCGACCTCCTGCCCGTGCGCCGGGCACTGCTGTCCGTGTCCGACAAGACCGGGCTGATCGAACTCGCCACCGCGCTGGCCGCGCGCGGCGTCGAACTGCTGTCCACCGGCGGCACCGCGAAGGCGATCCGCGATTCGGGCCTGTCGGTACGGGACGTGTCGGAGGCCACCGGCTTCCCGGAGATGATGGACGGGCGGGTCAAGACCCTGCATCCGGTGGTCCACGGGGGACTGCTCGGCCGCGCCGGCATCGACGACGCGATCATGGCGCAGCACTCGATCGCGCCGATCGACCTGCTGGTGCTGAACCTGTATCCGTTCGAATCGGTCACCGCGAAGGCGGACTGCACGCTGGTCGATGCGGTCGAGAACATCGACATCGGCGGCCCGGCGATGCTGCGCTCGGCGGCGAAGAACTTCGCACGCGTGGCGGTGGCGACCGATCCATCGCAATATGCCGGTCTGGCGGCCGAAATCGAGGCGAACGATGGCGCGCTGTCGTCGCGGACGCGTTTCGCGCTGTCGGTCGCGGCGTTCAACCGCGTGGCGCAGTACGACGCCGCGATCAGCAATTACCTGTCGTCGATCAACGACGCCTCGGGACCCGTCCCGGCGCGCGACCGGTACCCCGCACAGATCAACGGCACCTTCCACAAGGTGATGGACCTGCGTTACGGCGAGAATCCGCACCAGAGCGCCGCGTTCTACCAGGACCTGTACCCCGCCCCCGGCTCGCTGGCGACCTTCGTGCAGTTGCAGGGCAAGGAGCTGAGCTACAACAACATCGCCGACAGCGACGCTGCCTGGGAATGCGTGCGCCAGTTCGACGCGCCGGCCTGCGTGATCGTCAAGCACGCCAATCCCTGCGGGGTCGCGGTCGGCGCGGCCTGCGGCGATGCCTACGAGCTGGCGTACGCCACCGATCCGACCAGCGCCTTCGGCGGCATCATCGCCTTCAACCGCAAGCTCGACGCGGCGACCGCGAAGGCGATCCTGGAGCGCCAGTTCGTCGAGGTGCTGATCGCACCGGACTACGAGGACGGCGCGCTCGAGGTCGCCGGGAAGAAGGCCAACGTGCGCGTGCTGCGCATTCCCCTCGCACCCGCCTCGAAGGGCTTCATCGACAGCAAGCGCGTCGGCTCCGGCATGCTGATGCAGACCGCCGACGACCGCGTGGTGACGCGCGACGAGCTCAAGGTGGCGACGAAGCTCGCGCCGACCGATGCGCAGTTCACCGACCTGCTGTTCGCGTGGAAGGTGGCGAAGTTCGTCAAGTCCAACGCCATCGTCTACGCCAGGGACAATCGCACCATCGGCGTCGGCGCCGGGCAGATGAGCCGGGTGTATTCCGCGCGTATCGCCGGGATCAAGGCCGGCGACGCGGGACTGCAGGTCGAGGGCTCGGTGATGGCCAGCGACGCGTTCTTCCCGTTCCGCGACGGCATCGACGCCGCGGCCGACGCCGGCATCAAGGCGGTGATCCAGCCCGGCGGCTCGATGCGCGACAACGAGGTGATCGCCGCGGCCGACGAACATGGCATCGCGATGGTGTTCACCGGCGTGCGCCACTTCCGCCACTGACTGCGCGCGGCGACGCCGGATGATGCTCCTGTTGCTCTTCGCCGCTGGCCTCGGCCTGTTGCTGATGGGTGCCGAAGCGCTGGTGCGCGGCGCATCGCGGCTGGCGTTGGGGTTGGGGCTGGCCCCGGTCATCGTCGGCCTGACCGTGGTCTCCATCGGCACCAGCATGCCGGAGCTGGCGATCAGCGTCGGCGGCGCGCTGGGCGGTTCGCCGGACCTGGCGCTGGGCAACGTGGTCGGCAGCAACATCGCCAACGTGCTGCTGGTGCTCGGCGTGGTGGCGCTGGTGACGCCGCTGGTGGTGCAGCGGCAACTGGTGTGGTTGGACGTGCCGATCATGATCGGCGCCTCGGTGTTGTGTCTGGTGATGGCGCTCGACGGCCGCATCGCGCGCTGGGAGGGCGCGCTGCTGCTGGCGGGTGCGGTGACCTACACGCTGTTCCTGATCCGGCTGGCGCGTCGCAGTCCCGAGCAGGTGCCCGAGCGCCCCGGCGTTTCGGATGGTGGCGTCTTGCAGAAATCCGGCGTGCTTCGCCAGGCGGCGCTGATCGCCGTGGGCCTGGTCCTGCTGGTGGTCGGCGCGCGGCTGCTGGTGCGCGCCGCGACCGGCATGGCCACCATGCTCGGCCTGAGCGAACTCGTGATCGGACTCACCGTCGTCGCGGTGGGCACGTCGCTGCCGGAGATCGCCACCTCGATCCTGTTCGCGCTGCGCGGCGAACGCGACCTCGCCGTCGGCAACATCGTCGGCAGCAGCATCTTCAACCTGCTGCTGGTGCTGGGCGCGACCGCGCTGATCGCCGCCGACGGCGTGGCGGTCAGTCCCTCGGCGCTGCGCTTCGACTTGCCGGTGATGACCGCGGTCGCCGTCGCCTGCCTGCCGATCTTCTTCACCGGCCACTGCATCGCACGCTGGGAAGGCGCGGTGTTCGTCGGATACTACGTCGCGTACACCGCCTACCTGCTGATGGCGGCGTCGCGGCATGCCGCACTCGAGGACTTCCGCTTCGGCATGGTGTTCGTGGTGATTCCGCTGACGGTGATCACCCTCGGCGCCGTGGCCTTCGACGGCCTGAAGGCGCGTCGCCAAGCTTCCCAACGCAAGGACATCCCCCAGTGAAGATCCTCGTCATCGGTTCCGGCGGTCGCGAGCACGCCCTGGCCTGGAAGCTGGCGCAGTCGCCGCGCGTCGAGGAAGTGATCGTCGCGCCCGGCAACGCCGGGACCGCCACCGAAACGAAGTGTCGCAACGCATCGGTCAAGGTCGCGGACATCGAAGGCCTGCTGCGGCTGGCGCGCGACGAGGACGTCGCACTGACCGTGGTCGGCCCCGAATTACCGCTGGTGACCGGCGTGGTCGACCGCTTCCGCGCAGCCGGCCTGCGCATCTTCGGTCCGACCGCCGCCGCGGCCCGGCTCGAGGGCAGCAAGGCCTACGCCAAGGATTTCCTCGCGCGCCACGGCATCCCGACCGCGTTCTATTCCGTGTTCACCGAAGTCGCGCCGGCACTGGCCTACCTGCGCGACAAGGGCGCGCCGATCGTGGTCAAGGCCGACGGCCTGGCCGCCGGCAAGGGCGTGATCGTGGCGACGACGCTGGCCGAGGCCGAAGCCGCGGTGCGCGACATGCTGTCGGGCAATGCGTTCGGCGAAGCCGGCGCGCGGGTGGTGATCGAGGAGTTCCTCGACGGCGAGGAAGCCAGCTTCATCTCGATGGTCGACGGCACCACCGCACTGCCGATGGCGACTTCGCAGGACCACAAGCGCGTCGGCGACGGCGACACCGGCCCCAACACCGGCGGCATGGGCGCGTATTCGCCCGCACCTGTCGTGACGGCCGAGGTGCACGCACGGGTGATGCGCGAGGTGGTGGAACCGACCGTCGCCGGCATGGCCGCCGACGGCGTGCCGTTCACCGGCTTCCTGTACGCCGGGCTGATGATCGATGCGACCGGTGCGCCGAAGGTGATCGAGTTCAACGTGCGCTTCGGCGACCCGGAGACGCAGCCGGTGATGTTGCGCCTGCGCTCCGACCTCGTCGACCTGGTGGAGGCGGCGATCGACGGCAAGCTCGAGGGCGTGGAAGCGCAGTGGGATCCGCGCCCGTCGCTGGGCGTGGTGATGGCGGCGCGGCCGTACCCGGAGGCGCCGGTGACCGGCGAGCCGATCTCCGGCCTCGATGCGGTGCCCGCAGGCGCCAAGGTGTTCCACGCCGGTACTGCGCTCGATGCGGACGGGACGGTGGTGAGCGCCGGCGGCCGCGTGCTGTGCGTCGCCGCGCTCGGCGATTCGGTCGCCGATGCGCAGCGCAACGCCCATGCCGGCGTCGATGCGATCTCCTGGCCGAGCGCCTTCCACCGCCGGGACATCGGCTGGCGCGCGATCGCGCGCGAGCGCGGCTGAGTCAGACGTTCGCATCCTCCGGCGGCAGGCGGGTGTCGATCGGGGCCGAGCCCGCGCCCTGCGACGCGGCGTCCGGGCAGTGCGCGTCCAGCGTGAACGCGGTCATCGACAGCGAACCGTAGGCGTATCCGTCCACCAGCGTTCGCGTCGGACGCTGCGCGACCGATGCCAGGCCTGCGATGTACAGTAGCGGCAGGAAATGATCCGGCGTGGGTACCGCCCGCCGGTAATCCGGATGCGAGGCCAGCGACGGCACGTCGTGCGGCCGCTCCAGCATCAGTTCGCGCGCGCGCTCGTCGAAGCGGCGCGACCAGTCGAATGCGCCGTCGGGCTGCTGCCAGTCGATCGCACGCAGGTTGTGCACCACGTTGCCGCTGCCGAGCACCAGGACGCCGCGCTCGCGTAGTGCCGCCAGCTTCGCGCCGAGCGCAAAATGCCAGTCGAACGCCTTGCGCGCGTCGATCGACAGCTGCACCACCGGCACGTCGGCCTCGGGGAACGCATGCACCAGCACCGACCAGGTGCCGTGGTCGATGCCCCATCCGTCGATGTCGGCGCCGACGTGGTCGGGCTTCACCAGTTCGGCGATCTCGCCGACCAGATCGGGCAGGCCGGACGCCGGGTACTGCACGTCGAACAGGGCCTGCGGGAAGCCGTAGAAGTCGTGGATCGTGCGCGGCCTCGGCATCGCCGTCACCGCCAGCGCATTGACGTACCAGTGCGCGGACACCGCGAGGATCGCGCGCGGACGCGGCACGGAAGCGCCGAACGCGCGCCACGCCGCCGTGTAGCGGTTGCGCTCGAGTGCGTTCATCGGGCTGCCGTGGCCGAGGAAGGCGGCGGGCATCGGCGACGGTGCCGTCATGTTCGGTCCCCGGGAACGCGGAAGCGGGCACTCTAGCAGCCGCCTGCCGCCGCGACGGCCATGGCGACGGCACGCATCGTTCGATCCGTCGCCATCCGGCCCGTCAACCGCGACGCGACCGCCGGTCGCCGGTCGCGCTACCCGGCCGGCACCTGCGCGCGCAGCGCACGAATCGACGCGGCCAGCCGCTACACTCGCCGCCAACCGTTGGAGGCCGCATGGCGAGTTCCCCCGAGCATCCCGTCACCGACCACCACTCGCAGTTCGACCTGCTGCGCCAGCGCCGCTTCCTGCCCTACTTCGCCGTGCAGGCGCTGGGCGCGTTCAACGACAACGTCTATCGCCAGGCGATCATCGGCCTGCTCGGGGCGATGATGCTGGCCGGCACGATGGCCCCCGAGACGCGGGCGCTCTATACCCAGCTCGCGCCCGCGATCTTCATCCTGCCCTACTTCCTGTTTTCCGCCACCGCCGGGCAGATCGCCGAGAAGCTCGAGAAGCAGCGGCTGATCGTGATCACCACCACGATGGAGATCGCGATCATGTCGCTGGCCGCGATCGGCTTCGTGCTGCAGGAGATGACGATCCTGCTGGTGGCGCTGTTCTGCACCGGCCTGCAGTCGACCCTGTTCGGGCCGGTGAAGTACTCGATCCTGCCCTCGGTACTCAAGCCCGAGGAGCTCACCGGCGGCAACGGCCTGGTCGAGATGGGCACCTCGCTGGCGATCCTGCTGGGCATGATCTGCGGCGGCTCGATCTTCCTGCTGGCCGGCGCCGCAGGACCCTACGTGGCGGCGGTGTCGATCATCGCGCTCGCGATCGCCGGCAACCTCGTCGCCCGCCGCATCCCGCGCGTGGACGCGGGCGAGCCCGGGTTGCGGGTGGACTGGAACATCGCGCGCCAGTCCTGGCGCATCTGGCAGCTCACGCGGCGCCAGCCGGCGGTGCGCAACGCGGTGCTCGGCGTGTCCTGGTTCTGGTTCATCGGCACGGTGCTGACCGCGCAACTGCCGGTCTATGCGGAAACCAACCTCGGCGGTACCCAGGCGTTGTACATCTTCGCGCTGGCGCTGTTCTCGATCGGTGTCGGCGCAGGATCGCTGCTGTGCGAGAAGCTCTCCGGGCGCACGGTGGAGATCGGCCTGGTACCGCTGGGCGCATTCGGCGTCAGCGCCTTCATGCTCGACCTGTACTTCGCGCGCCCGGGGCAGGCGCTGGCCGAGGGGCTGTCGGTGTCGCAGTTCGTCGCCGCGCCCGGCAGCTGGCGGATCATCCTCGACCTGACCGGCATCGGCCTGTTCACCGGGTTCTTCGTGGTGCCGTTGTTCGCGCTGATCCAGAGCCGCACGCCCAGGGCCGAACTGGCGCGGGTGATCGCCGGCATGAACATCCAGAACGCGGCCTTCATCGTCGCCGCCGCGGTGATCGGCATCGCCCTGCAGCGCTTCCTCGGCTGGTCGATCCCGCAGGTGTTCCTGGCGCTGGCGATCGCCAACGCGCTGGTCGCGGTGTGGATCTTCAGCATCGTGCCGGAGTTCTTCATGCGCTTCGTCAGCTGGCTGATGGTGCGCACGCTCTACCGGCTGGAACTGCACGGCATCGAGAAGCACGTGCCGGACGAGGGCCCGGCCGTGCTGGTCTGCAACCACGTCAGCTACATGGACGCCCTGATCCTGTCGGCCACGGTGCCGCGTCCGGTGCGGTTCGTCATGTACTATCGGATCTTCGATATCCCGGTGATGCGCTGGATCTTCCGCACCGCCAGGGCGATCCCGATCGCAAGCCCCAGGGAAGACGCCGCGCTGATGCAGCGCGCGTTCGACGAGATCGACGCGGCCCTGGCCGACGGCCAGCTGGTCGGCATCTTCCCCGAGGGCAGGCTGACCGGCGACGGCGAGATCGCGGCGTTCAAGTCCGGAGTCGAGAAGATCCTCGAGCGCGCCGCGGCCGCGGGCCGCCCGGTGCCGGTGGTGCCGATGGCGCTGCGCGGGATGTGGAGCAGCATGTGGAGTCGCCGCAGCGCGACTGCCGGCGCCGGCCGCCTCGGCCGGATGCGCGTCCCGCGGCGCTTCCGCGCGCACGTCCAAGTGATGGCGCAGGCGCCGATCCGCGACCCGGGCGTGACCGCGCAGCAGCTGGAGGCGCAGGTGCGGGAACTGCGGGGCGACGCGGCCTGAGCGGTGCGTGCGCAAGCGCCGGGCTTGCTGCCCGTCCATGACGCAGTCATCGCGGCCTCGGACCCGCGGCCCGCACGTCCATGTGCGGGCGTTCGCTGACGCTGCGCGGCATAACGCGCAGAGCTCATTCGCTCAACCACCAGTTGGGCGCCATCCATGGCGCAACCGTTTCGCTTCGGACACCCCGGCCCGCACATCCGTGTGCGGGCGTTCGCTGAAGCTGCGCGGCATGCCGCGCGGAGCTCGCATTCGCTCAACCGCCACTTCAGTGTCATCCATGGCGCAACCGTTTCGCTCCGGATAGCCCGGCCCGCACATCCATGTGCGGGCGTTCGCTGACGCGCGAGGCTATGCCTCGCAAGCGTGGTTCGCTCCACGGGGAATCCGAGTGCCGTCCATGGCGGAACCGTTTCGGCTCCGGATAGCCCGGCCCGCACATCCATGTGCGGGCGTTCGCTGACGCGCGAGGCTATGCCTCGCAAGCGTGGTTCGCTCCACGGGGAATCCGAGTGCCGTCCATGGCGGAACCGTTTCGGCTCCGGATACCCCCGGCCCGCACATCCATGTGCGGGCGTTCGCTGACGCGCGAGGCATGCCTCGCAAGCGTGGTTCGCTCCACGGGGAATCCGAATGCCGTCCATGGCGGAACCGTTTCGGCTCCGGATACCCCGGCCCGCACATCCATGTGCGGGCGTTCGCTGAAGCTGCGCGGCATGCCGCGCAAAGCTCGCTTCAGCTCACCCATCCCCCGATGACGAACAGGGCGATCACGGCCAGCCACACCAGCAGGCTGCGCCAGACCAGGCTCATCGCATCGCGCAACTCGGGCAGCGGGCCGAGTTCGTGCACCAGGGCGCTGCCCGTGGGCACGCCGGCGTCGGCGTATTCCTCCGCTTCGTCGGCGATGTCGCTGCGCACGCTCGCGCGCGCCGCCGCGCGCAGGAATCCGGTGTCGAGCCGTGGCGACGCGCCACCGGCGTCCTTCCACGCGCCGACCACCACGTCGAAATTCCCCACCAGCGCGAGCGCCAGCGTCGCCAGCTGCGCGACCGGCCAGTCGAGCAGCGCCAGCAGCCGACGGGTGCCGGCAACGGTGCCGGACGGCAGCGCCGCCGCAATCCCGTCTTCCGCGGCGATCGCCGTCAGCCGGTAGGCCAGCGCACCGACTGGCCCCAGCAGCAGGAACCAGAACAGCACGCCGAACCAGCGCCGCAGCGCCGCGTCGAACACGGCGCAGACCAGTGCGGACGGATTCAGGCTGGTTTCGTCGCGGCGCGCTTGAGGCCAAAGCCACGACGCCGCGACGCGGCGCTCGTCGCCGCTGGCGGCATCGAGCACGGCGTCGGCATCGCGGTCGAGGTCGCGCGGCCCCCAGGCATGGAACAGCACGGCCACGCCGAACAGCAGCGACGGCAGCCCGAACAGCGCGTCGTGCAGCAGCCACTGGACGAGCGCGACCAGAAGCAGCACCGGCACCAGCGCCAGCGCGATGCCGTAGCGTCCGTGCCAGGCGCCGTCCTCGGGAAAGCGCGAGTCGAGCCAGCGCAGCCAGGCGCGATACCAGCCGTGACTGCGCAGCGCTGCGGTGACGTCCCGCGCGAAATGGCCCAGCACCAGGGCGACGACGACCGCGAGCAGGGTGGCGAACATGGTCCGATTCTAGGCGCTGGTGCCCGGGTGCGGAATCCGCCGGCACGCTTGCCCGCCGGACGACGGCCACCACGGCCCGCATCGGGGACCGGGGACTCCCTCAACCGTCCTGTCGCTGCGCCGCGCCGTCTCCGGCGTACCAGCACTCGACCAGCCAGCGCGAGATCGACAACCGCGGCGAAAGCAGCAGCCCGGCCTCGCGCGTTTCCCCGCGCAGTGCCGCGCCGACCTCGTCGCGACTGAACCAGCGCGCGTCCTCCAGCTCCTCGTCGCTCGCATGCGGCTCGTCTGGCTCGGCGTCCGCGACGAAACCCAGCATCAGCGAGGAAGGGAACGGCCACGGCTGCGAGGCGAGATAGCGGCAGCTGCGCACGCGCACCGCCGATTCCTCGAACACTTCCCGGGCCACGGTCTGCTCCAGCGTTTCACCCGGCTCGACGAAACCGGCCAGCGTCGAATAGCGCCTTGGCGGCCAGTTCGCCTGGCGGCCGAGCAGCAGGCGCTCGCCGTCGCTCACCGCCACGATCACCGCGGGGTCCGTGCGCGGATAGTGTTCCAGCGCGCAGCCGTCGCAGCGGCCCAGCCAGCCGGCGCGCTGGTAATGCAGCGCCCCGCCGCAGGCGCCGCAGTAGCGATGCCGCGCGCGCCAGTGCAGCACCGCGCGCGCCTGGGCGAAGGCGGTCGCCTCGCGCACCGGCCACGCGGCTGCGGCGCTGCGCAGGTCGATCCGCGGCGCCTGTGCGTCGTCGTCCCGAGACGCGAACCAGGCCTGTCCATCCGCGAGCCCCAGCAGCACGGCGTCGTCACGCAGTGCGGGGTACGCCGCGCCGGCGATCGCGGGCGGTCCGGCGTCGGCGTCGCCGCGCGCGCGCCCTTCGCCGTCGAGCAGCAGCAGCCGCGCCTGCGGCCACAGCGCGGCCAGGCGTCCGGGTTCGTTGCGCAGGTATTCGGCACGGTCCAGCGCGCCGTCGATGAAGGCGAACGGCGAAGCCGCGTCGGCCATGACGCTCAGACTGTGAACGACGACCCGCAGCCGCAGGTCGATTTCGCGTTCGGATTGCGGATGGTGAACTGCGCGCCGTGCAAGCTCTCGGCGTAGTCCACCGAGGCGCCCATCAGGTACTGCAGGCTGAGCGGATCGACCACCAGGGTCACGCCGTCGGTGGTGATCGCGAGATCCTCGTCGGCCTGCTGTTCGTCGAACTCGAAGCCGTACTGGAAGCCCGAGCAGCCGCCGCCCTGGATGTAGACCCGCAGCTTCAGCGCCGGGTTGCCCTCCTCGGCGATCAGTTCGCGCACCTTGACCGCCGCGGCCGGGGTGAATTCCAGCGGACGATCGAGCGATTGGTAGTCGGGGGCGAGCAGTTCCATGCCGTCAGGATGGGGGGGCGCGGTGTCGACTTCAAGCGCGGCGGCGCGATGGGCCGTTCACCCGGCGGCGGCACGGGGCGCGACTTCGCTCCACGGCAGGGTCTGCTCGACCGGCGCGCCCGATGCCGGCACCAGCCGCACGCTGATCCGCAGCGGCTGGAACCCGGGTGGCAGCATGATCTCGCCCTCGACCTGCTGGAAGTACTTGAACGAGTACTCGACGCCCGATGCGTCGGGCTGCTGGCGAAGCGCCGCCCAGTCCAGTTGCTCCAGTTGGCCGTCGCGGGTGCCCTCGACCGCCAGCACCAGCCGTCCGGAGCTCACCGCGCCGCGGTTCAGGTTCTGGGTGAGGGTGACGGTGTAATGCCAGGCCTGGCCGGCCTGTGGCGTGAGGACGAGCTCGTGCACCGCCAGCCCGCGCCGCTGCGCGGTGGAGCCGACGAAGCGCTCGTAGAACGCGACATCGGCGCGCAACGCGGAGATTTCCTCGTCGCGCTCGGCCAGGGTGCCCTGCAGGTCGCGATTGGCCTCGCGACTGATCTGGTCGGAGCGGGTCAGTGTCGCCACCTGCTGCTCCAGCGACTCGATCCGCGCCTGCCCGGCCGCCAGTTCCGCGCCCGACGCACCGCCCGGGCCCGCAACCGTCCTCCAGACGCCCCACAGGCCGAACAGCAACGACGCGACGAACAAGCCCAGGACCACGTAGGTCGCCCGGACGGGGGGCGGGGCGGGGACCGCCGCAGGTCCGGTGTCTTCCGGCTGGGCGGAAACGGGATCGGTCATCGCACCGGTATAGCGACGCGGCCGCGCCGGCGTCAAGGCGGATGCCACCTATACTCCCGGGGCGCAGGCCGAGGCCTGTCGCAACGTTCAGCCGCCGTCCGGCTTGCGAGGAGTGCCGCCATGACCGAAGCCCACCTGTTCGCCGTCGGCGTGCTGCTGGCATGGCTGGCGGGGATCCGCGCCTACCTGACCGTGTTCGGCGTCGGCCTGGCCGGGGCCATGGGCTGGCTGGACCTGCCGCCGGCGCTGGAGGCGACCACCTCGCCCTGGGTGCTGGGCGTGTCCGGCGTGCTGGCGGTTGCCGAGTTCTTCGCCGACAAGATCCCCGGCGTGGATTCGGCCTGGGACCTGCTGCAGACCCTGGCGAGGGTGCCCGCCGGCGCGTTCCTGGCCGCTGCGGCGCTCTCCCCCGACGGGGAACTGGGCGCCGGCATGCTTGCCGCCGGCGCCGGCGTGGCCCTGACCAGCCATGCGGTCAAGGCCGGATCGCGCGCGTTGCTCAATACTTCGCCCGAGCCATTCAGCAACTGGACCGCGTCCAGCGCCGAGGACGTGGTGGTGGTGGGCGCGCTCGGGCTGGCGTGGTCGTATCCCTGGGCGATCCTGGGGCTCGTGGTGGCGATCGGCGTCGGCCTGCTGCTGGTGCTGTGGTGGGTCTGGCGCCGGTTGTTCCGCCGCGCGCCCCGCCCCGCCACAGGCTGAGCGCACGGTCACACTTCCGCCCTCGCCGCCCCGTGACCTCCTCCGTCTGGCCGCGCGCCGGAGTATTTGCCGTGCAATAGTCGCACTGCCGCATTGTCGACATAATGCCGGCCTCAGGGGGATTGGAATGGACCGCGTGGCTGCGCAGGCAGGCTCCTCGCTCTTTCGGCTGTTGTCGCCGCGACGGCGGTGTGTTGCCGCGTACGCGCGGCACGCCGCGCCCACGAGCGCGCGAGCGGTTGCCCGTGCCGCCGCTTTCCGGCAAGGTTCCTGCGGTGTCTGACGCCGACAATCGCCAACGCGCGGAATTTCCGCCCACCGGTTTCTGGCGCCGCTGGTGCGAGGACGCGGCGGCGGCGGTCATGCCGCGCGCGGAACCGGCCGCGGACGCGGAAGCGCTTGCGCCGCAGCCGGTGCAGCCCACCAGCCCGTCGCCGTCGCAGCCTGGCGAGGACGCCGCGCCCTGGCGCGTGCTGATCGTCGAGGACGATCCCAGCCAGGCCCTGTTCGCCGAGAGCGTGCTGCACGGCGCCGGCATGCAGGCCCAGGTGGTGTCCGTCACCAGCGAGGTGATGGCCGCGATGGAACAGTTGCGCCCCGACCTGGTGCTGATGGACCTGCACATGCCCGGCCTGGATGGCGCGGAGCTGACCGGAATGATCCGCGCGCACGCCGACTTCGCGCTCACACCGGTGGTGTTCCTCACCGGCGACGAGGACCCGGAGCGCCGCTTCGAGGCGCTCGACCTCGGAGCCGACGACTTCCTGCGCAAGCCGGTGCGCCCCAAGCATCTGATCTCCGCGGTGCAGAACCGGATCGTGCGCGCGCGCGCGTTGCAGGGGCCGGCCGCCGCCGCGCACCGGCACCCGGCGACCGGCCTGCACACCCGCCCGCAGATGCTCCAGCTGCTGTCGTCCACGGTGCCTGGCGCCCGCGACGGCGCCACGTTCTTCGTCGAGATCGCAGGCTCGGCCGCGCTGCGCGACCGCTTCGGCTATGCCGCGCTGGAAACGCTGCTCACCGACGCCGGGCGCCGGCTCGGGGAAGTCGCGGACGACCATGCCGCGGCACGCCTGAACGACAACACCTTCCTGGTCCTCGCGACCGGGCTGGCGGCCGACGCGCTGCCGCCTTTCGCGCGACAGCTGCGCGACGGGCTCGGCGAACACCCCTTCACCGTGGGCGGGGAGCGCGTGCGCCTGCGGGCGGTGGTCGGCTACGCCGAGCTGGCGCTGGGCTTCGAGGATCCGGGCGCCGCCCTGTCCGCCGCGGAGGAGGCGCTGCGCGCCGCCCGCGGCCATACCCACGGCGTCGCCGCCTGGGAGCGGCCGGTATCGGTCGAAGACCAGGCCCAGTCCGAGCTGGCACGAACCCTGCGCGAGTCCCTCGCGTCGGGCGAACTGCAGGTCGCGTTCCAGCCGATCGTCGCGGTCGCCGGCGGCAACGATGCCCAGTACCAGGTCCTGCTGCGGCTGCGCGACGCCAGCGGCGAGGTGCATGCCGCCGGCCAGGTGCTGGCGGCGGCCTCGCGTATCGGCGCGACCGTCGAGGTCGACCGTCGCGTGCTGGAGATCGCGATCGGCGCGCTGCGCCGGCAGCGGACGGAGAACCGCGCGCTACGCCTGTTCGTGACCCAGTCGCCGTCGACCCTGTCGCACGATGGCCACGCGCAGTGGCTGCTGCAGTCGCTGGCGGAGGCCGGCGTGGACGGTGCGTCGCTGGTGGTGGACGTGCGCCAGGAAGACGCCCTGGTCCACGCGCTGTCGCTGCAGGAATTCTGCAGCGCGATGGTCTCGGCCGGGGTGCAGCTGTGCCTGAGCCAGTACCACTTCGGACCCGAAGCCAACGCCCTGCTCGGCCAGCTGCCGCTGGGCTACGTGCGGCTGGCCGCGCGCTATTCCAGCCAGCTGCACGAACCGGCCGTGCGCGACGAGATGCGCAGCGCGATCGACTTCGCGCACCGACTCGGCCTGCAGGTGATCGGCCAGCAGGTCGAGGATGCGCAGTCGGCGGCCACGCTGTGGATGACGGGCGTCGACTTCATCCAGGGCAACCTGGTGCAGCGCCCGGCCGGCGAACTCGAATTCGACTTCCAGAGCTCGGTGCTGTAGGGCCCGCCGATGGCGATGATCAGCAACGCCCGTCCTTCCAGCGCGATGCTGCGCTGGTTCACGCTCGGCGCCGCCGGCGGCGCCGCGGTGACCATGGCCCTGCACGTGCTCGGCATGGAGGGACCGTGGCAGGGTTTCGCCCTGGTGCTGGCGCTGCTCGCGGTGTTCGCCTCGATCGCGGTGTTCTACAACATGCGGACCCGCGAGCAGGAGCTGCTCGAGGCGCAGGAACGCGCGCAGCGCGACGAACAACTGCTGGGCGAGCTGCAGCGCGAACTGGAGCGCCACTCCCAGCTGGAGCAGGAACTGCGCCTCGCCAAGCAGGGCGCCGAATCGGCGGTGATGGCCAAGGGAGAATTCCTGGCGACCATGAGCCACGAGATCCGCACGCCGCTCAACGGCATCGTGCCCATGCTCGACCTGCTGATGCACGCCAGGCTCGCATCCGACCATGCCGAGCTGGTGCGCACGGCATACCTCTCGTCGCAGCAGATGCTGCGCATCGTCGACGACATCCTCGACTACTCCAAGCTCGAGGCCGACAAGCTCGAGCTCGAGACCACCACGTTCAACCTGCGCGAGCTGCTCGAGGGCGTGCTGCAGCTGATGGAGCGCCCGGCGCAGAGCAAGGGCCTGCGCCTGCACATGCAGATCGACCCGGGCGTGCGCCTGCCGGTGCGCGGCGACCCGGTGCGCCTGCGCCAGGTGCTGGGCAACTTGGTCAGCAACGCGGTCAAGTTCACCGAACGCGGCTCGATCACGGTGTCGCTGCGCAAGACCGGCGAGACGGCGGCGCAGCACCAGCTGCGTTTCGAGGTGCGCGATACCGGCATCGGCATTTCGCAGGCGGCGCAGTCGCGCCTGTTCCAGGCCTTCAGCCAGGCCGACGCCTCGACCACGCGCCTGTACGGCGGCACCGGGCTGGGGCTGGCGATCTCCAAGCGCATCGTCGACCTGATGGGCGGGCGCATCGGCGTGGAGTCCGAACCGGGGCTCGGCGCCACGTTCTGGTTCGAGATTCCGCTGCTCAAGGTGCAGGGCGACATGCAGGCCGAAGACAAGACGCCGCAGGGCGGGCGCCTGCTCCTGCTCAGCGCCGACCCGCGGCTGCGCCTGCGGCTGAGCATGCTGCTGCCGAACTGGGGCCTGCGCGTGACCTCGGTGGAGACCACGCAGGAGGCGCTGGACCGGTTGCGCACCGCGGCCAACCAGGGCCAGCCGTGGGCCTATTCGATCGTGCTCGCCGACCTGGCCGGCATGCGCAATACCGCGCTCGCACTGCACCGCAACCTGGGCCGCCAGAGCGTCTACGGCGAACTGCGCCTGGTGTGCCTGTACGGAGACGACCCGGTGGCCGACGAACTGCAGCGCAGCGTCACCTTGCTCAGCCGCCAGGCCCCGGATCCCGACCTGCGCGCCGCACTGTTCGAATCGACCGTCGACACGCCCGCCGCCGAGGCAGCCGAGGAGGAATCCGTGACCATGGCGCCCACCCCCGCACCGCCGCCGAGCACGAACCTCGACAAGTTCGCGGTGCGCAAGCCGCGCGTGCTGCTGGTCGAGGACAACCCGGTCAACCTGATGGTCGGCCAGCGCCTGCTCGGCGTGCTTGGCATCACCTGCGACACCGCCAGCAACGGCGAGGCCGCGCTGCTGCGGATGTCGGCTTCTCGCTACGACATCGTCCTGATGGACTGCCAGATGCCGGTGATGGACGGCTACACCGCCACCCAGCGCTGGCGCGAGAACGAGGAGGCCAGCGGCGACGGCCGCCGCCTGCCGATCATCGCGATGACCGCCAACGCCATGGCCGGCGATCGCCAGAAGTGCCTCGACGCCGGCATGGACGACTACCTGCCCAAGCCCGTCACCCGCAGCGAACTCGAGCGCTGCCTGCACCGCTGGTGGGATCCGGACCAGGTCACGATGCCCGCCGAATTCGGCGGCCCCCTCGCGACGGACGCCGCGCCGGAGGCGATCACCGCGACCGACCTGGACCCGCAGCTGCTGGGCCTGCCCACTGCGATGGCGTCACCGCTGGCGGCGCCGACCGTTTCCCTGCCCGTCGGCAACGCTGCCGGACCCACGATCGCGACGCCCGACATGCCGGCGGCGCCAGTGGCGGCGCCGAGCGTCGCCGCGATGCCGCCGCCCCCCCCTGCTCAGCCGTCGCCCGCGCCGACGGCGGGCCCGGGCCCGGGCACGATGCCTGCGCTGGCCGCGGCTGCTCCACGGGCGCCTGCGCCTCCTCCTCTGCCGTCCGCGGCGCCCACGCCACGCGCGCCCGCGCCCGTGCCGGCATCCGTCGCGGCGCCGCCCGCGCAGCCGCCCGCGGTGGCTCCGGAGGCGCCGAAACGTCCACTCGCCGCGGTCCTCGACACCGAGATCCTGGACGACCTGCAGGCCATGCTCGGCGAGGAAGTGGACCGTCTGGTCGACATCTTCCTCGACGACACGCCGCGCCTGATCCGCGCGCTGGAGAACGCGGCCTCGGGGCCGGATTACGAGGCGATGCGCGACGCCGCCCACTCGCTCAAGTCCTCCAGCGCCAACCTCGGGGCGCTGTCGCTGTCGGCGGCGGCCAAGCGGGTCGAGCTCGCTGCGCGCGAGAAGTCGCTGGAGCGGCCCGCGGTGGCAGTCGCGCTGATCGCCAACGAGTTCGCCCGCGCGAAGCAGCAGTTGCTGGCGCGGCGGCCGGCGCAGCAGGCCTGATCGCCTGCGGCGGGCGCGGTCCCCACGCCTGGCTCAAGCAAGCGGGCGTCATCGATGCGGTATATGCCGCGACACCCGCCACCACGGCCACCCGCCCCCCCTGCGGGGGCCCGCGTCCGCGCCGCGGGCTGAGAGCTACCCAAGCGGGGTGAGGAACACCCCGACTTCTTCGCTCAGTCGTCGATCTTGCTCTGCAGGTAGTTCTGTTCGCCGATGCGCGCGACCAGGTCGAGCTGGGTCTCGAGCCAGTCGACGTGCCCTTCCTCGTTCTCGAGGATGTCGGCGAAGAGCTTGCGGCTGACGAAGTCGTTGGCGCTTTCGCAGTAGGCGATCGCCTCGCGCAGCAGCGGGATCCCCTCCATTTCCAGCGCCAGGTCGCAGCGCAGGATCTCGACCGGGTTCTCGCCGATCCTGAGCTTGCCCAGCGCCTGGAAGTTCGGCAGCCCCTCGAGGAACAGGAT
Organism: Luteimonas saliphila; assembly: GCF_016774335.1. Classification (GTDB taxonomy): domain Bacteria; phylum Pseudomonadota; class Gammaproteobacteria; order Xanthomonadales; family Xanthomonadaceae; genus Luteimonas; species Luteimonas saliphila. The sequence goes on along the minus strand of NZ_JAETWA010000010.1, from coordinate 71,715 downwards.
GCGCTCGGACAGCAGGTCCGCGTGCTTCATCTCGTCGATGGACTCGGCGTACTCGTGCTTGGCGAGCTCCTCCAGGCCCCAGTTCTTCAGCATCTTGGCGTGCAGGAAGTACTGGTTGATCGCGGTCAGCTCGTTGTAGAGCGCCTGGTTGAGATAGCGGATGACCTGCGTGTCGCCCTTCATTGCCGGGGTTCCGTGGAGCGAAGACGCGGGAACTCTACCGTCCCCGGCGCGCAAATGGCGGAACACGAATAGGGCGCATTTGTATCCGCGCCGGTTCCGGCGGCGGGTATGGCGTCAGGCCGCGCGCGAGAGGACCGGCAAAGCCACCAGACCACAAGCGGCCGTAATGGGGCGCGACTGCTCGAGCAGCGCGCTGGCGGTCTCGACGCAGGTGCCGCAGCAGGCGCCGACGCCGGTGCGCATGGTCAACTCCGGCAGGGAGCCGCAGCCGGCTTCGGCCGCGCGGCGGATGTCGAGTTCGGTGACCCCGTTGCAGATGCAGACGTACAAGGCGCGCGACCGGTTCGCGGGATGGACGCCTATTCCGCCACACATGAGAATGAGTGTCAATGCCGCTAGGGCTCGTATTCACGCGGTGCGTGGCGGGCGGGCTAGTCCCGCTCGCCGCTCGAGGGCTGCCGCAGGGCCCCGCCGCGGGACCGCGGGCGGCGACGCACCCGCTCCCGCTCGATGCTGGCCGCCGGGATCGCGTTCGGGGCGATCTGGCGCGCGAACGGAGCCAGATGGCGCAGTGCGCTGGCATAGACCCCGCGCTTGAACATCACCACGTGATCGACCGGATACCAGAAATCCACCCAGCGCCAGTGGTCGAACTCGGGCTTGGGGGTCAGGTCCAGCTGCAGGTCGCTCTCCTGACCGGTGAGCTGCAGCAGGAACCAGACCTGCTTCTGGCCGATGCACACCATGCGGTCGTTGCGACGGATCGCGTTGTGCGGCAGCCGGTAGCGCAGCCAGCCGGGGGTGACGCCGAGGACCGCGACATGCTCGGGCAGCAGCCCGGTTTCCTCGCGCAGTTCGCGATACATCGCCTCGATCGGCGTCTCGTCGCTGTTCATCCCGCCCTGCGGGAACTGCCAGCCATCGCGCCGCACCCGCCGCGCCCAGAAGACGCGACCGTCGGTGTGCATCAGGACGATGCCGACATTGGGCCGATACCCGTCCGGATCGATCACGATGCGGACTCCAAGATCTACTGTCCCCGACTCTGCCACGACCGCCGCGAAAGTGCCAACCCGGGCGCCACGGCGTTGACGCCGGCCCACGGCGCCCCGACAATACGCGGCTCGCCGCCCTGCGCGCGCGATCGATATTGGCTATGTAGCTCAGCCGGTTAGAGCACAGCACTCATAATGCTGGGGTCGGTGGTTCGAGTCCACCCATAGCCACCAGATTCCCCAGCGGAATCAACGCGTTGAAGAGAACCTGCCGCGAGGCGGGTTTTTTGTTGGTGTGGGTCCGGGAAGCTGGGAGGGATTCAGGCCGGCGTAGGGGCGGCTTAGGGGAAACAGGAGCCGATGAGGCACAGCCCTTGCGGCCGGTCGAGCCGAGCCCATCCATCAAGGCAACGCACCCCTCCCGGCGCAGATGGTGAATGTATGCACGGGGACATTCCTCAGCAAGCACCTCACTTTTTCACTCAGGTCGATATGGGCCTGTTTCCTGAGGCCGACTACCGGAGCTTCGAAGAGATAAGCCAACTCGCGAGAGCGAACGGAAACGTCCATACCTATGACGGACTGCGGGAAGCAGTGCGCAAGTTTGCCTGGTCGGTTCTTGCTGCGCGCCAACTAAATGGCGTCAATCAGTATTTTACAAGCCACGACGGTGGGCATGCGGAAGGAAAGGTCCACAACGATTTCTCGGCGCACGCCGAGTACGAGCGCAACCTGACGGAGTTCTCGAGCTACGCGAAAGCAACGCTCGATGCACTTGCACTGTTTCTGAATGCTTTTTTTCAGTTCGAAGAGAAGAATCAGGGCGCCGACTTCAAGTGGGTCAAGTTTCGTGAGCGAGTGGCATCCATGATTCCCGAGGCGGCGGCGTTCTTCGCTGCTAACGCCGAATGGCTTGACAAGGACGCAGCTCGCACTACAAGTGCGTTCACGACTCGCGATGAGTGGGTACATCGTGAAGCTCCGTCAATTGTTCGACACTTCCCCGCACAGGACTTAGGCCCCCTGCCTATCCCACGTGCGTTGAAGCTGACCAAAGAACAGGCCTCCAGACAGGAGGAACTACGGGCGGTAGGAGCGTTCACGGACTATCACCTGTCAAGGCTTCATCGTCTGCTACAACTTTGCGTTCGCACTGCCATTACGACGGAGAGGTTTAAGTCGCCCGATCCGCCTATCGACCGCATGCCAGGACCAACCACGTTCTTCCCCGTCCGCCTCACAGTCGGCATGACGTTGAAGAGCATGGCGATGTACGTTCCCTAGCGTCAAGCTGCGGCCAGGTGCGGACGATCCGCATCCACTCATGAACCTCCGGCCCTTCCTGTCGTTGGCTTACGCCAACCACGGAAGCAGCCCGAATGTCGGTCACCACCCTCGCCAAGCGCGTAGTCGCGCAGCCCAGCCCAGGGATCGCGCCTATGAGCGCAGGTACGCGGCCTCCTCCTGCGCGGGTGCAGCCCAGCAGCGGGCATAAAGCCTGGGGCGTCACCTGGAGCATGGGAGGCGTCGCACGCTGGGGTCCGTAGCCATGCAGGGTGGCCCGATCAAGGAGGATTTCGGATCGCACCCCATCCTCCCTGCAGACCGCGGATGTCAACTGCTTGCCGGTGGCTTTGGGAATTATTATTGAAATTCCCGCACGGGAACAATTCATTCCTGAATACCAAATAGTCAGGGAATTATCCCGACCGGTAAAATACGCTAGTATTCGACCCTATGACTCCCCTTCGTTCCCGGCCGGGACAATCCCCCGCTGCCTCTGATGCCGCGGCGCTCGGCGGCGCCGTTCGCCGGGCACGCAAGGCTTACGGTCTGACCCAATCTCAGCTAGCCGGCTTAGCCGGTACCGGCCTGCGCTTCATCAGTGAACTGGAGCGCGGCAAGCCGAATGTGGCCCTGGACAAGGTGCTGGCCGTGCTGGCGGTACTCGGCCTGCGGCTGCAGGCCGTCGAGGCCGAATCGTGAACGACCGGCTCGAGGTTGAACTCTTCGACCGGCCGGTGGGGGAGCTCGCGATTTCCGGCCCGCTGCGCAGTCCCGAGGACTGGACGTTCGCCTACCGCGAGGACTACCTCGCCTCGGACACGCCGGTGGCGCTCTCGGTCTCCCTCCCGCTCCGCGCGGCGCCCTACGCCGGCGCATCGGTGCGCAATTGGTTCTGCAACCTGCTCCCGGAAGGCGCGGTGCGCGAAGCGGTCTCCGCTCGATTGCGGATCCCCGACCGCGACGATTTCGCCCTGCTCGCCGCGATCGGGGGCGAGTGCGCGGGCGCGGTCAGCATCCGCGCTCCTGACACCGCCCCCATCCAGCGGCAGGACGAGGAAACCGATTTGGAAACCCTGCTCTACTTGCAGGGTAGCGACGCTGGCGAAGGGTCCTGGGCGCTGGTCGGCACGCCGCTGCGCCTGTCGCTGGCCGGCGCGCAGGACAAGATCGCCGTGATCGCGGAACCGGGCGGCCGCCTGTGCCTGCCGCGATCCGACGAGTCCAGTACGCACATCCTGAAACCGGATAGCCGCCGGTTTCGCGGACTGCGCGATCTCGAGGCCCTGGGATTGGCGCTCGCCCGCGCGATCGGCCTCGATGCAGCTCACGCCCGCCCGGTCGAGGTGGCGAACCACCCGGCGCTTCTGATCGAACGCTACGACCGGACGAGCGGCGCCGACGGCGCCACACTGCGCCTGCACCAGGAGGATTTCTGCCAAGCGCTGGGCTACCCGGGCGAACTCAAATACGAGGGTCAGGGCGGCCCCGGCCTGGTCGCGTGCTCCCAACTCGTACGGCGACTAGGACTTGGGCCGGTTGCGGTGCAGGGTCTGCTGGATTGGGTGGTGTTCAATGCGCTGATTGGTAACGCCGATGCCCACGCCAAGAACTTGGCGCTGCTCTGCGACCATAAGGGACGTCGCCGGCTGGCGCCGCTCTACGACCTGGTACCGACTCTCGTCCTGCCGGAGAGCCTGATTGACCGCGCGCCTGCGCTGCGTATCGGCACCACGCAACGCATCGACGACATCAGTGCTGACGACTGGCGCATGTTTGCCCGCCAAACGGGCTACGCGCCTCGCTTCGTTCTCGGCCGAATCGCGGAGTTGGCCGACAGCCTCCTCGCCCATCTACCATCCGTGGGCGCCGACATCGTGACGCATGGCGGTAACGAAACGCGCGTGCAGCATGCGACGGATATCATCATGAACAATGCTCTCCGGATGCTCGGAAAGATCACCCACCCCGGGAGAGGCTGACTCATCGACTCGCATCCCCGCGGCGACGAGGACGTGCACCTGAGCAAGCCCCTGTTCCGCCTCATCTAACATCTCCGAACTACCACTCGCTGCGTGGAGCGCCCCATGGAACAACGTTTCCGGCGCCGAGAACTCCACGATCTGGTCTGGTCCGAGCCACTCGCCAAGCTTGCGCCCAGATTCGGCATGTCCGATGTAGCGCTGGCCAAGACCTGCAAGCGCCACGGCATTCCGATTCCCGGACGCAGCCATTGGGCCAAACTCAAAGCCGGCAAGCCGTCTCCACAGTTCCCGCTGCCACCTCGTGGTCTGGGAGTCGAGGAGACGATCACTATCGGCCACACACCGTGGAATGAAACCGACGCCGCGAGGCAAGCCTTGACGGCAGAGGATGTTCCTCCGCCTCCGGAGTTCATCGAACCGCTGTCCGATGTGCTTATTCGCATCGAGAAACTGGTCGAACGCGTGCCACAAAGCCGTAATCTAAAGTCTCCTCATCGCGAAATCGCCAAACTGCTGGAAGTCGACGACGAGCGACGCGGGAAATGGCGCCAATCTTCCTATCCGTCGAGCTACGACCAGCCGTTCTTCATCGCGCCGTACGAGCAGCGGCGACTGAAGCTCTTGGACGCCATCTTCAATGCAACGTCGCGCTTGGGCATGACGCCATCGGCCCAACGCCGGAAGAATCCAGATTCGTTCTCCGTAAAGATAGGCGACGTCCACGTAGGATTCAAATTGGACAAGCCGAAGGAAGAGCGTTCCACTTGGACTTCAACGTCGGAACCTCGCCGCCCTGCGCCCGTTCCGGTTCGGCCAGCGCGACTGGCGCCGATCACCAGAACACGGCGTACAGCGCCGCCAGGATCGCGAGCACGGCCACGGCGCCGGCATTGAACGAAGTACCGGTGCGATAGTCGACATCGTCGGTGCGGATGACGTCCTTCTCCGGCGCGCCTCGGGTCGCCAGCGAGACGACGACGGCCAGCGCCAGCGCCGACAAGAACACCAGCCCGACGCGATCGATGAACGGCAACGCCGGCCACGCCAGCTTGAGCACGATCGACAGTACGAACGAACCGATCGCCGCGGCCAGCGCGCCGGCCTCGTTGGCGCGCTTCCAGAACAGGCCGAGCACGAAGATCACCACGATACCCGGGGTGAAGAAGCCGGTGTATTCCTGGATGTACTGGAAGGCCTGGTCGAAGCTGCCCAGCAGCGGGCGCGCGGCGAGCACCGCCAGCGCCATCGCCACCACCGTGACGATGCGGCCGGTGCGCACCAGGCGGCGCTGGTCGCCCTGCTCGCGTGGCCGGTACAGGTCGAGGGTGAAGATGGTCGAGATCGAGTTGGTCATCGACGCCAGCGACGAGACGATCGCCGCAATCAGCGCCGCGAACACGACGCCGAGGATGCCCGCCGGCAGCAGCGACATCATCGCCGGGTAGGCCGCATCCGGGCGGCCGATGTCCGGTGCCAGCAGTACCGCGGCCAGGCCCGGCACCACCACGATCACCGGCATCAGCAGCTTGAGGAAGGCAGCGAACAGCACGCCCTTCTGCGCCTCGGCCAGGTCCTTCGCCGCCAGCGCGCGCTGGATGATGTACTGGTTGAAGCCCCAGTAGCTCAGATTCATGATCCACATGCCGCCGATCAGCACGCTGATGCCGGGCAGGTCCTTGTAGAACGGATTGTCGGGCGACAGGATCATGTGGAAATGCCCGGGCACCTCAGCGCGCAGGCGCTCGAACCCGGCCCAGATCCCGGCGCCCTCGCCGATGCGGTCGAGCGAGATGCCCGCCAGCAGCAGGCCGCCGGCCACCAGCAGCACCACCTGCACGATGTCGGTCAGCGCCACCGCCTTGAGCCCGCCGTACAGCTGGAAGGCGAGCGCGAACACCGCCAGTCCCAGCAGCGCCGCCATCTGGTCGATGCCCGCCACGTGCGCGATCGCCAGCGAACCCAGCCACAGGATCGAGGTGAGGTTGACGAACACGTACAGCCCCAGCCAGAACACCGCCATCACCGTGCGGATGCGTGTGCCGTAGCGACGCTCCAGGAACTGCGGCATGGTGTAGATGCGGTTGCGCAGGAACACCGGCAGGAACCACTTGCCGACGATCAGCAGCGTCGCCGCCGCCATCCATTCGTAGGAGGCGATCGCCAGGCCGATGGCGAAGCCCGAGCCGGACATGCCGATGATCTGCTCGGCCGAGATGTTGGCCGCGATCAGCGAGGCGCCGATCGCCCACCACGGCAGCGACTTGCTGGCCAGGAAGTAGTCGTCGGCGTCCTTGGCATGCCCCGCCTTCTCGCGCGAGACCCATTGCGCCAGCACGAACACGCCGGCGAGATACGCCAGCACGATCGCGATATCCAGGCCCGACAGTTGCATGGTCAGTTCCTCATGAATTGCGGCAAGGCTGGGGCGGCATGCGCCTCATGCAGGCTTCCCGGTGGTCCCTGGAGCGTGGATGCACGTCGTCGACGAAGGGAGGCGATGCACGTCCGGATCGGTTGCCTGCCCTCGCGCGACGCGTCTTCGACCTGCCCCCCATCCGCCTTCGGCACCTTCCACCCGTGAAAGGCGCAATGCCCCGCAAGCGGGTGGAAGGCACCGAGCCCGTCAGCCCTCCATCTGCTCCAGCTCGCGACCCTTGGTCTCGTGCACGAACCTGAGCACGAAGAACACCGACAGCACCGCGGCCACCGTGTAGATGCCGTATGCACCGGCCAGGCCGATGCCCGCAAGCAGCATGGGGAAGGTCCAGGTGATCAGGAAGTTGGCCGACCACTGCGCCAGCCCTGCCACCGCCAGGCCCGAGCCGCGGATCTGGTTCGGGAACATCTCGCCCAGCATCACCCACATCACCGGGCCCCAGGAGACGTTGAAGAAGATCACGTAGAGGTTGGCCGCGACCAGCGCCAGCACGCCCATCGAATCGGACAGCACCAGCCTGCCGGCGGCGTCCAGGTCCGCGCTGCTGGCGAAGGCGAACGCCACCAGCCCCAGCGTCACCGCCATGCCCGCCGAGCCGACCCACAGCAGCGGCTTGCGGCCGACCTTGTCGATCAGCAGCACGGTGACGATGCAGGCGCCGATGCTCAATGCGCCCGAGATCACGTTGATCAGCAGCGCGTCGCTCTCGGAGAAGCCCACCGCCTGCCACAACACCGCACCGTAGTAGAACACCACGTTGATGCCGACGAACTGCTGGAACGTCGCCAGGCCCACGCCCACCCACACGATCGGGCGGATCCTGCCGGTGGTCTTGCTGATCAGGTCGGACAGCCGCGGTCGGTGGTGGTCGGCCGCCAGCGAATCGTCGATCTCGACCAGCTTGCGCGCGCCCTGCGCCGCGCCATACAGCCGCACCAGCACCCGCTCCGCGCGCTCGCGCAGGCCGCGCGCGACCAGGTAGCGCGGGCTTTCGGGGATGAAGAACAGCAGCACGAAGAACAGCGCCGCCGGGACCAGTTCCGCCCAGAACATCCAGCGCCAGGCCTCGTAGCCCAGCCACAGCGCCGACATCGACGAGGTGGCGATCCTGGCCAGCAGGTAGTTGCTCAGGAACGCGGCGAACAGGCCGGAGATGATCGCGATCTGCTGGATCGTCGCCAGGCGTCCGCGGTAGCGCGCCGGCGACACCTCGCTGATGTAGGCGGGCGACATCACGCTCGCCGCGCCCACCGCCAGGCCGCCGATGACGCGGTACACCACGAATTCGGCCGACGAGGTCGAGATCCCCGAGCCCCAGGCCGAGACGATGAAGAACACCGCCGCCCACAGCAGCATCGTGCGCCGCCCGTAGCGGTCGGCCAGGGTGCCGGCGAACCATGCGCCGATCGCGCAGCCCAGCAGCATCGAGGCGACGTTGAAGCCGGTCACCGCCGCGTCCGACTGGAACGCCGTCTTCAGCCCGTCGACGGTGCCGTTGATCACGCCGCTGTCGAAACCGAACAGGAAACCGCCGATCGTCGCCACCAGGCTGATCAGGATGATGAAGCGGGTGTTCTCGCCTGACGCGTTGGGATTGCTCATGTATTCCCTCCCGGGATGTACGTCTGCTTCTGCTGGTGGTTCTACTGGTGGTTCTGGTGGTGCTTCTACTGGATCCGACCGGTTGCACGGGCGCCGCATCCACCGCCGCCGTCCGTCCCGCGCCAGCGGACCCGGCCTGGCATCACGGAGGACCCGTCGCCGCGGAAACCATGCCTGCGTCGAGCGACAGCAAGGCCACGTCCGTCACGGCCCCGGATGACTGCGCTGTCATCCGACGCATAGGGTAGCCGGAGTGGCGTGTCGCGGTTCCTGCATTGCAGCAATCGCAGGGAACGGTGTCCCGTGAAACCAGTCCGCTGCCTCGCCCCGCTGCCGGATTCATGTGCGCTGCAATCCGCCGCGGCCCGGTCGGAGCAGCGCCTGCTCGCCAGCCGCCAGGGTCAGCACCAGCTCGCGGCCACGGTAGTCCACGCGGTACTCGCCGCCCTTGTCGCTGCGCAGGGCCGCGCTGGCCAGCACGCCCCCGCGCCAGGCCAGGTCCACGGAGGCCGCGTTGCGCACGCGGACACCGCGCAGTTCGCCCGTCGGCCAGTCCCGCGGCAGCGCCGGCAGCAGGAACACCGTGCCGCCCCAGCTCTGCAGCAGCATCTCGGTGATGCCGGCGGTGCCGCCGAAATTGCCGTCGATCTGGAACGGCGGATGCGCATCGAACAGGTTGGGATAGGTGCGCGAGGGACTGATCAGCATGCGCAGGATCTGCATCGCATGCGCGCCGTCGCGCAGCCGCGCCCACAGGTTCAGGCGCCAGCCGATGCCCCAGCCGGTGGCGTCGTCGCCGCGGATCTCGAGCGAGCGGCGCGCCGCGGCCGCCAGTTGCGGCGTGTCGCGCAGGTTGATCTGGCTCGACGGATGCAGCGCGTACAGGTGCGAGACGTGGCGGTGGTGGATCTCTGGTACGTCCATGTCCCAGTCGTCCTGCCATTCCTGCAATTGCCCGGCCTGGCCGATGCGGTGCGGCGGCAGGCGCTCGCGCAACGCTCCGAGCCGCCGCGCGAACGTCTCGTCCACACCCAGCAACGCGGCCGCCTCGATACATTGGCCGAACAGGTCGCGCAGCAACTGCGCGTCCATCGAGGGTCCGGCGCACAGCGCGGCGCCGAAGGGATGCACGTTCTCCGGCGAGATCGACGGCGCCGTCACCATCGCCCCGTTGTGGGGATCCTCGACCAGGGTGGCGGCGAAGAACTCGGCCGCACCCCGGAACAGCGGGTACACCTTGCGCAGGTACTCCGGGTCGCGGCCATAATCCCAGCGGTCCCACAGGTGCTGCAGCAGCCAGGCGCCACCCAGCGGCCACAGGCCCCACTGCGCACCGTCGATCGGCGCGGTCGCGCGCCACAGGTCGGTGTTGTGGTGGGCCACCCAGCCCGGCGCGCCGTACATGCGCCGGGCGGTCTCGCGTCCGCGTTCGGCGAGTTCGAAGACCATTCGTTCCAGCGGCTCCGCGCATTCGTGCAGTGCGCCCGCCTCCGCCGGCCAGTAGTTCATCTCGGTGTTGATGTTGATCGTGTACTTGCTTTCCCACGGCGGCTGCAGCAGGTCGTTCCAGATGCCCTGCAGGTTCGCCGGCTGGCTGCCGGCGCGCGAACTGGCGATCAGCAGGTAGCGGCCGAACTGGTGGTAGAGCGCGGCCAGCTGCGGATCGTTCGCCTGGGCGAAGCGCGCGACGCGCGCGTCGGTGGGCAGCGCGGCCTGCTCCGCCGGCGTGCGGCCGAGATCGATCGAAACGCGGCGAAACAGTGCACGATGCGCCGCGACGTGGTCGTCGAGCATCTCCGGCCAGGAACGGCGTGCGGCTGCGGCAAGCTGATCGCGGGTGATGGCGTCCGGATCGCCGGAAACATCGTCGAAGCGGCGGAAGCTGGTCGCGGCGGCGAGCAGCAGCAGCACCTCGTCGGCTTCGCGCACCTCGATGCGGTCGTCATGGTGGCGCAGCGTGCCGCCGGTCGGCAGCACCTGCAGGCGCAGCGCGAAGCGCAGCCGCCCCTCGATCCCGAACGCCACCTGGTTGCGGCCGCGCAACTGCAGGCCGGCCTCGCCGTCGGCCTCGAGGTTCGCGGCCGGCTGGTCGCTGTCGAGCGCGATGCGCAGGGAGATGCGGCCCGGCTTGTCGCCCGACAGCCGCATCGCGATGCACTGGTCGACCGGCGAGACGAACACCTCGCGCAGGTGCTGCAGGCCGCGCGCCTCGAAGGTGGACGTGGCCAGCGCACGGTCGAGGTCGAGTTCGCGGCGATAGCCGTTGGTCTCGGCAATCTCGAAGAAATCCAGCACCAGGTCGCCGAGCGGCTGATAGGGCATCTGCTTGAGGGGGCGCCCCATCAGGTGCTCGTTGGCCAGCGCCTCTGCTTCCGCGTAGTGGCGCGCGAACAAGAGGCGGCGCACCTCCGGCAGCGCCCCGAGCGCATCCGGCGGAGTCGGGTCGTAGGGGCCGCCGGCGTAGAGCGTGTCCTCGTTGAGCTGCAGGCGCTCGTGCTTGCCGCCCCCCCAGACCATCGCCCCGAGCCGGCCGTTGCCCAGCGGCAGCGCCTCCACCCACTGCGTCGCCGGGCGCGGATACCACAGGCGCAGCGCGTCCCATGCGCTGGCATCGGTGTCGCCGCCAGCCGCGGCCGCGGCCACGCCCATCGCTGGCGTGGACGCTGCGGCATGCGCGTCCGCACCCCGGCCGAAACCGGCCGCTCCTGCGCCGCCGGCCACCGCGGCGAGCGCCGCGGCCTTCAGCGCATCGCGCCGGCGCCGATCGAAGTTCATGCGCTGTGCCCCGCTGGCCTCATGTCGCCGGGCGCGTCACGACCTGCGCCGTGCCGTCGTAGCGCAGGCTGACGTCGGCCGCCGGCTCCAGCGTGTCGTTGTCCCCACGCGGACCATCGATCCAGCGCACGCGGAACTCGCGCTCCGCCGGCATGCCCGGCCAGCTGCCCTGGCGTTCGCCGATGGTCAGCTCGCCGCTGGCCTCGTTCCACGACAGCGGGATGCGGCTGGATTCGCCACGCTCGTAGCCGTAGTTGCGGCCGTCATCCTCGTACAGCGAGAACGTGCCGTCGGCGCCGGTGTAGACCTCGAACGTCACCGGCGCATCGCGCTGCTCATCGACGTACTGCTGCACGATGCTGCGCGGCACGATCGAACCGACCCGCACGAACAGCGGCATCCGCGCCAGCGGCGCATCGGCCTGGATCGCCTGCCCGCCTTCGTGGCGGCGACCGGTCGCGAACTCGATCCAGCTGGTGCCGGCGGGCAGGTAGACCTCGCGGCTGGTCGCACCGAACGTCGTCACCGGGGCGACGAGGAACGCCGGGCCGAACAGGTACTGGTCGTTGATCGAGGCCACCCGCGGATCGGCGCCGAAATCCATGCCCAGCGCGCGCAGGATGCTGCCATCCCTGTGCCAGGTATCGCCGGCCAGCGTGTAGATGTACGGCAGCAGCGTGTAACGCAGCTTCAGGTAGTGGGTGAAGCTGTCGTAGTGCGGCGTGCCCTGCGGCGCGATGTTCCAGATCTCGCGCAGCGGGTACTGGCCGTGCGAGCGCATCAGCGGCACGAAGGTGCCGAACTGGAACCAGCGCAGGTTGAGTTCGCGCCATTCCGGCAGGTGCGCCGGGTCGTGGGTTTCGTAGCGGCGCTCGGGCGAGAAGCCGCCGATGTCGAAGGTGTTGTTGGGCACCCCGGCCATCGAGCCGTTGACCAGGGCGGCGACCTGCTCGCGCATGTCGTCCCAGCGCGGCACAACGTCGCCGGTCCACAGCGCGGACGCGGTGCGTTGCTGTCCGGCGAAGCCCGACCTGGTCAGGATGAACACGCGCTTGTCGGGATCGACTTCGCGCGAGCCGCGGTACACGCCTTCGGCATTGGGCAGTGCGTAGGAGTTGAAGTACTCGACGGACGGCCCCAGCGCCGTCGGCGTGGTCCGCGCCTTGCGCTCGCCGATGTCGATGTTGCTGTGCAGGTCAGGCTCGACCGCGTCCAGCCACCAGGCATCGATGCCCTTGCTGTTGAGCTTGTCGTCGATCTGGCGCCAGAAGATGCCCTGCGCTTCCTCCGAGTAGGGATCGTAGAACGAGCTCAGGTAGCCCTCGCCGATCCAGTCGCGTTCGCCGACCTCGATGTTGCGCTTGTACATATGGCCCTTGGCATCGAGTTCCTTGAAGTGGTCGGTGGTCGGGTAGAACTTCGGCCAGACCGAGATCATGATCTGCGCGTTGCGGTCGTGCACGTGCCTGATCATGCCTTCCGGGTCCGGGAAGTGCTGCGGGTCGAAGTCATGCGAGCCCCAGGCGTCCTCCGGCCAGTACGACCAGTCGAGCACGATGTTGTCGATCGGCAGGCCGCGGCGGCGGTACTCGTCGAGCGTGTCGGTGAGTTCCTTCTGGGTCTTGTAACGCTCGCGGCTTTGCCAGAAGCCGTAGGCCCACTTCGGCAGCAGCACGGATTTGCCGGTGAGTTCGCGATAACCGGCGATCACCTCGTCGGCGTCGTCGCCGGCGACGACGTAGTAATCCACGACGTGCGCGGCTTCGGACCAGATCGACAGGTCGTTCGCCTCTTGCGCAGGCAGCGGGTCACGCGCGAGCAGCGCGATATACGCCGGCTCGATCCGATCCCACTCCAGCCGCAGCTTGCGGCGCTCTCCGGCCTTGAGGTCCAGCGCGAACTCGTGGTGCCACGGGTTCCAGTTCTGGCGCCAGCGATCCATGACCAGCTCGCCGTCGATGTAAACCTTCGCGTACTCGCTGTTGAACAGCGAGAAGGTGTGCTGGCCGTCGGTCTTCGCGGCGATCTCGCCCTCCCACACCACTTCGCTGCGGCCGCCTTCGGCCAGGTTCTTGCCTTCTTCCGGGAACTTCTCGAGGTTGGCGATGTACTGGTAGTTGACCTCCTCCTCTCGGCGGACGACCTTCGCCTCGCCATCGACCGCATAGGTCGCGGTCAACGCGCCTTCGACTCCGTCCTTGTCGTAGAGCGTCAGGGTGTCGAGCAGCGGACGCAGACCGCGCGGGTCGCCGTAGCGGGTGATCGAGTTGTTGTCCCAGAGGATGCCGTAGTTGCGGCTCGAGGTCAGGAACGGGATCGCGATGTCGATGTTGTGCTGCAGCAGCTCGACGTTGCGACCCTTCAGGTTCACCCAGCCCTGCTGGTGCATGCCGGTGCCATGGAACGCCTCGTCGTCGGGCGACTCGAAACGCTGGCGGATGCTGTAGTAGGGCTTGCCCTCGAACTCGACCGCCTCGAAACTGCGGCCGCCTGCGATCTCGGACACCAGTGGCTCGCCCGAGGCGTCGAAGAACGCGACGTGGCCATCACTTGTGGAGACCTCGGCGGAGATCGCGGCGGCAGTGATACGCAGCTTGCCGTCGACCTCGGCGACCTCGAACGCGGGCGCATCGCCGGCGCGTGGCGCGCGCATCAGGCTTTCGCTGCGCTCGAACTTGCCGTCCGGCGCCGCGGTGACGCGGATGATGTCGTCGGCGACGACCTGCAGGCGCACATCGGCGGCGCCATCGGCACCCGGGCGCACGACGACGCTGTCGCCGGTGCGTTCCCAGGCACCCGACGCCGAGACGCCGCAGCCCGCCAGGGCCGCCGCCAGCGGCAGCACCAGCCAGCGCGCATGATTGAAGGGAGGGTTCATGGCGTCAGTTCTCCTGTTGCGTTGCATCGGAAGTGGTGCGGTAGGTCGCCAACGTCACGCGCAGCAGCTGCACGGCATCGGAAAAATTGACTCCGTAATCGGTCTGGTCGCCATTCCAGTTGCGGTGGAATTCCCACTCCCCATCGACGTAGCGGCCTTCCTCGACACGGTCGTAGATCAGCGCCTGGCCATCGGTGGCCGGATGGATCGTCACCCGCGCGTGCATGCCGGTAACCAGGAACTCGTCCGGTCCGATCTCGGCGATCAGCGCGCCACCGATCGGCTCGGGATTGCCCGGCACCGCGCCCTGGAACCAGAAGTGCGGCAGGCCGTAGGCGATGGTGGCGTTCCAGCGGTCATTGAGCCTGACCTGCTGCTCAGGGACGCCGGGTTGCTCCGCGACGCCACGCAGCTTGCCCTCGGACGCGGCCTTCGCGAACTCGCGCATGCCCTGGTTGACCAGCGCGTAGCCGACCGCGAACGGAGCGATGGACTCAGGCGTGGTGCGCTTCGCGCCCAGCGGCCAATTGCCGTACGGCGTGTAGTCCATGCCGAACGGCACCCAGCCGATGCCGTTGTGGCCGAGCGCGGCGAACAGGTAGCGCGCGTAGGTCGGGGTGTTGCCGGTCTCGGCGACGAACAGCGCGTTGTCCGGCCGTGCGTAGCGCTCGAGCACCGTGGTGTAGTGCAAGTACTCCGGCATGTAGATGTCGGGCGCCAGCAGGTCGATGTTCGGTGCCGCGGCCTTGTACACGTCGAGCATGTTGTCGGTCGGTCCACCGCTGGCGTACTGTCCCGGCTGGCCCGGGTTGAATGGTCCACGCAGCGCGGCGTTGACGTACATCGGCAGCGGGTACTCGGCCTTGCCAGCCTGCGCGACCTGGTCGATGTAGCGGGCGATGTGCCAGGCGTGGAAGGTCTCGTCGGCATCGTCGCCGAACACCTCGCGCCAGGTGCCGGGCGACCTGTCCAGGTACTCGACCAGCGCCTCCGGCACCGGTGCTTCGAATACTTCCTGTGCCATCGGCGAGAAGTCGCGCACCCCGCCGTAGGTGCCCGGCTCGTTCTGCGGCTGCACCATGATCACCGTGCGCTGCGCATCGTGGTCGCGCAGGTACGCCATCAGTTTCGCGAAGGCCTTGCGGTCGGCCTCGAGCGTGGCCTTCGCGTGCGGCGACAGCGAGTTCAGCACCGTACCGTCCTGCAGCACCACGCGCGGGAAGCGGTCGTTGTCCAGCTTCACCCAGCGCGGCGCATAGGCGGGACCGTTGTTCTTCCAGGTCGCGAACCACAGCAGGATCAGCCGCTTGTCGTGTTCGCGCGCCTGCGCCAGCAGATGGTCGACGAAGGAAAAGTCGAACCTGCCCTCCTCCGGCTCGACCTGTTCCCAGGCCACCGAGATCGACAGCGTGTTCGCGCCCAGGTCGTCGAGCGCCGGCCACACCTGCTTGAGCGGCTCGGGATAGTTGCTCGAGTTGTGCGCCTGTCCGCCGAGGACCAGGAACGGGGCGCCGTCGACGATCAGGGCGTGCTTGCCGTCCTTGCTTTCGAAGCGCGGGATCGGGCGTTCACCGGTCGTGTTGTTGTTTCTCGCACCCGCGCTTGCAACGCCGTCCGCCGCATCGGCTGCGGCGGCCGCCTCGGGCACGGACGCATCGGCAGGGGCGGCGGGTTGACGCTGGCAACCGGCCAGCACGAGAGTGGCCGTGGCGAACAGCGCGAGCAGCGTGCTCCGCGCCTGACTGACGATCGAGGCGGGTCGCACTGCGGCCATCGGCAATACCTGCGTCATGGCGTTCTCCTGGGGCATGACCTGTGCGCTGTTGCTGTTGCTGTTGCTGTTGCTGTTGCTGTTGCTGTTGCGTTGGCTTTCCGAGCCGTAAAGCGAGCCGAGCATCGCAGGGCGGCGGGGCCGGAGAGCGGCCCATGTTTGAGCGCAGCGAGTTTGGGCCGCGTGCCCCGCCGACCGAGAAGCGCAGGGAACCGGACTGGCGCAGCCAGTCCGGCTCGCGTCCGGCGAAAACGGTTTTGGTGACTTTTGCCAAGACAAAAGTCACCCGCGCGACAGCGCGGAAGCTGTTGCAGTTGCTTTTCTTGCGAAACGAGCAAGCACTTCGAAGGCAAGAGCAAGAGCTTTCGCCCGCTGCGCGGGCGAGTTCCTTTTGACGGGCCAAAAGGAACCAAAAGCCCTTTCACCGGACGCGAGCCGGCACGGCTTCGCCGCGCCGGTCCCCTGCGCTCCTCGCCGGCGGCGGCACGGCGCCCAAACTCGCTGCGCTCAGACATGGGCGCCTCTTCGGCCGCCACCGGCTGCGGTGCTCGGCTCGCTTTACGGCTCGAAAGAGCAAACACACCGGCAAAAGCAGAGGCAGAAGCAGAGGCAGAAGCACCAGCTTCTGCCGCATCACGCAGCGGCGATTGCACCGACGATCTCTCCTCCATCAGCACCCTCACCAGTCATCACTCCGGAACGGCGACGCCGGCAGTCCACTGCCGTCGACCAGGTTGGCTTCCACCGGCGCATCGCTCCATGCGTAGCGCACTGCGGCCGGCGCAGCCACGGCATCGCTGCGCACGATCACCCGATCGCCGTCGATCGATGCGGTGGCCGGGTGGAACCTGTGGTCAGCGCCGGCGAGTCGGAAGCCCTGCAGCGCGCCACCGCCGCGTACGGCCAGTCCGTCGGCGTCGAAGGACAGGATCGCCACGCCATCGGCGAAGCGCGCGCCTTGCAACACAGGTCCCTGGTGAACCAGCGCCTCGCCGTAGGCCACGCGACGTGCCGCCAGCGCAAGGCGCTTGCCGACGTCCTGCTTGTTGCGGGGATGGATGTCGCCGACATCGCCAATGTCGATTGCCACCACCTGCGCGGTGGCCGGCAGCGACAGCGCCGCAGTCTGGGATTCGCGCAGCACCGCCCAGGGGCTGGTGTCGCCGTCGTCGCCGCCCGAATGCCAGCTGGCCAGCTGCACCCACAGGAACGGCAGCGCCGGAGCATCGAACTGCGCGCGCCACTGCCGGATCATCGCCCGGAACTGCTCGCGGTACGCCGACGCCTGTACCACGCTGCCGGCATTCGCCTCACCCTGGTACCAGATCACGCCGCGCACCGGCAGCGGTTGCAGCGGGTGGATCATCGCGTTGTACAGCAGGGTCGCGCGCTGGTTCTTGTCGTCGTCGAGCGCGAGGGCGGTGACCTGTGCGGGTCTGAACGCCCACGTTCCTGCCAGCGAACGGCGCGCGCCGCCCTCGGGCTGCACGAACAGTTCCTTCGCAGGACCGTGGATCCCGCCACCGCCACCCAGGTCGGTCACCCGCACCGTGATGGTGTTGGTGCCGGCGCGCAGCGCCGAGGCCGGCACCTCGTACACGCGCGCCAGGTTGTACTGCGATTCGGTAACGCCGACCTCGACGCCGTTGACCCAGGTGGTGTCGGTGTCGTCGATGCGTCCGACGCCCAGGGTGAGCCCCCGTCCGGCCTCGGCTGCACCCAGCTCGAACGTGGTGCGGTACCACGCCACGCCGTCCATGCCGTTGAAGCCACCGCCCTCCCACAGCCCGGGCACGGCGATCCCGGCCCAGTCCGCGGCGTCGAGGTCTGCCGCCTGCCAGCCGCGGTCGTCGGCCGGCAGCTGCCAGCGCGCGAGATTCGCGTGCGTCTGCGCCAGCGCGCGTTCGTCGTCGGCCTTCAGCGTCGCGGCCAGCGCGGCCTGCGCCTCGCCGTCGATGCCCTGCGTCGCCGCGTCCATCCACGCCTCGATGCTGCTGCCGCCCCAGGTGCTGTCGACGATGCCGATCGGCACGCCCTGCGACCGGCGCAGCTCACGCGCGAAGAAGTGCGCCACGGCCGAGAAGTTGCCGGCCACCGCCGGTGACGACGCGACCCAGTCGCCACCGGCCAGTTGCCATTGCGGTTCGCCCGCCCATGACTTGGGCACCTTGAAGTGGCGGATCAGCGGATCGATGGCGCGCGCGATCTCCGCTTCCGCATCGGCCGACTGCGCGATCGGCCACTCCATGTTCGACTGGCCGGAGGCCAGCCACACGTCTCCGACCAGCACGTCGCGCAGTTCGCGTGGCGCGACGCCATCGGCGATCCGCATCGTGAACGGGCCGCCTGCCACGCGCGCGGGCAGCGCGACGCGCCACGCGCCATCGGCATCGGCCGTGGCACGGGCCCGATCCCCCTCGAGCGCGACCTCAATGCGCGCACCCGCGTCGGCGCGGCCCCAGACGATGATCGGCCGATCGCGCTGCAGCACCATGCCGTCCGAGAACACACGAGGCAGCTCGACCGCATGGGCAGAAGCCGTCGTCAACCACAGGCCGAGCAGCAACAGCGCTGCACGCACGGAACGGATGGAATGCAATCTAGTCATTGGCGGATGCTTCCCTGTTGACTTGCGGAGACGCGGCCGCGGAGCCATAGAAGTCCGCCACCACCTGCCATGCGAGTTTGCGCTCGCCGTTCTCCGACAGCAGCCCCTTGCGGTTGTAGCCAGCCTGATAGGGGTGCATGCGTACCGGCGAGCGGAAATCGGCCAGCAGCCACGGCACCGTGCCCTGCACGAACGGGAGACGCTGGATCATCCGGAACTGCTTGCGATAGAACTCTGCCTGGTATTCCTCGTCCCAGTCGCCGGCCCGTTCGCCGGCACCGCGGTTCCCGTACTTGGCCTCGGCACCGAACTCCGAGATCAGCAGCGGCTTGCCCGGCCGGATCCATTCAACCTGTTCCGGCTCGACCGCCCACGGCGTGTACCAGCCGTAGTAGATGTTGGCACCGATCACGTCGATCGCCGGGAACAGCGGGTCTTGCATCTCCAGTCGTGCGCCACGGAAGCCCGGGCCATAGAAGGCCGCGGCAATCAACCGGGTCGGATCCTGCGCGCGCGCCTGCGCCGCCAGCGCGGTCAGCATCGCGTCGCGCGACGGGCCCGGCGCGGTTTCATTGGCGATGCCCCACATCGCCACCGCCGCGCGATTGCGGTCGCGACCGATCATCTCGGCCAGCATCCGCCGCATCCTGTCCCGCGTTCCGGGATCGTCGAAATCGATGCCCTGGTAGACCGGGATCTCGCTCCACAGCAGGATGCCCATGCGGTCGGCCTGGCGCACGAACGCCTCGCCGAACGGGTAGTGCCCGGTGCGCGCGAAGTTGGCGCCCAGCGCGCGCACCTGCTCCAGCAGGCGCCGATAGTCGTCGTCCGATGCCGCGCGCCGGCTGTCGATCTCCTCGTGCAGGTTGATACCGCGCAGATGGATCGGTTCGCCGTTGAGCAGGATCTTCTCGCCCCGCACCGCGATGCTGCGGAAACCGATGTCGTCTTCCACCGTATCGCCGGCGGCGGACACCCGGACCCGGTACAGCTTCGGCTGCTGCGGCGACCACAGCTGCAGCGGCGCGCGGAACACGATCGCGGCACGGCCATCGGCATCGGTGCGCGCGTCGACCGAGATGCCGATCTCGGGCAGTTCCACCTGCACCGGCAGTTCGGCCTGCGCGGGCGCGACCTGCACCCAGCCGCGCACTTCCTGCCGGTCGTCGGGCGACAGTTGCAGGTGGTAGTCGCGGACGTGGCGTGCCGGCAGTTCGATCAGATGGACGCTGCGGGTCAGGCCGCCGTAGTTGAACCAGTCGAACCCCATCGAGGGCACGGCGTCGCGGCGACGACGATTGTCGACATGGACCAGCAACCGGTTCCCGCCCTGCCTCAGCTTGTCGGTCAGTTCGAACTGGAACGGCGTGAACCCGCCCTCATGGCTGCCGACCGGCTCGCCATTGAGGAACACATCGGCACGATAGTTGGCGGCGCCGAAATGCACGAACAGCCGGCGCCCCTGCGCCTTCAGCCGTTCGACATCGAAGTCGAAGCGCTTGCGGTACCAGACCGATCCCTCCAGCCAATGCAACTGCGGATGCTGGGTGTTGAAGTCGCCCGGCACCTGCAGCGTGAAGGCATCGTCGAACCCGTACTCGTGGAACTCGTCGGGGCGTTCGGGCGTGCGGTCGCGCCAGGCCGCCTTCCAGTCGCCCATGCCGGCGCCATAGGCATCGATCATCGCCTGCCAGGTTCCGTCCAGCGAACGCGTCGAGCGCGCCGCGACGTTGGCGATCAACGACGGCATGTCGTCCTGCGCGATCGACAGCGACGGGGTTTCCGCGGAGGACGGTGCGTCCCCGGCCGGCAACGGGCGATACCCGTCCTGCGCCATCTCGCCATCACCGGACTGCTGCGTTCGTTCGGTCGCCTGCGACTGGGCGAGCGGCAACACGATGGCTGCCCACACCAGGACGGCGGCGACCATCGACTTCATCGCGGATCCCCGTACCAGATGCCGCGTCCCTCGGTGCCGAAGTAGACGCGGCCATGCAGGCGCGGATCACCGGTCACGTGGCGGATGACGCCACCGAATCGCTGGCCATCGTGGTCGATGCGTCGCCAGCGACGGCCACTATCGTCCGACCGGTACAGCCCGCGCTTGCCGCCGACCTCGCCGAACACGAACAGCACCGGCGGATCGCCTTCGTTCGCGGGCTTGCCGAGGCCGACCGACATCACGTTGTCGACGCCCGGCACCCGCTCCAGCTTGCCGAGCGACCAGTGCAGCAGGCCGCGCCACGACGCTGCGATCCAGGCTTCCGCGGTGCGTTGGGGATGCGGCCGGATCTCGGCGCGATACCAGTCGCCCACCTCACCGACGCTGGCCTCGACTTCCCTGAAGCCGACGCCGCCATTGCCACTGACATAGAGCTTGCCGGTGGTGGCATCGAACCCGTAATAGATGCCCTCGTCGATCCTGTCGGCCTCGACCACCGCATGCTTCGGCAGGCCCTGCACCGCCTGCCAGCGTCCGCCCATGTCCGCAGTCAGCCAATGGCGTTCACCGTTGCGCGGTTTCCAGATCGCACGCTTGCCATCGGCGGCCAGGGTGATGTGGCCTGCGCCGTCGCCGTCGGGCGGCTCGCTCGCGAACGCCGTCCAGTTGCGGCCGCCGTCGCTCGACCAAGCGCCCCGCACCGCCCCCTCGGGCCGGTTGTGGAAGTAGCCGGTGCGCACCATGACATGCTGCGCCCGCCCGGCGAAGGCGAGACTTTCGGTATTGGAGAAACGCTCGCCGGCAAAGCGTTGCTGCGCGACATCGAGATCGTCGTGCACGAAGCCGTCGACATCGCCCAGCCCGCTGACCAGGTGCGCGCCCTGCGGCGGGCTGACCAGGGCCAGCGGCACGGTTTCCTCGAACCCTTCCTGCTCGAAGCGCCATTGCAGGGTCTGCCCGCGGTCGAACCCGCGCGCGTTCTGCGAAGCCCAGACGCCGTAACCGGTGACGAACCAGACGCGGTCGGGATCGTACGGATCGATCTCGAGGTCGGCCATCCAGTGCGGCTTGGCATCCTGCGTCCAGGGTGCGTTGGAATGGTCGAACGACGAGCGCGGCAGCATCGCCGTCCAGGTGCGACCGCCATCGATGCTGCGGTAGATATCGTCGTGCGGCTGGTAGCGGCGGAAGGTGGACGCGACGATGACGTCCGCATCGTTCGCATCCACCGCGACCGCGCCCCAGCCGAATCCCGCGCCCGCATTGCCGCTCGACTGCGGCGCGGGCGTGATGTCGGTCCAGCTGCCGTCGGCGGGATCGAAACGCCACACCGCCCCGTCGGCCATGTGGTTCGGCCCCGGCTCGTCGCCGTAGCTCAGCAGCCAGCGCCCGCGCGCGTCGCGCACCATGTGGCTCGGACGCAGGCCGACGGGCTGTCCCGGCAGGGCGTGCCAGCTGTCGCCGGCGTCGTCGGACCGGTACACGCTCGGCTCTTTCGTCGATACGCCCGCGTAGAGCGTGCGCGATGGCGATCCCGGTTCGCCGCTGGCCGGATCGAACACAACGAAGGCGATGCCAATCGGCACCTCGTCGCGCCAGCCTTTCGCCCACGCCGACTTCGATGTCGCGATCGCCGGGAAGTCCGGCACTTCGGCCCAGCTGGCGCCGGCGTCTTCACTGCGCCACAGCCCGTCGGCGCGGGTTCCGAAGAACAGCACGCGGCCGTCGTGCGGATCCACCGCCAGGCGTTCGCCGTTGCCGCGACCCTGTTCGTTGCCGCCAAGCTTGAACGGCAGCGACGTGCGCTCGAAGGTCGCGCCGCGATCGCGCGAGCGCAGGATCGCGCCGGTGCTGCCGCGTTCGTGCAGGTAGGCGCCCACCGCAAGATAGAGGCGCTCGGGATCGGACGGATCCAGGGCGAGGCTTTCCACCCCGAAGCGTCCCGTGTCGTCCTCGCCCATCCAGTCGAGCAGCGGCGTCCAGCGTCCGCTGCCCGGCTCCCGGCGATACGCGCCGCCAATGTCGGTGCGGGCGTAGAGCAGTCCCGGTTGCACCGGATGGAACACCAGGCCGGTGACGAAACCGCCGCCACCGATGGCGACGTTGCGCCACTGGTAGGACGCAAGGGCGGACGAGGCGGCACCGATCCACAGGCACGCGAGGACCAGCAGCGCGACCACCCGCCCGCACCCGTCCACGCTTCGCCTGGATCTCCCGCTCCGCAGCCTCATCCCCCGCCATCCCCTCGCCCCACGTATCGGACAGGCAGGATAGGCGGCACAGGCATGCCCTACCAATGAAGAAAACGCCCACGCGTATAGCAGCAGGGAATGATGCGTTGCATCATCGACGCTCGTGCGCGTCCAGGGCACATGTTCACGCGACAGGAGGGTCGCGCTGCACGCCGCGCGACCCTCTGGTCCTGCCTTTCACCGCGGTCGGCTACCAGCTGGCGCGCAGCACCGCCGCGTATCGGCGATCGTTCTCGAACCACGCGCGGCTGTACAACGTGTCATCAATGAATCCGTCGCGGTTGTAGGCGCGCGGCCCCATCAGCAGCTTGGTGACGCTGTTGGTGATGTTGTTGACCTGCAGACCGATCTGGATGTTCTTGTTGAGGTTGTAGAAGAACGAACCGTCGAGCTGGCCATAGTCGTCGTTCCACACCGGCTGACGCATCGCGGGCATCACGTCGCTGCTGGTCAGCAGGTAACGCGAACGCCAGTTGTAGGCCAGGCGCATGGAGACGGGACCGGGCTCGTACACGAGCTGTACGTTGTAGCTGCGACGCGACAGCCCTTCGAGCGGGAGCTCGAGCGGGGCAGCCTGCGTATCCACGTCGAATGGATTCACGACCGCGTTGGTGCCACCCGAGCTGTCGACGAAGGTGTAGTTGGATTGCACGCCGAAGCCGGGCAGGAAGTCGAAGAACTGCGAATAACCGAGTTCGAAGCCGCGGATCTTGCCCTTGTCCAGGTTGCGGGTACGCGTCACGGTGTACTCGATGCCGTCCCAGGACTCGGTTCCCGTCAGCGACGCGAAGTAGTTCTTGACGTCCTTGTGGAAGAAGGTGACGTACGCGCTGTTGGCGGGCCCGAAGTACCACTCGAGTGCCGCGTCGAACTGCGTCGCCCGCATCGGCTTCAGGTCCGGACTGCCCGCGCTGCCGCTGTAGCTCAAGTCGTCGATGCCGCACAGCTCGGTCCGCAGGCCGTCGCGCAGGGCCCAGCGGCAGGAGTCCGCCGAGGCGGACAGCGTCAGCCAGGGCTGCATGACCCGGAACTCCGGGCGGGCGATGGCCTTCGAAGCCGCGAACCGCGCCTGCAGGCCGT
Source organism: Luteimonas saliphila (assembly GCF_016774335.1). Classification (GTDB taxonomy): domain Bacteria; phylum Pseudomonadota; class Gammaproteobacteria; order Xanthomonadales; family Xanthomonadaceae; genus Luteimonas; species Luteimonas saliphila. The sequence goes on along the minus strand of NZ_JAETWA010000010.1, from coordinate 47,923 downwards.
GGTCGAAGCGCCAGCGCAGATTCAGGCTGGGCAGCACGTCGGTGTAGGTGGTGCGATTCGGATCGGTCCTGAAGGTCTGCCCCCGGAACGTATCGAGCACTTCCTGGGTCACGATGTCAGGCCCCCAATTCGACATGTTGGGCAGCTGGTAGCCGCCGTCGCTGCGGACGCTGGTCTTGACCACGCGCACGCCGACATTGCCGTCCAGCGGTTTGGCCATTTCGTCGTTGCCGAAGTACAGGATGCCGTAGGCGGCCTGCGTACGCTCGTCCTGCGAGTTCACGAACTCCGGCCCGTACTGCACCGGGCTCCAGGTATCGCCTGTGGACGGAATGGTCGACAGCGTGGCCAGTACGTTATCGCGCGTGACCAGACCGTCGCGCGCGGTCCAGAACTGGACCGGGACGTTGACGCGGCCGCCGAAGAAGTCCGACATCGAATAGAGCATCGAGTCGCCTGGATAGAACTGGTCCAGCCAGGCCACCGGCGGTCGGTTGGGATCCGGCGGGTTGGCGATCCGACGCCAGTCGTCGCTGATCGGGCCCCAGTTCCAGTTGGTGGACAGGCTCGAGTAGCTGCGGTCGGCCAGGCGCACGCCTGCGCGCCACATCCGCAGCCACGGGCTGTCGTCGAAGCTGTATTCCAGATCGATCCGGCCCGCGCGCTCCGTGCCCTCGTTGTCCGCCACGTGGTCCATCGCCGAGCGCCAGAAGTAGTTCTCCTGGGCCAGGGCGCTGGAAGGATCGCCGATGGTCAGCGACGGATACTTGCCGGTCAGGTCGAGCGTGACCTGTTCGAGCAGGGTGGAGGTGTGGACGGAAAAGTCGACATTGTCGCTGGTGGACTTCACGTACTGGAAGTCGCCGCGCACGACCAGCGCATCGCTCAGGAAGTGCCGGAATCCCACCGACCAGTCGGTGGTCTTGGAATGCTGCACGTTGTAGCGGTTGCCCGCAGCGAACTGGATGCCCGGTCCCTGGTACATGTTGGCCGGCCCATCATCCGGCGTCCCCCGCCAACCGCCCTGACGCAGGGTGCCGCGCAGGAACCGGCCGTGCTCGTCGTACTCGAACACCGTGCCCGGCATCGGCACCACGTTGTTGGTCCGGTCGGCCAGTCCATCCTCGTACCAGGGCGCGAACCTCGTCGGATCGCCCTGCCAGTTGATGTCGTTCTTCTCCATGCTGCCGCAGCACTCCATGAAGTGCTCGCGCCATTCCAGGTCGTACCGGGAGGTGATGAACTGTGTATAGAGCTCGGTATCCTCGTTCGGCCGCCACTGGAAGGCGAACGCGCCGCCCTGGCGCTTGCGGTCGAAGTCGGTGCGGCGCCAGTTCAGACCGCCGGGCACGAATACCTGGTCGAAGTCCGTGCCGGCGAGCAGGTCGTCGCGCTGGCTTTCGGCGGGCTGCCAGCTGCCACGCTCCCAGTCGTAGTACCAGTCGTCGGGCCCACCTTCGGGCTGCTCGGCAGGCATGCGCCCACGGCGCACGAACGGCTGGATCTGCACGCCGTCGGACCGCGTCGCGAGCTCGGAGTAGGACACATTGGCCAGGAACCCGATCTCGCCGATGCCCGTTTCCCAGCGATCGCTGAACAGGAAGGAGCCCGATGGCCTGCCGTCTTTGGCCTTGTCGCCGCGGTTGTAGTCGATGCTGCCGGCGATCTTGCGGCCAGGCTCGTCGAACGGCATGCGGGTGCGCAGGTTGACGGTGCCGCCCAGGCCGCCCTCGATGATTTCGGCGGACGGGTTCTTGTACACATCCACGCCCGCCATCAGCTCGGCCGGGACTTCCTCGAAGCTGATCCCGCGGCCGCCGTTGGCACTGAACACGTCGCGCCCGTTGAGCTCGCCGCGCACGAAGGTCAGGCCGCGGATCATCACGCCGCTGCCTTCGGCCGAGAAGTGGTCGGTATCGTCGCGCGCGGCGAAGCCGGTCACGGTCACGCCGCTGATGCGCTTCATGGTCTCGGTGACGCTGCGGTCGGGCAATGCGCCGATGTCCTCGGCGGTGACCGAATCGATGATCTGCGGGGCGTCCTGCTTGATGTCCTGAGCACGCATGACCGCACCACGGACGCCCTTCACCACCACGGCGTCGAGGTCGGTGGCGTCGGTTGCGGTGCGGGCCGGCGCATCCGCCCCGGTGGTCTGGGCATGCAGCGGCGTGGACAACAGGGCGGCCACGCCGAGGGCGATGGCGCTGCGGCGGAATGTGCGCAGGGTGTCGAAACCCGCCTGCCGGACGGCCGGCTGGCGGTAGTTGAACGTTCGCATGGTGTTCCCTCCCGAGGAATGCGCGTCGAACGGATCGAGTTGTATGTCGCGTCTTGCTGCACGGCCTTTCACCGGCGCGCAAGTATCCGCGCCTCGTCACCCGCGCTGGTCGCAGACCACCGCCCGCACGACGACGCCACCGTGCTGGCGCCCGCGCGGAAACCCGCATGCCGGATGAACCGGTCGTTTGTTGTCCCCTCGGCGACTACGCGCCCTGTCTCGATGTTAGCGCTCGCATTTCGGACCCGTCAATGCATCGCCGTATCGGCCGATGGCCGTAGGCGCGGATTCGATACATCCGAAAGCGTTTCATCCGAACCGGTCGACGCAGTCGATCCGGCGTCGCGGTGGTGACGCGGCCGGCGCGCCGCCAGTGCACATGCACGGGGCTGGCGGCGCGTCGCCGCGGCAGTCGCGGATGCGGCCCGGGAGGGGAAGCCACTGGTCCGCGAGCGGATGCGCGCGGCGCATCCGCTCGCACCCGGATTCCGGTCGGACGCCCGCATACGGCGTCCGGCCGACCCGTGCCCGTCAGAAGGTGAAGCGCAGCGTCGCGGCGTAACGACGGTCGTTGACGTACCAGGAGGTGATGCGCTTGCCTGCGCCGTTCTGGTCCATGATCGTGCGCTGCTCGGCGTTGTTGAGGTTGTTCATCTCCAGGCCGATCTGCACGTTGTCGGAGAACCTGTAGAAGATCGAACCGTCCAGCTGGCCGAAGCTGTCGCTGTACACCGGCAGCTTCCACGGAATGCCGCCGTCCTCGCCGTTGTAGCCGTTCGGCCCGACCGACAGCAGGTATTCGCTGCGCCAGTTGTAGGCGAAGCGCACCTGCCACGGCCCCTTCTCGTAGAACAGCGCGGCGTTGTACGAATTCTTCGACAGGCCGTCGGCCGGCAGATCGCCGAACAGGCTGCCGTCGGTGTCGATCGGGACTGCGTTCGACTGGGCCGGTATCCTGGTCGAGCTGTCGATGTAGGTGTAGTTGGCCGACATGCCGAAGCCGTCGAACGGTGCAGGCAGGAAATCGAAGAACTGGTTCCAGCCGACCTCCGCACCCTGGATCTTGGCGGTGCCGATGTTGACCATCCGTGAGATCAGGTAGTCGTATTCGTTGCCGTCGACCCCTGGATACGCCACCAGCTCCGTCTGCTGACGGAAATAGTCCTTCACGTCCTTGTAGAAGAAGTTCACCCAGGCCATGCCGCCGTGGTCCGGTGCGAAGTACCACTCCAGCGACAGGTCGAACTGGTTGGCCTTCATCGGCTCCAAGTACGGGTTGTCGTTCGAGCTGCCGGTCAGCTCCAGGTCCTCGATCGGCAGCAGGCTGCCGTCATCGGGAGGATCGATGCCGGGTCTCGTGGCCACGCTCAGCTGCTGGTAGGCCTGCATGTCGCTGAAGTTCGGCCTCGCGATGGCCTTGGACGCGGCGAAGCGTGCGATCAGGTTGGGCGCGAACTCCCAGCGCAGATTCAGGCTGGGCAGCACGTCGGTGTAGGAATTGCGCGCCGTGATCGGCTCCGATTCGCCGGCGCCCAGGTAGGGCGCGTAGAAGACGTCCGGGTAGATCAGGAACCCGTCGGCCTTGTTCTCGGTGCGGATCACGCGCACGCCGACGTTGCCGTCGAACAGGGCGTCGTCGATGCCGAAGTTCAGCATCGCGTACGCGGCCGTGGTCTTCTCGCCCTGCACGTTGCGCCACTGCGAGTCCTCGAGGTTGCGCGGCGTGATCTGTCCGTAGCAGCAGTCGTAGTACGGAATGGCAGCCCCGTGGATGTCGAGGTAGCTCTGCGGGAAACCCAGCGCCGTCGCCAGGACCGGGGCATAGAAGGAGCCGGGTGTGTTGGCATTGCCGCGGTAGAAGTTCTCGAACGTGGCCAGGTTCACCAGGCTGGAGTTGACCGTGCCGTTCAGATCCAGTCCCGGCAGCGGCTGGTCGCCGGGCAGAGCCCACCACTGCATCCAGGTCTGGAACACCGGCTGCCAGTCGTAGCCGGTATCGATGCTGGTGGCATCGCGGTCGGTCAGGCGCACGCCGAACTTGATCGATTCGAAGAACCCGGCGTCGAAGCTGTGCTTGAGGTCGGCGCGCCAGGCCACTTCCTCGGCCTCGTTGTCGTCGCGGTGGTCCATGGTGAAACCCCAGTAGTAGTTGCCGGGGTTCGCCGTGAACTGGTTGTCCACGCCGATGATCGGGCGGCCGGAGCCGAGGTCGACGTCGACGTAGGGCACGTTGAGGCCCAGGGCGACAGTGGAATCGAGCACTCGGGTGGTAGCCTTGATGAACTGCAGTTCGGTGGAGAACTCGGTGCGCTCGCTGAAGTTCCACTTCATGCCGAACGAATAGTCCGAGGTCTTGGATTCGCGATGGGACGCGCGGATGTCGGTGCCCATCGGGATGTCGCCGTCCGAGCGCAGCCGGCCGGAGACGAACACGTTGCCGTCCAGCTGGTAAGGCTGGCTGGCGTCGAGCCGCACCTGCAGCGGATCGTTCTGGACGAAGATGGCGTCCTCGTACCAGAGTTCGTCGTACTTGCTCTGGAACGCGGTGGCGAACAGCTCGAGGTTCTCGTTCGGCCGCCACTGCAACGCGACATACGCACCCTGGCGCTCGCGCTCGTATTCCAGCGTGCGCCAGTCGGCGCCGCGCGGCAGCCACAGCTGTTCGTTGGTGCCGTCGCCGTCGAGGTCGCTGTTGGCGGTATTGAAGAACGGCCGCACGAACATGCCGTCGGTGCGGGTGGCCAGTTCCGAATGCGCCACGTCGACCAGGATGCCGAAGTCGCCGGCACCGGTCTCCCAGCGGTTGCTGTAGAGGATCGAGCCGGACGGCTTGACCTTGTCGGCGAAATCGCCGCGGTTGGCGCTGAAGGACACGCCGAGGCGGCTCTCCTCGAAGTCCAGCGGCATGAAGGTGCGCAGGTCGACGGTGCCGCCCAGGCCACCCTCGATCATCTCGGCGGTCTGGTTCTTGTACACGTCGACGCCGGCCATCAGCTCGGACGGGACGTCCTGGAAGCTCAGCGCGCGGCCGCCGGAGGCGGAAAAGCTGTCGCGGCCGTTGAGTTCGGACCGCACCTGGGTCAGGCCGCGCACCTGCACGCCGCCGCCTTCGGCGGAGAAGTGCTCCGGATCGCCGACCGACAGGAAACGGTCGATGGTCACGCCCGGGATGCGCGAGAGCGTCTCGGTGACGCTGCGGTCGGGCAGCGCGCCGATGTCGAGTGCGGTCACCGAATCGACGAAGGTCGCGGCATCGCGCTTGATGTCCTGGGCCCGGTAGACGGACCCGCGAATGCCGGTGACCACGACCTTGTCGAGGTCGGTCGCCTCGTCCGGCTGCGCCGGGACGGCCGCCTCCTGCGCGTAGGCGGGGGCGGCCAGCATGGCCGCGACGCCGAGAGCGATGGCGGACCGGCGGAACGTACGGGTGGCATCGGATGCCGCGTTCCCGGTGGCCGGGTGGCGGTTGCAGAGCGTTGGCATGGTGTTCCCCTCCCAAGGGCACATGACAAGCGGAAAGGCCGAGTTGTCGTGACGCCGGACTTCGGCGGCGTGCTATGCGCAGCCGTCGATGACAGCGCAAGACACCGCCGTCCTCTGCGAGCATGGGGTGACCAGCCATGCACGACAAATGAATTTTTGGCCAGGAGCTAGTTCACTTCGGAATAGCTCAGGACGGGGCATGCACCCCCGTCCGGCCGGAAGGTCCGCGGTCTCGCGCCCTCAGACAGCACCCACGCGCGGCGTGGGTGGATAAAGCCGACGCGCGGTCGCGCGCAGCGCTTCCAACACCCGTTCCGCCCCGGGCGACAGCAGCTGGTCGCGGCGGCGCACGATGCCGAAGAACTCCATGCGTACGCCGAGGTCGATCGGCAGCACGCGCATCTGCCCGGTCTGCAGGTAGGGCCCCACCGATTCGGGAGGCAGCGCGGTCAGCAGGTCGCTGTGCCGCAGCAGGTGGATGATCACCGGCAGCGAGGCGGTCTCGACGATGTTCTGCGGCAGGGTCAGGCCCAGTTCGAGGAATACCGCGTCCAGGCGCGTCCGCAACACGCTGGCCACCGGGGGCATGATCCAGCCGAATTCGGCGAGGTCTGCATGGTGCACGGTTTCCCGACGCGCCAGCGGATGGCCTTCGCGGACGATCACCGCGTGCGGCTCGTCGGCCAGCGGCTCGAAGTCGAGGTCGGCGGCGCCCTCCGGGCCCATGATGCGGCCGACGACGATGTCGAGCTGGCCGTCGAGCAGGCGCGCCACCAGCGGCCGGCTGTAGTCCATCTCGACCCGGATCAGGATGTCCGGGAAGTCGCGCTTGACCGCCGCGATGGCCTGCGGCACCAGAGTGGTGCCGGGATTGACCACGGTGCCGATCGAGGCCTGGCCCATGCGGCCGCTGCGCAGCGCCGCGATCTCGTCGTGCGCGCGTCCGATCTCCGACAACGCCGACCGCGCCCGGCGGATCAACACCTGGCCGTACCAGGTCGGCTCCACCCCGCGCGCGTGGCGTTCGAACAGCGGCACCCCCAGCAGCGACTCCATCTCCGCCAGCAGCTTGGACGCGGCCGGTTGGGTCATGTTCGCCGCCTCGGCCGCGCGCAGCACCGATCGCTGCTCGTACAGATGCAGCAGCAGCGCCAGGTGGCGGGTCTTGAGGCGCGTCGCGCCGAACCATCCGGTCGCCGGTTGCACCATGCTGTCTCCCCCCCCCACCGTCACATATTCGTTGGGAGAATAGGGTACGACGAAAATTTCATTTGTCGTACATACCAGGGCCACGCGAGGCTATGTCCGCTTTCACGAAAGGCGGCGCCTTCGCGGCGCCTCCAAACAGGTGGCGATCCGCCGCAACGGGCGGACGCTCGCCGCAAGGCTCGGGACAGGGAGGGAAGACATCCATGGTGCGATCGCTGCAGCGCGACGCCGCATGTCGCGCCATCGCGCCAGCCGCAACGAGTGCGGTGGTGCGGGCGGATCGTGCCCGCTCGCGCACCCTGGCCGGCTGATCCGGAGCCCGGCATGGATGAGCCCCGGACCCCGTTCCGCCTGCCCCTGATCGCGATCCTGCGCGGCGTGATGCCGGTGGAAGTCGCCGAGCACTGCGAGGTCCTGGTGGAGGAAGGATTCGACGCGATCGAGATCCCGACCAATTCGCCCGACTGGACGCGCAGCGTTGCGATCGCCTCGGCCAATTTCGGCGACCGCGCCAGGGTCGGCGCGGGCACCGTGCTCGAAGCCGCGCACGTCGATGCGCTGCTGGCCGCCGGCGGCACGCTCGCGGTCACCCCCAACGTGCGCCCGGCGGTGATCCGCCGTGCGGTCGAGCGCGGGCTGCCCGTGGTCGCGGGCTTCGCCACGGCCAGCGAGGCCTTCGACGCACTCGAGGCCGGCGCACCGATGCTCAAGCTGTTTCCCGCCGCGGTCTACGGGCCGGCGATGGTGCGCGCACTGCGCAGCGTGCTGCCGCCGGTGCCGCTGTTCGCGGTGGGCGGCATCACGCCCGAAACCCTGCCCGTCTACCTGTCCGCCGGTTGCCAGGGCGTGGGCATCGGCGGCGAACTCTATCGACCGGGACAATCCGCGGAACACACGCGCACGCAGGCGCGGCGTTTCCGCGAAGCATGGATGGAACACAGCGCATGAAGATCACCCGGCTGACCACCTGGCAGGCGCCGCCGCGCTGGCTGTTCCTGCGGATCGAGACCGACGAGGGCATCTGCGGCTGGGGCGAGCCGGTAATCGAAGGCCGTGCGGCGACGGTCGAGGCGGCGGTGCACGAACTGGGCGACTACTTGGTCGGGCGCGACCCGGCGCGCATCAACGACCTGTGGCAGGTGCTCTACCGCGGCGGCTTCTACCGCGGTGGCGCGATCCTGATGAGCGCGATCGCCGGCATCGACCAGGCGCTGTGGGACATCAAGGGCAAGGCCCTGGGCGTGCCGGTGTACCAGTTGCTCGGCGGCCTGGTGCGCGACCGCATGAAGACCTATCGCTGGGTCGGCGGCGACCGGCCCGCGGACATCGTCGCGCAGATGCAGGGCTACCGCGCGCAGGGCTTCGACACCTTCAAGTTCAACGGCACCGAGGAACTCAAGCTGATCGACAGCCCGCGCGCCGTCGACGCGGCGGTGGCCAAGGTCGCCGCGGTGCGCGAGGCGGTGGGCGATGCGATCGACTTCGGCATCGACTTCCACGGCCGGGTCAGCGCACCGATGGCGCGCGCGCTGCTGCGCGAGCTGGCGCCGTACAAGCCGCTGTTCGTCGAGGAGCCGGTGCTGCCCGAGCAGTGGGAGTACTACCGGCCGTTGTCGGACGCCACCTCGATCCCGCTGGCCGCGGGCGAGCGCATGTACTCGCGCGCCGAGTTCAAGCCGGTGCTTGCCGCCGGTGGACTGGCGCTGCTGCAGCCGGACCTCTCGCACGCCGGCGGGATCACCGAATGCGTGAAGATCGCGGCGATGGCCGAAGCCCATGATGTCGGCCTGGCGCCGCACTGCCCGCTGGGCCCGGTGGCGCTGGCGGCCTGCCTGCAGGTCGACTTCGTCAGCTGGAATGCGATGCTGCAGGAGCAGAGCATCGGCATCCACTACAACCAGGACGCGGACCTGCTCGACTACGTGCTCAACAAGGACGACTTCCGCTGCGACGACACCGGCAGCATCGCCGCGCTGCCGCTGCCCGGCCTGGGGGTGGAGATCGACGTGGAGCGTCTCGAGCGCGCATCGCGCGAGCCGCCGCGCTGGCGCAATCCGCTGTGGCGCCACGACGACGGCAGCGTGGCGGAGTGGTGAGGTGATGGCCGCGGATCTCCCTGCCGAAGCGACCGCGACGCTGGCCGTCGACAGCCGCTGCCAGCTCGGCGAGGGCATCGTCTGGGACGAACGCGCGCAGCGCCTGTACTGGACCGACATCCTGCGCTCGAAGTTGTGGATGCACGCGCCGGCCGATGCCGCGACCCACGCCTGGGACCTGCCCGAACCGCTCGGCTGCCTCGCCCTGTGCGAGGACGGCGGCCTGCTGCTGGCGCTGGCCAAGTCGATCCGCATGGCGGACGCACCGCGCCCGGGCGACGCGCTGTCGCTGCGCATGCTCGCCGCCCTGGAGCCGGAACTCGGAGCCGCCACGCGCAGCAACGACGGCCGCTGCGACCGCGACGGCAACTTCGTCTTCGGCACCAAGGACGAGACCGGTGCGACGCCGCCGCTGGGACGCTACTACCAGTTCTCGCTCGCGCACGGCCTGCGCGCCTTGCCGTTGCCGGCGGCCGCGATCCCGAATTCGATCTGCTTTTCGCCCGATGGCCGCACGCTCTACTACTGCGATTCGATGCACCCGCGCATCCTGTGCTGCGACTACGATCCGGACGCGGCGGGCATCTCCGAGCCACGCGTGTTCGCCGAGGTCGAAGGCGGCAGGACGCCGGACGGCTCGACCATCGACGCCGCGGGCGGCCTGTGGAATGCGCAATGGGATGCGGGCCGCGTGGTGCGCTACGCGCCCGATGGCCGCGTCGACCGCGTCGTCGCCATTCCCGCCGGCCGACCCTCGTGCTGCGCCATCGGCGGCGCGGATTTCGACACGCTGTACGTGACCACCGCGCGCGAGGAACTGGACGAAGACCAGCTCGCGCGCGCGCCGGGCGCGGGCGGCGTGTTCGCCTTCGCGCTCGCGCCCGGCAGCGGTCGCGCCGAACCCCGGCTGCGCGGCGCATGATCGCGGTCGACTGGGGCAGCACCCACCTGCGCCTGTACCGGATGGACGCGGACGGCACGCTGCGCGAGCGGCGCCGCAGCGATCAGGGCACGCTCGCCAGCGGCGGTCGCTTCGGCGCGGTGCTCGCCGCGGAAATGGCCGGCTGGGACGATGCGCACATCCTGCTGTGCGGCATGGTCGGCGCCCGCGGTGGCTGGCACGAGATGCCCTATCTGGAATGCCCCGCCGGCCTGCCGGAGCTGGCGCGACACATGCAGCGCCTGCATCCGCCCGGGTTCGAGGGTCGCGAGCTGTGGTTCGTACCCGGTCTGCGCGATGCCGCGGAAGCCGTCCCGGACGTGATGCGCGGCGAGGAAACCCAGCTCGCGACCCTGCTCGAGGTCCTGCCCGGCGGCGTCCACCAGGTGTGCCTGCCCGGCACCCACAGCAAATGGGTGACGATCCGCGACGGCCGTGTGCAGCGCATCCGCACGGCGATGACCGGCGAGTTGTACGCGCTGCTGCGCAAGCACAGCATCCTCGGCGCGCTGATGCCCGACGACGACAGCCGGTTCGACGCCTATGCCTTCGATGCCGGACTGCGCCGCAGCGTCGACCCCGGCGGGCTGCTGCACCACCTGTTCGGCGTGCGTACGACCGGATTGTCGGGACAGTTCGAGGGCGCCGCACTGGCGTCGTACCTGTCGGGGCTGCTGGTCGGGCACGAGCTGCACGCGTGCGGGCTGACCGACGATGGTCCGCGCCCGGCACAGGTGCACCTGATCGGCAGCGCACGCCTGCTGGGCGTCTACGCCCGCGCGCTGACCACGCTCGACGTCGGCGTGCAGCGGCATCCCGAGGATCTCGCCGCGCGCGGCCTGCACTTGCTGTGGGCGCGGCGGATGCAAGCGGCCGGGCAACGCGCCCCGGCGCCGCCGGCCTGACCGGAACATGGCCATGAGATGTTGTCTCGCATTCCTCGCCGCCTGCCTGCTCGCCACCGGCGCCCACGCCGGCGAAGCGCTGTTCACCGAAGTGGCATACGCGGGCGACGACGGAGGCGCGGCACCGGGCGCGACGCAGTTCCGCAACCCGGTGATCGCCGGCTTCCATCCCGACCCGTCCGCGATCCGTGTCGGCGACGACTATTACCTGGTCACCTCGTCGTTCGGCTACTTCCCCGGCCTGCCGGTGTTCCACAGCACCGACCTGGTCTCGTGGCGGCAGATCGGCAACGCGATCGACCGGCCGCGGCAGATGCCCTACGGCGAGGGCGAGGAACTCACCCGTGGGCTGTTCGCGGCGACCATCAGCCACCACGACGGCAGGTTCTACATTGCCAATACCTGCTTCTACTGCCCGGGCCGCGGCATGGGCAACTTCGTCATCACCGCGCGCGACCCGGCCGGGCCGTGGTCGGATCCGCACTGGCTGGACATCGACGGCATCGACCCGTCGCTGTTCTTCGACCACGACAGTCGCGCCTGGCTGGTCAACAACGGCGTGCCGGAAGGCGAGATGCGCTACGACGGGCATCGCGCGATCTTCATCCAGCAGTTCGATGCGGACACGCTGTCGCTGACCGGTCCGCGGCTGCAACTGGTGGATGCCGGCGTCGATCCGGCCAGCAACCCCGAACACGTGGAAGGCCCGCACGTGTTCAGGCACGACGGCTGGTACTACCTCACCGCGGCCGAAGGCGGCACCGGCGAGCAGCACGCGCAGATGATCTGGCGCAGCCGTGCCGTCACCGGTCCGTACGAAGCCTGGAGCGGCAATCCCACGCTCACCCAGCGCGACCTCGATCCCGCGCGCCCCGATCCGGTCACCTCCACCGGCCACGCGCAGTTCGTGCGCGCGCAGGACGACAGCTGGTGGGCTGTGTTCCTGGCCACCCGTCCCTATCGCGGCAACCAGTACAACCTCGGCCGCGAGACCTTCCTGCTGCCGGTGCAATGGCGCGACGGTTGGCCGGTGATCCTGGCGCGCGGCGAACGCGTGCCGATGGCGCTCGAACGCCCCGCGCTGCCGTCGGGCCAGGCCACCGCGCCCACCACCGGCCCGATGGCGTGGACGGAGCGGTTCGCAGCCGAGGCGTTGCCGCCGCAATGGGTGATGCTCGATCCGCCGAAGAGCGCGTGGTTCGCCACCGGCAACGGCGGCCTGCGCATCACCCCCGCCGCGACTCCGCTCGCCGGACACGGCAGCGGCCGCGGGCAGCCGGCGTATCTCGCCCGTCGCCTGCTGCACCACAATGCGAGCATCGCCACCACGCTCGACGCCGCCGCACTCGATGCCGGTGAACTCGCGGGTCTCGCGCTGCTGCAGAACGAGCGTCACCACTTCGTCGCGGGCCTCGAGCGCGACGAGCGGGGCGCGGCACTGGTGCTGCCGCGTCGCGCCGGCAAGGACGACCCCGAAGCCGGTCGCGAGCTTGCGCGAATTGCGCTGCCCGAAGCGCCCGCGCAGGTCTCGCTGCGCTTCCGCCTCGCCGCGCCGCGGCTCGATGTCGACTACGCGCTCGCGCCGGGCGACTGGCAGCCGCTCGCCGCCGACCTCGATGCCAGCCTGCTGAGGGTCGATACCGCCGGCGGCTTCATCGGCAATACCTTCGGGCCGTATGCGGTCAAGCGGGATGGCGCGCCGTAGCGCAACCTGCCTTCCGCATCGTCGGCCTGCCCGGCCCTTCGGGCCACCCTCTCCCGCGCAGCGGGAGAAGGACCGCGCACGGGCGGCCGCTACATCCCCGCGTAGTTCGGACCGCCGCCACCCTGCGGCGCGACCCAGACGATGTTCTGGGTGGGATCCTTGATGTCGCAGGTCTTGCAGTGCACGCAATTGGCGAAGTTGATCTGCAGCCGCTCGCTGCCGGGTTCGCCGACGAATTCGTACACCGCCGCCGGGCAGTAGCGCGCTTCCGGCCCGGCGTACTCCTTCAGGTTCACTTCGACCGGGATCGACGCATCCTTCAGGGTCAGGTGGCTGGGCTGGTTCTCGTCATGGTGGGTGCTCGACAGGAACACCGAGCTCAGCCGGTCGAAGGTGAGCACACCGTCGGGTTTCGGATACGCGATCTTCGCGTGCCGGGCCGCGGGCTCCAGGCAGGCGTGGTCGGGCTTGTCGCGGTGCAGCGTCCACGGCGGGTTGCGGATGCCGAGTTTCGGCAGCAGCCACTGCTCGATGCCGGTCATCAGGGTCGCCAGGGTGCGGCCCTTCTTGAACCACTGCTTGAAGTTCTTCGACTGCAGCAGCTCCCGGTGCAGCCAGCTGCGCTCGAACGCTTCCGGATACGTCGACAGTTCGTCATGCGCGCGGTCCTCGCCGAGCGCGGCGAACGCGGCTTCGGCTGCGAGCATGCCGGTCTTGATCGCGGCGTGGCTGCCCTTGATCCGGCTCGCGTTGAGGGTGCCGGCCTCGCAGCCGACCAGGGCGCCGCCCGGGAACACCAGCTTCGGCAGCGACATCAGGCCGCCGGCGGTGAGCGCGCGCGCACCGTAGCCGATGCGTTTGCCGCCTTCGAGGTGCCTGCGGATCGCCGGGTGGGTCTTCCACCGCTGGAATTCCTCGAACGGACTCAGGTACGGATTGGCGTAGTCCAATCCGACCACGAAGCCGAGCGCGATCTTCCCGTCCTCGGCGTGGTACAGGAACGAGCCGCCATAGGTGTCGTCGGCGAGCGGCCAGCCGGCGGTGTGCACCACCAGCCCGGGCTGGTGCCGCTCCGGGTCGGCCTGCCAGAGTTCCTTGATGCCGATGCCGTAGCTCTGCGGGTCGCGTCCGGCGTCGAGCCCGAACTTCGCGATCAGGCGCCGGCCGAGGTGGCCGCGCGAGCCTTCGGCGAAGATCGTGTACTTCGCGTGCAGTTCCATGCCCAGCTGGAACTCGGGCGTCGGCTCGCCGTCGCGGCCGAGGCCGAGGTTGCCGGTGGCCACGCCGCGCACCGCGCCGTCGTCGGTGTACAGCACTTCGTCGGCGGCGAAGCCGGGGAAGATCTCCACGCCCAGCGCTTCGGCCTGCTGCGCCAGCCAGCGCGTCACCGCGCCCAGCGAGACGATGTAGTTGCCGTGGTTGTCGAAGCACTCGGGCAGGAAGAACCCCGGCGTGGCGCGGGCGCCGTCCTCGCCGAGAAACAGGAACTCGTCGCGGGCCACCGGCTGCTTCAGCGGCGCGCCACGCTCCGCCCAGTCGGGAAACAGTTCGGCCAGCGCGCGCGGATCCATGATCGCGCCCGAGAGGATGTGCGCGCCGGGCTCGGAGCCCTTCTCCAGCACGCAGACCGAGACCTCGCGCCCCGCTTCCGCGGCCAGTTGCCTGAGCCGGATCGCCGTCGCCAGCCCGCCGGGACCGGCGCCGACCACGACCACGTCGTATTCCATCGCTTCGCGCGGGCCGTGGATGGCCAGCAGTTCTTCGGGTGTCATCGGCTTTGCTCCTCGCGGGGCATGGCGGCATCGTGGATGTTGGCGGGCCGTAGCGCGTCCGGTGCACGCGCTGCGTGCGTCCCGTCGGTCAAGGGGCCGTACGCTACCGCATTGCCGTCGCAAACCCCAAGTTCCGCGATTGCCCGCGGGCGGCGGCGCACGGACAATGCCGCATGGACATCTTCAAGAGCTTCACCCTGGAAGCCGCGCACCGCCTGCCCAACGTGCCGCCGGGGCACAAGTGCGCGCGCCTGCACGGGCACTCGTTCGGGGTGGAACTGCATGTCAGCGGCGAGCCCGGCGCGGACAGCGGCTGGGTGATGGATTTCGCGGACATCAAGGCCGCGTTCAAGCCGCTGTACGACCAGCTCGACCATCGTTACCTCAACGAGGTGCCCGGGCTGGAGAACCCCACCAGCGAACGGCTGGCGGTCTGGATCTGGGAGCGGCTCAAGCCGGCGCTGCCCCAGCTCAGTGCCGTGGTGGTCCGGGAAACCTGCACCTCCGGGTGCCGGTACACCGGCTGAGTCGTCTAGGCCCGGCGCAACCGCCTGATTCCACTGGGAACCTGAACGCCGTTCAGCCGTTCGTCGGTCGGATGTTGCACTGCAACATATTCGGGCTTATCCTGCACCGCACAAACCCGGCAATCCCGTGCCGGCACTGATCGCAGGAGATCACCATGAACTACCAGTACAACGAGCAGTTCGCAGCCGCGACGCGTCAGTTCGCCGACACCGCCGCGCGCATCAACCAGCTTGCCCTCGAGAACGCCCAGAAGGTCTTCGGCCTGCAGCTGGCGACTCTCGAAGAGAACGCCGAAGCCACCTTCGCGTTCTTCGGCGAAGCGGCCGACGTGCGCGACTTCGACGGCATGAAGACCCTGCTGCCGAAGGGCGTGCAGATCGCCCGCGAGAACGTCGAGCGCGCCATCGGCGCCGGTCAGGAAGTCTTCGGCAGCACCGTGAAGACCAACGAAGCCATCGCCGAGATCGCCAAGTCGCAGCTCGAAGCCGCCACCGTCAAGGCGCAGGCCCAGGCCGAGAAGGTCGTGGCTTCGGCCGCGAAGGCGACCAAGCGCCGCTGAGCGACGCGCAGTCCCCCGAGCCGGCGCGTCCCTCCCCGCACCGCGCTCGAACAGGAAACCCGGCAGCTTCGGCTGCCGGGTTTTTTGTTTTGTCTCCCATGCGAGGGAGACACGGTCTGCGATGGAGTAGTCCGCGTCAGGACTCCGATGGACGCCGCGTCCTGGCGATCGGGAACCTCGAACACTCCTGCCGCCGCGTTACGTCAGCGATGCGTTGAACTGGATCCCTTGTCCCGGCACCAGGCGATCGCTTTCGATGCCGATCTCCAGCGCCTCGCGCTGGTGCGGACCGATGCAGGCCTGGAAGGTGTCTTCGTCGCCGGGCAGCAACCCCTTCAACGACGCGCCCGCCCGCTGGCCGTTGGCGGCCGGCCAGGCGTCGTGGTAGAGCGGCGCCACCCCTTCGTTGCGGATCGCCATGCGCACGCAGTCTCCATCGCTTTCCAGCGTCGTGACCCGGAACGCGTAGCCGGTCGCCATCGCCGCCTGCCTGATCCTCGCCCGGGGCTGGTACCGGGGCTGGTCGTTCCCGATCATGTAGCTGATGCGGTACTGGGCCGCGAAGGATTCGAAGCTGCGGCCGTGCGGACCGTCGGGCAGGTCGAGCACGTGGGCCTGGTCGTACTCGCTGTAGTAGCTGAACTCGCCGCCGGCGGGACCGTCGTGGTGGCGCGCGTCGCCGAAGAAGCCCCAGGCGGCGCGGTTGTACTCGGTGTCGCTCTCCGAGTGCCGTTCGTGCATGAAGGAGTCGTCGAACAGGCCGAAGCGCAGCGTGCGCAGCGACGGCACCGACGGGAACGGCGAGTAGACCCCGCTCGCGGCGTCGATCGACACCGACCACGGCGTCTGCACGAAACTTTCGCCCAGGTGTTCGAGCGCCTGCTGCTGGAAGGCCCTGGACGGGAACGTGTGCCCGAGCGTGAGCGGCCCGTCCCACAGGTGGTACTCGGCATAGGAGCCGAAGCCGACCTGCACGAAGGCCAGCCGCGGGTCGCGGTCGTATCTTTGGGCGAAGCGGGTGTAGAAGTCGAGCACGAACTGCCGCAGCCGCTGCGAGCGCCAGTCGGGAATGAAGGTGCGGCGACCCTCGACGGTGTGGAAGGCGGTGACGTGGTCCGGGCCGTCGGCGATGTCGGCCGGAATGGAGATCTCCGTGCGCCCGGGATAGGTGTCGTGGAAGCGCAGGATCATCTGGTGCCCGCGTGCGGCGGCGGCGGCCAGGCGCGTGTCGACGGGGGACCAGTCGAACGTGGTGGAGGTGGGGCTCACGTCGCTGTAGCGCAGGTAGGCGAACTCCAGCTGCACGTCCTCGCCCAGCGCAGCCAGGCCGGCGGCGTTGTCGTTCCACAGCACGATACCGGTCATCGGCTGCACCGCGTCGATCCGGGACTGCAGCGGCACCGGCTCGAAGGCGGAGGCCGCACGCCGGCGGCGGAAGCCGCGGCCACCGGTGACCCGCGAGGGGGCGGCTAGTGCCGGGGCGGGGGTGGAAGCGGCTTCGGCAGATGCAACGCGCGCGGCCGCCGCGGTGGGATCGAGCGGGACTTCGTTTGCGGACGCGACGCGCCGCACCGGACTCGACGCCATGTTGCGCATGGCGGCAAGTGACCCGGTCGGGATAGACGCGACCGCATTGTTCGCATCCAGCCTCTCCCCGCGCGCACGTTCCGCACTCCGCGACACCGCCTGCGACGCGCTGGCGCAGACGAGCACCAGGGCCAGCGGGACCGCACCCGCACAGATTCTCCATCCTCGCATCGCGTCGACTCCCTGTCCGGTGGAAGGGCCGGCCACGCGGGCCGGCCGTGTCGCGTCGTCAGAACCGGTAGCTCAACCCCAAGGTGATCGAGCGGCCGTAGCGGTAGTAGCCCTGCGAGAGCAGCGGGTTGCCGTTGATGCTGTAGGTGTTGGCCTCGTCGAGCAGGTTGCTGCCTTCCAGCGACACGGTGAAGTCGTCGTTGATGCTGTAGGACGCATGAGCGGTGAGCCAGGTGATGGGATCGGCCTGTTCGTTGTAGCCGCCGCCCAGCACGTTGATGGCGGTGACGAAGCCATCGGTGCGGTCGGCGGTCGCGCCCAGCGACCACGGCCCCTTCTCGTACATCACGCCGAGCGAGTACACCGACGGCGCGATGCCCTCCAGCGGACGCTCCTCGTCGTCGACCCAGCTTTTCGACCAGTTGCGGGTGTACTGCGCGCGGAAGCCGAATCCGTTGTCCCAGAAATGCTGCAGGCCGGCCTCGAACCCGTGCACTTTCGCGTAGTCGCCGTTGATCGGACGCATGACGTTGAACAGGGTCGGACCTTCGGTCACCGGATTTCCGTCGGTATCCACGATCGGTCCCACGCCGATGTCCTGGCCCGGTTCCCAGCTGGTGGTGATCTGGTTCTCGATGCGCTTGCGGAACACCGCGAAGTTGGCGATCGAGTTCTCGGCGAAGTACCACTCGAGCGATGCGTCCGCCTGCCTCGCACTGTAGGGTTCGAGTTCGGCGTTGCCGCCGTAGATCTGGGTGAACTCGCCCCAGGAGACGCTCTCGGTGGTGTTGGTCGGCGCCAGCTGGCTCACCGCCGGGCGCGCCATGGTCTTGGCCGCGCCCAGGCGCAGCTGCAGGTCGTCGGTGAAGCGCCAGGTGAAGTTGGCGGTCGGCAGCGCATAGGTGTACTCGGACTCCTGATAGACCGAGCTCGGTTCGTCGTAGACGGCCGAGTAGTTGAAGGCGCCGAACTCGACGATGCTCAGGATCCTCGCGTCCCAGGCCTGCGCGGTGGTGCGCGTCTTGACCAGGCGCAGGCCGGCGTTGCCGCTCCAGCGATCGCCCGACAGGTCCAGCTCGATGTAGCTGGCCAGGGTCTTTTCCGACACGCGGTAGCTCTGCAGCGGGTTCCACACCGGTGCCGCGGCGGAATAGTCGTAGGTGCCGCCGCCCGGGCGCGGGTTGCCGTCGTAGGCCGCGAGCGCGGCGATGTAGCCCGGCACGTCGAAGCCCAGGAACGAGCGCGGGAACACCGACGACACGCCGCTCATGAAGTTGGGCAGGTTGAACGTGTTCGAGATCACGCTGCCGCCGAGCGCACCGACGTTGATCGCGTTGTCGCCCGAATAGTAGTCCGCGCCGCCCGTGAGGGCGTTGTTGACCAGGTCGCGCGCCTTGCGCCGGTCGGTGCGGTTCACGCCGAACTTCAGCCGGTCGATGCCGAGTTCGCCGACGAACAGCTCGCCCGCGAGCGCGCCGCCGGTGATGCGGTCGTCGATGTTGTCTCCCGCCAGCGAGAAGTAGTGCGTGTTGAAATCGTCCGCGCCGAACTGGCCGCCGGCCAGTCCTGCGATCAGGTCGCGGCCGTCGTCGAAGGTCGCCTGTACGTTGGGTACGCCGCCGTCGAGCCAGATCCGCGCGACGTTGGGCTGGTTCATGCGCAGCACGACGTAGGAGTCCTGCCCGCCGGAGTAGCGGCTGGAGGTGGAGCGGTAGAGGTCGGCGGTGAGGGTGAAGTCGTCGTTGACCTTCCACTGCCCGTTGATGCCGTACAGGTCGGTGTCGACCACGCGGTACTCGGTCTGGTTCAGCAGCTCGGGGTTGAGCCGCATCTCCGGATCGGGGTTGTCCATGGTGAAGTCGGTGACGATGCCGTCGTTGATCGTCATGTTCGACCAGCGGCCGGGCGCGAACAGCGGGTAGTACGACTGCTGGTAGCCGACCTGCGGCGAATCGAGCCGCGTCTTCAGGCCGTCGACCGAGATCCTCACGCTGTCGCTGGGCCGCCACTCGAGCTTGGCCGACAGCGCCGTGCGCTTCTTCTCCTCGAGGATCGAGCCGACCCGGAACTGGCCGGGGCCGATCAGGCCGTACTCCTCCGGATCGAGTTCGCCATTACCGTTGGGGTCGATGTGCCCGCCCCAGGTGTTGCCCCACAGCCAGCTCTCGTCGGTCGGATCGGCATTGCGGCTCCAGCCGCCATCGTTGCCGGCGACGTCGGTGCGGTCCTTGCGGCGCGCATAGACCGCGCCCAGCAGGATCCCGAAGGTGTCGTCGGCGAAGGTATTGCTGTACGCGGCCGAGAGCTTGCCGCCGTCGTGTTCCGACATCAGGTTGCGGTCGCCTTCCAGGCGCAGGGCGCCATGCTGCCCGGTACGGTCGAACGGGCTGGCCGAACGCAGGTTGATCAGGCCGCCGATCGCGCCTTCGGTCAGCGAGGCCTGGGCGCCCTTGATCACGTCCGCGCCGCTGATCACGTCGGCCGGCAGCACGTCGTAGGCGAAATCGCGGCCGGCGCCGTCGGTGGCGAGGATGCGGCCGTTGAAGGTGGTCAGGGTGTATTCCGGCCCGAGGCCGCGCACGCTCACCTTCTGGCCTTCACCGCCGGCGGTGCGCGAAATCGACACGCCGGTGATGTGGCTGAGCGAATCGGCCACGTTGTCGTCGGGGAACTTGCCCAGTTCCAGCGCGCTGATCGAATCCTGCACGGTCGACGAATCGCGCTTGAGCTCGGTGGCACGTGCCAGACTGCCGCGGACGCCCGTGACCACCACGGTTTCCATCGACTCGATCGCCTCGTCGCTTCCGGGCGCCGGTTCCGCGGCGGCTGGCTCGACCGGGGCGGGGTCGGACTGCTGGGCGAGGAGTGGATACGGCGCCAGCATCGCCAGGGCGATGCTGAAGGCGAGCGTTTTCCGGTGCAGTCGGACGGTCGTCACGGAGGTCTCCTCGGGGCGGTTAGCGGACGGAAGGTGAACGAAACGAAACCGAGACTATCCTATGTTTCGTTTCGCATCAATAGCGAAATTTAACGAAATGTCGCATACTCCGGCCGCAGAGGAAAGGACCCCATGGCCGCCACCCGCGACACCAGCCAGAGACGCCTGCAGATCAGCGAACTCGTGCGCCAGCACGGCAGCGTGCAGGTGACCGCGCTGGCCCGCCGCTTCGGCGTCAGCATGCAGACGGTACGCAAGGACCTGCGCTACCTCGCCGAGCGCGGGGTCATGGCCCGCGCCTACGGCGGCGCGATCGACAGCCACGTGGTCGGGGGCGCCATGTCCGAGCCGCCCTACGAGGCCAAGCGCACCTCGCACCTCGACGAGAAGCGCCGCATCGGGCTGCGCGCGGCGACCCTGGTCAAGGCCGGCGACACCATCGCGATCGATTCGGGCACCACCGCCATCCAGCTGGCCGAAGCGCTGCCGAACATCGACGTCACCGTGGTCACCAACGACTTCAACGTGCTGGCCGCGCTGACCCCGAAGAACAACATCCGCATCGTGATGCTCGGCGGCGAGCTGCGGCGCAAGAACATGGCCTTCTACGGCGGCCTCACCGTCGAGGCGCTCGATGCGCTGCACGTGGACCGGCTGTTCCTCGGGGTCGACGGCTTCGACCTCGAGCGCGGCATCACCACGCACTACGAGCCCGAGGCGATGCTCAACCGCAAGATGGTCGAGGCCGCGCGGGTGGTGGTCGCGATCACCGACAGCTCGAAGTTCGGCACCGTGTGCCTGCACCGCATCATCCCGGTCACCGACCTCGACACGCTGATCACGGACACCGGCGCGCCGGAGGACATCCGCGCCGCCAGCCAGCAGTTCGGCTTCGAGCTGCTGCTGGCCTAGGCGGGCCGCCGGAGGACCCGCGCCCGACCCGCGAACGCGGGACGGGAATCGGTGGCGCTGGAATCCGGACCCGGTCGATGCCCGTCGCGCATGCCGCGGGGCGTCAATCGCCGTTCCCGCCCCGCACGTACACGCGCCTGGCGTTGCGGTAGTAGATCTTGTCGATCACCGCGCGCGGCAGCGACAGACCCGGCACGTCCGCGTCGATCATGTCCACGCGCTGCGTTTCCCCGGTCGCCAGGTAGCGCCAGTCGGAGGTCCATACGGCGTGCGCGGTGCGCCGGAACTCGTCCGGATCCGAATCCGGACCCTGGGTCAGATCGGTGCCGTAGAGGATCCGGTCCTGGTGACGGATGAAGAAGTCGCGCACCCGCTCGCGATCGCGCACGGACTGGTACTGCACCTGGCTCATGCGCGCCGCGAGATCGACCGTCGCGTGGGGGAATCGGTCGAGGAAGGCGCCCAGCCGGTCCACGTCGTACTCCAGGCTGGCCATGTGCGCGCCGACGAAACGCAGGCCCGGATGCGCGGCGAGGAAACGGTCGCGCACCGCCATCTGGTCCTCGTAGGAGGGCTGCTCCGGATGCAGGTACATGTGGTACTGCGGATGGTTGCGGAAGTACTCGCGGTCGTTGCTGGTGGTCATCTGCTCCAGCGGCAACCAGCAGTTGTGCGGCTCGCCCTGGTGGCCGATGAGCGCCACGTCCAGCGCGCGGATACGCTCGGCCACCGGCGCAAGCGCGGGATGGTCGAGCATGATCAGCGCGCCGTCGGCGTCCTTCTCGATCATGCCGACGTTCTTCCAGATCTTCACCGCGACCGCACCCTGCTCCACCGCTTCGCCGATGTCGGCGCCGACGGCAGCCGCCCAGCCGGGCGCGCCGAAGTCCTGCATCGACAAGGTCGTCGCCCAGTGGAAACGCAGCGGTTCCGCCTGCGCCAGTTCGAGCGCCGCCGCGCGCTGCCGGGCGATCGTCGGGAAATCGGGGTAGTCGACGTTGATCGACAACAGCTCGAAACCGTCCGCCCGCGCCTGCTCGAGGAAGGCGCGCTCGACGACGTTGGCATGGACGTGCGCATCGAACTTCGGCACGCGCGCGAAATCCGCCATCGAATAGGCCGCTTCGTCGGCGGCCGCCGCAGGCGCCGCGGCAGGTGCGGCGGGTTCGCCGCAGGCGACGAGCATGGCCAGCGACAGGGCAACGCAAAGCAGGGAGGAGAGGCGCATCGGGGTCGGCCTGTAATGTAACGAAACTTATATACAACATATCGCAACAAAATTGTTGCATCCACTGCCTCGCTCCCGCAGAATGCCCGCGCACTCCTTCGGACCGCCCGCCATGCCGCCTATTGGACGCCGAACCGTCCTGAAGCTCGCTTCGGGTACTGCCGCGCTTGCCGCGCTTCCCTGGGCGTCCGCCGCGCGTGCCGGGACCTCCCGCCCGGCACGCGCGGTGGCGCACGACGACGTGCTCGCGATCGCCTTCGACGCCAACCTGCATACGTCGATCGCCCGCGCCGGCGACCCGATGACGCCGTTCCAGGCCAGCGAAAGCCTGCTGCTGCCCGAGGGCGGCGCGATCGATGCGTGCGCATTCGTCGACGAGCGCACCGAACCGGTCGCCGACGCGCGCCACGGCGCCGGGCGCAGGCACGTCGTCCGCGGCCGTTCCGCCCAGGGCATCGAAAAGACCGTCGAGGTTGCGTTCTTCGAACGCTATCCGGGCATGGCGATCGTGGTCGCCAGCTACCGCAACACCGGCGATGCGCCGCTCGCGGTCGCCGGCTGGCGCAATGGCGCGCATGAACTAGCCGAGGCGCCGGGCGGGTTCTGGAGCTTCTCCGGCGCCACCCACGAAGACCGCCGCGACTGGGTGCAGCCGGTGGACGAGGGCTTCAACCAGCGCAACACCCTGGCGATGGACGCGTCGGACTACGGCGGCGGCACGCCGGTGGCCAACCTCTGGCGCCGCGACGGCGGTCTCGCCGTCGGCCATGTCGAGATCGTGCCGAAGCTGCTGGACATGCCGGTGCGCAGGACCGCCGGCGGCGCCAGCATCGCGATCGAAGGGGCGCATGCCACCACGCTCGGCCCCGGCGAATCGCTGACGACGCAGCGCACCCTGCTGTGCGTACACACCGGCGACTTCTTCGTGCCGCTCGAGCTCTACCGGCGCTTCATGCGCGACCAGGGCATCGCCTCGCGCGAAGTGCCCGAATCCGCCTTCGCGCCGATCTGGTGCGCCTGGGGCTACGAGCGCGACTTCACCACGCAGCAGGTGCTCGCCACCCTGCCCAAGGCGCGCGAACTCGGCTTCGAATGGGCCGTGCTCGACGACGGCTGGCAGACCAACGAGGGCGACTGGGCGATCGACCTGCGCAAGTTCCCGCGCGGCGACGCCGACATGCGCGCCTTCACCGACGCGGTGCGCGCACAGGGCATGCGCCCGCGCCTGTGGCTGGCGCCGCTGGCGGCCGACCCGGGCAGCGACGTGCTGCACCAGCATCCGGACATGCTGCTGCTCGACGAGTACGGCAGCTTCCAGAAGGTCAGCTGGTGGAATGCGCTGACCCAGTGTCCCGCCTACCGCAAGACCATCGACTACTACGTCGCCTTCGTGAAGAAGGCGATCGGCGAATGGGGCTTCGAGGGCCTCAAGCTCGACGGCCAGCACCTCAACGCCGTCGCGCCCTGCCACAACCCGGCGCACGCCCACGCGCATCCCAACGAGTCGTGCGAGAAGCTGCCCGATTTCTGGAACGCGATCCACGCCGCCGCGCGCGCGGCGAACCCGCAGGCCGTGGTGGAACTGTGTCCCTGCGGCACCGCGTTCGCGTTCCACAACCTGCCGGCCACCGACCAGTTCCCGTCGTCCGATCCGCTGTCGTCCTGGCAGGTCCGGCACAAGGGCAAGACCATCAAGGCGCTGATCGGCCGCGGCAGCAGCTACGCGGGCGACCATGTCGAACTCAGCACCGGCGGCCAGGATTTCGCCAGCAGCGTCGGCATCGGTGCGGTGATCTCGACCAAGTTCACCTGGCCGCGCGACACCGACCGCCCGAACCCCGGCCCGCTGCCGCCAGGCGGCTTCGTGCTGACGCCGGAGAAGGAAGCGCTGTGGCGCAGGTGGATCGACCTCTACAGGCAGCACATGCTGCCCAGGGGCGAATACCTGGGCGCGCTGTACGACATCGGCTTCGACAGGCCCGAGGCGCACGCGATCGCCAAGGACGGGGCGATGTACTACGCGTTCTATGCCGATGCCTGGAACGGCCCGCTGCAGCTGCGCGGCCTCGGCAAGGGCCGCTGGCGCGTGCGCGACCTGTTCCACGATCGCGAACTCGGGGTCGTCGATTCGCGCGCCAGCACGCTGGATGCCGCCTTCGAAGGCTTCCTGCTGCTGCAGGCGCTGCCCGAAGGCGGCAACGCATGAGCGCCGCGATGCGCAGCGGACGCCCGTGGCTCGCGTACGCGCTGGTGACGGTCCTGCTGTGGGGCGTCTGGGGCGCGCTGGCGGGACTGTCCTCGCAGCACGGCTTTCCGGACACGCTGGTGTACTGCGTGTGGGCGCTGACGATGATCCCGCCGGCCCTGTTCGTGCTGTGGCGCGCGGGCTGGTCGCTGGACCGCACGCCCGGCGCCATCGGCTACGGCATGGCGATCGGCCTGCTGGGCGCGGGCGGGCAGATGGTGCTGTTCAAGGCGCTCACCACCGGGCCCGCCTATTTCATCTTCCCGGTGATCTCGCTGTCGCCGGTGGTGACGATCGCATTGTCGTTCCTGCTGCTGCGCGAGCGTACCGGCCGGCTCGGCGCGCTCGGCATCGCGCTGGCGCTGGTGGCGCTGCCGATGCTCGACCTGTCGTTCGGCGGCGGCGCGCAGGGACTGGGCTGGTTCCCGCTGGCGCTGCTGATCATGCTGGCCTGGGGCGTGCAGGCCTACTTCATGAAACTGGCCAACAACACCGTCAGCGCGGAGAGCATCTTCTTCTACATGATGCTCGGGGCGCTGCTGCTGATCCCCGTGGCGTGGGGCATGACCGATTGGACGCAACCGCTTAACCTCGGCCTCGACGGGCCGTGGATGGCCGCCGCGATCCAGATCCTCAACGCGGTCGGCGCGCTGATGCTGGTCTACGCCTTCCGCTACGGCAAGGCCATCGTGGTCGCGCCGCTGACCAACGCCGGCGCGCCACTGGTCACCGCGGCGCTGTCGCTGCTGATCGCCGGCGTGGTGCCCGGCCCGCTGAAGATGGTCGGCCTCGCGCTGGCGCTGGTGGCTTCGCTGCTGCTGGTGCTGCAGCCCGAGCACGACGCCCCGGCGCCGCGGGCGCCCTGACACGGAGTCGGATGCAATGCGCGTCATGCTCGACCTGATCGAACGGCACAAGCGCGGCGATGCCGTGGGCATCACCTCAGTCTGTTCCGCCCACCCGATCGTCATCGAGGCCGCGCTGCGCCATGCGCTGCGGGTCGGGGCACCGGTGGTGCTGTTCGAGGCGACCTGCAACCAGGTCAACCAGGACGGCGGCTACACCGGCATGACGCCTGCGGACTTCGTGCGCTTCGTCCACGCGATCGCGGCCGACGTCGGCTTCGATCCGGCGCGCATCGCGCTCGGCGGCGACCATCTCGGCCCCAACCCGTGGACCGCGCTCGATGCCGCCGCGGCGATGGACAAGGCCGAAGCGATGGTCGATGCCTACGTCGCAGCGGGATTCCGCAAGATCCACCTCGACTGCTCGATGGCCTGCGCCGGCGACCCGGTGCCGCTGCCGGAACCGGTGGTCGTCGAACGCGCGGTGCGCCTGTGCATTGCGGCGGAAGCCGCGCATGCGCGCGTCGGCGGCGAACCGCCGGCCTACGTCATCGGGACCGAAGTGCCGGTACCGGGCGGGGCCACCGAGGCGATCGAAGGCCTGGAACCCACCACCCCGCAGGCGGCCCTGGCCACGATCGAAGCGCACCGCCGCGCCTTCGCCGCTGCGGGGCTGGCGTCGGCATGGACGCGGGTCATCGCCTCGGTCGTGCAGCCCGGCGTGGAATTCGACCACCACGAGGTCGTCGACTACTGTCCCGACGCGGCGCGTGCGCTCAGCGAGGCGATCGTCGGCGTGCCGGGCATGGTGTTCGAGGCGCATTCCACCGACTACCAGACCGCCGGTGCGCTGCACGCGCTGGTACGCGACCACTTCGCCATCCTCAAGGTCGGCCCCGGTCTGACGTTCGCGCTGCGCGAGGCGCTGTGGGCGCTCGATGCGATCGAACGCGAGACGATCGAATCCGACGCGCGCGCCAACCTGCGCGAACTCGCGCTTGCGCGCATGCACGAGCAGCCCGCGCACTGGCAGCGGTATTACCACGCGCACGGCACCCAGCTCGAGCTCGACCTGTCGTACAGCCTGAGCGACCGTATCCGCTACTACTGGCCCGATCCCGTGATCGAGCACGCCCGCCGGCGCCTGTTCGCCAACCTGCGCGACCGGCCGCCGCCGCTGCCCCTGCTCAGCCAGCATCTGCCCCACGCCCTGCGCGCCATGCGCGAGGGACGGGCGACCCGCGATCCGCACTCCCTCGTCATGGCGCACGTCGCCACCGTCCTCGATGATTACCACCGTGCATGCCATCCCCGCCATGACCACCGCTGAATACCTGGGCGTTCCCGAGGCGGAGCTCGCCGCGTCGGGCGCGCTGCACACCGCACGCGAGATCGAGCAGCAGCCGCGCATGCTCGCGCGCACGCACGCATTGCTCGCTCAGCTGCGCGAACGGATCGAGGCCTTCGTCGGACCGATCGCCCACGATCCGGCCGCGCGCATCATCCTCACCGGGGCCGGGACTTCCGCCTACATCGGCCAGTGCCTGGCGCCCCTGCTCGATCGGCAGCTGGCCGCGCGCGTGGATGCCGTGCCGACCACCGACATCGTCAGCTGCCCGCGCCTGTACCTCGATCCGCACCAGCCGCTGCTGCTGGTCTCGTTCGGACGCTCGGGCAACAGCCCGGAAAGCCTGGCCGCGGTCGAACTGGCCGAGACCCTGGTGCCCGGCGTGCGCCACCTGCTGGTCACCTGCAACCCCGACGGCGCGCTCGGCCGCATCGCCGCGCGGCAGGCGATGACCCTGCAGTTGCCGGAGGAGACGCACGACGCGAGCTTCGCGATGACCTCGAGTTTCAGCTGCATGATGTACGCCACGCTCGCCGCGCTGGCGGGGATCGATGCGCTGGACCAGCGCATCGCGGTGGTCGCCGATGCCACGGCCCGCGTCATCGCGGATGCCCGGCCGGCGTTGCAGGAACTCGCGCTGCGCGGCTTCGACCGCGTCGCCTACCTCGGCAGCGGACCGTTCCAGGGCCTGGCCCGGGAGGCATGCCTGAAACTAGGCGAGCTCAGCAACGGTGCGGTCGCCACCTGCTTCGATTCCCCGCTCGGGTTCCGGCACGGGCCGAAGACCTTCGTCACCGACCGCACTCTGGTGATGGTGTTCGTGTCCGGCGACGCGACCACGCGCCGCTACGACCAGGACCTGATCGACGAACTGCGCCAGGATGGCTGCGCCGCGCGCGTGATCGAGGTCACCGCGCATCCGCGCCCGCTGGCGGCGCGCGACACGCTGGCGGTGCCCGGCATGGCCGCGGCGCAGGACGTCGAGCTGCTCTGGCCCTACGTCGCGGTCGCGCAGCTGTACGCCTTCTTCGCGTCGCGTGCGCTCGGCCTGTCGCCCGACAATCCCAACGTGCAGGGAACGGTGAACCGCGTGGTGCAGGGCGTGCGCATCCACCCGTTGGCGGACTGATGGCGGCAACCTGCTACCTGGGCGTGGACGGCGGTGGCACCAAGACCCGTTTCGTCCTGGTCGACGGCAACGCACGCCTGCTCGCGGAGAGCCAACGCGCGACCACCTACCACCCGCAGGTCGGCCTCGAGGGCGTCCGCGCCACGCTCGCGGACGGCATCGACGAGCTGCTGGCGACCGCCGGCGCGCATCGCGACGCCATCGGCCACGCCTTCTTCGGACTGCCCGCCCATGGCGAGGACAGCCGCGTCACCCCCCTGCTCGACGCGCTGCCGCGCGCGATCCTCGGCCACGACCGCTACCACTGCGACAACGACATGGTCTGCGGCTGGGCCGGCTCGTTCGCCTGCGGCGACGGCGTCAACATCGTCGCCGGCACCGGCTCGATCGGGTACGGCCAACGCCAGGGCGTGGCCGCGCGCGCGGGCGGCTGGGGCGAAGCGTTCTCGGACGAAGGGTCGGCCTACTGGATCGCCGTGCAGGGGATGAACGCGTTCTCGCGCATGAGCGACGGCCGGCTGCCGAAGGGGCCGCTGCATGCCCTGCTGCGCGGACACCTGCACCTGCGGAACGACCTCGACCTGTGCGCCCGCGTCTACGGCGATGCGGCACTACCGCGCGGCGACATCGCGCAGCTCTCGCCGCTGGTGGCCGACGCCGCACGCCAGGGCGACGAGGCGGCGATGGACATCTTCCGCCGGGCTGGCGACGAACTGGCGCGGATCGCCGCCGCATTGCGCATCGCCCTGGCATTCGAGGACGGCGAGCGCGTCCCGGTGTCCTGGTCCGGCGGCGCCTTCAGCGCCGGGGAGCTGCTGCTGGCGCCATTTACCGGCGCCCTGCAGGCGCTCGATCCCGCGTTCGAGCCGCACCAGCCGCTGCATTCGCCGCACCTGGGCGCCGCGCTGTACGCAATGCGCCTCGCGCACGCACGCCCGGCATCGCCGACGTCCGCCGCATAGTCGCGGCGGGAAGCACGGCAGCGCCCGACGTCGTCGTGCCCGCGCCGGCAGGGACCCGGGACGCTGCCCCGGCCAGGCCCACCAGTGGACGACGATGGCGCGCATCCCCCGCCCTCAGCTCGGTGGCGGCGACGACGCCTGCGTCGCCGGTTCGTCCATCCTGTCGCCCAGCATCCTGCGTACGGCGACGAAGAACACCGGGATCAGCAACAGGCCCAGGAAGGTGGCGAACAGCATGCCGCCGATCACGCCGGTGCCGATCGCGTGGCGCGCATTGGCGCCCGCACCGGTGGAGATCGCCATCGGCACCACGCCCATGATGAAGGCGAAGGAGGTCATCAGGATCGGCCGGAAACGCAGGCGCGCCGCCTCGATCACCGACTCGCGCAGCGTCTTGCCCTGGGTGCGCTCGAGCACCGCGAACTCGACGATCAGGATCGCATTCTTCGCCGCCAGGCCGATCACCGTCACCAGGCCGATCTTGAAGAAGATGTCGTTCGACAGCCCGCGCATCATCGTGAACAGCACCGCGCCAAGCAGGCCCAGCGGCACCACCAACAGCACCGAGACCGGAATCGACCAGCTCTCGTACAGCGCCGCGAGGCACAGGAACACCACCAGCACCGACAGCACGAGCAGCAACGTCGCGGTATTGCCGGCGATGATTTCCTGGTACGACAGTCCTGTCCAGTCGTAGCCGATCCCGGTCGGCAGTTCGTCGGCGACGATGTCCTCCATCGCGGCCATCGCCTCGCCGGAGCTGCGGCCGGGCGCCGGCGAGCCGTTGATGTTCACCGCCGAGTAGCCGTTGTAGCGGGTCAGCGCTGGCGCGTTCATCTGCCACCGCGTGGACACCACGTTGCTGAGCGGGACCATCGCCGGGTTGCCGTCGACGGTTTCCAGGGCCGATGGCGTGTAGAAGCGCGAGAACGACTCCGGGCCGCTGCGGAACTGCGCGTCGGCGCGCATGATCACGCGCTTGACCCGACCTTCGGAGAAATAGTCGTTGACGTACACCGGCGCCAGCATCAGCTGGATCGCGCTGTACACGTCGCCGACCGACAGGCCCATCGCCTGCGCCTGCGCGCGGTCGACCTCGAGCTTGAGCTGCGGCGCGTCCTGCAGGGTGTTGGGGCGCACCGCGCTCAGCAGCTCGGGCTGCTGCGCGGCGCTCGCGACCAGCGTGTCGCGCGCCGCACCCAGGGCCTCGCGGCCGAGGCCCGCGCGATCCTGCAGGTACATGTCGAAGCCGCCGAACTGGCCCAGGCCGCGGATGGTCGGCAGGTTGACGACGAAGATCTGCGCTTCCTTGATGCCCTGCAGCGCGCCGTTGGCCCGCTGGATGAACTCGGGCACGGTGACGTCGCGGTCGTCCCAGTGGTCGAGCCGGATGAACGCCATGCCGACGTTCTCGCCCTGGCCGACGAAGCTGAAGCCGGCGATCTGCATCATGCCCTGGTAGCCGTCGATGGATTCCATCGCCGTGCGCACGTCCTCGAACACCGCCTGCGTGCGCTGCAGGCTGGAACCGGGCGGCAACTGCACGATGGCCATCGCGTAACCCTGGTCCTCTTCCGGCACGAAGCTGCCCGGCAGGCGGGTGAACAGCAGCGCGCAGACCACGGTGATCGCCGCGAACACCATCATCCAGCGCGGCGCATGCTTCACCGCGCTTGCGATATGTCCCACGTAGGTCCGGCTGATGCGATCGTAGTACCTGTTGAAGGTGCGGTAGA
This sequence comes from Luteimonas saliphila, assembly GCF_016774335.1. Lineage (GTDB taxonomy): Bacteria > Pseudomonadota > Gammaproteobacteria > Xanthomonadales > Xanthomonadaceae > Luteimonas > Luteimonas saliphila. The sequence goes on along the minus strand of NZ_JAETWA010000010.1, from coordinate 17,347 downwards.
CGACGTTCTGCTTCCTGACCGCGTCCGGATCGTGCTGCTTGAGGAAGCTCGCGCACAGCGCCGGGGTGAAGCCCAGCGCGAGGAAGGCCGAGAAACCCATCGCCATCGCGATGGTGATCGCGAACTGCTTGTAGATCTCGCCCGACGCCCCGCCCTGCAGCGCGCTGGGGATGAATACCGCCGCCAGCACCACGGTGATCGCCACCACCGCGCCGGTGATCTGTCCCATCGCCTTCTCGGTCGCCTCGCGCGCCGGAAGGTGCTCCTCGGCCATGATCCGTTCGACGTTCTCGATGACGATGATCGCGTCGTCGACCACGATGCCGATCGCCAGCACCATCGCGAACAGCGTCAGCTGGTTGACCGTGAAGCCGATCATGCCCAGGCCCAGGAACGTGCCCAGCAACGCGACCGGGATCACCAGCGTCGGGATGATCGTCGCGCGCAGGTTCTGCAGGAACAGTAGCATCACCAGGAACACCAGTACGACCGCCTCGACCAGGGTCACCACCACTTCCTGGATCGAGATCCGGACGAAGGTGGTGGTGTCGAACGGCGTGAACCACTCCACCCCGGTCGGGAACGTCGCCTGCAGCTCGTCCATGCGCGCGGTGACCGCCTCGGCCACCGCCAGCGCGTTCGCACCCGGCTGCAGCGTCACCGCCACCGCGCCCACCGGCTTGCCGTCGAACTTGGCGTCGAAGCCGTAGCCCTGCGCGCCGACCTCGACGCGCGCCACGTCGCCCAGCCGCACGACGGCACCTTCGGCATCGGAACGCAGGATGATGTTCCGGAACTGCTCGGGCGTGCTGAAGCGGCCTTCGGCGGCGACCGTGGCGGTGAAGCCCTGACCTTCCGGCGCGGGATCGGCGCCGATCGAACCTGCGGCGAACTGGGCGTTCTGCCCGCGCACCGCGGCGAGCGCCTGCGAGGCCGACATGCCGTAGCCCTGCAGCTTCTCGGGGTCGAGCCAGATGTTCATCGCGTACGACGAACCGAAGTGCTGGGTATTGCCCACGCCCGGCACCCGCGCCAGCGGCTCCAGGATGCGCGAGGCGATCATGTCGTTGAGCGCGTTGCGGTCCATCGAGGCATCGACCGAGCGCAGGCCGACCACCATCAGGAAGCCGCTGTTGGCCTTGGCCACCACCACGCCCTGCTGGATCACCTCGGTCGGCAGGCGCGCCGTCGCCAGCGACACCTTGTTCTGCACCTGCACCTGGGCGATGTCGGGATCGGTGCCGCTCTCGAAGGTCAGCGTGATCGACACGCCCCCCGAGGAGCTCGACGACGCGCTGAAGTACAGCAGGTTGTCGATGCCGGTCAGTTGCTGCTCGATCACCTGGGTGACCGCCTGCTCGGCGGTCTGCGCATCGGCACCAGGATAGGTGGCGCTGATGGTGACCTGCGGCGGCGCGACGTTGGGGTACGACTCCACGCCCATGTTGAGCAGGGAGATCACGCCGCTGAGCGAAATCAGGATCGCGACGACCCAGGCGAAGACCGGGTGGTGGATGAAGAACCTTGGCATGGCCGGTCAGCCTTCCGCGTCGGCGTCGGCGGGCGCGCCGTCGGGTACCGCAGCGGGCGCCGCGGATGGTTCCGCGGATGGCGCCGCAGGCTGCGGCCCCGGCTGGGCGGGCGCCTGCGGCGACGCCCGCGCCGCGCCCTCGCGTTGCCACGGCACGGCCGTCGCCGGCGCATCCACGCGGACCTTCTGCACCCCGGCCACGATCACCCGCTCGCCGGCGGAGATACCCTCCGTGACGATCCAGTCGCCGTCGCTGGCCGACGAAGTCCGCACGTCCCTGCGTGCGACCTTGCCGTCCGCCCCCACCACCAGCACGTACGCGCCGGCTGCGTCGCGCTGCACCGCCGCCTGCGGGATCGCGAACACGCCCTGCTGCATGCCCATGGTCGCCTCCAGGGTGACGTAGGTGCCGGGGAGCAGGCGCTTGTCGGGATTGGGAACGCTCGCGCGCATCGACACCGCGCCGGTCGCCGGATCGACCAGGTCGGCCGAGAAGTCCAGCACGCCCTTGTGCGCATGCTCGCTGCCGTCCGGCAGGCGCACCGCGACCTCGGACCGGTCGCGACCGCTGGCGGCGACAAGGGCGCGGATGCGCTCGAGTTCGCTGACGCTGATCGAGAAGTTCACGTACAGCGGGTCCACCTGGTCCACCGTGGTCAGCAGGGTCGCATCGCCCTGTCCGACCAGCGCGCCCTCGGTCACGCGCTGCCTGCCGGCGATGCCCGCGATCGGCGCGCGCACGGTGGCGTAGCCGAGGTTGATGCGCGCGGAATCGACCGCAGCCCGCCCCGCCTGCACCGCGGCGGCGGCACTGCGTTCGGCGGCGAGCGCGTTGTCGAGATCGGACTGCGACACGTAGTTCTGCGGCGCCAGCTGGCGCGCACGGTCGGCGCCGGCCTTCGCATTGGCGTAGTTCGCCTGCGCCTGCGCCAGCGAGGCCTGCGCCGTCCCCAGCGCCGCCTGCAGCGGCGCCGGATCGATCAGGAACAGCACGTCGCCCTCGCGGACATCGCTGCCCTCCGCGTACACCCGCTTCTGCAGCACGCCCGGCACCCGGGCGCGCACGTCGGCGCTGCGGAACGGCGCCAGGCGGCCGCCGATGTCGAGCGTCAGCGGAAGGTCGGCGGGCATCGCCTCGATCACGCCGACCTCCGGCGGGGGCGGACTGGGGGCGGCCTGCTCGCCACCACAGGCGGCGAGCAGGAAGAGCAACGGCAAGGGGGTGAGGCGGCGCATGGGCAATCCCGGTACGGGCCCACGCGAAGCGCGGGCAGGTCGTAATTTCTGTACCGGCGAGTATACTAGTTGGCCGAAGGAATGGACCCTGCCGTTCGTCAGTGGTCGCGCGCCCTGCAGGCGGCGACGCCGGTCCCCGGGGAAGGAACAACGGACGCTGGATCACGGAATGAATCTGGTTCACAATCCCGCTCCCCGGACGCAGCACCCTCCCCGAGCCATGGCCACCGTCGACCGCAAGCAGCGCGAGTTCGCACGCCGCGAGGACCTGTTCCTCGACTGCGCGCAGGCGCTGATCCAGCGCGACGGACTGCTCAACCTGCAGATGTCGAAGATCGCCGAGGAATGCGAATACGCGATCGGCACGCTGTACAAGCACTTCGCCAGCAAGGAAGACCTGCTGGTGGCGCTGTCGACGCGCAACTGCCTGGGCCGGGTGGAGCTGTTCGAGCGCGCGGCGCGCTGGAGCGGCGCGACCCGCGACCGCATCGTCGCGATCGCGCTGGCCGACCTGATCGTACTGCGCCAGCAACCCGAACATTTCCGCCTCGCCCAGTTCGTCTGGACCGACGTGGTCTGGGGCGCCGCCTCCGCCGACAGCCGCCAACGCGCACTGGAAGCCTGCGAACCGCTGGCCAGTGCGGTCGACGGCATCGCCGCCGAGGCGCGTCGCAACGGCGACCTGCCGACGGGCTTCGCCATGCCGGACGAATGCCTGACGATCGGCCCATGGATCCTGTGCCTGGGTATGCATACTCTCGCCCAGCAGCAGGGCCTGCTGGAGCCGGCCGGCATCGGCGATCCGTACCGGCTGCTGTTCAAGCACCTGCACTACCTGCTCAATGGCTACGGCTGGCGTCCGCTGTTCGACCCCGGCGACGACGACTCGCTCGACCGCATGACGCAGCGCCTGTGCCGCGATGTATTCGACGCGCCCTGCCCGTATCCCGTACGCCCGATCCGCTGAATCCCGTCCCCCGTCGCCCGTCCCCCGTCCCCCCGCAAGGCTCCGCCCATGTCCACCGCCCCCAAGACGCGCAAACCGCGATTCGCGCTGCGCCTGATCCTGATGCTGCTGGTCACCGCGCTGGTGTTCGGCGGCGTGTTCGCCGTCAAGGCCTTCATCGGCGCGCAGACCAACAACTTCTTCGACAACATGCCGCAGCCGGCGGCGGCGGTGAGTGCCGCCGAGGCGCGGGCCGAGCGCTGGTCGGACGATACCGAGGCGGTCGGCACCCTGGTGGCGGTGAACGGGACCGACGTCACCACCGAAGCCGGTGGCGTGGTGCGTGCGCTCGAATTCGAGGCCGGGCAGCCGGTCCGGGCCGGCGACGTGCTGGTGCGCCTGAACACCGACAACGAGCTGGCCACGCTGAAGTCGCTGGAGACCGCCGCGCGCCTGGCCGACGTCCAGGCCGAGCGCTGGCAGCAACTGGGCAAGGACCAGCTGGTGTCGTTGGACGAGGTGCAACAGCGCACCGCCACCGCCGCCAGCGCGCGTGCCCAGGCCGACGCGCAGCGCGCGCTGATCGCGCAGAAGACCATCCGCGCGCCGTTCAGCGGCGAACTCGGCATCCGCAAGGTCAACCTCGGCCAGTTCGTCTCGCCGGGCGATCCTATCGTCAGCCTGCAGCAGCTCGACCCGATCTACCTCGACTTCAACCTGCCCGAGCTGTACATGGACAAGCTCAAGCCGGGAACGACGATCCGCGCCACGGTCGACGCCCTGCCCGGCAAGGTGTTCGAGGGCCGGGTGACTGCGATCGAACCCGGGATCGACCCGGGCACGCGCAACTTCACCGCGCAGGCCACGCTGGACAACCCCGACGGCACGCTGCGTCCGGGCGCGTTCGCCCACGTCGACCTCGCGCTCGGCGGCGAGCGCGACGTCGTGGTGATCCCGCAGACCGCGGTCAGCTTCAACCCCTACGGCAACGCGGTGTTCGTGATCAGCGAAGTGCCGCGCAAGGAGGGCGAGACCGACATGCAGGGCAATGCGCTGACCGGCAACAAGCTAGTGGTCAACCAGCGCTTCATCAAGACCGGCACCGCCCGCGGCGACCTGATCGCCGTGACCGAGGGCCTCAAGCCCGGCGAACGGGTCGCGACCAGCGGCCTGCTCAAGCTGCGCAACGAAGCCGAGGTGACTGTCAACAACAAGATCCAGCCGAGCTCCGAGGCGCAGCCGCAGGCCGAGAACCGCTGACGCCGGCGCCGGGGCGACTTCGAATTCCGTCCGGTCCGGCGCAGCGCGCCGGCCGTTCGGAAAACCCGCGCGGCATTGCCGCGCAAACGGATTTCCCTCACCCCCGCACGCGGGGCAGGACACGGGAAGAGCGATGAAATTCACCGACATCTTCATCAACAAGCCGGTGCTGGCGATGGTCGTCAGCCTGTTCATCCTGATCTTCGGACTGCGTGCGTTCTCGGAACTGAACGTGCGTCAGTACCCGGAGCTGCGCAACGCGGTGATCAATGTCAGCACCGTGTACTACGGCGCCGATGCCGACCTGATCCAGGGCTTCATCACCACGCCCCTGGAGCGCGAGATCGCCAGCGCCGAGGGCATCGACTACCTGGCCTCGACCAGCTCGGCCGGCGTGAGCACCATCCAGGCCTACATCCGCCTCGACCACGACCCGAACGAGGCGCTCACCCAGATCGCCGCCAAGGTCAACAAGATGCGCGGCCAGCTGCCGCCGGAGTCGGAAGACCCGGTGATCGACCTGCAGCAGGGCCAGCAGATCGCGGCGATGTACGTGTCGTTCGCCAGCGAGACGCTCGACAACAACCAGATCACCGACTACCTCACCCGCGTGGTCCAGCCCAAGCTGGTCACCGTCGGTGGGGTACAGCGCGCGGACATCCTCGGCGCCGGCACGTTCGCGATGCGGGTGTGGCTGAAACCCGATCGCATGACCGCGCTGCAGGTGACCGCCAGCGACGTCGCCACCGCGCTGCAGTCCAACAACGTGCTCTCCGCAGTGGGCTCGACCAAGGGCCAGATGGTCGCGATCGACATGACCGCGCGCACCGACCTGCGCAACGCCGAGGAGTTCCGCAAGCTGGTCATCCGCGAGCAGGACGGGGCGATCGTGCGCCTGGGCGACGTCGCCGACGTGGTGCTGGGCTCGGAGAACTACGGCACCTCGGTCCGGATCAACGGCGAAGCGGCCACCTTCATGGGCATCTTCGTCTCGCCCGACGCCAACTCGCTGGACGTGATCCGGGATGTGCGCCAGCTGTGGGACGACGAGATCGTGCCGCAGCTTCCCGAAGGCATCATCGCCACCATCCCCTACGACAGCACCGAGGCGATCCAGGACGCGATCAACGAGGTGGTGACCACCATCATCGAGGCGGTCATCATCGTGATCGTGGTGATCTACCTGTTCCTGGGCAGCATCCGCAGCGTGCTGATTCCGGCGGTGACGGTGCCGTTGTCGCTGGTCGGCTCGTTGTTCCTGATGCTGCTGATGGGCTTCACCATCAACCTGTTGACGTTGCTGGCGATGGTGCTGGCGATCGGGATCGTGGTCGACGACGCGATCATCGTGCTGGAGAACATCCACCGCCACATCGAGGAAGGCATGTCGCCCTACGACGCGGCGATCAAGGGCGCGCGCGAGCTGGCATGGCCGGTGGTGGCGATGACCACGACCCTGGTGGCGGTGTACCTGCCGATCGGTTTCCAGGGCGGTCTCACCGGCATCCTGTTCACCGAGTTCGCGTTCACCCTGGCCGGCAGCGTGCTGCTGTCCGGCGTGATCGCGCTGACCCTCTCGCCGATGATGAGCGCGAAGATCCTCAAGCCGCACGGCGAGGGCAGCAAGGGCCGGCTGGAAGCCTGGCTGGACACCCGCTTCGACAAGCTGCGCCTGGGCTACCAGCGGCGGCTGCACGGCGCGCTGGAGACCAAGTTCGTGATCGCGCTGTTCGGCGCGATCGTGCTGGTCTCGTGCGCGTTCCTGTACATGACCGCGCCCAAGGAACCGGCGCCGCTCGAGGACGAGGGCTTCATCTTCTCGATCGCGCAGGCCGACCCCACGGCCACGCTCGACTACGTCGAGCGCTACACCGAGGAGGTCACCCAGATCGCCAAGGACGTGCCCGAGGTGCAGGACTACTTCCTGTTCAACGGCGGCTTCGGCGGCGCCGGCGGCGGCGCCAGCCCGATGGCGATGGCCGGCTTCGTACTCAAGCCCTGGAGCGAGCGCGAGCGCTCGACCAAGCAGGTGCTGGAGCAGGACCTGCAGCCGAAGATCAGCGAGGTCACCGGGCTGAACACCTTCGCCCTGGTTCCGCCCTCGCTGCCCAGCGCCGGCGGCGACGGCGGCGGCGAGTTCGTCATCGGCGGCGTCGGCGAGCTGAGCCAGCTCAGCGAGCTTGCCGACCAGATCCTGGCCAGGGCGATGGAGAGCAAGCGCTTCATCTTCCTCGACAAGGACCTGAAGATCGACAAGCCGCAGATCGAGGTGGTGATCGACCGCGACAAGGCGGCCTCGCTCGGCATCGACATGCGCACGCTCGCGGCCGACATGTCGGCGATGCTCTCGGGCGGCTACACCAACCGCTTCGCGATGCAGAACCGCTCCTACCTGGTGATCCCGCAGGTGCAGCGCAGCGACCGGCTCAACGCCGCGCAGCTGCAGAACTACTACACCCGCACCCGCGACGGCGAGCTGATCCCGCTGTCGACCCTGGTGACGCTGCGCGAGAGCACCCAGCCGCAGTCGCTCAAGCGCTTCCAGCAGCTCAACTCGGTGGCGATCACGTTCGCGCCGCGCCCTGGGGTCAGCAAGGGCGAGGCGCTGGCGATCCTGGACGAGGCCGCGCGCGACGTGCTGCCGCAGGGCTACAGCGTCGACTACGCCGGCGAGTCGCGCCAGTTCAAGCAGGAGGGGTCGGCGATGCTGATCACGCTCGGGCTGGCGCTGATCGTGATCTTCCTGGTGTTGTCGGCGCAGTTCGAGAGTTTCCGCGATGCCCTGATCATGCTGCTGACCGTGCCGATGGCGATCTGCGGCGCGCTGCTCACCCTCAACGTGCTGGCGATCGTCAGCGGGATCCTCGGCTTCTCGGGGATCGAGGCCTTCCCCGGGATGAGCATCAACATCTACACCCAGGTGGGCCTGATGACGCTGGTGGGGGTGATCTCCAAGCACGGCATCCTGATCGTGGAGTTCGCCAACAAGCTGCAGATCGAGCAGGGCCTGTCCAAGCGCGAGGCGATCGAGGAAGCGACCGCGATCCGGTTGCGGCCGGTGTTGATGACCACCGCGGCGCTGGTGTTCGCGATGATCCCGCTGCTGATGGCCAGCGGCCCGGGCGCGGCCTCGCGCTTCTCGATGGGCACGGTGATCGCCTCGGGCATGACCATCGGCACCGTGTTCACGCTGTTCGTGTTGCCGGCGTTCTACCTGTACCTCGCCCGCGACCATGCGCACGATCGCGACTACGAGACGGCGAGCGCAGCGGACGACGCGGATCGGCTGCCGCCGCCGGCGCCGCAGCACGGCTGACGCCGGGACGGAGCCCTGTCCCGTTCGCGGGAGAGGGCAGGGGTGAGGGTGGACGCGGACGAGATCCTTGCCGCGCCTTCGACGCGCCCCCGTCCGCCTTCGTTCCCTTCCCCCACTGCGTGGGCGAAGGCGATAGGACCTCCGCTTCGACGCCTCCCCTACCGCGTCGGGGAAGGGATACGGCATGCGCGCGACGCCTTCCCCGCTGCGGGGGGGCTGCTGGATCCGCCTCTGGCGCTCTCCCCCACTACGGAAGGGCACGCGGCGAGGTTCAGCGGCCGCCCGCGCTCCGCCACAGCGATGCCACCTCGAGCCCGTGCGCTGCGGCGCTGCCCCCATGCGGCGCATGCGCCAGCACGCCCAGGCACGGCGCCGGCAGGGCGTCGCGGAGCAGGTCGAGGTAGTCGTCCGCGCGGTCGAACGACGGATCGATGCGGTTGCCGATCCATCCGGCGAGACGGCAGCCATCGGCTTCGATGGCGCGTGCGGTCAGTCGCGCGTGGCTGAGGCAGCCCAGCCGCAGCCCGACCACGAGCACCACATCGGCGTCGATCGCGCGCACCAGTTCCGCCTGCTCGAATCCGTCCGCCAGCGGCGCGGCCCAGCCGCCCACGCCCTCGACCACCACCGCATCCGCGCTCGCCGCCAGCCGCGCGCAGGCGGACAACAGCGGTGGCAGCGCCACGGCGACGCCGGCATCGCGCGCCGCCAGCTGCGGCGCGGTCGCAGCGGGCAGCGCGTACGGGTTGACGTCGGCATAGGCCGGGGCCGGATCGCTGGCAGCGATCAATGCCAGCGCGTCCTCGTTGCGCCAGCCGCCGGCGGTGTGCACGCAGCCGCTGGCGACCGGCTTCATCCCGACCGCACGCAGGCCCCGCGCCCGCAGCGCATGCAGCAAGGCCGCCGAGGCGAACGTCTTGCCCACCCCGGTGTCGGTACCGGTGACGAAACAGGCCCGGTTCACGCGCCGCCACCACCCGGAAGCGTCGCCGCATGCAGCGACAACCGTCGCCGCTCGCGGTACGTGTGGTACCACGGCATCCAGAGCCCGAGCGTCGCATAGCACCACATCGGAAGTCCGGCGAACACGCGCATCGGACCCCGCAACTTCGGATCGGCGATGTACAGCGCCAGCGCGAACACCAGACTGGCCAGCGAGACCAGCGTCAGGATCGCGTGCGAACCGGCCTCGGTACGCAGCAGGTGGCGCTCGTTGGCGTCCAGCGCCAGCGCATCGGCCCTGTGCTGCGCGTGCGCGTTGAGCCGCCACAGCAACCAGGCCAGGAGCCCGAAGCCCAGGCCGTAGACGATGAACGTGGTCTGCAGGTCGCGCATCACATGGTCCGGGTCGATACCGAGTTCGTTCGGCAGCCAGCCCCCGGTCACCAGCGACAGGAAGCTCGAGCTCACCATCCGCAACGGATACACGTACACCATCACCACCAGCACGAACGCCAGGCTCAGCAGGGTCGACTTCGCGTCCTCCAGGCCGACGCGCCGGCTCCAGCGGTTGTGCGCGCCCCAGAACATCATCAGCACGGCGAAGCAGGCGGCGAAGGTCGGCACCTTCTTCAGCGCCTCGCGCAGCTCGGTGGCGGTCTGCGGCAGGTCGCTGGTGACGATCACCAGCAGGGTCAGCGAGAACGCGAACGCGGCGTCGACGAAGGTCTCCAGCCGCGTCACCTGTCCGCCGCGCAGGCGGAAGCCGGAGCCGTCGCGATCGAGCCGTCCCAGATCCTTCACCCGTCCTCCGGAGCGCGCGTGGACGCGCTGCTACACTGCCCGCATGTTCAGCGCCACAAGTCTAAGCGGCGACAAGCCCGAACAGTATGCCCAGCTCGCCGGACAGGCCCGCGCGCTCCTGCATGGCGAGCGCGACCGGATCGCCAACGCCGCCAATCTCGCCGCCCTGGTCTACCACGCACTGCCGCGGCTGAACTGGGTGGGGTTCTACTTCTACGATGGCGTCGAACTCGTGGTCGGCCCGTTCCAGGGCCTGCCCGCCTGCGTGCGCATCCCGCTCGACCGGGGGGTATGCGGCGCCGCCGCGAGCAGCCGCCGCACGCAACGGGTCGAGGACGTGCACGCCTTCCCGGGCCATATCGCCTGCGACGCGGCCTCGCGCTCGGAACTGGTGGTGCCGCTGGTCCGGAACGGTGCGCTGGTGGGGGTGTTCGACCTCGACAGCCCGGATCCGGCCCGTTTCGACGTTATGGATCAGGAGGGGCTGGAAACCATCGCCCGGATCTACGTCGAGTCGCTGCCATGAACGCTCCGCTGAAACTGCGCAACATCGGTCCCAAGTCCGCCGCCTGGCTGCGCCAGGTGGGCCTGCGCACGCAGGAGGACCTGGTGGCGGCCGGCCCGGTGGATGCGTTCATGCGGGTCAGACGCGCCGGTTTCAAACCCAGTCTCAACATGCTCTATGCGCTGGAAGGCGCGCTGCAGGACTGCCACTGGCAGGAGATCCCCGAGGCCCGCCGCGCCGAGCTGGTGGCCGCGGTCGAGGCGGCAACCGCCGGCCTGCCGCCGCCGCGCGGTCGGCCTGCGGCAGCGCCTGTGACCACCACCCACCACCAGGACGAGTCGCCCGCGCCCTCGTTCGGCTTCCTCGACGACCCCGGTGGCGGCGAGCACGATTGACCGCCGTTCGCAGGAGCGCCTTCAGGCGCGATGTGCTGGAGCGCCTCCAGAACCCGGACAGCGGCCGCGCCTGAAGGCGCTCCTGCGGGGCCGATACCCCGATCGCGTACAATGCGCGCTGCTTCGAGGTGGCCCGCGGACATGCGTCCAAGGGCTGAAACGGGAAGCCGGTGACGCCGACGTCGCGAGCAGCGACACGGCCATTCCGGCACTGCCCCCGCAACGGTAAGCGCGTCAGGCCGCCGCATCCGCCACTGTGCCCAAGGCATGGGAAGGCGCGACGGCCGAGGCATCGGATGCCTCGCGCGCGAGTCCGGAGACCGGCCACGAAGCTCACTGGTTGCGATGCGGAGGGCGTCGCGGCGGCGATGCCGGCGCGTGTGTCCGGTTCCGCGGCCCCTGCTCTCCCTGTCGTGACTCGACCGAAACCGGCGCGTACGCGGGTGTGCGCGCCATGGAGAGCCTTGCATGCACCGTTCCCTGCCCGCGGCGATCGCCGCCGCCCTGTTCCTGTCCGCCTCCACCCTGCCCGGCGCGGCGCGCGCCGATGCCGCCGCCACCGACCTCGACACGGTGCTGGTCACCGCCACCCGCAGCGAGCAGCGCCTGGCCGACAGCCTGGTGCCGGCGCAGGTCATCGACCGCACCGAAATCGAGCGCAGCCAGGCGCGCGACCTGATCGGACTGCTGCGCGGACGCGCCGGCATCGACGTCGGCAACACCGGCGGCCGCGGCAAGCTCAGCAGCCTGTTCCTGCGCGGCACCGAATCGGACCACGTGCTGGTGCTGGTGGACGGGGTCAAGATGAACTCCGCCACCGCCGGCATGGCGGCGATCCAGGACCTGCCGCTGGCGCAGATCGAACGCATCGAGATCATCCGCGGGCCGCGTTCGAGCCTGTATGGCTCCGAAGCGATCGGCGGCGTGATCCAGGTGTTCACCCGCGGCAGCCAGGCCACGGGCTTCTCGCCCTACGCGAGCGTCGGCGGCGGCAGCCACGACGCGCGCGAGGCCAGCGCCGGCTTCGACCACCGCGGCGAGCGCGGCTGGATCGGCGCCCACGGCGCCTATGACAGCACCGACGGCTTCAACGCCTGCCGCGGCTCCGGCGCGCTGTTCCAGGGCTGCTTCGCCGACGAGCCCGACGACGACGGCTACCGCAGCACCTCCGTCAGCCTGCGCGGCGGCTACCGCTTCGGCGAGGCGCTGGTGCTGGACGGCCAGTTCTTGCAGGCCGACGCCGAGAACGAGTTCGACGGCTCGTGGACCAACCGCTCGCGCATCCGGCAGCGGGTCACAGGTGCCCGCCTGCGGCACGCGCCCGGGGACGGGCGGCTCGCGCTGAGCCTCGCGCTGGCGCGCAATGTCGACCGCTCCGACGACTTCCTCGACACCCTGCCGCGCAGCGACTTCCAGACCCGTCGCGACAGCGCCACCGTGCAGGCCGACGTGCAGCTGGCCTCCGACCAGCTGCTCAGCCTCGGCGTCGACCACGGCAACGACCGCGTGGACAGCGCCACCGCATATGCGGTCGACGAGCGCGACAACACCGGCGTGTTCCTCGCCTACAGTGGGCAGGCGGGTGCCCAGCGCTTGCAGGCCAGCGTACGCCACGACGACAACGAACAGTTCGGCAGCCACGTCACCGGCGCGCTGGGCTGGGGTACAGCGTTCGACAACGGCCTGCGCCTGACCGCTTCGCTCGGCACCGGCTACAAGGCGCCGACCTTCAACGACCTGTACTACCCCGGCTCCGAAAGCCCCGACCTGCGGCCGGAGGAATCGACCAGCCTCAACCTCGGCCTGTCCCGCATCGCGCAGGGCCACCACTGGTCGTTCGACGTCTACGAGAGCCGGATCGACGACCTGATCGTGTTCGTCTACCCGCCGCCGGACTATCGCGGCGTGGGCAGCAACGTCGACCAGGCGCGCATCCGCGGCGCCGAGTTCGCCTTCGGCACCACCCTGGCGGGGATCGACGTCGCGCTGGAGCTCAGCCACACCGATCCGCGCGACCGCAGCGGCGGCGCCAACGACGGCAACCTGCTGGCGCGCCGCGCGCGCAGCACCGGCCGGATCGACCTGGACCGCGGCTTCGGCCCGCTGCGCGCCGGTATCACGGTGCAGGGTGCGAGCAGCCGCTACGACGACCCCGCCAACACCGTGCGCCTGGGGGGCTACGCCACCACCGACCTGCGCCTGGAATACGCGCTGCACCGCGACTGGACCCTGCTCGCGCGCGCCAGCAACGTGTTCGACCGCCAGTACGAGACGGTGGCCTGGTACTACCAGCCGGGGCGCGAATACCACGTCGCGCTGCGCTGGCGTCCGGGGCGCTGACGCGCGCAGGAGCGTCGTGGGGCCGGCCGCCAGCCTGGGGCTGCGCGGCCGCATGCGCGCAGGCGGCTGGCTGGCGTCTGACGGGTTGGACGGCCGGCGCGCGCGTGGGCAACCGGCGTCGCCGTCCCGTCGGTGCACTGAAGCCCATCGGGAAGCGCTCGGCCAGGTACGGCACGCCCGCTGCGACGCGGGCCACGTTGCCCGGGGAGAGCGCTTCCTACGACACAGGCGGGGTGCACGCGCGACAGCGCCGGGCGCAGACCCGCCTGCCCGACCGTGTCAGTGCAGGGCGCGCGGGTGCGCGATCGGCACCGGCAAGGAGACCTGCCCCCGCACCGCCTGCAGCGTCGCCACCAGCTCGTGATAGGTGCCGGCCAGGCGCGCGAACAGCTCGGCATAGGCGTCGTGCCCGGCATCGGCCACGCCCTGGTAGGCACCGCGCCCGAGGTCCACGAAGTACTCCACGCCGACCCGGCGCCGGCGCGCTAGCGCCGGGAACAGCCCCGCCACCAGCAGGCAGCGGTCGCCCACGTCGCGCAGCGCGTCGCTACGCACGCTGCCGACCTGCGTCTGCGCATCGAGCCATTCCAGCGCCTGGATACGCGCCAGCAGGTGCGCGTCGCGCTGGTGGCGCAGCAGCACGAACACCAGGTAGCTTTCCTGCGATTCATCGAGCTCGGCGCCGCGCCTGTCCAGCGCCTCGCGAATCAGCACCTGCCACAACGCGGCCGCCGCCCCCTGTCGGATCCCGCTCATGTCTGTCTCCCCGTTGGTCCGACCCAGCCTAGCGCCGTGCGCACCTGCCGTGTTGGCAGCACACAGGCATGAGTGCTGACAGCGCGTCCGGGGATCGACGGGCGCGCGGCGAGGAGTGAACCGGGGGCCGCCTGCCGCGGCAGCTACACCCCGCCGCAGGACACCACGGGCGATGCCGTATCCGCAACCGGCATCCGCAGTGCGTAGCCCGGGTAAGCGAAGCGCACCCGGGGTGTGGGACGTGGCGGTCGCGACACCCCGCGATCAAAGCGACATCGTCCCCGAGGCGGTCTGCGGCCTTGCCGTCCTGCAGCGGCTAAACGGCGCCGGTCGGCACCGCGTGCGCGCCTGCGCCAGGAGCCGGCAGTGCGTAGCCCGGGTAAGCGAAGCGCACCCGGGGTGTGGGGCGTGGCGTGCGCGACACCCCACGATCGCACCGACATCGTCCCGGAGGCGGTCTGCGGCCTCGCCGTCCTGCAGCGGCTAGACGGCGCGGGTCGACACCGCGTGCGCAGCCGCACCAGGAGTCCGCATCTGCAGCAGCGTGCGCAGGTCGCCGATGACCGCCACCGCGCCCGCGCCGTGCAGGTCGAACTCGCGGTGGTAGCCGTAGTCCACCAGCACCAGCGGCATGGAGGCGGCATGCGCGGCGGCCGCGTCGGTGTGCGAATCGCCCACCATCAGGCAGGCCTCGACCGGCACGTCGAGCGCGCGCGCCAGGTGCAGCAGCGGCAGGGCCGAAGGCTTGGATTCGGGCAGCGTGTCGCCGCCGACGATCCCGTCGAACAGCATGCGCCACTCGAGCGCCTCGAGCAGCGGATCGATGAAGCGCTGCGGCTTGTTGGTGCACAGCGCCACCGCCACCCCGCGCTCGCGCAGCCCGCGCAGCGCGGCGTCCGCGCCGGGATAGGCGCGCGCCTGCCGCGGCAGCGAGGCCGCGTAGTGCCGCATCAGCAACGCGAAGACGCAATCGAAGGCCTTGCCATCCGGCAGGTCGGCGCCCGCGTGGCGCAGCGCGCGGTGCAGCAGGAAGCGCGCGCCTTCGCCGATCCAGCTACGCACCAGCGGCTCGTCCGCCGCCGGGTGGCCAAGCTCGGCCAGGGTCTGGTTCACCGCCCAGGCGATGCCATGGGCGCTGTCGACCAGGGTGCCGTCCAGGTCGAACAACATCGCGCGGGGGGCTGCGGACATCGGGCCGGCTCGTGGAACGGGCCTGCAGTCTAGCGGCCGGCGGCGCATGCACGACGCCCCCAGGCGCGCACGCATTTCGCCCCGCCCCGGAGCGACGGAGGAATGGTCCGGCGCGTTCCACGCCGGTGCACGACCTGGAGCCCCTTCGGGGCCGTCGGACCGGCGCGTGGAGACGACGCGGACGTGATCCGGCCGGCCCGCGACGCGGGCTGGCCGTCGGTGTCCGTCCGCCTGACCGGTTCCCGCTGCGCTGCCTGGCGGCGCGGCCCACGCGCGATCTCGATGCAGGTCCGAAGGGTCCCCGGCGTCGTCACGGGCACGTACGGGCCCAGCCACCGCGCAGCTCAGGACGCGGCGGCCTCCACCGGAAACAGCCCCGGCTGCGGCGCGGCGTCCTCCGCGTCGCGGAAGTTGGACAGGCCCACGCCGACCAGCCGGTAACGCGTGTCGGCCGGCAGGTCCACGCGGTCGAGCAGGGCGAGCGCGATCGCGGTGAACGGTTCGCAGCCACCGGGCGGCGCTTCGGGCGTCAGGCTGCGGGTCAGGATGCGGAACTGCGCGGTCTTGAGCTTCAGCACCACGGTGTGGCCGATGCGTTCGGTCTTGCGGGTCGCGTTCCACGCCTTCTCCGCGATCCGGCGCACGTGCGGCACCAGCTCGGCCAGCGGCAGGTCGCGCTCGAAGGTGTCCTCCGCGGAGATCGACTGCACCGGCTGGTTGGGTTCGACCGGCCGCTCGTCGATGCCGCGCGCGCGCCGGTACAGCGATGCCCCGAAGCTGCCGAAGCGCAGCTGCAGTTCCTCGCGCGTGAGCGCACGCAGGTCGGCCACGGTCTGCACGCCGAGTTCGGCCAGCTTGCCCTGCATCACCTTGCCCACGCCCGGGATGCGGCCGACCGGCAGCGGCAGCAGGAAGGCCTCCACCTGCGCCGGCTTGACCACGAACTGGCCGTCGGGCTTGTTCCAGTCGGAGGCGATCTTGGCGATGAACTTGTTCGGCGCCACGCCCGCCGACGCCGTCAGCTGCGTTTCCTCCCGGATCCGGGCGCGGATGGCCTGCGCGGTCGCGGTGGCGCTGGAGGATTCGATCCGCGGCGCGGTGACGTCGAGGTAGGCCTCGTCCAGCGACAGCGGCTCGACCAGGGGGGTGTGCTCGAGGAAGATCGCGCGCACCTGCCGCGAGACCGCCTTGTAGCGCACGAAGTCCGGTGGCACGAACACGGCGTCGGGACACAGCCGTTCGGCGCGCATGGCCGGCATCGCGGACCGCACGCCGTACCTGCGCGCCTCGTAAGACGCCGCGCAGACCACCGAGCGCGCGCCGCGCCAGGCAACGACCACGGGCCGGCCGCGCAACGACGGATCGTCGCGCTGCTCCACCGACGCGTAGAACGCGTCCATGTCGATGTGGATGATCTTGCGCATGGGGTGCGCGGATTCTAGGCCGCCACACCGATGGCGTCGCGCGGCGGGTGATACGCGATCCTGAAGGACGGCGGGGCCCCCACGACGGCCAATAAAAAGGATCTTCTCCAATGTAAGGGAACTGACCAGGTTGTCGGAGATTGGACCCGGGCTTGCGGCCGGGGGTCGTTCCGGGCCGGGGATTGCTACCCGGCTCGGTCAGCCCGCTGCGCGGTCCGGCTCGGCGCAGCGCGCCGGGCGCTCACGCGGACGCGCGGCTGTGCCGCGCAAGACGTCCGCGCTCGCCCATGGCTGACTCGCCGCCGCAGCGCATCCATGCGCTGCTTTTCGCAACCCCCGACCCGGAACGCCCATCGGCCAGTCATCTGCCTGGCTTCGAAGGAGCTGGCCACCCGGCCATCGCGGGCAGGCAACGATGAGCCGCGTCCTGGTGCCCGGGGATCGCGGCAAGCAAAACATGGATGTTTTGCGCGCGAGTCAGGGCACGATGCCCTGACCGAGCGGAAAGCGATTCCCGGGCGCCGGGGCGCGGCGTCCATCCGAAGTCCTGACTGGGACTTCCCCATCGCAGACCATTTCTCCCTCACATGGGAGAAGAGCCAGTAAAAAGGTTCTTCTCCCATGTGAGGGAGCCTGGCCCGGTTGTCAGGGGGTGGTCCCGGGCTTGCGGCTCGGGGCGTTCCGGGCCGGGGATTGCCACTCGG
>NZ_JAETWA010000009.1 GCF_016774335.1 Luteimonas saliphila | reverse complement strand
GGATCCGGATCGCCGCCCGGCGGCGTGGTCGCCACCACCGCATTGCCCACCGAACCGGTCGCGTCGCTATCCACCGTCGCCGCGTAGTCGAACGTGTGCACGCCCACCGTCGCGCCCGCAGCCAGCACGCAGGTCACCACCTGGCCAGCAGCGGTACAGCCAGCCGGCAGCGCGCCGTCCAGCGTGAGGCCGGCGCCGAGCGTGTCGGTCAGCGTGATCGCTTCGGTGGTCGCGGCGTTGGCTACGGTCACCGCGAGCGTGTAATCGATCGCCTGACCCGGGGTCACGGTCGCGCCCGAAGCCGGGTTCGAGCTCTTCGTCACCGTGGTCGCCGGGGTCAGCGGATGTTCGGTCGTGCACGTGGTGCACTCCGGATCCGGGTCGCCGCCCGGCGGTGTCGTTGCCACTACCACGTTGCCGACCGAACCGGTCGCATCGGCGTCCACCGTCGCCGCGTAGTCGAACGTGTGCACGCCCACCGTCGCGCCCGCAGCCAGCACGCAGGTCACCACCTGGCCAGCAGAGGTGCAGCCGGCCGGCAACGCGCCCGACAGCGTCAGGCCCGTGCCCAGCGTGTCGGTCAGCGTGATCGCCTCGGTCGTCGCCGCATTGGCCACCGTGACAGTCAGCGTGTAATCGATGGTCTGGCCGGCACCGACCGCCGCGCCGGAGCCCGGGTTCGAGGTCTTTTCGACCGACGTCGAGGGCCCGAGGGGCGTGAGCTCGTCGCAATCGTTGCCGATGGCCGCGCAGTCGATGTCGTCGTTGGGGAAGGTCACCGCATTGGCGATGCTGGACACGCCCGCGGGCACCGGGTCGTCGATCTGCACGACGAAGCGCAGCACTGCGCTGCCGTTCGCCGGCACGTTCAGCGCGCTCGTATTGGTGCACGCAGTGCCGGCACAAGTGAAGTCGTTGCCGGCGGCCACATAGGCGGTGTTCGCCGGTACGGTCTCGGCCACATCCCCGGCGAACAGCGTGCCGGCGGCACCGCCGGCGTTTCCGATGGTGATCGCGTAGGAGAGCACGTCGCCGGGAGCGACCGCGGCACCGTCGACGTAGGGCTGCCCGTTCACCTCGGCCAGCGCCTTGACCACGGACAGCTCGGCCTCGGCGATCGCCGGAAACGCGCAGGACGCCAGATCGCGCGAACCGTTGGCGCCGGTCGGCGCCAGCGCCGTCAGGACGCCCGTGCCCGGGTCGAAGGCGTAGTACTGACTCGGGCTGGAGTTGTTGGCCACGAACAGGCGCCCGTCGTCCGCGAACGCGACGCCGGCCCACTGGATCGTCGACGGCTGCCCGTTGAGCAGCGGGCGCGTCTGGCGCGTGGCCTGCGGGCTCCCCGGCGTCGAGAAGTCGATGCGATACAGGTCCTGCCCCGCGGCGATCCAGCCGAACCCGTCGGCATCGAAGGCTACGTCGCCGGAGCCGGTATCGGTCGGTGCGAAGTCGTACTGCAGGTTGCCGATGCTCTGGGCGCTGTAGCCGAAGCCGGACGCGTCGGCGGTCAGCCGGTAGACCACGGGCGAGCCGCCGCTGGCGATCAGGTAGCCCACGCCATCGGGCGCCATGCCGGCGCGCGGGAAGTCGCTGCTCGGCAGCCCGGCGGGCAGCGCCTGGTACCAGCCGCCGTTGGCGGCGTCGTAGGCCCAGATCATCGAACCCGTGGTGGCATGGAACAGCATGCGATCGCGCACCGGATCGATCATCAGCGCGTTGACATTGCCGCCCACCGTCGGCAGCGCCAGTTCGGGCACCGCCGCGTCGGCGGCCGCGCCGGGTTCGTAGCGCGCGATCGCGACGCCGTTGACGATGCTGTAGACGGCGTTGGACGTCGCGCTGCCGCCCGGTGCCGTGCAGAAGCTGTAGTCGGCCGCCGACGAGATCGTGACCGTCGCGCTGTCGGTGTTGTTGTCCGGGTCGGGGTCGGCGATGCCGTCGGGCGCGGCGACCGTCGCCACGTTGGTCAGGGATGCCGATTGGGCGAGGACCGGCGATGCCGCCAGTCCGGCGACACCCGCGATCAGCGCTAGAACCACACCTGCGGCGGCCGCCCTGGCCTGCCCGAAACCGTTCGAAAGCACCTGCAACCCCCTAGGAAAGTCCGCGGCACGCCGCGCACGGATGTGCGTGGATGCCGCCCTTCGCCATGCGCATGACGACCAGGGGCAAGCAGTCCGTTCCCGGATACCCCGCCCACGCGAGGTACTGGATCCCCCTGATCCGGACTTGCGGCGCGCGCCGAAGGCTCATCGCCGGACGGCGACGCCGAAAGTGCGCGCACTGTAGGAAGGCGTCCCGCGACCATCAATCGCGTTTCGCTCACGATTGCTCACGTGAGGTGAGTTACGCGCCGATGCATCTGCGCCATCATTCCGACCATCCGCACGGGAGACGACGCACGATGGCGATGAGCAGGGTGACGCACTGGCTGCAGGTTCCGGCGATCGCCGATCCGGTCGATCGCCGCAACGCGCCGATGCTGCAGCTCATCCTGCTGGCGCTCGGCACCCTGCCGCCGGCGCTGTGGCTCTACCGCATCTTCGGAACCCAGATCCCCTGGCGAGCCGGGGAGACGGTCAGCCTGTCGGCCAGCCTGCTGATCAGCGGCATCGCGCTGTGGTCGGTGGTGCTGATCCGTCGCGGCCGCTTCCAGTGGGCGATCCGCCAGCTGATGGTGCTGGTGGCGATCATCCTCGTGGTGTCGTATGCGCTCAGCGGCCTGGGCGCGCACATGTTCGAGATGCCGGTGCAGGTGCTGTGGCTGTTCGTCGCCGGCATGATGATCGGACGCAAGGCGCTGTGGGGCATGTACGGCGCGGTGGTGCTCGCGCTGATGTTCGGCGCCGGCGCGGATGTCATGAACGAAGTCATGCAGGCGAGACACGCCTTCGGCGACGCCGTCATCCGTAGCGTGATGTTCCTGCTGATCGCGCTGGTGATCGATCGCAGCGTCGCCGCGCTGCGCGAGAGCCTGGAGGAGGCGATGGCGCACGGCAGCGAGCTGGAACGGGCCAATGCGCAGCTGCGGGGCGAGATCGGCGCGCGCGAACGGGCGCAGGCGCAACTGCTGCACGCGCAGAAAATGGAAGCCGTCGGACGCATGGCCGGGGGCCTGGCCCACGATTTCGGCCACCTGCTCACCCTGGTCAACGGCTACGCGGCCAATGCCCTCCAGGCCGCCTCGCCCGAGGACCGTGCGGCGGCGCTGGAGGGCGTGCGCTCCGCCGCCACCCGCGCCAGCGCGCAGGTGCGCAAGCTGCTGCATTTCGCCAGGCGCGACATCGCCCTGGCCGAAACCTTCGACGCGGCCGCGACGCTGCGCGAGATCGAACCCATGCTGCGCCAGACGCTGGGCGCGGCGGTCCGCTTCGAACTGCAACTGCCCGGTTCGCCGGCGCCGATCCGGTTCGACCGCGAGCAGTTCGTGCTGGTGCTGCTCAACCTTGCCGCCAACGCCGCCGATGCGATGCCGGAGGGCGGTCGCTTCTCGGTGACCGCGCGGGTCGTGGATGTCGCGGCACTGGAGATCGCGGTTGCCGACGACGGCAGCGGGATTCCCGAACCGCTGCGGGACTGCATCTTCGAGCCGTTCTTCACCACCAAGCCGGAGGGCCACGGCACCGGGCTGGGGTTGGCGGTGGGTCGCGACCTGGTGGAGGCCGCCGGCGGCAGCCTGATCCTGGATCCCGCCGGGCGCGGGACAGGGGCGGTGTTCCGCATCCGTTTGCCGCTCGATGGCGGGGAATCTTCGCCGGGCACATGACCCTCGCCGCTCGCAGCGGCGCGCCGGCGCCTACCGTTCGAACAGGTAGCCCACGCCGCGTACGGCCTTCAGCGGCAGGGCCTCGCCGGACGCGTCCAGGCATTTGCGCCGCAGGCGATAAACCAGCATCTCCAGCCGGTGCGGATCGAATCCGTCGACGTCGCTGGTCAGGTGGGAGATCAGCGTTTCGCGGCTCACCGGCTGGTTCGGACGGGCGGCCAGGATGCCCATGATCTGGCGCTCGGCCTGGTTGAGCGTCACCGTGGCGCCGGAAGGCGCCGACAACGACCAGCCATGGCGATCGAGCGCCCAGCCGCCCTGCCCGGGCACGTCCGCTCCGCCGCGACCCGCCAGCCGCCCGTGCACGTTGCGCAACGTCTCGACCACCTCCTCCATCTCGAGCGGTTTGACCAGGTAGGCGTCGATGCCCGCGCGCAGACCGCGCATGCGGTCGGCGCTGCGCCCGTGTCCGGTGCACATCACGATTCCCAGCGAGGGCGAAAGCCCGCGCAGGTGTCGCGCGACGTCGACGCCGTCGTCGTCCGGCAGTCCCACGTCCAGCAACACCAGGTCGAAGGACGAGCCGGCCCACATGCGGTAGAACTGCAGCGCGCTCTCGAGGCCGACAGCTTCGAACCCGGCCCTGCGCAGGGCCGGCAGCATGATCTGCTCGCGCAGCTCCGCGTCGTCTTCGACGACCGCGAGACGCGGGCCAACAGGTGTCGGGTTGTTCGGACCCGTCCTCATCCCTGCATGCGCATGCGCGGGCGGATCGCCTGCGTCATTGAGGCCGAGTTCCGCGGCGAACCGGCGCAGCAGTCCCGGCCATCGCCGCCGCAATCGCGATCGCAAGCGCCACTGTCGCCGCCACCGACCCGGGCGCCGCCCATCGCCGCACTCATGCCGGGGGGGGCCTGTCGGCATACGCGGCGCTGCCGACCGCGTCCGCCGCTCTGGACGACCAATCCATCACCCGGCTCCCCTCGCTCGCCAACACGCCCGCGGCCAGCGCCGCCGGCACATCGTCCAGCGCGCGCACCGCATCGACATCCACCGCCACGCCCCAGAGGCCGGCCCACGCGTTGCCGCCGGCACGCTTGGCCACATGCAGTGCACGCTCGGCGGCACGCATCGCATCCTGCCAGGCGCCGCCACCACCGGCGAACAGAGGCAGCGACGCGACACCGATGGACGCCGAAAGTGGCGATGGCTGCGCGTCCCGGCCGTCGTCGACCTGCAGGCGTTCGACCTGCGCCCGCAGGTGCGCGGCGAGCGCGAACGCCGCCTCGGGCGAGGTG
Source organism: Luteimonas saliphila (assembly GCF_016774335.1). Taxonomy (GTDB): domain Bacteria; phylum Pseudomonadota; class Gammaproteobacteria; order Xanthomonadales; family Xanthomonadaceae; genus Luteimonas; species Luteimonas saliphila. The sequence continues at coordinate 54,213 of NZ_JAETWA010000009.1, read as the reverse complement.
TTCTCGCGCAACACCAGGAACTCGCCGCCATCCCAGCGCGCGACCAGGTCCCCGGCATCGCAGGCGTCGCGCAGGCAGCGCGCCACCGCCTCCAGCACACGATCGCCCGTTGCGTGGCCCAGGCGGTCGTTGATCGCCCGGAAACGGTCGATGTCGATCAACAACACGGCTGCGCGCGCCGCATCGTCCGCCGCCAGTGCCTCGATGTGGCGGCTGGCGTGGCGACGGTCCGGAAGCTGCGTCAGCGCGTCGGTGGCGCTCAGCGCGGCCAGTTCACGGTGCCGGCGTTGCGCGCGCGCCAGCAGCAGCAGCGCGCCCAGTGCCAGCAGGGCCAGCGCGACGATCGCGACATTGCGCAGCCAGGTCTTGCGCGGCTCGGCGACACGGCCGCCGGCCTCGCCCGGCTCCAGTTCGCTGGCGGCCCGGGCCTGCAGGCCGGCCAGCCTGCGAGCAGTGGTCTCGCGATCGATCGCGCGCCCGGCCTCGCGCGACCGCGCCGCGTGGGCCGCGGCCGCATCCCGCTGTCCGAGCGCGGCATGCACATCGGCCAGCACGCCGAGCGCATCGCGCTGCTCGGCGGTGAGCCGCGCCTGTTCGGCGACGGCCAGCGCCTCGCGCGCAGGTGCCAGCGCCTCCTGCGCGCGATCGGAGTCGAGCCTCGCGCGGGCCAGCCGCTGCAGGGTCACCGCCTGGCCCGCGACGTCGTTGCCGGCGCGCTGACGCGCCAGCACGGCGGCGAATTGCGGTTCCGCGGCAGCGGCATCGCCGCGCAGCCGCAGCAGCTCCGCACGGTGGCTGGCGATGCGGTCGCCCAGGCCCACGAGCTCGGGGGCAGCGGCGGCACGCGCGGCTTCCACCAGCATCGCGTCGGCCTCGTCGTGGCGACCGAGCAACAGCAGGGTATAGCCAAGGTCGTAGGCGACCACGGGATTGGGTCGCGCACCGGAGCCGGTCAGCGAGCGATGGAGGTCGTACGCCTGGCGGAAGTACGGCAGTGCGCCCTCCGGGTCGTCGAATTCGCCGGCACGCACCTGTCCCAGGAAGCGCAGCGCGTCGATCTGCATCGGGACGATGCCGCGCTCGCGCGCGCCGACCAGCACCGACTCCTGCATCGCCAGCGCCTCATCGAGGCGGCCGACGCGCATCAGCAGTCCCGGCAATCGCGCCTGTCCTTCCAGCCGTCCCGTCGGCGTCACGCCGGGCGCATCCAGCAGTTCCTGCGCCGCATCGAGGCTGGCGCCACCGGCCTCGCCACGGCCTGCCAGCACCTGCGCCGCCGCAAGGCACACGGTGGCGATCAGGCGCTGGTCGGGCGAGGTGCCGGTGGCGTCGAGCACCTCGCGGGCGGCGGCTTCGGCCACGGTGGGCTGCGCGCCGACCAGGCGCTCGCAACGCGCCAGGGCCTGGGCTTGCGAGGAAACCGGAAGAACCGTCTGTGCCGCAGCGCCGACGCATGCCACGAGCAGGATCGGCGCCAGCCATGCGGCGCCATGTGGGGAACATCGCACCATCCAGCATCCTTGTGTCGGGGAACCGAACGCGGTGCCCGCAAGGCCACAACTATAATACCCATCCGCTGCGCAACGCCCGTCCTCGCCGGCCGACACGATCCCCCGTGCACGACTCCACCTCCATCGGCCGCTCCGACGCCCGCGCACCCCGGCTGCTGCAGCGTTGGCTCGGACTCGCGCGGGTCGATCCGGCCGATCGCCGCAATGCGTCGATGCTGCAGGCCGTACTGGTGGCGTCGGCGCTGTTCCAGCCGGTGAGCCTGGCGCTGGCGTGGGCCAGCGCCATCGGTATCGACCCCCTCGCGGTAGGCATGTCGCTCGTCAACATGGTGGCGCTGCTCGTCAGCCTGGCGCTGTTGCGCCACGGCGCATTCGTCGCGGCGGCAAGGCTGTTCATCGCGGTCGCGCTGGCATTGCTGACCGTCTCCTATTTCCACTGGGGTCTGGCGCCGCAGGCGCCACAGCAACTGCTGCAGCTGGTTCCGGTGCTGATCGGCGGGGCGCTGCTCAGCCGCCGCGCGATGTGGACGACGGTCGCCTGGCTGGTGGCCCTGGTCGCGGTCGGGGGCTGGCGCGACGCGGCGGTGCTGGTCCACCGTCCGGACAGCCTGCTGGTGCTCTGCAGCCGCATGCTGGGCAGCGTCTTCGGCTTCGTCCTGGCCGCGTTCGTACTCGACCAGGCCCTCACCGGCCTGCGCGAGAACCTGGCGCTGGCGCGGCGCCGCGGCAACGAGCTCGCCGCCGCGCGCGACCGCCTGCAACTGGAAATGCAGGAGAAGGAGCGACAGCGCGACCAGCTGGTGCACGCACAGAAGATGGAAGGCGTGGGCCGCCTGTCCAGCGGCGTGGCCCACGACTTCAACCACCTGCTCACGCTGGTGCTCGGCCACGCCACGCGCGGCCGCACGAGCACGACCCTGGACGACGCGCACGATGCGTTGCTCGACGTGCAATCCGCCGCGCGGCGCGCCGCGGCCGTCAGCCGCCGCCTGCTGGACTTCGGCCGCATGGAGGATGCGCGTCCGGAAGTCTTCGATCCCGCCGCCGCCCTCGCGGAGATGCGCCCGATGCTGCGCCAGCTGTTCTCCGCGCGAACCCGCCTGGAGCTGCCGCCGCAACCCTCTCCCGGCCTGATCCGGTTCGACCGCGCGCAGTTCGAGCTGATCCTGCTCGGCCTCGCCGCGAACGCCGAGTACGCCATGCCCGAGGGCGGGCGGTTCACGGTCGAGGTGGCCAGTGCCGGTTCGGGCATGCTCGAGATCTCCGCCCGCGACGATGGCCACGGGATGGACGCCGCCGTGCGCGAACGCTGCCTGGAACCGTTCTTCACCACCAAGCCCAGCGGACAGGGTACCGGCCTGGGGCTGGCGGTCGCCGCGAGCCTGGTGCAGGCGTCCGGCGGCACCCTCGTCGTCGACAGCGCGCCCGGCCACGGCACGAACGTGCGCATGGCCTTGCCGCTGGCAGCGTCGATCGGCTCGGAGCGGAGCCTGCAGGCGACGTGACCGGCGCCTTTGGCGCCGCATGCAGCGAGCCCGGTGCCGGCCGTGGTTGCCCTTGCGGCCGACGACCGCAGCGGTCGCGCGTGGTGGCGCCAGCGCCGGAGACGGCGCACGCGCGCGCAAAAAAAAGAAAGCCCCCGTGACCGGGGGCTTTCGGTTGATGCACCTCGAATCGCCGTGGCGGCGCCCGATCAGAACTTCTGCGCGTAGCGGAAGTAGACGGTGCGGCCGTAGGCGTCGTACAGGTCGAAGTTCCAGGGCCGGTTCTCGAAGCCCACCAGCTGCGGATACTTGTCGCCGGCGTTGTTCACGCCGAGGGTGACGGTACCGCTCCACGGCATCTCGTAGCTCGCCGAGACATCGTGGGTGGTGTAGCTGCCGACGCGGGTGTTCGCACCGCCGGCCAGGAAGCCGAAGGCCGGAACCGTGCCCGGGTTCTGCTGGTCGCCGATGTAGTTGACGTTCCAGTTGGCGCTCAACTCGCCCCAGCTCCAGGTGTTGCGCAGGCTGGCGCGGGTGTCGGGCGCGGTGACCCAGCCGAGGCGGTCCTTGACCGTCGTGCCGTCGGTGACCTTGTAGTCCAGCACGCGCGCGATCTGCAGCCAGTTCTCCAGCCGCCCGGCCGCGTCCAGGTCGAACCGGGTACGCAGGTTGAAGTCGACGCCGCTGGTTTCGAGATCGCCCTCGTTGGCGAAGGCGGTGTTGATCTCGCTTATCGAGCCGTTCGCACGGCGCAGCACCGAGGTGCCGGCGGGCAACGGCATGCCGGCGTTGTCGAAGTTCGCCAGTTCCTGGTACTCGATCAGGCGGATCCGGTCTTCGATCTCGATGCTGTAGTAGTCGAGCGTCAGGTTCAGCCAGTCGGTCGCGTCCCAGGCCACGCCGATGCTGTACTGCCTGGAACTCTCCGACTCGAGGGCGGTATTGCCGGTCGAATAGCTGTCGACCTGGTAGGCCACGGTGTCCTCGTCCTCGGGCCCGTCGGCGATGTTGTCGTTGTTGGCGTCGCCGCCGCACTGCACCGGGGTGTAGCCCATCGCCACGCAGGTGCGGTAGTCCTGCACCTGCTCGGCCGAGAACGCGCGCTTGGAATGGATGAAGGTCAGCGGCGGGGCTCGGAAACCTTCGCCGGCCGAGGCGCGGAAGGTCAGGTTGGCGAGCGGCTGCCAGCGCACGGACACCTTCGGCGAGACATCGCTGCCGTAGTCGCTGTAGCGGTCGTAGCGCGCGGCCAGGGTGAAGTCGAACGTCTCCAGGACCGGGAACAGCCATTCGGCATAGGCCGCGTAGACTTCGCGATCGCCCGCAGCGGAGTTGCCGGAGGAACCGGCCACCACGCCCGCCTCGGACAGCGAGTCGTAGATGTCGGCGTAGTCCTCGGTGCGGTACTCGGCGCCGAAGGCGAGCACGGAGGTGCCGCCGCCCATCTGGAACAGGTCGAGCGTGGCATTGGCGTAGATCTCCTCGACGTCGAACTTGCCGTCCCGGCTGGTCGTCGCGGTGAAGCCCTTGATCACTTCCTCGGAATTGCCGAACGGGTCGAACAGGTTGTAGGACCCGTTGGCGGCGGCGGCCTCGGCCAGCGGCGTGACGATGTAGCCGCGGCCGATCTCCTTGAAGCTGGCATCGCTGCGACGCAGGCCGAAATCGACGAACAGCCGCTCGCTCGCCTGCCAGTTGAAGCCGAGGTTGAAATCGACCACGTTGTTGTCGACGAAGTTGTCGCGGTTGCCGGCCGCGGCGTAGCGGTGGTAGACGAAGGCGCCGAGGCCGTCGCCCGGCACCGGGTCGTTGGGCGAGCCTTCGGGAACGTACAGTACGCCTGGCGTCGGCGCATAGCGGCCGAAGCTGTCGGCGGCGCTGTAGCTGGCCGAGGTGTAGACCGACCAGTCCTGGTTGATCTGCCAGCTGCCGCGGGCGAACAGCGACTTGTTCTTGACCGACGCCTCGTTGGCGGCGATCGCGTTGAAGTCGAACACGCAGTTGGCGCCGTTGCGCCAGAAGTTCGGATCGTCGCAGGCGTAGCCCGGCAGCGCGCCGCCGGCCGCGCCCTCCTCGCCCGGCTCGGTTTCGCTCTCGAAGTAGAAATTGTTGCCGTAGATCGAGCCGCCGCGTACGTTGCCGCCGATCTGGTCCCGGGTGAAGACCATGTCGCGCGAGTTCATCGAGGCGCCGAGCAGCAGGCTGCCGCGGTCGGACGAGGTGCCGAACACGACCGAGGCTTCCTCGGTGTCGCCGCCCTGGACCTTCGGCGTGCCGCGGCCGTAGCGCAGTTCGGTGCCCTCGAAGTCCCGGCGCAGGATGATGTTGACCACGCCGCCGATCGCGTCCGAACCGTACAGCGCGGAGGCGCCGTCGGACAGGATCTCGATGCGCTCGACCGCGGCCAGCGGGATGGTGTTGAGGTCGGCGTTGGTACCGGTGGAGGGTGCGTAGGGCGCGCGTCGGCCGTCGATCAGCACCAGGGTGCGGTCCGAGCCGATGCCACGCAGGTCGACGTCGGCCACCGCCTGCGCCGAACTGCCCGAGCGCGGCCGGAAGTTGCCGAACGAGGAGAACGTGGTGTCGCGCAGCAGGTCGGAGACCGACACCTTGCCGCTGGCGTCGATGGCCGCGCGGTCGATCACGGTGACCGGGTTGGCCCCTTCGATGTCGGCGCGCGTGATGCGCGAGCCGGTGACCTGGATGCGGTCGAGGGTCTGTGTCTCGTCGTTCGCTGCGTCCTGCGCGAACGCCGGGACTGCCGGCAGCGCGAGGGCGATGCCGATCGACAGCGCCGCCAGGCGGCAGCCCGGCAGCCCGAAGATGGAAGTCATGTGGGTACTCTCCGAATAATCGTTATGGGTGCGTTAAACGCACCCGAGACGTTACGGAGCTCAACCCGCCTTCGCTTGGCGCGCCATGTCGGCTGTGTTTGCGGCCCCTGTCCGTCCGGATTCGGCAGCGAGCCGGTACAGCGACGGCGGCATCCCGTGCTGGGCGCGGAACGCGCGCGAGAAGCTGCAGTTGTTCTCGAAGCCGCAGGCCGCGCCAACTTCGCTCACCGACAGCCGGGTGCGCCGCAGCAGCGTCGCCGCCGAGCGCAGGCGCAGGCGTGCCGAGGCCGCCTGCGGCCCTTCGCCATACAGCGCCTGGAAGGTCTTGGTGAAGTACCAGACCGACACGTTGCTCAGCCCGGCCAGCTCGGCGATGCGCACCGTGCGCCCGAGGTGGCCCTCGATGTGCAGCCAGGCGCGTTGCATCCGGCTGAACACCTGTCGCTTGCGACGCAACGAGCGCCCGGGGCACCGGTCGACCATCGACCGGTACGCGTGCTGCTGCGCGGCGAGCAGGCGCAGCACCTGCCCGAGCAGGTGGCGGTCGACCTCGCGCACCCCCACCTCGTTGCGGCCGAACGGCGCGCAGCGACGCCACAGCCGCAGCGCGTCCGCGCGCACGCCGCGCGCGACGCCGCCGATGCCCGGGAACAGCACCACCTGCGCCGACTGGTGCAGCTGGGTCTGCATCGACGCGGTCATGGCGATGCCCACCAGCAGGGCCCCGGCGCCTGCGTAGACGGTCGGGCGGGCGTCGCGATCGAGCGAGAGCCACTGCCCGGAGCCGAGTTCGAAGCGGCCCTCGCGGCACTCGACCTCGGCCTCGCCGCGCAGTACCAGCCACATCGTCGCGACCGGGGTCGAGACCAGCAGGCTGCCGCCACGGCTGAGCAGCATCAGCGCCGGCGCCTCATCGCTTCCGGTTCGTGTCGCGAGTTCGAGCGCGCAACCGCGATCGCTCCAGGTGGTTTGCATCTGCATGGCCGTTTCCTTGGGGGAGTGTGGCCACCTGTTTGACGCGTGCGGGTCCGAAACGCAGGAACGAACGACGAAATTTTGCCGAGATTGCGCCGCCGCGCGTCCGAAAGTCATGCTTCGATTGCCGCAACCATGACTTTCGCCATGTATTCGCGGCCGCGGCCGCCGTCAGCGCAGCGAGCGAAGACCCACTGGCAGCGCCGCCCAGCCGATGTCGATGTTCTGCGCCATCGGCAGCCCCAGGTACAGCCACGTCGCGGTGCCGTCCACGCTCGGGGAACCGGCGATCGCGACGCCATCGCGCGACACGCAGGCGCCGGCGGCATCGCTCTCGAGCAGCGGGCGCCAGCTCGTCGCGCAGCCGCCGCCGGGGCCGTTGTAGAACGGCCGGCCGCCGAACACGCCCCAGTGCCGGTAGTGCTGCGGGGCGGGATCGACCTCCGACACCTGCGTCGCCTCGCGCAATCCGGGGTCTGCGCGCCACAGTCCGACCTTCGACGGCCGGGTGAAGAAGACGCGGTCGCCGGTGGCGTCGTAGCGGGCCACGGCGACGTCGTCGATCGAAGCGATCTCGCGCCAGTCCACCCGTGCGTACAGCACCAGCCGGATCCGCCCCTGGCCGCCGTCCACGCCCACCAGCAGCCGGTCCGGATCGCCGGTATAGGCCGCGAACACGGGGTTCGCGTCGGGAACCGCCAGGCGGCGCACGCGGCCGCTGCCGGCATCGACCTCGAACACCCGGTCGCCGTCCCCGGTCTTGCCCAGCACCAGCAGCGTCCGGCCGTCGGCCGACCACACCGGCAGGTGGCGCGGCACCGGGCGCAGTCCCTCGATCGCACGCAGCGTGTCCGCTCGCCCCACCTGGCCCAGCCAGAGCTGGACCGCCATGGTGCGGTCGGAGATGAAGGCCAGGGTGCGCCCGTCGGGCGAGATCGCCGGCAGCATGTCGACGCCGCTGGATTCGAACAGCGGCTCGCGTGCCGGCTCGGGCGCCTCGCCGTCGATGCGCACGCGGAACAGGCCGCTGCGAGACTGGTCGATCTCGAACACCATCGACCAGGCCCCGGCGGCGAGGTCCGGGTGCACCGCATTGCCGGTCGAGAGCGTCGGCAGCGGATCGATCGAGCCGTCGGCCAGCCGGTAGACGTACAGGCCGGCCTCGCTGGTGACATGGCTGAACACCAGTCCACTGCCGTCGGGCAGCCAGTCCCAACCGCGGATATCGCCGCGCAGGTTGGTCAGCCGCCGCGGCGTGCCGCCGCCGGCGGGCATGAGCCACAGGTCGGCGAGCGAGATGTTGCGGCGGAACGCGAGCCAGCGCCCGTCGGGGGAATAGCGGGGCATGAGATCGACATCGCCATCGGCGATGCCGTAAGCCAGCGGCTGCCAGCGACCATTGGCGAGGTCGAGCCGCTGCAGCGGCGCGCTGGCATCCTCGGCCGAGCGCAGTCCGCCCATCACGATCCCGCGCCCGTCCGGCGTCCAGTCGAACATCGAATAGGCCTGGCGCAGGCAGCGCCCCGCCTCGCGCGCCTCGCCGCCGCTGGAAGCGACGATCATGATCCGGCAGTCGCGCGGCGTCACGCGCACGAACGCGATCCGCGTGCCATCGCGCGACCAGACCGGCATCACGTCCGAATGCCCCGCTTCGGGCGTCGTCAGACTGCGCGCGGACGCCTGCGCGACCTCCTGCAGCATGAGCGTGCTGCCTTCGCCTTCCGAGCCGGCCTGCGCGAACGCGACCGTCGCGCCGTCGGGCGAGAGGGCGGGCAGGCGCTCCAGGCCGGGCGTGGACGTGATCGCACGATAGACGATGGGCGCCACCACGCGTTGCGGTTCCGTATCGCCCGCAAGGGGCGCGGCATCGACCGGGGAACGTTTCGAGAACGCCAGGACGATCGCGAGCAGCAAGACAGCGGCCAGCACCAGCGTCGGCCAGGCGGCGGCGATCGCGCGGGGCACGCGCGCCGCCGGCTCCGCCATGTCGTCCGTGCCGCCTTCGAGCACTGCCGGCGGCGGCGCGGCCGCCGGAGTCGCGGGTTCTCCGTCGATTGCAGCCGAATCGCTTCCGTCCGGCTCCGTCTGCCACTGCACTTCCGCGATCAGCCGGTACCCGGCCTTGGCGATGGTCTCGATATAGCGCGGCGACTCGCGGTCGTCGCCGAAGGCCTTGCGCAACTGCGCGATCGCCTGGGTCACCACGTCGTCGGTCGGCATCGTGTCCGGCCACACGCGTTCGAGCAGGGTGCTGCGCGCGACCACCGTGCCGCGCCGCTCGACCAGCACCAGCAGCACCTGCATCGCCTTGACGGTGACGCGCATCGGCTCGCCGCGATCGGGGCGCGACACGATGCGTCGCATCGTGTCGACCTCGCATTCCAGGACGCGAAGCCGGGGAACGTGCGGCGCGATCACGGATGCATGGCCGCGGGCAGTCGCGCCCTGCAACCGGTGTGTGAAACGAGTTCGGTGTCGTCGTGCATTCCCGTGTCCGCGGATCCGGGTCGGCGCGCCGGTCCAGTGCTCACCCGCAGCGTGACATCACTCCGGCAAGCGCGCATGTGTCATTGGTCTGGCATCGCGTCGCGGCCGGCCGGCGCGCGTCACCAGACATCGGCTGCGTACGACGTGCGTGCGGCCTGGCGACGGAGCCACCAGGAAGCGCAGCCGCGCGTGCATCCGGATCAGCTGAAACAGTCTGTCTTCGTTCCGCGCCCGGCGGTGGCATCTGGCGACGCCCTCCGCGCCTGTTTCGCCACGGCGAGGGGCTTGCACCGTCTGGCGGGAACGCCTGACGCACGTCACATGCACTTCAGGCAGATTCGCCGCACGAACCGGAGCGGTAGCCTGCTCGCGTCGCCCACATCCGCCACACAAGAGAGGCCATGCCATGAAAGCCGTCACGCTCACGTTCGCCACGCTGCTGGTCGCCGCGCACCTGCTCCCGGTGGAGGCAAAGGAAGCCCAGGTGCTGGCCGACTGCGTCTCCCTGTCCGCCGGGCATCAGGGCACGCGCGTGTCCGGCAACGAACAGTTCCTGCTCAAGGACGGGGACGCGTACTACCGGATCGGGTTCCGCGGCCATTGCGACGCCGTTGCGCGCAGTTCGCTGATCAGGATCGAGACGCAAGGACGAAGCAACCAGCTGTGTCCGCAGGGCACCTCGGTGCGCGCCCGCAATGCCAGCTGCAACGTGCGCTCGGTCGAAACCATCGGCGCGGAAGAGTACGAGCGCCAAGCGCGCAGGAACCGCCGCTGATCCGGCGGATCGATGCGGGCTCCGCCGTGCACCGCACGACGGAGCGTTCGAGCGTCACCGCGGCGCGGGGACCGACCCGGCGCGATACGGATACTGGGCGAAGATCTCGGCCATCGTGCTGTCGATGCGCGCATCGCGCTTGGCCGGGTCCTTCTCGCGCGACACGCGGCCGACCGCGATGCCTTCCCAAACCAGGCGGTTGCGGGCGGCGTCGACCAGGTCGATGTTGAGGGTGCCCTCGGTGTAGCGGTAGACGTCGGTCCGGTCGCGCCAGTACGGCACCACGTAATAGCCGCGCGCGCGGTAGCTGTAGTAATAGGCGTAGTCGACGGTCGGCATCGAACTCACGTCGGTGCGCTGCTGGGTATAGGCGTTGATGTTGAGCCACAGGTCCGGCCGCTCGGTGGTGAAGACGTAGCCGCGCGATTCCATCTGCGCGCGCGCCGCCGCCTTCATCCGTTCGCTGGCCGCGGAGCTGTAGCCTTCCTTCTCGATCGCCAGCGGCGAATAGAAGCCGAAACTGCGGTAGCGGGCGAAGTCCGCTTCCGGATCGGCCTCGGTGGTGATGCGCGGGCCGGTGGCACAGCCAGCGAGCAGAAGGGCGGCCGCCAGCCCCACCACCCATGTTGCGACGCGGAACGTTTTCATGGCCAATCCCTCCTGTCGGATTCGCCGACGCTAGCACGCAGCCCGCTACGGCGGGTGAACGCTTTCGCCCGCGCTACGGGCGGCGCGCGGCGACCGACGGGCGGCGCCCGCGCCAACCGGAAACGACAGCGCGTGCACACCGGGCGAACGTCCCCTGCACAGCCCCTTCAGCCGCAGTCCGCCAGACTGTGTGCACAGACAACGATCCCCACACTCGCATCGGCTCTCTCTCTCCGATCCGACCCTGGCGCCGCACGCGGCGCCTTCTTTTTGTCCGTCGCCGGCGGACGAATGAGGCCAGCCGCCCCGGCGCGCCCCGGGGCGCAGGATGCCACCCGTCGCGGCCAGGCCCGGGCGTGGGCAGGCCAGCCCGGCTCGTCCGCCGCCGGGAGGGTCCGCGCCGCCCTCAGCCGGGGCGATAGACCTCCGCCCCCTGTTCGCGGAACTCGGCCGACTTCTCCGCCATCCCGGCCTGCAGCGCCTGCGCCTCGTCCACCCCCTGCGCCGCGGCGTAGTCGCGCACGTCCTGGGTGATCTTCATCGAACAGAAGTGCGGGCCGCACATGCTGCAGAAGTGCGCCAGCTTGTGCGCGTCCTTAGGCAGGGTTTCGTCGTGGAATTCCTTCGCCTTCTCCGGGTCGAGGCCGAGGTGGAACTGGTCTTCCCAGCGGAACTCGAAGCGCGCCTTGCTCAATGCGTTGTCGCGCACCTGCGCGCCGGGATGGCCCTTGGCCAGGTCCGCGGCATGCGCGGCGATCTTGTAGGTCATGATGCCGTCGCGCACGTCCTGCCGGTTCGGCAGGCCCAGGTGTTCCTTCGGCGTGACGTAGCAGAGCATCGCGGTGCCGTACCAGCCGATCATCGCCGCACCGATCGCGCTGGTGATGTGGTCGTAGCCGGGCGCGATGTCGGTGGTCAGCGGCCCGAGCGTGTAGAACGGCGCCTCGCCGCACTCGCGCAGCTGCTTGTCCATGTTCTCCTTGATCAGCTGCATCGGCACGTGGCCGGGGCCTTCGATCATGGTCTGCACGTCGTGCTTCCACGCGATCTTCGTCAGTTCGCCGAGAGTCTCGAGTTCGCCGAACTGGGCGGCGTCGTTGGCGTCCGCAATACAGCCCGGGCGCAGGCCGTCGCCGAGCGAGAAGGCCACGTCGTAGGCCTTCATGATCTCGCAGATGTCCTCGAAGTGCTCGTAGAGGAAGCTCTCACGGTGGTGCGCCAGGCACCACTTGGCCATGATCGAACCGCCGCGCGAGACGATGCCGGTCACGCGCTTCGCGGTCAGCGGCACGTAGCGCAGCAGCACGCCGGCATGGATGGTGAAGTAGTCCACGCCCTGCTCGGCCTGTTCGACCAGCGTGTCGCGGAAGATCTCCCAGGTCAGTTCCTCGGCGCGGCCGTCGACTTTTTCCAGCGCCTGGTAGATCGGCACCGTGCCGATCGGCACCGGCGAGTTGCGGATGATCCATTCGCGCGTCTCGTGGATGTGCTTGCCGGTCGACAGGTCCATCACCGTGTCGCCGCCCCAGCGGATCGCCCAGACCAGCTTCTCCACTTCCTCGGCGATGCCGGAACTCACCGCCGAGTTGCCGATGTTGGCGTTGATCTTGGTCAGGAAGTTGCGGCCGATGATCATCGGCTCGCTTTCGGGGTGGTTGATGTTGTTGGGCAGGATCGCGCGGCCGCGGGCGATCTCGTCGCGCACGAATTCGGGGGTGATGCGCGCCTGGATATTTGCACCAAACGATTCGCCGGGATGCTGCATGGCGAGCGCACTTTCAGGCCCGGGCCGCGCTCCGGCCATCGCGCCTGAAGGCGCTCCTACGGCGGCGAGGTACGCGTCCAGGCGCTGGTTCTCGCGGATCGCCACGAACTCCATCTCCGGCGTGACGATGCCGCGTCTGGCGTAGTGCATCTGGCTGACATTGGCGCCGGCTTTCGCGCGGCGCGGCAGCAGCCGGTTCGGGAAGCGCACCGCATCGAGCTTCGCATTGGTCTCGCGCGAACGACCGAACTCGGAACTCAGCGCCGGCAAGGCCTCGGTGTCGCCGCGCTCGGCGATCCAGCGTGCGCGAAGCGCGGGCAGCCCCGCGGACAGGTCGATGCGGGCGTCGGGATCGGTATATGGGCCTGAGGTGTCGTAGACCGTGACCGGCGGGTTGTCCTCGCCGCCGAACAGGGTCGGCGTCTGCGCCAGCCCGATCTCGCGCATCGGCACCCGGAGGTCCGGGCGCGAACCTTCGACGAAGATCTTGCGCGAACCGGGGATCGGCCTGGTGACCGATTCGGAGAGCTGGTCGGTCTGCTGGATCAGCGAGGCGGGCACTGCGTTCATCGGCATCGTCCGGTGCGCCGGCCGCGAGGGATTCGCAGGCCGCGAACGAAGCGAAGGCGCCACGGCGTGATACTGACCGCGGCGAAGCTTCCCTACGCCGGTGTGAGCCGGATCAGGTTCGAAGGGACTGTCTCAACCCGCCATCCGGCGCTGCCGGCGGCGGGTACCCCCGCTTCGCCGCCTATTAGACTCCGGCCGCGCGCGTGGCGCCAGCCGGCCGCCGACCGCGGCGCGCCGGACAGCGCGGCCGGCCGGGTGCGTTCGCGAGGGCAGGAGCATCGTGCCACCGCGCTTCTCGCGAACCCGCACGATGGCCCTGCCTGCGCCCATCCACTCGTTGCGCGTGGACTCCGGCGCGGTCCGCCGGGCGGATGCGCGAGACGCCGGGGCGATCTACTTTCGGCGAGCGGCATGCACGGCGACGCTCCCGCCACGGTGTTGCGCGCCGGGCAATGGTTGCCGACGCAAGCGAATTGCCGCCTTGACGCGCCGCATCATTGTCCGGTATTGATGCGGGCCATGCCGCACGCAGCCGCCACCGTCGCCCTCCGCATCGACGCCGCACGCCGGCGTTCGGTTGCAGTTGCGACGATTATCGCCACCACCGGTACCATTCGGGCCGGGGTGCGGACGCGCGTGCAGGACTGATCACCACGCCGCTCCGCACCCGATCCGGGTGCGGGCCGCACGGCTTCCCACCCGACCGGACGCGGAGCCCCAACCGGAGCTTCCCCAGCATGTCGTCCGCGCCGCCCCAGATTCTTGGCGATGCCGTTTCCTCCTCCGCCTCGTCGGTGCTCGCGGCGCTGCGCCCGCCTGCGGCCACCCGCGTCCACAAGTTCGGCGGCAGCAGCGTCGCCGACGCCACCCGCATCCTCGCCCTGTCGCCGCTGGTCGACGATGGCGCCGACGTGCGCGTGGTGGTGGTCTCGGCGATGGCCGGCACGACCAACGCCCTGGTCGAGATGGCCACGCAGGCCGCCTCGGGCCAGGACTGGAGCACGGGCTGGTCCGGACTGCGCGAGCGCCACCTGCTGACAGCGGACGCGATCGATCCGGAGGCGCGCCACGGCCTGCGCGATGCGGTCGCGCGCGATTTCGACGGCCTGCGCGACGACCTGCTCGCCCTGGCGTCGGCAACCGGCGACACCGCGCCGCTGGTCGCGCAGGTGCACGGCCTCGGCGAAACGGTGTCCTCGCGACTGGTGCAGGCCGCGCTCGGCGGCGAGCCCTCCGGCTGGCAGCGGCTCGATGCGCGCGAGGTGCTGGTCGTGCATCCGGGCGAGATGGGCGTCGGCGTCGAATGGGACGCCTCGCGCGAGCGCTTCGCGGACTGGCGCGCACGCAAACTGCCCCGCCGCGTGGTGGTCACCGGCTTCGTCGCGCGCGACCTGTCCGGCCGCTGCACCACCCTGGGACGCAACGGCAGCGACTACTCCGCGGCGATCTTCGCCAACCTGTTCGACGCCGGCGAACTGGTCATCTGGACCGACGTCGACGGCGTGCTGTCGGCCGATCCGCGGCTGGTGCCCGACGCGGTGTGCCTGCCGTCGATGAGCTACGCCGAAGCCTGCGAACTGGCGTATTTCGGCGCCAAGGTGCTGCATCCGCAGACCCTGGCGCCGGTGCAGTCGCGCGGCATCCCGCTGTGCATCCGCAACACGCTCAACCCCGCCGCACCGGGCACGCGCATCGTCGAACGAGTCGAGGGCGGCGGCGATGGCAGCCTGGTCAAGGGACTGACCATCGTGCGTGAGATGGCGGTGCTCGAACTGGTCGGCAACGGCATGGTGGGCGTGCCGGGTACGGCGGAGAAGCTCTTTGCCGCGCTGCACGGCGCCGGCGTCTCGGTGACGATGATCTCGCAGGGTTCCTCGGAGCATTCGATCTGCTGCGTGGTGCGCGCCGCGCAGGTCGAGCAGGCGCGCGCCACGGTCGAGGCGGCGTTCGCCGACGCCATGGCCGACGCGCGCACCCAGGCGGTGAACGTCACCCCCGGCATCGCCATCCTCGCCGCGGTCGGCGACGGCATGGTCGGCATTCCCGGCGTGGCGGCGCGGCTGTTCGCGGCGCTGGCGCAGTCGCGGGTGAACATCCGCGCGATCGCGCAGGGTTCGAGCGAACGCAACATCTCGGTGGCCATCGCCGACGCCGACGCCACCCGCGCCCTGCGCGCGGCCCATTCCGCGTTCTGGCTGTCGCCGCAGACGGTGTCGGTGGGCGTGATCGGTCCGGGGCAGGTCGGCCGCGCGCTGCTGTCGCAGATGGCCGCCGTGCTGCCGAAGTTGCGGGCCGCGTCGCAGATCGACCTGCGCCTGCGCGGGATCGCCAACAGCGGCTACATGGCGCTGGACCATTTCGCCATCCATCCCGACGAGGCGGTCGCACGCCTGACCGGAATGACCACCCAGGCCTTCGATGCCGACGCCTTCGCCGCGCATGTCCGCGCCGAACACCTGCCGCATGCGCTGATCGTCGACTGCAGCGGCAGCGATGCGATCGCGCGCCGTTATCCCGAATGGCTGGCGGCCGGCATCCACGTGGTCACGCCCAGCAAGCATGCCGGCAGCGGCGACTGGTCGCGCTATCTCGCGATCCGCGAGGCCCAGCGCAGTGGCGGCGCGCGCTTCATGTACGAGGCCACGGTCGGCGCCGGACTGCCGGTGATCCAGACCTTGCGCAACCTGCTCGATACCGGCGACGAGCTCGAGGCGATCGACGGCATGCTTTCGGGCACGCTGGCGTGGCTGTTCAACAGCTACGACGGCAGCCGGCCGTTCTCGGCGCTGGTGCGCGAGGCGCGCGAGCTCGGCTACACCGAACCCGATCCACGCGACGACCTGTCCGGCCTCGACGTGGCGCGCAAGCTGGTGATCCTCGCGCGCGAGGCGGGGCAGGAGCTCTCGCTGGACGACGTGGCGATCGAGAGCCTGGTGCCCACGCACTTGCAGGGCGTGTCGCGCGACGAATTCCTGGCGCGGCTGGCGGAGCTCGACGCGCCGATGCAGGCGCGCCTGGACGAGGCCAGGGCCGGCGGCCTGGCGCTGCGCCACATCGCGCACCTCTCGCGCGGCAACGGCGCCCGCGTCGGCGTGGTCGCGCTGCCGGCCGCGCACGCCTGCTGCCATACCCGCCTGACCGACAACCTGGTGCAGTTCACCACCGCGCGCTACGCCAGCAATCCGCTGGTGGTGCAGGGGCCGGGCGCCGGCCCGCAGGTGACCGCGGCCGGCGTGTTCGGCGACGTGCTGGCGATCGCGCACTCGCTCAGCAGCGGTATCGGCGCGCACGCATGAAGACAAGCGCGAGCGCGTTCGCCCCGGCCAGCGTCGGCAACATCGGGGTGGGCTTCGACCTGCTGGGCCATGCCGTCCACGGCCCGCGCGATGTGGCGACCGTGCGCCGGATCGACGAACCGGTGGTGCGCATCGAGGCGATCCACGGCGCCATCGCCGGCGTCGAGCGGCTGCCGCTGGACGCCTCGAGCAATACCGCCGGCGGCGCGCTGATCGCGCTGCGGGCCGAGTTGGGATTACCGTTCGGCTTCGCGCTGACGCTGGACAAGGGCATCCCGTTGGGTTCGGGGCTCGGCGGTTCGGCGGCGTCCTGCGTGGCCGCGCTGGTCGCCGCGAACGCGCTGCTCGATGCGCCGCTGCCACGCGAGTCGTTGTACGGCTGCGCGCTCGACGGCGAGGCGATCTCGAGCGGCAGCCGCCATGGCGACAACGTCGCGCCGATGCTGCTCGGAGGCGTCGCGCTGGCGACCGCCACCCGCGCGCTGCGCATCGAGGCGCCGGACTGGCTGCATGCGGTGGTGGTCCATCCCGACCAGGTGCTGGAAACGCGACGCTCGCGCGCGGTGCTGGCCGAGCCCTACCCGCTGCACACGGTGGTCGAGCAGACCGCGCACCTGGCGCAGTTCCTGCTCGGGCTGCAGCGCGGCGACGCGGCGTTGATCCGCGACGGCCTGCACGACGTCCTGGTCGAGCCACGGCGCGCACCGCTGATCCCGGGTTTCACGCAGGTGAAGGATGCGGCGCTCGCGCACGGGGCGCTCGGTGCGAGCATCTCCGGCGGCGGCCCCAGCGTGTTCGCCTGGTTCGCATCGAAGGCGGAAGCGGAGGCCGCGGCCCCGGCGATGCGTGGCGCATTCGTCGACGCCGGATTCGAGGCGCGCGCCTACGTGACCCCCGTCAACGCGCCGCGTGCAGAGGTGCTTCCCTGACCGGATCGTGAGTGGGGTCAGAATCGACTTTTCCCTGCGCTGCCCGAATACCGTCGTGTCCTGGCCAAAAGTCGACTCTGACCCCGGTTTTTCCTGACTCCGGTTTTTCGCGTTCGTCCTGTTCCAGATCCTGAGCTCGAGGTTTGCATTCCATGCAGTTCACCAGCACCCGCGGGCGGATTCCACCGACGTCCATCGATGTCGCCCTCGTCGCCGGACTGGCGCCCGACGGCGGCCTGTACGTGCCGACGTGCTTCCCGCGGCCGGATTTTTCCGTGCCCGCGCCGTCGCTCGCGGCGATGGCCACCCGCACCCTGGCGCCCTACTTCGCCGATTCCGCCCTGCGCGAACGCCTCGACGCGATCTGCGTCGACGCTTTCTGCTTCGACGCGCCGCTGCGGCCGCTCGACGGCGCGGCCGATCACGTGCTGGAGCTGTTCCACGGCCCCACCGCCGCGTTCAAGGACTATGCCGCGCGCTTCCTCGCGCGCGCACTGGAGGCCTTGCGCGATCCGGCCGCGCCGCCGACCACCATCGTCGTCGCGACCTCGGGCGACACCGGCGCCGCGGTCGCGGCCGCGTTCCATCGGCGCCCGGGATTCCGGGTGCTGATCCTGTATCCGGAAGGCAAGGTGTCGCCGCGGCAGGCGCACGGTCTGGAGTGCTGGGGCGACAACGTCGTCGCCTACCGCGTCGACGGCAGCTTCGACGACTGCCAGCGCCTGGCCAAGCAGGCGCTGTCGGACGAGGCGCTGCGCGCACAGGTGCCGCTGGGTTCGGCCAACAGCATCAGTCTCGGCCGGCTGCTGCCGCAGGCCGCCTACTACGCGCACACGGCGACGGACTACCACGCGCGCCACGGGCAACCGCTCAACTTCATCGTGCCCACCGGCAACCTCGGCAACGCCAGCGCCGCCTTCGTCGCGCGCGCGATGGGCGCGGCAGTGGGCGAGATCCGCCTGGCCTGCAACGCCAACGACACCCTGCCCCGCTACTTCGCCGGCGACGACTACGCCGCGCAGCCCACCCGCACCACGCTGGCCAACGCGATGGACGTCGGCGCACCGAGCAACTTCGAGCGCCTGCGCCACTGGCATGCGGACGACGCGGCCCTGCGTGCGGCGTTCGTCGCGGATTCGGTGGACGATGCCACGATCCGCGATACGATCCGCGCCGCGCCGGACCGGCACGGCATCGTGCCCTGCCCGCACACGGCGACCGCGCTCAGCGTGCTGCAGACCTTGCGCGAGGGCGGCGACACGCGCCCCTGGGCGGTGGTCGCCACCGCGCATCCGGCCAAGTTCGAGAGCATCGTCGAGCCGCTGGTCGGGCACGCGGTCGAACCGCCGCCGGCGCTCGTCGAGTGCCTCGCCCGGCCGGCGACGGCCACGCGGCTGGCCAACGACTACCGCGCACTGGTGGCCGCGCTCGGAACCTGACCACCGTCGCGACGCCCAGGCCCCGCGTAGCCCGGGTAAGCGAAGCGCACCCGGGACCCATCGGAGCGCGCCCCATCGCGACGGCCGGATGCCGCCTTGCCCTACCTCACCCCCACGCGCATGGCGGCACACGCCCCGGCGCCGCCCTCAACGTGCCGCCATGAACGCCTCGATCTCCTCCGCGCTGCGCGCCAGCCCGCGTAGCCCGGGTAAGCGCAGCGCACCCGGGACCCATCGGAGCGCGCCCTAACGCGACGACCGGACGCGGTCTTGCCCCGACCCACCCCACGCACATGTCGGCATCATCCCCCGGCGCCGCCCTCAACGTGCCGCCATGAACGCCTCGATTTCCTCCGCGCTGCGCGCCAGTCCTTCGGTCAGCAGCTCGTGGCCATCCTGGGTGATCACCACGTTGTCCTCGATGCGGATGCCGATTCCCCGCCATTTCGCCGGCACGCTGGTGTCGTCTACCGGCACGTAGAGGCCGGGTTCGATGGTGAAGACCATTCCCGGTTCGAGCAGGCGCGACTCGCCGTCGATGCGATAGTCGCCGACGTCGTGCACGTCGAGGCCGAGCCAGTGCCCGGTCTTGTGG
This sequence comes from Luteimonas saliphila, assembly GCF_016774335.1. Lineage (GTDB taxonomy): Bacteria > Pseudomonadota > Gammaproteobacteria > Xanthomonadales > Xanthomonadaceae > Luteimonas > Luteimonas saliphila. The sequence continues at coordinate 34,905 of NZ_JAETWA010000009.1, read as the reverse complement.
CGGTAATAGCGCTTGTAGCCGCCGTCGGCGATGGTCTTCTCCAGCTTGCCCTTGAGCAGGCCGAGCGACAGCAGGCCCTCGGTGAGCGCCTCGACCGCGGCGTTGTGCCCGGCCTCGTAGGGCACGCCCGGGCGCGCCTGCGCCAATGCCGCGGCCTGCGCCGCCGCGACCAGGTCGTGCAGCGCGCGCTGCTCCCGGGTGTAGCGGCCGTTGGCGGGGAAGGTGCGGGTGATGTCGGCGGCGTAGCCTCGGTATTCGGCGCCGGCATCGACCAGCACCAGGTCGCCGTCGCGCGCCTGCCCGCGGTTGGCGCGGTAGTGCAGCACGCAGGCATTGGCACCGGCACCGACGATGCTGGCGTACGCGGGCTCGGCATCGGCGGCACGGAACACCCGCTCCAGTTCCGCCTGCAGCTCGTACTCGTGGACGCCGGGGCGGGCCGCACGCATCGCCGCCTCGTGCGCCTGCACGCTGATCCGCGCCGCGCGGCGCATCAGCTTGAGTTCGTCGCGCGACTTGAACAGCCGCATCTCGTCGAGCAGGTGGCCCAGCTCCAGGAACTCGTGCGGCGGCTGCGCCCCGAGTCGCACCTGCGCACGGACCCGGTTGAGCCAGCCGATCAGCTTGAGGTCGAACTCGGTATCGAGCCCGAAGTGGTAGTAGACGCGGGTCCGCCCCTCGAGCAGACCGGGCAGGATCTCGTCGAGGTCGTCGATCGGATAGGCATCGTCCATGCCGTAGGCCTCGACCGCGCCCTCGGGCCCCGCGCGCGGGCCATCCCAGCCCTCGCGCTCGGGATCGCGTTCGCGGCAGAACAGCAGCGCCTCGCCATGGCGACGGCCGGGCACCAGCACCAGCACCGCCTCCGGCTCCGGGAACCCGGTGAGGTACCACAGGTCCGAGTCCTGGCGGTACGGATAATGGGTGTCCCGGCTGCGGATGCGCTCCGGCGCGGAGGGCAGCACCAGGATCGCGTCCTCGCCCGCCATCCGCATCAGTTGCCGGCGGCGGCGTGCATAGCCCTGGGCCGGAATCCCGGTGACCGCCCGCATCCCCACCGGCCTCTAGTTCAAACGCCCGCGATGGCGCGGACCCAGGGTGCAATCGCCATGCAGCAGCAGGACCGCGACCCGCACGTATTCCTCGATTTCGGCCAGTGCGTCCTCGTCCTCCTGGTCGCCGCCGTCCTCGGGCGCCGCGCCCGACAGGCGCACGAGGTCCGCGAGCGCTTCGCCTCCCTCCTCCGACAGCGGCGGGGAGGCCCCGGCCGCCAGTCCGAACGCACCGACGAACCCGCGGCACCAGTCGAACAGCGCGCCGCTGCGCACGAACAGCGACGCGTCGGCATCCGGTAGCAGCAGCGCGAACCCGAAGTCGCGGTCCTCCAGCTGCGCCGCCGTCGCCTCGCGCAGGCGGTCCAGTGCGTCGCCCGGGGCGACCGCAGCCAGTTCCCGGTCCGCCAGCACCTTGCCGAGCCAGTCCGGCCCATCGGCGCCGCCGCCGGCCAGCCAGCCGCACAGGCTGCCGTGCAGTTCGCTGGCGCCTACGCCCAGGTGCCGGTCGCGGCTGGCCGATTCGACGTCCTGCAGCGGCGGCAAGGCTTCGGGCACGGATGGTTTCCTCCTGCGTGTGCGACAAGTCTAGAACGTCGCCCGCGCGGCTGCATGCGGACCATGCGCCGTCGCATGTCAGCGGCCGCTTGTTGCCGCCCGGCGCGGACGCCTACACTCGACGGCATTCATGGACGTAAGCGCAGGGGTTCTCCGCGTGCCGACCAATCCGGGGGATCTGCAGTTGCTGGCCGCGGCCGCCGCCACGGCCGTGCTGCTGGTCGCACTGCTGTTCATCACCCTGCGCCGGCGGCAGAGCGAGCGGTCCTACATCGACCGCCTGCGCGACGGCGAAGAGCGCCTGAAGCTCGCGCTCTGGGCCACCGGCGAGCGCTACTGGGCCTACGATGTCGGCAACGGCAACATCCACCGCCTGGCGGCGGAATCCCGCGAAGATCCGTCCGGGGAACTGGCCGAGGAGGTGTCCGCGGTGGGCGACGTGGTCCACCCCGACGACCTGCCGATGGTGCACCAGCGGGTCGAGGACTACATCGCCGGCCGCACCGACACCTTTCTCGCCGAACTGCGCGTGGCCGACGCCAGCGGCGGCTGGGTATGGATGCGCGCCCGCGGCCGCGCGGTGGCGCGCGACCCCCAGGGCCACATCCGGCGGATCGCCGGGACCGCGCTCAACATCACCGGCACCCGCGCGGCCGAGCGCGAGCTGCGGATCTCCAGCGAGGTGCTGCGCAGCATGAACGAGGCGGTGGCGGTGATCGACCGCAACTTCGACTTCGTGTCCGTCAACCCGGCCTTCCTGCGCATGACCGGCTACGACGAGGAGGACGTGGTCGGCCGCAACTCCAACATCCTCGACAGCCTCCAGCACGACGCGGCCTTCTACCACCACATCCGCGAACAGATCCGCCGCAAGGGCCGCTGGAACGGCGAGATCTGGCAGCGACGCAAGGATGGCGAGGAATTCCTCTGCCAGATCGAATCGAGCACCGTCTACGACAAGAACGGCCAGCTGATCCTGTACGTGGCCGTGCTCAACGACATCACCCAGCAGAAGCGCGCCGAACAGGAACTGCGCTACCTGGCCAACTTCGACACGCTCACCAACCTGCCCAACCGCTCGCTGTTGTCGGAACGGCTGTCGCGCGCGATCGTGCGCGCGCACCGCGAGGACAACCGGATCGCGGTGCTGTTCCTCGACTTGGACCGCTTCAAGGACGTCAACGACTCGCTCGGCCACGCCGCAGGCGACCGCATCCTGCGTGCCGCCGCCGCCCGGCTGCAGCAGACCGTGGGCATGCACCACACCGTCGCGCGCCTGGGCGGCGACGAGTTCACGGTGGTGCTGGAGAACCTGCAGTCGCCGGAGGAGGCCGACCGCGTCGCCCGCGAGATCATCATGGCGTTCGAGGCGCCGCTGCTGCTCGACGACCGCCGCGAGATCGCGATCTCGCCCTCGATCGGCATCAGCCTGTATCCCGACCATGCGCACGTGCCGACCGAGCTGCTCAAGCAGGCCGACACCGCGATGTACCAGGCCAAGGCCGCGGGCCGGCGCACCTTCATGCGCTACGACGATGCGATGGACGTGGTGGTGCGCCAGCGTGCGACCATCTCCGGCGCGCTGCGCAAGGTGCTCGACCGCGGCGAGCTGCGCCTGGTGTTCCAGCCGCAACTGGCGCTGGCCGAAGGCCGGATCACCGGGGTCGAAGCGCTGCTGCGCTGGCACAGCGACGAGCACGGCGAGATCCCGCCGGCCGACTTCATCCCGATGGCCGAGGAAAGCGGGCTGATCCTGGAGATCGGCGAATGGGTGCTGCGCGAGGCCTGCCTGACCCTGCAGCGCTGGCGCCAGCACGGCCTGACCGATCTCACCGTCTCGGTCAACGTCTCGGTACTGCAGCTGCTGCGCGGCGACTTCCCGGAAGTGGTCAGCCGCGTGCTGGCGGACATCGACCTGCCGCCCAGCGCGCTCGAGCTCGAGCTCACCGAGAGCGTGCTGATGGCCAACGCCGAACACACCGCGGCCAAGCTGCAGGCCTTCCGCGAGCTCGGGGTGTCGCTGGCGATCGACGATTTCGGCACCGGTTACTCCTCGCTCGCCTACCTCAAGCGGCTGCCGATCACCACGATCAAGATCGACAAGGCCTTCATCGGCGACCTCACCCACGACCCGGAGGACGCCGCGATCACCAGCACGGTGATCACCATGGCCCACTCGCTGGGCCTGAACGTGGTCGCCGAGGGGGTGGAGACCGAGGCCCAAGTCCGCTTCCTGCGCGGCCAGCAGTGCGACGAGGTGCAGGGCTTCTGGCTGTCGCAGCCGCTGGACGCCCACGCCTGCCTGGCCTTCATCCGCAACTGGCGGCCGGCACAGGAGCCGGCGCCGGCCCGGTCGCTGGCGGCGCCTTGACCGCCCCGCGCCCGCTGCCTATCGTGCCGACATGGACCGCCCGGACGTCATCGCCCAGCTTCGCGCCCTGACCGGGCGCATCGATGCCCTGGTCGAACGCGCCCAGAAGCTGTCCGACGAGAACCGTTCGCTGCGCCAGCAGCACGAGCAGATCGCCGGCGAACGTTCGCAACTGCTGGCCAAGAACGAGCAGGCGCGTTCCCGGGTCGAGGCGATGATCGCGCGGCTCAAGTCGCTGGAGCAGCACACGTGAGCACGCGCGCATGAGCGGCGGCAACGAAGCGGTCAGCGTGCACGTCCTCGACCGCGAGTACACCGTCGGCGTCGCCGCCGACGAGCGCGAGAGCCTGATGGCCGCGGCCAGGCTGCTCGACGGACGCATGCGCGAGGTGCGCGGCAGCAACCGCATGGCGGCGGTCGACCGGGTCGCGGTGCTCGCCGCCCTCAACCTCGCGCACGAGTTGCAGCAGGTGCGGGTGGAGAACGAGCAGCGCGATCGCGAGATCGCGCGCCTGCTCGAGGACCTGCAGCGCAAGCTCGACGGCCTGATCGACGCGCGCTGAGCCGCGCACGCGCGGCATGAACCGCGACCCGCTGCTGCCGACGAACGGGCTTGGCAGGAAACGGCAGCGGGCTATACTGCTTTCGCGTCCTCTGCCCTGTCCGACGGCATGCGCAACATTCGCCTTGTCCCTTAATGACGACCACGGGGGCGCGAGGAATCCGGGAGTGCAGGTCCGCCTCGCAGCGGGAAGCCCGATGGAAACCGAACGCTCCCACTTGAACCCCGGGTTCAAGGTCGTTTCGCAGGCATCGGCATGGCGGAGGACGTATCCATTCTGCGGCACCATTTGCGGTGCTGTGCGCGCCGTCCGGCACGACAGTCCTGAGTAGCCACGCTTGCCGCCCTTCCTGTGACCGTGCCGCCCCGGTCACAATGGCGGGCATGATCCCCGCGCAATCCGTTCGATGACGTCCGCACGCGACGCGCTACGGCGCGAGATGCGCGCGCGCCGCCGCGCGCTGCCCGCGCCTGTGCGCATCGCCGCGGCCGAACCGCTGGCCGACCGGCTCCTGGCACTGCCCTTCGCTCCGCGCTCGGGCTTCGTCGCCGGCTACTGGTCGATGGACGGCGAAATCGCGCTGCACGCCTGGCAAGTGCGCCTGCCCGGGGACGTGCGCTACTGCCTGCCGGTACTGCACGAGGACGGCACACTGCGCTTCGCCCCGTGGACACCGGGTGCGCCGCTAACGTCCAACCGCTTCGGCATCCCGGAGCCCGAGGTGCCTGCCGATGCCCTGCTGCCGCCGTCCGCGCTCGGGCTGGCCGTCGTGCCGCTGGTGGCATTCGACGCGCGCGGCCACCGGCTGGGCATGGGCGGCGGCTGGTACGATCGCAGCTTCGCGTTCCGGGTCGCGCAATCCGGTCCGCCGCGACTGGTGGGCGCCGGTTTCGCCGTGCAGCAGGCCGACGCGATCGCGGCCGAACCCTGGGACATCCCGCTCGACGCCGTCTGCACCGAATCCGACACCTTCCTGGTCACAGCATGAGTCCACGCAAACGCTACTGGCTGATGAAATCGGAGCCGACCGATTTCTCGATCGACGACCTGCAACGCGTCGGAACCGAACCATGGACCGGCGTGCGCAACTACCAGGCGCGCAACTTCATGCGCCAGATGCAGGTCGGCGACGGCGTGCTGTTCTACCACTCCAATACGCAGGTGCCGGGGATCTACGGCATCGGCGAAGTGGCCAGTACGGCCTATCCCGATCCGACCCAGTTCAGGAAGAAATCCAAGTACTTCGATCCCAAGGCGACGCAGGAACAGCCGCGCTGGGACCTGGTGGACGTGAAGTTCGTGCGCAAGCTCGGTCGCGCCATCGCGCTGGACGAGATCCGCGGCCACGCCGAGGCGCTGGGCGAGGAGTTCGCGCTGATCCGCAAGGGCACCCGGCTGTCGGTGATGCCGGTGACGGCGGCGCAGTGGAAGCTGCTGCTGGCGCTCGAGTGAGCACTGATTGGGATTCCGCAGGAGTCCTTGTCATCCCGAGCGCGGCGAGGAATCTTGCCTCCGATGCCACGGCAGATCCCTCGCTGCGCTCGGGATGACAACCCGGACGCCGGCCCGCGACAGCAGCGGACGCGTCCGCCCCCCATTCCCCATTCCCCATTCCCCATTCCCATGTCCGAATCCAAGCGCCTGGCCGGCGAAAAGGCCATCGAGTTCGTCGAGGACGGCATGGTCGTCGGGGTCGGCACCGGCTCGACCGTCGCGTTCTTCATCGATGCGCTGGCGCGGATCCGCGATCGCATCGCGGGCGCGGTGTCGAGCTCGGAACAGAGCACGGAACGCCTGCGCGGCCACGGGATCGAGATCCTCGACCTCAACGCCGCCGGTCCGCTGCCGCTGTACGTCGACGGCGCCGACGAATGCGATCCGCACAGGCGGCTGATCAAGGGCGGGGGCGCGGCGCTGACGCGCGAGAAGATCATCGCCCAGGCCAGCGCGCGCTTCGTCTGCATCATCGATCCGGCCAAGCGGGTCGACGTGCTCGGCCGCTTCCCGCTGCCGGTCGAGGTGATCCCGATGGCGCGCAGCCTGGTCGCGCGCGAGATCCTGGCCAGGACCGGCGGCCAGCCGGTGTGGCGCGAGGGCGTGGTCACCGACAACGGCAACTGGGTGCTGGACGTGCACGGCCTGCGCATCGCCGATCCGGTCGCCCTGGAAGGCGAACTCAACCAGATCCCGGGCGTGGTCGCGGTCGGTCTGTTCGCACGCCGCCCGGCGGACGTGGTGATCGTGGGCGGCGAACCGCCGCTGGTGCTGCGTTGAGCCACGGCCGGGGCTGATCCTCCGCAAGCGGCGGGATCGACGCCAGGCGCGGTTCCCGGACAAGCCCGTCCCTGGGGCCCACCCCGAAGACGGAAGTTCAGCGCAGCGAAATCGCCGCGAGCAGGCGCGCGGCCGGTCGCCGCGGCATGGTACGGCGGCGCGCGACCGCCATCGCGGGTCGACGACGGCGGACCGGGAGCGCGGGTGCGCGGTTTTCGGCCACGCCATCGCGCCGCGCCCACGCGAGCAGGCGGGCCGCGAGCAGGCTGGTGGCCGGGAGCGCCATGAGCCAGAACGGCGTCCAGCCGAAGGCGCCGCCGATGTCGCGCGCCGCAGGGAACGTCAGCAGGACGATCGCGGCCAGGAACAACGTGCCGAGCAGCAGCCGCTCGACGGTCGGCAGGGCAGCGGAATGCGGCGGGCGGGATTCGGGTCGGGTCATGACGGTCGCTCCTGTGGTGGCGCACAGGGTCGCCGGCCGCCATCTCAGGGACTGCGACCGCCTCGGCCCGACCGGGCCCGCGCCGCCGCGGGCATCAGTAACCGGCGGCGTCGAGCGCCTTGCCCGCGGTCGCCCGCCCGACATCGATCAGCTCGGCGGCGCGCCAGAATTCGTAGAACTGGCAGGCATCGCGCGGGATGCGGATCAGCAGCTCCGGCGGATCCATCGCCAGCTGCACGCGCGCGATCTGCGCCTGCATCGTGTCGAGCGATCGCGACATGATCTCGGGCAGGCCCATGCGCAGCGCGTCGCGGTCGGCGGCGGTGTCCTCGCCGTCGGCCATGCGCTCGACCGCGCGCTCCAGCCAGTCGCCGAAGCGTCCGGCCAGGGTGGGCGCTTCGTCGGCCTGCGGCCGCGCCGGCTCGCCGGGCGGACGCTGCGGCCAACCGTGCATGTCGACAGCCACCAGCCGGTGCGCATCCGACATGCGCGTGGCCGCGATCGGCAACGGCGCCAGCAGCCCACCGTCCACCAGCGCGCGCCCGTTGACGCGATGCGGGGTGAACAGGCCCGGGATCGCGAACGAGGCGCGCAACGCGTCCCACAGCCGCCCTTCGCGGATCCAGACCTCGCGCTGGCGCTGCAGGTCGACCGCGACGGCGGTGAACTCCACCGGCAGCGACTCGATCAGGGGGTCGCCCACCACCTCGCGCATCGCCTCGACCAGGCGCAGGCCGCGCAGCAGTCCGGAACGCCGCCAGCCAGGGTCGAGGAGGCGCAGGAAGTCGCGTCGCGACATCGCCCGCAGTCGCTGGTCGAACTCGCGCAGCCTGCCCGCGGCGAAGATGCCGCCCACCAGTGCGCCGCTGGACGAACCGCAGACCGCATCGATCCGGAAGCCGCGCTCCTCCAGCACCTCGATCACGCCGATCTGCGCCAGGCCGCGCGCGCCGCCGGCCCCGAGCACCAGCGCGATGCGCTCGCGCTGCGCCCGCGGCGGCGCGCCGTCCACTGCCTCGCCCACCGCCATCAACGGTCGTAGTTCGACAGGGCGAGCTGGAGCAGCGACTTGGCCTGCTCGCGCAGCGCCGGCGGCTCGACGATCTCGGCGTCCGCGCCGTAGTGCAGCACGTCCATCAGCAGTTCGCGCGAGGCGCTGTAGGGCAACTTGAGCTCGTAGCGGCCGTCGGCGAGGTGCCGGCCCTGCTGCTGCGAATGCCAGTGCTCGTCGGCCACCCAGCGCGCGGCCCTGGCGCTGAACACGATCGTCGCCACGCCCTTCGGCGGGCCGGAGAAGATGCCGTAGCTGCCGGCCAGGTGGGTGTCGAGCTGCTGCTCGTCGATGTCGCGCGCGGCGGCATCGAGCACGCGCGCGGCCCCGATGCGGTCGACCGAGAAGCTGCGCAGCGCCTCGCGCTCGTGGTCCCAGGCGTCGAGGTACCAGTTGTCGCGGTAGTGGGTGATGCGCTGCGGCGAGACCGTGCGCCGGGTCTTCTCGTCGGTCGAGCGCGCGCGGTAGTCGAACGCCAGCTGCTTGCGCTGCAGCACCGCCGAACACACGGTACGGAACGCGTGCTCGTCCATGCGCCGGCCGCGGTGCGGGATCACACGCACCCGTTCCACCGGCCAGCGCTTGCCGGCCGAATGCTCGTCGAGCAGCTTGTCGATCCGCGCCTGCAGCGGCGCCAGCGCATTCGACAGCACGCCGCCGCCGCTGCGCGAGAGCAACTGCTGCGCGGCCAGCAACGCGTGCAGCTCGTCGGAATTGAGCCACAGCCCCGGCAGTTCGAACCGCCCGCCCTCCTCGGCGTCGTAGCGGAAGCCGGCTTCGCCGTCCCCGACCACCGGCGCCATCAGCGCGTCGCGCAGGAAGGCCAGGTCGCGGTAGACGGTGGCCCGGGAGCATTCGAGCTCTTCCTGCAGGCGCGCGACCGTCACCGGATAGCGCGAGGTCTTGAGGATGCGGTGCAGGGAAAGGATGCGTTCGTATCGGTCCATGGCCGGATTATGCGCCCGTCGGCCGCAGGTTGGCGTCGCCCGGGGGGTGCGTGGCGGCGTGGTTCCGGGCGCGCGGGATTGCAGCGTCGCGGCGGGGGTCCCACCATGTCCGACCGGATCGATGCAGGAAGACGGCGGAACCGCTTGGCCAGCAGGACGACAGCAACCGCGCCGCAGGCGTGCATCCCCGCACCCCGGCCGCCGAGGCCGGACACGGGCGCGCGCGTCGGAGATCACGGGAGGCCGGCGTGGACCTGTGGCTGACGCTGGGCATCCTGGCCGGCGCCATCTACCTGTTCGTCACCGAGAAGGTGCGGATGGACGTGGTGGCGCTGCTGGTGATGACGGCGCTGCTGGCGACCGGCGTGGTCACGGTGCCGGAGGCGCTCTCGGGTTTCAGCAGCCAGGCCACGGTCATGGTCGGCGCCATGTTCGTGCTGAGCGCGGCGCTGCAGCGCAACGGCGCGCTGGTGGCGATCGGCGAGCTGCTCTCGAAGATCCGCTGGCGCTGGCTGTTCCTGCTGCTGATGCTGGTGCTGGTCTCGTGCGTGTCGGCTTTCATCAACAACACCGCGACGGTGGCAGTGTTCCTGCCGCTGGTGATCGCCGCCAGCACCGCCAACCGCTGGGCGCCCTCGAGGTTCCTGATCCCGTTGTCCTACATGTCGCAGGCGGCCGGCGCCTGCACCCTGATCGGCACCTCGACCAACCTGCTGGTGGACGCGATGGCGCGCGAATCGGCGGGCATCGGCTTCACCCTGTTCGAGTTCGCGCCGCTGGGCATCGTCTTCGTCGGCATCTGCATGCTCTACCTGATGACGGTGGGCCGCTGGCTGCTGCCCGACCGCGGCATCCCCGGCAGCGACGACACCGAGCACGTGGGCCGCTACGTCGCCGAGCTGCTGGTGCCGGCGGAGTCCGACGCCATCGGCCTGCGCCGCGAACAGGTGGTGCCCGCCACCATCGACGATGTGCTGGTCCTGGAGATCCTGCGCAACGGCGACCCGGTCCACGGCGAGGCCGCCGTGGTGCGCGAGGGCGACCGGTTGCTGCTGCGCGGCGAGTGGAAGCAGATCGCGGCGGTGCGCAGGGCGCGCAGACTCCGGTTCGACCACGTCGCACGCGACCTGGACGGCGACCTCGCCGCCGGCCGGGTGCAGGTGGAGGCGATGGTCTCGCCCGGCTCGCACCTGATCGGGCACACCTTGGCGGGGATGCGCTTCGGGCACATGTACCGCACCCGCGTGCACGGCATCCACCGCCGCCTGCTCGACATCCGCCAGCCGCTCGACCACGTCGAACTCAGCGTCGGCGACGTGCTGCTGCTCGACGCGCCGGAGAAGGCGATCGAGGATCTGCGCGCGGACAAGGGCATGATCGTGCTCGGAACGCACAAGGAGGCGAAGGTCGACGTGTTCCGCGCGGCGATGTCGGTGCTGGTGATGGCCGCCACCATCGGTGTGGTCGCGCTGGGCTGGCTGCCGATCGTGGTCGCCGCGCTGATCGGCTGCGCGGCGCTGCTGGTGTTCCGGTTGATCGATCCGGACGAGGCCTACCGCGCGATCGACTGGCGGGTGATCCTGCTGCTGGCGGGGATCATTCCCCTCGGCATCGCGTTGCAGAAGACCGGCGGCGCGGCGCTGGCCGCGGAGTTCATGATCGGATCGCTCGGCGGCTACGGGCCCTTGGCGGCGCTGGCGGCGGTGTACCTGATGACGGCGATCGCCACCGAGTTCATGAGCAACAACGCCTCGGCGGTGCTGGTGGTGCCGATCGCGCTGGCCGCGGCCGAGTCGCTGGGCGTCGACCCCAAGCCGCTGCTGGTGGCGGTGGCGTTCGCCGCCTCGACCAGCTTCGCCACTCCGATCAGCTACCAGACCAACACCATGGTGTTCACCGCGGGCGGCTACCGCTTCTCCGACTTCGTGCGCATCGGCCTGCCGCTCAACGTGGTGTTCTGCACCGCGGCGATCCTGCTGATCCCGCGCTTCTTCCCCTTCTGAGCGACACACGGCCGGACGCATCGCGCCGTCCGGGCGGGTCGCGTTCTTCCAGCCAGTGCTCGAGCCGTTGCGCAGCGATGTTCCGGATCGACGACCTGTGCAACGCGCCCGGCGGCGCGGGGTTCGACGGAAGGAGGAGGAAGAGCCGCGCTGCACCCCGGCTCGGCGGAACTCAGGCTCCGGGGGTCGCGGTGCGCGGCCCGGGCACCGAGACGTGATGCATTCGACTTCCTGGCGCGACGACACCGTGGCACCCTTGCGCGTTGCGCCAGGGGAGGGGAATGCTCATGCAACGTCCGCTGCCGGATGCCGTGTCGGCCGTGCTGTCGGGTACCGGCTTCGGGTTGCTGCTTTGGCTGGGCATCTCCGTAGCACTGGTCCCACCCGGCGCGGGCATGGCGGCATTGCGAGCGCCGCAGATGTGGTCGCTCATCCTGGCACTTGCCCTGCTGTGCGTCGCCGCCGCGATCGCGGTGTCCGCTTCGGCGGCTCCACGCAGCGTGCGGAGCCTGCTGCATGCGCCGACGCGATGGCACCTGCGCCGCAATGCGCTCGCGTCGTCGGCGGCGGCGCTGGCATTGGCCGTCGGCGGACTGCTGTCCTGGGCGCCGTCCGGCGCCCCTCGCGCCCTCGCGCTTGGCCTGGTGGGCATGCTGTTGTCGCTGACCTCGCTTGGCGTCGTCGTTGCCAACGCGGTGGCCCGGCCGTCGGCCGCCTCGTCAGCCGTACCGCATCCGCTCATCGTGCCGGTCCAGGTGCTGACGGCCTTGTCGACCGGACTCGCGCTCATGTTCGCGTTGCTGGCGGGCCTGCTGGCGGTCGGGCCGGGCGGTGGCCGGATGCTGATCATCCTGCTGGTGCTGGGCGTGCTGGCAGCCGCGACGAGCGCACTCTACTGGCGTGACGCCCGGGCCGGCGGCAATGGCCGACCCGCTGCCCGGGATTTCCGGGCGTCGAGCCTGGCCACCCCCGCCCTGCTGGCGGCCGTTCCCGCGCTGGCATGGGCGATGAGCGCGGCGGAGGTAGGCGGATCAACGCTGTGGCTCTGGGTCATCTCGGTGGCGTCGTTCACGGCTGCGGTCGTCGACCGCCATGCGTTCCTGACACATGCAGCCGCGCCGGATCGGCCCACCTGAGCGTTCAGGTTCAATGATGATGCAGCGCGCCATAATGCATCGGTAAGCGTTTCCACCGGAGCCCGGATGTTCGCCAGTTGGTGGCTGGCCGTGGTTGGCCTGCCGGTATTCATGCAACCCCTGCCCGAAGCGCCGGCGGTGCCGGCGGCGGTAGCGGTCGCCTCCGGGCAGGTATCGCTGCGACAGCCCTGCCTGCGCCTGGCCTGCGCCGATGGCGAATGGATGGCCTCCCGGCCCGGGGCGAGTGCCCTGGCGCGCACCTCTGCTCCTGGCGCGATCCCGGCGATCGAGCCGCAGCGGCTGCCGCGCCTGGCCACGCGCCGCTACATCGGCCTGTCCTCCCCCGCCTCGCGACGCGACTGGTTCTATTCGACCGGCGGCGCCGCGCTGGTCGACACCCGATACGGCCTCGAGGCCGTGCGCAGCCGCCACACCCAGGTCCAGATCGAACTCGGCACAGGCTACCGCCTGCAGCCCTACGCCAACTACGGCACCGCGGCGCAGGGTCCGGTGGCGTCGGGGCAGTTGCGGCTGTCGCAGCGGCTCGGTGAGCGTGCCGAGCTGAACCAGCAGGTCCGGGTGGAACGCGGTCGCGAGAACGCCTTCGTCCGCCAGACCATCGGCCTGGACCTGCAACTGGACCCGCAGTGGTCGCTGCTCGGCGATCTGGAACTGCGCCACGACAGCGCCGGCAACGGCGGCGACGGCCGCACCGATCGCGAAGGATCGGTGCGCCTGCACTACGCCTTCTGAGACCGCGCAACGCCCTCGGTTGCGGTTGCCCGGGCCGACCGGTTGCGAGCGGAGCGGGAGCAGGGGATCGAAGTCGACGTGTCTGCGCCCTGACGTCGTGTCCGGCCGCGAGACCGGACACGCGCCGCAAACGGTGCCTGGATCAGGAGTCCAGGCCGAGCAGTTCGCCCGCGCCGGCGTCGAGCAGCCGCTGCGCGGCCTCGTGGCCGGTGACCTGGGGGTCGTCGCCGCCGACCTCTGCCCGCACCAGGCGACCGCTCATCGCGTCGCCGACCAGGCCCTGCAGGGACAGCCCGCCCCCGCGCTCCTGCGCGAACGCGGCCACCGGCACGTGGCAACTGCCGTGCAGCGCGCGGTTCATCGCGCGTTCGGCCTCGACGCAGCGCCGGGTCGGCGCATCGTCCAGTACCGACAGGAGCGCCTGCACGGCCGCATCCTGTTCACGGCATTCGATCGCGATCGCGCCCTGCGCCGGGGCCGGCAACCAGTCCGGCGCTTCGAGGCGGGCGCGGATGCGCGCTTCGAACCCGAGCCGCTGCAGGCCGGCGCAGGCGAGCACGATCGCGTCGTAATCGCCGGCGTCGAGTTTCGCCAGCCGCGTGTTGACGTTGCCGCGCAGGTCCCGCAATTGCAGGTCCGGGCGGCGCGCACGCAGTTGCGCCTGCCGCCGCAGCGAGGAGGTTCCGACGCGGGCCCCCGCGGGCAAGGCGTCGATCCCGTCGAAACGGTTGCTCACGAATGCATCCGCCGCGTCCGCCCGCGCCAGAATCGCCGCCAGGGCGAAACCGGGCTCGACGTCCATCGGCACGTCCTTGAGCGAATGTACCGCGCAGTCGGCATCGAGGCGCTGCATCGCCAGCTCCAGTTCCTTGAGGAACAGCCCCTTGCCGCCGATTGCGGCCAGCGAGCGGTCGAGCACCTCGTCTCCGCGGGTACTCAGCGGTACCAGCGAGACAAGGAGGCCGGGATGTTCCGCGCGCAGCCGCGCCGCCACGTGTTCGGTCTGCCACAGGGCCAGTGGGCTCTTGCGCGTGGCGATGCGTAGTCTGTCCATGCCCGCGATTATCCGGCAGGAGCGCCTCCAGGCGATGTTTTTTCGTCACTTCGCGGCAACCCCCGTAGGAGCGCCTTCAGGCGCGATGCCTTTCGCGGATTGCCGCGTCGAGACGAAAAGCATCGCGCCTGAAGGCGCTCCTACAGGTGGCGGATCGTGTCGCGCAGCTGCGCGACGCAGCGACGGCTGACCTCCAGCGGCTTGTCGCCGTGGCGCAGGATCGCGTGCACGTGGCCATCGAGGCCGCGCTTGAGCTCGACCAGCTCGTGTCGCGCGACGAGGCAGTTGCGATGGATGCGCACGAAGCGGTCGCCGAACTCGTCCTCGAGCGCCTTGAGCGATTCCTCGATCAGGTCCTCGCCGCGCGCGTGGTGCACGACGACGTACTTTTCCTCCGCCTGCAGGTAGCGCACGTCCTCGACCGGGATCAGGCGCAGACTGCCGCGCAGGCGCGCGCACAGATGGGTACGTCGCTTGCCGCCCCGCGCGCCTTCCGCGCCGTCCTGGCGCCCTGCGGTCAGCACACGTGCGCGCTGCAGCGCCGAAGCCAGGCGTTCCGGGCGCACCGGCTTGACCAGGTAGTCCACCGCCTCGGCGTCGAACGCCGACAGGGCGTGCGCGTCGTAGGCGGTGCAGAACACCACCACCGGGCGCGGTTCGAACGCCTGCAGGTGGCGCGCGACTTCCAGCCCGTCGATGCCGGGCATGGCGATGTCGAGCAGCACCAGGTCGGGATCGTGCGCGGCGCAGGCGTGCAGCGCCTCGTGGCCATCGCCGACCTCCGCAACGACCTCGACCCCCGGCTGTTCGGCCAGCAGGGTCCGCAGCCGTTCCCGGGCGAGCGGTTCGTCGTCGGCGATGACGATCTTCACGTCGGCGTCCGCTCCAGCGGAAGCTTGATTTCGCAGGCATAGTAGCCGTCGTTCCAGCCCGACACCATCCGTGCACGCGGCCCGAACATGTAGCCCAGGCGATGACCGATGCTGCGCTGGGCGTGACCCGCGCCGTGGACCCCGATCTGCTCGGGCGGCAGCGACGGATTGCGCACCCGCATCGTCAGCGACGAGGCGTCCGCCGCGATGTCGATCTCGATCGTCCCGCCGCGCGGCAAACGCGAGATCCCGTGCAACACTGCATTTTCCAGCAGCGGCTGCAGCACCAGCCGCGGCATCGGCAGATCCATGGGCAGCGGTTCGTGCTTGCGCCACTGGACCTGCAGCCGGTCGCCCATCCGCAGTTGCTCGATTCCCAGGTACCGTTCGCTCAGGTCGAGTTCCTCGGCCAGCGAGGACTGGCCCTCGCCGGCACCCAGCGCAGCCCGGAACAGATCCGACAGGTCGAGCACGGCACGTTCGGCGACGACCGGATCACGGCGCAGCAGGCTCGCGATCATGTTCATGCTGTTGAACAGGAAGTGCGGCCGGATCCTCGCTTGCAATGCATCGGCCTCCGCCCGGGCGTGGGCGCCTACCTGGGCCTGCCAGCGGTCGATGACGTAGAAGTAGCGCAACGCCAACGCGGTCAGCAACGCGACGACCGCCGCACTGCCTGCGGTGAATCGCCAAAACGACGGCAGCCGGTCGGCGGTGTCGACACTGGTGAACAGGCCGTGCACGATCGCCGCCGCGATTCCCGATACCGCCACCGCGATGGCCACGGCCGCAAGTGCTCCGCCGCGCATCGGCAGCGACGAAAGCCATCGCCGCGAGACGCACAGCAGTGCCGCCACCGACAGTGCCAGCCAGAGCGCATAGCCACTGGCGGTCAGGAACCCATGGACATCCCAGCCGCGCGAACCATCGGGAACCAGCGCCACCACCACCACCGTCAACTGCGCGAGGCCCAGCATCGCGCCCAGCCGCGGAAGGCGGCACAGGTCGGGCAACCAGGGCTCCGTCCGCTGCGCCTCGGGCATCGCTCAGCCCGCAGCCAGCCGGCGCGACATCCAGTCGCCGAGGTCGCGGATCTCCTCGATGCAGACCGAATGCGGCATCGGATAGCGGTTGAACGCCACCTCGAATCCCTGTTGCCGCATCCAGGCCGCGCTCTGCTCGCCCGCGGCGAAGGGCACGACCGGGTCGCTCGTGCCGTGGGCCATGAACAGCGGCTGCGCTTTCGCGGCGGGCGTCACCGCGCCGGCGGCATTGGCGGCGTCGGGCAGGTAGGTCGACAATCCGACCAGGCCCGCCAGCGGCTCGTTGCGGCGCAGTCCCGCGGCCAGCGTGATCGCGCCGCCCTGGGAGAAACCGGCGAGGAAGATGCGCGAGGCGGGAATGCCGCGCGCGACCTCGCGCTCGACGAGCGCGCCGACCTGCGCGACCGATTCGGCCACGCCCTGCGCATCGGCGCGGTTGGCCAGGTCGTCGAAGTCGCGGATGTCATACCAGGCGCGCATGCGCATGCCATTGTTGATCGTCACCGCGCGCATCGGCGCGTGCGGGAACACGAAGCGCATCGCCGGCCAGTCGCGGCGCACCAGCTCGGGCAGGATCGGCACGAAATCGCTGCCATCGGCGCCGAGTCCGTGCAGCCACAGCACGCTCCACGCCGGATCCGGTCCGGTCTCGCGTTCGATCGTTTCCAGCAAGGCGTGTCCGCCCTCGGCCATGGCCATCCCCGTGACGATGCAGAGCCGGCAATATACCGCGCATGGCATCCGGACCGTCCGCGCTCGCTCAGTCGCTCAGACCGTGGCGCCGCCATGCGCCGGACACCTGCGTACGCGCACCCGCGAGCGCCGGATCCTGCACCACCAGTCGAGGCCGCCGGTCGAGCGTGCACTCCAGCCCCGCGGCCACCAGCAGCGCATGCGCCGCGTGCAGCTCCTGCGCCGACGACGCGTCCAGCACGCGCGCCTGCGCCAGCGCGTCGACCAGCGGCGGGGTCGCGCGCGGCGACAGCAGCGCGGGATGCGTCGCGGCCTCGCGCAGCACCAGGTACTGCAGCAGGAATTCCAGGTCGACCAGGCCGCCCTCGCCCTGCTTCAGGTCGAACAGTCCGTCGCGGCTGCGGTCGAGCTCGGTGCGCATGCGCGCGCGCATCGACACCACGTCCTCGCGCAGCTTGCCGGCATCGCGGTCGCGGCCGAGCGTATCGCCGCGGATGCGCTCGAACGCATCCCGCAGGGCCTCGTCGCCGGCGACGAAACGCGCGCGCACCAGCGCCTGGTGTTCCCAGGTCCAGGCGCGTTCGCGCTGGTACTCGCCGTAGCTGGCGATGGTGGACACCAGCAGGCCCTGCCCGCCATCGGGTCGCAGGCGCACGTCGATGTCGTACAGGCGCCCGCCCCCGGTGACCGCGCCCAGCAATGCGACGATCTTCTGCGCAAGCCGTGCGAACCAGCGCGGCGGGTCGAGCGGGCGCGCGCCGTCGGACTGCGCTTCCGGCGGCGCGTCGTACACGAATACGAGGTCGAGGTCGGAGCCGAACCCCAGTTCTTCCCCGCCCAGGCTGCCGTAACCGAGCACCGCGAATCCCGAAGCCGGAATCGCGCCGTGCGCGGACTCGAGTTCCCGCCGCGCCAGCACCAGCACGGTGTCGACCACCGCATCGGCCAGCCACGCCAGTTGGCGGATGCTGTCGTGCGCCGGCTGGCGGCGGTCGAGCGTGGCCAGCGCGATCCTGAAGCTGAGCTGCTGGCGGATCTCGTTGAGCGAGAACAACGCGGCCTCGGTGTCCAGGCCGCGTACCTGTCGGCAGGCCTCGGCGAACAGTTCGCGCTGCGGCAGCGGCCCGTCGGCGCGCGCATCCAGTAGCTCGTCGAGCAGCAGCGGATGCGCGGCCAGGCGCTCGGCCAGCAGGGCGCTGCGCGTGACCACGTCGACCAGGCGCGCCAGCGCCGGCGGCTGTTCGTCGAGCAGGGCGAGGTAACTCGGGCGACGCAGGATGTTCTGCAGCAGCGCCAGCAGCCGCCGGATCGCCTGCAGCGGGAAGCTGGCGGGCGCGGTGGCCTGCAGCAGCACCGGCATCACCCGGTCCAGTCGCGCGCGGGTGGCATCGGACAGTTCGCGCACGCTGGGCGAGCGGGCGAAATCGCGCAGCACCGCATCCACGTCGGCCGCGTCCGCGTATCCGGACTGCGCCAGCGCGCCGGCCGCGCTGCCATCGGGCAGCGCGCGCCAGTAGTCCGCGATGTCGTCGGCGACGGCGGGCTGCTGTTCGCGCTGCGACAACAGCGCGTCGAACTCGTGCGAGACACGGTCGCGGTGGTAGGCGAGGACCTGCGCAAGTGCGTCCCAGTCCTCGAAGCCGAGGCCGCGGGCGATGCGCTCGCGATCGACCGGCGACTCCGGCAGCGCGTGCGTCTGCGCGTCGCGCAGCATCTGCAGCCGGTTTTCCAGCCGCCGCAGAAAACGGTAGTCCTCGGCCAGCGCACGCGCGGTGTCGGCGCCGACCTGCTCCGCATCGCGCAACGCCTCCAGCGCATGCAGCAGCCGCGGTTCGCGCAGCGCCGGTTCGCGTCCGCCGCGGATCAGTTGCAGCGCCTGCGCCAGAAACTCGATCTCGCGGATGCCGCCAGGGCCGCGCTTGACGTCGTCGGCCAGTTCCTTGCGCGCCACCTCCGCGGCGATCATGGCCTTCATTCCGCGCAGGCCGTCGAGCGCGCCGAAGTCGAGATAGCGTCGGTACACGAACGGGCGCAACGTCGCCAGGAAACGCCGACCCGCCTCGATGTCGCCGGCGACCGGACGCGCCTTCTGCCAGGCATAGCGCTCCCAGTCCCGGCCCTCGCGCTGGAAGTAGAGCTCAAGCGCGGCGAAACTCAGGGCGACGCGGCCGGCGTTGCCGAACGGACGCAGCCGCAGGTCGACGCGATGGCAGAAGCCGTCGACGGTCGGGTCGTCGAGCAGCCGGGCGAGTTGCTGGCCGAGCCTGGCGAAGTAGTCCTCCGCCGCGAGCGGACGTGCGCCCTGCCCCGGTTCTGGACGACTCTCGCCGCCGTGTTCGTAGGCGTACACGAGGTCGATGTCGGAGCTGAAGTTCAGCTCCCCGCCGCCGAGCTTGCCCATGCCGAACACCACCAGGCGCACCGCATTGCCCTCCCCATCGCGGACCACGCCGTGGCGCAGGGCGAAGTCCCGCTCCAGCGCATCGAGCGCGATCGCCAGGCACCGTTCGGCCAGTCGCGTGGTGCCGGCGAGCGTGGCGTCGACATCGTCCAGGCCCAGCACGTCGCGCCAGACCAGCCGGGTGGATTCGGCAGCGCGGAAGCGGCGCAGCAGGCGCGGCCAGTGCTCGCGCTGGTCCGGGTCGAGCGCTGGAGGCGACAGCGGCTGCGCGCCGTCGTCGCGCGCCAGTCGCGCCAGCAACTCCGGCTGCCGCGCCAGGGTGTCGATGGCGAAATCGCTGGCGATCGCCACGCGCCTCAGGCGCTCGCGCAGCCCGGCGTCGCCCGCAAGGTCGGAGAAGCGATCGAGTGCGCGATCGGCGATCGCGTCGGAGTCGGGGCGTGCGGCGTCCATGCGCGGATTGTGGCATCGCGTCCGATCGGGGATTGCGGCATCGCGGATCGGGATGCGGGAATCGGGCGACACGACGTCCGCGCGGACGCCATGCTGCATCGGTGGCAGTTGCTCGCCATCCCCTCCGGTGGCGACGCGTTCAACGATCCGGGCGCATCGCGCTCGACGCGGCGCCATCAAAAAAGCCCGCTTGCAGTTGCCTGCCAGCGGGCTTTGCTCCCTCCCCCACGTCGGGTGCGGGGGCATCGTGAACGATTCGTTACCCCGGTTGCACGCTGCAGCGCAAAACGATACCGACGGGTTCATTAAGCCCCCGGCGCCCGGCGCCCCCCGCTACCGGGATGCAAACGATTTCATGCACATCGACAAACGCGTGGGCGCCGCCCGGGCGGGCGCGAGGTTCTCAGGTCGGACGCGGGCCGCGCCGCAGGTCGCGCAGGATTTCGCGCGCGGCGTTGCGTCCTGGCAGGCCGGTGACGCCGCCCCCGGGATGCGTGCCGGAGCCGCACAGGTACAACCCGGGCATCGCACCGCGGTAGTCGCCCTGCCCCAGCAGCGGCCGAGCGCTGAACATCTGGTCGGGGCCGAGGGCGCCGTGGAAGATGTCGCCGCCGACCAGGCCGAACTCGCGCTCCAGGTCCAGCGGCGACAGGGCACGGTAGCCGAGCACGCTGCGCGCGAAGTTCGGCGCGTGGGCGTCGACGGTGTCGATCATCAGCTTCGCCACGGTGTCGCGGTGCGCGTCCCAGCCGCCGTCGACCTCGCCGCTGTCGGACAACTCCGGGCTCACGTGCTGGCAGAACAGGCTGGCCACGTGCTGGCCGGGCGGCGCCAGGGTGTCGTCGAGCGTGGACGAGATCACCAGCTCGACGATCGGCGCACGTGCCCAGCCGGGATTGTGCGCCCTCGACTTCGCATCGAAGTAGGCGTTCTCGAAATACCGCAGCGACGGGCCGATCAGGATACCGCTCTGGTGGTGCGGCTGCAGCTGCGCGCCGGGCGCGGCGCTGAAGTCCGGCAGCTCCGACAGCGCCACGTTCATGCGGAACGTGCCCGAGCCGCAGCGATAGCGCGCGATGCGTTGCGCGGTGTCCTCGTCCAGGTGTTCTCGTGCCACCAGTTTCGTGTACAGCAGCTTCGGGTTGAGGTTGGAGACGATCGTCTTCGCGTGCAGCTCGCGGCCGTCGGCCAGCGCCACGCCGACCGCTCGCCCACGCTGCACCAGCACGCGGTCGACCGCCGCATCGCTGTGCACCCGTACGCCGCGCGCGACGCACTCCTTCGCGATCGCCTGGGTGATCGCGCCCATGCCGCCGATGGCGTGCCCCCAGGCGCCGGCCTTGCCGTTGACCTCGCCGAACACGTGGTGCAGGAGCACGTAGGCGCTGCCGGGCGTGTACGGGCTGGCGAAGTTGCCGACCACCGAATCCCAGCCGAGCGCGGCCTTGAGCGGCTCGGACTCGAACCAGTGGTCGAGCAGTTCGCCTGCGGACTTGGCGAACAGGTCGAGCAGGTCGCGGCGGCCACGCAGGTCGAGCTGCTTGAGGCGCTTCGCCGTGTCCCACGAGGCCAGCCAGTCGGCCAGCGACAGACGTTCGCCGAAATTGGGCGGGGTGCGCTGCATCAGTTCGCGCAGCACCGCGACCACGCGGTCGAGCATGGCGCTGTACGCGACCAGCCGTTCGCCATCGCGTGGCGACCACGCCTGCAGCGACTCCTGCGTGTGCGCACCACCGAGCCGGAATGCGCGCCCGTCCGGCAGCGGCAGGAAGTTCGCGTACGGCCGCTCGACCACGCGCAGGCCGTGCTCGGCCAGGCGCAGGTCGGCGATCACCTTCGGGTTGAGCAGGCTGACGGTGTAACTCGCGGTGGAATTGCGGAAGCCGGGATGGAACTCCTCGGTCACCGCCGCGCCGCCGACCACGCCGCGACGCTCGAGCACAGTCACCTTCAACCCCGCACCGGCCAGGTAGGCGGCGCAGACGAGGCCGTTGTGGCCGCCGCCGATGATCAGGACATCGTGTTCATCGCGCATCGCAACATTCCCGTGGCGGCGGCGATGCCGCGTCCGCCCATTGTAGGAGCACCTTCAGGCGCGACGTCCGGCATTCCGACGCACTACGAAGCCGGGGTGGAAAAGCATCGCGCCTGAAGGCGCTCCTACGGTGTCGGCGCGGGAAGCAGGCGCTCGACCGCGTCCGCCAGCCGCGCGGCGGCATCGGGCCTGCCCAGCGCCGCCGCGGCGCGCGCCGCCTCGGGCAGCCGGTCCGGTGATTCGAACGCCTCGCGCAGCACGACCGCCAGCGATTCCGGGGTGAGTTCTGCCTCGGGGAGGTGCCAGCCCACGCCCGCCTGCGCCAGGGTCCGCGCGTTGCGGCACTGCTCTTCGCGCGCGCCGCCGTGCGGCAGCGGCACGAAGATCGCGGGGCGGCCGATGGTCAGCAGGTCCGCCGCGGTGGTCGCGCCCGCGCGGGTCACCACCAGGTGCGCCTCGCGCAGGCGTTCGCCCATGTCGTCGAAGAAGGGGCGCACGGTGGCGTCGATGCCGGCCTCCCGCAGCTGCACGACCAGCGCGTCTGCATCCTCGCCGCGGTACTGCAGCGACAGGTGCAGGCGATGGCGCAGCGTTTCGGGCAGCAGTGCCAGGGCCGGAGGCACCACGCGGCCGAACACCGCCGCGCTCTGGCTGCCGCCCACCACCAGCAGCCGCAGCGGGTCGTGCGCGTCGAACGGGGGATAGGCGCCGCGTGCGTCGAGGATCGCGCCCCGCACCGGGTTGCCGGTTTCGACGATCTTCGCGGGCTCGATGCCCTCCGCCCCGGCGACCGTGGGGAACGAGGTCGCCAGCCCGTCGGCGACGCGCAGCAGTCGCGCATTGGCCTTGCTCAACCGCGTCGCCTGCTCGTGCAGCAGCAGCGGCAGGCCGAGACTCTTCGCGGCCAGCGCGGGCGCGAAGCTGGGATAGCCGCCGAAGCCGACCACCAGCGCTGCACGGCGCCGCTTCAGGTCTCGCCGCGAGGCGAGCACGCCGCGCAGGATCGTCAGCGCCGCCTTCGCCTTCGCCACGACGCCGCCTTCGAGCGAACTCGCCGGCAGCACCACGTGCGCGATCCCGGCAAGCGCCTGCGTGTACTGCGCGCCACGATGCTCGGTGTGGATCACCACGTCGAACCCGCGCGCGAGCAGTTCGCGCGCCAGCGCCTCGGCCGGAAACAGGTGGCCGCCGGTGCCGCCTGCGGCGAGGGCGACGGTGGCACGGCGGGAGGGAGCAGCAGACGGCATCGACAGGCGCACTTCCAAGACAGCCGCGCACTATAGAACGTCCGTCACAGGACGCGTAGCCGGACGCCGCCGAGCCGGGCAACCAAACCGGCGCCCAGCCACGACTCAGTCGGCCCCGGCGCCGGGATCTGCCGCGAAAAACGCCAGCTTGCGCGTCTTCGGCAGCCGCTTGAGCTGCCACTCCGCGCGCGAGGCGGCGGCGCGGTCGGGATAGGCGCGACGTGCGATCAGGCGCAGCGGCAGCCGCCCGCGCGTGTAACGCGCGCCCTTACCCGACGCATGCGCCTGCAGGCGCGCCTCGATGTCGTTGCTGATCCCGGCATACCAGCTGCCGTCACCACACTCGAGCAGGTACAGCCACCAGCCGTGCTCGCGCACGTTCATGCGCTCCACCTCCTCCGGACGCTCCGACTGTGCCGGTCCGGCGACATGTCATACGGCCCTGGGGCACGGCTCTGCGGGGAATCGGGAGGTACCATGCGCGAAGCATGCCGCAACCGGGCATGCGTCACATGGATGGCCCGGACCTCTTCGGAAGCAGGCGCCAGGTGCGCCCCCTGCGGAACCGGTCGCGTACCGTGTCCCACCCATGGGCCGTGATGCGTTTCCAGTATCCATACGCCTTCCACCCCGCCAGGCCCGCGTGCCCCATGCCCGACCACCCGCGCGATGATGCATCGCTGGACGGCTTGTTCGCCGATGTCTACGCCGATCTGCGGAGGCTGGCGCATCGGCAGCGCCAGCCGGGCGACGGGGCCACCCTCGATACCACCGCGCTTGTGCATGAGCTGTACCTCCAGATGAGTCGCAGCAATCTCTCCTTCGAGCACACGCGCCAGTTCTATGCCTATGCGGCGCGCGCCATGCGCCACCTGCTGGTCGACCGCGCCAGGGCGCGGTCGCGGGAGAAGCACGGCGGTGACCTGCGCCGCACCGAATTCCGGGAGACCTCGTCGGGCCATGTCCTGGTCGATCCGCGGATGGCGCTGGAACTTGACCAGGCCATCCGCCAGCTCGAGGCGGACGACCCCCGCGCGGCACGCGTCCTCGAACTGCACTTCTTCACCGGGCTCCCGCTGGAGCGGATCGCGGAACTGCTCGAGGTCAGCTCGCGGACGGTGTTGCGCGACTGGCAGTACGCCCGTGCGTTCCTGGGGGCCCAGCTCGGCGGTTGATGTCGCGAACCGGCACCGAAAAGCGCTCCTGCAAGGAATACCGAAAGCCAAAGGGCCTGCACGATGCGCTCGATACGATCCTGGTTCGACGCCGTCCTCGACCAGCCCCTCGCCATGCAGCGCTGCTGGATCGAGGACAACTGCCCGGATGCCACGATCCGAGAACGACTGCATGAACTGCTGGCGGTAAACGACCAGACCGACCCGCTGCTGCTCGATCGCCCCTTCGTCGGGCTGCTGGAGTCGATCGAACGCAACGAGGCCGCGCCCCCCGAGTTCGTACCCGGGACGCGCGTCGGCGCATTCCGGCTCATCGAGCCACTGGGCAGCGGTGGCACGGCCACCGTGTTCCTCGCCGAGCGGGAGGATGTCGACTTCCGCCAGCGGGTGGCCGTCAAGCTGCTGCGCAAGGGCCTGCATTCCGACCTCCAGCAAGCCCTGTTCCGTCGCGAGCGCCGTACGCTGGCCGCGCTCTCGCATCCCAGCATCGCACGCCTCATCGATGGAGGCGTGACCGGGGCCGGCGTTCCCTATCTGGTGATGGACCACGTGGATGGGCAGCCCATCACCGCGCACGCCGCCGAACGTCGCCTGGGGGTACGCGATCGACTGCGGATGTTCTGCGAAGTCTGCGACGCGGTCGCGGTCGCGCACCGGCAACTGATCGTCCATCGCGACCTCAAGCCGTCCAACATCCTCGTCGACGCCGATGGGGCTCCACGGCTGCTCGACTTCGGCATCGCCAAGCTGCTGCACGACACGGGCAGCGAGGAGGACATGCTGCCGGACGCTTTGACGCCCGGCTACGCCGCGCCCGAGCAGTACACCGGGCGACCCGTCTCCACCGCCACCGACGTGTACGCACTGGGCGTGCTGCTGTACGAACTGCTGCTCGGCGAACGACCCGATGGCTCGGTGTCGCGATCCGCGTCGGTCCACGCCCTGCATGCCGCGGCCGTGCGCTGGAGCATCCCCGCATCTCGCCGCGAGATGCATTCGGCGCTTCGCGGCGACCTCGACTGCATCCTCGCCAAGGCCCTGGCGCCTGCCCCGGAGGATCGCTATCGATCCGCCGGCGCGCTCGCCGAGGAAGTAAGACGCCACCTCAGCGACCTTCCGGTCGAGGCGCGACCGCAGACTGCGGCATACAGGACGTCGAGGTTCATCGTGCGCCATCGCGGCGGCGTGACCGTCGCGGTCGGACTGGCGCTGGGCCTGTTCGCCAGCCTGGCCCTGGCGCTGTGGCAGGCCGGCGTGGCGAGCCAGGAGGCGACCCGGGCACGCGAACAGGCCGCGCTCGCGCGCCAGGAGACGCAACGTGCGAACGCCGTCCGCGACCTGATCATCGAGCTGTTCGAGAACGAGTCGCCGGGTGGCGCGCGCGACACGCTTCCCGATACCGCGACCCTCCTGCAGCGCGGGGCCCTCAAGGCGCGGACCGACCTCGCGTCGACGCCGGCGCTGCAGGCCGAGATGCTCATCGTCATCGGACGCATCTACAACGAGCTTTCCCGCTTCGACGATGCGCGCCCGCTGCTGCAGGAGGCAGTGGCAGTCGCGCGTACGCTCGGGGCCGGAGACCGCAGGACACTTGGCCTGGCCCTCAGCCAGCGCGGGCAGCTGGCTGCCGACCAGGACCTGTACGAGGAAGCATTGCCCGACCTCGACGAAGCATCGCGGATCCTGCACGGATCGCAGCCTGGAGGCCTGGACCTGGCCGTCGTCCGCCATCGCCGGGCACTCGTGATGAGCGAAGTGGGCAGGCACGCGGAGGCCATCGCCGACCACAGGGCCGCGATCGCGATCCAGCAGGCGAGGCTCCCCGCGGACGACCCCCGCCTGCTGCGAAGCTATGGCGCACTGGGCACCGCATTCACCCGCGCGGACCGGCCCGGGGAAGCCGTGGCCTGGCAACAGCGCGCACTGGAGCTTGTCCGCAAGCGCTACGGCGACAACCACGTCGAAACGGCCCGGCGCCTGGGCAACTACGGGAACTCACTGATGACGGCGGGGCGGATCGTGGAGGCACAGGCGCCCATGGCGCAAGCCGACGCGACCATGCGCAGGATCCATCGTGGAGCGCATGCGGACGTCGCCTGGATGGCCCACAACCACGGCTCGGTGTTGCTCGCGCTCGGCCGCATCGACCAAGCGGACCTGCTGTTCCGGGAGTCGATCGACATCAACCGCGCCATCGGGCGAGACCGCAGCCCGGCCATCGGATTCAACCTCACCAAGCTCTCGCGGATCCAGGAATTGCGTGGCGATCTCGCAGGTGCCTCGCGCCTGGCCGACCAGGGTGTCACGGTGCTTGCCGCCTCCTTGCCGCCCGAACACGAAGTACGACTGGATGCGGAACTCCGACGCGTCCGCCTGCGACTGCTGCTCGACCCGGCGTCCGACCTGGCGACCGACACCACGCGGTTGCAACGCAGCGTGGACGGGGCGGGCTCGGTCAAGTTGTCGGCCGCCGCGCTCCATGTCCGGGCCCTCGCCCACGCCGCGCGTGGCGAGGATGCACTCGCCCAGCCACTACTGCAGCGAGCGGTCCGGATGGCTGCCGCGCGACCTCCGTCTTTCCCGCACGATGCATTGGACTGGTTCCAGGCGCTGGCGGAGCTGCGCCGCCGCGCAGGCGACGCCGCCGGTGCGGCTGCCGCCGAGCGCGACGCAGTCGCGTACGCGGACAGGTGGCGGATCCCGGCTCGACATCCCGCCCGCCGCGCCTCGCGGACGATCCTCCCGCCTGCAGGCTGAAGTCCAGCCACCCCGAACCGATCCGGCGTACCGCATCGCGGCGCCGATGTCGGTCAGCGCCACTGCAAATCGCTTGGATTCCTGTAGCCCACTCAAGCCACGGAAATCCGCAATGTCCACTGTCCCCTCGCACGGCGACTTCCGGTCGCCCTCCAGCGACTCGCCCTCCCCGCCTGCTGCACCCCCCCTCGCGCGTGACGCGCACCGTTTCGATGGTCCGGGCTCCGACCCCTGGCCGCCCCCGACGATCGCCCGGGACGTGCTGTCACGCGCGATCCGGCGCATTTCCGGCTGGATCGCGCCGCAACGTAGCGCTGCGCGCTATGCCGGCCTGGCCGGCAGTTGCGACGTAGCTCCCGTCGCGATTGGATATCTTCCCGATGGCGGCGCACGCCATGCATGGCTGCACCTGCGCGACCGGACACTCGCGCTTCGACTGTGGGGCGACCCGGATTCGCGACCGTTCGTCGTTCTCGCGATGTCTTCGCAAGCCACCGATGCGTCGCGCCTGCTGCCCTGGATCCACGCACTGTTGGAAACCGGCCATGCCGTGGTGTCCTTCGATCGCACACCTCCTCCTGGCGACCGCCGGCATCCGCCCACCATCGCGGAAATGGCCAGCGACCTCGCGGCGATCGGCGCTCGATTCGGCGGTGCCGAAGCGGTGATCGGGCACTCCATCGGCGCATCCGCGACCGTGCTCGCGCTGGCGCAGGGGCTGCGTGCCGAGCGGGTGGTCCTGCTCTCGGCGCAGGCAGACCCGCGAGAAGCGTTGGACCGCTTCGCGAAACGCATCGGCATCGGCACCCGGGTGGCCAGCCTGCTTGCCGGGCAGCTGGAGCAACGCATGGGCATGCCGCTCGAGGACCTGCATCCCCACCGTCTCGCACCCGCGGTCTCCACGCCGGCCCTGGTGGTGCACGATCTGCTCGACGACCAGGTGCCGTGGGCGGACGGCGAGTGTTTCGCTCGTCACCTGCCCTTCTCGCGGCTTCTCACCACATTGGACCTAGGCCACCAAGGCGTGCTCGACGACCCCGACGTGATGCGCGACTGCATGCGCTTCCTCGCGGGCGAGGCGATCGGCGACACGGTGGTGTCGTCGCCGAACCTGCCCTACGGGATGGCCTGACAGTCCCTCGCACGGCGGCCTCCGGTCGTCGCCGTGCTCGACACGCTCGTCCCGCGTTCGCGGCGCTCCCTCCCCTTCGCAGCCCCTCCCCTTCGACGGAGGAGAGGGAGCGCCCGGATCCAGCGCGTGCAACACGCGCTTCGCAATGCACGCAGGTCACCGGCCCCGCCCCTCCCCCGGCGTGGCCCGCCATCCGCGAAGACCCGAGGTCGGCATCATGGCAACACCGATCATTCGCGCCGATCTCGGTCGAACCACGACGATCGACGCGCCCACCCTCGTTGCCGGACCCCGCCTGGTGGCGATCTCCAGGCTGGCATGCACCCATGTGAGCGCCGCCGGCTTCTCGACCTGGCTGCAACTCCGGGGAACCACGAGCGTGGCGTCGCGCGAAGGACGCTTCCGCCTGCTGCCCGGCGATTGGCTCGCACTGGACGCCGAATCCCTGCCTACCCTGCAGGCCGGTCGCAACGGACTGCTGCTGGGCCTGGTGCTCCCGGGGCAGGCGTTCGCGGTGTCCCGCCACATGTCGCACCACGCGCTGTACCCAGGCCGCGGGCACTGCCACACACCCGATCGCATTATTGCCGCGCGCATGTGGCGCGAGGCCGCGGACCGGATGGTTTCGCAGGCGCAGGAAACGGCCGGGCCACGCGCGGACCCGCTCGCCCCGATCCTCGCATACCTGGCATCGCTGCAGCAGGACATCCACCGCGACCTGGGCCGTTGCCCGGGAAAATCCCGCATGCACAAGGCCAAGATCTTCGGGCGGTTGCAACGCGCGCGCCTGTTCCTCGAAGGCAACGACGATCGCATCGTGCGCCTCGACGAACTGGCGCGACAGACCAGCTTCTCGCGCTGGTATCTGTCGAAGGCCTTCCAGGCCACGTATGGCGAAAGCCTGCAGGACGCCTCCAGGCGCATGCGCATGGAGCGCGCGTGTCGGCTGCTCGCCGAGACAACGCTGTCGATCTGCGAAGTGTCGGCGCTCTGCGGATTCGAGAATCCATGCAGTTTCGCCAGATCGTTTCGCTCGCATACAGGCACCACCTCGACGCGCTATCGCCGCTCGCATCGAGCCGCCCCCCTTCCCCAACGGCAACGGCAAACGCCAACAGGCGCAAGGAAGCCACGCATCGAGCCACCTAAGTTGGCGTCGCGTTGACTCGCACCCGACATTTTCCCGGAGAAACCGATCCATGAAGCATCCCCAAGTCCGCACGCACGTGCGCCGCACGGCTTTGACAGCCGCGATCACAGCCGCGCTCGTTCCCATGGTCGGCCTGTCCCAGGAACAGCCCTCCCCGGATCCGGAGCCGGCGATGACCGAGATCGACCGGATCATGGTGACGGGATCCAGGATCCGCCAGGTCGACGTCGAGACCGCGGCACCCGTCGAAACCATCACACGGGACGACATCGAGAAGCAGGGATTCAAGTCGGTCGCGGACATCCTGCAGAACATCACCGCCGCCGGCACGCCAGCCCTGAGCCGGTCGGTGGTGCTGGCGGGTGGCGAAAGCGCCGGCGGTTCCTACATCGACCTGCGCAATCTCGGCGCGAACCGCACGCTGGTCCTGATCAACGGCAGGCGCCTGGGCATCGACACGTCCGGCCTCCAGGACGTGTCCACGATCCCGGCCTCCGCGATCGAACGCATCGAAGTGCTGAAGGACGGCGCCTCGTCGAGTTATGGCTCCGATGCGATCGCGGGCGTGATCAACCTGATCACCCGCTCCGATTTCGACGGCGCCGAGGCGAACGCCAGCTCCGGCCAGTACAGCCAGGGAGATGGCGAAACGAGAACGTTCGACATGGTGCTCGGTATCACCGGCGACCGTGGTTCGCTGACGGTCACCGCAGAGCGCCATGAGGAGAAGGACGTGTGGGCACGCGACCGTTGGTTCAGCGCGAACGGCTTCACCGATCGCCATCCGGACCTCGGCTGGACCACCGTCGGCCAATGGGGAACTTTGCAGTACCGGGGGCCGGATTGCACCGCCTCCGGAGGCCGCAGCTGCAGCTATTCGCTCGATCGCGGCGCGAACCCGTTCGACATCGACAACTTCCACCCGCAGGACAGCACGCCCATCACCGGCGACGTCAGCAACTCCAACCAGCAGATGCATCTGGTGTATCCGCTTGAACGCACGTCCGTCTTCATCGACGGTCGTTACCAGGTCACCGGGAACGTGCGCTTCACCACCCAGATAGGATTCAACGATCGCTCCTCCTCGCGTACCGTCGCCGGCTACCCGATGCAGTCGGCGGCCTTCGGCGTGCCGATGTCGGTCGACAGCTATTACAACCCACTCGGCAGCCACCATGGCCACGCGACACCGCAGGCCGTCCATTGGACGCGGCGCGGCTGGGAGCTGCCTCGCGTCAGCACGTCGGAGTTGACCACGTA
The DNA here is from genome assembly GCF_016774335.1 of Luteimonas saliphila. Taxonomy (GTDB): domain Bacteria; phylum Pseudomonadota; class Gammaproteobacteria; order Xanthomonadales; family Xanthomonadaceae; genus Luteimonas; species Luteimonas saliphila. The sequence goes on along the minus strand of NZ_JAETWA010000009.1, from coordinate 4,483 downwards.
TCGCTTCTTCACCGGACTGGATGGATCCTTTGACGTCGGAGATCGCTACTTCGACTGGGATGCGGGCTATCTCTTCTCCCGGAACCATCTCGCGCAAAGCAACACCGGCAACTTCCACCTTGCGAACCTCGCCAATGCGGTCGGCCCTTCGTTCCTGGATCCTGTCGGCGGCGAAGTGGTGTGCGGAACGCCCGACGCCATCATCATCGGTTGCATCCCGCTCAATCCATTCATTCCGTTTGGCCGTGAAGGCGATGGCGGACTGACCGGAAACCGGGAACTGATCGACTACCTGTTCCCGGAGACCCATGACACGGGGCTGACGAAGACCTACAACTACTTCGCCAACCTCTCAGGCAAGCTGTTCACGCTGCCGGCCGGCGACCTGTTGTTCGCGGCGGGCATCGAGCACCGCAAGGAGGAGGGCGGCTACACGCCCGATGCGTTGACGCAGTCCGGGGGTACGTCGGGCAACGCAGGCGGGCCGACCTATGGCGATTACAGCGTGGACGAGGCCTACCTCGAACTGCAGGCGCCGATCCTTGCCGACTTGCCAGGCGCACGCCTGCTCGAAGTCACCGCCGCCAGCCGGTACTCCGATTTCGATACCTTCGGCGACACCATCAACAACAAGTTCGGCATGAGGTGGAAACCGACCGACAGCCTGCTGGTCCGCGGCACCTGGGCTGAGGGCTTCCGAGCGCCGACCATCAACGACCTGTATGCGAGCGGCTCCCAGACATTCACCACCGGCTACCACGACCCTTGCGACACGGTCTTCGGCGCCTCGGCTACCAGCGCGACCGTGAGGGCCCGCTGCGCCCAGGACATCGCGGACGCCGACACGTACAGGCAGCTGCGCGCAGGCTTCGTGCCCACGACCACGTTCTCGGACCAGACCCCCGTGCCGTTCGTCGCCGGCTCCAACCCCAGCCTGCTGCCGGAGACCTCGAAGTCGAAGACGCTGGGCGTGGTGTGGAGTCCCGAATTCATCACCGGACTGGGCCTCGCGCTCGATTGGTGGAAGATCCGCATCGACGACACCATCGTCGCCGACTCGCCAAACCAGATACTCACCGACTGTTACGTGGAAGGCGTGGCGTCGCGTTGCGAGATGTTCGAGCGCGACCCGGTGCTGGGCATCGTCGACAAGCTCGAGTTCGGCAATCGCAACGCAGGTTTCCTCGAGACAGAGGGCTTCGACCTGGACGTCAACTACCGCCTGAAGACGGATCGCGGCGGGAGTCTCGCCGCCAACTGGCTCACCACGTACGTCGGTCACGGCGTGTTCCGCTCGTCCAACGACTCCACGCTGGCGCCCACGCCGACCAACGGCATCGGCGGCAACTTCCGGATCCGCTCGAACCTCAACCTGAGTTGGGACCGGGAGGACTTCGGCGTCACCTGGAGTTCCCGCTACTACCACGGCACCAAGGAGACCTGCCTCGACGCCGACGAGTATCCGGAGGAGTGCGATTCCCCCGACGAGCGCGCGCCGTGGTACGAGGGCTCGCGCGACTACAACCACCTCGGCTCCACGACCTTCCACGACGTGCAGTTCCGCTACAACGCACCGTGGCACGCAACGATCGCGGTCGGGATCAACAACGTGTTCGCGAAGTACGGCCCGCCGATGTATACCGCTCCCAGTTCGCAGTTCGCCTACTACGGCGGCTACGACATCGGTCGCTTCGTCTACCTCAAGTACCAGCAGCGCTTCTGATCCCCGCCGTGCTGTGCAGCGAGCCGCTACCGATCCGGGTCGCGGCCTTTCCGGGGTAGCTTCGGAGGAAGTTCTCTTGCCGGCAACGGAAAAGCCCCGCAGCGATGCGGGGCTTCTCGTCTTGCGGTCTGCTGCCCCCGCCCCTCCCCCGCGGGGGATGAGAAGTGCGGGAGGCGGCCTGGCGCGGATCAGAAATCCATGCCGCCCATGCCGCCCATGCCACCGCCGCCACCGTGGGCGTGCGGCTCTTCCTTCTTCGGAAGCTCGGCCACCATCGCTTCGGTGGTGATCATCAGGCCGGCGATCGAGGCCGCGTTCTGCAGCGCCGAACGGGTGACCTTGGTCGGGTCGAGGATGCCGAACTCGATCATGTCGCCGTATTCGCCGGTCTGGGCGTTGTAGCCGTAGTTGCCCTTGCCGTCCTTGACCTTGTTGAGCACGACCGACGGCTCTTCACCGCAGTTGGTGACGATCTCGCGCAGCGGGGCTTCCATCGCACGCAGGGCGATCACGATGCCGTGGTTCTGGTCTTCGTTGGCACCCTTGAGCTCACCGATGGCCTGCAGCGCGCGCACCAGGGCCACGCCGCCGCCCGGGACCACGCCTTCTTCCACCGCCGCACGCGTGGCGTGCAGGGCGTCTTCGACGCGCGCCTTCTTTTCCTTCATCTCGATCTCGGTCGAGGCGCCGACCTTGATCACCGCCACGCCGCCGGCCAGCTTGGCCACGCGCTCCTGCAGCTTCTCGCGGTCGTAGTCCGAGGAGGTCTCCTCTATCTGCGCCTTGATCTGCTTGATGCGCGACTCGATGGCCGAGGTGTCGCCGGCGCCGTCGATGATCGTGGTGTTCTCCTTCGAGACCTGGATCTTCTTGGCGCGGCCGAGGTCGGCGATGGTCGCCTTCTCGAGCTGCAGGCCGACTTCCTCGGAGATCACGGTGCCGCCGGTCAGCACGGCCATGTCTTCCAGCATCGCCTTGCGACGGTCGCCGAAGCCCGGGGCCTTGACGGCGCAGACCTTGACGATGCCGCGGATGGTGTTGACCACCAGGGTCGCCAGCGCCTCGCCCTCGACTTCCTCGGCGACGATCAGCAGCGGCTTGCCGGCCTTGGCCACGCCTTCGAGCACGGGCAGCAGGTCGCGGACGTTGGAGATCTTCTTGTCGTGCAGCAGGATGAACGGGTCGTCGAGCTCGGCCGACATCGACTGCTGGTTGTTGATGAAGTACGGCGACAGGTAGCCGCGGTCGAACTGCATGCCCTCGACGACGTCGAGTTCGTTGTCCAGGCCCGAGCCTTCCTCGACCGTGATCACGCCTTCCTTGCCGACCTTCTTCATCGCGTCGGCGATGATGTTGCCGATCGACTCGTCGGAGTTGGCCGAGATCGTGCCGACCTGGGCGATCGCCTTGTCGTCGGCGGTGGGCTTGCTGATCTTCTTCAGCTCTTCCACGGCGGCCTTTACCGCGTGGTCGATGCCGCGCTTGAGGTCCATCGGGTTCATGCCGGCGGCGACCGCCTTGGAACCTTCGCGGATCAGCGCCTGCGCCAGCACGGTGGCGGTGGTGGTGCCGTCGCCGGCGTTGTCGGAAGTCTTGGACGCGACTTCCTTCACCATCTGCGCGCCCATGTTCTCGAACTTGTCGGACAGCTCGATCTCCTTGGCGACGGACACGCCGTCCTTGGTGATCGTGGGGGCGCCGTAGCTCTTCTCGAGCACGACATTGCGGCCCTTCGGGCCGAGGGTGGCCTTGACGGCATTGGCGAGCGTGTTGACGCCGCGCACCATCTTGGCGCGTGCGTCTTCACCGAAACGGATTTCTTTGGCAGCCATTGTGAAACTCCGGGAATAGGGAATGGGGAATAGGGAATGGGAAGAGCAACAGCGGGATCGGGGCGGGCTGGGCGAATCGGGAAGCTGCTGCTCTACCGATTCCCCATTCCCTACTCCCGATTCCCGGCCGGGCGATCAGCCCAGCACGGCGAAGATGTCGTCTTCCTTCACCACCAGGTACTCGGTGCCGTCGAGCTTGACCTCGGTGCCGCTGTACTTGCCGAACAGCACCTTGTCGCCGGCCTTGACCTTCGGCGCGCGGACGCTGCCGTTGTCGAGCACCTTGCCCTCGCCGACCGCGACGACTTCGCCCTTGATCGGCTTCTCGGTGGCCGAGTCCGGGATCACGATGCCACCGGCGGACAGCTTCTCTTCTTCCATGCGCTTGATGACCACGCGGTCGTACAGCGGCTTGATATTGCTCATATTCAATCCTTTAAGTGATTGATTGGACAGGGAAAGTGGTGACGATGTTAGCACTCGCACATGGCGACTGCCAGCATCGTGGGCACGAAAATCCCGGGCAGGCCGGGAGGTGGGCGGAACATGGGGCGGGGTCGTGGGGCTTTCAAGGGCCGACGACGAAAAATTCCTCCCGCCTCCGGCGGTGTCCGCCGCGGATGCCCCGAGCACGCGTGTCTACGTCCGGGACAGGCGGGTTGATCAGCGCGCGGCGGTAGAGAGGATTCCCGGGACGGGTGACAGAGGCGCCATAGCGCGCGGCCGAAAGGTCGCGCGGCGCCGGGCACGGGTGCCCCCGGAGACGAATGTCCCCCGCCATCGGCCTGCGGCCGACGGCTCCTCCTTGATTTCGTCCCCGGGGACACCCGCACCCTGCGGACCAGGATCCGGGCGCCCCGATCCGAAAACCCGGCTCAGATCCCCGGCGTGGGACTTGGAGCCCCCCCTTGCCAACCGTCAGCCCAGC
>NZ_JAETWA010000008.1 GCF_016774335.1 Luteimonas saliphila | reverse complement strand
ACGCCGTTTCCACAGATCGCCCGCTCGACCTCGATCGCCACCGGTTCGTGCGTGGCATCGTCCACGATCACCAGGCACTTGATCACCCGGCCGTCGGCCGTCCGGTCGAACACGAAGTCCATCGACCAGACCTCGTTGGCCCGGGTCGGTCGCAGCAACGGCTGTCGCTCACCCACCAGTACCTTCTTGCGCTTGCGACGGCGCACCTGCAGCCGCTCTTGCCGATACAGCCGCTCGACACGCTTGTAGTTCACGAACTGTCCCTCCTGGCGAAGCTTGAGGTGGATCATTCCGACGCCGTAGCGCTTGTGTCGCTGCGCCAGGGCCAGGATGCTCGCTCGGACCTCCACGTTCCTGTCCGGACGCGGTGCATAACGCAGCGCGCTGGCGCTCATCCGCACCACCGCCAGCGCCCGGCGCTCGCTCAAACCCTTGCTCACCATGTAACGCACCTGCTCCCGACGGGCCGGTGCGCTCACCACTTTTTTCGCAGGACGTCCTTGATCACCTCGTTCTCGAGCACCTGCTCGGCCAGCAGCTTCTTCAGCCGGGTGTTCTCCGTCTCGAGCTCCTTCAGGCGCTTGGCGTCGGGCACGCTCATGCCGCCGAACTTGCTGCGCCACAGGTAGTAGGAGGCCTCGCTGAAGCCGTGCTTGCGGCATAGCTCCTTGACCGGCAGCCCCGCCTCGGCCTCACGCAGGAAGCCGATGATCTGCTCTTCGGAAAAGCGCTTCTTCACGTCCAATCTCCTTGCTCTGGGGGATTGGACTCCAAATCGCCGCGCTACTCAAAACCGGGGGGACGTCGCATTGCCGCCAGCGAGGAAGCGGACGCCAAGAAGGGTGCCTTGTGGAGCAAGCTCGGCTTGAATGACGACAACAGACTGCTCCGTGCCGTCCTCAAGTAGCTGGTAGGCGCAGCACGGCAAGGACATTGGTGCAGCGGCAGACTCACCTGGTACGTAGAAGACAGCGAGACCTGCCGCAACGTCTGCTTCTGTAGCCGGGCGACCAGAAATGTGTGGTGTGCTGCGCCAGTCGCTCGGTGAGATTGGTCCCCAAAGTTCCGACATAGCTTGAGTGGCACCTAACGCCTGAATTAAGCCGACCCGCGAAGCGGGTTCGGCTTGAATGAATTGTTAGGCCTAGCCGCTGTAGAACGACCAGGCCAAGGACACAATCTTGCCGCTCTTGTGCGAGATCTCAAGTGTTGAGCCGTTCTCTCCAAGTAGGAACACAATGCTGTTCGGTTGCTCGTGTGAGGGCTGGCCAAGTTCCGAAACCGCAGACTCTAGCGAAGCGCCAACCTGAAGAAAGCTGGGCATAGATGCTGTTGTATCACTCACATAGACGTAAAGGACGATTCCATTTGGATCCGTCGCAAGCGGAGAGCTCAGAATCTGCAGCTCCCCGACACTGCATGAGATCGTCTCTATTCGCTCAGTCGTTTCCGGGTCGTAGGGCGATGGCCTGAATGATTGCACCGTTGTAGCCACCTCGTCCGCGCAAAGGGTGTGCGGGAGGGACTGACCGAGAGCATAGATGTCTGTAGGAGCGACAGCAGGTCCTGAACTAGTGGCCGCCGCAAGAAGAAGGAGTATCAATGCGCTCATGTGGCCTCCAGCTAGGCCTAACGCCGGAATTAAGCCGACCCGCGAAGCGGGGTCGGCTTGAATGAATTGTTAGGCCCCAACCGATTCATCCAGACTCACTCCACAGAATGGGCAGTGAGCAACTGGCCGAAAGAGCAGGAAGCCTCGCTTGCCGAAGTATGTGTATTTAGCGCCTATGTTGCCCTTGCAACGCGGGCAGCGCACGAGAAACCGATAAGCGAACCAGCCCGAAATGGCCGCGACGGCCAGCACGAGCGCAAGAGCAATTGGCCAGCCTGGCAGGAAGAAGTACGTAGCCTGGGCGGAGAGAATGGCGAGAACAGCCGCTCCAACCATAGCCAGGAAGTACCGGTTCTTCTTCCTTGCCAGCAATTCGCGGATCGTCATTTGGGGCCTAACGCCTGAATTAAGCCGCGCCGCGAAGCGGCGTCGGCTTGAATGAATTGTTAGGCCGCGTACCGGCGACCGGAAGTGAAGCTTATCCCGACTTAGCTCGGCTGGTGAGAGACGCCAAGATCCAGGCGACAACCCAAGTGACAGCCACCCAGAACAGAAGAAGGAAGACCCAGCCAAAGGTGGTAGGTGCACACCAACCCCATCCGCACAATCCGTCGTGCTCCAGAAGCCCCGGGATACCGGCCTTGTGGAACAGATAAATAGCGAGAAACGGTGCACCCAACAGCAAGCCCGCGCCAGAATCGAAGTACGAAGGCCAGATTGCGCCAGGCAGGAGAAGCAAGCCGTAAGTCACAACCAGAACGATCAGGAACTTGAGTGTCCGCTGCTTGAGCATTTGTCTAGCGGCCTAACGCCTGAATTAAGCCGCGCCGCGAAGCGGCGTCGGCTTGAATGAATTGTTAGGCCCCACCCAACGATAGAGAAGTGCTGAGACCAACAAGCCGAGCAGGCCACCGGCATACGTGACGACAATTGGCAGGTAAGTTGGCTCGTAGGCGAGCCCCTCGCCGTAACTTGCTGGGAAGTACGAAGGCTGCACCAACAGCCAGGCGACTACAGCGCCCACAAGCATTGCGACCAAGGCGCTTGTCAGCTTGCGCATCGGCGCGGAAAGGTAGGTCGCGAGAACAACCGCGAATGCCGCAATAAAGCCAATACTTGGAACGAACCAAAGTCCCAGCACTTCAGCGACGAAGGCGCCCACAAAGCCCACGACTACAAAGCTGGCGATGACGACTACCACCATTAGCGACCATCTTAGAGCCATTGTCGTATCTCTCGTGGGGCCTAACACCTGAATTAAGCCGCGCCGCGAAGCGGCGTCGGCTTGAATGAATTGTTAGGCCTCACGGCGCCGACCCCTGACTTGCCTCAAACCGCTCCACACAGTCTGGGCAAAGCCCTATCTCATTGACGGTGAGCGGATGAAAGTACTCCATCGCTTTGTCCTTGAAGTACAGGCCTTCCTTGACCTCAATCTTGACCGGATCATATCCGACGCTCTGACACATGACACATTGGTTCAAGTACTTCTTGAACCCTTGATACTCATCAAGCCATTCGTCGCGGTTGCGTCCTGTCTTCATGAGGCCTAGCGCCTGAATTAACCGGACCCGCGAAGCGGGTTCCGGTTGAATGAATTGTTAGGCGCCAACCGACGCAACGCCATGCCACTAGTCTCCGATTAGCCAAGGCAGCAGCACAACCCCTATAAGCATAAGTATGCCAACAGTGCTGCTGAAGAAAATAACGAGCCCGGATACTACAAGAAGCGCAGAGACTGCCCTAGCGCGACGACCGGAGAGTGCTCGGTCGTCCTCCGAGCTCCCACCCTCGATACCATAGGTAATCTCGCCTTTAACGCAGCTATAGACGCCGTACGCAATAGCGACAGCGGCGAACAGATAAATGGCTACGTCTTGATCAATCGCCATTGGCGCCTAACGCCTGAATTAAGCCGCGCCGCGAAGCGGCGTCGGCTTGAATGAATTGTTAGATGTGTGCACGCATAAGTCCAAGTGAAGGAATAAGAAAGGCAAAGACTACCGCAGCTAAGTGAAGCCGCGGGCGGACGATCTTGGTCTTGAACAGATTGTTTGCCGCCACAAAGAAAAGCACGGACGCAGACAAAGCAACAGCGAAGAGCACGCAACCAAAGGCGCCGATAGGCTCTCTTGTTTCAGGCGACGCCAAAAGCGTCTCTACAAGGACGACTCCAGCGATTCCTAACAATGCGATGCCAAGCAAGTCTTCGGCACCGATCAGAAGAATTCTTGCAGTCTTGGTCATACGTCCAGACACATCTAACGCATGAATTAAGCCGCGCCGCGAAGCGGCGTCGGCTTGAATGAATTGTTAGGGCTATTCCCCGTTTATTTCCTTGTAGGATCTGAAGCCGATTGGCTTTGCATCTGACCCTTGATTATCTAGATCAAGTTCACTACACAACCGGGCATAGATTTTTGGCGGGAAACCGCCATCAAAGCCATATCTCTTGCCGTGCATCTGCATCTCCAGAACCCCGGAAATGTTCTTGTACTTGTCTCCGAGTCTGCGTTTAACGATGTACTCAGAGACCTGTTTGCTATGCGTAAACCTAAGGGCAGATATCTCAGCCACAAGCTGGACAAACTCGTCCTCCTCAATCCTCTTTTGAACTGAAGCTTTCTCCTCGGCCTCCTGTCGCTTTATGGCCTCAATCCTTCTTCGCTCTTCTCTTTCGCAACTCTTTCGTTGCTCCAGTTCGGATATCTTTTCTTCAAACTTGGTCAGTATGTCTTTGGGAACAATTTCCAGAATTGCTCTTGTGGTAGTTTCTGAAAGAGGAGAGAACTGCCCAGATGAATTTAGCGGTCTACTTTCATCCACCAGCATCCTTTCAGCTGCATTGATGATGTTTCTATAGTCGTCCGGAAACCGCGTGGATATTACTCTTGAATCCACCAGTGAAACGACTTGGTCGCCTTTTGCTGTTTGCTCATACTCATACCAAAAAAGCGGTTTTTCATATGAATTCAATGCTTCAGCCAACTCTGGGCTCGCTCGCTTTACAGTCTTTATGTGAAAGAAAACTTCTGCCCCATAGGCTGACCCTGTAAAAGTACGAGAGACGAAACCGAAGCCTCGGTCTTCAAGGTATCGGTCAACTTTCCCGAAGTCTATTCGTGTCACAGAGTCACCCGTCATAGCCCTAACGCCTGAGTTAAGCCGCGCCGCGTAGTGGAGCAAAGCACATGGCATGCTCTACCTGCCATGTGCTTTGTGTAACGAAGCGGCGTCGGCTTGAACGAACTGTTAGGCGACACGCTACGACGAAAATCGGGGTGCGACAAGCTCTTGGCTTGGGGTGTGGCCGGAGCTTATAGCGCCCGGGCGCGTCGGCCCGGACCTGTCCCCGGACTTGGCCGAAGCCCGCGATGGACGGTTCGGTCGCAACGCCTGAATCCAGCCTTCCGAAGGCCACCGCGACGCACTGTCCCGGCGCGCTTGCGACTGCTTGGCGAAGCCAAAGATGCTGGCAAAAGGTTGGACGATCCGATTGCGACGACACTCAATGATGCGACATCGCAGCGTGCCGCCTAACACCTGAATTAAGCCGCGCCGCGAAGCGGCGTCGGCTTGAATGAATTGTTAGGCCCAAACGAACTGAACATGCTCTTTCCCGCGATTGTCCAGAACGTATGACCGGACGTACATGCGATGGTTCTCTGCGACGTATACCTCCGTGCGCATCTCTGAGATAGCCTCTGGATCAATTTGGTGCCGTACAAGATGCTCGGATAGTGCCTTGCGGTAGTACTTGAGCGACTCCCGCACGCGAGGAGTGAGTCCGAACAGCTCTTCCGGACGGTTTGGGATCCAAGTGACAGTAACCTTCTCTCCTCGTCGGTCACGGGCGAGCTGATACATGTCCTCAAAGACGAAGTCATTGTCCACGTAGTTCATGCCACTCATGAATGAGTGAGTCCAGTTGTGTGCCATGGACTTGATGAGCTTGTATTTCACGGGAGAATGATCTTGGGCCTAACACCTGAATTAAGCCGCGCCGCGAAGCGGCGTCGGCTTGAATGAACTGTTAGGTTGCGACCGCCAGACCCAAGGCACTACCGTTTCTCCGTCAGTGTCGACGAACGGTTGGCCCCTTAGGAAGCCCAGACGCGCTACAACCCTGGAAGATGCCATGTTACGAGGAAGTACATGAGCAACAACTTCTTGTACGAGGCCGCTTGAGACCGCCATTTGCAGCAGGCGCCCGACAGCCACAGTTGCGACACCCCGACCTCTCTCGCTCCGGGCAACGCCGTAACTGATCTCTACGGCGCCATGGGTAGGCGCAGTTTTGAAGCCGCACCCTCCCAGAACCGATTGGCGTGACTTTGAAACGATCAATAACGGGACGCACCAGAAAGCAGGAATGCCGAGCTCTAGCTGGGCCAGGGCGCGAACAGCCACCTTGGCAGGCGGCAACGCACCGTCAGGAATCTCAATGATGCCAAGATCAACAGGCTCGCAGACCGCAAGGCGATGCAGATTGGGAAGATCGATAGGAATGAGCTCAATGGCTTCTGGGTCTACGACCTGCGACATACGCTACTCGCAACCTAACGCCTGAATTAAGCCGCGCCGCGAAGCGGCGTCGGCTTGAATGAATTGTTAGGCGCGTACCGGTTTGTGCTCGGTATGCGCGAGCTGTAGCTGCTTTGCGGTTGGTGGGTAGACGTCGTACCAATCCAACGCGTAAACGCGTTCGCGATCAGCGTCAAGCGTGGCTGGGTTGACTGGAATCTCGTCACCAGGCGTGCCGCTGTTCTTGCCGACGACAATCGAAGTCAGCGGCGGCAGCCGACTGTCGATGCAGTAGAAAGCGACATGCCCCAGCACGCTGTTGAGCACACCGGCCGCTTCCTTTTTATACATCAGAACAGATAAACCCTCGTAGGTCAGCGTCTGCCTGCGCATCGCCGCTCCAACGAGAATTTGCCAAGCTTGAACAGCGCGATCAGGGTGCTTGGAGGTTGGATTAAAGTTCTTCATAGGCTTCCTGTGAAGTTTCGTAAGCGCCTAACGCCTGAATTAAGCCGCGCCGCGAAGCGGCGTCGGCTTGAATGAACTGTTAGGCATGCGCGCCGCGAACCTTGTGGAGCGCCGCCTTTGAACGAAGGCCGAGTAAAACAGATACAACGCCAAGCGTGAGAGATGTGGCACCAAGCAGCATTACGGCTAGAACGCCTTCCGAGTGACGAGCAAAGAGCCACTCAAGCTTTGACCGGAGCTCTGTTAGCGTCTCACTCAATGATGCGTTCTCCAAAAGCGCGGATCTGACCTGAAAGTACTCTTTGGTCAGGCCGTTCCCAAGAAACGGCGGATCTGCGAATAGCGGCCAAGCCCAGATAAGTGCAAGTGCACCGACGACGATTTGACCGATGCCAATGAGCAGGAAGTAAAACGTCAGATTCTTTGACGCGGTCATAGCATGCCTAACGCCTGAGTTAAGCCGCGTCGCGTAGTGGAGCAAAGCACATGGCAAGCTCTACCTGCCATGTGCTTTGTGTAACGAAGCGGCGTCGGCTTGAACGAACTGTTAGGCGGCACGCTACGACGAAAATCGGGGTGCGGCAAGCTCTTGGCTTGGGATGTGGCCGGAGCCGGGGTACCCGGGCGCATCGGCCGCGAGCCCGTCCTGGAATCTGGCCGTAGCCAGCGACAGACCGTCCGGCTGCGGCGCCTGCCACTGGCCGTCCGAAGCCGGCCGCGACGAACTGTCCCGGCGCGCTACGAATACTTGGCCGAAGCCAGAGATGCCGGCAGCATTCTGGCCGATCCGATTGCGATGACACTCAATGGCACGAGGTTGCAGCGTGCCGCCTAACGCCTGAGTTAAGCCGCGCCGCGAAGCGGCGTCGGCTTGAATGAATTGTTAGGTGCCACGCCGGGACGGTGGCCAAGCAGTACAGCTTTTGACATCTTGTATCTCCCCAGACCATAAGCCCATGTGGCCTTGACGCTGTGAAGTGAACCGGCCAATCACCAACGCGTAGCCATTTGTGAATTTTCTCGCATCATCACGCTTGCATTCATTAGCATTTAGCCATAACCCATTCTTGTTCAGGCCGTGCTCGTAGTCGTCTTTATGCAGATAGATGCCGTTCCCCTCGAACTCTAGGTTTACGAAGCCGGACACCATCACCATCTTCCCCTCATACCTCTCCGGCGAAGCAACAAGTTGAACAAGCGACACGTCCTCTAAAGACTCTTCCGAGAGTGCGACGGATGGAGATAGTCCTGCGAGTAGAAGAACGACCAAAGCGCGATGGGTTTTCATGGCACCTAACGCCTGAGTTAAGCCGACCCGCGAAGCGGGTTCGGCTTGAACGAATTGTTAGGCCATTAGCGACGCGCTTTGCGCGCATCAGTGGCCGCCTTCTCCGCGGCTTCTTCAATAGAAGCCGCTTCCGAGCGGGAGAAGGTCGCTGTTTCAAGCGTGCTCGTCTCCAGCTTGCTGAGCTCGCGATATGAATGAACGCGTTTCAGCTCGAGAACGTGTCCCACAAGTTGAACATCCGCTTGAATCTTCCAGAAGCCGCTGGATGGGCCATACGAAACATTACGACGGAACGCTTTGGCACGGGAACCTCTACCCAGTGAAAGTAGGCTGACCGACGGGGTGGGAGTGCCTGGGCACTTGGGCGAGATCACACTGTAGCCATGGTGTGCTGTTCCTACGATCACGAAGGTGGCGAGCTGCGGGCCCCCGTCATGCGCGTCGGTGGTTAGGCGACACAGCGGATCGCCAGCGTACGCAATGAGCGGGCAAAAGAACAATGCCAATGCAGCTAGAACCAGGCGTGATTGATGTTTCATAGTGGCCTAACGCTTGAGTTAAGCCGCGCCGCGTAGTGGACCAAAGCACATGGCAAGCTGTACCTGCCATGTGCTTTGTGTAACGAAGCGGCGTCGGCTTGAACGAACTGTTAGGCGGAACGCTACGACGAAAATCGGGGTGCGACAAGCTCTTGGCTTGGGATGGGGCCGGAGCGCGTGGCGCCCGGGCGCGCCGGCCGGGAACCTGTCCCCGGACCTCGCCGAAACCGGCGATGGGCCGTCCGGTTGTGGCGCCTGCCGATGGCTGTCCGAAGGCGGCCGCGACGCACTGTCCCGGCGCGCTTGCAAGTGCCTGGCCGAAGCCAAAGATGCCGGCAGCATTCTGGCCGATCCGATTGCGACGAAACTCAGGTGACACGACGTTGCAGCGTGCCGCCTAACGCCTGAATTAAGCCGCGCCGCGAAGCGGCGTCGGCTTGAATGAATTGTTAGGCCGCGCGCCCGCGACCAAGAACCGG
>NZ_JAETWA010000007.1 GCF_016774335.1 Luteimonas saliphila | reverse complement strand
GATCAGTTCTGGACGTTGAGCTCGGTACGGCGGTTGACCTCGCTCTTGCAGCCCGGCAGCGTCTGCGCCGTCGGCTCCAGCGGACGGCTCTCGCCGTAACCCACAGGACCCATCAGGCGACCGGCGTCGATGCCGTTGCTGGTCAGGTAGTCGTACACCGCCGACGCACGGCGCTCGGACAGGCTCTGGTTGTAGGCGTCCGAACCGCACAGGTCGGTATGGCCCGCCACTTCGACCCGCAGCTCCGGGTAACGACGCAGGATCTCGACCGCCTCGTTCAGGATCGCCACCGCGTCAGGACGCAGCGTCGAACGGTCGAAGTCGAAGTTCACACCGTTCAGGTCGATCGTGATCGGGGCCGGCGGCGGCGGCGGGGCCGGCTCGGACGGCGGCGGCGGCGGCGGCGGGGCCACCGGCCGGGTCGGCTCCGGTCCCAGCGGGATCAACACGCCGATCGACGCGATCACATCGCCGAAGAAGCTCTCTTCCTGCTGGTGCGGATACCCCGACGAGTCCACGCCGGACTCGGCCGCATAGCTCGAGTCGTCGAAGTCGGCGCGATAAGCCAGTTCGGCACGGACCGCGACGCGACGGCTGAAGTCGCCCTGCAGACCCACGCCCACCTTGGCAGCCAGATTGCCGTCCTCACGCTGCAGCGGGGACTCCGTGCCGGTCAGAGCGGCGTATTCCTCTTCCGAGCGCTGGTAACCCAGCCCGAACAGGACATAGGGCGCCCAGTTGCGCTCGTCGGAAATGAAGTGACGGCGCAGGTCCAGCGAGATGCCGTACTGGCTCCACAGCAGGTCGCTGTTGTGGTTGAAACTCGGATTCTGGTAGTTCAGTGCGCCTTCCACCGACCAGGTCGGGCTGATGAACTTGCCCAGTCCCAGGCCCAGCGCGTAAGCGTCATCGGTACGACGGTCGGTGTCCTGCAGGTTGTAGCCGGCCGAGCCACTGATATACCAGCGGTCGTCGAATTCCTGCGCGGACGCGGCCGAGGCCACGGCCAGGCCACCGAGCAGCGCAAGGCTGAGGAGGTTCTTCTTCATCATTCCAGTTCCTTTGAAGGGATTCGCCAAAATCGTTCTGTAGTTGTTGCGACGCCGGAACTTCGGCAAAGCGATCTGTGGTGCCAGTCGTCAGCCCCCCCGTACAGCCATGCATGCTGAACGGACGCCGGCAGGTTAGATTCAGAGCCGTGAAGGGCGCGTTAACAACCAAATAACGTCTTGCCCTGTTCCCGCCCGAAGGTATGCCGCATCCGGTCGGTGAAGCTGAGGCGGGCAAAGCAGCGCAAGCGACGCGCGGGACCCGGCCCGCCGGGACTGCGCCGGCCCGCCCCGGCCGAATGACCGCCGGCCGTCCGTTAAGAACGCTCCCTCGGTCCCGCGTCTCATCGATGGAGACGGGGGGAGACGAAGCTGGCATTCCCCCCATTTGCCCCCACATCGGCGGCTCGCTAGGCTGATCGATTCCCCGTCCGCCCGGCTGCCCTCCCCCAAGCCCCCTACCGGAATCCTGCCCGATGGCGATGGACACCATCCGCATTCGCGGTGCCCGTACCCACAACCTGAAGAACATCGACCTCGATCTGCCGCGCGACAAGCTGATCGTGATCACCGGGCTGTCGGGCTCGGGCAAGTCTTCCCTGGCCTTCGACACCATCTACGCCGAGGGCCAACGTCGCTACGTGGAGTCGCTGTCGGCCTACGCGCGCCAGTTCCTGAGCGTGATGGAGAAGCCGGACGTCGACCATATCGAAGGCCTGTCGCCGGCGATCTCGATCGAACAGAAGTCGACCTCGCACAACCCGCGTTCCACCGTCGGCACCATCACCGAGATCTACGATTACCTGCGCCTGCTGTTCGCCCGCGTCGGCCTCCCCCGCTGCCCGGACCACGGCTATCCGCTGGAAGCGCAGACGGTCAGCCAGATGGTGGACCAGGTGCTCGCGCTCGACCCCGAGCAGCGCTGGATGCTGCTGGCGCCGGTGGTGCGCGAGCGCAAGGGCGAGCATGCCCAGGTGTTCGAGCAACTGCGCGCACAGGGCTATGTGCGCGTGCGGGTGGATGGCGCGCTGCACGAGATCGACGCTGTGCCGCCGCTGGCGCTGCGCCAGAAGCACACGATCGAAGCGGTGATCGACCGTTTCAAGGTGCGCGAGGACCTCAAGCAGCGCCTCGCAGAATCCTTCGAGACCGCGCTCAAGCTCGGCGACGGCATGGCCTCGGTGCATGCCCTCGATGACGACGCGGTCGCGCCCCTGCTGTTTTCCTCCAAGTACAGCTGCCCGGTATGCGACTACGCGCTGCCGGAGCTGGAGCCGCGGCTGTTCTCCTTCAACTCGCCGGTCGGCGCCTGCCCGACCTGCGACGGGCTCGGCGTGTCGCAGTTCTTCGATCCGGCGCGGGTGGTGGTGCATCCGGAACTGTCGCTGGCCGCCGGCGCGGTGCGCGGCTGGGACCGCCGCAACGCCTACTACTTCCAGCTGATCCTGTCGCTGGCGAAGCACTACGGGTTCAACGTCGACACGCCCTGGCAGGAACTGCCGGAGAAGTCGCGCGCGGCGGTGCTGTTCGGCAGCGGCGACACCACGATCACCTTCAGCTACATCACCGACGCCGGCGGGCGCACCCAGCGCAAGCACCGCTTCGAAGGCATCGTGCCGAACCTCGAGCGTCGCTATCGCGAGACCGAGTCGGCGGCGGTGCGCGAGGAACTGGCGAAGTACATCAGCGAACGCCCGTGCGTCGACTGCGGCGGCGCGCGGCTCAACAGGTCGGCGCGCAACGTGTTCGTCGCGGAGCGGCCGTTGCCCGAGCTCGTGGTATTGCCGATCGACGAGGCGCTGCGCTTCTTCGGCGAACTGCACCTGCCCGGCTGGCGCGGCGAGATCGCGGACAAGATCGTCAAGGAGATCCGCGAGCGGCTGAGTTTCCTGGTCGATGTCGGCCTCGACTACCTGACGCTGGAGCGCAAGGCCGACACCCTCTCCGGCGGCGAGGCGCAGCGCATCCGCCTGGCGTCCCAGATCGGGGCCGGGCTGGTCGGCGTGATGTACGTGCTCGACGAGCCGAGCATCGGCCTGCACCAGCGCGACAACGAGCGCCTGCTGGGCACGCTGACGCGGCTGCGCGACCTCGGCAACACCGTGATCGTGGTCGAGCACGACGAGGACGCGATCCGGCTCGCCGACCACATCGTCGACATCGGACCCGCGGCGGGCGTGCACGGCGGCGAAGTGGTCGCGCAGGGCACGCTGGACGACGTGCTGAAGGCGCCACGTTCGCTGACCGGGCAATACCTGTCGGGCAAGCGCGCGATCGCGGTCCCTCCGCGGCGCCACAAGCCCAACCCCAAGATGCAACTGCAGTTGCTGGGCGCGTCCGGGAACAACCTCAAGGACGTCGACCTGAGCATTCCTTCGAGCCTGTTCACCGCGATCACCGGGGTGTCGGGTTCGGGCAAGTCGACCCTGATCAACGACACGCTTTATGCGCTGGCCGCCAACGAGATCAACGGCGCCTCGCACAAGCCCGCGCCCTACCGCGAGGTCCATGGCCTGGACCTGTTCGACAAGGTGGTCGACATCGACCAGTCGCCGATCGGCCGCACCCCGCGCAGCAACCCGGCGACCTACACCGGCCTGTTCACGCCGCTGCGCGAACTGTTCGCGCAGGTTCCGGAAGCGCGGGCGCGCGGCTATTCGCCGGGCCGCTTCAGCTTCAACGTGCGTGGCGGCCGCTGCGAGGCCTGCCAGGGCGACGGCCTGATCAAGGTCGAGATGCACTTCCTGCCGGACGTGTACGTGCCCTGCGACGTCTGTCATGGCAAGCGCTACAACCGCGAGACGCTGGAAATCCTCTACAAGGGCTACAGCATCCGCGACGTGCTGGAAATGACGGTCGAGGACGCGCTGGCGCTGTTCGAACCGGTGCCGTCGATCGCGCGCAAGCTCGAAACGCTGCTCGATGTCGGCCTGAGCTACATCAAGCTCGGCCAGCCGGCGACCACGCTGTCGGGCGGCGAGGCGCAGCGGGTGAAGCTGTCGAAGGAACTCTCGCGCCGCGACACCGGCCGCACGCTGTACATCCTCGACGAGCCGACCACCGGCCTGCACTTCCACGACATCGAGCACCTGCTGGCGGTACTGCACAAGCTGCGCGACGACGGCAACACCGTGGTGGTGATCGAGCACAACCTGGACGTGATCAAGACGGCGGACTGGGTCGTGGACCTCGGCCCAGAGGGCGGCCACCGCGGCGGCACGATCATCGCCGAAGGCACGCCGGAGCAACTGGCGGCGATGCCGCAGTCGCACACCGGCCGCTTCCTCGCCAAGACCCTGGGACTGGAGGAAAAGCCCCGCAGGCGCCGTTCGGCAGCCTGAGCCGCGCATGCCGCCAGTCGCGGCCCTCCGCATCCTGAAGACCGACGACCCGACGCTCATGAGCCTGGACAACCGCACCGCCCTGTTCCGCCTGCCGATCGAGCTGCGCTGGCGCGACCTCGACGCGTTCAACCACGTCAACAACTCGAACTTCATGACCTACCTCGAGGAGGCGCGGATCCGCTGGTTCGACTCGCTCGGCGAACCCTGGCTGACCGAGTCGACCGCGCCGCTGCTGGCCGCGGTGCAGATGAACTACCGGGTGCCGATCGCGTATCCGTCGCGGGTGATCGTGGAACTGTTCGCGGACCGCGTCGGCAATACCAGCGTCACCATCGGCCATCGCATCGCCAGCGAGGACGGGACCGTGCTGCACGCGGACGGGAACGTGGTGATCGTCTGGGTCGATCGGGCCAGCGGGAGGCCGTCGCCGTTGCCTGGGTTCGTGCGCTCGGTCGCCTCTGGCGCCGATCGCGCCGCCTCCCCACTCAGCGCACCTTGACCAGCGCCAGGCGGCGGTCGATCGATTCTCCGCCGGCGTCGTGCAGGCCATGGCGGCGCAGCAGGCGGTACAGGGTCACCCTCGAGATCCCGAGCTCGTCCGCGGCCATCGCCAGCCGGTAGCCGGTGCGCGCAAGCGCGCGTTCGATCGCCGCACGCTCGCCCTCACGCCGCGCCAGGTCCAGGGACAGCGAACCGTGGCCATCATCGGGCAGGTCCTCCAGTCCCAGGTCGCGGGCTGAGATGTAGCAACCGTCGGCCATCACCATCGCCTCGCGCACCCGGTTGATGAGTTCGCGCACATTGCCCGGCCAAGGATGGCTCTGCAGCGCGCGCAGCGCGCCCGGCGTGAACCCCTTGAAGCGGAAACGCCCTTCGCGCGCATGCAGCCGCAGGGCGTGGCGGGCGATGAGTTCGATGTCTCCGATCCGTTCGCGCAGCGGCGGTATCCGCAGTTCGATCACCCGTAGCCGGTGATACAGGTCCACCCTGAAGCGGCCCTCGTCGACCGCCTGTTCCAGATCCACATGGGTGGCCGACACGATCCGGGCATCCACCTCGATCGGCGAAGTTCCCCCCAGCCGCTCGATCGTGCCCTGCTCGAGGAAGCGGAGCAGCGAGGCCTGGGACTCCATCGGCAGGTCCGCCACCTCGTCCAGGAACAGCGTTCCCCGGTGGGCCATCTCGACCCGGCCCAGCTTTCGCTGCGCCGCCCCGGTGAACGCACCGCGCTCGTAGCCGAACAGTTCCGACTGGATCAGGCTTTGCGGAATGGCGCCGCAGTTGATGCCGACGAACGGCATCCGGCTGCGAGTCGACTGCCGGTGGATCGCGGCGGCCGCCAGTTCCTTGCCGGTGCCGGTCTCGCCCGACAGGAACACGGGTGCGTCGCTGGCCGCCGCCCGGAGCAGCCGGCCCGCCAGCCGTCGCACGCCCGCGCTGTCGCCGACCATCCCCTCGATCGCGGGCGTCGACGCCGCACCTTCCTTCCCGTCCACCGCCAGCGACGCCATTCCGTGGGCGTGCCCGAGCACGGTCGCCAGCAGTTCCCGTTCGCAGGGCCAGGTCACGTAGTCGTGGCAGCACTCGCGCACCAGGCGGCGCAATGGCTGCAGGGCAAGCTGCCCGGCCTCCAGGATGGCGACCCAGGCCACCTGCCTGGCGGCCAGGGCCTCGGCGAGCGCCGGCCGCCGGCGCAGCGCCTGCAGTCCGACCTCGTCCAGCCCGCGCAGGTCCAGCAGCGCTACGCACGGCTCGCCGCGACTCGTCGCATGCAGCACCCGTTCGTCGTCCTGCGTCGATCGCAGGCGCCAGCCGGCGGCACGGGCCGCCGCCTCCAGTCCCGCCTCGTCGACACCGACGTATCCGTGGAACCGGAACGTCTCGCGCAACTCCGGGCACGCGGGCATACAAGATCTCCCTGCACCCGCCCCCTCGGGCTGCCTTCCACCGTTGTCCCGAACCAACGCAGGGTGGCGCCGGGGTCGGCCACGACGCGCGACCCGATGTCCGCCCAGGACCCACCAGGCGAAGTCGGTTCCGGGAACGAACCGCCCCTGCGCGGCGTCTCCGCGCTGCCACGCATGGCAGCGCGCGGCCCGCCGGCCCGGACCGGCGGGCGCCTAGAACGTGACCGGCAGACGCACGGCGAGGGAGAGGTCGGGGGTATCGCGGGTGACGCCCACCCCGACAGCGACATTCAGGTTGGTGCGATCCGACAGGCGATAGGAGGCGCCCATCATCAGCGTCCCGAGCATGAGCCGCACCGAGCCGGGCGCGTCCTCGCCATTCTGCCGGGTCCGGTCGACGAAGCTGTGGTCGTAGCCGAAGCTGACCGCCGCGCGCTCGTTCAGCGCCAGTCCCATGCCGACGTTGAAGCCGATGATGTCGCCGGCGGCGACGTCTCCAATCAGCTCTGTGGTGGTCTGCGGAAAGCCCTCCGGCGCGCCGCTGAGCACCGTGCGCGAAACGTCTTTCCGCTCGAAATTGTGCAGGTAGCTCAGGCTGCCGAAGAACACCACCGGGTCCGACGCGTACAGCCAGGTGATTCCCGGCTGCAACGCGGAGAAGCCGCTGCCCGTCGGCGCTTCCAGCGGCAGGCCGGTGCCGATGGCATTGGCCACGCACCGCGTCACGCAGTCGGTCACCACCTCGAACAGGTCGCGGCCGGTGCGCGACTTGTAGCGCAACCACACCACGTAGAAGGGCTTGTCCACGCCACCCTGGTTGAGCTGGTAGCGCGCGGTGAGCTCGACGTCCCCCAGTCCGCTGCCGTCGGTGTTGAACACCGAGTCCTGCGCCGCGCCGGTGAAGATCTCGCGGCTGACGGTATCGCTGGTGATGTAGCTGTAGGGCAGCTTGAGTTCCAGCTCCAGCCGCCGGGTCAGGCCATAGCGCGCGGCCAGCGAGGCGGTGAGGCTCGAAACCTTGACCTGGCGCACGTCGATCAGGCCGATCAGGATGGCGGGGATCACCGTGTAGCCGACCAGCGCGACGCGGTCGTTGGATGAGTAGCCCAATTGCAGCGCGGGCTCCAGGATCAGGCGCCCCCTGGGGGTCAGCACGCCCGGCTGGTCGAAGATCTGCGCGACCTCGGGCGGACGCTCGGCCGATTCGGGCGGTCGCCCGACCGGACCCTCGCTCCCTGCGACGCTCGGCTCCGAAGCAGACTGCACCGTCGCCCCGGGCGCTGCCGCGGCCTCGGCAGCGCCCGTCGCGGGCGAAGCGAATGTGGCAACGGTGTCCGCGATCGCCAGCGGCAACGCGGGAGCCGCGGGGTCGGGTCCGCGCGCACGCAGGTCGGCCAGAAGCGACCCGCGCAACTCGTGCTTCAGTCCATCGAGTTCGCGCTGCTGGCGTTCCGCAAGCGCCTGCAGTGCGCCGATCCGCCGGTCCTGCTCGACCAACCGCGCCTCCATCGACCGCAGTCGATGCGCATCGTCGCCCATCGGCGGCACGTCCGCATCCTGCGCCCATGCGCCATCCATCAGCAGCGCGAGGCAGCCAGCCGCAACCAGGCGCAGGCAGCGCAACGGTGGCGGCGCATGCCCGACCCGGAGCGGAAACATCACCGGCTGATCGTCCTGGTTCACGTCACCTCCCTGTCTGTCCATGGACCGGCCCTACGGACCGCCTACCGCCGACAGCGAGGCCCGCTGCAGTGCCTCACCGGCATTGAGCGCCTGCCACATCCCCAGAGTGCCGACCCCGACATCGAGCGTCGTGCGCACCTGGATGGACTGGTTGTCGAGCGTGTTCTGGATGACCAGGCCGGCCATCTGCGCCTGCATCGTGTTGCCGGCGCCGATCCGGACCAGTTGCACCTGGCCCAGGGCGGCGAGCTGCGCCGCTTCCTGCGGAGTGATGCGACCCACGTCGGCGACGTGGACGCGCAGCGACGAAACCAGTCGCCCGTTGACGTGCACCACCCGCTCGAAGCCGAACGACACCTGCAGGCCCGAAGGCAGCCGGTATCCGCCGCGCAGGCCGTCGAGCTGCGCGGGTGCGAGCGGCATCCAGTCGGTACCGGGTGTCACCGGGTTCGGGCCTTCCTTCGCCAGGGCGGGACCGGCGCACAGGGCCGCGGCCACCATCCACACGGACGCGATGCCGCGCACGAATCCCTTCATCAGATTTCCCCCGGCCCACGCCGCGGCATGACCACGTCACGCAGCCCCTGCCGGGCGATGCCGAGCTGCAGAGGCGCCACCGGCGCGAGGTTCCAGTCGCGCGCGGCGTTGAAGCTCGCCAGCTCGCGACGGTTGTGGACCACGAACAGCACCTTGCTGTCCCACATGGCCTCGAAGTCGCGGCGCGGGATCGCGCGCGACCCGCGTGCCGGATCGCCCACCAGCACCCGTCCATCGCGCAGCCCGCGCACCACCACGAAATGGCGGTAGCCGCGTTCGTTCACCAGTACGATCGCCGGCAGTCCCTGTTCGTGCAGCTTGTCCAGCGGCAACACGAACCCGTCGGCACGGAAGCCGCGCGACTCCAGGTAGGCACGCATGTCGAGCAGGGAAAAGCCCTCGCGGCGGATCCTGCCCTGGTCGCCGGCGGCGTACATGGCGCGGAACACCTCGGCCTCGGTGACGGGCATGCCGTACTGGTAGGTCAGCAGGGTCGCCAGCGCGGCGGAGCCGCAGCTGAAGTCGTACTGCTGGCGCACCGTCGAGCGGAAGCGCGCTTCCTTCAGGCTGGTCACCGCGAGCGAGTACCCGCCGCCGTTCGGCACGCGCAACGCCAGTTCCGCGGCCGGCACGCAGGCTGGCACGATCACCAGCAGCGCAGCCATCATCAGCGCGGGACGCGAGATCATCATCAGCGGCCGGGATCGCCGAAACGGACGTTGACCGAGGTGCCGTTCTGGATCAGCACGTTCGATCCGCTGTTCTGGATCACCGTCGACAGGCCTGCAGCGTTGGCGAACGCGCCATCGCCGACGTGGTTGCCGCCCGAGACCACGCCGGTGGCGCTGTTGCCGGACACATTGCCCTGGTTGTCCACGCTCACCACCACTGTGGGATCGCCGCCGCGCAGCGCCGCCAGGGCGTCGTTCGGGATCTCCTGCCCCAGCGCCTGCGGCGCCTGCAGCGGGGTGGCGCCGTTGGCACGGTCGGCCGCCGTGTCCGTGGCCGTCGCCGACAGGGGCCATGCCAGCCACAGGCATGCCCCCCACACACCGGGTTTCGTTCGCTTGCTTGCGTCCATGACGTTCTTCCTCGGTCTCGCTGGCTCGCAGCCGCAAGTCGCGACTGCGTGACCGGAAGCGGCCCCACGGTCACCCGCGGGGCCGCTCGCGACGCTTCGTTACGGACCGACCGTCAGGTTGGCCTGGACCGTCACGCCCTGCTGGATCAGCGCGGCGGCGCCGCTGTTCTGCGCCATCACCATGATTCCGGCGGCCGCGTTCGCCGAACCATTCATCGTGTTCGACATCTCGAAGCTCCCGGCGTGGGCATACGCGGTACCGCCTGCGCCACCCGCTCCGCCGTCGCCGCCGGTGCCGGCGCCGCCCGTCGCATCGCCGCCGCGGGCCGCGCCGCCCGCGCCGCCGTTGCCGGCCATCGCACTGGCGTCGCCGCTGCTGCCGCTGTTGTCGCTGGACGCATCGCCGCCGGTGGCCGAGGTGCTGGCCGACGCCCATGCGTCGGCGGGAGCATCGGCGGTTGCGGTTGCGCTCCCGGGACCGCGTTCGCGGGTCCGCGCGCGCGCATCGGAGTCGGCTCCCGAGGCGGCCACGCCGAGCGCGCCGTTGAGGCTGGCACTGGCCGAATCGCCATCGCGTGCGCTGCCGGCGGCGGCGTTGCCGCCATCGCCGCCATCGCCGCCGCCGGAGAAGCCGCCGACCGCGATGCCGCCCAGGCCGGCGCCACCGTCACCACCATCGCCGCCGGCGGCGTTGCCGCTGTTGCCCGCGATGTTGCCGAGGCCCGACACGCTGTTCCCGGTCACCAGGCCGTTGAGTTCGGTGGTCGCGACGACCGTGCTGGTACTGGTGTTGAACGAGTCGGCCATGCTGGCCGATGCGGTGCTGTTGTTGTCCGCCGCGGCGTTGCCCGCGCCGAGCGCCAACGCGAGCCCGATGTTGTCGCGGTTGCTGCCGCGGGTCGAATTGTTGTCGCCCGCACCGGCTTCGTTCTGGTCCTGGGCCAGCAGATGGCCCGGGGCACCCAGCGCGACCAGGACGGCTGCCGTCATGAGGCTGTTTCGAATGCGCATTGCAATACTCCTTGAGGTTCGAATGCGCCGACGCATGCATGTCGAACGACATCGGCGCAGGGGCAACGTCGCAAACGCAGTGCCAACTGCCGCCCGGCGTGTCCAGGAGATTGATTCCGCTCGGATTTCTGGCGGAACGCTTCGCAATGCGGGCGTTCGGCATGAGCCCCGGCCCCGTTTCCGGTGCGAGAACGTTGCAGACCTGAAACACCGGATCGCCGGCATCACCGCGCGGATCGATGAGCGACGCACAAACCCTTGATCCGGAAGACAAAAAAGACCGGTTCGACGATGTTTCAGGGATGAAGCAGCACCGGGAGCGGGCAGGACACGACGCGCACAGGCGGGAGCGCCTGCAGCGTCGTGTCGACCGTGATCGGGATGTTCCGGGCGGGCGCCGGTCCACGCGGACGCTGCGCCTGGCCGCCGCGCTCCGCCGGGCGATCGCGAAGTCCGCTACCGCTACAGCGCGTCCGGCCGGCGCACTTCGAACTGCGCGCGCAGCTTGCGGCCGTCCGCCAGCTCCAGCTCGATCGCGATGCGCTGCCCGAGCTCGACCTCCGCCTGCGGTCGCATCAGCATCAGATGCAGGCCGCCGGGCGCCAGCGACACCCTGCCCCGGGCCGGCACCGACAGGCTTTCCACGTGCCGCATGCGGCTGACGCCATCGACCTTGCGCGTTTCATGCAGCTCCACCGACGCGAACGCGGGGCTGCCAGCCGCGACGATGGCCACCGGCGTGTCGCACGGATTCCGGACCTCGGCGAACCCGGCCATCATCGGCATCGCCATCGGCGGCTGCCGGATCCAGCCCGACTCGACGACTGGCGCGCAGGTATCGTCCGCGCGCGCCAGCGACGCTGCGGCGAACAGCAGGGCAAGACAGACGAGGCTGCGACGGGTTTGCATGCCCCTATGATATCGCGACCCCGCCTCCGGCCACGCCCATGCAGCCCCTGATCGAACGCACCGAGCACGATGGCATCCATGAACTGCGCCTCGCGCGGCCACCGGTGAACGCGCTCGATCCGGAACTGTGCAGGCAGTTGCGCGATGCGGTCGCCGACGCCGTCGCCGCGGACGCGCGCGGCATCGTCCTGTGCGGCGGCCCCAAGGCGTTCTCCGCGGGCCTCGACGTGCCCCATCTGCTGACCCTCGATGCGAGGGCCGTACGCGACGCGTGGGAAGACTTCTTCCTCGCGGCCCGGGCACTGGCCGGCTCCCCGATCCCGGTGGTGGCCGCGCTCAACGGGCACGCGCCCGCCGGCGGCTGCGTGCTGGCGCTGTGTTGCGACTACCGGGTGATGGCCGCGGGCGATTACCGGCTCGGCCTCAACGAAACCCAGGTGGGACTGGTGGCGCCGGAGGGCATCCAGCGCCTGTTGCGCCGGGTGGTGGGTCCGCATCGGGCCGAACGCCTGCTGGTCGCGGGCGAGATGGTGCAAGCGCAGCGCGCGCTGGAGATCGGGCTGGTGGACGAGCTGGCCGAGATCGAGGAAGTCCCGCGGCGCGCGATGGCCTGGCTGCGCGAGTTGCTGTCGCTGCCGCGCAAGCCGATGCTGGCGACGCGCGCGATCGCGCGCGCGGAGGTGGTCGCCGCCCTGCAGCCGGAGGTGATCGAACTGGACCGGTTCGTCGCCGCCTGGGGCGATCCCGAGACGCAGGCCGCGTTGCGGGCGCTCGTGGCGAAGCTCGGGAAGTAGGGCTCAGGCGTCGCCGGTTGCGACCGGGTGCGAACGATCTTCGATCCAGCCGCTCCACGAGCCGGTGAACAGCTTCGCCCCGGGCAGGCCGGCGTGTTCCATCGCCAGCAGGTGATGGCAGGCGGTGACACCGGAGCCGCACATGGCCACGACCTCGCCGGCGGCGCGGCCCTCCAGCAAGGCATCGAACTCCGCGCGCAGTTGCGCGGACGGTTTGAAGCGACCATCGGCCAGGTTCGCCGTGTACGGGCGGTTGATCGCGCCCGGCACGTGGCCGGCGACCGGATCGATCGGTTCGACCTCGCCTCTGAAGCGTTCCGGGGCGCGCGCGTCGAGCAGCAGGCCACCGACTTCGAGATGGCGCCGGGTGCCGTCGGCATCGAGCAGACGCGAGTGGTCGAATCCCGCCCGACAGCTGCCACGGCGGGGCGTCGGCACCGCGGTTTCAACCGGCAGTCCGGCGGCCACCCATTGCGGCCAGCCGCCATCGAGGACGGCCACCGCCTCGTGGCCGAGCATGCGCAGCAGGCACCACAGGCGCGCCGCGAACGCGCCGTCGCCGGCGTCGTACGCGACCACGCGGCTCGCCGGCGAGATGCCCCAATCCGCGAGCCGGGTGTTGAACGTTCCGGGTTCGGGCCATGGGTGGCGGCCTTGCCCGGGCCTGCGCGGGCCCGACAGGTCGCGCTCGAGATCCGCATGCAGCGCGCCGGGCACGTGCCCGGCGCGGTAGTCGCGTTCCCCGGCCGCGGGGTCCGCGAGCGATGCGCGGCAATCCAGCACCACCAGGTCCGGCGCAGGCTGTGCGGCGGCGAGCGCCTCCGCCGACACCAGGATGTTCCAGCGTGGAGTCGTCATTCCAGCGCCTGCAGCCGTTCGCGCAGGTTGTACAGGATCGAGGCGGTCACGCCCCAGATGCGCTGCTCCGGCGCACCCGGGTACGGCGCGAATTCCAGGACATGGCGGACGCGACCGGCGAAGCTGATCTCCAGTTCACGCAGGTGGTCGCGCGCCAGCAGGAACGCCAGCGGCACCTCGAACACCGCGGCGACTTCCGCTGGATCGGGACGCGCGACGAAGTCCGGATCGAGCCGCGCGATCACCGGCATCACGCGATAGCCGGTGACGGTACGCATCGGGTCGAGAAACCCCAGAGGCGAGGCCTGCGCGGGTTCGAGGCCGATTTCCTCCCTGGCCTCGCGCAGCGCGGCGGCGAGCAGGCTGTCGTCCCCGGGATCCATGCGGCCGCCCGGCAGGCTCACCTGTCCTGCGTGCAGGCGCAGCGCCTCGGTCCGGCGCGTGAGCACGACCTGCAGATCGTCGCCGCGTTCGACCAGCCCGAGCAGCACCGCCGCAGGAATCGCGGACTCGCGCCCAGGCAGGCCGTCGAGTTCGGCCAGGTTCCACTCCGGCCCGGCGGGTTCGGCGTCGATCGGATGCAATGCGCGTGCGATGCGCTCGAACCCCGGCTCGAACTGCATCATCGGATCGGAACGCGTCATCGGAGCCCTCACGTCGTGCGCTGCGCCTCGCGCTGCGGCAGCACGTCCTCCATCAGGCGCAGGCGCTCGTCGTCGTCCATGTGCAGCCAGCGCGCGATCTCCGCCGAACTGCGATGGCAGCCCGTGCAGAGGCCGTCCTCGTCGAGCATGCAGACGCCGATGCAGGGACTGAGCACGGCGCGGAACGTGGAGTTCATCGGAGCAGACATTGCCATACGACGGCGCCCGTCGCCGCAAGAATCATCGCACCGGCGGTGCCGGCGCAGGAAAAGGGGGTCGGTGCAACGAAGGTCCCGCCCCGAGGGGCTGCGATGGCGCGAGCGCGCAGGGGAAGGCGTGTCACGCATTCGCGCGGGTGCAGGCGGGACGCCCGGCGACCATCCGGTGACGAGAACGTCCGGCTCGCGTCGCCCCGGAGCCGCGCATTCGACAGCCCGGAAGCCTGATGGATGGATCGGCCGCGCCCCGCTCGATGCACGTGGCCCGCTGCCCGCACACCCGCAAAACTGCAAAGACCCGCGCGTGCGCGGGTCACGCACTCCACGATGCCCGGGAGGATGCAGGACCCGCGCCGAAGCGCGGGTCCCGGCGGTCACTTGACGCTGACCAGCTTGACGTCGAACACGACCGCCTGGTTGGCCATGCGACCGGCACGCATGTCGGTGCCGTAGGCCTTGTCGCCCGGCAGGACCACTTCCCAGCGCGCGCCGGCCGGCATCTGCAGCAGCGCCTCGCGCAGTCCCACCAGCGGGATCTGGCTGACCTTCATCGTCACCGGACCGGCCTGCTGGCCTTCGCCCTGCGGCTGGGCGGTGTCGACGAACACGGTGCCGTCGGGCAGCGCGCCCTTGTAGTTGAGCTGCACGTCGCTGGCCTGGGTCGGCTTGGCGCCGCTGCCGTTCTCGATCACGCGGTACTGCACCGTGCTGCCCGGCAGGGTCTGCACGCCCTGCTTGGCGCGGTTCTGCGCGAGGAACGCGTCGCTCTGGGTCTTGTTGTCCGTCGACAGCTTCGCGAACTCGGCCTCCATCTTGGCCTGCTGGCGCTTCTGCATGTTCTCGACGGCCGCCTTGAGCTGGTCGACGGGGACCGCCGGCTGCTTCTTGGCATACGCGTCCTGGATCGCCTTGATCACGGTGTTGACGTCGACCGCCTCGCCGCGTGCGGTGAGTTCCGCGAGCTCGACGCCGGTGTTGAAGCCGATCGCGTAGCTCAGCTTGCCTCTCTCGGACGTGGTGTCCTGCGCGGAGGCCGCCGCGGAAACCAGGGTCATTGCCGCGAGGCTGGCGGCAAGCAGGCGCACTTTCATTCAGTCAATCTCCAAGGAATTCGATCGGCCGGAGTCCGGCCCAGACACGACACGGGGCGGTCGAACCGCCCCCTGATGGACACGCTAGGATAGCGGCCGCAGGGCTTAACCGCCACTGACGCCTTCCTGTGACCCGGGCCCGGCCGCCAAGTTCCCGCCGGGGCGCTTCGCCTCCTCCTCAACCTTAAGAATTCGTTCGCCCATGACTGATTCCCCTCTGCGCATCGACGATCGCGGCGCGATCCGCGTCGTCACCGTCGATCGTCCCGACAAGCTGAATGCCCTGAATTCCGCCACGCTGGACGCGCTGCACGCCGCCGCAGACGCCGCCTCCACGGACCCGGACGTCCGCGTGCTGGTCCTGACAGGGGCGGGGTCGAAAGCATTCGTGGCCGGTGCGGACATCGCCGAGATGTCCGGCCTGAGTCCCGCCCAGGGCCGCGATTTCGCCCTGCGCGGTCAGCGGATGATGCGGCGTTTCGAACGGCTGCCCAAACCGGTGATCGCCATGGTCAACGGCTTCGCGCTCGGCGGTGGACTGGAGCTTGCGATGTGCTGCCACCTGCGGATCGCGGCCGACACCGCACGGCTCGGCCAGCCGGAGATCAACCTCGGCCTGATCCCGGGCTTCGGCGGCACCCAGCGCCTGCTGCGGCTGGCCGGTCGCGCCGCGGCGCTGGAGCTGTGCCTGACCGGAGCTCCGATCGATGCCGTGCGCTCGCTGCAACTGGGCATCGTCAACCGGGTCGTGCCGGCAGCCGAGCTCGAAGCCGAGACGATGAAGCTCGCGTCGCAACTGGCCGGCGCCGCGCCTCTCGCGCTGCGGGGGATCCTCGACTGCATCCAGGTGGGCGGCGAAGCCGGCATCGAGGAGGGCCTCGAGTACGAGGCGGCGCAGTTCGGCCTGGTGTTCTCCACCGACGACATGCGCGAGGGCACCTCCGCCTTCCTCGACAAGCGCAAGCCCGTCTTCGGCGGGCGCTGAGCTCGACGCCCATGCGCCGACAGTCCTCCGGGTGCGCCACCCGTACCGAGACGCCCGCGGCGCCGGACGCGCGCCGGCTCGTCACGCTGCTGCGGGACGAGAATCTCGACGCCGCGATCGAGGCCGGGCTGATGGCCTGCACCGACGATGCATTGCGCGGACTCGACGAGCCATCGCGTGCGCTGCTGGTGGAAACGCAGCGACGGCTGCAAGTGGCCTGGGACGCGCGCGCGCGCTATCAGGCCCGCCAGATGCGGCTCGCGCGGCGCAAGGCCGAGCGCGATGCCCGCCGTGCGGCGTCGCTCGCCCCGGCCGCGCAACCGGACCGTGGAGCTCCGGCCACCGCGGCCACGCCCTCGCTGCCCGCCGCTGCCGCGGCAGCACTGGCGCGTGCGAAGGCGCGCGCCGGGTCGTCATGACGCGGCCGACGGCCGCGCGCAAGCGCAGGACCGCCGCGCCCCGCAGCCGGCTCTCGCCCGCGGAAGTCCGTGAGCTGTTCTCGCGCCTGGCGGAACTCGATCCGGCACCGACCACGGAACTGGAATACACGACGCCGTTCGAGCTGCTGGTGGCGGTGGTGCTGTCGGCGCAGGCGACGGACGTGGGGGTCAACAAGGCGACACGCCGGTTGTACCCGGTGGCGAACACGCCGCAGGCGATCCTCGCGCTCGGCGAGGAAGGCCTGAAGCGCTACATCTCGACCATCGGGCTGTTCAATGCGAAGGCGAAGAACGTGATGGCGCTGTGCCGGATCCTCGTCGACGCGCACGGCGGGGAAGTGCCGCGCACGCGCGAGGCGCTCGAAGCGCTGCCCGGCGTGGGCCGCAAGACCGCGAACGTGGTGCTCAACACCGTGTTCGGCCAAGGGACGATCGCGGTGGATACGCACATCTTCCGCGTCGCCAACCGCACCGGGCTGGCGCCCGGCAGGGACGTGCGGGCGGTGGAGGACGGGTTGATGCGGGTGGTGCCGGAGGAGTTTCTGCTCGGGGCGCATCACTGGCTCATCCTGCACGGCCGCTACGTGTGCAAGGCGCGCAAGCCCGACTGTCCGCACTGCGTGATTCGCGACCTGTGTCGCTTCAAGGACAAGACG
>NZ_JAETWA010000006.1 GCF_016774335.1 Luteimonas saliphila | reverse complement strand
CGCGCCTCGGCGACGATCCGGTCGCGCACCGCGTTGTCGAGCGGTGCGCCGACGGCAGCGGCCAGCAGCGCCCGTGCATCCTTCTGTCCGAGCCCGTCCAGCCGCAGTTCGGGCAAGTCGACGAAGGCGCTGACATCGCGATCGGTCGGGTCGCGCAGCGCGAACACCAACGCGATCCGATCGGCCACCAGTCGCCGCGCCACGAACGCAAGGACCTGCGCGGACGCCTGATCCAACCATTGTGCATCCTCGACAAGGCACAGCAGCGGGCCGTCCTCGGCCACCTCGGCCAACAGGTTGAGGGTCGCCAACCCGACCAGGAACCGGTCCGGCGCAGCGCCGTCGCGCATGCCGAACGCCACGCCCAAGGCACTCTGCTGCGGGTCGGGCAGCGCGCCGGCCCTGTCCAGCAGCGGCGCGCACAACTGGTGGAGGCCCGCGAACGCGAACTGGGTCTCGGACTCCACTCCGGCCGCGTACTCCGCCCGAAACCCCGATGTCGTCGCGGTGGCGCGGGCGTACTCGAGCAGCGCAGTCTTCCCGATGCCTGCTTCCCCGCGCACCACGAGCACACCGCCCTGCCCGTCCTGCGCCCGGGCCAGCACCCGCTCGATCGTCGAACGCTCGGTGCGCCGTCCGAGCAGAGACAACCGTGGTGCGCCAGCGCGGGGCCGCATCGAGTCCACCGGTTCAGATTGCGTCGTCGTCAATTCCAATTCTAGCCGATACCAATTCGACCACGCAGACGGCGGGCGCAGCGTAGGTGTGGACGATCCCGCGGAGCGCTAATCGGCGTGCCACCCCTGGTGGATGCCTCGGCGATGCTCACAGAGCAGGCGATTCGCACGCCGCTCCCGCAGTGGATGCGTGCCGTTGGAGTCTGGAGTGAGTTTCAGTTCGCCGAACAGCGCATGCCCACACTCTCTCAAGTGAATCGGAATACATTTCCAGCGGTGGTTCGATCCAAATCACCGTATAGAACGACAATCGCTTTGCGCCCTCCTGATCGACACTGACGTCAAGGAGGCTGACCTGCTCATCCTCCCGCCGATCCAGAGCCATGAGGAGCGCGAGCGAATGACCGCCAAGACCCACGTCGACAGAGACGCCAGCGGAATGGCCGCGGTCGATGGCATCACGCACAGCGACCTGCATTGACAGACGACGTGGCGCATGTCTCCGAGAGACCGATGCCGCTGACAAGTGAGGTGCACGATGGTTGATTCCGATCGTACAGGTGTTCCCGACCGGAGCCCCCCTCTGTTGGGGTTCATCGTCAACCCGGTCGCGGGAATGGGCGGGAGCGTCGGCCTGAAGGGCACGGATGGTCAGGCGACCGTCAACGAGGCCATGCGTCGCGGCGCCCGCCCAGTCGCAGGAGAAAGAGCGGCGAAAGCCATCGACCGTTTGACCGCATCGTTGCCGCAGGTGAATGTCATCACCGTCGCCGGACCAATGGGCGAGCAGGTAGTGCGCGAAGCGGGGATCGAGCCCAGCGTGCTGGATATTCCACACGTCGGGTCATCCACCAGCATCGATACGCGCGAGGCCGCAGAATCCATGGCGGACCGGGGCGTCGACTTGATCCTCTTTGCAGGCGGCGACGGTACCGCGCGCGACATCCTTGGCGCGAGCGGCCAGCAGGTGCCGATGTTGGGCGTGCCTGCCGGCGTAAAGATGCACTCGGCCGTCTTTGGTACGACACCCGCCAACGCCGGTCACCTCGCCGCGCTGTTCCTGGCTGGCAGCCCGCGCGCGCTATTGCGCGATGCCGAAGTCATGGACCTGGACGAGGATGCGGTCCGTGCGGGCACGGTCTCGGCGCAGCTGTATGGTCACGCGCGCAGCCCGTTCGAACGTCGCCTTGTGCAGAACGCAAAGGCGGGCTCGGTCCCCGGCGAGAACGAAACACTTGACGCCGTGGCGCGGCAAGTAGCCGAGGGCATGCGCGCCGGCAGGATCTACATCCTCGGGCCGGGAACGACCACCCGGCGTGTGGCGGACGCCCTCGGCATCCCGTCCACGCTGTTGGGTATCGATGCGGTTCTGGATCGTCAGGCCATTGGCCTGGACCTCAATGAACAGGCACTCCTGCGGATCATCGAAGGGCGTGAGGCCGAGATCATCGTCAGCGTGCTCGGCGGACAGGGCAGCCTGTTCGGGCGCGGCAACCAGCAGATCAGCGCCGAGGTCATCCGCAGGGTGGGAC
The DNA here is from genome assembly GCF_016774335.1 of Luteimonas saliphila. Lineage (GTDB taxonomy): Bacteria > Pseudomonadota > Gammaproteobacteria > Xanthomonadales > Xanthomonadaceae > Luteimonas > Luteimonas saliphila. The sequence goes on along the minus strand of NZ_JAETWA010000006.1, from coordinate 111,120 downwards.
GCGACAGGATCAACGTGATCTCGACTGTCGAGAAGCTGATCAATCTGCCCGCCGGGGCGCTGCAGGTCGACACAGGCGACTCCGAAATCGACGTGATGCTGACCGGACACATCCCCGTCATCACCGGTCCGCACCGCATCACGCTGGTCAAGGTCCGGGCCTGACCAAACCCAAGGAGCATTCATCATGACAAACGTGTCACCCCATCCTTACATGGCCAATTCGGTGCCGGAAATCCAGCAGGTGATGCTGCAATCGATCGGTGTCGACACTGTCGAGGACCTGTTCGTGCAGATCCCGCAGGACCATCGCCTCACCCGTCCGCTCGACCTGCCGCCGGCGCTGAGCGAGCGCGAACTACGCCGCCATATTGTCGGGATCCTCGCCAAGAACAGCAGCACCGAGGACAACCTGAGCTTCCTCGGTGCGGGCATCTGGCAGCACCATGTGCCCGCCGCCGTCGACGAGATCGTCCGACGCAACGAATGGCTTACCTCCATCTATGGCGAGCCCAGTTCCGACCATGGCCTCTACCAGGCCTGGTTCGAGTTCTGCAGCCAGCTTGGTGAGTTGCTGAATCTCGACCTGGTCGGCATGCCCGTGCGTAGTTGGGGCACAGCCGCCGGCCACGCCCTTCGAATGGCGGCCCGGCTGACCGGCCGTCACGAAGTTGCCGTCGTTCGGGCAATCGATCCGGAGCGGCTTTCGATCATCCGCAACTATTGCGAGCCGCCGGAGATGTCGAACCACATCGCCATCCGCCTCGTAGACTACGATCCAGCGACTGGACTGATCGATCTCGAGGATCTGCGGACCGCGGTCGGCGATCAGACAGCAGCCGTCTATTTCGAAGTGCCGTCTTACCTTGGCATGATCGAACATCAGGCTGCGGAGATCGCCGCCATCGCCCGCGCGGCCGGCGCCGAGACCATCGTGGGCGTCGACCCGATCTCCTTGGGCGTGCTGTCCCCGCCGTCCGCCTACGGCGCCGACATTGTCGTCGGCACCATCCAGCCCCTGGGCGTCCACCTCCATGCCGGCGGCGGGGTCGGCGGTTTCATTGCTACGCGCGACGAACCTCGCTACGCCGGGGAGTATCCGACGCTGTGCATCAGTATCGCCGAGACCATCAAGTCAGGCGAGTTCGGGTTCGGGCGCGCCATGCTCCACCAGTCTTCCTACGACCTGCGCGAAAAAGGCAAGGACTGGATCGGCCACTCCGTCTACCTGTGGTCGGTCGCCGCGACCGCCTACATGGCGATGATGGGGCCGCAGGGCTTCGCCGAGATCGGTGAAATCATCCTGCAGCGCGCCCACCATGCCGCGCAGCGCCTTGGCGAGCTCGACGGCATCAGGATCAATTTCCCCTCGGGCTTTTTCAAGGAATTCGTCGTCAACTTCGACGACGCCGGGAAGAGCGTCTCCGAGATCAATGACGCCCTGCGCGCCGAAGGCATCTTCGGCGGCCACGACCTCTCCTTCGACTTCCCCGAACTCGGCCAGAGCGCACTCTACTGCGTCACCGAGGTCCACACCCATGCCGATATCGAGCGCCTGGCTGGCGCCCTTCAGAAGGTGATCTCACTATGAGCGTCGAACTCAAGCAATACCAGGCCCCCGTCTGGAACGAGCCGGTCATCATGGAGATGGGATATCCCGGTCGCCGCGGCGTGCTCTTTCCGCTCGCGGAACCCGAGATCCGGCAGCGTGTCGGCGACGTGTCGGACTTGATCCCGTCCGGCATGCGCAGGCAGGACGAACCGGCCTTGCCCGAGATGTCGGAGCCCGAAGTTCTCTACCATTATCTGCGTCTCTCCCAGCAGACACTGGGCATGATGGGCATCAGCCTCTTCGGCACCTGCACCATGAAGTACAACCCCCAGATCAACGAGCAGTTGGCCTGGCGTCCCGAGATCACGGAACTCCACCCCCTCCAGCATGAGGACACCATGCAGGGCGCACTTGAGATCGTGCACAACATGGATCTGGTGCTGCGCGAAATGTCGGGGATGGACCAGTTCGTGTTCCAGGCGGGGGGCGGGTCCGAGGCGGCCTACTTGAACTGCGCGGTGACACGCGCCTATCACGCCTCGAAGGGCGAGCTGGAACAGCGCGACGAAATCATCGTGACGATCCAGACCCACCCTTGCAATCCGGCCACCGCCGCAGCGGCCGGTTTCAAGGTCATTACCCTGATGCTCGACGAGAACGGCTACCCGTCGCTCGACGCGCTGAAGGCGGTGGTCTCCAATCGCACCGCCGCAATCATGGTCAACAACCCCGATGACATGGGCGTCTACAACCCTGACATGAAGGAATGGGTGCGCATCGTTCACGAAGCGGGCGGTCTGGCCTTCTACGACGCCGCCAACTTCAACGCCACCATGTCGAAACTCCGTGCTCGCGAGATCGGATTCGACGCTTGCATGTTCATGCTGCACAAGACCTTCGGCGCGCCGAAGACCGGGGTCGGCGGACCGGCGACCGGCGCCTATGGGTGCTCGGCTGAACTCGCGCCCTTCCTTCCATCCCCCCTGGTGGTGCGTGATGGTGACCGCTATCGCCTCGACGCTGACCGACCGCAGAGCGTCGGCAAGATCCGGGAGTTCCTGGGCAACGTCCAGGTGGTCCTGAAGGCCTATGCATGGGCCCGCTCCATGGGCGCCGACGGTATTTCCCAGGCCTCTGACATTTCGGTGATGTCCAACAACTACATGGAGAAGGGGCTGCTCGCGATCAGGGGCGTGACCCGTTCCCATCCCGAGCAGACGACCCCCAGGATGGAAATGACGCGTTACTCGTTCCAGACGATGAAGGAGGAGACCGGCGTCGACATCCACGACGTTCAGAACCGGATGTCAGATTTCGGGATTGATCCGTTGTGGGCAAGCCACGAACCTTGGCTCCTGCCCCAACCCTTTACGCCCGAAGCCGGCGAGATGTACGGCAAGGAAGCGCTGGACCAATGGATCGCCGTGCTCAGCCGCATCTCCGACGAGGCCTACTCCAATCCGGAGCTCGTCAAGACTTCACCCCATAACCAGGCGATCCACCGTCTGAAGCCAGGCATGATCGACGATCCATCCACGCGGGCAATGACATGGCGCGCCTTCCAGAAGAAGCAGGCGCAAACGGCCTAGAGCGGACTTCGAGACAGTTCTGGCATTAGTCGGTGCGATGCGATGCTGCATCCACCGCCGCGGACGCGCCTTCATGGCGCCGGGTCAAGGGTGCCTGCCTGATCGTCTATCCCGGTCACCGCGATGGGATAGACGATTACCCACAAGGACCCGCTCAACCAGGACCTGCGGGACCTCCTGAAGGAGTCATGCAAGGCCACGCGGATCGCCATTGGCAGGCGCGCCTTCCGATGGTCATCCCACCCGCGCATGTCGGGTCGCCGCGAAGCGATGCCGGTTCTCTTGAAGAAGAGCTTCCGATTGCATCGGCACACGGATGTCATCGCAAGCCAATCCTCCCTACCCCTCGACAACGGAACGCCCGATGCCTACCGCCACCCCGAGCCCGGCCAAGAGCCTGCTGACCCCGAAAGACCATACGTTGATCCTGATCGACCACCAGTCGCAGATGGCCTTCGCGACCCGGTCGATCGCCGCCGAAGTGTTGCGCAACAACACCGCGCTGGTCGCCAGGAGCGCGGCGGGATTCAAGGTCTCCACCATCCTGACCACGGTCGCCGAGAAGAGCTTCTCCGGTCCGATCTTCGACGAGATCACCGAGGCATTTCCCGGCGAGCCGAAGATCGACCGCACCTCGATGAACACCTGGGAGGACTCGCGCATTGCCGAGAAGGTCAACGCCATCGGCAAGAATCGCATCGTTTTCGCAGGTCTCTGGACCAGCGTATGCATCGTCGGTCCCGTGCTGTCTGCGCTCGAACAGGGCTTCGAGGCCTATGTCATCACCGACGCCAGCGGCGACATCAGCGACGAGGCGCATGAGCGCGCGGTGCAGCGCATGGTCCAGGCTGGCGCGCGACCATTGACCAGCATGCAGTACCTGCTGGAACTCCAGCGGGACTGGGCGCGCACCGCGACTTACGAACTGAGTACCGGCATCGCCCGGGTCAACGGTGGCGCCTACGGCATCGGCATCACCTACGCCAAGACGATGTTCAACGCCAGCGAAGGCGGGCACTGACCGTTTCGGGATGACAGATGCCGTGTCTCCCGCAAGGGACATGGCGTCCGCGCCGGCGCGGAAAGGGTCATCCGTTTCGCAAGTCGACGCCACGCGTCATGCACGAGCTCGCTCTTCGCCCTGTCGAGCAGGCCTGGTCCGTCGTTCCGCTCCTCCCCTTCCCCGTGGAGACACACGGATGCCCATGCACATCGCTATTGCCGATCCATCGCGCAGCGACCTCGCCCTGTTGCTGTTGCGGCTGACGGCCGGCGGCTTCCTGCTGCCGCATGGGCTGGGCAAGCTCTTCGGCTGGTTCGGCGGGCCGGGCCTGGCCGGATTCGCCACCGAGCTGCGCGGTTTCGGCCTGCCTGCGTCCACGCCATTGCCACTGCTGCTGGCGGCGATGCAGATCCTGGTCGGGCTGTGCGTCGTTCTCGGGCTGTGCACCCCCGTCGCGGCAGCGCTGGGCGCCGCCTTCCTCGCCCTCACCGCCGCGCTCAACCGCGAGGGCGGTTGGTTCTGGATGCACGGCGGAATGGAGTACCCGCTGCTGTGGACGGCGACCCTGCTGGGGTTGGCGCTGCTGGGCGGCGGGCACTGGTCGCTCGATGCGCTGCTGTTCGATCACACGGGAGCCACGCCATGAGCACGCCTGTCCAAGACCCCTCCCGGCGCCGCTTCGTCGGCGCGCTCGCCGCCGGTGCCACCGTCGCCAGCCTGCCCGGCCACGGACTCACCCGTCCACAGGAGCGTTTCATGGCGGACCTGATCGTCCACAACGCCAGGATCACTACCCTAGATTCCAAGGGGCCCATGGCGACCGCCATCGCCGTAGCCAACGGCGTCGTCGTGGCATTGGGCGACGACGCGACGGTGATGGAGAAAGCCGGCAGCGCCACTCGCGTCGTTGATGCCGAAGGCCGCCGTCTCATCCCCGGCCTCAACGACAGCCATACCCACCTCATCCGCGGTGGTCTGAACTACAACCTGGAGCTGCGCTGGGACGGCGTGCGCTCGCTGGCCGACGCCATGGCCATGCTGCGGGCACAGGTCGCACGCACGCCGGCGCCGCAGTGGGTGCGCGTGATCGGCGGCTTCACCGAATACCAGTTCGTCGAGAAGCGACTGCCGACGCTCGACGAGATCAACGCGGCCGCACCGGACACGCCAGTCTTCATCATGCGCCTGTACGACCGCGCGCTACTCAATCGCGCCGCGCTGCGTGCCGTCGGCTACGACAAGGACACGCCCAATCCGCCCGGCGGCGAGATCCAGCGCGACAGGGCCGGCAATCCGACCGGTCTGTTGCTGGCCAAGCCGAACGCGCTGATCCTCTACGCCACGCTGGCCGCTGGGCCGAAACTGCCGCCCGAGTACCAGATCAACTCCACGCGCCACTTCATGCGCGAGTTGAACCGCCTGGGCATCACCTCTGTGATCGATGCCGGCGGCGGCTTCCAGAACTATCCCGACGACTACGCGATCATCCGCAAGCTGCACGCCGACGACGAGCTCACGGTGCGCATCGCCTACAACCTGTTCACCCAGAACAACGGCGGCGAGCTTGCCGACTTCCAGCGCTGGACGCAGATGCTGTCCGCGCGCGAAGGCGACGACATGCTGCGTCACAACGGCGCCGGCGAGATGCTGGTGTTCTCGGCCGCGGATTTCGAACTCTTCGGCGAACCGCGCCCCGTTCTGCAGGCGGGGCTGGAACCGGGCCTGGAGCAGGTGGTGCGGCTGCTGGCCGAACACCGCTGGCCGTTCCGCATCCATGCCACCTACGACGAGAGCATCGCGCGCATTCTCGACGTGTACGAGATGGTGAATCGCGACGTGCCGTTCGACGGCCTGCACTGGATCGTCGACCACGCCGAGACCATCTCCGATCGCAGCATCGAGCGGGTGCGTGCGCTGGGCGGCGGCATCGCCGTGCAGCACCGCATGGTCTACCAAGGCGAGGATTTCGTGGAACGCTATGGCGCCCGGGCCGCGAGCCACACGCCGCCGATCCGGCGCATGCTCGATGCCGGCGTGCCGGTCGGCGCCGGCACCGACGCCACCCGCGTGGCGAGCTACAACCCTTGGGTGGCGCTGTATTGGCTGAGCACCGGACGCACCATTGGCGGGCTGCAGCTCTACGGTGAAGACAACCGACTCGAGCGCGAGGAAGCGCTGCGCCTGTGGACCCATGGCAGCGCGTGGTTCTCGACCGAACAGGCGGACAAGGGCGTGCTGGCCGTCGGCCAGTTCGCGGATTTCAGCCTGCTGTCGGCCGACTTCTTCGCCGTGCCCGACGAGGCGATCCTCGACATTACCAGCGTGCTGACCGTGGTCGGCGGCAAGGTGGTCCACGGCGATGGTGACTACACGGCGCTGGCACCGGCGCTGCCCGCGCCCATGCCCGACTGGTCGCCGGTGCGGCACTTCGGCGGCTACCAGGGCGCCACGCTGGCCCAGGCCTCGGCCGCGTTCGCCGCCGCGCATGGCGCCGGTTGCAGCGTGCACGGCCACGGCCATGCCGCGCATCACGCCGCACCGACCGACGACCATCAGGGGTTCTGGGGCGCGCTGGGCTGTTCCTGCTTCGCATTCTGAGCGCGGCCCTCGCACCCACCTCCGCCATGACGCGACCCCAGGACATCACGATGAGCCAACCTTCTTCGCCGCCCAGTGCATCCGTACCCGGCGCATGGTCGCCATTGACCCAGCCCACGTTCCGCATGATGTGGCTGGCCGTGCTGATCGGCAACATCGGCACCTGGATCCACGACGTCAGCGCCGCCTGGGTGATGGCCGACAACACCGGCTCGCCCTTCATGGTCGCCGCGGTCCAGTCGGCCACCACCCTGCCGGTGGTGCTGCTGGCCGTGTTCGCCGGCACGCTCGCCGACATCGTCGATCGCCGCAAATACCTGATCCTGGCCCAGCTGTGGATGCTGATCGTCGCCAGCACGCTGGCCCTGCTCGCGCACCTGGACATGCTCGGGCCATGGACCCTGATCGCATTGACGTTCGCGCTAGGCATCGGCGCGGCGATGGCGATGCCCGCGCAGCAGGCCACTGTGCCCGAGCTGGTGCCGCGCGCCATGCTCAGCCCGGCGGTGGCCCTGTCGTCGCTGAGCATGAACATCGCGCGAGCCGTCGGTCCAGCGCTCGGTGGCCTGATCGTGGCCAGCGCCGGCATCGAATGGGCCTTCGCGCTCAATGCCCTGAGCTTCCTCTGCATCATGGTCGTGCTGCTGATCTGGAAGCGTGCGCCCACCCGATCGGTGCTGCCGCCAGAATCGTTCGGCGTCGCCCTGCGCGCGGGCCTGCGCTACGCCACCCAGGCCTCGGTATTGCAGTCGGTTCTGGTCAAGGCCGCCAGCTTCTTCATGTTCGCCAGCGCGCTGACCGCGCTGTTGCCGATCGTCGTCAATCGTGACCTGCAGGCCAGCGCCGGCAGCTACGGTCTGCTGCTCGGATTCATCGGCATCGGCGCGATCAGCGGGGCGGTGTTGCTGCCCAGGTTGCGCGCCAAGGTCGCGCCGGACCGTCTGGTTCTGATCGCGACCCTGGTCTACGCCGGCTGCATGCTGGCGCTGGCGCTGCTGCGCAATATCCCGGTGCTGTACGTCGTGTCGCTCGTCAACGGCTTCGCCTGGATCACCGTGCTGTCGTCGTTGCAGATCGCCGCCCAGACTTCGGTACCGGCATGGGTGCGCGCCCGCGCGCTTGCGCTGTACATCGTGGTGTTCTCCGGCGGGATGGCCATTGGCAGCCTGGGCTGGGGCACTCTCGCCCAGCAGACCAGTACCACTGCGGCACTGCTGGCCGCCGCCGCCGGCACCGTGCTGGCCGCGTTCTTCGGGCTGCGCTTCCGCCTGGGCGAGGCGGCCAACGTCAATGTCACCCCCTCCGGCCATTGGCCCCAACCGGTCGTGGTGGACGACATCGCCGGCGACCGCGGCCCGGTGCTGATCACGATCGAGTACAGGATCGCGCTGGACCGTCGCGATGAATTCCTGCGCCTGATGCACCCCCTCGGCCGCAGCCGTCGTCGCGATGGCGCCGTGCAGTGGGGTGTGGCCGAAGACACCGAAGCGCCGGGCATCTACCTGGAGTACTTCCTCGACGGCTCCTGGCTGGAGCACCTGCGCCAGCACGAACGGGTGACCGAAAGCGAACGCGTATTGCAGGGCCAGATCCTGCAATTGCTGGCCGACCCTACCCGCATGCCGAGGGTGCGGCACTTCGTCGGCGGCGCGCCGGGCGCGCCGCTGCAGCAGGTCCGCGCGTCCAACGTCCAGGTCCTGGGATGAGCCCGGAATACTTGCTCGAAAGGCTGCCGGCCGGAGATCGCGACGCCCGTCGCAATCAGGCGGCATGAAGATGCGGACCACCCGGCTCGGCATCCTCCTGCTGCTGGCCGCCGATGCCGCGCTGGCGCAGTTCCGTCCGCTGCGATTCGACGACGACTTCAGCGCTCAGCGCCAGGCCTGCGCCGAAGACAACCAACGCGCATGCTGGAAGGACCGCCAGGTCGGCGACCACATCCGCGTCAGCATCGGCGGCGACTTGCGCTGGCGCTACGAGCACACGGCCAATCCCCGCTATGGCCTGGAACCCCAGGACCGCTGGGGCGTGTGGATGCAGCGTCACTCCGCGCTCGTCGATCTGCGGGTAGGCAGGCATCTGCGCGGCTTTGCGCAGCTGGCCAGCTCGCATGCCGACGGCCGCGCTGCAGGTCCCTCGCCGGTGGACGAGAACCGCCTCGACCCCACCAACCTGTTCGTCGAATGGCGCTCGGCGACGACAGGCGACGGCGGCACCGGGATGCGCATCGGCATCCAGGAACTGCAGTTCGGGTCGGGGCGCGGCATCGATGCACGCGAGGGCCCCAACGTCCGGCGCAGCTTCGAAGCCGTCCGCGCCTACGCGACCAGCGGCCCCTGGCGCGTCGATGCATTCGCCGCGGCGCCGCGCGACCACCGTCCCGGCAGTTTCGACGACGCCCGCTCGCAGACCCAGGCACTGCGTGGCCTCTATGCCACCCGCACCGCAGCCGTCACGTCCTGGGACGTCTACGCGCTGCACTACGAGGACACCGTCGCCCGCTACGTCCAGGGCGTGGCGCACGAACGCCGCTGGACGCTCGGTGCCCGCGTGTTCGGCAGCCGCAAAGCCTGGCACTGGAACTGGGAGTCCATCATCCAGGGCGGCAAGTTCGGCGACGCCGGCATCCGCGCCTGGTCGATCGCCACCGATACCGGCTACACCTTCGAGGATGTGGCGGGCCAACCCCGGCTGGCGCTGCTCGTAGCCGTCGCCAGCGGCGACAAGGATTCCCATGACGACCGCCTCGGCACCGTCAATCCCCTCTACCCGCGCGGCAACTACTTCGGCGACGAAGCCACGCTCGGACCTCGCAACTTCTTCAACATCCACCCCGCCCTGACCCTGCAGCTTTCGCCACAGGTCGAGCTGGACGCCAGCCTCGACTTCTTCTGGCGCCACAGCACCCGCGATGGCGTCTACGCGCCCAACGGCATGCTGATCGTGCCTGCGGGAGACAGTCGCGCCCGGTATGTCGCGACCATCGCATCGCTCGCGCTCAACTGGAGACCAGCACCGGGCTGGTCCTCGAGCACGGCCCTCGCCCATGCGCAGCCGGGCGCGTTCCTGCGTGAGGCCGGCGCCGGTGATGCGCTGAGCCTGATCAGTCTCACGCTGCAGTATCGATTCTGAAGACATCGTCCGGAGACGGACTGTTCCGGCGAGCTACTGTTACGTCATCGCCGGTCATCCATGCTCCACGCGCAGGTGCGTCGAAACCGGGATTGAACCAAGTCGAGCAGCCCTACCCTCGATAACCGACCCTTATTCCCACTTGGATAACGTCCGCATCGGCGCCACGAGTGGACATCCAAGGATGTTTTGTAGTGAGCTGTAGCGCACGCGGCATACGGGGTCAGGGCAGTCCATCGTGTCCTTTATCATTCTGATGGGCCTGTCTGTAGCGACATCGGATCCGTTAATCTTCGATACGCGGCGCGATCGCTTCGGATACACCGGCCGCCCCCTCGGCACAACTACGATATGAACCGCCCAGTAGGGGCGCGTATGGTGAAATGCCAGCACGTCGTCCGTCTCCCGCACGATCGTGACGGGCGTTCTCACGCTCAAGACTTCATCACAATAGAAGTCGTTCATCATCGGTTCGTTTCCAGGCAAAACGCTTGAACCATCCCGCGCCGAAGCGGCGTCGGCTTGCGTGTCAGGTATCTCAATCAAGAATGCCGAGGTCCACCAGTATCCGCTTGGTGATTGGGATCCGTTCATCGTAGGCGCGACCGTAATCCGGGGCACCGAGCTGGATGGCGAAGTAGTAGACGTTTGCATTTTTTTCAACATAGCCCACGTACCAGTTCGACGTTTCCTCTCCGTCGGGCTGGCAGGCGCCTGTCTTTGCACTCAATCGCCACCCCGGCGTTTCCTCGGCCAGCATGATCTCCTTGGTCAATCGGGTCGTCCGCTCCGACAGCCCGAGCCGTTCTTCGTAGAACGCCCGAAGGAACGCCACTTGCTCGTTCGGCGAGATCCGCAGGCTTCCATCAATCCAGAAGGGAACCAGAAGTCCCCCGCTGACATCGGCATTCCCGTACCCAAACTGTTCCAGGAACCGCCGCTCCGATTCAAGGCCGAGCCTCAGTGCCATCTGCCGGTAGTACCACATCGCCGAGGCTTTGAAGGCCGACTGGAGGTCAAAGTCACGTGCCCAGTGGGTTGGCTCGTTGAAAGACGAATCGTATGCAAGCGTGTGTGCGGAATCGCGGGCCGTTCCGCTCTCGAGCAGGATCGCCGTATTCGGGATCTTGAACGTCGAACAGGGTGCGAACCGTGCGTCGGCGCGGTCCGCGTTGTGGCGGACGTATCGGCCGCTAGCGGCGTCGAGCAGGACGAAGGTGCCGTTGAGCCCCGCGAAGTAACCGCTCAGATCCCGGTCGGTATCGACGTCCTGCGTTTCCTCAAAGGGACCGGCACGCTCGTTGGAGCGGACACAACCCACCATGATCGTGAAAGTGATCGCAATGGCGATCACGACCGCGGTGGATCCCTGCATCAATTGCTTCAATTTCGCCTGCCTAACGCCAAGTCAAGCCGTGCCGCGAAGCGTCACCGGCCTCAGCGGATTGTTGAACCGCGCCGCCTGGCTTGCGAATGAAGGAGCAATGGTTCCGTCCTTCATCCCCGGTTTCACCGACCAGGGCCAACGTTTTCGACTCTATCATCTTGCGAGACGTGGTCGCGCTGTGGACTTCCGGCCATGTCATCGCTCGTCGTTTTCCGGAGGCGTCGTCAGTGTTCGATCTGCACATGGGTGCTGACGACGCCGCAATAGTCGCGGACCGAACGCGGGTTCTTGCACTGCAGCTCACGAAGCTGGCGCCAGCGTTCGTACTGCTCCGCCTTGGCCGGATCGGGATCCTCGATGTCCTGCAGCCAGAACCGGAACCAGTCGAGGTTGCGGTCGTAGATCGTGAGCCGATGCGCGGGTTGCCACTTCATGTGCGTTTCGTCGTTGAAGCTGTACGCCTCGAACGGCAGGCGCGCGTCGCTCATTGCACGGATCAGGCGCACCATGCCGAGGAGTTCCACCGCGGCGGCGTGAAACAGCACCGGCGCTTCGACCTCATCGAGATGCCAGCGCAGATCGATCGGCTTCCAGAAGGCATCGTCCTTGGGAAACATCGGCTGCGGCTGATCGCCATAAGGATAGGGAAGGCGGGCAAAGTGATACTCCAGGTCCTGCCAGCTCCCATGCGCCACGGAGAGCGCAGCGAAGCGGTCGCGCTTCTGCACCATGTACAGCGGCACGAAGGCGCCGTGGCTGACGCCCCCCGTCCCAGCCCGCGCGGCATCGATGTTCGCGCGTTCGGCGACGGTATCCATGCCAGCGAACGTCGTCTCGCTGAGCATGGTCAGATGCGGGTAATCGAACGCCGGATCGTAGGCACGCTGGGCGAGTACGTTGGCGTCGCCCTCGACGAACGCGCGAATGGCGTGGGGGAAGGCGGAGTTCAGCACGACGAATCCGTTGGCCGCATAGACCAGCAGCGGATGCTCGTCGCCCACGTCCCCGCGCAGGAAGCGCCCCGAGGCGTAGGGCGCGACGAACAGCGGGTACGCGCGGGCTGGATCGTAATCCGGCGGATAGAGCACGATGCCGCCCGCGCGCGGCGCATAGCCCATGCGCGCGATGTCGGCTGCGGTGTCCCATTCGATCCGCTCGGCGCGCCCGAGGCGGAAGTTCGCGAACTCCGGATTGACGTCGGCGATCTTCGTCACCGCACCGCTGGCGATGTCGATGGCAGCCACATGGCGCGGTTCGAGCGGAGTTTCCCGTAGGCAGACAAGGCGATGGCGCGAGAGACCGCAGGCTTCGAGAAGCGTCTCGGCGCTGGAGAAGACCGTACGAACCGCCCCCGACCGTGGCGACCATGCATAGAGGCTCTGGCGCAGGTCGGTCGGCCCGTCGAGGCTCCAGATCGCCACCTCGTCCGCAGTGTCGCGCCACCAGATCTCGCGGATGATCTGTCCTGCGCAGCGCGGATCCCCGCACACGACGGGATCGCCGCCGGGCGCCAGGGTCGCGCGAAGCCGGCCGAAGGGAAACATGCCGGTCTGCCCGGGATCGTCGCGCTCCAGCCACGCCATCGCACCGTCGGCGGCGATCACCGGGGGTCGAAGCGCCGCGGAGATCTCGGCCACGCCGCCACCCGACTGGCGCTCGCGGATCGCGGTGAAGTCATCCTGCTCGGCCTCGGCCGCCGCGCGTTCGTCGCGCCCGTCTGCGTCCACGATCCAGGTGGCCAATGCCGCGTCCAGCGACGGCAGCGGTGGGCCGGAATTGACCGCGTGGTAAAGCGTCCTGAAGCTCTGCAGCGGATGCCCGCTGCGTTCCACCGCCTCATGGCGCGCAGCCAGCGCCGCTCGAGCCTGACCCACAGTGAAGAAGAGCGAACGCCCATCCTCGTTCCAGGCGAAATCGCGCACATCGGCTGCGTTGCGCGTGACCTGGCGCTGACCGCTGCCATCGGTCCGGCTCGTCCAGAGCTGCACTTCGCCGATCCGCCGCACCGTGTAGGCGATCGAGCTTCCATCTGGCGACCATCGCGCGGGGCTGGCTTCGAAATCGCCGGTCTGTATACCGTTGGGCGACGTCATGAGACGCGCCTCGCCGCCGTCGCCTACGTAGGTGAGCGCGCCCCCGTCCAACTGCCCCACATACCAGGCCATGCGATAGGTGTTCGCTTCCGGATCGGCCTGGCGTACGAGGATGGCGAAGCGCGCGCCATCGGGGGAAATGCTCAATGTATCGATGTCGCGGATGCGCGCCAGATCGTCCGTGGTGATCAGCCGCATCTCCGCCGGGGCCGGCGCGGGGATCGGAACCGAGGGTATGCCGGGAGTCCCGGCCGGCGACGGGTCCGCCCAGGCGTCCGCGGATACCAGCGTCAGCAGGCAGAGCGCAGCGGTGCGCGCGCGTCGGGTCGCGGTCACCATGACTTGCGGACCTCGAGGGACACGATGCGTCCGAACGGACTGGCGTTCTCGGTGTCGTAGCCCGGGCTGCCGTACGATGACAGCAGGTCGGTGATCCGCGGCGGATCCCGGTCGAAGGCATTGAGGGCGTTGAGCTGCAGCGACAGCCCGCGAAGCCACGGGATCCGGCCACTGAACGCATAGCCGAGGCCGAGATCCACGGTGGTCCAGGAGGAAACGCCGGAGGGCGTTTCCGGCAGCTGGTTGTCCACGTAGTCGTCGGCGTAGTTGACGAACGCCGAGGCGGACCAGGCGCCCTTGCTCCAGACCAGGCTCGCGCGTGCACGCAGGTCGAGCGGATTGTAGATGGTGTCGAGGATGTCGACGGGCGGCAGGGCGGCGACTTCGCGGATGTCGTGGGCCAGCAGCCTGCTGAGGTTGAGGGCGGCGGAGAAGGCGCCATGGCGCGTGGCGAAATCCTTGCCGATGTTGACGTCGATGCCACGCATCCGGGTGCTGGCCTGGTTGCGCGTGCGCCCGTCGAAGAATGCCTCCACCGTGCTGAGGTCGCCGGGCGTGAGGTTGAAGAACTGGGCAACTTCATCGAGCAGGGCCATCTGTTCCGGAGCCGGCGGCCTGCTCAGCAGCGGCATCAGCGACGGATCGGTGAAGACGGCTCCGGTGAAGCGCGCCGCCCGGATGCGATCCTTGTAGTCGATGTCGAAATAGGTGGCTGATACGCGGAGCCCGAACAGGTCCGGGTCGATGTCGAAGCCGGTCGTCCAGATCGTCGCGTTCTCCGGGCCCAGGTCCGAATCCGGCATCTGGAGCACGATCGCGGTGCGCGTCGTTCCCGTCGCCGACGCAGGATCGGGCAGGTCGATGACCAGGCCACCGCTCAGGCTCGCATCGTACTGGTAGAGATAGGGCGCGCGAAAGGACGTGCCGTAGGTCGCGCGCAGGTTCACGCTGTCGACCGGCGACCAGAGCAGGCCGATCTTGTAGGTGTCGGCAGCGCCGACATCGTCGTAGTCTTCGTAGCGCGTGGCGAGCGTGAGATTGAGGCGCTTCGCGAATGCGTTGGCGTTGGCCTCGCCCACCAATGGCAGGAAGAGTTCCGCGTACCCGGCGCCTACCTTCCGCTCATGCCTGAGTCTGGCGTCGCCCGTGATGCGATGAACGGAGAGCTCCTCCGCGCGTCGTTCGGCACCGAAGGCGAGTCGCGCCTCGCCACCCGGCAGAGCGAAGACGCGTCCCTCGGCCTCGAGTTCCGTCGCGGCGACGTCATGGCTCGAGAACACCCAGGTCTCGAACGCAGGCCCGGAAGGACCAGCCCCGAAGAAATTCCTGCGTTCGACGTCCGTTCCGCTGCGCGTATGCGCCAGCGTCCACGTCCAATCGTCGCCGGCACGCCAATCCAGCGCGAGCGTCCCGCCGCGCTGGTCAGTCGTGCCGGTGTACCTGCTCTGGCGAACGGCGACCGCCTCGTACATCATGCTTTCGAAATCGCGCGACGTGTCGTAGAAAACTGCCGACAACGTCATGTCGGCGGTCAGGTCCTGCTGACCGTTGATGAACAGGCTGCGGCGCTCGTCGCCGGGGCTCAGATGGGTGGTGCCCTGCTGCAGGCCGGTCGCGTAAGGACGTTCGCTAGCGAACAGTGGCTCGTTGCGGCTGTAGTCGAGGTTGAACAGCACCGCGCCCGTGTCCCAGGCGGTGCCCCAGAGCTGGCTGGCGCCGTACTGGCGCAAGCTGCCGTCGGTGACCGTGCCGTAGCGCAGCCGCGTTTCCGCACCTTCGAAATCGTCGCGCAGGATCAGGTTCACCACTCCGCCGACGGCGTCCGATCCGTAGATGGCCGAAGCGCCATCGGGCACGACCTCGATGCGCTTGAGCGCACCGAGCGGCACGATGGACATGTCGGTGAGGTTCCCGAACCCGCCCGGCGCCAGGCGACGGCCGTTGAGCAGCACCAGCGTGGACTCCGTGCCGAGACCGCGGAGATTGACGCCGGCGCCGAAGGCGACGTTGTTCTCGTTGCCGTTGCGCGTCGAGACAACGGCGCTGGCCGTCTCCGAACTGCCGCCCGTGAAGTTCTGCGGCAGCGTCCGCAGCACCTGCTGGACGGAGCTGGCCCCGCTGGCGATGAAATCCTCCTGAGAGAAGATATAGGCCGGTGCCGCGCCCCCCTCGCCGCGGATGCGGGTGCCGGTAACGACGATCGTGTCCAAGTCGCCGACTTCGGCGGAGGGGGCGCTCCGGGAAACCGCATCCGCAGCTGGCGCCTCCTGCGGTTCGGTGGCCGCCGATTGGCCCGTCGGCGCCGGCTCCTGCCGTGCGCCGTTTTCCGGCCGCGGCTGGCCGGAAGTCCTGACGATCGCCGCCGCACCACTCGCGTCGCGCACCACGGAAAATCCTGTTCCCGCGAGGATGCGCTCCAGCGCCTCTTCCGACGCGAGTGCCCCGCGCACGCCCTGCGACCGTATACCGCGGATGTCCTCCACCCGGTAGATGAGCTGCAAGCCGGACTGGCGCGCATAGGCATCTAGCGCGACCTTCAGGTCACCCGCCGGGACGTCGAAGTCGCGCGATCGCGCATACGCCGCGCCGCTGGCAAGCACCAGCGCGCAGGCACCGGCGAGCAGTGATTTCATCAGTCTGTTGCGGCCCATCCTTCCTCTCCCCGTTGGCGATTGCCGTCAGGAAACAGGAGACGGACCTGCACGGAAAACCCCTAGATCCCCTCAACGGGAAATCTCGATCTCGCCGTCGCGATGCTCCACACGCAGGCCATAGGCCGAGCCGAGTAGTCGCGCGAATGCATCCGCATTCTCCGCCTCGAAGGTGCCGCCGATGCGGATCTGCGCGGCGCCCGGATCGCCCAGCACAAGCTTGGTGGCGTTGTAGCGGTTGAACTCCGCCGCAGCCTCGGCCAGCGTTGTCTGGTCGAAGCTCAGCATGCCGCGACGCCAACTGAGTGCGTTGGCGACCTGCTCCACCGATGCACTGGCGACCAGCGTCGATACGCCCTTCGCAACCACGATGTCGCCCTGTCCGAGCACTTCCGGGCGCATCGGCGCATCCGATTTCGCCGGCTCCACCCGGACGCGGCCTTCGGCGACCGCCACCCGCACCGCATCGCCGTCGCGGCGGACCGAGAATTTAGTGCCGAGCACCGTTACCTTGCGATCGCCGGCCCAGACCACGAAGGGCCGTTGCGCGTCGTGCCTCACCTCGAAGTAGGCCTCTCCGCGGTCGAGCCAGATTTCGCGCACCTCTTCGGTGACGGCCGCGCGCATCCGGGTATCGGTACTGAGCTCGACGCGCGAACCGTCCCTCAGCGGCAGCGTCTGCCGGCCGCCGACGGGGGTTTCGTAATGTTCCCTGCCCTGATCCGGCAGGATATCGAGCAACAGCAGCCCGACGGCCACCACCGCGGCCAATGAGGCCGCGATCGCCGCCGGTCTCCACAACCGGAGGCTGCGACGGGGCGTGCGGGTCGCCGGTGGCACTTCGCGCAGCGCGGCCAGTCGGCCCACCTTGGCCCAGCCATGTTCCAGCCGCCAGTAGGCCAGCTTGTGCTCGGTAGCCTCGTCCAGCCAGACATCGAGCGCGGCCTGGTCGACGGCGCTCCATTCCGGCTGCTCGCGGCGCTCCAGCCAATGCACGGCCTGCTGTTCGATACGTTCAACGCTCATGCTCGGCCTCCTTGTCGCTGGTGTCGTGCGCAGCTCGGCGGTCGGTCGCGCCGCCGCCGAGCACGAAGTCGATCAGCGTGCGCATGCCGCGCGTGGTCTGCTGCTCGACCGCCTTGATGCTGACCCCGAGTTGCATGGCGGTCTCCTTCTGCGACAGTCCCTGCACCTTGCGCAGCACGATCACCTCGCGGCAGCGCGGCGGCAGGGTGTCCAGGCCTGCCTGCACGCGGCGCAGTTCCTCGCGCGAACTGGCCACCCGCAGGGGCGTCAGCGCCTCTTCCGGCGGCAGCGCGTTCTCCAGATCCGCCACCTGGTCGAACGAAACGATGCTGGCCTGCCGCGCCCGGTCGATCAGGTGGTTGCGCGCGGTGACGAACAGAAATGATTGGGGATTTTGCGGCACCTGCCGGCAGGCCGCCTCGTACATGCGCACGTAGATATCCTGGCGCAGGTCCGGCACCTCTGCCTCGACCCGCCAGTTGCGCCGCAGGTAGCGCATCAGCGCTCCCTCCAAAGGCAGCACTTCGCGCTGGAACCAGTCCTTCAGGGCGTCACGCTCGGCCATGTCTTGTCCGCCTTATCAGGACTATAGGACGGAGGGCAGCGGAAAATCCCTAGGTCGGGGCGCAACAGCGCTTCCGCTCTGGTGTGCGTGCCGCGCGGTGACGGGCGCGGGGCGACCTGCCCCGCGGCCATGCACGCCCTGGGTGCGTTCGTCCGCCCGGCGGCGTCCGGCACGGCCCGTCGCCATGAACAGGCCTGGGACAGCGACCAAGATGGGCGGGAAATCTGTAGTTGACATTATAAACTAGTTTACGTAATTTCCTCCAAGCGCCGACCGCTGTCGGCTCATGCCCGACAAGGGGCGACAGGAGGGAAACCATGGGACCGCAGAACATCGAGCGGCTGCATGCACTGGATGCGGTGAGGAGCGGCGCGCTGCTGCTCGGGATCGTCGCGCACATGAGCATGTCCTTTTGGCCGATTCCGTTATGGCCTATTCGCGACAACGACCCGTCCGGCACGCTGCTGACGAGCTTCCTGATCATGCACATCTTCCGGATGAGCCTGTTCTTCGTGATCGCCGGCTTCTTCGCGCGGCTTCTGTTCCTGCGACGCGGGGCCCTCGGCTTCATCGCGGACCGCGCCAAGCGGATCGGAATTCCGCTCTTCGTTGGCTGGCCGCTTCTGTTCGCAGCGTTCATCGCGGTCATCGTCTGGTCGGCGATTCGCGCCGGCGCGGGGGACGCGTTGCAACCACCCGAAGGGCAACCGGGCCTCAGCTGGCGCACGGTTCCGCTGCTGCACGTATGGTTCCTCTACCTGCTGCTTTGGCTCTACGTCGGGACGCTCGCGGTCGTCGGGTTCTTCCACCTCATCGACCCAAAGGGCCGAATCGGGGTCGCCGTCGACGGCTTTGTGCGCTTGATCGTCAAGACGCAACTCGCGCCGGTCGTCCTCGCCCTGCCCCTGTTCGTCTTCTTCGCGTTCAAGGAGTCCTGGATTCCATGGGGCGGCGTGCGAACGCCGGATATCGGACTCCTGCCGTACTTGCCGGCCTGCATCGCTTACGCAACCGCCTTCGGCTTCGGCTGGCTGCTGCACCGCCAGATCGACCTGCTCTCCGTGTGGCGGCGCTGGTGGCCACTGCATCTGCTGAGCGCTGCCGTATTGTCCGCGCTCTGCTTACGCTACTCGGCGCTCGCTGAAAACCCAGCTGCCTTGGCCGACATGAGTCTCGCGGAACGACTCCTGTCGTCGGCGGCCTATCCGTTGGCGATCTGGACCTGGAGCCTGGGACTGATCGGCCTGGCGGTCGCCTTCCTCACCAAGGAGAACAAGGTGGTCCGCTATCTCGCCGACTCAAGCTACTGGATCTATCTGATACACCTGCCGGTGGTGATGGCATTCCAAGTGCTGTTTGCGAACGTTGCGCTGGCCTGGTTCGTGAAGTTCCCGGTCATGCTGGCGCTGGCCACGGCCCTTATGCTCGTCAGCTACCAAGTCCTGGTCCGCAACACCTTCGTCGGGTGGGTGCTGAACGGCAAACGTATCCCCGGGCGCCGGCCACAGGTGCCGGCCGCGACGGCAAGCCCCGCGGCGGCGGAATGAGCGGAAGCAGGCTCTGTCTCGGACCGGGCTCCGGCGTACTACGCAGGGGTCCGGCGCCTTCCAGTAGGATCCTCAGGGCGGACAGCGCAGGAGACCCCCCAATGAGCAATGACATCCAATCAGCCCGCGAGGATCTCGCCTTCCTGCGCGGCCTCGTCGACGACGACTGGCGCCCGCGCATGTGGGCCTTCGGGGCACTCTACGCCGTCATCGGCATGGCCCTGTGTTTGCACATCGCCATCTCGTGGGCCGCGTCCGCCGAACTCGTGCCGCGCGGCGCATTCGTCATAGGCGCCTACGTGGTCCTCTATTCCGCCCTCAGCGTCATCACGATCTGGATCTCTTGGCGCTTCCCGCGCGGCAGGGTCACTGGCGGGGTCAAGAGCCGCGTCGGCGGCGCCGCATTCTTGGGCGCGTTCGCGGCACATCTCGTCATGCTCACCGTGTTGGTCATCGTCGCCATGCGCCTGCAGAGCGGCTTCATCCTGGAGCTCGCCCCGCTCGTGCTGGCCGCTTCGCAGGGCGCGCTGTGGCTCGTCGTCCACGCCATGCGCCGGGGGACCTTCAACTTGATGATGGCCGGGGGGTGGTTCGCCGCGCCGATCGCCCTCGCCCCGCTTGTGGGCGCCTCCTTGTTCGGTGCCGCGCTCGCTGTAGTAGCTGTTGTGCTGATGATCGTCCCAGGCGTGTACATGATGCGACTGGCGCGTGACGCCGCCTGACACTTTTCCATGAGCGCTTTTGATATCGGCAAGATCGACGACGTCATCCACGGCCGGCTGCGGCTTGGCGTCATGGCCTATCTGGCGGACGCCGAGGTGGCAGACTTCACCGAGCTCAAGAACGCACTTGAAGTCACCCAGGGCAACCTCTCAGTCCAGCTCCGGAAGCTCGAAGAGGCGGGCTACATCCGGATCGAGAAGACCTTCTTGAACCGGAAGCCCCTGACGCGCGCGCGGCTCACGCCGGCCGGCCGGAAAGCTTTCAAGGATTACCTCGACGTGATCGCCAAACTTGTTGGCGAGTCGCGCTGACGCGCACTCCGTCCCGTGAAGTGCGCACAGTGCTCAGCTTGCGAAGCTTTAAAGAATCCGACCTCGGCGGGCGCTTGGCAATCGCCGACGGACCTGCCCCACTGACCGTAACAGTTGATCCGGTGATCTGCTTGGTGGAGAAGCGACTCTTGCGCATGTCCATCCTCTCGGATTCCACCGAGTTTGCAGCTTCAATTGGTACGGCTCGGCGGCGCAGGTCGATTTGGCTGAGATCCAATCGGCGCGTTCTCGTGCCCCCTTTAACCCTGCCAAATCACCGTCCGTCGGGTGAGACGGGGACATATCGGACTAGGCTATGTTGACTCCAGTGAACATGCGGTCACTCTTGATCAGGATTCAAGTAATGATCAAAGAATGACATCTGGCGTTCCCACAGATCGCGAAGTCCCTCACCAGTGAAAACGTGCCCTTGATCGGGATAGCGCAACAGGGTTACTTCCTTGTCCGCGAACCGCAGCGCGTTGTACATCTCTATGGCGCCCAGGAGGAACATGCCATCCTGGTCCCCGGCAGCCAGTAGGACCGGCGTCCGGACATGCCTGGCGCGGAAGGTGGCCGAAAGGGCGACATGCGCGGCCGGATCCGTCAGCACATCCACGCCCGCCCAGTCGGCCAGCAGTTGCCAGCTGGTCGCCGCCAGGAGCGGCGCGCCGATCCAGCTTGGTAGCGCCGGCGCCACGATAACCGCGCAGGCGAACCGGTCCGTACGCGTTACCAGATGGGAGGCGGCGCCCCCGCCGTTACTAAAGCCGTAGGCACAAATCCTGCGTGGGTCTGCCAATCCCCGGCTAATCACCTCGTCAATGCCTGCCACCACGTCATCGACCGCGACATCCCATGCTTTCGGGCCGCGACTGGCCCGGCAGAATTCGACCTCGCCGGAACAGTTCACCCACACGTGCGGGGCACGCGCATAGGGCTTGAAGACGAGGTAGCCCGCCGCGGCCCACGCCTGATTGCCGGACATCGGATGCATCCAGCGGTCGCCGCGGCTCAACGGATAGACATCGACGATCATCGGATACTTCCTCGCGGGATCGTAGTCCGGCGGATAGAGCAGAACGCCCTGCAGGGCGTCGCCGTTAGGCGTGCGATAGGAAACGGTTTCCGTCTGCCCCAGCCGGAACTGCGCGGACGACTCCTCGGATGCAAGGTTGGTCAGGCGCACCGCGGCCGACTTCTCGGCCGATCGGACCCAGACATCCGGACCGGACGCACCTTCCATCCAGGCCAGGCTTCCGTCACGCGCTTGCGACCAGAGCGACCAGATATCCGCATCGAGCAACGGCGCGAGAGTCCAATCCTGCAGGTCCAGCCGCCCCAACCGCGCCGCGGCGCCTTCGGGATAGGACAGAAGCAGCGCATCGCCTTCACTCGCCCAACGGTAGTTCCATACGTGCCGGCCAAAGGAATGGGTCCCGTGTTTCGAACCGTCGAGGGATGCGACCGCGATATCCGGCTTGATGCCGCCGAACAGATAGGCAATACGTGTGCCATCGTTCGACCAGCGCGGCTGGTACTTCATGCCGTCGCTGGTCGAGATCACGATCTCGGCGCCGCCAGCGAGTTCGTGCACGCGGATTTCACCGGAAGTAGACGTCAGGATCTCGGCCCCCTCTTCGACGGAGGCGAAAGCGATGCGACCGCCATCCGGTGACCATTGGGGATGGAAGAGGTTTCCCCTTCCGGTGTCCAGCATCGTAGTCGCGTTGCTTTGGATATCCATCACGAACAGACGGTTGAGCAGACGTTCGCCGGGACGCTGCATCCGGTATCGCCACTGCTTTCCATCCGGAGATTCCGCGATCCCGCCCGTCAGGCTGCTGGGATGGGCGAAGATTCCCGCCAGTGTCAGTTCGGGCGCGGTGGTTCGATCCAGAATGAGAGGTCCGCCAGCCGGCTGCCCGGCAAGCGGAAAAGAGACGCGCGACGCGAACACCAGGCGTGTTCCGTCCGGCGACCACGAGTAATCGAAGGCGTCGATGGCGAACCCGGAGATCCGGGTTGTCGGATCGGGGTCGACACCTTCCGGAAAGCGCGTGAGCTGGCGGACCTGGCCATCGACGGCGGTCCAAAGCCAAAGCTGCATCTCCCCCGACCGGATGGAGTAGAAGGCAAGCTGGCCGCCGATCGGGGACCAACGCGGCCGGCTTCCCTCGCCCAATGCGTGCAGGGTCCTGCCGGTGTCGGCATCCAGCACTTCCAGCACCTGGCCCCGAGCGACGGCCAGATACCGGCCGTCCCCCGACAGGTCGATGGTGGCAAACAGGGTGTCGTTGTGGTCACGCACACCATCGAGATCTTCGAAGGTGACGACACGCTCCAACGAGGCCTCATCGGGCGCGCCTGCCTGCGCGTGCAGAAAAGTGGGCGTCGTCAAGAACGCCGCAACGAGCGCCACTGCTTTCCCCAATCCGGAAATCTTGCTGCCTTGAGGGCGACATCCGAACCCGCGGTGCCTGAACGACATGGCGGCCTGCTCAGAAGTGCTTCGAGACGGAAAGACTCAGGAAGCGCCCGATCGCCGAATAGTTGAGCGAGTCATAAGGAGCCGTGGCGGTAAGGTTCACCGGCCCATAGAGGGGAGGTGGCCGGTTGAACAGGTTCTGTGCCGACATGGTGAGGTCGATGCCTGAGAAGATTCCCTCACCTTCACCGATCCGGTATCGGAATGTCGCATCCCAGGTATTGAAGGAACCCGTCTTCCCGTCAGGCCCTGCATCGACGGATCCGTTGACGGATATCCCCGCCGTGTGGTTGACGAAGGCAGAGGCCATCAAGCCCCCTCTCTCCCACACCGCACCAAGGCGGGCGCTGAGGTCCGCAGGGTTGAAGATGTTTCCCGACAGTTCGAACTCAGGCTGGCTTGCGCCCGTTTGCTGCGTAGTGTCCAACCAGCTTGCCGAACCACGCAACGTCATGCGGCTGTCGCCAATGTCCATGCGATAGGAGGCCGACAGGTCCGCCCCCCTCGCCCGTTGCCGCATCGCATTGGTGTACTGATTGAAGAACACCGCGACGATGTTGTCCGGGTTGTAGCCCTGCCCGCCCTGATCGATGACCGGCGCGATCGCGGCGACAGCGGCCACTTCCGCGGCCGTCGGTGCGTACAGGATGTGGGCGGCGTAGATCGGGTTGTCCATCGCCAGCCAGTACCCGGCAATCGGCTGGACGACCCGGTCCGCGTAATCGATGTCGAACCACGTCAGCTCGGCCCTGAGCCCGGGAAGCGCGCGCGGATGGAAATCCAGCGTTCCCGTCCACGTCTTCGCCCGCTCCGGCTTGAGGTCCGGATTGCCGCCCCAGGTCATCAGGAAGGCTGCATCCGCCGGGTATCCGCTGCCTCCGCCGTAGATCACCGGCAGGTTGTAGACGAGTGTGGTCTGGTAGCGTTGGAGCAGCGTCGGCGCCTTGAATGACCTGCCCCACGACGCCCGGAGGGTGAAGTCTGGAGTCGGCCCGTAAACCACGCCGAGCTTGGGTGTGGACACTCTGTCGAATCCGTCGTAGTCCTCTGCGCGTAACGCGGCCGTCAGCAGCAGTCGATCGACACCTGGGATACGATTGTCTGCACCCACAAACGGCAGGCTGAGCTCGGCGTAGGCAAAGCGGTTGCTTTCCTCCCCCTGCACGCTGACCGAGCCCACGAGATGGTTGACGCCGAGAAATTCGTACGTCCGCGACCCGGCGCCGATCGCTACGCGCGCCTCGCCACCACCTAGGGAAAACACTGGCCCCTCGCCACTGACCTCGATAGATCGGGTCCTGTTCGCATAGGACTCGTCGAGTGCGGAACTCTCGGCATCGGTGGCCCGGTTGGTCGTTTCGTACCACGTGTGAAAGTCGTCCTTGCCCCAGGTTGCACCCAAGGACAGCGACCATTCCGCAGGCAAGTGCACATCGATGCCGGGTGCGATCAGGGTTGAACGCGTTTCGGCCGGGACACGCGTGACGTTCGCCGCACTGGCAGAGTATCGATCACTCTTCCGTTCCGTCCGCAGGACGTCCAGTTGAAGATCGACTGCCTCGCCGACGGACTGATGGGCGCTGAGCAATCCACTGCGTAGCGCGTTGGACGGGTAGAGCGATCGCGGACCATAGAGCG
Source organism: Luteimonas saliphila (assembly GCF_016774335.1). GTDB lineage: Bacteria > Pseudomonadota > Gammaproteobacteria > Xanthomonadales > Xanthomonadaceae > Luteimonas > Luteimonas saliphila. The sequence continues at coordinate 86,479 of NZ_JAETWA010000006.1, read as the reverse complement.
ACGAGGCATAGTCCCTGTCGCTTGCAAAGAGAGGGTCGGCATCCTGATCCCTGTAGGTGGCAATGAGGCCTCCGCTCATCCACATCGCGCCCGCCGTCGCGGTGTACTCCCGGCTCCTCAAACCACCGTCCGTTGCACCGCCGTGACGCGCCCCGACGCGCAGGCCCTCGAAATCCCGCTTCAGAATGACGTTGCCCACACCAGCGACGGCATCCGAACCGTAGATCGCGGAGGCGCCGTCGGCCAGAATTTCGATCCGTTCGACCGCCTCGACCGGAATTGCGCTGATATCGACCGCCTGGAAGATGCTGCTGTAGCTCAGGCGTCGCCCGTTCAGCAGGGTCAGGGTTGCATCCGGCCCCAGACCGCGCAGGTTGAGGCCCGACCCGCCCGTCAGGTTCTGGTTCGCAATCGTGCCGCCAGACTCCAGCACGCCGGGATTCTGCCCGCCACTGAAGTTCTGCGGGATGCTGCGGATCACTTCACCCAGATCGCTGAAGCCTTCTTCCTGGATCCGCTCGCTGCCGATGACGATGACCGGCGACGGCGTACTGCCGCCGCGGATGCGGGTGCCCGTGACCACGAGGCGTTGCAGCTCGCCCACCGGCGGTTCCGGTTGCGGCGCGGCCGTCGACGCGCGCGGCGCGTTCGTCTGCGGTTCGGTCCTGCGGGCAGGACCATCGCGTCGGATGATCATCAATGCGCCGGAAGGATCCTTCCTGGAGGTGAAGCCCGTGCCTTCCAGCATTTTTTCAAGCGCTTGTTCCGCCGTCAGCGATCCACGTACGGCGTTCGCCTTCAACCCCGACAACAGGTCCTCGCGATAGGCCAGCTCCGCACCCGATTGCCGCGTCAGCGACTGCAGGCTCGAAACCAGGTCGCCGGACGGAATGTCGATCGGCGTGCGCGCACTGTCCTGTGCGGACACGGCCAGCGACAGCGAGCAGGCGATTGCGAGCAGGCTCGTACGGAACAGTCTGGTATTCAATATCGTTGCCTCATTCCCCGGCAGGCCCCGCACCGGGACCCTGTGCATGCCGTGACGCGAAGCGGGCAGCCCTCCCCCAATCGGATTGATCCGACAGGCCGCACGCGGTTGGGTCATCGTGAATGCAGACGAGTCTCGGCGTCCCCACGCTCGGCACTGATTCCGAAGCCCTGCTCCAGCACGCGGACGAAAGCTTCGGCATTGGCCCAGCGGAAAGTGCCTCCGACCGGAATATCGGCGATCGACGGGTCGTCCACTAATAGCTTGTGCGCGTTGTAGCGATTGAACTCGGCCACCGCCTCGGCAAGCGGCGTGCTGCGAAAGACCAGCATGCCCTCGCGCCAACGCAGCATATCCTCGACCTGCTCCGGCGATGATTGCCGCAGCCGCACCCCCTCGCTGCCGGCCGATGCGACCATGCCCGCGATCAACAGCGTCGGGGAGTCTCCTGTCGCCTGATCCTCCAGGCGAACGCGGCCTTCGGTGACCGCCACGCGTAGTTCACCGACGTCGCGCCGCACCGAGAACTGCGTGCCGATGGCCACTACCCGACGACCTTCGGCCTCGACCGAGAACGGGCGATCCGGATCCGACGCCACTTCGAAAAACACCTCCCCTCGCTCGAGGCGCAGGCTGCGCTTGCGACGGGCATAGGCGAGCTCCACGCGGCTGTCGCTGCTGAGTACGATCACCGATCCGTCGCTGAGCCGCAGCCGTTGCGTCTCGCCCAATGCGGTGGCATAGGCGGCATGTTCGAGCCCGCCGACGTACCACCAACCTGCCATGCAGATGCTGAGCAACAGCAAGGCGGCCGTTGCGGACCGGCGTGCCCACCTGCGCTCACGCCGAGGCACCGGCGCGCGAAACACGAACGCATGCAGATCCGCCGCGGGATCGGCAGCGTCCCCCTGCGGGGGTTCCACACCCGGAAGTTCGGGCCAGGCGCCGACGGGGGGGACCTCCCCGGCCGGCAGTCCCGCGGCCAGTGCCTTCAGCCGCGCGGCACGTTGCCAGCCCGCCTCCAGCCGAATCCAAGCCACGCGATGCGCGGTGGACGCCTCCAGCCACGACTGGAACCGCGCCTGCTCGGCAGCGTCCCAGCCGGACTCGCGCCGGGCCAGCCATTCGCCGGCGATTCGCTCGATTTCAGCGTTGTTCGCCATGTCCTTCCTCGTAGTGCGCCAGCGCAGGCGGCAGCGGACAATCGCTTCCGCCCAGCACCATGGCGGTGATCGCCCGGGTGGCGAGCGCCAAGTGGTTCTCGGCGGTCTTCGGGGTAATGCCCATGCGCTCGGCGATCTGCTTGATCGACAACTCCTCCACGCGACGCAACCACAGCACCTTGCGGCGCTGCGGTGGCAGGCGATCGAAAGCCCGCACCAGGCTGCGCAGCTCACGCTGTGCAGCCAGCCGTCGATCCGGCGTGATCTCGTCCACCGGGAGTTGCGGCGCATCGATCTCCCCCAGGGCTTCCAGCGGCACCACCCGGCTGCGCCGCCAGCGATCGGTCATCAGGTTACGGGCGGTAGTGAACAGCAGCGACTTGGGATGCGCCGGCAAGGCCGCGGCCGACGTCTCGTAGACGCGGATGTAGATCTCCTGACGAAGATCCGCTGCATCATCGCGATGCGGCCACCAGCGCAGTAGATAGCGCATCAGTGCGGGCTCATGCGCGAGGATCTCGCGTGCGAACCAGTCGTCGAGATCATTGGCCATGGTGGCGACGATAACCTTGTTCACAGCTCGATTGAGCAAGAAGAATCGCGACTTCTGGACTTTTTTTCCAGCTTCGGAAGATCGTTTGGGGGTCGCCGCCCTTGCATGCGTCACGATAGGATTGGCGTGCTCGAAACCTCGCCCCCGGATGCTTGGGCCGGGCGTGTTAGTCGCCTTCAGAATAACGGGGAGCTACCGGCCCGACGCAGCCATGTCACCCATCCTGATGATTACACCGGCAGTTACCCGGGGTCGGCGGACGCGCTCATCCGGCACCCTCGGGACTGATCCATCTGACGGTGGCCGATGGCACGAAGGCCGCCAACCGCATCACGCCCGGATCCCTCCTCCATCTGTCGATTGGCGTTGAGGCGATCGATGATGCCTGGTCGGATCCCGACCAGGCAATTCGACGCCTGAAGATTGATCGTGCTGTGGAGCATGCTCTGGCAACGCGACCGCAACCTGATCTACAGCGATGGCATCAGCAATACCATGGCGAAGAAGCATCCGCCGCAGCGGTCCGCTCGCATTGATGGGAGCGCATGACGCGCCAGTGTTCGTACTGCTCCACCTTGCGAGGGTCGTCGTCCTCGACTCCCTGTAGCCAGAAACGAAACCAATCCAGGTTCCGCTGGTACACCGCCAGCTTGTGCCTGGGCTGGAACTTTTGGTGCGGCTCGTTCGGAAAGACATACATATCGGCACGCCCATCTCGCATGAGCGGGATGGCATAGTCCAGAGCTTGCATGTACTCCTGCTCAGGCATCTGGAACAGGATCGGTGCGTCGATCTTGTCCAGGTTGTGTACCGGGGAGAGCGCATGCCACCGTTCCGGCGTTGCGTCTGGCGCGCCCAGCCCCCAGATGTCCTGCAGCAGCCTGAAGAAAGCTTCGCCCTTGAGGCTGGAAAGAAGATAGTAGTTGGGCGAAACCGAGGTCGAACTCACCGACACAGCAGACAGCAGTGACGAATTCATTGCGACCCATATCGCCACCTCGCTGCCGAAACTCAGGCCACCCATTCCAACGCGGGAAGAATCGATCTCTCCCTGTGCCGACAGGAAGCGGATTGCCCCGTCGAGCGCTGCCAGGCCATTTCCATAGCGCTCGACTGCGTCGAAGGCGGAGGGCGCCGAATTGATGCAGAGTGCGGAGATGCCGTGCTCCGCGAGCACCGCCAGCGGCCACTCGTCCCCCATGCCGCCGCGCACGAAGCCAGTACACCTGTAGTAGCTCACGAACAGCGGGGGACGAACATCGCCAACCCTATGCGCCGGATAGAACTGACCAGTGAACACCCGGCCCTTCGCATCCATCCACCTCAGCGTCCGGGCACGCGTCGAGCTCGCCGAGGAATGCGCCAATGCCGCATTAGGTTCAAACAGAGGCCGGCGTTCCCCGGTCGTCAGGCGGACCAGCTCCAGGCGAGGTGGCTGGTTCGCCCCCGCGGTCACGCATGCCAGTGCCGTCGAGGACACGCCACAGTTGCTGGAAATGTCGCGCCCGCCATTGCCAAGTCCATCGAAGTCGACCACCGGGAATATCACGTCGGATTCGACGTTCCATCGATAGATCGATTGCGCCATTCCGGCATCTGGGTCGGTGACCGTGAACAGAACCTCGTCGCTGTTTGGGCGCCACTGAATTCCGGTGATTGCCTTACGCTTGCACGGTTCTCCCGTGCACACCCGTACGCCGCCGCGACCGACGCGCGTCACCGACATCTCGATATCCGGCTTCTGACGGAGCCCCCCTTGTTCGCCAACACGGGTCAACAGTGCCACTTGGCCGTTGTGCGGGGAGCGCGCCATCCGCCAGGCGTCGGACCTGCCAGCATCAGGACCATCGGCTGCGTTCGGATTGGGTCGAACCATGGATGAGCTTGGATCCCGGATTGCGCCTGTCGAAAGGTCCACCGCCTTCCAACGATCGGGCGTGCCTCCCAGCAGCGAGGTACGATCGAACCAAATCTTGTCGTATCGCTGCGTTGCCAGCCGGCCCTCGATACTGCCTGAGCGAAACAACCCCTGACCGATCGGCACGGTTTCGTCCATGCGAATCCCGAGGTCGTATTCGCTTTGCTCTGCGGCGGCGACCTCCTCACGCGTTGCTCCAACGCTGTACTTGAGAACCTTGCCATTCTGGTCCAACGCGAAATCGCGAATGTCCGCCGGATCGTGCGTGATCGGTTGTGCTCCGGAGCCATCCGTGGCCGCGCGCCATACGTCGATCCTGCCGTCAACGCGGGCGCGGTAGTAGATCCAGCGACCGTCGGGCGACCAGACAACGACTGCCGGCAGCGAGATCCCCGCCGAATCTCGCAGGGGGACGCCGCCGTCGGCCACCCTGCGCGGGAACGACCCCCCGTGCATGCCCTGCACATACCAGATGGTGTCGTAAGTGTTGCGTTCGATGGAGGCCTGCTCCGTCCGGAACGCAACCTTGTCACCGGCCGGCGAGACTATCGGGCTACTGAAGTCGATGATCTCCACCAGTTCCCGCGAGTTAATCGCATTCGCATGATGTACGCTGGTCAAAGCGCCCAGAACGAACCCCAGTACGATCAAGCGCCTCGTCGTCCCCTGGAAGGAAACGGACGTCATAAGTCACCTCCAGTCAGGCCCAGCAAGTCGGTTAACCCGGCAGCGAAGCTGTGGTTACCAGTGCTTGGACACGGAAAGACTCAGGTAGCGGCCGATAGCCGAGTAGTTGGTGGAGTCGTAGGGCGCGTTGGTGGGCGAGGTTGCGATATAGACGGGTGGCGCCCGATTGAGCACGTTCTGCGCCGATAGCTCGACCATCAGACCAGAAAGCGCATCCTTTCGCTCACCCGTGTCGTAGCGCAGGGTGGTATCGAAGGTCGTGAACGAGGATCCCCTCTCATCCCTCGTCGTATCGGTGACGCCGCTCTTGTAGTTGCCAAAGAGCGAGGTGGAGAAGCCTCCCTGGTGCCACACTACGCCTAAGCGGCCGCTGACTTTCGCCGGATAGAACAATGTCCCCGCCAAATCGTAGGGAGTCTGCGCCGTGGTAGTGGCTTGCGTACTGTCCAGCCAGCTGATCGAGCCACGAACCGTGAGCTGGCTGGCGTCCATGTCGAACCGGTACGCTCCCGTAAGGTCGAGACCTTTGGCCCACTGCCGGGATGTGTTGACGTATCGGTTGGGAATGATCGCTACTACATTGCTGGCATCGTACGCCGCGCCGGCATAGTTGTAGAACAGTCTTGATCCTGCCAGAACTTCGGCCTGCTCGGCCGCTGTCGGAGAGTAGCGAATGAACTCGGCAAAGATCGGATTGCTCAGTGCCTGGCTCGTTACGAGCGGTTGCAGGACGCGATCCGTGTAATCGATGTCGAACCAGGTCAGTTCCATCTCCAGTCCGGGAAGAGCCTCAGGATGGAAGGCCAAAGAAGCACTCCAGGTGCGGGCGCGCTCGGGTTCCAGGTCTGGATTTCCGCCCGACAGGTACAGCACCGTGGCGTCAGGACCGTAGCCGGCGCCTCCGAAGGTGGTCGTGGGATAGAGATAGGCATTCCGACTCTGATACCGCTGCAGCAACGTAGGCGCCTTGAACGACTCGCCCCAGGATGCCTTCAACGTGAGATCACTGACGGGAGAGTAGGTAACGCCGAACTTTGGCGTGGCAACTCCGCCAAAACTGTCGTAGTCCTCGGCACGGATTGCACCAGTCAATGCGAGACGGTGCAGGCCACGAATGACGTGATTCCGGTCGATCAAGGGCAAGTTCAGTTCCGCATAGACGAAGCGACTGCGCTCGTCACCGTCGGCGTCGGTTCGGTTGCTGCTTATGTTTTGAAATAGAAAATCGTTCTGCCTGTAGCCTGCCCCGATAGCGAGCCTGGCGTCCCCGCCGGGCGAAGCAAACAGCGGACCTTCGGCACCCACTTCATACGTGCGGCCCTTATTGCGGTAGAGACCGCTGTAGTTCGCCGATGTCACCCCCGTCGCGCTCGCTACGAGCCTTTGATAGTAGAAGGATTCATCCTTTCCCACGACTGCACCTACATTGAGCGTCCAGTCATTCAGAAGATTGAACTCCACGCTAGGCGAGACGAGGGTCGACGTAGTCTCCGGCTCGTAACGGTAGTAGCTGGTCGGGTACGCGGCATCCGTAAGGATTTCGCGCTCTGTCCTGAGCACATCCAAGCGGACTTCCGCAAGGTTCCCCAATGACTGGTGGCCGCTGAGCAAGCCACTACGCAGGTCCCCTCCCTGATAGAGCGTCGCCGGTTGGTACATGTCTTGCGCGTAGTGGCGCTGATTGGAGTAGATCGGATCGTTGGAGGTTTTCTTCCACGTGGCGATCAGACCACCCGTGGACCAAGCGGTACCAGCGGTGGCGGTGTAGTCCCGGGTGGTCAGCCCACCATCAGCAGCTGTTCCATAGCGGGTCCCCACCGTCAACCCGTCGAAGTCACGCTTGAGGATCACATTGGCTACGCCACCTACGGCATCGGATCCGTAGATGGCGGAGGCACCGTCCGGCACGATTTCCATCCGCTCCACCGCCTCGACCGGAATCGCGCTGATATCGACCATCTGCACGTAGCCGCTGTAGGACATTCGCCGACCGTTGAGCAGCGTCAGCGATGCGTCCTGCCCCAAGCCTCGCAGGTTCAGCCCTGAGCCACCCGTGATGTTCTGGTTCGCGATCCCTCCCCCTGTCGCGCCTGTGGCTATTCCCGGGTTCTGCCCGCCGGCAAAGTTTTGCGGGATGCTTCGAATCACCCCCCCAAGATCGGTGAAGCCCTCTTCCTGGATCCGCTCGCTTCCGATGGTGATGACCGGCGACGGCGTGCTGCCGCCGCGAATGCGGCTACCTGTGACGGTCATCCTGCCCAGATCCTGGGTTTCGGGCTCATCCGGCGTTTCGCGCCTTGGCGCACTTTGCTGCGGAGCCCTCGCCGGCGGCACCTGGTTCGTTGCTGGTAGCCGGCGCAACACGAACGTCCTGTCGTTGACGGCTTCCACCTGAATGTCAGAGCCGCTCAGCAGGCGGCGCAGCGCCTCGCCCGGCGTGAGCTGACCGGACACGCGCGGCGCGTTGAACCCTTGCACCAATCCGGGCTCATACGTAATCAAAACGCCGGTCAGTTCGCCCAGCCTGTCCAACGCCTGCGACAGGTTTCCGGCCGGGATGTCGATGGTCTGCGCCGCGGACGCGGTTTGCGCCAGTGCCGTCCCCGTGTGCAATCCGGTGGAAAGGGCAAAGGCGAGCAGCAGCGGCTTGAATGCCCTGCCCTTATGCAATGAAGAAGCGGTCATCGGCGGCTATCCCCGTTCACTTGGCCATGGTGCGATTGATGACGACGCGCGCGGTTGGGATACGCATGCGATGTCACTGCGTTCACCGCGCTTTCGCGACGGTGTCATGGGACAAGACGGGATATCAGGCCACAACCGAACCCCGATTTCCGGGAAGTGGCCACGGAACTATTTTCGATGCAGGGAGATCGACCCGTCGCCCCCCTGTTCAACGCGCACCGGCAACAGCGCCTGCAGGGCCAAGGCGACGGACTCGCTGTCGCCCATGGGGAAGGTGCCGCTGACGGGAAGCGCGCCGAGCAACGGATCTTCCAACCGCAACTGCGTGCCGGCATAACGGTTCACTTCCGCCACAACCTCCGCCAGAGGCGTGGAACGAAACAGCAGGCGCCCGCGCGTCCAACTGCTGATCACTTCCGTATCCACCATGCGCAAAGCGACGGGCGTGCCGGAATCGCTGTAAGTAGCCTGGTCGCCCGGCGACAGTTGCCAGTGCTCGCCACTGTCCGGTCGATCCAGCGCCACACTGCCTTCGAGCAGGGTCACGGTGACCTGCGCCTGGTCATGGCGCACCTGAAAGCGAGTACCAAGAGCCGTTACGGTGCCGTTGCCCGCCTCGACGCGAAACGGGCGCCGCGGATCGTGGGCGACGCCGAACATGGCCTCGCCCTGCTCCAGCACGACCGCGCGCCGATCGTTGCCCATGCGCACCGCCACGACTGTGTCGGCGTTAAGCGTGAGCTGCGAGCCGTCTGCTAGCCGCACGGTATCGCGCTGATCCGGGCCGGTGGCATAGACGACGGGCGGCGGCACGCGGTCGAACACGCCGAGCGCGAACACCAGCACCAGCGCGCACATCGCCACCGAAGCGGCCAGCGCCAACGGCATATGCCAGCCGGCGCGCTGCTGCCGACTGCGCGGGTCGGTGGCGCGCAAGGCCTGCGCGGACATCGCCTCCAGTTCCGCATTGCCGGCCAGGGTGCCGATGCCCTCCCATAACTGTTCTGTCTGCGCGTAGGCGGCGGCATGCCCGGGGTCGGCATGCCAGCGCTCGAACGCGGCGCGGTCGTCGGCCGAACAGTTGCTAGTCTTCAGCCGTGCGAACCAGCGTTCGGCTTCGGCTAGTACCTCGGGGCCGGCAGCTACGGAAGTCATGTCATCAGAGACGTTCATGCGCCGTGATCCCGTACCCTGTCCCGGCAGGCGGCCAGCGCCTTGGTGATCTGTTTCTCGACCATGCGCACGGAAATGCCGCAGCGCAGGGCAATGGCATGGTTGTTCATGCCATGGAAGCGGCTGAGCAGGAAGACGTGGCGGCACTTGTCGGGCAGGTTGCGGATGGCTGCCAGCACCCGCTTGAGTTGTCGCTGGTCGGCCAGGCGCTGCTCGGGCGTGGGTTCGTTGCTGTCGCCGATGGCGGAAAGATCCTGCTCCTCCAGCGGCACGTGGGCCTTCTGGCGCTGCGTCCGCGTCTGCCGCATATGGTCGTTAGCCACGTTGGTGGCGATGCGGAACAGCAGCGGCTTCCACGCGCGGGCCGGCTCTGACTCGCGGTAGCGCAACAGCCTGGCCAGGCTTTCCTGCGCCGCGTCCTCGGCATCCTGTTCCGTGACGGTGCGCTGGCGCAGGAACTGCACGAGCCCCTTGTAATGTTGCTGCAGAAAGCTTTCGAAGTGGGTGGGCACGGCCTCATCCGGCGCTTCCGGAGCGCGCGGCGGCAGGTCCAGCAGATTGTCGCGCCCGTTGGTCATTCCGGTCGCCGCCGCCTAAAGATGGTCCATGTGTAGAGCATCCGCGGTTTCGATACAAGCGCGTTTCTCGCTGCCAGGCGCGTGTGGGACTGGCCGCCATTTCTGCTCATTCAATCTAGAGACGATACAGCGCGGCGGGACCGTACCTCGGATTTATGGCGGGAAGAAAAAGGTGAGAAACTGTGTTGCCACCATGCCTTGGTGGCCATCGTCAGTCATTTGCTTGCAACGCGGCTCGCATGACGAGCCAGTGCCTGTACTGGTCGGCTTTGCGTGGATCATTGTCCTCGAAGCCCTGCAACCAGAAGCGAAACCAGTCCAAGTTTCGCTCGTATGCGGCCAGCTTGTGCTTGGGCTGAAACTTGATGTGGGGCTCGTTCGGAAAGACGTACACATCTGCACGGCGCTGCCGAATCAATGGAATGGTGTAGTCAAGTGCGTGCATGTACTCCTGCTCTGGCAACTGGAACAGAGTTGGCGCGGTCACCTTGTTCAGATTGAATGAGGGAGAAATAGTCTGCCAACGGTCCGGGGTCTCCTCCATCGAACCCAACTGCCACGTCGCGTGCAGCTCGTCAAAGAAGGGCTGGCCTTTCAGGCTGCCAAGCAGGTAGTAAAGTGGTGAAATCGCAGGTGAACTGACCGATGCGGCAGAAATCAGTCTGGATTCGACGGCAACCCAAAGCGCCACCTCACCGCCAAAACTGAGCCCACCCACCCCCACCTTGGCGCGGTCGATCTCACCCTTGGAGGCAAGGTGATCGATCACACTTTCGACCGCGGACAACCCTTGGCCATAACGCTCGACGGCATCGGTGGCGTACTCGGTAGACTGGTTTATGCAAAGTGCGGATATGCCATGGATCGCGAGCGACGCCAACGGCCATTCATCGCCCACCCCGCCTCGCAGGAAACCTGGGCACGAGTAATAAGTAACGAACAGCGGTGCTGGATCGGCGTTGGATCGTCGTGCTGCGAAGTACTGACCAGTAAACATCCGGCCTCTCGCGTCGACCCAGGAAAGCAAGCGTGCAGGGGCGCTGTTCGCGATGTCCGCAGCTAGACCTGCATTCGGATCGTACAAAACCTGTCGCTTTCCGGTCTCAATATCGATTCGCTCCAATCGCGGCGGCAGATCCGCTTCGGCGACCACGCACGCCAGCGCTATGGACGATACGCCGCAAGCGCTCGGCGCATAACGCTCTCCGCCAGCGATGTAACCGCGGGAGTGCGCCACAGCATGTACAAGACCGGTCTGGACATTCCATCGGAAGATCGACTGCGCATGCCCCAATTCAGGCTGCGTCACCGTAAACAACACATCGTCGCTGTCCCGCCGCCACGCGATACTGGTGATCTGTTCGTTCGTGCATGGATCCGCGTCGCATTTGACCATGCGATGGGAACGTATGCTCGGCAGCATCGATAGTTGCGCAACGGGGTGCAAACTGGGCTTGCGGTCGAGACGCTCCAGCAGGGCGATACGATCACCCCCCGGTTCACTTGCCAGCTTCCAAGGCTCAGGAAGCCCATCGGGAAGATCGGAGGCCGCCATCGGCCTGAAAGGCACATCCGACGATGCAAGATCCCGTGTCACCATGCTCAACAGATCAATAGTCTTCCAACGATCTGGCGTATCCGCCAAAAGCGGAACTCGCTGAAACCACAGACCGTTAAAACGCTGCGTTGCCCATCGCCCATCCACCCTGCTCGAACGGAATAACCCTTGACCAACAGGAACGGTCTCGTCAATGCGAATCCCATGATCGTACTCGCTCAGCTCAGCAGCGACGACCTCTTCCCGTGTCGCGCCGACGCTATAACTCAGGGTTGTGCCATCGTCGCTCAGATAAAAGGCTCTCACATCCGCCGAATCGTTCGTCACCGCTTCGGTCCCGGAGCCGTCGGCGGCAGCGCGCCAGATGCTGACCTTGCCCTCGTGCAGAGCACGATAGTAGATCCATTGGCCGTCGGGAGACCACGCGACAGGTGTCGGCAAAGCATTGCCTGCCGAGTCCCGCAGCAGAAATCCGCCTTCCCCGACCCGCCGTGGCGGCGTCGCACCGTCCATATTCTGCACATACCAGGCGGTGTCGTAAGAATTGCGTTCAACAGATGCGTGCTCCAGCCGGAACGCGACACTACGCCCGTCTGGCGACAAAACCGGTTGATTGAAGTCGACGACCTCCACAAGTGCACGTGGAGTGATCGCTTTCGCAACGGATGGGCATGCGCCTACAACCAGCAGCGCCGTAACCACCAGTGAATTCCTCAAGAAGATCATCATCTACTGCGGCTCCGTGGACTCATACCAACACTGTCCTGGCGCTGCCAATTCCGACTGATACCAGCCGGAACTACCAACGCTTCGAGATGGTGAAGCTCAGGAAGCGGCCAATAGCCGAGTAGTTGGTCGAATCGTACGGCGGTACGTACATGGGAGATGTCGGCAAGTACAATGGTGGAGCCCGGTCCAGCAGATTCTGGGCCGACAATCCGAACTCGATTCCAGACCATGTGTCATCGCGTTCCCTCGTCACATAGCGCAGAGTGACGTCGAACGTCGTGAACGAAGCACTTTTCTCTCCATCAGCGGTGTTGGTTACACCGCTCGTGTAGTTGGCGAAGGTCGAAGTGGAGAAGCCACCTTGACTCCAGACGGCGCCAATGCGGCTATTGACTTTTGCAGGGTTGTGCAGGGTACCAGCCAGATCGTAAGGACTTGGAACTCCCGCAGTCTGCTGCGTACTATCGAGCCAGCTTGCCGCCCCCCGGATCGTCAGTTGGCTGGTGCCAAGGTCGAAACGGTACGAACCGGACAAGTCCAAGCCTTTGATGCGTTGTCGGGTCGCATTGACGTACCGCGCATCGAGGATTGCAACCACGTTGTCCGAGTCGTACGGCGCACCCGTGAAATTGTAGAACGCGTCCAGGCGGGACACTATCGCGACCAACCGTTCGGCTGTCGGCGAATGATCGACGAACTCGGCATAAATCGGGTTGTCCAACGCACCGAAGGCAGTGGTGATCGGTTGCACCACGCGGTCAGTGTAGTCAATGTCGAACCAGGTCAATTCCGCATCCAAGCCCGGTAGTGAATCGGGGTGGAAGGCCAGCGAAGCAGTCCAAGTTCGCGCCCGTTCAGCGTCCAGATCTCTACTTCCGCCGTTCAAGAAGAGCAACGTGTCGTCTTCGGCATACCCGCTTCCACCGAAAGCGCTTGGATGAATGGCGACGCCGATCATGGCGTTGTAGCGCTGATACAACGTGGGTGCCTTGAAGGACTCCCCCCAAGATGCCTTGATCGTGAAGTCGGCGCTTGGGCCGTAGACCAAGCCAAGCTTTGGCGTGGTGACACTACCGAAACTCTCGTAGTCCTCGCTGCGCACTGCCGCAGTCAGTGCCAGCCGGCGCATCCCAGCGATATTCGACCCAGCGCCCATAAATGGTAGATGGACTTCGGCATAGGCATAACGAACGCCTTCATCGGCCTGAATGGCGATGCTGCCTGTCAGAAAGTTGTTCTGGACATACTCATTTTCCCTGTAGCCCACGCCGATCGCCAGCCGCGCGACATCACCGCCCAACGCGAACAATGGGCCTTCAGCACCCACATCGTACGCTCGGCTCTCGTTGCACCAGCATTCATACAAGTATGGCGTAGACAGTCCGTTCTCATTGGAAACTATCGCGTGGTCGTTGGTATACCTATCCCGCCCCCAAGCCCCGGCGATCGACATCAGCCAATCGTTTGGCAGTGAGAATTCAATGCTCGGAGACACGAGGGACGTCGTACTCTCCGGCGTGAGTACGTTGTAGGGCGACGGACTACCGTAGTAGTAATAGTAGTCTTGCTCGCGATCGGTTCTTAATGCATCCAGGCGCAGTTCCGCAATGGTCCCGATTGACTGATACGCGCTTAGCAAGCCGCTGCGCAGGCCGCTGCCAGGATAGATCGTCGATGGCTCGAACAGCTGATCCGTATAGTCGCGCTGACGCGCATAGATTGGGTCGGTGGAGACATTCTTATACGTCGCGATCAGTCCGCCACTTGCCCACGCTGCGCCCGCCGTTGCGGTGTACTCGCGTGTCGTCAGTCCGCCAACAGTCGCAGTGCCGTAGCGGCTGCCCAACGCGAGCCCATCGAAGTCGCGCTTGAGAATTACGTTAGCCACGCCCCCCACAGCATCGGAACCATAGATAGCCGAGGCGCCATCTGCGACGATCTCGACCCGTTCGACGGCCTCCACTGGGATCGCGCTGATATCGACTGCTTGCACGAAGCCGCCATAGGACATGCGGCGGCCATTGAGCAACGTCAGCGAGGCATCGGGGCCGAGCCCGCGTAGATTCAGGCTCGAGCCGCCGGTGACATTCTGATTAGCGAGACCGCCTCCCGCCACATTCCCCATCAGGACACCCGGGTTCTGCCCGCCCGTAAAGTTTTGCGGCACGCTCCGAATCACTTCACCAAGGTCGATGAAGCCTTCCTCCTGAATCCGTTCTGATCCGATCGTGATGACCGGGGATGGCGTTTCGCCTCCACGGATACGCGTGCCCGTGACGACCACCGTTTCAAGATCCTGCGCCCGCCCGCTTCTTTCCGAAGCCGTTGGCTGTTCGTTTCCTACGTCGCTGGCATCGCCCACATTGGCGCCCTGGACGCCAGAGCCAACCTCCGTGGCTGCTTCGCTTGTGTTTCCCTCCTTGGTGACGGGCTCTTTCCCCCGCGGGCGAATCGTTGCCGCGTTCTCGGCGCTGTACACCACTTCCAGATCGGTATCTGCAAGGAGTTGCCGCAACGCCTGACGTTTGTCGAGTTGCCCCCTCAACGGCCGGGAGGTTTCACCGTTGATGGATTCCGGCCGATAAAGCAATTGCATCCCGGACTGCTCGGCAAACGCCTTCAGGGCGGCGGAAAGCGGTTGTTCCGGAATGTCGAATCCGATGGGTTCGGCTGTCTGTGCGAATGCGGTGGTGGATGCCAGAAGACCGAATGCGGCGACAAGCGCACCTGCATGCAATGCTTTGACGATGCTCCTATGTAGGGTGGTGGTGCATGCCTGCTGCGTCATTGGTCTCTTCCCCGGTGATGGTTGTCCGCGGCCTGCGTGAACTGGCCCCGTTGACAACGAACCGCGAGCAGCACGAATCCCCCAGCCGGATCCGTTCCATCCCTAATCTACGTAGACGCGCTGTTTGCCGTCGCGGCGCACCTCCAGCCCCAAGCCTTCCTTCAGCATGGCAAGCAGCATCTCGGCACCCTGTGGATTGGTCTGGAACGTGCCGCCGACAGTCATCGTCCGCGCCCGCGGGCCGACTTCGATCCGCAAGGGGGTGTAACGACTGATCTCGTCGATGACTTCATCGAGCGGGCGATCCTCGAAATAGACGGTGCCGCTGCGCCAGGAAACTTCACGGTGGACCTCCGGTGCCGGCAACGCGCGCACGCTGGCGTGTGTGCCCTGCATCTCTGCCTGCTGGCCTGCACCAAGCAGCGACGCGGGGACTCGTTCGAGCACTGCGTCCGACGGCGCTCCACGGCTGGCGACGGTGGCTACCTTGACCCGACCCTCGCTGACCGTCACGCGCACGCCATCCTCGCGGCGATAGACGTTGAAGGCTGTACCAACCGCTCGCACCCAGGTGCGATCGGCCACGACCCAGAACGGGCGCTCCGGTGCATGTGCCACGGTGAAGAACGCCTCGCCACGCGCCAGGTGGATTACCCGTGCCGCATCGCTGTAGTCCACACGCACGGCACTGTTGCTGTTGAGTTCCAGCCGGGAACCATCGGGGAGCGCGATTGATGCGTGTTCTCCGATGCCTGTCTCGAAGCTGGAAGGCGGCTGATGTTGCCACCACCACCCCAGGGCTACGACGGCCACAATGGCGGCCGCAGCCATGCTCAGGAATCCGCGACGCCGCCGCGCACGGGTGGCGCCTTGCATCGCATTTCCGAACGATACCGCACGCACGGTGCGGCCAGCCGCCGTGAACCGGCTCCAAGTGCCCATCAGCTCAGCATAGGCACGGCCATTGCGGGGATGCGCCGTCCGCCAGGCTTCGAAGCGCACGCGATCCTCGACCCTGACGTCTTCAGCCTGCAACCGCGCAATCCACTCGCTGGCCTCGCTCATCGCGGTTTCCACATCCGGCAATCGATGGATGTCACTCATGCGACCGCCTCGGGTCCTTGCCGGAAAGCTGGTAGCGGCGGCTCATGAATGCGTGCGTCTCGCGCAGCCCCTTGGCGATGTGCTTCTCGACGGTCTTGGTCGAGATGCCCAATTCTCCGGCGATTTCCTTGTAAGCACATCCCTGGAAAACCTTCATCGCGAATGCCGCCCGACACTGTGGCGGCAAGCGCTCCACTGCCTGCTGCAGCAACCGCGCCTCCTCATCCGCGATCAGTCCATCCTCAGGCGACCGTCCCTCATCGAAGCAGGCCCCGGTCGAGTCGATATCCCCCACCAGATCGGTCGCCGCAATGCGCTCGTGCCGGTGTGCATTGTGCGCAAGGTTACGCGCCGTCACGAACAGGAACGCCTTGGGCTGTTCGACTTTCCGGCCCTGCTCGTAGGTTCGCACATAAGCTTCCTGCACGATGTCCTCCACCATTACGGAGGAACCGACGAAGCGCTGCACGTAGCGCCGCAGGGACTGGCAGGTCTCTGCAACGAACCGGGTGAAGCCATCGGGCGGGGTGTCTGGCATCGTCATGGGCGCGGAACAATTCTCAGCACCGTACGCCGACGGATGACCTCAGCGCAAGCGGCTGTGCCAGCACTTATTGTCGCGACAAACCCATGATTTCAATGGCCATTTTCAGTAAGACACGCGAACAGGGAATTCCCCCCATCCGGCCTTCTGATAGCACCAAAAATCGCCCTTCAGCCTGAACCGCCAGCTGTCGGCTACCTGTCCGGAACCCGCCGCTCAAGGCACCTTCCCAGGATCCCGACTATCGTCGAAAGTTCTTCCCGTGACAGCTGTTCGACAGCGGCACGCGTTCCGGTACTCGCCCTTGGCTTCGCGGCGGCGTATCTCTGGCGGCCGGCCGGAGTGATCCGGATGGCATACGTCCGCTGGCTCTCCGGCAGCCTGTTCCAGTCGACCAGGCCATGGCTTGCCAGCTTCTGCAGGATTCTGGATGCCGTACTCATGTTCAGTTCCGTCCGCTCCGCAAGCGCTGTCAACGAAAGCCCGGAGTCGTTGACAAGCTGGGTGAGGACGTTCCACTCGCGCGGAGTAAAACCTACCCGTAGATCGTCTGACGCCAAACCGCGTGCCAGCAGGTGGATCTGCTGTTCCAGCGTTGCCAGCAGCAACTGTTCTGCGGACTCACCTCGCGTCGTTGCTCCTGGGGCGGAATCATGATTCATCGCTATGGCGCTGCAGTTGCAAGTAGTACATGCCCAGCGGCCCGTCGCACAAGGCATCACCCTTCGTCGCGGTCGTCGCCTCGAACCCGAGGCGCTGCAGGAATCTCTGCCCGGCCACATTGTCGTAGCTGCATGACGCCCGGATCTGTCGGATATCGCCGTCGTTCCTGCAGTCATCGATAATTGACTCCATCAGCATGCGAGATGCTGGTGTACCCCGGTAGCGCGGCAACACGTACACGCCCCACAGCACACCGAGACCGCAATGCGTCGCATGATATTCCCGCGTCAGCGCAGCCGCGGCGATCAATGTATCGCCGCTGTACGCGCCCCAAACCCGAGTGCCTTCGGACACGTAGCCGGACAGTTTCGCGGCGATGCCGTTGGGACCGGCCTCGATTTCACGGAAGACCTGTGCCTCGACAGCGGCCACCAGCCCTTCCGTCGATCGCCTGCGCAACGCGTAGTACACAGAAGCATCCGCCTCCGATAAACACCTGATCTGCAGTAGCGACTGCATGCATGCCCCTTCTGTTCACGTGACCTGTCAACGGGATGCCGCTTTGCTGCCGACGATGCGGTGTCCTCTTTTCGCGAGTACCATCCGGCTGCCCACCGGCAGCGATCCCGGGCCCCTGCCCAAAACCCCTTTTGCCAAAACGCGCGAAGAACGCCAACTCGTGCACGATCTCTGGACTCGACAGCGCCAGCCATTCCTGGGCCATGACCAGCCGCAGCCCGTGGTAACGATTCCCGTTGGCCTCGGTCAACACCCGCACAAGCATTTCGCTGACCCTGTCACCATCGGCGCAACCCGAAAAAAAGAGCCCCGGCGGGGGTACGCCGGGGATCGCAAATTTCAACTCAAGGGGGCAATAGCGGCGATAGAGAGAGAACTGCCGCCGCTTCCCTATAAGACGCACAAGAAGGGAAAACCCCCCACCCTATTTTGACCACACTGTGGCGAATGCTTCATAGCAAACACGTGAATGCCGGCAACTTCGATCTCCCTGTAAGCCATGGCACCGCGTCCTGTCGCACCATCTGAACGTCGGACAGTCTTGCGGTCGGGCGTCTACGCACCATGATACGAACGCAAATATTTCCAAAGGCTTCAGGTTTCGCTGGCGGCCTCAAGGGCGATCGCCCCACCCCTAACCTCTACACGCACGGTTTAATTGGCTACGTCCCCTTTGTTGGCTGGAGGAACCTGCCACTGAGGTCAATGCCTGGGATGAGAACGTGCCGGTACGCCTCGGCGACCCAATCTCATGGGACGCAGCTAATTGGCGATCTATTTAGCTAAGTCCCAAAACTCTATCAGTTGAATCCGCACTACTCTCTGGATTGACAGTACCAAGGTATATTGCCCATGCTCGCAGCATCCTTGCACTGATGTGATCGCATGGTGCGCCAATGCGTGTACTGTTCGGCTTTGCGAGGATCATTGTCCTCGAATCCCTGCAGCCAGAATCGAAACCAGTCCAAGTTTCTCTGATACACGGCAAACTTGTGTCGCGGCTGGAACTTCTGATGCGGCTCGTGCGGGAAGACATACACATCCGCGCGACGATTCCGAATCAACGGAATAGCGTAGTCAAGCGAGAAAAAGAGCTCCTGCTCCGACAGCTGCATCAGGACAGGCGCTTTTATCTTGTCCAAGTTCATAGCCGGGGAAATCTTCTGCCATTGCTCAGGTGTCTCATCAGGAGCACCTAGTTGCCAGTTACGCTGCAGTTGCGAAAAAAACCAAGTGTCGCCCCTGATGCTACCCAGCAGGTAGTACAGGTGTGAAATCACTGGCGTCGCCACTGAAGCGACGGTGATCAAATCGGAGTGGATGACCGTCCATAGCGTCGTCTCTGCACCGAAGCTGAGTCCTCCCATACCTACCTTGGTGCGGTCGACCTCACCCTCCGCAGCCAGCAGCTCCACTACACTCTCTACGGCCAAACGGCCCGCGTCGTAGCGCGCTGATGCATTGTTGTCATGTGGCAACGAATTGATGCAGAGGGCGGAGATGCCGTTCCTTGCCATTGCCGCCAAAGGCCACTCATTACCCACGCCACCGCGCAGAAAACCCAGGCATCTGTAGTAGTTAACGAACAGCGGCGCTGGAGCAGCGCCGGTGCGATGCGCCGAAAAGTACTGACCTGTGAACTGCCGACCCTCCGCATCCGCCCAGCGGAGAAGTCGCACTCGTACGGTATTTTCCATGTCCCGGGCGAGCGCAGCATTTGGATCGAACAACACCTGCCGATCACCCGTTTCCAGATCAATTCGCTCCAGCCGCGGCGGTCCATCTGCCTCTGCGGCCACACAGACCAATGCCGCAGATGACGCGCCACAGATGCCGGGCGTCCAACGCATCTCGCCACTGATCAGGCCACGGGAATAGGCGACAGGATGCACCTCACCCGTCCGGACATTCCATCGGAAGATCGACTGCGCCAGCCCCTCATCGGGGTCGGTCACTGTGAACAGCACCTCGTCACCATCGGGTCTCCATTGAATGTCAGTGATTGCCTTGTCCGTGCACAACTCGGCCTGACATCTAACCGGATCGTGGTGCCCTTTGCTTGGTAGCATGGCCAGTTCAGCATAGGGTTTATCCCGGAAGTTGGCACGGTTCCCGACTCGCGTCAGAACGGCGATCCGCCCGCCATGTATGTCGGGTGACAACTTCCAAGGCTCTTCGCCCAGCCGCTCAGTTAGATCGGAGGCAACCAGCGGCTTTGGCGGAACATCAGATGGGTCGAGTTCCCGGTTCGTCCATGTTGTCAAGTCAACCGCCCTCCAGCGATCCGGCACATCGGCCCGCAACGGAACCCGGTCCCACCAGTTTCCTAACCGCTGTGTTGCTAGCCGTCCCTCTGTGTAGCCGGATCGAAACAGGTTTTGTCCAAACGGCGTCAATTCATCGATGTGGATGCCTTGGTCGTACTCAGCCAGTTCTGCTGCAGTGACCTCTTCGCGGGTGGCGCCAACGCTGTACTTCAGTACCTGCCCATCCACGCCCAACAGAAAACCCTGGACATCCGCAGGATCAAGTGTCACGGGTTCGGCACCCGATCCGTCTGTCGCTGCCCGCCATACGTCGATCTTGCCGTCCACCATGGCGCGAAAATAGATCCAGCGCCCATCTGGCGACCAAGCGGCATGAGCCGGCAATGGCAATCCAGCAGAACTGAACAGGGGAACGCCACCACTAGCCACCCGACGCGGCGGCAGCGCACCATCCAATGATTGCACGTACCAATTCGCCTCGTAGCGATTGTGTTCAATGGAAGCTTGCTCTGTCCGAAAGGTGACCATGCTGCCATCTGGCGAAACCAGCGGACTGTTGAAGTCGACCATCTCGACGATCGCACGCGGAGACGTTGCTTGCGCCTGCCATAGGAAGGTCAACGCGACCAGCAAGCTGCCAGCCAGAAGCCGTTTCGAGATTCTGTTCGCTACCATGAACCTGTTCCAGTACCGTCGGCGCATATCTGCAAGCCAAGATCGGGTAAAGATTACCAGCGCTTCGATATGGAGAAATTCAGGAAGCGGCCGACTGGCGAATAGTTCGTCGAATCATATGGCGGAACGTGCTGGCGATTCGCTGCAATGGTGTACAAGGAAGGAGGCCGATCGAACAGGTTCTGCGCGGACAACGCAAATTCCAGATCGGACCAAGCGCCACTGTTGCGATCAGCTGCGTAGCGAATCGTTGCATCCACGGTCGTGAAAGATGCGAGCTTTTCGTCTTCGACCACATTCCTCACGCCGCTCTTGTAGTTCGCGAAGACCGATGCAATCAAACCTCCCTGATTCCAGATGGCTCCGATGCGACTGGAGATCTTCGTCGGATTATGGAGCGTTCCAGCGAGATCAAAAGTTGTATCAGTACTTTGTTGCGCGCTGTCGAGCCAACTCGTCGATCCACGGATCGTAAGTCGTCCCACGCCAAGCTCGATGCCGTACGATCCGGATAGATCAAGGCCCCTAATGCGTTGCCTCACTGCATTGATGTATCTGCCATTTACGATCGCGACCACATTTCTCGGATCGTAAGACAAGCCCGTACTATTCAAGATTACTCCGTCATAGTCGCTGGCAATTAGCGCTGCTTGCTCCTGGGCCGTCGGATTCAACTGAATGAACTCAGCGAATGCAGGATTACTCATTGCTTGCACAATGTTAGTAATTGGCTCGACGATACGGTCCGTGTAGTCGATGTCGAACCAGGTCAGCTCCGCTTCCAAGCCAGGTATTGCGTTGGGATGAATCGCCATGGAAGTAGTCCAGACCCGTGCCCGCTCCGGGTCTAGATCCGGCTTTCCACCAAATGAAGCAAGCACCAACGCGTTTGCGGGATACCCAACGGCGCCTACGCTAGATGCAAGGCGGACCTGAACTGCGTGTGGACGCAGTATCTGAAGAAGCGTGGGTGCCTTGAAGGACCTTCCCCATGACGTCTTGAACGTCAAATCAGCGCTTGGCCCATAGATCAGGCCTAGTTTTGGTGTGCGTACTCTGCCGAAACTATCGTAATCTTCACCACGTACCGCCGCAGTGATATCAAATCGATGAACACCGCCGATACTCGCGTCAGAACTGATCAGCGGAAGGTACATTTCGGCATACGCAAAGCGACTGCTCTCATCTCCTCTCGGAGTACTTACTCCGCTTGTCAGATAGCTTGGTAGAGTGATCTCGTTTTCCCTATAGCCAACACCAACCGCCAAGCGCGCGTCACCCGCTGGTGTTTCAAACAAGGGACCTTCCGCACCAACTTCGTAAGCACGACTCCGATTGCAATAGCAGCCGAAAACCAACGGCGTTATTGCCCCTGTTGCGAAAGTGAACCTAGATTGATTCTCGATGAAGTCATCCTTTCCCCACGCTCCTGCAATCGAGAGTGTCCAGTCGTTCGACAGAAAAAAGTCAAGACTGGAGGACACCAAGGTAGTGGTCGTTTCCGGAGTCAGTACGTTGTAGAAGGCTGGACTAGTTCCGTAGAAGTAATACAGTTGCTCACGTGCGGTTCGCAGCGCATCCAAACGTAGTTCGGCGCTGTCTCCGAGCGATTGATAGGCGCTAAGCAAGCCGCTTTGCAAATCGCTGCTTGGAAGAAGCATTTGCGGATCCATCAGATGAGCGGTGTACTCGCGCTCACGCGCGTAAACCGGATCGATGGAGACGTCCTTAAAGGTTGCAATCAACCCACCGCTGGCCCAAACACTGCCGGCCGTTGCGGTGTACTCGCGTGTCGTTAGCCCCCCATCCGTCGCTCCACCATATGACGCGCCCAAAGCGAAGCCATCGAAGTCTCGCTTAAGAATTACGTTGGCCACGCCACCCACCGCATCGGAGCCATAGATGGCGGAAGCACCATCGGCAACTATCTCGATCTGCTCCACCGCCTCGATCGGAATCGCGCTGATATCGATCGCCTGCACGAAACCGCTGTAAACCATGCGGCGCCCGTTGAGCAGCGTCAGCGACGCGTCCGGGCCGAGGCCTCGCAGGTTCAATGCGGATCCTCCGGTCAGATTCTGGTTCTGAACGCCGGCTCCGATCACGTTCCCCATCAGGACACCTGGGTTCTGACCGCCCGATGAGTTCTGTGGCACGCTGCGAATCACCTCGCCGAGATCGGTGAAGCCTTCTTCCCGGATCCGCTCCGAACCGATGGCGATCACTGGGGATGGTGTAGCACCTCCGCGGATACGCGTTCCCGTGACCACGACCTTTTCAAGATCCAGCGCTTGGTCTCTTCCTCCTGTCGCAGGCTGCAGCTGATCCTGTTGGGCTGATGCAGGCGGTGTGGCGGAAGCGCCTCTCTCTGCGTCGCCGGCGGAGCCCGAGGCGCTTGCTTGTCCTGCCCCTCCCGAGAGCCGCTGGGCAGCGGCACCGAGCGGCGACAACGTCACCGTCTGCGGATCCAGAAACTCGTACTTGAGGCCAGTCCCCCTCAGTAGCTCGCTCAAGGCTTCTGTCGCCGTCAGCGAACCATCGAGTGCCGGCGCTCGCTTCCCCTGCACCAGATCGGCCGAGTACACGATCTGGAGCTTCGTCTGCTGCGCCAGCAGCTTGAGCGCCGTCCCCAGATCCTGCGCCTGAAGCTCAACAGCATGCCGGGCTTCGGATTGCGCCAACACGGGCGTTGTGCCGGCCAACGCCAGCAGCAGGGCTGCGCACAGACAGGAACGCTTGATCATGAAACCTTTCTCCCCAAGTGATGCCGCAGGCAGGCGCCCGAGGCGTGTCATTGATCTGTCACCTGGAGTAAGAGCGTTCGCGCGGCAAAAGTGGGTACCTCATTGTTTTCTGGTGATTCGGATTTCCCGGGCAGTGCGTTCCACCTGCACATCCTCCATGCGACCGACGAAGCGCAGCAGGGGCTCGGGGCCGGTGGTGTTGAACACGGCATTGACGCGCAGTTCGCCCAGCGCGGGATCGTGGAGGACGATGGGGATGCGCTGGTAGCGATTGAACTCCTCCACCACTGCGCTCAGCGGCTGCTCTTCGAACACCAGTTCCTGCTGCAGCCAGCGGGTGGCGGCGTTGACGTTGGCGTCCCTGTGCTGCTCGACGGCGCCGGCGCGGCCGACGATCACCTGTTCGCCCGCCTTGACGGATACCGACAATGCCAATCCTGCGATGTCGGCATCGGCCTTCCGGACGGCCGGTTCGGTGCGCACTTCCACCTGCCCTTCCACCACCGTGACCACGGTGCCGGTCGGCTTGCGGTAGACGTCGAACTGGGTGCCGACTGCGCGCGTGGTGACGTTGCCGCTGCGCACGATGAACGGGCGCTGTGCATCCTTGGCTACTTCGAACAGGGCCTGGCCGTCGACCAGTTCGATCAGGCGCTGCGTCGGGAGCATCCGCACCTTGACCTCGGAGCGGGAGTTCAGCCGGATGATCGAACCATCCTCCAAGGTGAGGACGCGCTGTTCGCCGACGTCCGTGATGTAGGTCGGCGGCTGATGGAACTGCCACCAAATGGCGGCGCCCACCAACCCAGCCATGAGTGCGATGGAGGCGGCAACAGCGAAGGGTCGGCGGCGTGTCTTTCGCGGGGGCGCCGCGGATGCAGGTTCGCGGCTGGCCGTTGCGGCATCCTTGCGTGGCTGCACCGCTTCGCGCATCGGCAGCACGTTGGCGGCGGCTAGTTCAAAATCCTCTGCTACCGGTAGTTCCGGATCGAGCTGCGCGGCGTCTCCCCAGAGCCGGGTCACTTCGAGGTAGGCACGCACATGCACGGGCGAAGCCTGCAGCCAGGCGGCGAACGCGGCCCGGTCGGCTTCGGACACCACGGGTTCACGCATGATGATGAACCACTCGGCAGCAGCCTGGCTGATCTGCGGCGCGATGGCGTGCGGGTCACGCGACACGCTCGGGTCCTCCCTGCTCGGCGCCCAGGCGCTGGTGGCAATGCGCCATCGCCTGGGACAGGTACTTCTTGACCATGTTGGTGGAAATGCCCAGCCGCGCGCCGATCTCCTTGTAGGTGAGGCCGTCGCGGCGGTGCCAGACCAAGCAGGCGCGGGCCTTGGGCGAGAGTTGCATCAGCACGGTTTGCAGCCGCTCCAGGCGATCCGCGTTCAGGGCGGCGCTTTCCGGCGTGGCGGCCGCGAAGGGATCCGTATCGGCCGGCAATGCCTCGGCCGGGGCGTCGTCCAGCGCGATATTCGCCGGGCGAGTCACCAGCTTCAGTCGCTGCTCCCGCGCGATGTTGGCGGCGATGGTGTACAGGTAGGCCTCCGGGGACTGGATCAGATCGGGCCGGTTGAGACGCAACAGGCGCAGGTAGACCTCCTGCACCATGTCCGGGGCCTCCGCGGCGTCGGGCAGCCGGGAAACGAAGAAACGCAGCAGCGGCCGCCCGTGCAGGGAGGCCATCGTAGTCAGGAACGTGTGTTTCCAGCTCTGGGGCATGCGGATGGATGAGTGGATGGCCGTCATCCCTGGCCGCGACCAGCGCCGGCCACGCCCAAGGATGCTCCTGATCAACAAGAGCGTCCAATGGGGAAATGTGGGTACCTCGACCTTCCCGCCCCTTCTTGCCCTAATGCCTAATGCACTGCAAGTGGCCGACCTGAACCCGCGCGGCCACATATGTCATGAAATGCACGGCTCTGCGCCTTCGATCTCGCCTCGCAGTCGGTAGATCGTCAGGGTGGGCACGGACCCGTCGCTGCTTCCCTCGAGTGCTCGTGTATCGAGTGGTACGCGAACGCGGCCGCATCGGGTCAAGACAGCCAGAGATTGCGCCGGAAGAACTGCTCGCTGCGGGTCCAAAGATCGTGGAGGTTCTCGGGACTGGAGATCATGTGCCCCTCACCCCAGTAGTAGGCCAGCTCCACCGGCACGCCCTTCCCGTGCAGGACGGAGTAGACCTGTTCCATCGACCGCGGCACGGCATCGTACTCGCCGACCATCAATAACGTCGGCGTGGTCGCATGCTCCAAGCGAAAGAGCGCGCTGTTGCGAACGAAGCGCTCGGTATTGCGCCACAGGCTTCCGCCCACGCGGTAACGCTGGGTATCAGCCTCGTAATACCAGCGGTCGGTCTGGATCAGGTGCGCCGCACAGTCCAAAGTCTGGAATGGCAATCGCGCCGAATACAGTGTTGCCGCAAGATCGGGAAAGGTCGATGCCGCGGCGATCGCCTTGAAGCGGTCGGTCGTCGCCAGCAACGCCAGGGCGACATAGCCGGCGTCGGAATGCCCCCAGAACCCGTACTGCCCGGCCTGCACCTCCGGTTGCTGGTCCAGCACGCCCAGCCAAGGCAGGATGAGGCCGGAGACGTAGTCCAGCGGTTCCGCAGCGTCCGGCCGGTCCAGCATCGGCAGCGGCGCCTGGAACACGGCGAAACCCTGCGCCAGCAGATACTGAAACGGATAGGTGATCGCTGAATCGTCGTTGAGCCGGCTCAACCAGCCATCCAGACGCGGCACTGAATTGGGATAGGCCCAGAGGATCACCGGTGACCGCGTTCCCGCGGGTGTACTGGTAGGCGTCATCAGCACCCCGGTCAGGCGCTTGCCGTCCGAGGAGGTCCGTTCCACTTCGCGTGCACGTGGCCGGCGAATCTCAGCGAGATGCCGGTTGAGCACGAGCGGTGACGTCACGTCGGATGCGTCGCGTCCGGCCACGTAGAGCCAACTGCCATCGTTCGCGTCCAACCGACACCACACGCGTCCGTCCACGGTCGCGGACAGCAGGCTGGCCGTCGCCGGCATCTCGAGCGTATGCACTCGATGCTGTCCGTCGTGCACGCGGATCGCCTCGAAGCGACCGTCCTTGCGCGTGACCACGATCAACTGACCACCATTGCGCATCGCCACCGGCGAAGCGACCGTCGCGCAGGCGTCGCTCAGCACACGCACTTCGGAGCCCTGCGCCAGGCTCAGGGTCTCGCCGGCCCAACTGGACACCAAGCCGGGTGCCAGCATCCAGGCGCGCGCCATCACCTGGCCGCCGCCCATGCCCATGGGCGGATCCGCCAGCGCCTGCCGGCCATTCACCACCGCGTCCACGTCCGCGGCCGGTGTCGCGGCAACGAGCGCGGCGATGTACTCGGCGTCGGCAACCGAAAGCGCCGACCAGTGACGGACCGAACGCGTGGCGATGTCGACTTCCCAGCAGGCATCGTCGCCGGTCGAGGGCAGCGATGAATAGCTCAAGCGCGTGGCGAGCGCCAGGCGACGCGAATCCGATGACCACACCGGCAGCCGGCTCGTGGCACGCGCGTCAGCGTCGTGCGCCCGGCTTGTCCGGCTGCCCTTCTTGCGCGAAGCCTTGAGCGATCACGAGGCGGGACTCCAGTTCGAACATGCCGTCGCGTTCCCCGGGCCAGGTCGCAACGGTGAGGACAAGTCGCCGGCCATCGACGTTGCGTTGCCAGCGGTAACCGTCTTCGTCCGGATCGCGCCGCCAGCCATCGCCGTCGCCGTCGATGCTGTGGGCGATGCGCGAGAGCAGTTTCTCCCGCGGCGTCTGGCTGGCGACGCGGTAGCGCATGCGCCACCTGTCCTCGTCGCCGACCGCAACGAGGCGCTCGAAGGCGATGTCGGACGGCCATGCCACGTCCCGCAGACCGGGCAGGTAGCGGTCGGCCATGCGCCCGCGGACGAAGCCGTCGTCCGGACGCCAGTCGTATTCCAGGTGCAACGCGGTGGTTCGTGCCGCATCCTCGCCGCGCAGGCGCGCGACCACGTGCAGCGCGGCGTCGATGCCGGAGGACAGTCCGGCCGAGGTGACGATCCTGCCGCTGTCGACCCAGCGCTGGTCGCTGACGACTCGGATCTTCGGATAGTCCGCGGCGAGCTGGCCGACGGCGGGATAGAACGTCGTGGCCGTCAGTCCATCGAGCATCCCGGCGGCTGCCAGGATGTGCGACCCGGTGCATACCGACAGGACGTGCTTGGCCCCGGCACTGCGCGCACGGACGAAAGCCAGGATGGCCTCGTCCGCCGCCGCGGCGTGGACATCGCCACCGGGCACCAGCAGCACATCGAACGCGGGCGCATCGGCGAAGCCATGGTCCGGGGACACGGACAGTTCCATCGCGGTGCTCACCGCCCTGCCGTCGGGCGATACCGTCGCCACGCTGAAACCGGCCTGCCCGAACACCTCGTAGGGCGCGGCGAAGTCGATGATCTGGACCCCATCGAACAGCACGATACCTACGCGCACCGGGGCCGCGCCGCGCCCCGCATGCGCGGCATCCGCGGTCGCGGCCAGTCCGAGGGAAGACAGCAGGAACGCGAGCGCAAGCGCCCGGATCGATGCACGCACCATCGCGGTGTTTCCAATAACCGGAGAGCCGTCAGTCTGAAACGCGCGGGCCGGCGGATACGGACATTCCGCCCGCCAATCCGGACAGATCAGACCCGCGACGGCGCGAGGCGCTGGCGATATTCGCCGGGGCGCACGCCGAGCTCACGCACGAAGCTGCGGCGCATCGCCTCTTCCGTGGAGAAGCCGCAGTCGGCCGCGATCCGCTTGAGGTCCTTGGCGGTGTGTTCGAGCTGTGCCCTCGCCGCCTCGATGCGCAACCGGGCCACGTACTTCTGCGGTGTCGTCCCGAACGCGGCACGGAAACGACGGGTGAACTGTCGCGGACTCATGTGCACCCATTCGGCCAGGCGTCCGACGTCGAGCCGGGCATGCAGCTGCGCACGGATCCACTGCGCCAGTTCGGCGAAGTGGTCGGGCAGGTCCAGCTCGGCCAGCAGGCGGCCGAGTTGGCTGTCGCCTCCGGAACGCCGCGTCGCCAGCACCATCCGCCTGGCCACTTTCCAGGCCAGCGGCAGGCCGCAGTCCTCGGCCACCATCGCAAGGGCGAGATCCATGCCCGCGGTGATGCCGGCCGAGGTCCAGATCCGGTCGCTCCGGGTGTAGATCGCATCGGGAACCACCCGCACCGATGGATAGCGCCGCTGCAGTTCGGCGATGTCGCTCCAGTGCGTCGTCGCCTCGCAGCCGTCGAGCAGGCCCGTCTCGGCGAGCAGCAACGCGCCGTTGCAGATCGATCCGATGCGCCGGGCGCGGGGTGCGGCGGCACGCAGCCAGTCCGTCAGCGCAGGATCGGCGCGCGCCCGGTCCAGCGCATCACCCATGCCGCCGCTGACAAGCAGCGTGTCGACATCCTCGGGCAGTTGCGCACAGCTCGCGTCCGCCAGCAGGCGCATTCCGGAGGCCAGCGTCACCGCGCCGGCATCGCGGGCTACCACGCGCAGCGCATACGGCGGCAGCGCGCCGGGCGCATCCTCCTGCGTCTGGCGGCTGGCAAGCGCGAACACCTCCAGCGGGCCGCTGATGTCCAGCGACTGGGCGCCGTCGAAGATCAGCATGCAGACGAGTCTGGACATCGCGGTGGGGATACGACACGGGATGCAGCATCCTACCTCCGGCGTCGGAGCAGCCACGACGGCGGACCCGACGCGAGCCCATTTCCCGCCGACGAATGCGCTCACAACCAGATCGCGGTTCATCGCCCCGAATACGATCGCGATGCCGGCACCGTCGGCCAGTAACCGGGCCGAGCCTAGTGCCAAGCCCAGAGCTACCGCGAGCCGAGAGCGGCAACGGTGCGAAATCCCCTGAACTTCCGTGCGTCGCCAACCGGGTCACTGTTGACGGTGACAGCGTGGCACCACTACAATTCCGCGCTTTCCAGCCGTGGGGCCATAGCTCAGCTGGGAGAGCGCCTGCATGGCATGCAGGAGGTCGGCGGTTCGATCCCGCCTGGCTCCACCAGATTTTCCGTCGACAAGTTTCCGCGCACAGGCCGCGTGGAAGCCGGACATCAGCTTCACCGCGTCCCCATCGTCTAGAGGCCTAGGACATTACCCTTTCACGGTAGCGACCGGGGTTCGAATCCCCGTGGGGACGCCAATTCATGCAGGGGCCCGGGCAACCGGGCCCTTGTTTTTCGTGGCTGTCGGGATCGGCATGGCGGCCGGGCCGATCAGGGGCCGTCGGCGCCTCCTGCGCCTCGGCCTCTTCTTCTTCGCGCCAGCGACGCGGCGGCTTCTGTCGACACGGGTGTGGCGGGACGTCGGGAGACGCTCCGGCTGGCCACGCCGCGCCAGCCTGCCTGGCGTCCGCTCGCCCCATGCCATGACCGCGGCTCGCTGTGCGCCCGCATCGCGTCAGGCCCGCTGCGGGACCGGCCTCGCACCCCGCCATTCATCCGAGGGCCCGTCCCGGTTCCGGCAGGTCAGGTTTTTCCTACAGCGACCCGCCCCATCGTCCGACTGCGCCGCGGCCGCCGCCGGCGGATGCTGTCACCACGGCCGATCAGGCCGGAAGGCAGCGTGATCGGGAGTCGCCACATGGAACGCACGTTGATCGCCGTGGAGCCGGACGGGCCGGGCTGGCAGGTCCGGATCGACCACTATCAGGTCGCGCGCAACGTGGAGCGGGCGATCGCGATCGAATGCGCCATCGAGATGGCGCGCGACTGCCACGCCTCGATCGGCGTCCCCACCGGAGTACGGGTGCGCATGCGCTGCGGAGACAACGTGCTGGTCGGTGCCTGCGGCTGAACGATCCGTCAGGTCGTTCTCGCCCCCGGCCAGCGGCCGCGGGATCTAGCGGGCGGCCGAACCCGCTCCCGCCTCCAGCGCATCCGGGCTGTGCCGCAGCGTGGCCACCCCATGGCCGCTCTCGGCCAGGTACTGCAGCCACTTGCCCAGGAAGGTGTTCATGCGCATGCGATGGTCGAGCACCTCG
This sequence comes from Luteimonas saliphila, assembly GCF_016774335.1. Classification (GTDB taxonomy): domain Bacteria; phylum Pseudomonadota; class Gammaproteobacteria; order Xanthomonadales; family Xanthomonadaceae; genus Luteimonas; species Luteimonas saliphila. The sequence continues at coordinate 56,113 of NZ_JAETWA010000006.1, read as the reverse complement.
GCCGGCGGCGGATACATGCCGATCACGTCCTGCCAGCGCCTTCCGACGTAGCAGTGGGTGGCCTCGGCCTGTTTGGCGTCGCGATACAGGCGCAGGAACGCGGACGGGTCCGGCTCCCCGGTCACCGGGTCGATCACGCCGTAGGTCAGCCGGAGTTCCGTCGTGTAGACGTGCTGATGCAGGACATCGAGCTGGATGTCGAGCCCGTCGCCGATGGTCGAGACATAGCGCCCGGCCTCGAGGTCGGCGGGTTCGAACAGGCGGGTCATGCGCCGGAAGTTCTCCGCGTACAGCGCCATCAGCCAGCCGAAACGGCCCAGCCTGGGGATGACGGGAGTGCGGGCGACGACTTCGTGCATGGCCCGATCCTACACGCTGGAATCGCGCGCGTGCAGCATTGACGGATCCGCTGCGAGCGCCTACGTTAAGTGTTCCTGCGATGCATTCATGGATCGGTACCGTACCGTCCCGATCGCGGGGCTGCGTGCCCGCCCGGCCCTGCGGTCGCAGGCCTCAGTACATGACCCGCTGGATGCCCAGCGTGGACATCACCTTGCTCGAGATTTCCTCGATCGACACGTGCGTGGTGCTGAGCACGGGAATGCGCTCCGCGCGGAACAGCTTCTCCGCCGCGCTCACCTCGCGCTGGCAGGTATCCAGCCGCGCATAGCGCGAGTCGGGACGGCGCTCCTGACGGATCTGCTGCAGGCGCACGGGGTCGATCGTCAGGCCGAACAGCTTCGACCGGTGCGCGCGCAGGCGCGGCGGCAGGCGGTCGTGCTCCAGATCCTCGTCGGTGAGCGGATAGTTGGCCGCGGCCACGCCGTGGTGGAGCGCGAGATAGATGCAGGTGGGCGTCTTGCCGGCGCGCGAGACCGCGACCAGGATCACGTCGGCGTGGTCGTAGTTGATCGACATGCCGTCGTCGTGCGTCAGCGCGAAGTTCATGGCGTTGATGCGCCGGTGGTAGGTCTCGAAGTCGACCATGCCGTGCGCCTGCCCCACCTTCGGCTGCCGCTTCTCGCCGAGTTCGGCCTCGAGCGGATCGATGAAGGGCGCGAACACGTCCAGCATCAGCGCACCGCTCCGGGCGATCGCCGCCGAAATGTCCGGATCGACCGAGGAATTGACCACGATCGGACGCACGCCCTGCGCCTCTCCGGTGGCGCGGATGCGGTCGGCGACTTCGAGCGCACGCTCCACGCTGTCGACGAACGGGATGCGGTTGGTGCTGAACTTGGTGCCCGCGAACTGCGTGAGCAGGCTGTGGCCGATGGTCTCGGCAGTGATACCGGTTCCATCGGAGACGTAGAACACCGGTCTGATCGTTGACAACGCTGTCTCCCGGGCCCCTGGCGGATGCCGTGGCCGATGTAGGGGCTAAAATAGCGTTTTCGGTCGGGCAACGCCCGATCCTTGCGTCGTTCTTCCTTTGGAGTGTCCACCTTGAACCAGCCTGCCCCGCAGCCGTCGGCCACGACGGCGAACATCCTGTGGCTCCACGACCTGCGACTGGCCGACCTGGCCCAGGTCGGCGGCAAGAATTCCTCGCTGGGCGAGATGATCGGGGAACTGTCCGGGCTCGGGGTCTCGGTACCTGGCGGCTTCGCGACCACGGCCGACGCGTTCAGGGCCTTCATCGCCCACAACACGCTGCACCAGCGCATCTTCGACCGGCTCGCCACGCTCGACGTGGAGGATGTCGGCGCGCTGACCGCGGCCGGCGGCGAGATCCGCGGCTGGGTCATCGACGCCCCGCTCCACCCCGAACTCGACGCCGACATCCGCAAGGCCTACACCCGCCTCTGCGACGAGAACGGGGGCGGCGACGTCGCGGTGGCGGTGCGTTCCTCGGCCACGGCCGAAGACCTGCCGGATGCCTCCTTCGCCGGCCAGCAGGAAACCTTCCTCAATGTCACCGGCGCCGACGACGTCGTGCGCAAGGTCAAGGAAGTCTTCGCCAGCCTCTACAACGACCGCGCGATCGCCTACCGCGTGCACAACGGCTTCAAGCACGAGGACGTGTTCCTCTCCGCCGGCGTGCAGCTGATGGTGCGCTCGGACGTCGGTGCGTCCGGCGTGCTGTTCACGCTCGATACCGAGTCGGGTTTCCGCGACGTGGTGTTCATCACCTCGAGCTACGGCCTGGGCGAGAACGTCGTCCAGGGCGCGGTGAATCCCGACGAGTTCTACGTCTACAAGCCCATCCTGGCCAGGGGCAAGCCGGCGATCCTGCGCCGTTCGCTCGGATCCAAGCAGATACGCATGGTGTATTCGGACGCGGATGGCGAGCGCGTGCGCAACGAGGACACGCCGGCGGAACTGCGCTCGAGGTTCTCGATCGACGATGCCGACGTGCACGAACTGGCGAAGCAGGCGCTGGTGATCGAACGCCACTACGACCGTCCGATGGACATCGAGTGGGCGAAGGACGGGGTCAGCGGCAAGCTGTTCATCGTCCAGGCGCGACCGGAAACGGTGAGGTCGCGCGCGCGTGCCACCCAGATCGAGCGCTACGCGCTGGAACAGCGCGGCACGGTGATCGCCGAGGGCCGCGCCATCGGCCAGAAGATCGGCAGCGGCGTGGCGCGCGTGGTGCGCCGGCTTGAGGACATGGCCCGCGTGCAGCCCGGCGACGTGCTGGTGGCGGACATGACCGATCCCGACTGGGAGCCGGTGATGAAGCGTGCCGCGGCGATCGTGACCAATCGCGGTGGCCGCACCTGCCACGCCGCGATCATCGCGCGCGAGCTGGGCGTGCCCGCGGTGGTCGGTACCGGCAATGCGCTCGACGCGATCGAGGACGGCGCGCAGGTCACGGTCAGCTGCGCCGAAGGCGACACCGGCTTCATCTACGCCGGCACCCTGCCCTTCGAGCGCATCACCACCGACCTGACCTCGATGCCCGAGGCGCCGCTCAAGATCATGATGAACGTCGCGAACCCCGAGCGCGCGTTCGATTTCGGCCAGTTGCCCAACGCCGGCATCGGCCTGGCGCGGCTGGAGATGATCATCGCCGCGCACATCGGCGTGCACCCCAACGCGCTGCTCGAATACGACCGGCAGGACGCGGAGACGAAGAAGAAGATCGACGAGAAGACCGCCGGCTACGCCTCCCCGGTCGATTTCTACGTCGACCGCCTCGCCGAAGGCATCGCCACGCTGACCGCGTCGGTCGCGCCGAATCCGGTGATCGTGCGACTGTCGGATTTCAAGTCGAACGAGTACGCGAACCTGATCGGCGGCCAGGCCTACGAGCCGCACGAAGAGAACCCGATGATCGGATTCCGCGGCGCCAGCCGCTACGTCGATCCGTCCTTTGCGGCCGCGTTCGCGCTCGAGTGCCGGGCGGTGCGCAAGGTGCGCAACGAGATGGGGATGGACAACCTGTGGGTCATGATCCCGTTCGTGCGCACGCTCGATGAAGGACGCAAGGTGATCGAGGTACTGGCCGCCAACGGTCTGAAGCAGGGCGAGGACGCGCTGAAGGTCATCATGATGTGTGAAGTCCCCTCGAACGCCTTGCTCGCGGACGAGTTCCTCGAGATCTTCGACGGCTTCTCGATCGGCTCCAACGACCTGACCCAGCTCACCCTGGGCCTGGACCGCGATTCGGCGGTCGTCGCCCACCTGTTCGACGAGCGCGATCCGGCGGTGAAGAAATTGCTGTCGATGGCGATCAAGTCGGCGCGCGCCAAGGGCAAGTACATCGGCATCTGCGGCCAGGGACCGAGCGACCATCCCGACCTCGCGCAGTGGCTGATGGAGGAAGGCATCGAATCGGTGTCGCTCAATCCCGACACCGTGGTCGACACCTGGCTGAGGCTGGCGAAGTCGAAGGCGAAAGCCGCGGGTTGATGCCGCGATTCCTGCAGGCGCCTTCCCCAACCTCCGGGGAAGGTGTCGCACCCGCCGCAATCAACCGTGCCGGTGCAGCGCCATCTCGGCGTAGGCCTCCTGCACCACCGCCTCGCCGTAGCGCTGCTCGAGCCGGCGGACGATGAAGTGGCCGCGCGCCACGTCCTGGTAGTAGTCGGTGAACATCGTGTTCAGCGCCGCGCCGGTGGCGGCGCCCACGATCGGCACCGCCTGTGCCGCGAACTTCTCCGTCACCACCACGCCGAAGCGGGTGGCCACGCGCTCGACCAGCTTGGCCAGCCATTTGCCGGCCTCCTTGGATCCCAGTCCGGTGGTCATTCCCCGCCCCGCCACAGTGCGCCCGGCCAGTTCCGCCGACAGGTGGCGCATGACGTCGGCGGTGAAGCCGCGCGCGAGGTAGTAGCCGGTTTCGCTGGCGTCGTCCTGGCCGGAGGGGCCGCCGAGGGCGAACACTTCCAGGCACGAGTGCCGGGTGGACGGGTCGGCGAGGTCGAAGCCTTCGCTGCGCGCCACGTCGGCCACCGCGCGCATCATGATCGTGGTCGACACCGGAAGCTCCAGGAACAGCGCGGCGAAGCCGAACGCACCGCCCACCGCACCGGTGCCGGCCGCGGCCAGCTTGTGCCAGCGCGTCGAGGCGGCGCGGCCGGGAACGTTGGCCATGCTCCACAACGCGGCCTGCGCCGACTTGTACAGGGCCGCCTCGACCGCGCCGTGGATCCGCGCGGACACCCTCTCCGGCAGTGCCCGCACCGCGAACTCGAGCGGTGCGCCGACCAGGTTGGCCATGCGCGCGGTGATCGTCGGCGCCTCGAGCAGTTCGACGGCGCGCCGCAGGTTCGCATGGTCGAGGCTGTCCGCCTCGATGCCGCTCGCGTGTGCGATCGTGCGCGTCATGCCAGCGCCCGCCGTCTCACGACACCGCCGGTGCACACCGGAACGTGGACGCAGCCCGGTTCACGAGACGGCCGCGGACCCCGCCAGTTCGCCCATGAAACGACGGTAGTGGCGCAGTTCCTCGATCGAATCGCGCACGTCGCTGAGCGCGGTGTGCGCGGCACTCTTCTTCACCCCCGCCAGCACCTGCGGTGCCCAGCGCCGCGCCAGCTCCTTGAGCGTGCTGACATCGAGGTTGCGGTAGTGGAAGTACCGCTCCAGCGCCGGCATCTCGCGATGCAGGAAGCGCCGGTCCTGGCAGATCGAATTGCCGCACATCGGCGACTGGCCCGGTCCGATCCAGCGCGCCAGGAACTCGAGCGTGCCGGCCTCGGCGTCCGCCGCCGACACGCCCTCCTCCAGCACCCGCCGCCACAGACCCGACCGACCGTGCTGGGTGCGGTTCCAGTCGTCCATCGCCTCGAGCGCGGACATCGGATGCGCGATCGCGAACACCGGACCTTCCGCCAGCACGTTGAGCGCCGAATCGGTGACCACGGTGGCGAGTTCGAGGATCGAGTCGCGGTCGGTGTCGAGACCCGTCATCTCCAGGTCGATCCAGACCAGGCGACCCTCGCCCTGTGCGGTGTCGTGCAGTGCCATGCGCTCGCAGTCGTTGCCGGGACGCGGCATCATACCCCGGCGCCCATCCGCCCCGACCCCCATGCCCCCGAACGCCTCCCTGGCCCACTACGCGATCCTGACCGCCATGCTCGCGCCGGCGTTCTTCCTGACCGCGACTGCGGCGCTGCTGGCATCGGCCAATGCGCGCCTGGCCCGCATCATCGACCGCGCGCGGACCCTGCTCAAGGACCTGGCCGACAGCGAGGACGTCGAGGAACGCGCGCTGCTGGAACGACGGATCGCCGTGCAGCGCCGCCGCAGCCTGACCATCCTGCGCGCCAGCCAGTTGCTGTACGTGGCGATCAGCTGCTTCGTCGCCACCAGCCTGCTGGTCGCCGGCGACTCGTTCTTCGACCACGTCTTCGGTCCCTGGCCGACGATCATGGCGGTGTTGGGCGTGCTGGCCATGTTCGGCTCGAGCCTGCTGCTGGCCAGCGAGGCCTCGCTGGCGGTGCGCGCGGTCAACGACGAGATGGACGACGGCCACCGCTTCGCGAACCGGCGCAGCCCGTTGCTGTGACCTCGACGTGGGCGGTCGTGCGCCCTTGGGCCTCGCGCAGCCAGTCTCAGCCCATGCGCATCGCGCGCAGCCGGTCGAGGGTGGACTTGAGCGCCAGCGGCCGTACCGGTTTGCGCAGCAGCGCCAGATCGTGCTCGAGTGCGGCGCGGCGCACGTCGCCGCTGTCGTCGGCGCTGAGGATCAGTGTCGGGCACGGGCCGAAGCGCGCGGCCAGGCGGGCGTGCAGGGCGATTCCGGTGTCGCCATCGTCCAGGTGATAGTCGAACAGCCACAATGCGGCTGGATGCCGCTGCAACAACGCCTGCGCACTGGCGCCGTCGACGGCGGCGTCGACCAGGCAGCCCCAGCCTTCGAGCAGCGCGCGCAACGCCGCCACCGCGGCTGGATCGTTGTCGACCACCAGCACCCTGCATCCCGACAATCCGGTCCGCGCGGCGCCTGCCTCGCTGCGCGGCGCGGCGGCGACCCGCTGCAGGTGCAGCGAGAACACGGTGCCGCGCCCTACCTCGCTGCGTAGCCCGATGCTTGCCCGCATCAGGCGCGCGATGCGGTCGGCGATCGCCAGCCCGAGCCCCAGCCCCTGTCCGGGGGCGCCGTCGCCGCGCCGGAATTCCTCGAAGATCGGCCCTTGCTGGGCGGCCTCGATGCCGGGACCGGTGTCGTGTACCTCCACGCGCAGCCCGCTGCCTTCGCGACGCACGCCGATCAGGACACCGCCCGCGATCGTGTAACGAACGGCGTTGGCGAGGAAGTTCTGCAGCACGCGCCGCAGCAGTTGCGGATCGCCGTGCGCCCATGCGGCCGTGGCGACATCGCGCAACACCAGCCCCCGCTCCGCCGCCAGTGCGCGGAACTCGGAGGCGAGCGGTTCCAGCACCTCCGCCAGCGGGAAATCCCGCGGCTGCGGCACCAGCCCGCCCGCCTCCAGCCGCGACATGTCGAACAGCCCGGTCAGCAGGTCGGTGGTGGAATCGAGCGCGCCGCGTACCTGCGACAGCGCAGCACGCTGCGGCGGCGCGAGTTGCCGGGCCAGCGAATCGGTGAACAGCTGCGCGGCATGCAGCGGCTGCAACAGGTCGTGGCCGACCGCGGCGAGGAACCGGGTCTTGGCGTCGTTCGCGCGCTCGGCTTCGCGCCGCGCCTGGTCGAGGCTTTCGGTACGCTCCGCCACGCGCAGTTCCAGCGTCTCGTTGCTGCGCTTGAGCTCGGCCTCGGCGTCGCGGAACGCGGTCACGTCGGTGAAGGTCGCGACGAAACCGCCGTTCGGCATCGGGTTGCCGCGGATCTCGACCATCGTGCCATCCGGGAAACGGCGCTCGGCGATGTAGGGCGTACCGGCACGCATGTGCCGCGCGCGCCGCTCGACCTCACGGTCGACGTCCACCGCGCCGATCAGCCCGCCCCGCAGGTTGTGCCGCACCAGGCGCTCCACCGGCACGCCGACATGCATCAGTTCTTCCGGATAGTGGAACAGCTCGAGGTAGCGCCGGTTCCAGGCCACCAGCCGCAGGTCGCTGTCGACCACGCTGATGCCCTGGCTCATGTTCTCCAGCGCGGCCTCGAGCACGCGCTGGTTGAAGCGCAGGTCCTGCGAGGCCTCGCCGACGATCGCGGCCACCGTATCGAGGTCGGGACCGGCGTCGCGCCGCGCGGCATCGAGCAGCAGGCGCGCGGATGCGCTGCCCAGCACCGCCGCGAGTTCGCGTTCCAGCCCGAGCTCGATCGGGGCCGGCACCGGCCCGTCCGCGGGCGCTTCGCGCAGCAGTTGGTCGACGCGCGGCGCCGGCAGGAAGCGGCGACCGGCGTTGCGCAGCGTCTGCCGGTCGGAGCCGCGCGCCTCGCTGCGATGCGGCGTGCTGCGCAAGCCGGCCACCAGCAGGGTGAGCGCAGTGCCGGCGAACAGGCTCACCCCGACCGCGCGGCCGAGCCGGCTCCAGCCGGTCAGGCCGAACAGGGATTCGGGCGCCAGCCACGACAGCCCCCACGGCCCGGCCTGAAGCCACGCCTGTCCCGGCGCCAGCATCGGCGGCAACATCACCCAGGCCCATGCGGCGAATCCAGCGAGCACCCCCGCCACCGCCGCGCGTGCCGGCGTCTGTGGTCGCCAGACCGCGAAGCCCAGCGCCGGCGCCAGCGTGGCCAGTGCCGAGAACGACACCGCACCGACGTCCGCCAGCGCCTCGTTGCTTCCCACCCGCCGGCTGTAGACCCAGCCCAGCAGCATGATCGCGACGATCCCGCCCCGGCGCAGCGCCAGCAACGCGCCGCGGTGATCGTCCCCGCGTCCGCGCGACCAGGCGCCGCGCAACAGGCCCGGCGCGAACCAGTGGTTGCCGATCATCAGGCTCAGGGTGAGCGTGCTGACGATCACCATGCCGGTCGCCGCGCTCAGCCCGCCCAGGAATACCAGCAGCGCGATGCCGTCGCTGCCAGCGGCCAGCGGCAACGCCAGCGCGTACATGTCCGAAGGCACTCGGTCGCCCAGCAACGCTTCGCCCGCGCGCGCCAGCGGCAGTGCCGGGATCGCGATCAGCAGCAGGTACATCGGGAACAGCCAGCGCGCGGTGCGGATGTCGCGATCGTCGCGGCATTCCACGACCCCGACGTGGAACTGGTGCGGCATGATGAACATGGCGAGCGCGCCGAGCAGCACCAGCGGCATGAAGCCGCCCGCCGACGCCGACGCAGGCGCCGGTGGTGGTGGCGACGCCGATGTCATCGCGCCCTGCAGCCCGAACCATACGAAGGCGCCCAGCGCCAGCATCGCCACCAGCTTGAACAGCGACTCGAACGCGATCGCCAGCACCAGCCCCGGGTTGTGCTCGGTGGCGCTGGCACGGCGCGTGCCGAACAGCATCGCGAACAGCGCCATCGCCAGCGCCACGTACAGCGCGCCGTCGCGCCACGGCGGCGGTGCTACGTCGCCGCCATCCACCGCACCCGCGGTCAGCGTGGCGAAGCTCTGGGTGATCGCCTGCAGTTGCAGCGCGATGTACGGGATCAGGCCGAGTGCGGCGACCAGGGTCACGGTGGCGGCCAGCCACGGATCTTTCCCCAGCCGCGTGGCGATCAGGTCGGCCAGCGAGGTGGCGTTGGTCTCGCGTGCCAGCCGCACCAGGCGGATCAGGAAGAACACGGCGAAGGCGTAGAACAGGATCGCCCCGACGAAGGTCGGCGGCAACGGCCAGCCGTAGCGCGCGGCCTGGGTCACGGTGCCGTAGAAGGTCCACGAGGTGCAGTGCACCGCCAGCGAGAGCGCGTAGACGTGCCGCCAGTACCGCGCCAGCACCCCGGAGTGGCGCTCGGCGTAGACCGCGGTCGCGAACAGCACCGCAAGCCACAGCGTGGCAGCGACCACGACCGCGCCGATGCTCAGCATCGCGCCTGCGCCTGCGGGTTCGTCATGGATGCCGCCATCGCCCTGCCTCTACCGGGCGACGAGGATAGCGCGACGGGCCGCGGACCAGCCGCGGCCCGCGACCTCACGGGTTCCCCTCTCAGAAATCGTAGCGGGCGGTCAGGCTGTACTGGCGCGGCGGCCCGTAGAAACCGGTGAGCACGCCCAGTCCCGCACTGACCAGGTTGTAGCCGGTGGTGCGGTACTCCTCGTCGGCCAGGTTCGTGCCCTGGAGCGAGAACGACCAGGCGTCGTTGGCGCGCCAGATCACGCCGGCGTTGATCAGGCCGTAACCGTCCTGGCGGATCACCGGGCTCAGGTCGGTGGTCGGCCACACTTCCGACTGGTAGGAATAGCCCACGCGCGCCGAAAGGTTACCGCCGTTGGCCAGGTCGGTGCGGTACTCGAGGTTGATCGCGCCGGAAAACTCGGGGGCGTTGGTGAAGTACTGGCTGTCGGCGATGTTGACGCCGCCGCTGATGAACTCGTCGTACTTCGCGTCCAGCCACGCCAGGTTGCCGCTGAGCAGCCAGTTGGGGGTCGGCATGAACTGGTACTCGGCCTCGACGCCGGTCACCGTGCCCTTGCCGGCGTTGGTGAAGTCGCCGAAGAAGCCGCCGCCCGGTAGCGCCGTGAACACCGACAGCTGGATGTCCTCGTAGACGTTGTGGAACGCGGCCAGGTTGAGGAACAGGCGCTGGTCGAGCAGGCCCATCTTGGTGCCGATCTCGAAGCTGTCCACGCTCTCGTCGTCGAACGGCTCGCCCGAGCGCGGCACCGCGGTGGTATTGGCACGGATGTTGTAGCCGCCGGACTTGAAGCCGCGCGAGGCCAGGCCGTAGACCATGATGTCGGGGGTGAGCTGGAAGTCGAGCGAAACCTTGGGCGAGACGTTCTTGAAGTTGACGGTCTTGTCGAAGTTCGCGGCGACCACGCCGTTGGGCACGCTGAAGCTGTCGTCGGTGTAGCCGATGTTGTAGGCGACCGCGTGCTTGTCCTCGTCGGTGTAGCGCGCGCCGACGTCCAGCTTCAGCCGGTCGGTCAGGTCGAAGGTCCAGTCGCCGTAGAGCGCGACGCTCTTGGTGTTGACGTAGCCCTGGGTGTCGCCGAAGGACAGGTCGAAGAAGTTGTTGAGCACCTGGCCGCCGGCATCGCCGTTGAACGCGTACAGGCCGACCACGCCGCGACCGCGACCGCCGGCGTCGTAGTTGGCCTGCAGTTCGTGGCTGAGCTGCTGATCGCTGTAGAACGCCTTCACGTCGGCGATCCGCTCGGGCAGCGTGTCGAAGTCGATGTTGGTCTCGGTGTCGGATTCGCGCTTGGCGACCACGTACTTGAGCGCCCAGTCGTCGTTCGGACGCCAGTTGACCGTGGCCGAAATCCCCTTCATCTCGGTGTCGTTGACGTTGGGCATGCCGCTGCGGATGTCGTAGCGGCTGTCCATCGGCGCGCCCCCGGTCACCGGCACCAGCGGGTTGGTGTTGGGCGCCAGCATCTTCGCGCCGCGCACGCCGGACTGGTCGTCGATCCAGTCGAAGGCGAACTGCACGTCGAAGTCCTCGTGCGAGTACGCGCCCAGTTGCATGCGCAGGGCGTTGATCTCCTTGTCGCTGACCTCCTGGCCGTTGCGCAGGTTGGTGCCGAAGCCGTCGCGGTTCATGCTGGCCACCGCCACCCGGCCGCGCAGGCCGCTGTCCTCGCCGCCGATCGCGCCGCCGATCGCGGCCTTGGCGTCGAGCTGGTTGTAGTTGCCGACGGTGATCGAGCCGAAGCCCGTGGTTTGCGTCGGCAACCCGCGGGAGATGTACTTGATCGCGCCGCCGATGGTGTTCTTGCCGTACAGCGTGCCCTGCGGGCCGCGCAGCACCTCGATCCGCTCGACGTCGAACACGTCCAGCAGTGCGCCCTGCGGGCGGGCGATGTAGACGTCGTCCAGGTAGATGCCCACGCCCGGGTCCACGCCCCACAGCGGGTCGGCCTGGCCGACACCGCGGATGTAGGCGGTCACCGTGCTGGTCGAGCCGCGGGCGGCGTAGATCGTCAGGTTCGGGACCTGGGCGTCGAGATCGCCGATGTCCTTGATGTTGAGCTTGTCGATGGTCTCCGCGGTGAACGCGGTGACCGCGACCGGCACGTCCTGCAGCGTTTCCTCGCGCTTGCGCGCGGTCACCGTCACCGCGTCCAGGGTGGTGGCGGAGGTGCGCGGGACCACGGGATCCGGACCGGGATCCTGCGCGAACGCGGCGGGCGCGGCCATGCCCAGCGCGATGGCCAGGCTCAGGGTGCTGTACTTCGGATTGCTGCGCTTCACGGTCGACCCCTCCCACGGGATGCATGGCGTGCGGCCGGACGGCCACATGGCGCAGAGGTTAAGGACCGCTCCGATGCGGCGGCATCGTACCTTCGGACAATGGGACGGGCCGGCGGGGGTCCGGACACTGGCGGCCGGTTCCGTCGGCACCACGCCCGAGGCATAGCGAATGGATTTCCTGATCGTCCTGGCGGCGCTGTGCTTCCTGATGCTGGTGGCCTACCGCGGCTACAGCGTGATCCTGTTCGCGCCGATCGCGGCGCTGGGCGCGGTGCTGTTGACCGACCCGTCGCTGGTGGCGCCGATGTTCACCGGCCTGTTCATGGACAAGATGGTCGGTTTCCTGAAGCTGTACTTCCCGGTGTTCCTGCTGGGCGCGGTGTTCGGCAAGCTGATCGAGATCTCGGGGTTCTCCAAATCGATCGTCGCCGCGACCATCCGGGTGGTCGGCGCGCAGCGGGCGATGCTCGCGATCGTGCTGGTCTGCGCCCTGCTGACCTACGGCGGCGTGTCGCTGTTCGTGGTGGTGTTCGCGGTCTACCCGTTCGCGGCCGAACTGTTCCGCCAGGGCGACATCCCCAAACGCCTCATTCCCGGCACGATCGCACTGGGGGCGTTCACCTTCACGATGGATGCCCTGCCGGGCACGCCGCAGATCCAGAACATCATCCCGACCGCGTTCTTCGGCACCACCGCCTGGGCCGCGCCGGTGCTCGGCACGGTGGGTGGCGTGTTCATCCTGCTCGTGGGCATGAGCTACCTCGAGTGGCGCCGGCGTGCCGCGCAGCACGCGGGCGAGGGCTACGGCGATCCGGCCACCCTGCTCAACGAGCCGGCGCCGTTCGCCGGCGACCGCCTCGCCAACCCGCTGGTGTCGCTGCTGCCGTTACTGCTGGTGGGCCTGAGCAACCTGCTGTTCACGCGCTGGATCCCGAAGGCCTATGGCGCGACCCACGAGTTCGTACCGTCTGTGGTTGGCAATGCCGCCCCGGTGGTGCAGGAAGTGCCGAAGATCGCGGCCATCTGGGCGGTCCAGGGCGCGCTGCTGGTCGGCATCGCCACGATCCTGGTGTTCGCCTGGAGGCCGGTGTTCGCCAGCTTCGCCGAGGGCACCCGGAGCGCGATCGGTGGCGCCCTGCTGGCGTCGATGAACACCGCCTCGGAGTACGGCTTCGGCGCGGTGATCGCGGCGCTGCCGGGTTTCCTGGTGGTGGCCAATGCGCTCGGCGCGATCCCGGACCCGCTGGTCAACCAGGCCGTGACCGTGACCGCGCTGGCCGGCATCACCGGCTCGGCCTCGGGCGGCATGAGCATCGCGCTGGCGGCGATGGCCGAGACCTTCATCGCCAACGCCGAGGCGGCGGGCATCCCGATGGAGGTGCTGCACCGGGTGGCCTCGATGGCCTCGGGCGGCATGGACACCCTGCCCCACAATGGCGCGGTGATCACCCTGCTCGCGGTCACCGGGCTGAGCCATCGCCAGTCCTACAAGGACATCTTCGCGATCACCCTGATCAAGACCGCCGCGGTGTTCGTGATCGTCGGTGTGTTCTACGCGACCGGGCTGGTCTGAAGGCCGCCGCCGGGCACCCGCGGCGTCGGACAACAGGCGCGGTGGATGCCCCGAAGCCGGCTCGTGACCGGATCGCAGCCCGGTTGCCGTTCGTTTTTCCTGAATCGCCCGCCGACCTCGCGCTGCGGCCGCCGCGGATGCCCCTGAACGGCGTCGCGATGCGTCGCGACACGCCGGCTTCCCCGTTCAAAGGACCGCCTGTGTGTGGAATCGCCGGAATCGTGCGTCTGGACGGCGTCCACGTCAGCGCGGACCAGATCGGACAGCTCACCGACCTGATCGCACACCGGGGCCCTGACGACGCGGGGGTGCACGTCGATGGTCCCGTGGGCCTCGGCCACCGCCGGCTGAGCATCGTCGACCTGAGCCCGGCCGGCCACCAGCCCATGTCCTGCGCCGATGGCTCGCTGTGGATCGTGTTCAACGGCGAGATCTACAACCACGCGTCGCTGCGCGCGGAGCTGGTCGCGCTCGGCCACGGGTTCCGTTCCACCACCGATACCGAGGTGATCCTCGCCGCCTACCGCCAGTGGGGCGAGGCCTGCGTGCAGCGGTTCGAGGGGATGTGGGCGTTCGCGATCTGGGATCGCACGCGGCAACGGCTGTTCTGCTCGCGCGACCGGCTCGGGATCAAGCCGTTCTACTATGCGCTGACATCGACCGGCCTCGCCTTCGCCTCGGAGATCAAGGCGGTGCTCGCCAGCGGACTGGTGCCGGTCAGGCACAACCCGGAGGCGCTGCGCCTGCAACTGGTCTACCGCGCCCGGGCCAGCAGCGAGACGACCTGCTTCGACGGCGTGCTGCAGCTTCCGCCGGCGCACAACGCCGTGTTCGCGGGCGGACGCCTGGTGCACAGCCGCTACTGGAACGCCGAGGACGCGCTCGCCACCCGCGAGCGCGGCCGCGGCGACCCTGCCGCGCGCTTCCGAGAGCTGATCGGCCAGGCCGTACGCTCGCACCTGCGCAGCGACGTCCCGGTCGGCGCCTGCCTCAGCGGCGGGCTCGACTCGGGCACCCTGGTCGCCCTGGCCGCGCGGGAGAACGCCGCGCCGCTGCGCACCTTCTCGGTCACCTATCCCGGGACCGCCTACGACGAGTCGCGCTACATCCGGGCCCTGCACGAGCGCGTCGACAACCTCGACGGCAGCGAGACCTCGCCCGACGGCAGCGATCTGGTCGATGTCCTGGAGCGCTCCACCTGGCACTACGAGGAACCTGTGTGGGGCGGCAGCGTGTATTCGTGGTGGCAGGTGATGAAGTCGGTCCGCGCCGGCGGCATCAAGGTGGTGCTCAACGGCCAGGGCGCCGACGAGCTGCTCGCCGGCTATCCGCGCTACTACCCGACCTACCTGCGCCAGCTGCTGGCGGGCCGTTGGCCCACCTTCCGTCGCAATTTCGCGGCCTTCCGGGCGCAGCAGGGCGACCTGTCCCGGTCGGGCCTGTGGCGCGAGCTGGCGACACCGTTCTGGCCCGACTGGATGCGCCGGGCGGCGCGGCTGGCCGGTCGCGCCGCCGCATTCGACGACGGCTTCCTGGACCCGCAGTTGCGGGCGGCGGTCTCGCCGGCCGCGGAGGCGCTGGCCAGGCGCGCCTTCTCGGACCTGGACGCCCACCTCCTCAGCGACCTGACCACGACCCGGCTGCCGGAACTGCTGCAGGCCGAGGACCGCTTCAGCATGGCCTTCTCGATCGAGAGCCGGGTGCCGTTCCTGGACCGGGCATTCGTCGAATTCGGCGTCGCGCTGCCACCGGAACAGAAGATCGATGGCGGCGTCACCAAGGTCGTGCTGCGCGAATCGATGCGCGGCATCGTGCCCGACGACATCCTCGACCGCCGGGACAAGCAGGGCTACCCGACGCCGGCCAACGACTGGCTGCGTCGTTTCGGCGTCGAATACGCCGGCGACACCATCGGCTCGCGCTCGTTCCGCGAACGCGGGGTCTTCGACGCCGCAGCCGCGGGCGCCGCGTTCGAGCGTTGGCGCGATGGCCGGGCCGCCCTGCCCGGCCTGTGGACGTGGCTGTCGACCGAAACCTGGTTCCGCCAGTACTTCGACACCTCCATCGCCGACTGGCGCAGGTACTCCGTCGGCGCCTGAGCGGGCCGGCGGTCCCCAGTACGTACCACCGTGCCGGACGCGACACCCGGATTGTGGGCAGGATCACAGCTGGCGCCGCCTTCCGACCGATACTCTGTCCGACAGGGGACTTCCAGGACGCCGCCATGACTCCAGGCCTTTCACAGGCGGAGCGCGCCATGCTCGAGCGCGCGCACCGCCAGCGCTACAAGCTTGCCCGCGCACCCCGTTTCCAGCCCCTTCCCGAGGACCACGCGGCGCACGCCCCCGCTGTGCCCGCAATGGAGAAGTCCTCGCGTCGCCGCCTGCTGACGCTGGCCAAGCCGCCGTTCGCCGTGCGGGTGCTCAACAACATGAGCTACGGCGCGACCGCAGCGTCGATCGCCGAGTTCAACGCGCTGGGCAGCAGCGACCTGGCGCGGCTCACGGCCTGGGTCGATCGCCAGCTCAACCCGGCCGCCATCGACGACGGCGCCGTCGCCACCCGGCTCGCCGCCGCCGGCTACAACACCCTCTCCAAGACCCTGGCCCAGCAGTGGTCGCAGCACGTGCGTGCCGACGTCGACTGGTCCGTGCGCATGCGCCCGGGCTGGGAAGTGCAGCGCGAGGCCCTGGTGCGCGCGGTCTACTCGAAGCGGCAGCTGTTCGAGGTCGTGACCGGATTCTGGCACGACCATTTCAACGTGATGGTCAGCGACTACGACTGCTGCCCGGTCTACGGCCACTACGACCGCGACGTGATCCGCGCCAACGCGCTCGGCAATTTCCGCACCATGCTCGAGGCGGTGGCCAGGAGCACGGCGATGATGATCTACCTCGACAACAAATCGAACCGCCGCTCGGGACCGAACGAGAACTTCGCGCGGGAACTGCTGGAGCTGCACACCTTCGGCGCGGAAAACTACCTGGGCTTCATGGACCCGTTCGAAGTACCGCCCTGTCCCGAAGACCGCAACTATCCGATCGGCTACACCGACATCGACGTCTACGAGACCGCCGCGGCGTTCACCGGCTGGTCGATCAACAACAACCACTGGGAGTTCCAGCACGCCAACAAGGACGACGGTACCTTCTACTACCACGCCGACTGGCACGACTCCGGGCCGAAGTTCGTACTCGGCACCTTCATCTACCCGGAGCGGCCAGCGCTGCAGGACGGGCGCGACATCCTCGACCGCATCGCCAGCCACCCGCGCGTCGCCCGGTTCGTCTGCAGGAAGCTGGTCCGCCGCTTCCTCGGCGACGACCCGCCACAGGCGCTGGTGGACAGTGCCGCAGCGGTGTTCCGCGCTAATTGGCAGGCGCCGGACCAGATCAGGAAAACGCTCCGGCACATTCTGCTGTCGGACGAGGCGCAGCATGCCTGGGGACGCAAGGTGCGACGTCCGTTCGAGGCGGTCGCGGCTTCCTTGCGCGTGCTCGGCTGCGAATGGACCTACACCTTCGACGAGAACCGCAGCAACGACCTGAACTGGCGCATGGGCTTCACCGGCCACCAGCCCTACGACTGGCCGGCGCCGAATGGCTATCCCGACGTCGCCACCGCCTGGTCCGGCGCCAGCACCTTCGGCATGACCTGGAAACTCCTCAACTGGCTCACCGAAACCGACAACGTCGCCGGTAACGGCAAGCTCCTGCCGATCATCGAGACGACCCGCGCCGGCGTGCCGGTCGGCCAGTGGACCACGAACCGGCTGGTCGAGTTCTGGTGCGGGCGCATCCTGGGCTACATGCCCAAGTCCCAGCGGGTCTCGGCGTTGCGTGCTTTCCTCGCCCAGAACGGCGACCGGGCCAGCTACGTGATCGAGGACACCAACAGTTGGGCCCAGAACGACCTCAAACGGCATTACAACCACGAACGCATCCGCAGCATGGTGTCGCTGATCCTGATGTCCCCCGAATTCCTGAGCCGCTGAGGACGAGACCATGACCAGGATCGAACTCGATCGCCGTGAATTCCTGAAAGGCTGCTGCGCCACCGCCGCGGTCGGCGCCGCGGGGCCGGCACTGTTCTTCGCCAGCCCCGCCGAAGCCGCAGTCAACAGCTACGACACCATCGTCCACGTGTTCCTGCGCGGCGGCATCGACGGGCTCAACCTCGTCGTGCCGGTCTCCGGCAACGACCGCGATTTCTACGAGCAGGCGCGACCCGACCTCCGGGTTCCGCTCAGCGGCGACAACGCCGCGCTGCCGCTCACGCTGGCCAATGGCAGCGCGACCGGATTCGGTCTGCACGCAGCCGCGAGCGGGCTGCGCGACATCTGGGTCGACGGCAAGCTCGCGATCGTGCATTGCTGCGGCATGCAGACCACGGTCACTCGCAGCCATTTCGACGCCCAGCAATACCTGGATTTCGGCACGCCCGGCAGCAAGGGCAACGGCACCGGTTGGATCGCGCGTGCCTGGAGCACGCAACCCGGGAACTCTTCGTCGGTGGTCATGCCGGCACTGGCGGTCAACAGCCGCATGCCGGCCAACCTCCTCGGCGCCACCCAGGCGCTGACGATGGGCAGCCCGACCGACTTCCAGCTCAATTCCGGGTCCTATGCCTGGCAGCGGGCGCGCGACAACTCGCCTGCCGGCTACCGCGGCGTCAACGAGACCCTCGCCAGCATGTGGCAGGGCAACGTCGGCCTCGAACACAGCGGCCGTGCCGCGGATGGCGCGCTGCGTACGGTGGCGCAGCAGCCCTTCACCTCGACCCTGCCCGCCGGCTGGCCGACCTCGAACTTCGCCCGGCAGCTGTGGAGCGTGGCGCAGTCCATCCGCTTCAACCTCGGCCTGCGTTATGCGGCCGTCGATCTCGGCGGCTGGGACACGCACGAGGGTCAGGGCAATGGCGGTGGCGGCTACTACCACGGCCGGGTGGGCGAGCTGTCGCAGGCACTCGCCGCCTTCTATGCCGAAATGAACAGCGGTGGCGAGGGTGCGAGGGTGACGGTGGTGGTGCAGTCGGAGTTCGGCCGTCGCGTCCGCGAGAACGGCAGCGGCGGCACCGACCACGGCTACGGCAATCCGCTGCTGGTCCTGGGCGGACCGGTGAACGGGCGGCGCTTCTACGGCAACTGGCCCGGCCTGCACCCGGAGATTCTGTCGCCCTACTTCGGCGACGTCCCGGTAACCACGGATTTCCGACGGGTGTTCACCGAACTGCTGCGGGCGCGCATGGGCCACACCCGGACCGCGGAGGTGTTCCCAGGTTACGCCGGTTACAGCGCGCTGGGCCTGTTCGCAAGCGCCAGCGGCGCGTCCGCCTCTGCCCAGCCTGCGGCGCAGGCACCGCTGATCAATATCAGCAGCCAGCCGCAGCCGACGACGACGGTCGACGCGGTGACGTCGTCATCCGGAGTACCGATCCGCCACAGCCGCGGCACGGTGCGCATGCCCGAGCGCCTCTCCCAGCCGCTGCTGCGCCTGCGCCTGAAGCTCTACCGGCTGATGCAGCAGCACCGGCTGTAGCGATCCACGTTCCGTGCGCCGTTGCGGGGCACGGGATGTTCGGCGATGCCGCCAACGAAGGCCGCGGCGTACTGCCGACTCGGCACCCGCCGCGCCCGCAGCGAGTCCTGGCTGCGGGCGCGGCGGCTTTTCGCAACAGTTCTTTCTTCCGCTGGAAAAAAGAAAAACGGGCCGAAGCCCGCTTTTCTCCAGCTCGATTCAGCGGCGACCATCACTCGCCGGACACGCCCTCGCCTTCTTCCACGGCCTTGATCGACAGGCGGATGCGGCCCTGCTTGTCGACTTCCAGCACCTTGACCTTGACCAGGTCGCCTTCCTTGAGCTTGTCGGAGACCTTCTCCACGCGCTCGCTCGAGATCTGCGAGACGTGCACCAGGCCGTCCTTCCCGGGCGAGATCGTGACGAACGCGCCGAAGTCCATGATCTTGGCGACCTTGCCTTCGTAGATCCGGCCCGGCTCGACGTCCGAGGTGATCTGCTCGATGCGTTCCTTGGCGGCGCGCCCGGCAGCGGCGTCGACCGAGGCGATGGTGATGGTGCCGTCGTCCTGGATGTCGATCTGGGTGCCGGTTTCCTTGGTGATCGCCTGGATCACCGAACCGCCCTTGCCGATCACTTCGCGGATCTTGTCGGGATGGATCTTGATCGTGATCAGGCGCGGCGCGAACTCGCTGAGCTCGGCACGCGGCGCGCTGAGGGCGGCCTCCATCTCCTTGAGGATGTGCAGCCGGCCCTGCTTCGCCTGGGCCAGGGCGACCTTCATGATCTCCTCGGTGATGCCCTGGATCTTGATGTCCATCTGCAGCGCGGAGATGCCCCTGGTGGTGCCCGCGACCTTGAAGTCCATGTCGCCGAGGTGGTCCTCATCGCCGAGGATGTCGGACAGCACGACAAAGTCGTCGCCCTCCTTCACCAGGCCCATCGCGATGCCCGCGACCGGCGCCTTGATCGGCACGCCCGCGTCCATCAGCGCCAGCGACGAGCCGCAGACCGAGGCCATGGACGAGGAACCGTTCGACTCGGTGATCTCGGAGACCACGCGGATCGTGTAGGGGAACTCCTCCATCGTCGGCATCACCGCGAGCACGCCGCGCTTGGCCAGGCGGCCGTGGCCGATCTCGCGGCGCTTCGGGCCCATCATGCGGCCGGCTTCGCCCACCGAGTACGGGGGGAAGTTGTAGTGGAACAGGAAGTGTTCCTTGTACTCGCCGGCGACGGCGTCGATGATCTGGCCGTCGCGCGCGGTGCCCAGGGTGACCGCGACGATCGCCTGGGTCTCGCCACGGGTGAACAGCGACGAGCCGTGCACGCGCGGCAGGATGCCGACCTTGGCGCTGATCGGGCGCACCGTGTCCAGCGCGCGGCCGTCGATGCGGACCTTGGTCTTGAGGACCGAGTCGCGCATGGTCTGGTATTCCTGCTCCCCGAACTCCTTCGACAGCTCGCCGGTCGACCAGGCGTTGGCTTCGGCCTGCGGGCTCAGTGTCTCGATGATCGCCTTCTTCACCTTGGAGATCGCGTCGCGGCGCTCGAGCTTGTCGCGCACCTGGAAGGCGCTGGCGAGCTGCTCGCCGACCGCGTGGCGGATCGCCGAGACGAGGCCTTCGTTGGCGGCCGGCGGCTGCCAGTCCCACTTCGGCTTGCCGGCTTCGGCGACCAGTTCGTTGATCACGTCGATCGCGACCTGCATCTGCTGGTGGCCGAACATCACCGCACCCAGCATCACGTCCTCGGACAGTTCACGGGCCTCGGATTCGACCATCAGCACCGCGGCGGCGGTACCGGCGACCACCAGCTCCAGCTCCGAGTCCTTCAGCTCGCTGACGGTCGGGTTGAGCAGGTACTGGCCGCCCTTGTAGCCGACCTTGGCGGCGCCGATCGGGCCGTCGAAAGGCGCGCCCGAAAGGGACAGCGCGGCCGAAGCGCCGATCAGGGCGAGGATGTCGCCGTCGACCTCGGGGTTCATCGACATCACGGTGGCGATGATCTGCACTTCGTTGCGGAACCCTTCCGGGAACAGCGGACGGATCGGGCGGTCGATCAGGCGCGAGATCAGAGTTTCCTTCTCGGTCTGGCGACCCTCGCGCTTGAAGAAGCCGCCGGGAATGCGTCCACCGGCATAGAACTTCTCCTGGTAGTCCACGGTCAACGGGAAGAAGTCCTGCCCTTCGCGCGCGGTCCGGTTGGCCACCGCGCTCACCAGCAGCACGGTGCCTTCGCACGACACCATCACCGCGCCGCCTGCCTGGCGCGCGATCTCGCCGGTCTCGAGGGTCACGGTCTGGTTGCCGTACTGGAAGGTCTTGGTCACTTTCGCCACGTTGGATGTCCTTGAGTCTTGATCGATGAAACCGGACGGAGCCCATGCCCCGGACGGGTGGCCACGTTTGCGTGGCCGCTTGCTTGCGGACGGGCGTCCTGCCCGGGCGCGACCGCCGCAAATCGGCGCACCCAAAAAACAACGCCGCGGCGCATCGCTGCGCCGCGGCGGGGGTCGGTTCTAGCGCCGCAGACCGAGTTTCTCGATCAGCGCCTTGTAGCGGTTCGCATCCTTCCGGTGCAGGTAGTCGAGCAGGCTGCGCCGACGGTTGACCATCTGCAGCAGGCCGCGCCGGCTGTGGTGATCCTTCTTGTGGGTCTTGAAGTGCTCGGTGAGATGCACGATGCGGGCGGTGAGCAGGGCGACCTGGACTTCCGGGGAACCGGTATCGTTGGCGGCGCGCGCGTGTTCTTCGATGATCTTGCTGTTGTCGATGGACATGATTGCCTCGTAGTCGCGAAACCTGCAGATCCCGGCGCAGCGTCGTCGACGCGTGCGGCGTACCGCCAGGTTCGTCAAGGGTGATCGGGAGGCCCCGGACGGGGTTCCCTGGAACGAACGGAAGTGCTTGAAAAAAGCCGCGAAATTATAGCTGTCCGCGGCGGACCGGACAAGTTCAGCCACCGGCGCCCGCCGCGGCCTGGGCGCTGGCCCAACTGAACAGGCGGCGGGCCCGCAGGCGGCCCTCGGCCACCTCGCCCAGCCCCAGTGCACGCCCCCCCGGCCCGTACACGGCCACGGCTCCGCACGGATGGAATTCGCCCTCGACCGGCTGGCCCCGCCCCAGGCGCCGGGCCTGGGCTTCGTCCAGGTCGACCGGTGGCCACGACGCCATCCCCCGCTCCAGCGGCAGCAGGCAGGCGAGCAGGCTGCGATCGCCGCGCGTCGCGAGGACCTGGAGCTCATCCAGCGTCCACATCCTGGGATCCCTGAACGGGTCGACCCACAGTCGTCGCAACTCGGCGACATGGGCGCCACAGCCCAATGCCTCGCCCAGGTCGCGCACCAGGCTGCGCACGTAGGTGCCCGAACCGCACTCTACGTGGAGCCGGAGTTGCGGTGACACGCCGTGCAGGTCGTCGAGCAGGTCGCCGGCCGATTGCAGGCTGAACTCGTGCACGTCGGCATCGCGTTCTTCCACCTCCACCACCTCGCCGCGGCGCGCCTTCGCGTACAGCGGTTCGCCGCCGCGCTTGAGCGCCGAATAGATCGGGGGGCGCTGGCGGATGCGGCCGGTCAGCGCGGCGAGCGCCTGGTCGATCTGCGGGATGCGCAGGGGTGGCACCGGTCGCTCGCGGATCGGCTGACCCTCGGCGTCGTCGGTATCCATCACGATGCCGAGCCGCGCGACGGTGTCGTAGGCCTTGCGCGCGCCGAGCAGCCCGCCCGCGATTTTCGTCGCCTCGCCGAAGCAGACCGGCAGCAGGCCGGTGGCAAGGGGATCGAGGCTGCCGGTGTGGCCCGCCTTCTCCGCGCGGAACAGGTGGCGCACGCGCTGCAGCGCCTGGTTCGAGCTGAGCCCGCGCGGCTTGTCGAGCAGCAGGATGCCGTCGAGCTTCCTGAACTTCGTGCGTGGGCGGGCCGTCATCGGTCGATTGTATAGGGCCGGCTCGGGCCGGCCGTCCGTCGGCCCCAGCGGCCGCACGGAACAGCAGGCGGTGGGGACGAATCGCGGACGGTGCGGCCACGCCACTGGAGGCGGCGTGCCATGGACAGCGCCCTACGGCGAAGGTTCGCCCTCGCCCACATCGGGCAGGTCGCGGAGCAGGTTGTCGATGCGCTCGCCCCGATCGACCGAATCGTCGTAGTGGAAATGCAGCTCCGGCACGTGCCGGAGCTTGACCGCGCGCGCGAGCCGGTAGCGGATTTCGGGCGCCGCCGCGCGCAGGCCCTTCATGGCCTCGTCCGCTCGCTCGGCCTGCAACGCAGTCACGAACACCTTGGCGTGCGCCATGTCGCGAGTCACCTCGACATCCGACACGCTCACCGACGGCAGCCCGTGCTCGGCGACCGCGGCGCGCACCAGCGTGCCCAGCTCACGGCGGAGCTGTGCGGCGACACGGTCGGTGCGATGGAAGGATTTCGTGGGCACGTGAACTCGTGAATTAGTGATTAGTGATTGGTGATTCGAAGAAGCGGCAGCCGCCGGATCGTGATCGTGACCCGCCTTTACGAATCACGAATCACGAATCCACGAATCACGCGCGCCAGCGCGCGCTACAGCGTCCGCTGCACCTCGATGCGCTCGAAGCATTCGATCTGGTCGCCCGGCTGCACGTCGTTGTAGGCCTTCACGGCGATGCCGCATTCGGTGCCGTTGCGCACCTCGTCGACGTTCTCCTTGAAGCGGCGCAACGACTCCAGCTCGCCCTCGAACACCACCGTGTTGTCGCGCAGCACACGGATCGGCTTGGAGCGCTTGACCACGCCCTCGATCACCATGCTGCCGGCCACCGCGCCGAACTTCGAGCTGCGGAACACGTCGCGGACCTCGGCGATGCCGATGATCTCCTCGCGGATCTCCACGCCCAGCAGGCCGGACGCCACCTGCTTCACCTGGTCGATCACGTCGTAGATGATCGAGAAGTAGCGCAGGTCCAGGCCGCTGTTCTCGATCACCCTGCGCGCCGAAGCGTCGGCGCGGACGTTGAAGCCGATGATCGTGGCCTTGGCGGTGGCCGCGGCATTGGCGTCGGACTCGGTGATGCCGCCCACGCCCGAGACGATGACGTTGATGCGGATCTGCTCGTTCGACAGCGCGGTGAGCGCCTGGCGCAACGCCTCGACCGAACCCTGCACATCGGCCTTGATGACCAGGTTGAGCTGCTGCTGCGCCTCGCCCTGGCCCATCTGGGCCATGATGTCCTCCATGCGGTTGCCGGCCGCCTGCACCAGCCGCATCTCGCGACGCTTGGCCTCGCGCTGTTGCGCGACTTCCTTGGCCAGGCGCTCGTCCTCGACCACGACGAAATCGTCGCCGGCGTCGGGCACCCCAGACAGGCCCAGTACCTGCACCGGAATCGAGGGGCCGGCCGCGGGGACCTGCGAGCCGGTTTCGTCGAACAGCGCGCGCACGCGGCCGTACTGCACGCCGCAGACCAGGTAATCGCCCTTCTCCAGCAGGCCCTGCTGCACCAGCACGGTCGCGACCGGACCGCGGCCCTTGTCGAGCGAGGACTCGATCACCGTACCCGTGGCGCGACCCGTGGCCACCGCCCTGAGTTCCAGCACCTCGGCCTGCAGCGAGATCGCGTCGAGCAGTTCGTCCACGCCCTGCCCGGTCTTGGCCGACAGTTCTACCATCTGGGTGTCGCCGCCGAACGACTCGGCGACGATGTCGTGCGCGAGCAGCTCGTTCTTGATCCGCTCCGGATCGGCTCCGGACTTGTCGACCTTGTTGATCGCCACGATCAGCGGCACCTTGGCCGCCTTCGCGTGCTGGATCGCCTCGATCGTCTGCGGCATCACGCCGTCGTCGGCCGCCACCACCAGGATCACGATGTCGGTCAGCTTCGCCCCGCGCGCGCGCATCGAGGTGAACGCGGCGTGGCCCGGAGTGTCGAGGAAGCTGATGACGCCCTTGTCGGTCTCGACGTGGTAGGCGCCGATGTGCTGGGTGATGCCACCCGCCTCGCCCGAGGCCACCTTGGTGCGGCGGATGTAGTCCAGCAGCGAGGTCTTGCCGTGGTCGACATGGCCCATGATCGTGACCACCGGCGGACGCGCGACCCGGTCGCCCTGCACCTGTTCGGCATGCGCCAGCAGTTCCGACTCGGCATCGTCGCTCTCGGCGGCGACGGCCTTGTGGCCGAGCTCCTCGACCACCAGCACCGCAGTGTCGTGGTCGATGCTCTGGGTGATCGTCGCCATGACGCCCATCTTGAACAGCGCCTTGACCACGTCGCCGCCCTTGAGCGCGAGCTTCTGCGCCAGGTCGGCGACGGTGATCGCCTCGCCGATCGCGACTTCGCGCACCACCGGCGCGGTCGGGCGCTCGAAGCCGTGCGGACCGGCGCCGCTGCGCGACTGCTCGACATGGCGACGCGACTTGGGCTTGCCGCGCGTGCTGCTGCGACGCGCGCGCTCGGAGGCGCTCAGGTGCAGCTGGCCGGCGAAGCGCGCGGTGCTCTCGTCGTCCTCGACGCCGGCGACCATCACGTGCGAGCCGCGGTTGCCCTTGTGCTTGGGGCCGGTGCCGCGCTCCTCGCTGCGCGGCGGCGCGGGCTTGGGATGCCCATGCCCGTGGCCGACCGGCTTGCGGGCCGCGGCGTCTTCGCCCGGCGGCGGCACCACGGCCGCGAGCTCGGCTTCCTGACGCAGGCGCTCGGCCTCGGCGTCCGCCTGGCGTTTGCGCTCGGCGGCCTCGTCGGCGCGACGCTTGTCTTCCTCGGCCAGGCGCTGCTGCTCGGAGAGGTTGCGCTGGCGCGATTCCTCGAGCTTGCGCAGGATCTCGGCCTGCTCGTCGTCCACCGGCGCAGCGGCCGATCCGGCGCTCTCCGTAGCCTCGCTCGGCTTGACCAGCGTGACCTTCTTGCGCACCACCACGTCGACCGTGGCGCGGTTCTTGCCGCCACCGACGGTGATCTCCTGCTTGCGCGTGCGGTTGAGCGTGATCTTCTTCGGCGCGACCGCATCCTCGGCCGGCTTGTCGGCCTTGCCGTGGGTGCGGCGCAGGAAGCCCAGCAGCTTGACCTTCTCGGTGCTGGTGACGACCTGGTCGGGGTCGCTGAACGCCATGCCCGCTTCGGACAACTGCTCGAGCAGCTTCTCCACCGGGGTGTTGACCAGGGCGGCAAGCTTGCGGATGGTGGTTTGTTGCGACATTCGGATCCTATGCTCTGTTTGGCGCCCCCCCGCCAGAAGCAAGGGAAACGCGGATTCTACGCCCTGGGCGGTGCAGGGCGGCGTTCATCGCCTGGTCATTCGCCGCGCTCCAGGCGTGCGATCTCTTCGGCGCGGGCGGCGAGGATCAGCGCGGCGGCGCGCGCTTCGTCGAGCCCGTCGATGCCGAACTCGACCACTTCGTCCGCGCCCAGGTCGGACAGGTCCTCGCTGGTGCGCACCCCGTGCGAGGCCAGCGCGTAGGCGGTCTCGTCGTCCATGCCCTCGAGCGCCAGCAGATCCTCGCTCGGGGCGTTCTCGTCGAGTTCCTCCTCGACCGCGAGCGCGTCGTTGAGCAGCGCGTCGCGGGCGCGGGCGCGCAGTTCCTCGACGATGTCCTCGTCGAAGCCCTCGACCGCCAACAGTTCGCCGACCGGCACGTAGGCGATTTCCTCGACCGTGTTGAAACCTTCCGCGACCAGGATGCCGGCGATTTCCTCGTCGACTTCCAGCTTCTCCTGGAACAGCGCACGCGCGGCGGCCTGTTCGGCCTCCGACTTCGCAGCCACCTGGTCCTGGGTCATCACGTTCAGCTGCCAGCCCGACAGGCGGCTGGCCAGGCGCACGTTCTGCCCGCCCTTGCCGATCGCCTGGGCCAGCTTGTCCTCGGCCACGGCCAGGTCCATCGAGTGCTTGTCCTCGTCGACCACGATCGACTGCACCTCGGCCGGCGCCATCGCGTTGATCACGAACTGCGCCGGGTTGTCCGACCACAGCACGATGTCGACGCGTTCGCCGTTGAGCTCGTTCGATACCGCCTGAACGCGCGAACCGCGCATGCCGATGCAGGCGCCGATCGGATCGGTGCGGGTGTCGTAGGCGATGACGGCGATCTTGGCCCGATCGCCCGGATCGCGCGCGCAGGCCTTGATCTCGACCAGGCCCTGGCCGACTTCCGGCACCTCGAGCTTGAACAGTTCCATCATGAATTCGGGCGCGGCGCGGCTGATGAACAGCTGCGGGCCGCGCGGCTCGCTGCGCACGTCGTACAGGTAACCGCGGATGCGGTCGCCGGCGCGCACGATGTCGCGCGGGATCGCCTTGTCCTTGGGAATGAAGGCCTCGGCGTTGCCGCCGAGGTCGACGTAGACGTTGCCGCGCTCCACGCGCTTGACCACGCCCGTCACCAGTTCACCGATGCGGTCCTTCCAGGCGTCGACCACCTGCTGGCGCTCGGCCTCGCGCACGCGCTGCACGATCACCTGCTTGGCGGCCTGCGCGGCGATGCGGCCGAAGTCGACGTTCTCGATCTGCTCCTCGATGTAGTCGCCGACCTCCACGCCCTCGACCTCGTCGACCGCGTCCATCAGCCGGATCTGGCGGTCGGGCGATTCCATGACCACGTCGTCGGCGACCACTTCCCAGCGGCGGAAGGTCTCGTAGCTGCCGTCCTTCGCGTCGATCGCGACCCGTGTCAGCACGTCCTCTTCGGCGTAGCGCTTCTTCGCCGCCGTGGCCAGCGCGGCCTCGATCGCTTCGAGGATCACAGACTCCGGCACGCCCTTCTCGTTGGCGACCGCGTCCACCACCAGCAACAACTCTTTGCTCATCTCTGTCAGACCTCAGGAAAACCGGCTCGATTCGTCATCCACGCCAGGCCAACCGCCCGGCTCCACTACGCCCCGTCCGCACGCGACCGGCGAACGTGGCACCTGAAACTCACCCCGCTTTCGGCGGCCGTTTTCCCGCCGCCGACTTGCGACCCGGCTTGCCCGGTCGCGCGTCGCCACCAGCGCCGTCGCGGGCGGGCGCGAGCCCGAGCGCGGCCCAGTCCGGTACCAGACGCGCCTTGTCGATGTTGTCGAAGGCCACCGTCAGCAGCTGGCCATCGACATCGAACGCGATCGACCCGCCTTCCACCGAGACGATCGTGCCGGTCAACCGCCGGCGCCCGTCCTGCGGCAGCTTCAACCCGACCTTCGCGCGTTCGCCGACGAAGCGCGCGAACTGCGCCGGCGCGAACAGCGGCCGGTCGACGCCCGGCGAGGACACCTCCAGCGTGTAGTTGCCGGAGATCGGATCCTCGACGTCGAGTTGCGCCGATATCTCGCGGCTCACCGCCTCGCAGTCCTCGATCGTCACGTGCCGCGTTTCGGACTCCGGCTCCGGCACGTCGAGGTACACACGCACCACCGAACCGCCCGGCGCAGGCAGGTATTCGATGCCCAGCAGTTGCAGGCCCAGCGATTCCACCGTGGGCGCGAGCAGTGCCGAGAGCTGTGTCGCCTTTTCCGTCACGTCCTCGTCCGTACCGCGTCATGCAATCTTCGAAAACGACAAGGGGCCCAATGGGCCCCTTGTCCTGAATGTCCGGCCGCGTGGCCGGATTTCGGCATCGAGGCGGCAGTTGCCTCGATGAAGCCCGGTTTCCCGGCGTCCGAGGAAGGCTTCAGCGCCTTCCACGACCCGGCGAAACTGGTAGCGGGGGCAGGATTTGAACCTGCGACCTTCGGGTTATGAGCCCGACGAGCTGCCAGACTGCTCCACCCCGCAGCAGACGCGGAATTATGGGGATGTGCGGATTTTTTTACAACCCCGGGCGCTCGCCCGCGCTGAACGCCGGGCCGACGCCCTTCCGACCCGTTGGCCGGTCCAACCCTGTAGGAGCGCCTTCAGGCGCGACCGTTCTCTGGATGACCCCCGATTCGGAACGAAAAGCATCGCGCCCGGAGGCGCACCCGCACCCGCTCCGTTCGGTCAGGCGAACGCCTGCTGGCACCAGGCCATGATCGGGCTCCAGAACAGCCCCAGGCCCAGCAGGCCGAGCGCGTTCACCGCGAAGACGACCTGCAGCGCGCCGCCGCGCACCGTGATCGGTTCGCCCGCGGGCTGGTCGAAGTACATCACCTTGATCACGCGCAGGTAGTAGAACGCGCCGATCACCGCGAACACGATGCCGACGATCGCCAGCCACAGCAGGTCTCCCTCCAGCGCCGCGCGCAGCACCGCCAGCTTGGCCCAGAAGCCCAGCAGCGGCGGCACCCCGGCCAGCGACGCCATCACCAGCAGCACCAGGCCCGCCATCCACGGACTGCGGGAGCCCAGCCCGCGGAAGTCGTCGATCCGGTCGGCCTCGAAACCGCGGCGCGAAAGCATGACGATGGCGCCGAACGCCGCGGCCGACATGATCGCGTAGCTGATCGCATAGAACATCGCCGCCGCGTAGCCACCGCTGCCACCGGCGGCGAGGCCGAGGAACAGGAAGCCCACGTGCGAGATGGTGGAGTACGCGAGCATGCGCTTGAGGTTGGTCTGCGCGATCGCGAACACGTTGCCGACGGCCAGCGACAGCGCCGCGAGTGCCGCAAGCAGCAACTGGGTCTGCTCGTGGAGCGGACCCAGCCCGCCGTCGAGCAGGCGCCAGGTCATGCCGAAGGCCGCGAGCTTCGGCGCCGAGCCGATGAACAGCGTGATCGGAGTCGGCGCGCCGTGGTAGGTGTCGGGCAGCCACATGTGGAACGGTGCCGCGCCGAACTTGAAGGCGATGCCGACCAGCACGAACACGGCACCGGTCAGCAGCAGGGTCCGGTCTTCGCCGGAAACGCCGTAGGCCGCGTCGCGGATCGCGACCAGGTCGAGCGTGCCGGTCGCGCCGTACACCAGGGTCATGCCGTACAGCAGCAGACCCGAGGCCAGCGAGCCGAGCACGAAGTACTTCATCGCCGCTTCCGACGCCAGCGGACTGTCGCGATCGGTGGCGACCAGCGCATACGAACACAGCGCCAGCAGTTCCAGCCCGACGTAGACCATGGTCAGGTTCCCCGCCGACACCAGCAGCATCATGCCGACCACGGCGAACAGCACCAGCACCGCGACCTCGCCCTTGTACAGTCCGCGCTCGCGCAGGAAGGGCCAGATGTAGGCCAGCGCTCCGGCGCTGACCAGGAGCGTGACCAGCTTGAGGACATCGGCGCCCTCGTCGCGCACGAACATGCCGGTCAGCGTGGTGCCCTGCCCGCCGATGTCGAACCAGACCATCGCCGCAGCGACCAGCAGGGTCGCGATCGCCAGCGCGTGCGTGACCACCCGGCGGCGGTCGTCGAGGAACAGGTCGAGCATCAGCAACGCGAACGCACCGAATACCACGACCAGCTCGGGCGCCAACGGCGCGAGCTCGGCGAAGGAGCGGACGGGAGGCGGCGTCATGGCGGTCATCATCACTTCAAACATCCCTCGGCAATCCCGCGGACCGCCCATGCTCGTAACACTGCACTTCCACGCCTGGCGCCGCATGCGATCGCCGCCGGCACCGTCCTGTCGCCGTGCGCCGCGATGCGCGCGTCCGCATGCACGCTTTCATGCGGCCCGCATCTCGCGGCCTGCCCATCCCTGCTCACAGCTTGCTCGCAGCGAGCTGGCCGGCCAGCTGCGCGATGGCCGGCTCCATCAGGTCGGTCAGCGGCTTGGGATACACGCCGATCAGCAGCGTGCCGGCAGCGAACACGCCGAGCACGATCCACTCGCGGTAGTTGATATCCTGCAGCTCGGCGACATGGGCGTTGGCCACCTCGCCGAACATGACCCGCTTGACCAGCCACAGCGTGTACGCAGCGCCGATGATCAGCGTCAGCGCCGCCGCGAAGGCGATCAGCGGATGGTGCTGGAAGCTGGCCAGGATCACCATGAACTCGCCGACGAAGCCGGACGTGCCCGGCAGGCCGGCGTTGGCCATCGCGAACAGCACCATGAAGAAGGTGAACCACGGCATCACGTTGGCGACGCCGCCGTAGTCGCGGATCTGCCGCGTGTGCATGCGGTCGTAGAGCACGCCCACGCAGGAGAACATCGCGCCGGAGATGAAGCCGTGCGAGATCATCTGCACCATCGCGCCCTGCAGGCCGAGCCGTGCCGCATCCTCGCCGCCGGGAACGTCCCGCATCAACGCGAAGGCGATGAACGTGCCCAGCGTGACGAAGCCCATGTGCGACACGGACGAGTAAGCGATCAGCTTCTTCATGTCCTCCTGTGCCAGCGCGACCAGACCGACGTAGACAACTGCGATCAGCGACAGCGCGATCACCAGCCAGGCCCATTCGTGGCCTGCGTCCGGTGTGATCGGCAGGCTGAAGCGCAGGAAACCGTAGCCGCCGATCTTGAGCATGATCGCAGCCAGGATCACCGAGCCTCCGGTGGGCGCCTCCACGTGCGCGTCCGGCAACCACGTATGCACCGGGAACATCGGCACCTTGACCGCGAACGCCGCGAGGAAGGCGAAGAACAGCCACATCTGTTCGCTCACGCTCAACGGCAGCGCGTACAGGTCGGGAAGCTGCCAGCTGCCGGCCTTGAGGTACAGATACACCAGCCCGACCAGCATGAACACCGAGCCGAGGAAGGTGTAGAGAAAGAACTTGATCGACGCGTACACCCGGCGCGGGCCGCCCCAGACGCCGATGATGATGAACATCGGGATCAGCATGCCCTCGAAGAACACGTAGAACAGCAATGCGTCCACGGCCGAGAACACGCCGACCATCAGCCCTTCCAGGATCAGCATCGCCGCGTAGTACTGGTTCACGCGACGGTCGATCGCGGTCCAGGCGCCGACCAGCACCAGGCTCGTGGTCAGCGTGGTCAGGATGATGAGCGCGACCGAGATGCCGTCCACGCCGAGGTGGTACTGGATGTCGTAGGCCGGGATCCACGCCCGGCGCTCGACGAACTGCATGGCCGTGGCCGCATAGTCGAAGCCCGTGAACAACGGCAGGCTCAGCAGGAACACGAGCACGGCGATCGCCAGCGACACCCAGCGTGCGAGGTGCGCGCGTCTGTCGCCAAGGGCGAGAACGGCGGCGCCGCCGAGGATCGGCAACCAGATCAGGAGACTCAGGAGGGGCCAGTTCTGCACGGGATCAGGTCCAGAGGCGGATCAGGACGGCCAGCAGCACGATCAGGCCGACGATCATCGCGAACGCGTAGTGGTAGAGGTAACCGGTCTGCATGCGGCGGACGAGGCCGGCTGTGAAATCGACCAGCCGCGCGGCGCCGTTGACGAACAGCCCGTCGATCAGCCTGCCGTCGACCTCGCGAGAACCGCGGCCGAGCAGCAGCCCGCCGCCGGCGAAGCCCTTGATCCAGAGGTCGTCCATGCCGTACTTGTTCTCGAGCACGCGGATCGGCAGGCGCAGCACGTGCGCGACCTTCGCCGGCAGCTGCGGCTTCCACAGGTACATCAGCGTCGCGAGCAGGAATCCGGCCAGCACCAGCCAGAACGCCGGGGCGACGAATCCGTGCAGCGCGAACGCGACAGGGCCGTGCCAGAGCTCTTCCTTGAGCCGCGCCATGACATCGTTGCCCGACAGCACCTCGATCGCACCGGCGAAGAACGGGGCGGTCTCGCGATGACCGCTCCAGTCGGTGCCGAACAGCATCGGGCCGACGGTGAAGAAACCGACCGCGATCGACGGGATCGCCAGCAGGATCAGCGGCAGCGTCACCACCCAGGGCGACTCGTGCGGCTCGTGCGCGCCGTGATGCGGATCATCGGCATGGTGGCCGTGACCGTCCTCGTGCAGCGGCTCGTGGCGTGTTTCCTGCCCATGCTCGTCGTGCGTCGCGTGCGGATGCGAAGGCGTCGCGTGGCGGAAACGCTCCTCGCCGAAGTAGGTCAGGTACAGCAGGCGGAAGCTGTAGAACGAGGTCACGAATGCGCCCAGCAGCACCGCCCAGTAGGCGTAGGTCCCGATCCAGCCGCCACGCTCGACACCGAACTTCGCCGCCTCGATGATCGAGTCCTTCGAGTAGAAGCCGCTGAAGAACGGCGTGCCGACCAGGGCCAGGGTGCCGATCACGCTGGTCCAGAAGGTGATGGGCATGTACTTGCGCAGGCCACCCATCTTGCGCATGTCCTGCTCGTGGTGCATGCCGATGATCACGCTGCCGGCGGCCAGGAACAGCAACGCCTTGAAGAAGGCGTGCGTCATCAGGTGGTAGACGGCCGCGGAGTACGCGGACAAGCCCAGCGCCACCGTCATGTAGCCCAGCTGCGACAGGGTCGAATAGGCGACCACGCGCTTGATGTCGTTCTGCACCATGCCGATCAGGCCGGTGAAGAACGCAGTGGTGGCGCCGATGAACAGCACGAAGTTGAGTGCGGTCACGCTCAGCTCGAAGATCGGCGACATGCGCGCGACCATGAAGATGCCCGCGGTGACCATCGTCGCCGCATGGATCAGCGCCGAGATCGGGGTCGGGCCCTCCATGGAGTCGGGCAGCCAGACATGCAGCGGAACCTGCGCGGACTTGCCCATCGCCCCGATGAACAGGCAGATGCAGATCAGCGTGGCGACCGACCACTCGTGGCCGGCGAGGATCTCCACCGTGCGCCCGTCGAGCACGTCGCCGGCGTTGGCGAACACGGTGGCGTAGTCGAGCGTGCCGAACCAGTACAGCACCGCGGCGATGCCGAGCAGGAAGCCGAAGTCGCCCACGCGGTTGACCAGGAACGCCTTGAGGTTGGCGAACACCGCGCTCGGCCGCTTGAACCAGAAGCCGATCAGCAGGTAGGACACCAGGCCCACCGCTTCCCAGCCGAAGAACAGCTGGAGGAAGTTGTTGCCCATCACCAGCATCAGCATGGAGAAGGTGAACAGGCTGATGTAGCTGAAGAAACGCTGGTAGCCGGGATCCTCGGCCATGTAGCCGATGGTGTAGACGTGCACCAGCAGCGACACGAAGGTCACCACGACCATCATCATCGCGGTCAACTTGTCGATCATGAATCCGATATGCGCGGAGTAGTTGCCGACCTCGAAGAACGTGTAGACGTTCTCGTTGAACGGCGCCGCGCCCTGCCCGACCAGCTGGTACAGCACGTACGACGACAGCGCGCAGCTGAGCGCGACGCCGAGGATCGTGACCCAGTGCGCGCCCGCACGCCCGATCTGGCGGCCGAAGAACCCGGCCACGATCGCGCCCAGCAGTGGTGCCAGCACGATGATCAGCAGGTGGGTCGTCGATATCGCCATTTCTCGTCCAGTGTCCAGGTCGTACCAGCCTTCATTGTTGCCGTCCATGGCGATGCAGCATGGGCTCCGGAGAGCCCGGCCCGGCCACCCATGGCCGGGCGCTCGCCGCGGCGCGAGCCGGTGGCTCGTCCCCGCGCCTCGGTGTTTCCTTCGCCATCCATGGCGGTACCGCACGGGCTCCGGAGAAACCCGGCCCGGCCATCCTTGGCCGGGCGTTCGCCGCAGCGCGAGCCGGTGGCTCGCAAGCGCTGCGTTGCATCACGTTTGCACCGCAGCCATCCATGGCGGTACCGCGTTGGGCCCGGGGAGACCCTGCCCGGCCATCCATGGCCGGGCGTTCGCCGCAGCGCGAGCCGGTGGCTCGCAAGCGCTGCGGCTCACCCCTTCAGCGAATCGATTTCGGCGACGTTGATCGTGCGCCGGTTGCGGAACAGCGTGACCAGGATCGCCAGACCGATCGCGGCCTCGGCCGCGGCGACGGTCAGGATGAAGAACACGAAGATCTGCCCCGCCTCGTCGCCGAAATGGCGCGAGAACGCGATGAAGTTGATGTTGACCGCGAGCAGCATCAACTCGATCGACATCAGCAGGATGATGACGTTCTTGCGGTTGAGGAAGATGCCGGCGACGCTGATGCAGAACAGCGCGGCGCCCAGCGCGAGGTAGTGGCCCAGGGCCAGGCCCTGGCCGAAGAATTCGGTCATTTGGCTTCTCCCTCGCCCATAACGGCGTCCTGCGCGGAAGCATCGGGCCGCTTCTCGGCGGGCATGCTGACCATGCGGAAACGGTCCTTCGCCTGCACCCGCGACTGCTCGCCCGGGTTCTGGTGCTTGGTGCCCGGGCGACGGCGCAGGGTCAGGGTGACCGCGGCGATGACGGCCACGGTCA
This sequence comes from Luteimonas saliphila, assembly GCF_016774335.1. Taxonomy (GTDB): domain Bacteria; phylum Pseudomonadota; class Gammaproteobacteria; order Xanthomonadales; family Xanthomonadaceae; genus Luteimonas; species Luteimonas saliphila. Next base: position 21,280 of record NZ_JAETWA010000006.1, on the reverse strand, counting down.
GGATCAGGGCGGCGACCTCGAACGGCAGCAGGAACTCGGTGAACAGGCGGCGCGCGATCCAGCTGACGTTGTTCACCCCCGCGGCATCGACCGGGTCGGCGCCGAACGGCGCAAACCGCCCCCTGACCCCGATCAGGGTGAGCATCTCGACCAGCATCACCACCGCCACCAGCAATCCCACCGGGAGGTAGCGCACGTACCCCTCGCGCAACGGCACGACGTCGATGTCGAGCATCATCACCACGAACAGGAACAGCACCATCACCGCGCCGACATAGACCAGGATCAGCGCCACCCCCAGGAATTCGGCCCCGGCGAGGATCCAGGTGCAGGCCACGGTGAAGAAGGTCAGCACCAGGAACAGCGCGGCATGCACCGGGTTCCTGACGCTGATCACCGCACCGGCCGAGGCGACGGCCACGGCGGCGAAGGCGAGGAAGGCGAGAAGGGCGAAATCCATGGTCGGTCGCTTATCGGAAGGCGGCGTCGGCGGCGCGGCGCTCGGCGATCTCGGCCTCGAGCCGGTCGCCGATCGCCAGCAGCTTGGGCTTGGTGAGAATGTTCTCGCCCCGGTTCTCGAAGTGGTATTCGTGCACGTGGGTCTCGACGATCGAGTCCACCGGGCACGATTCCTCGCAGAAGCCGCAGTAGATGCACTTGAACAGGTCGATGTCGTAGCGCGTGGTGCGGCGGGTGCCGTCCTCGCGCGGTTCCGAATCGATGGTGATCGCCAGCGCGGGGCACACCGCCTCGCACAGCTTGCAGGCGATGCAGCGCTCCTCGCCGTTCGGATAGCGGCGCAGCGCGTGCAGGCCGCGGAAGCGCGGCGATTGCGGCGTCTTCTCCATCGGGTACATCAGCGTGTACTTGGGACGGAACAGGTACTTCAGCGTCAGCCACAGGCCGCCGAGCAGCTCGAGCAGCAGCAGGCTACGGAACCAGGAAACCAGCTTGTCCATCAGACGCCCGCCTCGAACACGCCGAAATACGCCATCAACGCCACCACCACGATCCAGCCGATGCTCAGCGGGATGAACACCTTCCAGCCCAGCCGCATGATCTGGTCGTAGCGGTAGCGCGGGAACGAGGCGCGGAACCAGATGAAACAGCTGGCGAAGAAGAACACCTTCGCGAACAGCCACCACCAGCCGTCGCCCAGGACCACGCCCAGCACGGGGATGTCCGGGATCCAGGCCGCCGGGATCGGCGAGAGCCAGCCGCCGAGGAAGAAGATCGGGGTCAGGAAGCTGACCAGGATCATGTTCGCGTACTCGGCCAGGAAAAACAGCGCGAACGCCGAGCCCGAATACTCGACCATGTGGCCGGCGACGATCTCGGACTCGCCCTCGACCACGTCGAACGGCGCGCGGTTGGTCTCGGCAACGCCGGAGATGAAGTAGACGACGAACAGCGGCAGCATCGGCAACCAGAACCATTCGAACAGGCCGGCATCGCCCGACTGCGCCATCACGATCTGCGACAGGTTCAGGCTGCCCGCGCCGACCATCACGCCCACCAGGGCGAAGCCCATCGCGATCTCGTAGCTGACCACCTGCGCGGCCGAACGCATCGCGCCGAGGAAGGCGTACTTCGAGTTCGACGCCCAGCCCGCCAGGATGATGCCGTACACGCCCAGCGAAGTCATCGCCAGCAGGTAGAGCAGTCCCGCATTCGCGTTGGACAGCACCAGCTGCGCATCGAACGGCACCACCGCCCAGGCCGCGAACGCGGGCGCCAGCGTGAGCAGCGGCGCCAGGATGTACAGCGCCTTCTGCGCGTTGGTCGGCTGGATGACTTCCTTGAACAGCAGCTTGAACACGTCGGCGAAGGCCTGCAGCACTCCCCAGCCCACGTACATCGGCCCGTGGCGCACGTGCATCCAGCCGATCAGCTTGCGCTCCCAGACCACGTAGAACGCGACCGCGAGGATCACCGGCACCGCGATCGCGAGTACCTTGAGCACGATCCACACGATCACGCCGATCGCGCCCAGCGACAACAGCCAGTCGTGCAGCGGCGCGGTCCAGCCCGAGAGCAGCGTGGCGGTATTGGTCGCGCTCATGCGGCCACCACCGTGACGTTGCCGGCACCCAGTGCCGCGGTCGCGCCATGGCCGGATTCGATCCAGGCGCAGCCCGGGGCGACGGCCTCGCTGACGTTGACCTGCAACGTCGCGGTGCCGGCGGCGTTGACGACCTTCGCCATCGCGCCGTTTTCCAGTTTCGCCGCAAGCGCGTCGCCCGGATGCAGGCTGATGCGCGGACCGACGTTGAGCGGATGCGCCTGCAGCGCCTGCGCGCGCCGCGTGAGCCCATCGACACGGTAGATCGCCTGCGAGACCGCCAGTTCGAATCCTTCGCCCGAAGACGCGGGGGCAGCCCCGCCGCGCGGAGCAGCCGGTTGCGTCGTCTGCAACCCGCTGCGCAGGCCGGCAAGGTCGGTGAACGCGAAGTTCGGCAGGTCGAGGGCGGCCGCGAGCGCACGCAACACCGTCCAGCCCTGTCGGGCCGCGCCGGGGAGCTTGCCGGCGGCAACCGCACGCTGGTCGCGGCCATCGAGGTTGGTGAGCGTCGCATCGTTCTCGAACAGCGTCGCGATCGGCAGGATCACGTCGGCGACGCGACGCGTCGACTGGCAGGCGAAATGGCTGAACGTCACCACCTGCGCCCCGCCCAGCGCCTTGAGCGCGGCGGCCTGGTCCGCGAAGTCGAGGCCCGGTTCGATGCCGTAGAGCACGTACGCGCTGCGCGGCTGCGCCAGCATCGCGCCTGCATCGAGTGCGGAAGGCAGCACGCCATGGCGCGCCAGGCCGACCGCGTTCGCGCCCTGCGGGATCCGGCACAGCGACGCGTTGGCGGTACGGGCGAAGTCGGCAGCAGCCGCACGGATCGCAGCGGCATGCATGCCGTTCTCGGCGACGGCGCCCACGATCACGGCGATGCGTTCCGCGCCCTTCACCGCCTCCGCCAGTTCCGCGGAGCCGAGCGCGGCGGGCACCTGCGACGGCGCGACGATCGCCTTCGAGGCGATGTCGAACGCGAACTCGAAATCGACCGGGCCGACCACGTGCACCTTCGCCCCGCGCAGGAACGCCTTGCGCACGCGCTGGTGCAGCAGAGGCACCTCGTGGCGCAGGTTGCAGCCCACGATCACGATCGCGTCGGCCAGTTCGATCTCCGCTGCCGGCACCGCGAAGGGTTCGGCCACCGCGCCGTCGGACAGGTCGCGCTGGGCGATGCGGTGATCGAGGTTGCCGGTCCCCAGGCCCTCGGCGAGCCTTGCCAGCAGCGCGCCCTCCTCGTTCGAGGTCGCCGGATGCACCAGCACGCCGAGGTTGTCGGCGGCGTTGTCGCGCAGGATCTGCGCGGCCTTCGCCAGCGCCTCGTCCCACGTCGCTTCGCGCCAGTCGCCTTCGTCGCCGTTGGACGCCACGCGCACCAGCGGCTGCACGGCGCGATCGTCGGCGTACAGGCCCTGGTGCGAATAGCGGTCGCGGTCCGACAGCCAGCACTCGTTGACCGCCTCGTTGTCTCGCGGCACCGCGCGCATCACGTCGCCGCGGCGCAGGTGGAGGAACAGGTTGCTGCCGAGCGCGTCGTGGAAGCCCAGGGATTCCTTCGCGATCAGTTCCCACGGGCGCGCGCGGAAGCGGAACACCTTGTTGGTCAGCGCGCCCACCGGACACACGTCGATCACGTTGCCGGACAGCTCGGTGGTCAGCGGCTTGCCGTCGTAGGTGCCGATCTGCAGGTTCTCGCCGCGCTGCATCCCGCCCAGCTCGTAGGTGCCGGCGATCTCCGCGGTGAACCGGACGCAGCGCGTGCACTGGATGCAGCGCGTCATCTCGGTCGCGACCAGCGGTCCCATGTCCTCGTCGGCGATCACGCGCTTGCGCTCGACGAAACGGCTCACCGAGCGGCCGTAGCCGAGCGAGAGGTCCTGCAGTTCGCACTCGCCGCCCTGGTCGCAGATCGGGCAGTCGAGCGGATGGTTGATCAGCAGGAACTCCATCACGTTGCGCTGCGCCTTGAGCGCCTTCTCGTTGCGCGTGAAGACCTTCAGCCCGTCCATCACCGGCGTGGCGCAGGCCGGCGAGGGCTTCGGCGCGGACCGCCCGCCGACCTCGGTGTCGACCAGGCACATCCGGCAGTTGGCGGCGATCGACAGCTTGTCGTGGTAGCAGAAGCGCGGGATCGGGATGCCGGCCTTGTCGGCGGCATGGATGATCATCGAGCCCTTGGGGGCGGCCAGCTCCACGCCGTCGATGAAGACGGTGACGTGGTCCGGCGGCAGGTTCGGGTTGACGGGCTGTGCGCTCACGCGGCCACCTGCTCGGCCTGGACCAGGGTGCCGGCCAGCGCGTCGTCGACGTAGAAGCGCCTGTTCACGATGGCGTACTCGAACTCATGCCAGAAATGGCGCAGGAAACCCTGCACCGGCCACGCCGCGGCCTCGCCGAACGCGCAGATGGTGTGGCCCTCGATCTGGCCCGCGGCCGCACGCAGCATGTGCAGGTCGTCGAGCGTGGCCTCCATGTTCGCGATGCGGGTCAGCATCCGGTACATCCAGCCGGTGCCCTCGCGGCACGGCGTGCACTGGCCGCAGCTTTCCTTGAAGTAGAAGCGCGCGATGCGCTGGCACGCGCGGACCATGCACGTGCTGTCGTCCATCACGATCACCGCCGCGGAGCCCAGTCCGGAACCGGCCTTCTGCAGCGCGTCGTAGTCCATGGTCAGGCCCATGATCGTTTCCGCCGGCAACACCGGCATCGACGAACCGCCCGGGATCACGCCCTTGAGCTTGCGCCCCGGGCGCAGACCGCCGGCGATCTCCAGCAGTTCCGCGAATGGCGTGCCCAGGCGCAGCTCGTAGTTGCCGGGCCTGGTCACATGCCCGGATACCGAGAAGATCTTGCAACCACCGTTGTTGGGCTTGCCGAGATTGAGGAACCACTCGGCGCCGTTGCGCACGATCGCCGGCACCGAGGCGAAGGTCTCGGTGTTGTTGATCGTGGTCGGCCTGCCGTACAGGCCGAAATTGGCCGGGAACGGCGGCTTGAACCGCGGCTGGCCTTTCTTTCCCTCCAGCGACTCCATCAGCGCGGTCTCTTCGCCGCAGATGTAGGCGCCGGCGCCGAGCGCGTTGTACAGGTCGATGTCGATGCCCGAGCCGAGGATGTCCCTGCCCAGCCAGCCGTTGGCGTAAGCCTCGCGCGTGGCTTCCTCGAGGTGCTCGAACGGCTCGTGGTGGAACTCGCCGCGCAGGTAGTTGTAGCCCACGCTGGCACCGGTCGCGTAGCAGGCGATCGCCATGCCCTCGATCACCGCGTGCGGGTTGTAGCGCAGGATGTCGCGGTCCTTGGCGGTGCCGGGCTCGGATTCGTCGGAGTTGCAGAGGATGTACTTCTGCATCTCGCCCTTGGGCATGAAGCTCCATTTCAGGCCCGTGGGGAAGCCCGCGCCGCCGCGGCCGCGCAGGCCGGACTGCTTGACCATCTCGATCACGTCCGCGGGCGCGATCTTCTCTTCGAGGATCCTGCGCAGCGCGCTGTAGCCGCCGGTCTTGAGGTAGTTCTCGTACGACCACGGCTTGTCGAAATGCAGCGTGGTGTAGACGACCTGGTGCTCCTTCGGCGCGGGGCCGACGGGGCCGTAGCCTTCCGAATAATGCGAATGTCCGGCCATCACTTCAGCCCGTCCAGCAGCTCGTCCACACGCTCGGGCGTGAGCTTTTCGTGGTAGTGCCCGTTGATCACGACCACCGGCGCGCCGCAGCAGGCGGCGACGCATTCTTCCTCGCGCTTGAGGTAGACGCGGCCGTCGGCGGTGGACTCGCCCAGCTTGCAGCCGAGCTTCTTCTCGGCGTGCGCGACCATCTCCTCGGCGCCGTTGAGCCAGCAACTGATGTTGGTGCAGAAGGCGACGTTGTTGCGCCCCACCCGCTCGGTCTCGAACATCGAATAGAAGGTCGCCACCTCGTAGGCCCACACCGGCGGCAGGTCCAGATACTTCGCGACGCCCGCGATCAACTCGTCGCTCAGCCAGCCGCCGTTCTGCTCCTGCGCCGCATGCAGACCCTGCAGCACGGCCGAGCGCTTGCGGTCCGGCGGGAATTTCGCCAGCCAGTGGTCGATGTGCGAACGCGTGGCATCGCTCAGCACGACCATCGGGTCGACGTTGCGCGCATTCTCGAAGTTGCCGGTGGCTTTCATGCGGGTGGAGCCGGGAATGGGGAATGGGGAATGGGGAATCGAATAGCCAAAGAGCGGGACGCGGAAACCACCAGGTTCTGCCTGGCGGCCAGCGAATCGCGCAGGACGAGCACGGTCCGGCTGCGCGTCGACTCCGCTCCTGCCATCCCCGATTCCCGATTCCCGATTCCCTGCTTCATCGATCGATCTCGCCGAACACGATGTCGTAGGTGCCGATCATCGCCACCACGTCGGCCAGCATGTGGCCCTTCACGATCTCGTCCATCGACGACAGGTGGGCGAATCCGGGCGCGCGCAGGTGCACTCGGAACGGCTTGTTTGCGCCGTCGCTGACCAGGTAGCAGCCGAACTCGCCCTTCGGCGCCTCGACCGCGCAGTAGGTCTCGCCGGCGGGCACGCAGTAGCCCTCGGTGAACAGCTTGAAGTGGTGGATCAGCGCTTCCATGTCGTCCTTCATCTCCTCGCGGGAGGGAGGCGCGACCTTGTAGTTGTCGATCATCACCGGGCCGGGATTCGCGCGCAGCCAGCGCACGCACTGCTCGACGATCCGGGTGGACTGGCGCATCTCGGCCACGCGCACCAGGTAACGGTCGTAGCAGTCGCCGTTGACGCCGACCGGGATGTCGAAATCGACCGCGTCGTACTTCGCGTAGGGCTGCTTCTTTCGCAGGTCCCAGGCCACACCCGAGCCGCGCAGCATCGGCCCGGTCATGCCCCAGGCCAGCGCCTGCTCCGGCGGGATCACGCCGATGCCGACCGTGCGCTGCTTCCAGATCCGGTTGTCGGTCAGCAGCGTCTCGTACTCGTCGATGCGCGCCGGGAAGTCCTTCGCGAACGCTTCCAGATAGTCGAGCATCGAACCTTCGCGCCAGGCGTTGAAGCGCTTGAGCTTGTCGCCCTTGCGCCACGGCGACTCGCGGTACTGCGGCATGCGGTCCGGCAGGTCGCGGTAGACGCCGCCGGGACGGTAGTAGGTCGCGTGCATGCGCGCACCCGACACCGCCTCGTAGACATCCATCAGTTCCTCGCGCTCGCGGAACGCGTACAGGAACACCGCCATCGCGCCCAGGTCGAGCGCGTTCGAACCGATCCACATCAGGTGGTTGAGGATGCGGGTGATCTCGTCGAACAGCGTGCGGATGTACTGCGCGCGCTCCGGCGCCTCGATCCCCATCAGGGTCTCGATTCCGAGCACGTAGGCGTGCTCGTTGCACATCATCGACACGTAGTCGAGCCGGTCCATGTAGCCGATCGACTGGTTGAACGGCTTGGACTCGGCCAGCTTCTCGGTGCCGCGGTGCAGCAGGCCGATGTGCGGATCGGCGCGGACCACGGTCTCGCCGTCCATCTCCAGGATCAGGCGCAGCACGCCGTGCGCGGCCGGGTGCTGCGGGCCGAAGTTCAGGGTGTAGTTGCGGATCTCCTGGCGGCCCTCGGCAGCGCTGCTGGCGAAGCCTTCGCTCGACTGCGGCACGGGGACATGCGGAACGGCGCTCACTTCGCGTCTCCGGTACGCCGCGCCATCTGTTCGCCGACCGCGGTCTGGTAACGCGCATCGTCGCGGATCACGCGCGGCACGTTGACGCGCGGCTCGACCGAGGTCACCGGCTCGTAGATCACGCGCTTCTTCTCGGCGTCGTAGCGGACCTCGACGTTGCCGATCAGGGGGAAGTCCTTGCGGAACGGGTGGCCGATGAAACCGTAGTCGGTCAGGATCCGGCGCAGGTCGGGATGGCCCTGGAAGATGATGCCGAACAGGTCGAACGCTTCGCGCTCGAACCAGTTGGCGACCGGCCACAGGCCGGTCAGCGACGAGACCACCGGCAGGTCGTCGCTGGGCGCGAAACAGGTCACGCGCACCCGGCGGTTGTGCTGGACCGACAGCAGTTGCGCGACGGCGGCGAAGCGGCGCTGCGGCACCGGGATCGCGCCGATACCGTCGGGCTGCGCCAGTTGCTGCGTCGTCGCCTCGCCGAAGCCGAAGCGCCCAGGCCCGCGCCCCTCGACGCCGCGGCTGAAGCCTTCCGAGGAAGCGTCGGTGTCCCATTCGTCGGCGCCGTAGCCCAGGTAATCGGCGCCGCACAGGTCGACCAGAGACTCGAAGCCGAACTCGTCGCGCAGCGCTGCGCAGGCCTCCAGCCAGTCGCCGGAGGTGACGATGCCGACTTCGCCCCGCGGCATCGCCACGGAGACCACGCCATCGGGGAAGCGCGCGCGCAGGCGCTCGACGAACGCGGACAACGGCTCGCTCATTCGCGCAGCCCCGTCTTGTCGTCGCCGAAGTTGCTGGCGCGGCGGATCTTCTTCTGCAGCTGCAGGATGCCGTAGACCAGCGCCTCGGCGGTGGGCGGGCAGCCGGGGACGTAGACGTCGACCGGCACGATGCGGTCGCAGCCGCGCACCACCGCGTAGGAATAATGGTAGTAGCCGCCGCCGTTGGCGCAGCTGCCCATCGAGATGACCCACTTCGGGCTGGGCATCTGGTCGTAGACCTTGCGCAGCGCCGGCGCCATCTTGTTGACCAGGGTGCCTGCCACGATCATCACGTCGGACTGGCGCGGCGACGGGCGGAACACCACGCCGTAGCGGTCGAGGTCCAGGCGCGCCGCGCCGGCGTGCATCATTTCCACCGCGCAGCAGGCCAGGCCGAAGGTCATCGGCCACATCGAGCCGGTGCGTGCCCAGTTGAGCAGCACGTCGGAGCTTGTGGTGACGAAGCCGCGCTCGAGCAGCGGATTCTCGCCCTCGGGACGCAGGATGTCGTCGAGCCGGCCCTCGGGCAGCGGGTTGCTGGCCGAATCCGCGAGGCCGCGGATCGCCTGGATCACTCCCATTCCAGCGCTCCCTTCTTCCACACGTAGATGAATCCGAGCAGCAGCATGCCCGCGAAGATGCCCATCTCCACCAGGCCGAGCGGCCCGAGCTCGCGGAATACCGTGGCCCACGGCACGATGAAGATGATCTCCAGGTCGAAGATGATGAACTGGATCGCGATCAGGTAGTAGCGCACGTCGAACTGCATGCGCGCGTCCTCGAACGCGGAGAAGCCGCATTCGTACGGCGACAGCTTTTCCGGCGAGGGCCGCTTGGGTCCCAGCAGGTTGCCGATGATCAGCAACGCGATGCCGATACCGGTGGCCACGATCAGGAACAGCAGGGTCGGCAGGTATTCGGCCAGCACGCGTTGTTCTCTCGGCTACTTGCCGCGTCGCCGCGGCCGTTGCTCGGCGCGCCGGAACGCGCGCAATCGATGAGTGGTGCCCAAGGGGGGACTCGAACCCCCACGACCGAAGCCGCTACCACCTCAAGGTAGTGCGTCTACCAATTCCGCCACCTGGGCAAATTCAAGCTGCCGCGAAGACCGCCGCGGCATTGCAGCAATTGTAAGCCTTCCTACTGCGTTTGCGCAGGCGGGTCGGCGTCTTCCGCCACCGGCGCCGATTCCGCAGGCGCAGCAGGCACGGTCGAATCCTGCGCCTGCGTGGCCGACGGCTGCACGTCCGGCGCGGTGGGGACGCTCGACGTGGCGGCAGGCGCGGCGGGTACGCTCACGGCGCCCGGGGCGGCCGGCGCCGCCGGCACCTGCGACATCACGCCGAGATCGGCGTCCGCGGCCGGATCGACCGCCTGGCGCGTCGCGTACCACGCCATGAACAGGGTGATCGCGAAGAACGCGATCGCCAGCCATTTGGTGGCCTTGCTGAGGAAATTGGCGGAACCGCGCGCGCCGAACACCGTGGCGGAAGCGCCGCCGCCGAAGCCCGAGCCGGCCGATGCGCCGGCGCCGCGCTGCATGAGGATCAGGGCGATCATTGCGATCGCGACCAGGACGAACAGGATGTTGAGGGTCAACAGCAGCATTGCGGCATACTCGGGATGTCTTCTTGGACCGGCCGCTCAGCGGGCGGCCGCGCGGGCGATGGCGAGGAAATCCGCCGCTACCAGCGAGGCGCCGCCGATCAGTCCGCCGTCGATGTCCGCCTGGGCGAACAGTTCGGCGGCATTGGCCGGCTTGACGCTGCCGCCGTACAGGATCGGCAGCGAATCGCCAATTCTAGCATCCTGCGCCGCGACCTGGCCACGGATGAAGGCGTGCACCTCCTGCGCCTGCTCCGGACTCGCGGTCCGGCCGGTGCCGATCGCCCAGACCGGTTCGTAGGCCACCACCGCCCCGGCGAAACGCGCCACGCCCGCCAGGTGCAGCACCGGCTGCAGCTGCGAGGCGATCACCGCTTCGGTCCGCCCCGACTCCCTGTCGTCCAGGGTCTCACCCAGGCACAGGATCGGGACCAGCCCGGCATTGGACGCCGCGAGGAACTTCTTCGCGACCAGCTCGCTGTCCTCGGCATGGTGCTGGCGGCGTTCGGAGTGCCCGACCAGGCCGTAGCGTGCACCCACGTCGAGCAGCATCCGCGCCGACACCTCGCCGGTGTACGCACCCTCCTCGTTGTGGCTGACGTCCTGCGCGCCGAAGGCCACCGGATGGCCCTCGAAGTCCTCGATCAGGTCCCCGAGGTAGGGCAGCGGCGGCAGCACCACGACATCCACACCCGGCAGCGGCAGCTCCACCACCACGGCGTTCATCAGCGACGTCGCGAATTCGCGGGTCCCGTACAGCTTCCAGTTTCCGGCTACGATCTTGCGGCGCATGACCGGCCCCGTTGCGTGCGATGCCGCACAGGATAGCCGATCGCCAGAACGACCGAAGGACTCCCATGCCCCAGGCAAGCGGCCACGCCCTCGTCACCGGCGCCTCCAGCGGCATCGGCGCGGCGATCGCCCGCGAGTACGCGCGGCGCGGGGTGCCGTTGATCCTGACCGCCAGGCGCACGGACCGGCTGCAGGCGCTCGCGGACGAACTCGGCGGCCGGGTCGATGTACACGTGGTCGCCGCCGACCTCGCCGACCCTGCCGCGCCGCAGCGGCTGGCCGACGACGTCTCGGCGCTCGGCGTGCCGCTGCGCGTGCTCGTCAACAACGCCGGCTACGGCGTGCCCGGCCGCTACCTGCGGAGCGACTGGCCGACCCACGCCGCTTTCCTGCAGGTGATGGTCGGTGCGGTCTCGGAGCTGACCTGGCGCCTGCTGCCGGCGCTGCGCGCCTGTGGCAATGGCCGCATCCTCAACGTCGCCTCGTTCGCCGCGCTGGTGCCGTCGGCGGACGGGCAGACGCTGTACGCACCGGCGAAGGCGTTCATGCTCAGGTTCACCGAATCGCTGGCGCTGGAAAACGCCGATGCCGGCGTGCACGCTACCGCGCTGTGCCCGGGATTCACCCGGTCGGAGTTCCACGACGTCACCGGCACGCGCGCGATGATGTCCAGGCTGCCGAAGTGGATGTGGCTGGAAGCGGAGGACGTTGCCCGCGCCGGGATCGATGCGGTCGAGCGCGGCCAGGTCCTGGTGGTGCCGGGCGCGGCCTACAAGCTGCTGCGCTTCGCGAGCAAGCATCTGCCGGACCGCTTCGTGTTGCGGCGGATGGCGCGCAATTCCGCGCGCATCCGCAGCATCGATTGAACCGCGTTGTCCACGGTCCGGACGCGCTCGCCCTGTAGGAAAACCCTGATTCGCGTGTAGGACACGCGTCGCGCTGTCCGCGCGCCCTCGCGACGGGCGTTGGTAGCACTGGACACGCAGCACGGAGATCGACGTTCCCATCGCCGGAAGGGGTCGCGAGGGAACCACGGACACGACGGCAAGGCGCGATTCGCGCGCCGCTCCCGCCAACGACATCGTCTCCGCCACCCGGCGGATCGCAGGGGTCGTACTGCCTGTCCCGTCGCGGCGAATTCCCGCCGCGACGACCCACGGCAAGAGTACACATGCAATGACACTCCGTTCCAACATCGCAAGCAACCGTACCTGCGCAGCGCTTCGTACCGGCGCCTTCTCCGCGATCGTTCTCGGCGCATTGGCAGCGACCTCCACGCAGGCGTCCGAGAAGGTGGTGCGCACCCCCGAAGGCGACGTCACCGTGCTGACCGCACCGGGGGGCGCGCAGCAGAAGATCCCCTCAGGCGCCTCCGCGCATCCATTCGCCACGGAAAGGCAACGTGCCGCGGCCACGCCGCTGGCATGGCCGGAGGGCGACACGGCCGCACCCAAGGGGGCACCGGAAAGCGCGCTGCCGGCGCCGCGCCGCCCATACCTGGATACCTCGGCCGCTGGCGGCGCGGCGCTGCCCTTCGCCGAGTACCTGGCCCGCCAGCAGTTCGGCGACGCCTGGCGCAAGATCGAGGCGATGCAGGACGACGACGCCCTCCAGGGCGCGAAGGACGGCGGCGAGAAAGACGGCGCGCACCATCCTTACATCCGCTATCCCGGCAACTACTACACCTTCCAGTGGACGGCGGCACCCTGGAACAAGATCGGCAAGCTGTATTTCACCACTCCCAGTGGCGGCAGCTCGTACTGCACGGCGAACGTGGCCAGCGGCAACTCGGTGCTCGTCACCGCCGCGCACTGCGTCTATACCCGGGGCCAGGGCTTCAACCGGAACTTCGTGTTCGTGCCGGCGGACCGCTATGGCGTCGCGCCGTACGGACGCTACGGCTGGCAGTCGGCGACGGTGCTCAACGAGTGGATCAACAACGGCGGCAGGCGCTGGGACGTGGCCGTGATCAGGCTGGCCGGGGAAGCCACCACCGGGCAACCGGTGACCAACTACGTCGGCTGGCTGGGACGCAGCTGGGACTGGGACTACTCGCAATCGATCTACTCGCATGGCTACGCGAGCAACCTCAGCACCCAGTACACCCACATCTGCGCAGGCCAGAGCTACAGCTCGAGCTGGGAGGGCACCGACGTGCTGGTGCAGGGCTGCGACATGACCTACGGCAGCAGCGGCGGCGGCTGGTTGCGCAACTACACGCCCAACTCGCACGGCGGCAACCACGTCAACGGCGTGGTCAGCGGTCCGCACATCGGCGACTTCGGCAACAGCTACGTCGGCCCGCGCTTCAGCAGCGCCAACATCGTGCCGCTTTGCAACGTCGCCGGTTGCTGATCGCGAGCCACCGTTGAGGAAGGGGGCGGGCCAGCGGCCCGCTCCCTTTTTTTTTCTCAGCGAGGGCGTCTGGCAAAGTTGTCGGGGTTCGGACCCGGGCTTACGACCGGGGGCGTTCCGGGTCGGGGATTGCTACTCGGCTCGGTCAGCCATCCATGGCTGACTCGCCGCAGCAGCGCATCCCCGCGCTGCTTTCCGCAACCCCCGACCCGGAACGCCCATCGGCCTATCATTGGCGTGACTTCAAAGGAAATGGCCACCGGGCCATCGCGGCCAGAACAACGGTGAGCCGCGTCCTGCCGCCTGGGGATCGCGGCAAGCAAAACATGGATGTTTTGCGCGCGAGTCAGGGCAGGGTGAGCGCGGATCGCTTGCGCGGCATGCCGCGCATCCGCGCGAACGCACGGCGCGCTGCGCCGGGCCGGACCGCGCAGCGGCCCTGACCGAGCGGAAAGCGATCCCCGGGCGCCAGGACGCGGCGTCCATCCGGAGCCCTGACAGGGACTCTCTCATCGGCGATCCCATGGGAGAAGAAGCCTCATGCAGGCGATTGGTGCAGCGCCGGTCCGACGTTGAGCGACGTTACGCCTGCGGCTACTTCAGTTTGATCTCGCGCAGGCGCTGCTCGAGGAATCCGTGCGCGGTGATCGGCTCGGGATACCGGCTCGGGTTCTCCGGCGTGATGCACGAAGGCAGGACGTCGATCAGGAAGTCCGGGTTCGGGTGCAGGAAGAACGGCACCGAATAGCGCGGCTGGCGCGCGGCATCGCCGGGCGGGTTGACCACGCGATGGATGGTCGAGGGATAGACGTGGTTGGTCAGGCGCTCGAGCATGTCGCCGATGTTGACCACGATGGTATCGCCCTCGGAGGTGAACGGCACCCACTCGCCCTTCTTCGACTGGACTTCCAGGCCCGCGGTGGAGGCGCCCACCAGCAGGGTGATGAAGTTGATGTCGCCGTGAGCGCCGGCGCGCACGTTGGGGATGTCGTCGGCGGTGATCGGCGGGTAGTGGATCGGGCGCAGGATCGAGTTGCCGAAATTGGTCTTGTCCGCGAAGAAGTCGGCCGGCAGGCCGATGTGCAGCGCCAGCGCCGAAAGCACGCGCGAGCCCAGCGCGTCGAGCGCGTTGTACAGCGCCAGGCCATGCTCGCGGAAGCCGGGCACTTCTTCCGGCCACACGTTCGGCGGCATCACGTCTTGGTACTTCGAATCCTCCGGCAGTTCGCGGCCGATGTGGTAGAACTCCTTGAGGTCGAAGTGCTTCGAACCCTTCGCGGTCTCGATGCCGAACGGCGTATAGCCGCGCGCACCGCCCTGTCCCGGCACGTGGTAGCGCCGCTTCACTTCGTCGGGCAGTGCGTAGAAGGCACGGAACGCCGCGTAGGCGTCGTCGATCAGCGCCTGGGGGATGCCGTGATGGCTGATGCCGGCGAAGCCCCATTCGCGGTAGGCCGCGCCGAGTTCGGCGACGAAGGCGTCGCGGTCGCCTTCGAAACGGCGGATGTCGAGGGTGGGGATACGCGCACTCATCTTGGGCTCCGGGACATCTGGCGGATCGGGACATTGGGCCACGCGCACGCGCGGGCCGCCGTGATCCCGATCAAGGGCATGGTTCAGCGCTCGGCCGCGGCACGCACCGCCCCGGCCAGGGTCTCGAGCGTGGACAGCACCAGGGCCTCGTCGTCGGCCTCGACGGTGACCCGCACCACCGGCTCGGTGCCCGACGGGCGCAGGAAGGCGCGCCCCCGCCCTTCCACCGCCGCCTGCGCGACGGCGAGCGCGGCCTTCACCCCCTCCGCCTCGGCCGGCTTCGCGCCATTGGCGTAGCGCACGTTGACCGTCTTCTGCGGCAACTTGCGCACGCCGGCCAGCGCCTGCTGCAGGGTGGTGCCGCAGCGCCGCAGCACCTCCAGCACCTGCAGCGCGCTGATGATGCCGTCGCCGGTGGTGGCGCGGTCCAGGCACAGCAGGTGGCCGGAGGCTTCTCCGCCCAGGATGCCGCCATGCTCGAGCAGCGCCTGGTGGACGTAGCGATCGCCGACCTTTGTGCGCAGGAAGCCGATCCCGGCCTTCGCCAGCGCCTGCTCGAAGCCGTAGTTGGTCATCACCGTGCCGACCACCGGGCCGCGCAGGCGGCCGCTGGCCTGCCAGTCCAGCGCGAGCACGTACAGCAGGTCGTCGCCGTCGCGCACGGTGCCGTCGCTGTCGACGAACAGCAGGCGGTCGCCGTCGCCGTCGAAGGCGATGCCGAGTTCGGCGTCGGTCTCGCGCACGCGCGCCGCCAGGCCTTCCGGGTGCATCGAGCCGACGCCGTCGTTGATGTTGGTGCCGTTGGGCGAGACCCCGATCGTCTCGACCTGCGCGCCGAGCTCGGCCAGCACCATCGGCCCGATCTGGTAGGTCGCGCCATTGGCGCAGTCGACCACGATCCGCATCCCGCCCAGATCGAAACTGCGGGAGACCGATCCCTTGCAGGCCTCGACGTAGCGGCCCACCGCATCGCGCGTGCGCACCGCCTTGCCCAGCTGTTCCGACGATACCGTGCTGAACGGCGTTTCCAGCGACGCTTCGATCGCCAGCTCGGTGGCGTCGTCGAGCTTCTCGCCGTCGGCGGAGAAGAACTTGATGCCGTTGTCGTAGTGCGGATTGTGCGAGGCGGAAATCACGATGCCGCCGTCGGCGCGCATCGAGCGGGTGAGATGCGCCACAGCCGGCGTCGGCATCGGCCCCATCAACTGCACGTCCACGCCCGCCGCCACCAGCCCGGCCTCCAGCGCCGCCTCGAACATGTAGTTCGAGATCCGGGTGTCCTTGCCGATGATCACCTGCGGCTTGCGCCACTCCCCACCCTGCCCGGCCGCCGCCGCCGCACGCAGGGCGTGGCCGTAGGCGTTGCCCAGGCGCAGCACGAAATCGGCCGAGATCGCGCCTTCGCCGACGCGGCCACGGATGCCGTCGGTGCCGAAGTATTTCCGGCTCATGCGGCGACGTCCTGCGGCACCGGCTGCCGGGTCATCATCGCCACCAGGCTCGCGATCCGGTTGCGCAATTCGCGACGGTCGCAGATCTGGTCGATCGCGCCGTGCTCGAGCAGGAACTCCGAGCGCTGGAAGCCTTCGGGCAACGTCTCGCGCACGGTCTGCTCGATCACCCGCGGACCGGCGAAGCCGATCAGCGCGTCGGGTTCGGCGATGTTGACGTCGCCCAGCATCGCGAACGAGGCCGAGACGCCGCCGGTGGTCGGGTGGGTCATCACCGAGATGTAGGGCAGCCCCGCGGCGCGCAGGCGACCCAGCGCGGCCGAGGTCTTGGCCATCTGCATCAGCGAGAACAGGCTCTCCTGCATGCGCGCGCCGCCGCTGGCGGAGAAGCAGACGAAGCCCGAGCCGATCTCCAGCGCGCGCTCGGCGCCGAGGGCGAAGCGTTCGCCCACCACCGATCCCATCGATCCGCCCATGTAGGCGAAGTCGAAGGCGGCGGCGACCATCGGCATCTGCCGCAGCCTGCCTTCCATCACGATCAACGCATCGCGCTCGCCGGTGGCCTTCTGCGCGGCCTTGATGCGGTCGGCGTACTTCTTCTGGTCGCGGAACCTGAGCACGTCGGTCGGGCCGAGTTCGCCGCCGATCTCGTGCAGCACGCCCGGGTCGAGGAAGGCCTTGAGCCGGGCGCGGGCGCGGATCGGGCGATGGAAGCCGCACTTCGGGCAGACCTCGAGGTTCTCCTCCAGTTCGGGACCATAGAGCACTGCGGCGCAGCGCTCGCATTTTTCCCACAGCCCCTCGGGCACGCTGCGCTTGCGGGTCACGCCGCTGTCGGTGCGGATGCGCGGTGGCATCAGTTTCTTCAACCAGCTCATGCCAGGGTCGAGTCCGATCGCGGTCGCGCCGCGGAAGGCGCGCAGTTTAGCGCAAGGTCCGGCAGCACCCCGGCGGCAGCCCCACACCTCTGCTTCCCGCGGGGACGCTGCATCAGCGAATGCCGCAACGGCCGTCCGGGCGGTCCAAGTCATTGAATCGGAAGTGAACGTTGCCGCTCGCGCCTGCGCAGGGCGACGGCCGGCCGGCGCGCGTGGCGATCAGTCCAGCGCGGCCCGCAGTGGCGCGAGGAAGCTGCGGGCGCAGGCGGCCGCGTCGGCGGCCCCGGTTGCGTCGGCCAGCGCCGAGACCAGTGCGCTGCCGACCACCACGCCGTCCGCATCCACCGCCATCGCCGCCGCGCCGGCCGCGTCGCGGATGCCGAACCCGGCCACCACCGGCACCGCGGCACCGGCGCGGATCCGCCTTAGGTGGTCCGTCGCCACGGCCGTGTCCAGGCGTTCGGAGGCGCCCGTCACTCCGGCGAAGCTGACGTAGTAGAGGTATCCCCGTGCGTTCGCCAGCAGGGTTGCGAGGCGCGCCTCGGTGGTCGTCGGCGAAGCCAGCAGGATCAGGTCGACCCCGTGTCCGGAGAACGCGTCGCGGAACTCCGGCGCCTCCTCCGGCGGCAGGTCGACCAGCAGCACGCCGTCCACGCCCGCCTCCGCCGCCTCCCGCGCGAAGCGCTCCGCGCCGCGGATCTCGACCGGGTTGAGGTAGCCCATCAGCACCACTGGCGTGTCCGCATCGCGTCCGCGGAAGGCCCGCACCGCGTCCAGCACCCAGGTAAGCCCGGCGCCGCGCGCCAATGCCCGTTCCGAGCTGCGCTGGATCGTGGGCCCGTCGGCCATCGGGTCGGAAAACGGCACCCCGAGTTCGATCACGTCCGCGCCCGCCTCGACCAGCGCGTGCATGACCGGCACCGTCGATTCCAGCGAAGGATCGCCGGCGGTGACGAAGGGGATCAGGGCCTTGCGGCCCATGCCACGCAACGAGGCGAATCTGCTGTCGAGACGGCTCATGTCGGGAAATCCGGGTAGGAGCGCCTTGAGGCGCGATGCGGTCGGCGGGACATTCGGACTGGAACGGGTCGCGGCTGAAGCCGCTCCTACAGCGCGATGCCTTCGCGCGCGGCGATGGTGTGCACGTCCTTGTCGCCGCGGCCGGAAAGGTTGCACAGCACCAGCGCATCCTTCGGCAGTTCGCGCGCCAGCTTGATCGCCTGGGCGACGGCGTGGCTCGATTCAAGCGCCGGCAGGATGCCTTCCGTACGGGTGAGCCTGTGGAATGCCGCCAGCGCCTCGTCGTCGGTGACCCCGACGTACTCGGCGCGGCCGCTGTCCTTGAGGAAGGCGTGCTCGGGGCCGACGCCGGGATAGTCGAGCCCGGCGGAAATCGAATGCGTTTCGGTGATCTGGCCGTCGTCGTCGCAGATCACGTAGGTGCGGTTGCCGTGCAGTACGCCGACGCGGCCGGCCGCCAGCGAGGACGCGTGGCGGCCTGTCTCGATGCCCTCGCCCGCCGCCTCGGCGCCGACGATGCGCACGCCCGGATCGTTGAGGAAGGCATGGAACAGGCCGATCGCGTTGCTGCCGCCGCCGACGCAGGCGGTGATCGCATCGGGCAGGCGGCCGTAATCCTCAAGCATCTGCGCGCGCGCCTCGCGGCCGACCACCGCATTGAAGTCGCGCACCATCCGCGGGTACGGGTCGGGGCCGGCGACGGTACCGATGATGTAGAAGGTGTCGCGCACGTTGGTGACCCAGTCGCGCATCGCCTCGTTGAGCGCGTCCTTGAGCGTGGCCGAACCGCTGGTCACCGGGACCACGGTCGCGCCCAGCAGCTTCATGCGGTAGACATTGATCTTCTGGCGCTCGATGTCGGTCGCACCCATGTAGACCACGCACTCCAGCCCCAGGCGCGTGGCCACGGTGGCGCTGGCCACGCCGTGCTGGCCGGCGCCGGTCTCGGCGATGATCCGGGTCTTGCCCATGCGGCTGGCCAGCAGCGCCTGGCCGATGGTGTTGTTCACCTTGTGCGCGCCGGTGTGGTTGAGGTCCTCGCGCTTGAGCAGGATCTGCGCGCCGCCGACCTCGCGGCTCAATCGCTCGGCGTGGTAGATCGGGCTCGGCCGGCCGACGTAGTGCTTGAGGTCCTTGTCGTAGGCGGCGACGAAGGCCGGATCGACGCGCGCGGCGTCGTAGGCCGCGGCCAGTTCCTGCAACGGCCCGATCAGGGTCTCGGCGACGAAGCGGCCGCCATGGCGGCCGAAGTGGCCGGCCGCATCCGGGTAGGCGTGGAAATCGAGGGGAGTCTGGGCATGCATGGGGGCGTCGCGCCGGGCAGGTATGGATCCACCTTAACGCACGTATCCATCACGGGAAACCGATAGTATCTGACGAAAATGTCAGGAAAACTCAATGATGCCCAGCCGTGGCCTGCCCCCGCTCAATGCCTTGCGCGCCTTCGAGGCGACCGCGCGGCTGGGCAGCGTGGCGCGCGCAGCCAGCGAACTGCACGTCACCCACGGCGCGGTCAGCCGCCAGCTGCGATTGCTGCAGGAGGACCTCGGAACCGAGCTGTTCGTGCGCGCGGGTCGCGGCCTGCGCCTGACCGATGCCGGGGAACGGCTCAGCGACGCGGCCCGCACCGCCTTCGACCAGTTGCAGGCGACCGTACGTGCGCTGCGCCGGGGCACGGCATCCGGCACCCGCGTCATCGGCTGCCCCGGCAGCCTGCTCGCACGCTGGATGATCCCGCGCCTCGAGCGCCTGCATGCAGACCTGCCCGGGCTGCACCTGCACCTGTCGCCGCACGAGGGCGAATTCGATCCTGCCCTGCCCGGCCTCGACGCCGCACTGCTGATCGGGGCGCCGCCCTGGCCTTCGCACTGGCGCGTGCATGCTCTGGCGCCGGAGCGTATCGGCCCGGTGCTCAATCCTGGCCACCCCGCGTTCGCGCGCCTGTCCGGTCAACCGGCCGCGGCGCTGGCGGCGGAAGATCTGCTGCACACCGCCTCGCGACCACAGGCCTGGCCGCAATGGGCGCGGCGGCAGGGCCTCGATCCCGCGCGGCTCCGGTTCGGCACCGGCTTCGAACACTTGTACTACCTGCTCGAAGCCGCAGTGGCTGGCCTCGGCATCGCGATCGCGCCCGAACCGCTGGTCGCGGCGGACGTCGCCGCAGGCCGGCTGGCCGCGCCTTGGGGCTTCATCGACACCGGGGCGCAATGGTGCCTGTGCGCGCCGGTCGCCGGGGACGCGCAGCTCGAACGGCTCGCCGGCTGGTTGCGCGTCGAGTTTGCCGCCGACGCCTGAGCCTCAGCCGCAGTCCGCGCGCCGGACTTCCTCGACGAACCTGCGCATGCGTGCGCCGTCCTTGACGCCGGGCGCCTCGCCCGGCGCTTCCACGCCGCTGGCCACGTCCACGCCCCAGGGGCGGGTGGCCAGGATCGCATCGTGGACGTTGTCCGGCGTCAGTCCGCCGGCAACGAGGATCGGCTTGGTGAGGCCGCGCGGCGCCAGGGTCCAGTCGAAGGAACGGCCGGTGCCGCCGGCCTCGCCCGGGGCGTGGGCGTCGAGCAGGAATCCCGCCGCCGAGGGATAGCGCGCGTGCAGCGCCAGCGGATCGGGCGCGACGCCCGCCCCCATCGCCACCGCCTTCAGGTACGGCAGGCCGAACGTGCGGCAGAACGCCTCGTCCTCGTCGCCGTGGAACTGCAGCAGCGACGGCCGGACCACGCCGACCACCTGGCGCACTTCTTCGGCGTCGTTGTCCATGAACAGGGCCACCGCGTCGACCATCGGCGCCAGCGCCTCGCGCATCGCGGCCGCCTGGTCGGGCTCGAGCCGGCGCGGACTCGGCGCCGCGAACACGAAGCCGACGGCGTCGACGCCGAGCTCGCCGGCAAGGCGGACGTCGCCCGGCCGGGTCATGCCGCAGAACTTGATGCGGGTGCGGAATAGCGGGGACATGCGGCGGGCCTCGGCGGTGGCGCGCATTGTGGACGATGCCGCCGTGGATTGAACAGGCCGTGCAGGCGAGGCGACGTGGTGGCTGCGGCCCATCCGCGGCCGAAGCCCCTCCTGCATATCGGCGTCTGCCGCCTGCGGCTCACCCGCCACCGTAGGAGCGCCTTCAGGCGCGACCGCCTGGTCGGCAACCTTGCCTGCGCAACCGCCTCGGCCGCGGGTCGCCGCGGCGT
>NZ_JAETWA010000005.1 GCF_016774335.1 Luteimonas saliphila | reverse complement strand
CGCGGCTGAAGCCGCTCCTACAACGGCCCATCGGCCCGTAGGAGCGCCTTCAGGCGCGACCGGAATCTCGACGCATCTGCCGATCGAACGCGGGGTCGCGGGTCGCGGCTGAAGCCGCTCCTACGACGGCCCTGTCGCCTGTAGGAGCGCCTTCAGGCGCGACCGGCTTCTTCAACGCGTCGGACAGCCCGAATCGCCTGCGTGTATCGGCCCGACCATGTCCGCCAGAGCGTGGCGGCGTCGAATCCGGCGGCCGGGACGCCCCCGGCAGGCCAAACCCGGTCGGCCGTCACATACTTGAATTTCACTTCGCCGCGTAAACGGCTAACATCCAAGGGAATTCGTCGGCTGGGGAGGCCGGCGAGCATCAGGGGAACCACCGATGGCCGTGACACGCTCCGCCGCCAAGACCGCTACCAGACCCGTCGCCCGTGCCGGGGTGACGCAGGACACCTTCGTCTGGGAGGGCACCGACAAGCGCGGCGTCAGGATGAAGGGCGAGGAGCAGTCCAAGAACGCCAACATGCTGCGCGCCGAGCTGCGTCGTCGCGGCATCTCGCCGACGCTCGTCAAGAACAAGCCCAAGCCGCTGTTCGGGGGCACGGGCAAGCCGATCACGGCGAAGGACATCGCGGTCTTCAGTCGCCAGCTGGCGACGATGATCAAATCCGGCGTACCGCTGGTCGCGGCGCTGGAGATCATCGGCAACGGCAACAAGAACGTGCGGATGAAGAAGCTGGTCGACACCCTGCGCGTGGACATCGAGGGCGGCTCGTCGATCTACGAGGCGATGAGCAAGCACCCGGTGCAGTTCGACGAGCTGTACCGCAACCTGGTGAAGGCCGGCGAAGGCGCCGGCGTGCTGGAAACGGTGCTCGACACCATCGCCACGTACAAGGAAAATATCGAGACCCTCAAGGGCAAGATCAAGAAGGCGCTGTTCTATCCGGCGATGGTCATCGTCGTGGCGATCCTGGTCAGCGCGCTGCTGCTGATCGTGGTGGTGCCCCAGTTCGAGGCGACCTTCGCCAGTTTCGGCGCGGAGCTGCCGGCATTCACCCAGCTCATCATCGGCGCCAGCAAGTTCATCCTGAAGTGGTGGTGGATGATCCTGCTGGTGGTCGGCGGCGGCATCTTCGGCTTCATCTTCGCGCTCAAGCGCTCGCCGAGACTGCAGCATACGATGGACCGGCTGAGCCTGAAGATCCCGGTGATCGGGCAGGTCCTGCACAACGCGTCGATCGCCCGCTTCGCCCGCACCCTGGCCGTGACCTTCAAGGCCGGCGTGCCGCTGGTCGAGGCGATGGGGATCGTGGCCGGCGCCACCGGCAACAAGGTGTACGAGCAGGCGGTGCTGCGCATGCGCGACGACATCTCGGTCGGTTACCAGGTCAACATGGCGATGAAGCAGGTGAACCTGTTCCCGCACATGGTGGTGCAGATGACCGCGATCGGCGAGGAGGCCGGTGCGCTCGACACCATGCTGTTCAAGGTGGCCGAGTTCTACGAGGAGGAAGTGAACAACGCCGTGGACGCGTTGAGCAGCCTGCTCGAGCCGCTGATCATGGTGGTGATCGGCGCGGTCGTCGGTGCGATGGTGATCGGCATGTACCTGCCGATCTTCAAGCTCGCCGCGACGATCTGACGGCTGCACGATCTTCCGGATGCGGCACCTGTCCTTCCGGGCACCGGCACTCGTCACTCCGGGCGCCGGCATCCGTCATTGCGCACACCGGTACCTGCCATTACCGGGTAATGGCATCCATCGTTGCGCACACCGGCACCTGTCGCCAGGCACAGGCACCTGTCATTCCGAGCGCAGCGAGGAATCTGCTTGTATCCTCCTGCAACGCGGCCGCAGGCAGATTCCTCGCTGCGCTCGGAATGACAACTTTATTCATGGCGCTTCCCCGCTGCGCTCGGAATGACAGGTTGATTCGTGGACGCTTCCGGTAGACACACCTAGATGGCTTACCTCGACCAGAACCCCGAACTCGGCTACCCGATGGTCGCCGGGCTGGGCCTCCTCGTGGGCAGCTTCCTCAACGTGGTGATCCTGCGCCTGCCGCGGCGCATGGAGTGGGAGTGGAACCGCGACGCGCGCGAGGTGCTCGGCGAGCCGGAGCTCTACGACCCGCCCCCGCCCGGGATCGTGGTCGAGCGCTCGCATTGCCCACACTGCGGGCACCAGTTGTCGTGGTACGAGAACATCCCGCTGTTCAGCTGGCTGGCGCTGCGCGGCAAGTGTCGCAACTGCAAGGCGCCGATCTCGATCCAGTACCCGCTGGTGGAACTGCTCACGGCGGTGCTGTGCGCGCTGTGCGTGTGGCGCTTCGGGTTCGGCTGGCAGGGCTTCGGGGCGTGCCTGCTGACCTGTTTCCTGATCGCCCTGTCGGGCATCGACCTGCGCACGCAGCTGCTGCCCGATTCGCTCACCCTGCCGCTGATGTGGCTGGGGCTGATCGCCGCGGCCGACCACCTGTACATGCCGGCCAAGCCCGCCCTGCTCGGCGCGATCGTCGGCTACGCGAGCCTGTGGTCGGTGTGGTGGGTGTTCAAGCAGGTCACCGGCAAGGAAGGCATGGGCCACGGCGATTTCAAGCTGCTGGCCGCGCTGGGCGCCTGGGTGGGGCTGGCGGGCGTGTTGCCGATCATCCTGCTCTCGTCGGTGGTCGGCGCGCTGGTCGGTTCGATCTGGCTGGCGATGAAGGGCCGCGACCGCGCCACGCCGATCCCGTTCGGGCCGTACCTGGCGATCGCCGGGTGGATCGTCTTCATGTGGGGCGAGCAGTTGATCGGGCTGTATCGCGGGTATGCGGGGCTTTAGTCGCCCCCGCGCTTGCTCCGCGTGCACGGAGGGCGTTTCCACGACGGCGCGTGGGAGGCGGTCGCGCCTGAAGGCGCTCCTACAATCGCACGTGGGCAGCCCGTAGGAGCGGCTTCGGCCGCGATGCCCCGCCCGCGGCGGCGGATACGCGAGGCTGGCTGCGGGAGGTCGCGCCGAAGGCCCTCCCACGACCACGCGTGGGAGACGGTCGC
>NZ_JAETWA010000004.1 GCF_016774335.1 Luteimonas saliphila | reverse complement strand
AAGGCCGACAGCGCCAGCCCCACCGGGATCGCCGCCATGCCCAGCCACATCTCCGTGGTCATCGGCATGCCCACCATCTGCCAGTGCGTGTGCTGCCCCATCATGAACATCGGCGCGTGCGCGAACACCCCGCCCACCAGCAGCGCGCAGCCGAACCAGAACGCGAGGGGGTGGCGGAAGACTAGGCCGTTGATCATCGGGTGTGAGGTGGGGGAAAGCCGCGGAGTTTGATTCAGATGGGCGAGGAAATACACGTCACGATTTGCCTGCCTGCTATCGGGCAACCCGTGAGCGGCCCAACTACCGCTCCTTGGAAGACAGCACTTTCGATCCGCGTTTCATGGTCTGCTGGCTCCAACGGCAGCTAACGCTTTCATTAGCAGCCAGACCGTGGGGCTGCACAGTTTTTCGCGTCAGCGGAGGCCCCTAAACTTCGGAGGGGAACACTACCTGCACTAGCCGCTTGACAACGGGTACGGAAGGCGCAAGATCCACTGGCACGCATGGCGCCATCCCCTTTGGGGGAGCCAGGGATGGCGTAGGGACAGAACGGATATCTGGGGGACGCATGCCTTGTCATGGAAGTTCGGGCCGACGGCCCGGCGAGCCGGCCGAACGCGGACGATCTCGCGTCGCGCAGAACGAAAACGCGAAGCCGATTGTCTTCTTTCATCCCGCGAGAACTGGAGCGCGTCTTTGGGAGTCCTGTCCGCCCCAGTGGACTCCTAATGGCAGCCGCTCCGTAACCCGTGCGCAAGGCCCAGCCGGCAGCTCTGGCTCGGCTATGCCCGTCGCCACGACCGCGGCTGCCCACGATTTCTCCGCCTATCACCGCCCCGCGATGCGCGCGCGTCGGACCGGCAGAGCGTCATGTCTCGGCAGGTTCCGGCGCCGCTCCTATGACGTTTCCAAGCAACTTGGCACCTATTCCGACGGATCGCATGTGGGGCAGCCGATCCATCCGACCATATGCCACGGGCTTCTTTGAAGCCGGTTGGCATGATCGACACCATGAGGATGACTGACACCACCATGAAGACGATCCCATATCAGCAAAGACGGCCCCGGCGGTTCCATTCAACAGGCATCGCATGGTGGATCGGGCTGATTGCATTCGCCATTTCATTGCCGTGCCTGGCCCAGGGTGCACAAGGCGTGGACCTGCGTTACGACAGCCTGCTCAAGCGCCAGGAACGCAACAAGACCACCCCTGGAAACGAGTTCGGGGACCAGCATGGCATCGAGAGCGGCTCCCTGACCTTCAACGTGGTCGATGTG
>NZ_JAETWA010000003.1 GCF_016774335.1 Luteimonas saliphila | reverse complement strand
GACGACGCGTCGATGCCCGAGTGGGCAGGCGGCGGCTTCGGGTGGGGGACGTACGTCGCGAACTCGCGGTACACCCCGCTGGGCGAGACCCAGTTGTTGGACGTCGGGAACACGTATGGCACGTATGTCTCGTATGAGTATGAGGAGGCGACCAGGCGTCTGGCGGGGATCAGCCTGCGTCGGGAGCGAACGTCGGGCTCGGACGTGGATCTGGCCTACTCCTACGACGCCGCGGGTAACGTGACCTCTATGGTCGACGCCCCGGGGATCGGCACCCTCGATGCGCAGTGTTTTGCGTATGACGGGTTGCGTCGTTTGACCGAGGCGTGGACGCCGTCGGTGGCTGCGTGTGGTGATGCGCCGTCGTCGTCGACGACGCTCGGGGGCCCGGGTGCGTACTGGAACTCCTACGCGTTCGACGAGTTGGGTAACCGTACGGATGTGACGGAGCGGGATGCGCAGGGGATCGCGGCGGAGTATGCGTACACCTACGACCCGGCTGGTGGTCCGCATGCGGTCGCGGCCGTGGACGTGACCGAACGTCTCGGCGGTGCCAGCACGTGGTCGTATGAGTATGACGAGGCGGGCAATACCACGGCTCGCCCGGGCCCGGACGGCGGTGCCCAGTCGCTGGCGTGGGATGCCGAGGGCAAGCTCGAAGCAGTCACGGGTGAGGCGGAGTCTGCGGAGTTCGTCTACACCGCTGACGGTGATCGTGTGGTGCGCACCGAGGGCGGTGAGACCACGGTGTATCTGCCGGGTGGGCAGGAGGCGACTGTCACCACGGGCGGGACTGTGGAGGCGACGCGGTTCTACTCGTTCGCTGGTGCGACCGTCGCGATCCGCACCGAGGGCGGTCTCGGTGGTGTGGAGTCGTTGGTGACTGATCATCACGGCACCGTGTTGGCACGGGTGCACAACACCACCCGCCAGCTGGTCAAGACGCTGACGGACCCGTACGGCAACCTCCGTGGCGGTGAGGCACCGCCGGCGGGCCGTGGGCTGATGAACAAGGTCGTCGACGAGAGCACCGGGCTGACACAGGTCGGTGCGCGCTACTACGACCAGCTCCTCGGCCGATTCATCAGCGTCGACCCGGTCATGGACCTGACTGACCCCCAGCAGTGGCACGGCTACGCGTACGCGAACAACAACCCGACCACTTGGGACGACCCGACGGGCCTGTTGCCGCCGTTCAACCTCATCGACGGCGACTA